>NZ_QQVY01000017.1 GCF_003590715.1 Paracoccus sp. JM45
CGGAGCGAACTTTACCACCCAGCGGTTTAGCGTCGCATGATCGACATTAATACCACGCTCAAGCATAATCTCTTCGAGATCACGATAGGAAACGGCATAGCGGACGTAGAAGAAGACCGCGTGCAAAATGACAGCTTTCGGATAATGGACACCTTTGAAATCAATCATCACTCTGCCAAATTAGTCTGCCAAATCTTGGCGAAGGAATGCTGAATTCGCAGCAGAAGCGAAAGACCGAAAACTTTGCGACACTACTCTCTGGAGTGGAATGGTCCTGCTAGTACCAGTTAATGCTCCGGTTCATGTCAGCGTAGCCCTCCCGCTAGTGAAGCGGAGGTCGGGATAAGCGGCGTCACCGTTGCTTGGAAATCGTGATAGAGATCCTCGCGCGTGGGATAGACGATGCCGCTGAGATGACCAGAGGCGTTGACCTCGTGCCGCCAGCCGCCCGCGTCATAGTCGATCAACCGGTCCGCAATGAAGTCCCAGGCCTTGCGATAGATCGCCTCGAACCGTGGCTCATTGGTGCGGCGGTACAGCATCAGGGCGGTATTCGCCAGCTCGGCCTGCACCCAATAGGCGCGCATGGAAACCGAGACCGTCCCGTCAAAGCCGACGGTATAGACCATCCCAGGCTGACCGTCCGGTGCCCATCCCAATTCGACCGACCTGTCGAACAGGGCCACGGCATCCGTCAGCGGCCAATCCATCGCCGGACGCCCGGCCTTTTCGCAGGCGGCCTCAACCTTCAGCAGCAGGCCCGCCCATTCGGCGTGATGGCCGGGCGTCAGGCCATAGGGGCGCGTGTCATCGGCGGGTTGGTCCGCGCCATAATCGGGCAACAGCGTCCAGTCCGGGGCGAAATGTTCTGGCAGCAGGCCGTCATGCGCTGCCGGAATGTCGTGACCAAAGCGACGTGCCAGCGCGATCGCGCGGTCCAGCCAGCGCGGATCGCCGGTGGCGTCCGACAGGGCCAGACAGGCCTCGGTCGTGTGCATGTTGCAATTGGCCCCGCGATAGGCCTCGGGATCGGACCAATCGGCGGCGAAGGACGGCTGCATTACCTTTTCTGAGGCGATCCAGAAATGCCGGTCGATGATATCCGTGGCGGCCTGCATCAACTCCTGCCCCCGCGGCAGGCCCGCCATCGTCGCCGAGGCCCCGGCAAGGGCCATGAAGGCGTGCAGATACGCCTTCTTGCGCGACGGACCGCTGGCGTCTTCGAACCATCCCCCTGCTGCGTGATCGCGCAGGGGCCCGTCCAGCAGCGCCGCAATGCCGTGACCTGCCAAGGCGGATGCGCCGGGAATGCCCATCAGCGTGGCAAGACTGTAGCAATGCACCTTACGCGCGGTGACGATGCCCTGCGGCACCTTGTCGACCAGCAGGCCATCGTTGCCCAAGGTGGCAAAGCCTCTGGGAACGCGGGCGCGGGCGTAATGGCGCAGAAGGCGGCGTCCCTCGGTGCGCAGCCATTCGCGATGATCCCGACGGTCGGCCCAAGCGGCGGAGGCGCGGGATGCGGCGTGCAGATCATCCATTGGCGATCATGCCTCCGTTCACATGAAGGGTCTGGCCGGTCACGAAGCTGCTGTCCTGACAGGCCAGAAAGACATAGGCCGGACCCAGTTCCCGCGGCTGGCCGAGACGGCCCATGGGCGAGGACATCTCTTTCAGCATTTTCTTGTCGAAATTCTTGAAGACCAGCTGGATTTCGGTGGCCACAGGTCCCGGCGCGACTTGGTTCACGCGGATGCCACGGTCCAGCAGATCCAGCGCCAGCGCGCGGGTATAGCCGACGATGGCACCCTTGGTGGCGGTATAGGGCACCAGCGCGGCATTGCCGACATAGGCGTTGACCGAGGTGGTGTTAATGATGCTGGCACCTTCGGACATATGGTCCAGCGCGGCGCGGGTGGTGTGGAAGATGCCGTTCATGTTGACATCGAAATGCTTCTGCCAGTCCGCGTCCGAGATCTCGGACTGGTTGTGATAGGGTTTCTGCATGCCCGCGTTGTTGACCAGCACGTCAATGCCGCCCCATGCCTCGACGACGGCGGCGACGGTGGCGGCGCAATCGGCGGGCGTTCCAGTGTCACCTTGAAGGATCAGGGCTTCGGCGCCTTCGGCCTCGATGCCGCTGCGGGTCTCCTCGGCGCTCTCGGCGTCTTCGTGATAGAGAATGGCGACGCGTGCGCCTTCGCGGGCCATGTGCAGCGCCACGGCACGTCCGATGCCGCTGTCGCCGCCAGTGATCAGCACGCGTTTCCCCGTCAGCTTGCCGGCGCCCTTATAGGCATCGGTGATATATTCCACGGGCGGCAAAAGGTCGTCGAGTTCTTCGCTCATCATGGTCTCCTTGCGATACGACCGTCGGGGCCGTCGATCAATTTCCGCAACACGTCGCGGCGTGTTTGCGGGGTTCCAACGAGTGATTTGTGGCCAAGGTTCCTAAAAAATTCTATCCGTTGGATTTGAAACCGATTGAATTGCCACGTTAATTCCACGATGCTGAATATTCATCTTGCCGAAGGTTCGCCATGATCCAATCCGTGTCGCGCGCACTCCATCTTCTTGAAATTCTGGCCCGATCCGGTGGATCGGCTCGGCTGAAGGAAATTTCCGAAACCGCCGTGCTGACGGTGCCCACGACGCACAACCTGCTGAACACGCTGGTGGCGCTTGGCTATGTCCGGCGGCGGGGGGGGGATACGCGCTATCACTTGGGCGACCGCATCCTAAACATCGCGCGGGTGGCGGGCAACGACGCGCAATTGCGCGAACGCCTGCGTCCCGTGCTGGAGGCGATGTACGAGGCTACGTCCGAGACGGTCTTCCTGGCGGTCCCCTCGGGGGATGATATCTATTTTCTGGACGCCATCGAAAGCCACCAGTTGCTGCATGTCGCGGGCCAGCCGGGCGAGCGGGTGTCGATGACCGGATCGGCCATCGGCCAGCTGTTCCTGGCGCATAACGCCTCGCTGCGGGCCCGGACCTATGTGCCCCCAGACATCCAGCATGAACTGGACCGGATCGCACGCGACGGCTATGCCACCGATCACGAACAGGTCTTCGCGGGCATCAGCGCCGTCGCCGTCCCCTGGATCGAAGACGGAGAGATGCTGGCCGGTTTCGGCGTGGCGGCGCCCGGCAACCGCCTGACCCCGGATCGCTTTCCAAAGCTGGCAGCCGAAATGCACAACATCATATCGTCTCATCGCTGAAAGAAATCAGACCGGCATAGGTATTTGATTCTACGGTTTGATGGTGCGATCCGTGTTCTGGAAAGGGCGAGACCGCGGGAACAGGGCTCTTTGTGGAAGCGCCACGACCACTCATGCTGTTGCAGAGGCCCCATCCGCTCAGTCGAGAGGTGGTCGCAGGAATTCGGACCGGTCGCTAAGCTCTGGCGATTGACGAAGGACTGATCTGCATGACGAAACGGAAGCGCTATTTGGCGGAGTTCAAGGCGAAGGTGGCTCTTGAAGCCATTCGCGAGGAACTGACGACAGCTGAACTGGCCAAGAAGTATGACATCCACCCCACTATGATCACGGGCTGGAAGAGAACCGCAATCGGGAACATGGTCTCGGCCTTTGGCAGTGGTGCGCCCGCCGCACCGCAGATTTCTGCGGGTGAGGTCGAAAAGCTGCATGCCAAGATCGGTCAGTTGGTTGTGGAACGCGATTTTTTGTCCGCAGCCTCCAGTCTCATTCTCGGCACTGAAGGCAAGAAGCGGTGAAGCAGGATCACCCCGATCTCAGCGTCCGGCGGCAGTGCTGCCTGTTGTCACTGGCGCGCTCTGGTCTTTATTACCAGCCGCGCGGTGAAAGCGCCGAGAACTTGAAGTTCATGACCATCATCGACCGGCAGTTCCTCGAGACGCCGTGGTATGGCTCGCGGTAAATGGCTCGTTACATGCAACGCGAGGGGCATCGGTGCGGGCGCCATCGGGTTCGTCGGCAGATGAAGCTCGTGCGGCTTGTGCCGATCTATCAGGAGCCGAAGACCAGCCAGAAGCACCCGGAACACAAGATTTATCCTTACCTTCTCAGGGGCCTGGCCATCACCCGCCCCAATCAGGTCTGATGCACCGACATCAGCTACATTCCCATGCGCCAAGGTTCTCTTTATCTGGTGGCGATCATGGACTGGCACAGCCGCAAGGTGCTCAGCTGGCGGCTGTCGAACTCCATGGACGCGAGCTTCTGCGTTGAAGCCCTGAAGGAGGCGCTGGCCCGATATGGCACGCCCGAGATATTCAGCAGTGACCAAGGATCGCAATTCACCAGCACCGCGTTCACCCAGGTTCTGCTCGACGCCAAAGTGAATATCTCCATGGATGGGCGTGGCCGCTGGATTGGCAACCCGATGATCGAAAGGCTATGGCGTTCCCTCAAATACGAATGCGTCTACCTGAACGCCTTTGAGACCGGTTCCGAGGCCCGCAGGGGGATCGGCGCCTGGATCAGCTACTACAACGAAAAACGTCCACACTCATCGCACGGGTTGCTGACGCCAACAGAAGCCTATGATACTGCCAACCCGAACCTGAAAGCCGCCGCCTGACATGAAACCCATGCCAGAGCTTAGCGAGGCGGCAAACTGGTCGAAAATCCCGAACCACCTCTAACCTCAGCAATATCAACGTAAAAGTAGCCGATGGGATAAGCTTTGAACGCCTTCTTCACATGCTTGTCGCCGGTGACTTCGGGTAGTCGGCTGATATCATGCCGTTGGAGACAACGGTGTAGTGACGATCGTGTCAGATGTGGAATGCTCGGCTGGAGCGCACAGAGGCAATTGTCGAGTGGCAGCAGCGTATAGCGCCGGAACGCGACGATGATTGCCTCTTCATCAATCGTCATAACTATGGATCTGGCAGTCCTTGGACCGGTCGGCCGATCCGCAACAGAAGTCCGCTTGCGCCATTTGGCGACCATCTTCTGATTGATGCTGTAACGCGTCGAAAGCGTCTTCAGGCTTTATTTACTACTCTGTATTGCTCGACGGATTGCCTCAGTCATCGTGGCGCTGCCGTGAAGAATTTGGCCCATAATGCGTCCTTCCATTCTAAGGAAAACAGTGCACCATCAAAGTCCGGGATCAAACACCTAGCGATCAAAAATGTAACTGACAAGAAATGTGACTTTCCCTTTAATGGCTATCTTGGGGCGCGCGACGTACCAAGCGGCAGTTGCTTCTGAAAATTAGCAACGAATTCAGATCACAGCCCGCGGCGATCGTATGACGCCGCGGGGCCTCGAAAGTATATTTACTGGGAGATTAACACGCCGCAGATCATCCGGTCGCCGGCATCGCCCGAGGGCTGCGAAACGAGGTCGTCGGCCTGCGCGTGCAGCATGAATGCCGTTCCGTCATCGTCCATAACCAGATCGGTCGAAAGTTCGGGCACGAAATACTCGACCGTAATGGCGTTACTTGCGGGGACATGGATGTTCGGCAGATCGCCGATATGGGGACCGTTCTGGGACAGAATGCCGTGTTCTTCTCCCTCGCGAGCCAGATGGCCGCCGGCACTTTTAAAGTCGGGACCTTCGCAGAGACCCGTTTCATGCAGATGTGCCCCATAGATACCTTCCGGCACATCCTGCAGCTGGATCTTGATGTGCATATAACCCGATGGTGTCGAAGCTGCGGTAACCTGACCGCGGGGATCTCCCTCACCGTTCGAAAGGTCGGCGATCATCGTTGAAGCGGCGTGCTGCATGTCGTGATCACCATCGCCATGACCGGCGTCTTGTGCAACAACAGGGGTTGCGGCCAGCAGGGTAACAAGAATGGTGCTTGCCAGTCTGGACATCGGATTATCCTTTAATCGAAATATATTGTCAGGGGATAACCGCAGTGGTGGTCCGATGTTCCGGTCCTATGTGCATATTTGTAAATTCCCCTGGCCGCAGGATTGATGCGACCAGAGGGCTTCGTCACGAACCTAGCTTAGATATTTTTCGAACCAGCCAAGCGTGCGCTCCCACGCCAGATCGGCCTTAGCTTCGTCATAACGTGGCGTGCTGTCGTTGTGGAAGCCGTGGTTGGCCCCATCATAGATATGGCCTTCATAAACCTTGTCATTTGCCTTCAAGGCTTCTTCGAAAGCAGGCCACCCTTCGTTGATCCGTTCGTCCAGTTCACCCATCTGAAGCATCAACGGGGCTTCGATCTTGGCGACATCCTCGGCCGATGGCTGACGGCCATAGAAGGACACGCCCGCGCCCATTTCAGGATAGGCCACTGCAATCGCGTTTACGACTCCGCCGCCATAACAAAAGCCGACCGCGCCGACTTTGCCGGTGCTGTCTTCGCGCGCTAGCAGATGTTCGAAACCGGCAAAGAAATCGTTCATCAATTCGGTGCCATCGACAGTTGCCTGCAAATCACGGCCATCATTGTCATTGCCGGGATAACCACCAACCGAGGTAAGGCCGTCAGGCGCCAGCGCCATGAAACCTGCCTTTGCCAGACGGCGGGCAACATCCTCGATATAGGGGTTCAGGCCGCGGTTTTCGTGAATGACAAGAACGGCGGGCAAAGGACCTTCGGCTTCAGCGGGACGAACCAGATATCCGCGCACATCCCCCGTTCCGTTCGGCGAAGGGTATGTGATGTAATCAGCGTGGATGTCAGGATCATTGAACGATACCTGTTCGGCCAACGCATAATCCGGGCTAAGGATTTTCAGCAAAGCAACAGCCGTCATGCCTCCGACAGCGAATTTTCCGGCACGTTCCAAAAAATCACGCTTCGAGATTTTTCCATGGGCATAGAAATCATAAAGATCAAGCAAGCCTTGATCGAAATCCTTGGCAGTCATGCGGGTCATCGAGTTACCTCCGAATAGGGGGGCCACCAAATGGCCCCCGATTTATGGCCCTGCGGATGCAAGATTGCGGCAGCTTAGGACAAGTTTCAAATGTTGCACCCTGCTAAATGACCCTATGGGCGGCTTCGAACGCAATTGTGAGAATTCTTCGTTCGCCCAATCGAACTATGCTGTTCATCGCCACGCCAGGTCAGGTCATTCCACAAGTCAGGAATGATCATCGCTCGTCCTTCACATCAGATAGGATATTGAAGCAATGGAACCACCGTATGTTTAAATCTGAATATTAATCTCACGTTCGTATGCAAATTGTTAAAGGCTAAAACGGTGTTTCCTTCTGAATGATGAATTGACCAAAAGCAGCTGGTGTTTCTTAAGTTTTCAGTCTCGGTACCGGTATCTAGTGGATCGGATTTGGGATGAATCTGTCTGGCTCGGATGTACAGAACTTGCAGATGTATTCGTAAGACGTGAGGCCGCCGAGCGCCTTGAGCCGGCGCGCGAAATTGCAGGCGACTATGAAGTCCGCCAGATGGGTGTGAAGCAGACTGTGGTCGTCGTGATGTAAGCGTTTGACGGTCGCGTCCTTGGCCGTGCGGTTCATCCGCTCGACTTGGCCATTCATCCAAAAGTGCTTCAATTCCGTCAGCCTGTGCCAGATTTCATTTTCTCTGCACACGTGGTCGAAGATGTGCGCGAAGGCGCTCGTTTCGCAGCTTCGATTTGCAAACTTGACGCCTCTCGCCATTGTATTTTGGACCAATAGCATTCCAATGAATCGATCGGTCAGCACTGTGTGCAGCCGGTAAGGAAGGGCAGCGATCAGATCGCGCAAGAACCGAGCGGCAGCCATCTTCCCCGCCTTTTCGGAGAGCTGCGTGAAGGCGAATTTGCGCGTTCGGTCAATGCCGACGAACAGGTGGAGCCAATCGTCGGGACAACAGTCCACTGGACTGTTGTCTGTCCCTCCCCATACTTCCGCAGTCTGCACCTCGGCAATGTCGACATGGAGGGAGCCGATGGGAGAGCGTGTGAAGCCCTGCTGCTTCAGCTTGTCGCCCTCCACGCTAGGCAGCCGGGAAATTCCATGGCGCTGCAGGCACCGATGCAATGCCGGGCGCGTCAGATGCGGGATGGATGGCTGCAGGGCATAGAGGCAAGGGCAGCGCCGTCCGGCGGCAGAACCGTATGTCGTCTGAAGTCGACAGCCATCGGCTTCTCAGCCTCGGCAGAACCGTGGAGCGCGGCTCCTTTGGCCCTGTCCTGAGATCCCCGCCGGCTTGGCGCTTCCGCCACTTCGCCACCGTCTTCGGATTGATGCCGGGTTCCCGGCTCTGCGTTGCGAGCGAAGCTTGGACCAATGGCGGGGCCAGCCCTCATTATTGCAGCTCCGACGGCGTTCGTGATCATGGCGCTCCCGTGACGGACCCGGCACATTATGCGTCCTTCCGTTCCTGAGAAAAGATCACATCATCAAAGTCCGGAACTAGGGCCCGTGGACATTCATCTTGCAGCGATCAGGGCTGCAGCTAGGTTCCAATTGGCGGTGTAGCTGCAATCGGTCTTGTCATAGCGTGTTGCTATACCTCGGAATTCCTTGATCTTTGCGAAGTAGTTTTCAACCATATGGCGCCACTTGTAAGCGTCTGCGTCGTAGTTACGCTGTTGCTTTCGGTTTGATTTCGGTGGGATCACGGCGCATGCCCCATGTGCATCCAGTTCTTCCAGAAGCCAGTTCGCGTCAAACGCTTTGTCTGCCAGAAGAGCCCCGAAGGGAACGTTACGGATCAGAGGCGCGACGCCTTTTGTGTCATGTGCCTGCCCGGGCAATAATAGGAAACGGATCAGATTGCCGAGCGCATCCACAAGCGCGACGATGTTAGTCGTCAGGCCGCCACGCGAGCGTCCGATGGCCTGAGCCTGAGTCCCCCTTTTGCGCCGGTTGCCTTTTGGTGAACCTGAACGATGGTGCCGTCGATGAGGGCATATTCAAGGTCGGGGTCACCACTCATGGCTATGAAAAGGCTCTCGAAAACCCCTGCTTTCGCCCATCTGCGGAAGCGGCGGAACTGGCTGTTCCAGTTGCCGAAGGCGGGCGGCAGATCGCGCCATGGAGACCCGGTGCGAACGCGCCAGAACACCGCTTCCAGAAACAGACGGTTATCATTTGCCGTCGCCCCCGCGTCGCTGGTTTTTCCCGGCAAATGCGGCTCAAGCCGCCGCCACACACGATCCGTCACCACAAAGCGCTGCTCGTTCATCCCAACCTCCGTTTGGGAGATTTGAATCAGAAATCAAAATCTATGGAAAGTATGATTGTCCACGGGCCCTAGAAAGCTTTCGATTTGATCGGACGGGACAAATAACCATTTGTATATTAAGGCGTCAAATACAAAGCCAATAAAGGGTGATCATGACTGATAGAATGACCTCTGCTGATCACAATGTGGATCGCCAACTTGCCGGTTTCCGACCGGTGAACGCAACGCCGATTTCAGATAGCGCGCATCAAAAGCGGATTGCATCGCTGCAGGCACAGATCGGCATCAGCGGTCTGGCGGCAGTTTGGTTGGATGCGTCATCCTCGTTGACGTATTTTACTGGATTGTCGCTTGGGCAGTCCGAACGTATCCACGGCGCTTTGATTATGGCAGATGGTCCGCCGGTCTATGTTACACCGGTGTTCGAGGCCCCCAAGCTGAACAGCATGATGCGTTTGCCGGGCCCTTTGTTGATGTGGGAAGAACATGAAGACCCTTTCGCCCTGATTGCCGGACATGTCGCGCAATATAAGGGGCGCGGGCTGGGCTTGGACCCTGCGACCCTTTTCCGTTTTGCATCCCGTCTGACGCACGAAATGCAGGGGAATGTCGTGTTGGCGGAAGATATGATTAGCGGGCTTCGCCAAATCAAATCAGCCGAAGAAATCACTATTATCCAGACCGCCATGAATGCCAGCTGGCAGGTCCAGAAAGCCGTCCATGCCCATTTGCGCACAGGCATTACAACCACCGAAGTTTGCAGTTTCGTCGACGAAGCCCATATCGCGCTTGGCTTGAAGCCTCTTTTTGTTGCTGTCCAGTTCGGAGAAGCGACTGCATATCCGCATGGTGTCCCCTATCCGCAGACCCTGAAGCAGGGCGATATGGTTCTGGTCGATATGGGGGGCACGTTGCACGGCTATCAGTCCGACATCACCCGAACCTACGTCTTCGGCGATCCCTCGCCGCGTCAACGGCAGCTGTGGCAGGCTGAACATGATGCCCATCGCGCGGCTTTTGATGCGGCGCAACTTGGTGTCAGTTGCGAGGATGTGGACGCGGCGGCCCGTGCATCGCTTGCTGCAGCAAGTTTTGGTCCGGGATATGATGTTCCCGGATTGCCGCATCGCACCGGCCACGGTCTGGGGCTTGATATCCACGAGGCTCCCTATATCGTTCAAGGAAACAGTACTCGGTTGCAAACCGGCATGTGTTTTTCGGTCGAGCCGATGCTCTGCGTCTATGGCGAATGCGGCGTCCGGTTGGAGGATATTGCTTATATGACCGATACCGGCCCGCGATGGTTCAGCCGGCCTTCTGCCAGTCTGGACAAACCCTTCGGGTAAGGGCTGGGGATCGGTCCGGACGGGGGTGTCAATCTTGGGATGTCAGCCGGTCCAGCGCGGCGCGCAGGGCCGCAACCTTTGTAATATCCGTAGTTTTTGCGCCAGCTGGTTGAAAGCCGAAGTATTCGACATTCGGATCGACGGGTGGCGGGCAGGATGAACTGCAGGACGCGTGAACTTCGGATAGGGGTAGGGTTGTGGCCAACTGCCCGATATTTGCGGCAGAAAGGCCACCGCCGGGCATTATGACAACGCCAGCCGCGGCTTTCTGCATTGCGACCAGCCTGTCCGCCCCTTCCAGTGCCGTTCGCGCGCCGCCAGAAGACAGCACACGCCTTATGCCCAGATCACGGCACAGGGCGAGCGCCTTGAAAGGATCAGGTGTCAGGTCCACAGCGCGGTGCAGCGTGATGTGCATTCCTTTTGAAGCATCGACCAGCTTCCCCAAGACAACCGCATCCAGTTGCCCGTCCGGCTTTGACGCGCCGATCACAACGCCAGCAAGACCGGCATCGCGAGCAGCCTTGATGTCGGCCAGCTGGATGTCCAATTCGGACGGGGACCAGACAAAATCACCGGCACGGGGACGGATCATTGCCAATACGGGCAGGGGACCACGGGCAGCGATCTGCATAAGACCGGCAGATGGCGTCAGACCGCCAAGCGCCAAGGCAGAGCACAGCTCCAGCCTTTGGGCGCCGCCTGCCGTGGCCGCGATTATCCCCGCGGCATCATCGACACAAATTTCCAGCGTGATCATTATATTCGTCTTTCCAATACGACCAACAGCCCGGCCCCCAGAACACCGGCGACACCGCCAAGGACCGCGGCCGTTCCATAGCCGCCGATCGCCGTTCCAAGGGCGAAGACCATCGATCCAAGCCCTGCGCCCAAAAACATATTGACCGCAATCAGCGATGCCGACAGTCCGGGGCGGTCGCGGATCAGATCCAGCAGATAGCTGATCGGCAGTGAAATGATCCCCGCCGCAGCAATTCCTGCAATAACGCTGGCCATATAGACATGCCAAGGCGCCGATGCCCCCGCGATGGCCAGCAGGTATCCCAGATACAGGACTGCAGATACCGCCAGCGCAATCGTCAGATGCATATGGCGCATGATAGCGGCCCAGATGACCATAAAGACCACCTCTAACAGCGCGACCATGCCGACCAGAAACCCGATGTCCGATGCCACTCCGTTCGCGCGCCCCGTTACGATCAGTGGCAGCACCATGGCATTGACGGTCAGCACTTGTGTAATCAATGCAACCCCTGCAATGCGCAGGACCATCCCGCGCGACAGCACACCCAAGAGATCTGGCAAAGCGGGAACGTGCTGTCGGACAGGCGCGGAAGTATCCGGCTTTAGACCCAAGGCGATGGTCAACATACAGCAGCCGGCAAAGGTCGCGGCAATCAGATAAGCGGTCATCATGCTGTCATGCCGCGCAAGGATCAACCCGACAATGCCGGGGACCAGAACCCATGACAGCGACACCATCATCCGCATCAGGGCATTGGCGATAGCAGCCTCGTCCGGGGCAAAACGTGCCGTCTGTGTGCGGACGTTGCCGAACAGCATGGAGTTGGTCGCATGGAACAGTGCCAGCGGAAAAATGGTGGCCAAAGCGAACGTCATCTGTGTAGGGTTCAACCAGATCAGCCCGTAACCGACTAGCCCGAATGCAGACACGAACACCAAAGGCTTGCGATAGCTTTGATACCGGTCCGACAGATACCCGCTGACCACGGCAATCAGCACATGCGCGACCGAGGCGGTAAAGCTGATCGCCGCATAGGCGCTGTCGGACAAGCCCAGTTCGCGGATCCCGATCACTGCCTGATAGGGTGATGTCGCGGCCCCCGCAAAACCGTAAAGAAAGATTGCCGCCGCTGACACGCGCACCACACTGTGGTCGCGCAGGATGGTGAACCACGCTGTCATCGGGCAGCCGGAAAACGGACCGAAACTTGTGGTTTTGGAGTAAAGCCCAACCGCTTTTCAAACGGCAGGGTGCCAGCGGGGCGGTGTTTGTTCGGCAGACTTAGAATGTCCTGATTGACCACGCCCTCGGTCAGGGCCATCAGGCTGGGTGCCGCCAACGGGGCCAGTTCGAGTGACAGATACCCCGATTTGACAACCAGCAACGCCACCGCCGCCGGATCCAGTCCCAGCTGCGTAAAATCGGCGACGTTGTGATAGGGGCGACGACGTGCTGACAGAACGACTGTAATGCCGTAAATCTGTACCACCGCCTGCCGGTCGGAACACTCCTTACCTTGATGTAATCCGATCACCCGTGCCTGAGAGATAACCGTCACGCCTGACGGATCCAGCGCTGCGCCGATGGTCAGGGGCAGCACGGCATTGATGCCGGCGCGAAAACACGCCTCGACCGCCCAAGGGTCGGCGATGCCTGCGACCAAGGCATCCTGCCAGTCGTAACGGATCAACGCGGCCAGCACATCCCCACGGTCCCCGACACCACCGCCGGTCGGATTGTCGCCGCTGTCGGCAAGGATCACCGGACGGGTTGTGGAATGACGGGCGATATCCAGCATTTGCTGCAGGGGGCCGGCCTGGGTTCCGAAATCAAAATCATGGCGGGCCGCCCAAAAATTCTGCGCGATTGCACGTCCTGCGGCCATGGCCGCCTTTTTGTCGGGACCGGTCACAACCACACAGGCTGTCGCACGGGGTTCATCTGCCCAGACATAGCCGATCATCAGATCCGCGCGCCACACGCCGTCCTGTTCGTATGCCGGCAGTCCAGCATAGAGGCTGCGGGCGGGTTCATCCTCGGTCGAGGATTTTTCGCCCGGCAGCAACAGCGGAACCGGCACTCTGATAACGCCGGGGCGGATGCCGGTTTGCAATGCCTGAAGCAGCATTCCGTAAGCCGCGGTCATCGTCCGCGTCACATCGATATGCGGGGCGGTGCGATAGGCTGCAAAGATATCGATTTGATCAATGATCCGGTCCGAGACATTGCCATGCAGGTCATAGCTGGTGGCAATCAGCATCTGTGGGCCGACCGCCTGACGTACGGCGCTGATCCAGTCGCCCTCGGCATCGAACATTCCTTCGACATGCATCGCGCCATGCATGGCCAGATAAACGGCATCAAAGGGTGCCGCGGCCTGCAATCGGTCCAGAAATTCCAATTTCAAACGATCATAGGTGGCCCGCGATAGCGGCCCCCCCGGCACGGCGCGTGCGTGCAACAAAGGGACAGCATCTGCCGCGAACCCGTCCAGAAAGGCGAAATAGGGGTCAGCCGTCAGGCTGGCCCCTCGCAGGACGCGAAAATCATCATCCTGCATCAGAACCGGCGAATAGGTTGAACATTCAGTGTGTATGCCACCAACCGCAATACGCATAAGACGCCTTTCAGGATAAATCAGGCATTTACTATAAAACGGGATGCAGACGGACCTGACGGGCGAAACGAAGCCAGTCCTTTTGTCCCGTGTGCGTCCAAGCTGCTTCGGCTACGGCGCCGAGGCGGGGGAAGACAAGATCATTGAACCATGCCGTTGTGGTATAATGTTCGCACCAGATACAGGCCTGAACCCCGCGCATCCGTGGGCGTAAATCATCAGGAAAATCGCCTTCGGCTTCATAGGCATAGGATTGTTCTGGGGTGACAGGCCCTGCCCAGCCCGCGCCGTTTTCAAGCCAGTCTTCCGATTGCACCATATCCAGATAATAGGCCTGTCCGGGTGTCATCACAACATCATAGCCGCGCTGCGCAAGCTCTATCCCGACTTGCGGATTTTCCCATGCCATGACCATCGTATCTTCTGGCGGTACACCGCCGCCATGCGCGATTTCATTCCAGCCGACCATAATCTTGCCACGCTGTGTCAGCATGTCCTTGATCTTGCGCAGGAACCAGCTTTGCAACTGAAACGTCCCTGACAGTCCCTGTTGTTCCATCAACCGCTGCGCCAAGGGCGAGGTTAGCCACGCGTTCGCCGACACCTCATCCCCGCCGATATGCAGATAGCGAGATGGGAAAATCCCGATGATTTCGTCGAAGACTGTCGCCAGCATATCGAATGTCGCTGGCACCGCAGGATTAAGGGCATTGTTGAAAAAACCCTGAACCGAATAATAGCTGTTTGCAGGTTCGTCCGGGTCCACCAGATCGGGCAGTGCAGCCAGCACCGAGGCCGCATGACCGGGGGTCTCGATTTCGGGCATGACCTCGATCCCCAGACCTGCGGCATGGGCAACGACATCGCGCATCTGGTCCTGCGTATAGAACTGATGGCTGGTGTCGGGTCCGTCGCCCAACTGGGGCAGCATATCGGGCAAAGCGGCCCCGCGTTTTGCCCCCGTGGCCGTTAACTGGGGATAGGCCATAATCTGCGCGCGCCAGCCTTCGTCATCGGTCAGATGCCAGTGGAACACATTCATCTTGTGCCACGCAAGAATGTCGAGGATGCGCTTGACCTCATCGACCGTCCAGAAATGCCGCGAAACATCCAGATGGCATCCCCGCCATGCATAGCGCGGGGCATCCTCGATGCGGCCCGTCGCCGGAAAGCGGTAATCATGTTCTGCAAAGGCCCCGTGCAGCATCTGGGCCAGCGCGATCAAGCCATAGCGCTGTCCCGTCGAGGTGGCCGCGGTCAGGGTCACAGTCTCTGCGAAATCCAGATGATAGCTTTCGTCGGCCAAGGCCGGGTCATGGGCGAAAGACAATGCACGGCTGCCAGGCGCCGCAGTCAGCTGGAAGACTTTGCGCGCGGCTGGAAACAGGCGGCTGTGCAAGGCATCGACCGACAGCATCAGGGCGCGGTCTGCGACCGACATGCCCGCCTGTGCATGTAACATCACGGGCGCATCGCCGGGCGTCGCCTTAATCGCGTTCGGCCATGGCAACAGTGCGAAAGGAAGGGTCAGGCATCCTTGCGGCAGGCGCGCGCGCGGCAGGGCAGGGGCCGCGCCACCTTGGGTCAGGTCACCAACCATCACCGGCAGTTTTTGCCCGTCAGCAAGCGTGATCCACGCGCTTTTGGCCGCATCATTGCGGTGGAATGGTGACCGGTTCAGGCCGGATGCCGAAAAAAACCAGCTGTCGCCGGATGCCAAGGGTGCGCGGTTGATGGGCGCGAATTCGTGGAAATTCGCATCGCGCTGCAACAGCGTCGCGCCGGTAAGCTGGTGATCGGGCATGATCCGCGTGATCGAGGTCAGTGACAGCGTGAAATCCGTCAGCGGTGCATCGGACAGGTTCGTCAAGGTCATTTGCCATGTGCCCGCAGGTGCAGGATCGGGCAGCCATGTATTTTCCAGAAAATATGTCATCTCTTTGCCTTGCTGAACGGATTTTATTGATAGTCTGCTGATTGGCTGAACGTTGTAGCCAACGCGGGAATGCCCGTTGTCAGGCCACAATCGACCGGCAGGCAAACCCCCGTGATTGCTGCTGCCAGATCCGATGCCAGAAAGCCGACAGCTTCGGCCACATCGTGGGGTTTCACGATACGGCCAAGGGCATAATGGCGGGCAGCCTCTTCAAAGACAGCGGGGTTTGCGGTGGCGCGGGCTTCCCATGCCTGGGTGCGTACGGTGCCGGGGGCGACAACATTGGCGCGCACGCCATGTTGCCCGTATTCCACCGCAATCAGATTGGTCAGATGGATCATCCCGGCCTTGGCCGCCGAATAGGCGGGGTGGCCGAACACCCCCATCCCGTTCACCGAGGCAATGTTGACGACTGATCCTTTTGACGCAATCAGCTGGTCGGCCACCGCCTTGAACATGATAAACGTCGCATCCAGATTTAGTGCGCGATCGGCTTGCCAGTCATCTAGTGACGTGGACTGAAGGCTGGCTGCACGCGCCGCACCGGCATTGTTGACCAGCGTGACCAGATCGCCCATGTCTGTCGTCTGCGTGGCCATTGCACCGCATGAGGCGGCATCAGTCACATCGACCTGCATCGCCACGAACCCTGCACCCAATTGATCGGCGGCCAGTTCGGCGGCAGGCAAGTCCAGATCCGCAAGGATGATGATATCATGGTCCTGCTTTAACCGCGCGGCAATCGCACGCCCGATATCGCCCGCACTGCCGGTAACAATGGCCAGTCTTGCCGCCATGATAGGTTCCTCCGACGGAATATAAGGATCGGGGCATGCGTCCGCCGTCACATGTCCCGCAGCGGCATCAGTCGCCAAGGATCTGGCTGTCATCGCCATCACGGTATTGGATCAACTGTTCCTTGATGCCGCGCAGAATACGGGTTGATCGGGGGCGGTCGGCATAGGCCACAAGATTTGCGATGATATCGACCACTGCCAGTGATGCATAACGCGTCGAGGTGGCACGGAAAATGTTCTTCCCCTCGGGCAGATCAAGCGCAATAACCACATCGGCCACCGCCGCCAACGGCGAATCCTTTTGCGTCAGCGCAATTGTGGAAATGCCGCGGTCGCGCAGCAGATCAAAGCAATGCACCAGTTCATGATTGCGACCGGTGAATGATGATCCGAAGACCACCGTTCCGGGTTCAGCTGCCGCCGCCAGCATCAGGTTCATACTGTGATCGCCCGAGGCAGCGATGCGGGCGCCCAACCGGAACAGGCGGTTCTGCATTTCATTGGCGATCATCGCCGAATTGCCACCCGACCCGAAGGCATAGATCATCTTTGCACCCGCAAGCAGGGCCACGGCCTGTTCGATCTTGGGCAGGTCCAGATTGCGGTGCATTTCGAACAGGGCGTTCTGGGCTTTGGTGACGATATCCTCGGCCACTTCCTCGGGGGTGGAGGTGACGGATTCAGGTTTCAGATACCGCAACCCGACGTAGGCGCTTTTGGCCAGCTGGACCTTGAAATCCGAAAACGACGCGCAGCCCAGACGTCGGCAGAACCGCGTCACTGTCGGCGGCGATACCCCCGCCCCCGTCGCGATGTCGGTAATAGATGCATTGGTGGCATAATTCACATCGGCCAGCACGAATTCGGCCAGTTTCTTTTCCAGAACCGACAAACGCCCGTCTTCATCCGAAAGCCCGACAATCAGATCGCTGGCCGAACCGGCACCTGCAGCCAGTGTAAAATCAGTGGGATTTGTCATGACGCTTCTTATTGCCTTCGCACCGCTATCCCTTTGCCACATCGCCATGTCATCGCATTGCTGCATAGATCATCACATCTGGCGTCAAGAAATTCATTTTCGTTATTTATGGTTATCCAGCCATATTCATCTGGATTTTTCTAGAGGTTTTCGCGCATTATTGAAATGAATTTCACAAGGCGATGAAAATATGACCAAACGCGATCCTTTCAAGAATCCTTTCGATGCGCAGGATGCCGACCGCTCGGCGATCTGGGACATGTTGGTGACGCGCGACATCAATGCTTTTGTGGCTGCGGATTGGGCGGCGGTGCAGGATGATTTTATCGCTGCTAATTTCACCGGCATCAGCGGGCATTTCCAAGCCGACCCGGACGGGTTCGATCTGGCCTATCCGACGTTGGAAGCCTATCGCGATGACTGGCTGGAACAGGCGCGGGATTTCGGCGCGCAGAATGCGGCGGGCGCTTATGCCGGTGATCCGCGCGACGGCATCTTTAACGCCACGCGTCTGGAACAGATCGAGATTGCCGGAGATACCGCGCTGGTACGCAAGAAATTTGACGGCGCCTTGCCGCGTACCGATGGCACCAGCGAACGCATGAACTGGCAGACGTTGTATTGGTGCCGCAAGGTTGACGGACGCTGGAAGATTTCGGGCTTTGTCGGTTACCTGCCCCATATTCAGGACGCCTAGTGATGGACGCCCCCGCAAAACGCATTTTCGTGGCGGCCATGGCGACCGAAACGAACACATTTTCGCCGATCAATATTGACCGGCGCGCGTTCGAGGATTCCTTTTACGCCCCCCCCGGTACCCATCCCGATACCCCGACATTGTGCACAGCGCCAATTCCCGTCGGGCGCAAGGTTTGTGCGGCGAAAGGCTGGACGTTGATCGAAGGCACTGCGACATGGGCCGATCCGGCCGGATTGGTTTCGGGTCTCACCCATACCGGCTTGCGGGATGAAATTATACAGCAGCTGCAAGCTGCGATGCCAGTCGATGCCGTGGTGCTGGGTTTGCACGGGGCCATGGTTGCGCAAGGCTGTATCGATCCCGAGGGGGATTTGCTGACGCGGGTGCGTGAAATTGTTGGCCCCGATGTGCTGGTTTGCGCCGAAATGGACCCGCATAGCCACTTGACCGCCAAGCGGGTTGCGGCAGCCGATTTCTTTGTGTTTTTCAAGGAATTTCCGCATACTGATTTTGTCGATCGTGCCGCCGACCTGTGGGCCATCGTCGTTGATACATTGGAGGGGCGCGTCAAACCGGTCATGTCCACATTCGACTGCCGGATGATCGACGTTTTTCCGACGTCCCGCCAGCCGATGCGGGGGTTCGTAGACCAGATGATGGCAATCGAGGCATCAGACCCCAAAGTGCTGTCCCTGTCAGCGGTTCATGGTTTTATGGCCGGTGATGTGCCGGAAATGGGCAGCCACATGGTCGCAGTGACCGATGGCGATGCGGCCTATGGAACTGAATTGGCAAAAAGCCTCGGCATGGAATTATTTTCCAATCGTGGGCGGCATATGATGCCGACACTGGATGAAGCTCGGGCTGTCAGGCAGGCCATGCAGGCCAAGAACGGCCCCGTCGTCGTTGCAGATATGTGGGATAACCCCGGTGGTGGCACTGCAGGGGATGCGACGGTCATCCTGAAACAGCTGATGGCCTGCGGCGCAACCGATGTTGCGGTGGGCACTATATGGGATCCTGTTGCGGTCAACCTTTGTCGCGCCGCTGGTGCGGGCGCGATATTCACCCTTAGGTTCGGCGCGAAATCCGCCCCCCTGACGGGCGAGCCTGTCGATGCGCCGGTCCGTGTCGTGACGGTGGTCGAGGATGCGGCCATGACCTTTGGCGAAAGCATCGCCCCTTTCGGCCCCGCAGCCCGGATTGCGCTGCTGGATGACAGGGGTGCGCCAACCGGTATTCAGGTTATTCTGAATACCGTACGGGCACAAAGCTATGACCCATCGCTGTTTACGGTCATGGGGCTGGACCCGTTGTCGCAAAAAATTCTTGTGATCAAATCGACGAACCACTTCTATGCGGCATTCCAGCCGATCGCATCGCAGATCCTGTATTGTTCGGCGGGCAAGCCCTATCCCAATGATCCGGCAACCAACCTCTATCGCAATGTCCGGCACGATATTTGGCCGCGCATTGCCGACCCTTTCGCGCAGGAGCAGTGATATGGATTTCCCATGGCCCAAAACCGGCACGCCGCTGAATGATGTGCTGACACCCGTTCCGGTCATCGACGAAGATCGCCTGACGGGCAATATCACCCGCGCACAGGATTACATGACACGTCATGGGCTGGCGTTCCGGCCCCATATCAAGACGCATAAGATTCCGCAGGTCGCGCGGCAGCAAACCGATGCCGGTGCCATCGGCATCAATTGCCAGAAACTATCCGAGGCCGAGGTCTTTGCCGATGCCGGTTTCGACGACATCCTGATCACCTATAATATTCTGGGGGCGGCGCGGTTGGCGCGGCTGGTGGCATTGAATGACCGCGTCACCACCTTGCGCGTTGTCGCCGACAGCGCCGAAACGGTTGCAGGCCTTTCGGCGGCTGTCGGGCAGGGTAAACCACTGGCGGTTCTGGTGGAATGCGACACCGGTGCCGGACGCTGCGGTGTTCAGAGCGTTGCGCAGGCCATCGCTTTGGCCCGGCACATTACTGCCAGTTCCGGTCTGGTTTTTGACGGGCTGCTGACCTATCCCCCCGTCGGCGGAGCGGCTGCGGTTGAGGCGTTCTTGCAAGCCGCAATGGCACAGCTGGCGGCCCTTGGTATTCCCTGTCCCGTGCGATCCAGCGGCGGTAGCCCCGATCTGTTTTCCGCACATCTGGTGCCAAGCGCAACCGAACACCGCGCGGGCACCTATGTCTATAACGACCGGTCCATGGTGCGGGCGGGGGAATGCGGGCCGGATGATCTGGCGATGAATGTTCTGACGACGGTTGTCTCTTGCCCGACGCCGACGCGCGCTGTGCTTGATGCGGGGTCCAAGGCGCTGACATCGGATCTGCTGGGGTTTAAAGATTATGGCATTATTCCGTCCTTGCCCGGTGCGCGTATCGTGTCGCTGTCCGAAGAACATGCCGTTGTCGATCTGACTGCTTGTACTGTTCCGGCCCCCGCTATCGGGACACAGCTGCGCGTGGTCCCCAACCATACCTGCGTGGTCACGAACCTGTTCGACCGTATTGTTTTCCATCGCGACGGTGTCGTGACGCGGGTTTTGCCTGTCGCGGCACGCGGGGCCGTCTGGTAATGATCCTGTGCTTTGATATCGGGGGAACGACCATCAAGGCGGCGCAGGCCACCAGCGTGACCGATGTGACCCTGATAGCGCGCATTCCGACGCCGATATATGATTTTACAGCCTTTGTCGGGGTGCTGGCCGATATTGTGGCGCAAGCACCCGTACCGCCACAAGCGCTTGCCTTTTCGATTGCGGGCGTTGTTGATCCCGATACCGGACGCGCCACCATGGCTAATATTCCCTGCCTGACGGGACGGAATCTGAAGGATGATTTGCAACAGGTATTGGGCTTGCCGGTGGTGCTGGCCAATGATGCCGATTGTTTTGCGCTGGCCGAATCTGCGACAGGTGCAGGGCAGGGCCATCACGTGGTTTTCGGCCTGATCCTTGGAACGGGGGTCGGCGGCGGCATTGTCGTGCGGGGCAGCCTGATCAACAGTGGCGGTTTTGCGGGCGAAATCGGCCACGGGCCTGTCGCGCAGCGGGTGATCGACCAGCCGCAAATCACCCTGCCGGCCTTCGCCTGCGGTTGCGGGCAAACCGGCTGCCTTGACGCCGTTTGTTCGGCCCGCGGCATCGAACGCCTTCACCGCCATCTTCATGGTGACCGGCCCTGCGACAGCCGCGACATTGTCGCGGCCTGGGAACGGGGTGATGTCGATGCCACAACCACAATTGACGTCTGGCTAGCGCTGCTGGCGGGTCCGCTGGCGATGGTCCAGAACGTGTTAGGGGCGGGGATCATCGCTGCGGGCGGCGGGCTGTCCACATCCGCCCCGTTGATTAATGCGCTGGACGCCGCGGTGCGCGACAGATGCCTGCGCCGCTTTGATCGACCATTGGTGGTGCCCGCCCGCTGCACCGTCGAACCTGGCCTGATCGGCGCAGCCCTTCTGGGGCTTCGGCATATCACTGCCCTTTTTGGGACAGAACTGCGAAAATAGAGGCACACGTGAAAACGAATTACACAGCTTGGGTTCTGCAAAAGAATTCAAGCGAAATTTCTTGACGTAACGCTATAGATCCGGTCAGATTTAGAAAAATAATTTCGTGCGGGGAGTCGACATGAAGGTCGCGATCATCGGACTTGGGTTCAGGCTTGGCTATCTTGGTCATGTTTTTAACCAGATAGACCCTGACTTCCAGATTGTCGGCTATCATGACCCCGAACCGGCAGGGCTGGCAACGCTGGCTGAACATCATATCAACCCCGGTGTGCAATATTCATCCCCCGAAGACCTGGTGAAAGCTGGCGGTTACGACCTGCTAATGATCGGTTCACCGAACCATTTGCATTTGGATCATATCCGCTTGGGCCTGCAGGCGGATAACAAGATTTTTTCGGAAAAGCCCATCGTTTCCACCATTGAGCAAACCTATGAACTGGCCCGCCTGATGGCTGGCCACAGCCCCGACCAGTTACTGGTCGGTCTGGTGCTGCGATATGCACCACTGTATCGCGACTTGCTGGCTGCGCGCGATCAGGGAATGCTGGGAACGATCGTCTCGGTCGAGGCGGCAGAACATATTTTCCCCTATCATGGCGCGTTTTTCATGCGCGACTGGCGGCGGTATGAAAAATGGTCCGGCAGTTTTATGTTGGAAAAATGCTGCCATGATCTGGACCTGTATAACAGTCTGATCGGGGCGCGTCCCGAACGGGTTGCCAGCTTTGGCGGCCGCAAGACCTTTGTGCCCGAAAACGACCTGCGCAACGAAGGCATCAACGATCTGGACCTGTACCACCGCAAGCCTTCGGGCTGGAACGGGTCGGACAGGGTCTTTGATAATGACGGCGATATCATCGACTATCAGGTAGCGATTATCGAATACGCCAATGGCGTTGGTATGAACTTCCACACCAATCTGAATGCGCCCGACCAGTTCCGCCGCTTTGCGGTATTCGGCACCAAAGGTCAGGCCGAGGGTGATTTTATCCGCGCGCAGTTCAAGGTGACCGATGTGCGGTCCGAGCAGACGAAAATCGACAAGACCTATCAGGCCAGCGCGCTGTCACATCACTATGGTGCGGATGAAACCATGGCCGCCGAGGTGATTGCGAATGTCATGAAGAACGGCCCCCTTCCAGTATCTCCGCTGGACGCATTGGAGGCAGGCATTCTGGCGCTGTCCATCGATGATGCGCGCCGGACCAGACAGGTCGTCGATATGCGCCCCGTCTGGGACCGCTATGACGAGGCTTTGGTACGAAAAGGTGTCATGGCATGACCCAATCCCGCGCCGCATGGTATTTCGCATGGGCGCTGTTGGCCCCTGCCGTTCTTTATATCGTGATCATCGTGGCATGGCCCCTGATCGAAACTGTCCGGTTGTCTTTTACCAATGCATCGCTGCGCCGGACCTATGACTATGTCGGCTGGATCAATTACCAGAAGATCTTTGACAGGGATTTCCTTGAAATCATCCTGCGGACCTTCACATGGACGTTCTTCTCGGTGCTGTTGAAAATGGTTATCGGGACGTTCGGCGCGGTCTTACTGAACTGCGCGGTGCCGGGGCGGCATGTGTTCCGGTTGCTGACCATGCCACCGTGGATCGTGCCGATGGCCATCGGCATCTTTATGTGGGGCTGGATGTATAACGGCCAGTTCGGGATGATCTCGGGGCTGTTGCAGCGCTTCGGGTTTGTGGACGGGCCGGTCGCGTTTCTGGCCTATGGGCATTCGGCCTATTGGGCGACGATTGTTACCGATGTCTGGATCGGTGTGCCGATGGTCACCATCTATTTTCTGGCTGCGATCCAGTCCATCCCGCGCGACCTCTACGAGGCGGCATGGACCGATGGCGCCAGCCGCTGGATGCGGTTCCGCCGCATCACCATGCCGTTGATGGCCCCTGCCGTCATCACCATGTCGATGCTGTCGCTGATTGCCACGTTCAACAGCTTCGACATCATCTGGATTCTGACGCAGGGCGGACCATCAGGCGAAACCACGACGATGATCATCGACACCTATGCCACAGCCATCGGGTCAAAAAAATACGGCGAAGGCGCAGCGCGGGCCGTGGTGATCTGTCTTTTCCTTTCGTTGTTCTGCATCGCCTATTTCCGCATGACCCGCCGTCTTGCCGGCACTGACAAGGCATAAGGAACAGATCATGGTGAACCCTTTTTCCAGACATGACAGCACCCGCGCGATGATCGACCGCTATCGCTGGTGGGAACTGATTTGCATCTATTGCGGCATCGCAGTCTTCCTGTTTTTCATGCTGGCTCCTTTCCTCGAAGGGTTTCTGGTCAGCCTGAAACCGCTCGAGCAGTTGTTTTCATCGCCCTATACCTTCTGGCCCGAAAACGGGTCTTTCGCTGCCTATCGTACCATGTGGGACAGCGTGCCGATGTTTGCGCTGTATATCTTCAATTCCTTGCTGATCAGCGCCGTATCGACGGTAATTGTACTGGTTCTGGTGGTTCCGGCGGCCTATGCCTTTGCGCGTTTCAAGTTCAAGGGCATGGGGCTGGTGCTGGGCGGGTTTCTGGCCGTCTCGATGTTCTCGGGGGCGGTGCTATTGATCCCGCTGTTCCGTCTGATGCGGACCTTGGGGATGCTGAACACCTATTGGGCAATGATCATTCCGGGCGCGGCATTTTTGATCCCGGCCGCGATCTGGTTGCTGCGCACCTATATGATGCGGATCCCGCCCGAACTGAACGAGGCCGCCTATATGGACGGCGCATCCCAGTTCTATACCTTCCGCCGGGTGATCTTGCCGATTGCCCGCCCCGGCATCGTTGTCGTTGCGATCATGACCTTCATCGGGGCCTATGCACAGCAGTTCATCTTTGCGCTGACCTTCAACTCCAAGACCGAATATATGCCGCTGCCCGTCGGGCTGTTCGCCTATTTCGGCAAGCAGGAGGTGATCTGGAACGAATTGATGGCGGCCAGCTTTGTCGGCATCGCGCCGGCACTGGTCATCATCTTCTTCCTGCAACGCTATCTTGTCGGCGGTCTGACCGCGGGCGCGGTAAAACAATAATAAAAACCAATTCCAACAAGGAGAGTGAACGTGACGACACTTGCCCAGAAAAGCCTGATCGGACTGGTATTGGCCGCATCCACGGCGCTGCCTGCAATGGCCGACGACATCAGCTGGATCTATTGCGGCGACAGGATTGATCCTGTGCATGAAAAATACATCGCCGAATGGGAAGCGGCGAACGAAGGCTGGACCGTCACCCCCGAGGTTGTGGGCTGGGCGCAATGTCAGGACAAGGCCACCACGCTGGCCGCAGCAGGCAGCCCTGTTGCCATGGCCTATGTCGGTTCGCGGACACTGAAAGAATTCGCCCTGAACGAATTGATCGTTCCGATCCCGATGACCGAGGACGAGAAGGCCGCCTATTACCCCCATATCGTTGACACCGTCACCTTCGAGGGGACCCAATGGGGCGTTCCCGTCGCTTTTTCGACCAAGGCCTTCTATTGGAACAAGGATATCTTCGAGGCAGCCGGTCTTGATCCCGAAACGCCGCCCAAGACATGGGAAGAAGAAATCGCCTTTGCCACGCAGATCACCGAAAACACCGATGTTGCGGGATACGGTCTGTCGGCCAAGACCTTTGACAACACGATGCACCAGTTCCTGCATTGGGTTTATACCAATAACGGCCAGATCATTGATGCCGATGGCAACATCACGATGGACAGCCCCGAGGTTCTGGCAGCCTTGCAAGCCTATAAGGATATCGTCCCCTATTCGGTCGAGGGCGCGACAGCCTATGAGCAAAATGAAATGCGCGCCATCTTCCTTGATGGCGGGGTCGGCATGTTGCAAGCCTCGATCGCGGCAGCGTTCCGCGCATCTGATACCGATATGAACTGGGGTGTGGCTAAGCTGCCGGTGGGGCCGTCCGCCGAAGGTCCGGGCACCTTGTTGATCACCGATTCACTGGCCGTTTTTTCGGGATCCGGGGTCGAGGATAAGGCAATCGAATTTGCCAAATATATTACCTCGCCCGATATCCAGCTGGAATATGAAATGTCCCCCGATGCTGGGCTGACGCCGCTGCGCCCGTCGGAAAAGGTCGACCAGCTGATCACCGAACAGCCCTATTGGGCGCCCTATGTCGAAGGCATCGCCTTTGGCGGCCCCGAGCCCCTGTTTACCGACTACAAAGGCTTCCAGAATGTCATGATCGAAATGGTCCAATCGGTTGTGACCGGCAGTGCCGAACCCCAAGAGGCGCTGACCAAAGCCGCCGCCGAACTGGAAGACTACAAGTAACCACCACACTATCCGGCCACAGCATCTGTGGCCGGATATACCACAAACCGTCCGCCCCGACCGGTCGGCACCCAGCAGGAGACGCGCCTTGGGCCAGCTTTCACTAAAAGAGATTAAAAAGGTCTTCGGCACATTCGAAGTCGTCAAGGGCGTTTCACTTGATGTGCAGGAAGGCGAATTCATGGTTTTTGTCGGCCCCTCGGGGTGCGGAAAATCAACTCTGTTACGCATGATTGCCGGTCTGGAACATACGACCTCGGGTGATATTGTTATTGACGGCAAACGGGTCAACGACCTGCCCCCTGTCAAACGTGGCATTGCTATGGTCTTCCAGTCCTATGCGCTTTACCCGCATATGACGGTATATGAAAATATCGCTTTTCCCCTGCGCGTCGAAAAAGCCCCTGAAGCCGAGGTCCAGCGCAAAGTCGATGAGGCCGCGCGGATACTGCATCTGGAAGAACGGTTGCAACAAAAGCCCGGCAATTTGTCGGGTGGTCAGCGCCAGCGCGTTGCCATTGGTCGCGCCATCGTCCGCGCGCCCGAGATCTTCCTGTTCGACGAACCACTGTCGAACCTTGATGCGGCCCTGCGTGCCGATATGCGGATCGAACTGACCCGCCTGCACAAGCAACTGGGCGCCACGATGATTTACGTCACCCATGATCAGGTCGAAGCGATGACCATGGCCGATCGCATCGTTGTGCTGAATGGCGGGTATATTGCACAGGTCGGCCCTCCGTTAGAGCTATATCACAAACCGCAAAACACTTTCGTGGCGGGCTTTATCGGCAACCCGCGGATGAATTTCCTGCCAGTGCACTGTCTCGGTGCATCGGATCAAGGGGTGCAGATCGATTTGAACGGCCAGTCCCTGACCATTCCGGTCATGGTGCCGGCATCGGATCGTTCGGCGTTGCAGGGAAAGACGCTGACGCTTGGTATCCGGCCAGAACACATGGCAGTCGGGTCGGGGGATGTGGTTATGACTGCAACACCTAGCGTAGTTGAATATCTGGGACAGAACACCATCGGCTATGCCCGGTTGCCGGATCGAAACGAAAACTTCTGCTTCGTTCTTAACGGAACGCAAGTCATGCCTGAAAACACGACCATCAACCTGTCGTTTGCCGCTGCCGATTGCCATCTTTTCGACGCCGATGGCATGGCCTTTGAACGTCGGATCGATCTGGCGCAGATGACAGTTCCGCATGCCGATCTGGTGGAGGCCCCTTAACGAAGGTTGCCTATCCAGGGACGCCGGTGGTCTGGCGCAGGACTAGTTTTGCAGACACCTCGGTTGCGGTGGCGGGGGCTTTCGGGTCGCGCATCCGGTCCAGCAGAACCCGCGCCAGCCGCATGCCCAGATTTTTCGGCGATATCGCCATGGTCGTCAGCGGCGGCGTGGCGACGATCGCATCCTGAATATCATCAAAGCCGATCACCGACATATCGTGTCCTGCCACCAGACCGTCCCGTGCCAGCGCCAGACAGGCCCCAATGGCCACCATATCGCCATTACACACGACTGCCGTTACCTGCGGGTGCTTATGCATCAGTTCCTGCATAGCCGATAATCCTGCCAGCTTGTTTTCAGGGCATTGCCAGACAATGCCTTCACCAAGCCCCTGCGCTGACAGGGTATGAACATAGCCCTCGACCCTCTGCTTGCGGACAAAATTCATACCGACACCGCCCAGATAAGCGATATGACGATGGCCCAATTCAATCAGGTGGCGGGTGGCCATTGCGGTGGCCTCGGCGTTACGGATGCCGACATAATCCATCTGCGCATTGGCCGGACGCATGAAAGACACGGTCGGCACTGCCTGTGCTGCCAGCATCGCAAGGGTATCGTCGTCGGTTTGCAGGGCAGGGACCCAGATCAACCCGCCACGGCGCTGGCGGATAAAGGCGTCCAGATGGCGGCTTTGGCGGGCGGCGTCGTCACGCGTGTCCAGCACCGACACTAGATATCCTTCGGCATCCAGCAGATCGACAACGCCGCTGATCACCTCGGCGTTGAAGGGGTTGGACAACTGGTTAATCAGAAAGCCAACCTCGTGATATTCACCAGATCGCATGGCCGCAGCACGTGAATCGGTCACATAATGCAGCTTTTTGGCGGCTTGCAGCACCTTTTTGCGCGTTTGTTCAGAAATGCGGCCCGTTCCGCGCATTACCTGACTAACGGTCGGAATCGAGACTCCGGCCTCTTTGGCAACGCTGGCAAGGGTCGGCTTTACGGACATATGCACCTGTGTCTTTTAGATATATCGTTATAGCATAAATAATCGAAATAGCATAAATAATCGAATATTCGTCATATACCAACGCCATCACGGAATTTAATCCGGAATACTAGGATAATATCAAGTTGACAGCTGATATATCGTTATACCATGCTGAGGCAGGTTATCGGGGACGACTCGGACGTTGGTGACGACAATGTCCCATCGCACCAAGGATGCTGACGCGCCGGCAGGAGGGCCGGTCCCGATGATACGGGAAAGAACGGCGGCCCGCCTGTTGGACAGGATCGCCGTCATAAAAAGGGGAGGCTAAGATGAACAGACATTCCAAATACATGGCCGCGGTTTCGGGCATTGCCATGATGTGTTCGGCTGCTGTGGCGCAAGCCGATGTGCTTTTCTGGTCGACGCAAGCGCGTCCCGTTGAAGAAGCGCAGGCCATGCGTGAAACCGTGATGGCTGACGCCCCCGAAACAGTGGATTACCAAGCCAACGAAGACGGCCCGTGGCTGACCCGTATCCGTGCCGAATTGCAGGCCGGATCAGGGGCCATCGGGTTGCTGGGCGCGCTGCATGGCAATTTTTCCGCGATGGAGGCTGACCAGCTGGTTGATCTGGGCGATCTGGGGATCACGTCAAACAGCGAAACTTTTAATACGCTGTCCAAACTGGGTACCGATACGCCGCAATATATCCCGTGGATGCAGGCCAGTTACATCATGGCCGCCAATAAGGAATCGCTGCAATACCTGCCCGAAGGCGCAGACATCGACGCGCTGACCTATGACCAGCTGATTGCATGGACCGCCAATGTCCACGAGGCGACCGGTCAGGCGAAATTCGGTTTTCCCGCAGGTCCGAAAGGTCTGAAGCATCGCTTTTTTGAAGGCTATCTGTATCCATCCTATACCAACGGCGTGGTGCGGACGTATGCGTCTGACAAGGCGGTGACGGCTTGGGAAAAATTCCGCGAATTGTGGGAGCATACCAACCCCGCCTCGACCAATTTCTCGTTCATGCAGGAACAACTGCTGTCGGGTGATGCATGGATCGTGTTCGACCATACGTCCCGTCTGGCACAGGCTTTCAACGAACGCCCTGATGACTTTGTCGCTTTCCCGGCACCTGCAGGTCCCGAAGGACGTGGATTCATGCCAGTGCTGGCCGGTCTGGCCATTCCCGAAACGGCTCCAGACAAGGATGCTGCCAAAGCGCTGATCAGCTATATGATGACGCCTGAAACGCAGATCGCGACGCTGCGCGCGACCAGCTTTTTCCCCGTGATCGACGTCGATCTGCCTGACGATCTGCCACCGGCCGTGCAGGCCGCAGGGGACGCCGTCGCCAAGATGAGCAGTGCGCATGACGCCAATCCCGGTCTGTTGCCATCAGGTCTGGGCAATCAGGGCGGAGAGTTCGACCGCATCTTCAACGATACCTTCGAACGGATCGTGCTGGCCCGTCAGGATATCCGCATGGTTCTGGATGATCAAAAGCCGCGACTGGCCGCGATCATGGACGAAACCGGCGCGCCCTGCTGGGCCCCTGATGCACCCTCCGAAGGTGCCTGCCCGGTCGAATAACCTTTCGCCACGACGCGTCCGGACCCTGCGGTCCGGCGCATCCCCCCCCATTTCACCAAGCGGCGCCCTGCGCCCCCATGGGAGCGATCCGATGAACGCTCGACTATTGCCCTATATGCTGATCCTGCCGGTGACGCTTTTTCTGGGTGTGTTTTTCCTTTATCCCTTCGTGCTGGTTGCCCAGCAGGCGTTCAGCGGGTCGGACGGCTTTTCGATGGCCAATTTCCGCGATGTTTTCAGTTACTGGAAATTTCCCATCTCGTTGAAAAACACCCTGCTACTGGCGGCCATTGTGGTGCCGGTCCAGCTGGCCCTGTCTTTGTTAATGGCCACCATGGTCAGTAAAATGAAAAAGGGTCGCGATCTGGTGCTATATGTCTGGACGATCCCGCTGGGGATTTCGGATCTGGCGGCTGGCATCATCTGGCTGGCCATTTTCGAACAATCCGGCTTTCTGAATTCCATGATGAGCGGGCTTGGCGTGATCGACCAGCCGGTGAATTTCCTGTCCTATCAGCATCCCGGCGTGATCTTTCTGGCCATTGCGCTGGCAGAAATCTGGCGGGCAACAGCGATCATGCTGGTCATAATCGTCGCGGGCATCGGCCTGATCCCCAAAGAATATTACGAGGCCGCCGAAGTTTTTGGCGCATCCCCGTGGAAACGTTTCACCAAAATTACCCTGCCGATGCTGCGCCCGTCGCTGCAAACCGCGCTGATCCTGCGCGTCGTGCTGGCGTTCGAAGTGTTTGCCGTGGTCGCGGCCCTTGGTGGCACGTTGATGCCGGTCCTAATGGGCGAGATTTATGCCTACCAATTCGATTTGCTGAACAGCAATGCAGCGGCGGCTTTGGCGCTGGTCGTGCTGGCACTGTCGATTGCCTTTACCGTGATCATCCTGCGCGTGCTTCGCGTCCCTAAAGGAGCATCGATATGACCGACGCCACCCAACTGGTCGGCAATACCCGTTCGACGCGCAAGGCAGGGCGGTATGTCTATATCGCCTCGGTCGTGTTGTTATGCGCGTGGGTGCTGGTGCCGTTGTATTTCTTGTTGATCAACACACTGTCGTCGCCCGAAACGGTCAACAGCTTTCCCAAATCCTTTATCCCCGAATTCGATCTCGGCAGCCTGACCTTCTTTGCGGGCTTTGAGGGCATGCTGACAGCGCTGAAAAACTCGATCATTGTCGCGGCCATCACCATGGTGCTGTCGGTTCTGATCGGCGCGCCTGCGGGATATGCGCTGTCACGGTTCGATTTTCGCGGCAAGGAACTGTTCCGGATGCTGGTCCTGTTGACGCGGGCCTTTCCATTGCCGTTGCTGGCGCTGCCGCTGGCGGTGTTGTTCATCCGCACGGGGCTGGATGATACGGCATTCGGCCTTGCGCTGGTGCATACGACGCTGGCGATCCCCTTTGCAGTGCTGATCACCTTTTCGCTGTTCTCGGGCATTCCGATCGAGCTGGAGGAGGCGGCATGGACCCTTGGGTGCACGCGCCTGACCGCATTCACCAAGGTGGTGTTGCCGCTGATCCTGCCGGGCATCACGGCATCGGCAATCTTTGCCTTTGTCATCTCGTGGAACGAGGTCTTTGCATCCGCCGTGTTGACCATCGAAAACCGGACCCTGCCGGCCTTTCTGCTGCAAACCCTGGGCGAGGCACCCCTGCACCTGAAATTTGCCGGTGGCTTCATCCTGGTCGTGCCGGCGCTGATCTTCATCTTCGCTGTGCGCAAATACCTCTTCGCGATGTGGGGCATTGCCAACCGCTAAGGCGGGGCAACCCCGACAAAAGGACATACAGACATGGCACAAATCCAGATCAAGAATGTCGCCAAGAATTTCGGCGGCTATCAGGCCCTGCATGACATCAATCTGACCATTGAGGATCAAGAGTTCATGGTCCTGCTTGGCGCATCGGGCTGTGGCAAAACCACTTTGCTGCGGATCGTGGCGGGCCTTGAAACCGCCACCACGGGCGAGGTCTGGATCGGCGGCAAGCGCGTCGACCATCTGGCCCCTAAGGATCGCGGCATTGCGATGGTATTCCAGAACTATGCCGTTTTTCCCCATCTGACGGTCTTCGAAAACATCGGCTTTGGACTGCGGATGCAGAAGATGTCGAATGAGGAGGTGACCCGACGCGTCGAACGCACCGCCGGTCTGATGCATATCGACCAGCTGTTGAAACGCTATTCGGGCGAATTGTCCGGCGGCCAGCGTCAGCGTGTGGCCGTGGCGCGTGCATTGGCGATGGAGCCGGACGTGATCCTGATGGACGAACCGCTTTCCAACCTCGATGCGCTGCTGCGGCTGGAAATGCGAGCTGAACTGAAGGGCGTTCTGGCGGAAAGCAAAACGACCGCCATCTATGTCACCCATGATCAGGTCGAAGCGATGAGCCTGGCCGACCGCATCAGCGTCATGCATCAGGGTAAGATCATTCAGGCCGCCACCCCGATAGAGGTGTATCGCAACCCCGCCGCCAAATTCGTTGCGGGCTTTATCGGCAACCCGCCGATGAATTTTCTGGATGCGACCCCCGCCGGTGACGGCAAATGGACCGTGGCCGGACAGGTGGTCGATGGCCCGCGCGTCAATCTGGACCGTCTGCAATTTGCCATCCGTCCGGAAGATATCCAGCTGGCCGAACAGGGCATGAGCGCCACCGCCAAAGTAGTCGAGCCGCTTGGCGCGCATCTGCTGGTGACCTGTCACGTCGATGGGACATCCTTCCGCGCCGTTCTGGACAGCGACCTGACCGTGCGCCCCGGCGACACGCTGATGCTGTCACCCCAGCCGGACCGCGTCCGCTGGTTCGACCCCGAAACCAACCTTGCCGTCGCCTGAGGACAACCATGACATACGCACTGATCGAACAGGCCAAGGACGTTTTGCGTCACAATGACCGCGGCACCTATACCGTACCCACCGATGGCCTGTATCCTTTCCAGTGGAACTGGGACAGCTGTCTTAGCGCGCTTGGTCTGTCCCATCTGGACGAGGCCCGCGCATGGACCGAAATCGACACCCTGTTCGCCCATCAATGGGATGACGGTATGGTGCCGCATATTATTTTCCACACGCCGAATGACAGCTATTTCCCTGGTGCCGATGTCTGGCGCACGGGCCGCGATGTTCCGACGACGGGCATCACGCAACCGCCTGTCGCAGGGTTCTGCGTCAAACGTCTGTTCGACCGTTGTCAGGACCGTGATCTGGCCCGCGCCCGCGCCCGTGCATTGGTGCCGCAGATCCATGCGTGGCATGAATGGTTTTTCCGCTGCCGTGATCCGCGCGGCACTGGATTGGTCGCCATCCTGCATCCGTGGGAATCCGGCCGCGACAATTCGGTTGATTGGGACGCAGCACTGGACCGTGTTCCGACCGAGGGGGTCGAACCCTTTGTGCGCCGCGACACCCAGCACGCCAACCCGGCCCACCGTCCGACGCAAAAGCAATATGAACAATTCATGTGGTTGGTGCAGCATTTCCGCGATCTGGGATGGGACAACAGCAAGCTGCATGACGCATCGCCGTTTCAGGTCGTCGATCCAGGTTTCAATGCCATCCTGATCCGGTCGTGCAGTGATCTTGCCGATCTTGCGCAGGAACTGGGTGAAACCGAAATCGCGCAGAAATCCCGCGACTTTGCCGCTCGCGGTGCCGCCGCACTGGACGGATTATGGAGCGCTGAACACGGACAGTATGTGTGCTTTGACAGGGCGGTGGGTGAACTGGTTGACAGCCCTTCGATCGGGGGCATTCTGGCGGCCTTTACCGATATTCCGCCACAGAACGCCCTGGCCATTGCTGCGCGGATCAACCTCCTTGCAAAGGAGGCGAAGTTCATGGTGCCCAGCCATGCCCCCAAAGCGGCCGAATTCGACCCGCTGCGATATTGGCGCGGGCCGGTCTGGTTGATCGTGAACTATATGATTGCTGACGGAATGGAACGCGCAGGCCAGCATGAGATTGTCGAACGCATTGTCTCCGACAGTTTGCGTCTGATCGAACTGGGCGGTTTTGCCGAATACTATGGCCCCCTTGACGGTGAACCCTGCGGTGGCGACCGTTTCACCTGGACCGCCGCCATCGTGATCGAGTTTTTGACCCGTCAAAAAGCTCTTGCATGATGCAACGGCTTGGGGCCCATTCTGGTCCCAAGCCGACATCCGCCCCTTTTCAAGATGGTCGAACCGATAATGCCAATACCGTGCCCGACTGCCGATCCGCGCGCATTTCTGACAGCACTGTTTGATTGTGCCGTGATGGTGGCCGACCCGATGCAGGTCGTGCCCGCGCATCTGCCGGACCGGCCCAAGGGGCGGCTGGTCATTATCGGTGCCGGCAAAGCTAGCGCCCGCATGGCCGAGGCGGTCGAGGCGCATCTGGGCCCCTGCGAGGGTCTGGTCATCACCCGCTATGGCTATGCCCGCCCGTTGCAAGGCATCACTTTGGTCGAGGCCGCACATCCTGTCCCCGACGCCACCGGCGCGCAGGCGACCAAGAATATGCTGGAACTGGTCGCGGGGCTGGGTCCCGATGATCTGGTGCTGGCGCTGATTTCGGGCGGGGGGTCTGCGTTGCTTTGCGCCCCCGCTGCGGGGTTGGATCTGGACCAGAAGATGGCGGTGAATGCGGCGCTATTGGCCTCGGGGGCGCCGATCGGCGAGATGAACGTTGTTCGCAAACACCTTAGCCGCGTGAAAGGCGGGCAGCTGGCAGCGGCTTGTCACCCTGCGCCATTGCTAAGCCTGTTGATATCAGATGTGCCGGGCGATGATCCGGCCCATATCGCATCGGGTCCGACGGTCGGGGAAACCAGCACTGCCGCCGATGCACTGGACATTCTGCAGAAGCGCCAGATCGCTGTGCCGGATGCCGCGCTGGCTGTGTTACGGCAGGGGTCCGGCGTCATTGCCCTTGATGATCTGCGGCTTGCCACGTCCGAAACCCGCATCATCGCCGCGCCGTCGCAATCCTTGGCCACCGCCGCGAAAGAGGCGCGGGCTGCAGGCGTCGATGTGCGCTTGCTTGGTGATGCATTGGAAGGCGAGGCGCGCGAACTGGGCGCATCCCAAGCCCGTCTTGCCCTGTCTTTGCGGGCCGAAGCCACCAAGACAGGGCAACCGATCCTGTTGTTGTCAGGTGGCGAATGCACTGTCACCCGACGTGGTGATGGTATTGGCGGGCCAAATGCCGAATTCACGCTGGCGGCAGCTATTACTTTGCAGGGCGCTGCGGGCATCCATATCATTGCCTGTGATACAGACGGCGTCGACGGGGCAGCCGAAATTGCCGGCGCCTATGCTGGCCCCGACAGCCTGAACGGTCGGATGGACGCGCAAGCTGCCCTTGCCAACAATGATGCGCACAGCTTTTTCGAAACCACCCAAGGGCACATCATCACCGGCCCGACACTGACAAACGTCAACGATTTCCGTGCCATTCTGATTTTACCGAAGTGATCTTTGCTCACTGATCAACAACAGTAAGCTATCAGGAACAGCCTGAGGTGGCTTCGGCTCACTATAAAATAAATAATCGTATTTCCCCAAATACAGACTTGAATACGAAGTTGTATTCGACTTTAGGGCTATTCGGATGCCGCCATAAAAATTAAAGAGGATTATGCTTTCGGATCCCCCAGAACACTGGCGCTATCTTGAGTCACCTGCAGTACGTCCCTCACTTACAGTAGCTTCGAACGGATCGCGACAAGTATGGCACGATGCATATTGGTGCAACCGGTTCGAGTTGCCCAAGCGGCCACACGTTTCCCAATCGATGTACCTGCAATAACAGGATGTCCAATGCGTGCTGATACCGTGATGGTATAAGATACCATGCGGGTTAGAATAGTAAAACAATCGGCAATGGGATATAATTGACTTCGCAACCGAATGTGGCTCTGTTGCGCAAACCAGCTGATGAACGGTTCTCCTCGTACCCCCGCCAGATCTATCCCACTGCTTTCGTAACAGGGATGCCGAGGCGGTGTAGCATTTCTGGATCGCAATGCGCACCTGAACCTTAGCGACCTGGCGGTCAAAGTCGCGCGCCCTCAGCCTCAGGCCTAGCAGTTTCATGCAATGCATCTTTGTCTCGACGTGACTTGGCCGGTGATATTCGCTCCAGTTTCGCCAGAGTGGCCGACCAAAATATCTTGATGCGCGGAGTGTGTTTTTCATGGCGATAGCGCCGGCGGTAGTTGGCTTCCATGGCTAGGCATTTCTGCGTGGTGGGATGACTGCGGTCACACCATGGCCAGCGATGGCGTTGTGACGTCGGCGCGTGTCGTATGCACCGTCCCTGGGCACGCTGCCAATCTGCTGATCGCGCGGAATTTGGTCGAGTAGATGAGGCAGCGTCTGCGTGTCGCTGGTATTGCTGCCGGTGACCTTGACTACTCTGATTTCCAGTGCTTGCTCGTCGATACCAATGCGGATCCCGCACCAGGCGCGCCGTTTGGGGCCGCCTTGCTTGCGGGCGTTCAATTCGCCTTCACCTTGGATCTTGATATCGGTTATTGGTTAGCAGATGCAGTGGGCCGTTAGCGCCACGATATGGAATGTGCTCTGAAAGCACCCTTTGACGGCGGCAGGTGTCGCTAAAGTCTGGCACGTCCCGATCAAGGCCCGTCAGTCCAACAGACTTTCCACAAAGCCCGTCGTCGGCCGAAGCGCCATTCCGAATAGCACGTTCATCGTTAGGCATATTTGGGGCAGCGTTACTGAAAATTCGCGACCTGCTCCTCCTACCGGAAGTTTTAGCATTCCAGTTCATCTCGGGATCGAACCAGATCGCCAGTGATCGACGACGCTTCAGCGCCGCGTTATAATTTGCGCAGTTCGTCGTCTTCTAGGTAGGTGATATCGGTTTGCTCATGCGGGCTAGCTACCACACCGAATCCACGACATGAATCCTTATCCGATTTGTGCAACATAGACCGAAAATATATGATATATTGCAAACCGTTATGAAAAATACATCGCCTTTTAGGTCTAAGCTGAACTGCGATGTCAAAACGCTAGAGCGATAAACACGATGAAATTATCACAACTGGAAATAGGGTGATCGCTGAACTAACCAGACCTATGACGGTGCCCGCAATAATAAGAAATTGCTTTATTCCGTCGCCCGACGGCAGGTATCTGACAAGGATCAGATGCGCGATAATGCCCGTCAGCCATAGGCCTGCCAATACTGCATGCTGCAGATCAGTCCAGAAGAATGGTCGGTTTTGCCACCCCCCCGCGCACCCGATCCCGTGCAGCGCATAGACTGCTGAAAATAATACGGCCCAAAGGACCGGTCCTGCCAGAGATCTTAGAAGCCAGCCCATTAAAGGACCTCTTGCGTTACGACGACGGTCAGGCTGATCGTTGCGGTGAACAGCAAGAACCTTTGAAACAGTTGCCATGCTGGGATCGCGCCCCGACGATGCGGCCCGACGCGACCTGTGCGGGCGTCACGGTCCGAACGCAGGGCTAGCATAGCAACCACAATCGCATGGACGGCGACATATCCCAGCATGACGGCCCGCAATGCGTCGCCTGCATGGCGTCGCGGGTCATCCAGCCCCGTTGCCAGACCAGCCATAAGGATCAGCCCAAGAACCGCGCAAACGAAACCGACCCGCGTCCAGACGCGAGGATCACGAGATGTCGCGGCCTTTCTGCCTGCAAAGGTTGCGGCTAGTATCACTAGAAACGCTGCAAGCGCCATTAAGCCCATCATGCCGGTTGCCCAACCGGTTTCGGGCGCAGGCCAATTCGGCGCGACAACATTCAAAAAACCAAGACCAAACAGCAGCGATGCAAAGACGGTGCCGTCTGCCACCAACAGGGCAACACAGCCCGTATAGGCCAAGGTATTTGTAACGCTGAAATGGGTGGGCAGGGTCAATAAGGGCGCAACCTCGATCCACGGCGGATCATAATCGACACCCATGATCGTTCCCCACCGCCATGCCATGACCAAAGTGGCTACAATGCCAATCGGCGTCAGCCAGTACAGTCCCGCCAACATCAACCCGAAAAAGCTGCCAATGGCCAAGGATGTCAGAACGGGCAGGGCCGTATTGCTGGCCAGAACGGCGATATGGTCGGGCTTTCCGCTGGCAGGTTCGACCACCAGAGTTTCACGATGTCCGCGCGGCGCACCGGGAAGAAGGCCTTCTCCTTTTGCCAAGGGCAAGATTGCGGTGGCGTTATCATGGACGGGACCGGGCAGCGACGCGAAGTTATATGATGGCGCGGGCAGGGGCATGGCCCAATCCAGCGTCGGCGCCCTCCAAGGATTGCGCCAGCTGCGTCGCCCGAACAACCATTGCATTACCATGTCAAACGCAAACAGGGCGAACCCTGCTGCTTGAATCATACCGAAGATTGACGAGACAAGGTTCAGAATTTCCCACTCGGGATTGTCCGGATAGGCGTCGATGCGGCGCGGCATACCCAAAAGACCGGTCAGATGCATGATGAAAAATGTGCCATGAAATCCGATAAAAATCAGCCAGAACGCTGATTCACCCAAGCCTGCAACACGCCAGCGACCGCTGATCATCGGCATCCACCATGTCACAGCGGCCAGCATGGGAAAGACGAACCCGCCAACTAGGACATAGTGCAGATGGGCGGTCACAAAGGCCGTATCATGCGCCTGCCAGTTGAAGGGCACCATCGCCAGCATCACGCCTGTCAAACCGCCTAAAACAAATGTCGCGAAAAACCCGATGATATACAACATTGGCAAACGGAACTGGACGCGGCCTTCGTACATCGTGCCGATCCACGCAAAGACCTGCACCGCGGTCGGAACCGCCACCAAAGCAGAGGCCGCAGAGAAGAACGCCAGTGCCATATGCGGAATGCCGACGGTGAACATGTGATGCACCCACAGTCCGAATGACAGGAACACCAATCCAAGAATGGCAGCAACGATCGCACCATATCCAAGGATCTTCGTCCGGCTGAGGACAGGAATAATCGTAGACAATGCACCTGCGGCTGGCAGGAAAATGATATAAACCTCGGGGTGGCCGAACAGCCAGAACAGGTGTTGCCACAGCAACGGGTCACCGCCGCGCGTGATGTCGAAAAATGGCCAGTCGAATGCACGCTGCAATTCAAGCAGGATCGAGCCGAGGATAAGCGGCGGAAAACCGATCAACATCATTGCTGCCGTGCCCAGCAGATACCACGCCATTAGCGGCATCTTGGTCAGGGGCATATAGGCTGCGCGGCATCGCAGGATGGTCACGGTGATTTCAACCGCGGCGGCCATGGCGCTGATCTCGACGAAGGTAACGCCCAGCAGCCAGACATCGGCATTTACACCCGGCGTATAGGTCTTGTCTGACAAGGGGACATACATGAACCAGCCGCCATCAGGCGCGACCCCGAAAATTAACGACAATACGATGGTCGTGCCGCCGAATAGATAACAGAAATAGCCAAGTGCGCTTAGCCGTGGAAAGGCCATATCCCGCGCCCCAAGAATTTTGGGCAACAGCCATAGGGCCAACCCCTCAAGCAGGGGGATGGCGAACAGGAACATCATGATGCTGCCGTGCATCGTGAAGATCTGGTTATAAAGCTCGCTTGACAGGAACGCGCCCTGGCGGGTGGCCAATTGGGCGCGGATCATCATTGCCAGAACGCCGCCGATTGCGAAGAAGACAAACGCAGTGGCCATGAAACGCAGACCGATGGTTCCATGATTGACCGAGGTAAAGAACCCCCGCAATCCCGGCAGATCGGCCCAGACCTTATCCAGTTCACGATGAAGATGCAGCGCGCGTTGTGCCTTGTTCGGTGGTATATCGGTCATGGTAGGGCCTTGGGAAGCGGGGCGTCGGTCAATGCCTTTGGCGGGTCAGCGGGATCATAGGCAACCAGTGTGAATCGCATGTCACGGTAACCGGGCCCCGAGAATTCTGCCGATTGTCCCGCATATTGTCCCGGCTGGTCTGCCTGAAGCCGGTGCAGGTTCACATGCCCGGGTATGGCATCCATCTTGCCGCCAAGGCGCGGGACCCAGAAGCTGTGGATCACGTCATCAGAATGTATTGCAACCTCGAAAGGTTGACCGGCTGGCACAAAAAGGATGTTGTCGGTCGTGACCAGCCTGCCATCCGGCGCGGGCTGGGTAAACTGCCAGTTGTATCTGCTGGCATGCGCTTGAACACGGATCACATTGTCACCCTGCGCAATCATCCGTTCGCCAACCCACAATGCGCTGCCCAACAGCAGGGTCAGCAGCGTCATGCTGAAGACCAGACCCCAGCCACAAATCCATATTCGTGCCGATGTTTTACGCGGGCCGCGCCGCATGGCAATCCACAGCATGGCTGCGATTATCGCCGTAATAAGCCCCGCTCCAGCAGCCATGATCCACCAAAGACGGGCAATTTCGGTTGCTGCGGGGCCTGCGGGCGATAGGGTGCTTAGCGGTGCATCGCAAGCGGTGATAAAAGGAACCGTTGCTAGTGCTGCCGCCTTGTATGACCAGACCGCCCGAACATGAGAGCGACAATGCGCCAGAAATACACTTGGAAACAACGCCGCCGACTGTCCGACCCGATCGAGGAACATGCCGCTTTTGGTGATACGGAATCCAAGGTTGCCCTTTCCGGTCATCCGCTGCACGCAATGATGGTGGCCTTCCCGATATCTCTGGCGGTTTGCACCCTTGGTGCCGATGCGATGTATTGGTTCAGCGCCGAGGAATTCTGGCCCCGCGTTGCATTGTGGACCTCCGGATTGGCCTTTCTGATCGGTATTGTCGCAGGCGCGACCGGCACGGTCGAATTGTTGATAGCGCCAGGCATCCGTATCCGTTCGGCAAGCTGGACCCATTTTATCCTTGCTGTCATGCTTTTGTCGGTTTTGGGGCTGAATTGGGGGTTCCGGTTGCCAGACCATGTCGCGGCTGTTCTGCCCTTCGGACTGCTGATTTCGGCCTTGGCCGCAGTCATGACGGGAATTACCGGTTGGCATGGGGGAAAACTGGTCTTTGATTATCGGATTGGAACGCAGGCCGGACCGGAAGGTTAGGGCGGCAGTCATAATCCTTCCCCCCTAGGTGACAGCATCACTTCCGGCATCCAGTCGGTAACCCACACCAGATCGGGCTTGGCCAGAACCAGCCATAAAACACCGATCATCATTGGAATTACCGCCGCCAATGCGAATAACGGCGAGGGCATCTTGTGCAATCCCCTATCCTCTGCCGAAATCACCACCAGATGACCCAGCCATGCATGGACCAATGCCATTCCGGCGACCAACGCAAGTTTGGCAACCAGCCACAGATCAAAAATATCCGCCGCAAAGATTAGGCCTGTCCCAGCCACAACGGCCAGAATGGCAGCAGGGGTGGCAAAGGCGACATATCCATAGTGGGTGATCAAGCGGAACTCGGAATAGCGCGTCTGCCTTTGACCGCGTTTCAACTCCCGTTTCCCGAAACCACTGTAAAGGGTCATCAGCACAGGAAGCGCAATCAATGCCGCGCACCAACACAACAGTGCCGCAAGGTGGAAAAACTTCAGCGCGGCAATCATGCCTCTATCCCGCGCATCCAGCTGCGACGCAGCATGACCGCCGCAAGGGTTGCAACTGGCACAAAACCCGGAACCCACATGACCAGACCGGCCAATTGCTGATCGGCGATCGGTGCCAGACCCCACAGCGCCGCGCCATCGACATGTTCGAAATAAAGGATCGAGGATGAAAATGTCAGCACTGCCCCGACAAGGCCCATGATCCCCGCCAATCCCGCAATGCCGAATGCATTGTAAATGATCTGTTCGGTTCTTTCAGGTGCAGCAAGAGCCATGGACCAGAACGCCCACGCCGAACCCAGCATCGCTGCCTGCATACTCCAATAAGCGATGGCCGATTGCCAGATCCAAGAATATATTGATGGGATATGCCATGCAACCATCACAGCGGTTACAGCTGCCAGCCACAGACTTACAGTGCCGATGCGAACCACCGGCATAGCTATTGCCAATGCCGGTGCTGCAAGTGTCAGAATGACAACATGGTGGATGGCACGTGCCGTAAACAGGGCGGACGTGAAAGCGCAAAGCGGTGAAACGAAAGCGACAAACAGCGCGATCAATCCAACGACAGCGGGCCCAAGGCTGATATGCTGCCGCTTGATCCATATCATCGCACTGAATGAGATAAGTCCCGCCAACACTGCCGGATCCGTATTCCAGCTCGCCCACAGCTGATTTGGAGTGGGGGCGGGACCACAATAAATAGTCGCGGTTCCGATCAATTCGGATACATCACCTTGTACCGCCATCGATACCCCCCCGTTAGTCGCGTGTATTGTTCCAACCCGTGTTCGAACAATCCGTTCCAGAAATACTTAATTGCGTTAAAGGGTATGCGCTGTACACCTGAACTGAATAACTACAGATTAACCCGTAGGTTCCAGACCCGTTGATTTTAGCCTTTTGACGTGATTCAGGGTGGCGAAGACGAAAGAGTAGTTTTCGAAAAAGTACAACTATAGTGACGTTTTACAATATTTGTAAAACGACAAGCTACTTTGCCTTTCAGATGACATAATATAAAATACTTATGCTGTTTTCCGTCAATGAACGGCGTTGTTGCAGAACTCTAACCGCATAAGTAAGCCATCACCCTTCATCACCCGCCCGCTACCGCACAACGAACTGGTCCGACGATACTGCGTCGCTGCGCAAACGCGGATCACTGCTAATCTGGTTGGACAAGGAAGTGACCTGGCTTGCGCCGCATGACGGCAGCCCCGGTCGCCCTGCGGTGTTTTCCGACGCGGCGGTCCAGTTCTGCCTGACCATCAAAGTGCTGTTCAAGTTGCCGTTTCG
>NZ_QQVY01000018.1 GCF_003590715.1 Paracoccus sp. JM45
GCCAAAAAATCCCGTTCCACGACCAATTGGCCGATCTTGGCGTGCAGCTTCTCGACCTCCTTCTCGGAGATCGTCGTCTCGGCGGACGAGGCATCAAATTCGAACGCAGGCGCCATGTTCGCAATCGCGGCGCGCTTCCATCCGCTGATCATTGTCGGATGAATGCCGTACTTTTTGGACAGTTCGGCCGTCGTCAGTTCTTCGCGGATGGCTTCCAGTGTAACCTTCGCCTTGAACTCCGCAGAATAGCGCTTTCGTTTCGTCATCTCAGGTCAGTCCTTCGTCAATCGCTAAAGCTTAGCAACTGGTCCGAATTCCTGCGACCACCTCTAACGACCAGATGCAGCCAGGCCGCACAGCAATCCGTGCTGAACCATATACGCGACGGTTTTAGCTGTGACTCGTAGCCTCCGAGCAGCCTCGCTGACGGAAATAAGGCTCCCGCATTGCGCATTCTCTTCATCTGCAGCATTGCGAGATGAATACCCTGCGGCTCGGAAGGACATCTTTTCGCGCTCGTAGGCATCGAGCATTTTTTGGGTCACGAAGCTCATTGGAATGATATCGCCAGCTGCGTCACGCTCTGCGAGGCCACGTGAGATCAGATCTTCGGCGTTACGCTTGGCATACCCCTCCAGCGAGAGTGACTGTTGTTCGTTCAAGGAAACGATTCCATCCGAAGCCACCCCAAGAACGAGCACACCTTTTCTGACGGAAAAGTTGTTGAATACGTGCCGCCGCACGACGTCACGAAGGGGCTCGAACTCATCACCGAGACCCCGACTTTTTAGCCATGCCATCCAAGGCCCGAAGAGCCGACCGAAGAATCTACTATCCAACCCGTCTTCACGGGCCATCGCGGCAAGGCAGTCAGAAAGGGCCGAGGGGCCATCTTTCAAAATGTCGAAGCCCTGAGCGCCATAACTCATCCATTCGGACTCGCTATGCCCCTTCAGCGCAGCGAGTGGCCCTTTCGCAATTCTTAGGCCCAGCACTTCACACGCGCGGGACGCCACATTGAGTTCCAGACAGTCAAACCATCGCTCGCCGCGCCCGTTCAGGATGCGGTTGGTCAGGTACAGCTCGAAAGCGCTGCAGTTCGCTTGGGCCACTGGCTGGTCCAGAATCCAGCCGTGACACTTCCGGAGCTGCGCTGCAAAATCTTTGGCATCCTTGTAGAATTTTTCGGCTGGGAGGCACACGAGCATGCATTCATGATCCGCGCAGCTTCTGATCGACGAGAATTTCCAGTGGAGGCGGCGTGGTAAGCGCCATGATTCGGCTGCGGATGGAACCTCCGCCCTGACACATTGCGGACAAACCCGGACGCGAGCGCGCTGAAAACTTTGAAGAGAGGCAAATTCATCCCGCAGGCGAAAGTGGCCATTACTGAGATAACGGATGGACACCTTTTCCAATGCGGCCGCATGACACCCGACGAGCTGGGCCAATTGCTCGATGGCAACCTTCTCACCACGAAAGAGTGGATCGACCGGAAAAGCAATGTCACCGCAAAACTGAAACATGGAGCGGGCACCATTCCTAGCCGCAAGCCGCGACAGCAAGGAGGATGCCGGCTCGAAGGCAGCATGCGACACCGTCAGCGGCAAACGCGGAAAGTTCGTTCCGGGGGTGGCAGGGAGGCTCTTGGCCAAACGGTTCTTCCGCGATCGGATAAAGACAGGACTGGCCTGACCTTACGATCGCAAACCCTACTGGGCAACGAGACTCTGATATCTGGAAAGTTCGGCTTTTGGGTCAGCTATCTGTCACAAAAGTCGGTTTTGTCTGTCAACTGACAACAGGGGAGAAATGGTGCACCCGGAGCGATTCGAACGCCCGGCCCCCAGATTCGTAGTCTGGTGCTCTATCCAGCTGAGCTACGGGTGCATCTCGGGGCGGTGGATAGCCTTAGTGCTGGCAGGCCGCAAGGGCGAAAATCGAAAAAAAGCGATCTCTTGTAAGAAAATGTCTTGAAACGGACATCAGCGGGATTCGCCCCCTGCCAAGCCTCGGGGGATCTGGATTTTAAACTGGCTGCCCTCGGCGTCGCTGCGCAGCAGTTCCAGTTTGCCGCCATGCCCGCGGATAAGATCGGCTGCAATTGTCAGGCCAAGACCGGTGCCGCCACGACGGGTGCTGCCGCTAAAAGGCTTGAACAGGTGTTCCCGTGCTTTTTCCGGCAAACCGGGGCCGCTGTCGCCCAGACGGATCCACCAGTTGCTTTCCCCTTCACCCGCGCCGATTTCCACGATGCCGGGTTTGCCTGTCGCCTCGATCGCCTGACGGGCGTTCCGCATCAGGTTGGACAACACTCTGTAAAGCTGGTCGCGATCGGCGCGAATGATCAGCGCGGGCGGAATATCGGACAGGAACTCGACCTGCCCCGCAGCCTCTCCGGCCAAAGCTTCGGCCTCGATCACCTCGGCGGCAAGGTGGCCAAGATTGAAGCGTGACAGCGTCGGCGCAGGTTCTTCGGCCTTGCCGAAGGCCAGCGTGGTTTCGCACAGGTTCACCGCGCGGGTGATCGAATTCACCAGCTTGGGGGCGGCGCGTTTTACCTTGGGGTCGGCGCTATCCTCTAGCCGGTCGGCAAATATCTGCGCGGTGGTCAGGATATTGCGCAGGTCATGGCTGATCTTGGCAATGGCTTGGCCCAGCAGGGCCATCCGCTCTTTCTGCTTCAAGGACGATGTCACAGTCTGCTGCATGGACCGCAGGGCGTCTTCAGCCTCGCGCAGTTCTTCCAGACGTGCACCGGGGATAATAATGTGACGACTGTCTTCGGGCGCACTGGCATAGGCCGACATATGGCTGATCACCCGCCGCATCGGCACCAGAATCAGCCGCTGCGCCGCCAGAAACAGCAAAACCGCCGTCATGATCGAAAATGCTGCCGAAACACCCAGCAAGGTCAGACCGAAATCGATCATCGCCTCGCGCATGGGGCCGGTCTGCATTGTAATCTCGATCAACTGGCCGGCTTGGTTCACGGGTGATCCGATGACGCGGATGACGCGATTCTGCCGGTCCAGCATCGTCATCAGCGAATCATCGACCGTTTGCAGGACGCTGTCTTCGCGCAGATCATAGGTCGCGGCGATCGGGCCGGGGATGGGCGATGACAAAACAAGCTGGCGGATGTCGTTGCGGCGCAGAACGACGTTGAAGACATCCGCGTTCTGCAACAGTTCGGTTTCCAGATCCGCCGCCAGCGAGTCATCGGTGGCAAGCAGGGCCAGACTGGCGATCTGGGCGCGTTCTAGACGCGACTCCAGATAGTCCAACCTGTAAGATGCCAATGAAGGCAACAGGATGAACAGTTCTGCCAGGACGACAAACATCATCGTCAACGCAGCGAATCGGCCAGAGATCGTATTCAGTCGCATAGTGTCCGGGTATGGTTATGCCGGTGCCACTTGTCAGCCGACGAATGAGGGGTATGTCGATCAAACGAATGTGAATGCGCCAAAGTTCCATCTGACGCGTTCACGCGAAGATACTACGCTTTGCTGGTAAGAACGGTTGACGTGGAGATGCTTGTCCCCTATTCAGCGGGCTTCGAACAACCAGCGCCGTCGCGCGGGGCAGTATTCTGCTACCCTGCCCTGACTTGATGCCACCCGCAAGATACGATCCGGAGACTGAATATGAAGCGCACTTTCCAACCTTCGAACCTCGTTCGTGCGCGCCGTCACGGCTTTCGCGCACGCATGGCCACCAAAGGCGGCCGCCGCATTCTGAATGCACGCCGTGCCAAAGGCCGTAAGAGCCTTTCGGCTTGATAGCGCCCGGCAGCAGCTTGCTGCCACATAAAGGCTTTCGACATGCCGCCACTGCCCCATCCTGCTGAAACCCAGCCCACGGATGCCGGCACGGCGGCATTTCGCGTGGCTGAAGGCTATAAAATGCCGCCGGTTATTGGCAAACGCGCTGATTTTCTGGCAGCGGCCCGTGCACGTCGCCAGCCTATGCCCGGATTTTTGTTACAGGCACGCGCCCGCGATGATAACGGGCCTGCCCGTATCGGGTTTACCTGTTCCAAAAAGGTCGGCAATGCCGTGGCCCGCAATCGTGCCAAGCGTCGCCTGCGCGAAGTTGCCCGGCTTGTAATGCCCGATACGGCCAGACAGGGCTGGGATTACGTCCTTGTCGGTCGCCCCGTCGCAACGGCCACGCTTGATTTTGCCCAGCTTTGTCAAGACTTCACACGCGCTATGGGTAAGGTGCACCGGTGAAACCGATGGCCCGCATCGTGGCCTTGCCCGTGCGTGCCTATCGATTGCTTGCTTCACCTTGGGTCGGGCACGGCTGCCGGTTCCAGCCGACCTGTTCGGCCTATGCCTTGCTGGCGTTGGAACAACATGGCGCCTTGCGGGGAACATGGCTGATTCTTCGACGGATCGGGCGCTGTCATCCCTGGGGCGGACGTGGATATGACCCAGTCCCCGGCACCGATTGCAGCCACGACGACGACCACAGACATTAGACGGGGCCACAATGCTGGACGATATCGACGATAATGACATCCACCCGCTGTTTGCAGGTGCCCCCACATCCACCGAATTCCGCAAATTACGCAAACGCATGATCCGCGAGGCCCGCTCGGCGATCGAGGATTATGGCATGATTCGCGCGGGTGATCGCTGGCTGGTCTGTCTGTCGGGCGGCAAAGACAGCTATGCCCTGTTGGCAATCCTGCATGAATTACAGTGGCGCGGTCTGCTGCCTGTGGATCTGCTGGCCTGCAATCTGGATCAGGGCCAGCCGAACTTCCCCGCAACCGTGCTGCCTGAATTCCTGAAGGCGCGCGGTGTGGCGCATCGGATCGAATATAAGGACACCTATTCCATCGTGAAGGAAAAGGTGCCCGCAGGCCGGACCTATTGTGCGCTGTGTTCGCGTCTGCGTCGCGGCAACCTGTACCGCATCGCCCGCGAGGAAGGCTGTTCGGCTGTTGTGCTGGGCCATCACCGTGACGACATTCTGGAAACCTTCTTCATGAACCTGTTCCACGGCGGCAGGCTGGCAACCATGCCGCCCAAGCTGTTGAACGAAGAAGGCGACCTGACCGTTCTGCGCCCCCTTGCCTATGTTTCCGAGGCGGATTGCGAGCGTTTTTCCAAAGCAATGAACTATCCCATCATTCCCTGCGATCTTTGCGGCAGTCAGGAAGGCCTGCAACGTGTTCAGGTCAAGCGCATGCTGGACGAATGGGAAAGCCGCACCCCCGGCCGGCGGCAGGTCATCTTCCGGTCGCTGATGAATGTCAGCCCCTCGCATCTGCTGGATCCGGCTTTATTCAACTTTTCATCACTTTTTCCTGCACAGACCGGCGATACGCCATCCGATGTGCCGGATTTGCGTGATCCGGCGCTGGAACTTTAACGGAACGAAAAGTTTTCGCGCTTAGGACTGATGCCTGTGATTCCGTGAAAGGTCCGGCATGTCCATGAAAGTCATTCGTTTGTTCGCACCGTTCCGCAAGATGCTTTGCAGACCGGATGACGCGGCTGATCTGTCCTGCAGTGTTTTGCTGTTGCAGCTTGAAAACACCGAAATTCTGGCCCGCAATCTGGATAAGGCCGCGATGAGCCACCTTTTGGTGCAATTGTCGATGACATTGGGCCGCGCGGTCCGCCCCTATGATCCGGTACGAATACTGGCGCCGGGGCTGTTCGCCTTTGTGCTGCGCAACCGTAAAGATCGGGATGCCATGCAGGTGGCGCGACGTTTGCATCAGCAAGGTCAAGCCCCGATCGCGCTGGCCGGACAGACACTGACGCCTGTCATCACTGGTGCGCTGATCCATGCAGATGCCCCAGACCTGCCAAGCATAGATGCCCTGATCGACAATGCCCGCCACCGTCTGCAAAGCGTCGCGGATGACGATCTGGGGCGGCTGAAGCTTCACCCCTATGACAACGGCCTGACCGCGCCCCGCCTTGTCGCAACTGTCAGCGACGCCATAGATGCCCAACAGATCGAGGCATGGTTCCAACCGCAGGTCTGCTGCCATTCGGGCGCGATTACGGGATTCGAGGCTCTGGCACGCTGGAACCACCCCACCCGCGGCATTCTTGCCCCCGGCACTTTCATGCCCCAGATGACCGAGGCTGATCACACCGCTCTGACCCAGACAATGTTGACCCAGTCCTTACTGGCCATCAAAGCGTGGGATGCCGCCGGTTTCAATGTGCCGACAGCCTCAATCAACATCTCGAACAACGAACTTTCAGCGCATGGCTTCGCGGATTGCCTGCTGTGGGAATTGGACCGCCATGAAATTCGCCCCGAACGCGTCGTGATCGAGGTTCTGGAAAGCGTCGGTCCTGTTACCAGCAACGCAGACGTCCGCATCAACCTGCGCAAGCTGTCCAAGGCGGGCTGCCATATCGATCTGGATGATTTCGGCACTGGCTATGCCAGCCTTGATGCCATCCGGCAGTTCGGCATCCATCGCATCAAGCTGGATCGCAGTTTTGTGACGGGATGCGATATCGACCCGGCACAGCAACGGATGATTCTTGCCATTCTGGCATTGGCAGAACGGCTTGGCATTGCCGCGCTGGCCGAGGGTGTCGAAACCCGAGAGGAACACGCCTTCCTTGCCCAGATGGGCTGCGACGAGGTGCAAGGCTATGCAATTGCACGCCCCATGCCAGTGGCCGCGACAATGGATTTCCTGCGCCGTCACAATGCCGCCGCTGCCGATCTGCCCAGCATTGCAAAACGTGGATAGTGGCGCTGCTTTGTCCGGATGCGGGCACCGGAACCCCCGCCGATGGGCCCCGGATTGGCAAAGATCGGTTGAATCACCCAAGCATTCCTGCCCATTCGGCCAAATCCGCTTGACCTTTCGGGGTCCGTTCTGTTGAACCGGCGCGACTGACTTGATGACAGTGGTGAGGGAATGGAAGACAACAACCGCAATCTGATCCTGGCGACGGTCCTGTCGTTTCTGGTGATCCTGGTCTGGTATACGGTCTTCGCTCCGGAACCCGTATCAGACCAACCTTCGGGCGTGCCTTTGGCGGAACAATCAGTCGGCGACCAGCCGCTGACCGCGACAGCGCCCGCCGGCACAACGACGGCAGCACCTGCCGATCTGGCCGCGAACGGAGCCGCACAGGCACAGCCTGCAGACCGCATCGACATCCAGTCGGATTCGCTGGAAGGCTCGATCTCGCTGGCGGGTGGTCGTATCGACGACCTGCTGCTGCGCCAGTACCATGAAACGCTGGACGACAGTTCGCCCGACGTGCGGCTGTTGTCGCCGTCTTCGGCAACGGCAGATGACGCCATCGATACCGGCGTCACAAAGCCCTATTACACAGTCTATGGCTGGACCCCCGGTCAGGGCACCGATCCTTCGCTGGTTCCCAACCCCTCGACCGTCTGGACCCAGGAATCGGGCGATATGCTGGCCCCCGGCCAGCCTGTGACGCTGGCATGGGACAATGGCGCGGGCCAGGTTTTCCGCCGGACCTTCCAGCTGGACGACCAATATCTGTTCACTGTGTCGCAGAGCCTGGAAAACAACGGCGACACCGCCTTCGAGGCAGCACCCTATGGCATCATCGCCCGCCATGGCCGCCCCGACACGCAGAACTATTTCGTGCTGCATGAAGGTGTCGTTGGCATGCATGACGGCACCCTGATTGAAACAAAATACGACAAGATTGCGGAATTCGACCCCATTGCCCGTGAAGGCCGTGCACAGGTCTATGACGTAACCGGCAACGGCTGGGTCGGTTTCACCGATAAATACTGGATGACCACGCTGGCGCCTGCCCCCGGTCAGGCCTTTACCGCTGTTGTGAAATACGCGGATGGCGCGGACATCTATCAGACGGAAGCGCGCTTCCCGATGCAATCCGTCCAGCCGGGCACGCAGGTTCAGGCGGACAGCTATCTGTTCGCAGGTGCCAAAGTCTGGTCGGTGCTGAACCAATACGAAGACACCCCCGGCATTGAGGGTTTGGTGGATTCGATCGACTGGGGTTGGTTCTTCTTCCTGACCAAGCCGATCTTCCATCTGCTGCACTGGCTGCATGCGATCATCGGCAATATGGGTCTGGCGATCATCGCCCTGACCTTCGTGCTGAAAACGCTGGTCTTCCCGCTGGCCCGCAAATCCTACATCTCGATGGCGAAGATGAAGGAATTGCAGCCCCAGATGGAGGAGCTGAAGGCCCGCACCGGCGACGACCGCATGAAGTTCCAGAAGGAAACAATGGAGCTGTATAAGCGTGAGAAAGTGAACCCCGCAGCCGGTTGTTTGCCGATCCTGCTTCAGGTTCCGATCTTCTTCTCACTGTACAAGGTGATTTTCGTCACCATCGAATTGCGCCATGCGCCCTTCTTTGGCTGGATTACCGACCTTTCGGCACCTGACAGCTCCAGCTTGCTGAACCTGTTCGGCCTGCTGCCGTATGCGACGCCTGGACCGGAATCCTTCCTGCATATCTTGTCATTGCCTGCACTGGCCATCTTGCTGGGGATCAGCATGTGGATGCAGCAGCGTCTGAACCCGGCACCTTCGGATGCCGCGCAAAAGATGATCTTTGCATGGATGCCGTGGATCTTCATGTTCATGCTGGGTGGCTTTGCCTCGGGTCTGGTTCTGTACTGGATCACCAACAATACGATCACGATCCTTCAGCAGTACACGATCATGTCGATGCACGGGCACCGTCCCGATCTGTTCGGCAATATCAAATCCTCGATGCCCAAAATCCCTGCGAAGGGTGCAAAGGGCAAAGGAAAGTGACCGCGCATCTGGCCCTTATCCGCCGTCACCCGATCAAAACGGTCGGAGGAGAGGGGCTGGACAGCGTCACATTGCAGGCTGCGCACCGTTTGCCGGGGGATCGCAGCTTTGCGATCCTGACCGACAAAGGCGAACGGCATGCGATTGCCAGCCAGACAAACGGGCAGCCGGATCGCTGGCTGCCCAAATCCTGTTTCCTGCGCGGTGCAGCTTGCCCCGATTTGCAGGCTGTCAGTGGCGGATGGGATGGTGACAAGCTGACCCTGACCCATCCGCGCCAGACCCCCATTACCATTGACCCTGCCACCCAAGGGGATATTCTGATCGACTGGTTGCGGCCTCTGTGGCCCGCCGATGCCGCCCGACCGACGCGCCTTGTCGAAGGGGCCGCGATCTGGACCGATCAGAAACGGCCTTGGATTTCCATTCTGTCGCTGGACAGCCTTGCGGACCTGAAGGCCAAGACCGGCCTTGATCTGGGAACCCATCGCTGGCGCGGCAATCTGTGGACCAAGGGCTGGGACGCCTTTTACGAACGCGATCTGATCGGCCAGACCATCCATATCGGACAGGTTGAACTGCGCGTTACCGAACACATCGGCCGCTGCACGGCCACCAATGCCGATACGGCAACGGGGCATGTTGATCTTGACATGATCGACTGTTTGCAGCGCCATTACGGACACACGGACTTCGGCGTCTTTGCCGAGGTCGTTACGGGCGGTCATATCCGCCTTCAGGACCAGATTACGCTATGAAAGTCGATTTCCCGATTGCCCCGATCCCCGATCCCGCCGCAGCCGAGGCAGCGCGCCTGCTGTTTGCAGGGCCGGTCGATTTCCTGAAAGGCGTCGTCCATATGGACGGCCTGCCGCCCCCCAACCGCCCCGAGGTCTGCTTTGCAGGCCGCAGCAACGTTGGCAAATCCAGCCTGATCAATGCATTGACGGGCCGTAAGGGTCTGGCACGCGCTTCGAACACGCCGGGCCGGACGCAGGAAATCAACTATTTCACGCTTGGCGAACATTCCTATCTGGTCGACCTTCCGGGCTATGGCTATGCCAAAGCGCCGCTGGCGATTGTCGCCAAATGGCAGGCGCTGCTGAAAACCTATCTGGCCGGTCGCCAGACGTTGAAGCGTGCTTTCTGCCTGATCGATTCGCGCCACGGCGTGAAAGAGGTCGATCATGAGATCATGAAGCTGCTGGACCGCTCGGCTGTGCCATTTCAGGTCGTGATGACAAAGACTGACAAGCTGGGGCCGAATGCAATCAAACCCGTTCTGGCGCAGGTGGCCGAGGAATTGCAGAAGCACCCTGCCGCCTATCCGGAAATTGTTGTGACCTCATCCGAAAAGAATGATGGCATCGCAACCTTGCGCGCAATTATTGCCGGTCTGGACTGAGGGGGCCTTGCGCCCTAAGGTCCGAACCGTCGTCTAGGGATCTTCAGGATGAGAAAGCAGAATATGAACCGTGACTGGATCGCCACCGCACGCACCCTGTCCGAGGCTCTGCCCTATTTGCAGCGCTATTCGAATTCGGTTGTTGTGGTCAAATTCGGCGGTAACGCCATGGGCGACGATGAGGCCATGGCAGAATTCGCGCGCGATATCGTCCTGATGAAACAGGTCGGCATGAACCCGATCGTCTGTCATGGCGGCGGCCCGATGATCAACGACCTGCTAGGCAAGCTGGGCATTGAAAGCCGCTTTGTGCGCGGCAAGCGCGTGACCACCAAGGAAACCGTCGAAGTGGTCGAAATGGTGCTGTCTGGCCTTGTGAACAAGCGCATCGTGCAGGCGATCAATGATGCAGGCGGGCGGGCTGTCGGCATTTCGGGAAAAGACGACGACATGATGGTCTGCGAGGTCGACGACCCCGAACTGGGCTTTGTCGGCCGCCCGATCGAGATGAACGTCCAGATCATCCGCGACCTTTATGGTGCGGGCATGATCCCTGTGATCGCGCCTGTTGCCACCGGCATGGCCGATAATGAAACCTTCAACGTCAATGGCGATACCGCCGCCGGTGCGATTGCTGGCGCGCTGAAAGCCGACCGTCTGCTGTTGCTGACTGATGTTGCCGGTGTCAAAGACGCCAGCGGCGAGGTTGTGACCCAGCTGCACCCCGATCAGGTTCGCGCGATGATTGCCGATGGCCAGATTGCGGGCGGGATGATTCCCAAGACCGAAACCGCCCTTGCCGCAATTGAAAAAGGCGTGCGGGCTGTTGTGATTCTGGATGGTCGCGTGCCGAATGCCTGTCTGCTGGAACTGTTCACCGAACATGGCGCAGGCTCTTTAATCAGGAAAACCGAACCACGGGTTATACCGCGCGGTTTGCGGCAGGTCGATCCCGACCTGTAACACCCCTTAAAATCAAGGCTATGACGGTTTTTATCAAATAGCCTTGATTTGCTTGCCGTATCGACAAATCCTGTGGCAGTCTGCCAAGACCTTCAGCATGGCATAAGAGGCTGCACCCCATGACCCCACTTGGACATCGACGCCTGATCCTGACCCGCCATGCCAAATCGGCTTGGGATGACCCGACCTTGGACGATCACGACCGCCCGCTGAATGATCGCGGCCGTCGTTCGGCCTTTGCTTTGGGCGACTGGTTGGCCAGCCGCGGCTATGAACCCGAAGAGGTTCTGTGTTCATCCGCGGCACGCACACAGGAAACATGGAATGTCGTCACCGCCGCCGCATTAGAGGTGCGCCCCCAGATCCGGATCGAACATTCGCTGTATCAGGCAGGGCCTGACCGTATGCTGGCCGTTCTGAAAACCGCAACCCAACCGACGGTCATGATGCTGGGCCATAACCCCGGCATATCCGAACTGGCGGCCATGTTGCCTGCACGCGCACCGATGGACGCCGAATTCCGCCGCTATGGCACTGCAGCGACCCTTGTTGTTGATTTTCAGGCTGACAGCTGGGCCGAAATTGTCCCCGGACAGGGCAGCGTCATGGATTTCGTGCGCTTCGACGGTCGTTATTGATAAATTCGGGGAAGCGGCGTATTGCCCCTTCCCCTTTTGCTTCAATGGCCCAAAATCTGACTGAGGAACAACTTTGTCCGGTCTGATTTGGGATTGTTGAAAAATTCGCTTGGCGTGTTCTGTTCGACGATCTGGCCCTGATCCATAAAGATCACACGGTTCGCCACGGCCTGCGCGAAGCCCATTTCATGGGTGACGCAGATCATGGTCATGCCTTCCTCGGCCAGTTCGATCATGGTGTCCAACACCTCTTTGATCATTTCGGGGTCCAAGGCCGAGGTCGGTTCATCGAACAGCATGATCTTGGGTTGCATACACAGTGACCGGGCGATTGCCACACGCTGTTGCTGGCCGCCCGACAGCTGGCCCGGATATTTCAGCGCCTGATCGGGAATTTTGACCTTTTCCAGAAACTGCATCGCGGTTTCTTCGGCCTGACGTTTAGGAACCTTACGGACCCAGATCGGGGCCAATGTGCAGTTTTCCAGAACCGTCAGGTGCGGGAACAGGTTGAAATGCTGGAACACCATCCCGACATCCGAACGCACCTTGTCGATGTTCTTGATATCGCTGGTCAGTTCGACGCCATCGACGACAATATGGCCCGCCTGATGCTCCTCTAACCGGTTGATGCAGCGGATCAGCGTCGATTTACCCGACCCCGAAGGGCCGGCAATAACAATCCGTTCACCCTGATGGACGGTCAGGTCGATATCGCGCAGCACGTGGAAGGTGCCATACCATTTGTTCATGTTGCGGATGTCGATGGCCACCTGGTCGCTGACCTGCATATGGCTGTGGTCGACCTTGCGATTGATCGCTTCACTCATGTGATCTGGTCCTTACTTGTGGTCACGTTGCAGGCGACGTTCCAGATACATCGAGTATCGGGACATGGCGAAGCAGATGATAAAGAAGATGGCGCCGACAAAGATAAACGGCTCCCAATAGATGCCCTTCCATTCGATATTGGCGCGAATGGCGTCGGGCATGGATTTCAGCGGATCGTAAAGACCGACAAAGGTCACCAGAACCGTATCCTTGAACATACCGATAAAGGTCGACACGATCCCGGGAATACTGATCTTCAACGCCTGTGGCAGCACGATCAGCCGCTGTGCCTTCCAGTAATCCAGCCCCAATGCGTCGGCAGCTTCGTATTGGCCACGTGGCAAGGCAGCCAGACCGCCGCGGATAACCTCGGCCATATAGGCCGCGGCGAAGATCGTGACCATGATGATGACGCGCAGGATGATGTCGAAGGTCGTGCCTGGCGGCAGGAAATAGTTCAGCAGCAGGGATGCCACGAACAGTAGGGTGATCAACGGCACGCCGCGGATGAATTCGATGAACATCACCGACAGCGATTTGATCAGGAACATATCCGACTGACGGGCCAAGGCCAGCACAATGCCGATGGGCAAGGACAGTGCGATGCCCGCTACACCGATGGTGACCGACAACAAGAACCCGCCGAACCTGTCCGAGCGGACGGATTCGATCGACATAGGAATCAGGTTTTGCGCGTCATTGGCTGCATCACCGGCAAGGATCATCCAGAACAGGATTGTCACCAGAATGGCGGCGAACATCCCGACGCCCGGAAGCCGCTTGCCCAAGATACGCCAGGCAACCCAGCCAAGCGCCGGCCCGACCAGAATGAAGATCGGGGTCCATAAGCTGCCGCCCCACAAGAACCAGATACCTGCCAGCGGATAGATCAGCGCCACAGGCACCAGCCAGCGCACATTGCGTTCGGATGCATAGATCCCCCCCGCAAAGGCGATGGCAGCAAAGACCAGCCAGATCATGGGCGATCCAAGGGCGATCATTGCCGCCAGCGTCACGACGGCAGTGATCACCAGCACTGTCCTGCGAATGACCAGCGCCGTGGCAAACAGCACCGGTGCCAATGCAATCATCTGCAGACCGAAGGTCATGGTTGGCCGCCAGTAAAGCTCGGACGGATAGAAACCGAAGGTCAACTGGTTCCAGCGTTCACGGATGACCGCAAAACAGGCCCCGCGCGCATCCGGCCCCCAAGTGGCGGAAATGATTTCTCGACACTCGGACAGGCTGGAGGCGTTCCAGACGGAATGTGCGAACCAGTCCCAGAAGTGGGTCACAAGAAAGAAGATAATCAGGATGCCTGCGATGGTCAGGACGCTGTTGACGGGGCCTGCGAACAGGTTTTCCCGCAGCCAGCGCACCGCACCGGCCTGATTGTCGGGTGGCTGCGCGGCGGGCAACATGGTGTCGCGCACGAACGGCACGGTCTGGGCATGGGTATCGCTCATCCTTACCGCTCCTTCAGTTTGACACGAGAGTTGAAGACGTTCATCGCCGCCGAGATCAGCAGGCTGAGCATCAGATAGGTCAGCATCATCAGAACGATCGCCTCAAGCTCGCGTCCTGTCTGGTTCAGCGTCGTGCCACCCAAGGTGCCGCGCAGATCCATATAACCGACCGCAATCGCCAGAGAGCTGTTCTTGGTCAGGTTCAGATATTGCGAAATCAGCGGCGGAATGATCACCCGCAGCGCTTGGGGCAGGATCACCAGGTTCATCGTGCGCTTGGGACGCAGGCCAAGGGCAAAGGCTGCCTCGGACTGGCCACGGCTGACGGCCAGAATACCGGCGCGGACAATTTCAGCGATGAAAGCAGCGGTATAAAGGGTCAAGGCCAGCCAAAGCGCGACCAGCGAATTCGAGACATTGATGCCGCCGGTAAAGTTGAACCCCTTTAGCGCGGGCGCGATCAGATGCAGGCCGAAAAACCAGATCAGGAACAGCGACGGCACAGTCATCACCAGCAGGCTTTTCCACCATGTCGTCGGACGGAAACCCGTGCGGTTCTGCACTTTCTGCGCGTTCTTGGCGATCATGCCACGCGCAATCCAACCGCCGATCAACACCACGACAAAGGCAATGGTCGCCCAGTTAAAGGTGATGCGCGCACCCAGATCAAGGCTGCCGGGATCATTGGTCATCCCCAACGTCGGGATCGAGGTATAGCGGTTTGTCAGCGCAACATTGTCGAACAGGATCATCGACCATGCCGGATCATCGCCCCGATAGGCATTCGGCGCCGGCATGATTTCGGTAAAGACCGCATAAATGATCAAGATCCACAACAGCAGGGGAATGTTGCGGAAAATCTCGACATAGACGGTCATCAGCCGACCGAACAGCCAGTTTTTGGACAGGCGGGCGACGCCGACAGCGATGCCCAGAATGGTTGCCGCGATACAGCCCAGAATGGCGACCAGCAGCGTGTTCAACAGACCGACGACGGCGGCACGGAAATGCGTGTCATCGGCGCTATAGGGGATCAGCGTCTGGGAAATATCATAGCCGGCACGCTGGAACAGAAAGCCGAAATCGAAGGTTTTGCCCATCGAGGCAAGGTTGGTGATCGTATTGCTGATCAGCCACCACATGGCGGCCATGACCAATATAAACACGATCACCTGAAAGGTCAGCGACCGATAGCGCCGATCATAGATCAGCATGCTTGGCCGGAACGACGTATCCGTCGATGCCGAGACGTCCGTCATCTTGATTACCCCTGTCGCCCGCCTGCCCGGCTTGGTGCCGTTTCTTGTCTATGGCGGGATTATCGTTGGTGGTGGTTCCCCGAAGGGGTTGGACCGGGCCCCGAACAGGCCCGATCCGTGTTATCGGGTCAGATCAACGGAACGGTGGTGCATAAAGCAGGCCGCCCTGCGTCCATTGCGCGTTCAGACCACGGGCCAGACCGATGGGGGTTTGTTCACCGATATTGGCAGCGAAAATTTCGCCATAGTTGCCGCTGGCCAGAATGGCGCGTTTCGCCCATTCCGCATCCAGACCCATCATCGCGCCCAGTTCATCACTGGTTCCCAGCAAACGCTGGACTTCGGGGTTGGTCGAGGACCGGACCAGCTCTTCGATATTGCGCGAGGTCACGCCGTATTCTTCGGCCGCGACCAATGCGTTCAGCGTCCAGCGAACGATATCGCCCCAGTTGTTGTCGCCGTGGCGCACTGCTGGTCCAAGCGGCTCTTTCGAGATGATCTCGGGCAGGATGATGTGGTTTTCAGGGTCAGCAAATGCCGCGCGGGTGGCCGCCAGACCGGATGCGTCAGTCGTGTATGCATCACAGGCGCCAGCCATATACTGCTGTTCACCCTCGGCGTTGCTGTCGATGTTGACGGGGGTATAGTCCATCTGGTTGGCGCGGAAGTAATCGGCCAAATTCAGTTCGGTCGTGGTGCCGGTCTGGATACAGATCGTCGCACCGTCCAGTTCCTTGGCCGAGGTGACGCCCAGATCCTTGCTGACCATGAAGCCCTGACCGTCGTAATAATTGACGCCGGTGAAATCCAGCTTCAGGTCGGTGTCGCGCGAATAGGTCCAGGTCGAGTTGCGGGCCAGAAGATCCACCTCGCCCGAGCTAACGGCAGTAAAGCGCGTCTGGCCGGTCGTGGGGACGAATTTGACCTTGGTGGGATCGCCAAGCACGGCGGCAGCAACAGCGCGGCACAGCGCGACATCAAAGCCTGTCCAGTTGCCGTTCGCATCAGGTGCTGCAAAGCCGACCAGGCCGGTATTCACGCCGCAATTCAGCTCACCGCGTTCTTTGACCTGAGCCAGGGTCGACCCTTCTTGGGCCATACCCATACCGGCAAGCAGCGTCGCTGCGGCCACTGTTCCCAGGAAAACCGATTTTGTCATTGCTACCTCTGTGTTGGAGCGACTGGTCAACCACCGATCAGCCAGGCGCGGTCTGGACCGAATTTCCGATCCTTGTTTGTTATAGCACGACACCGAAGTGCTGTCCTAATAGGCGATATTGTGCCGATACAAAGACGCGCGTCAAGAACTCCAACCCATAAGAAAAGCGCTTTCAACCCTTACGCGACAACCTCCAGAGGCGTTCTGCCTGTTTCATCGCCAGTAAACGCGAGGCGGCGACGGCCTGCGCGTCCTCATCATCACCCCAGCGGCTGATCTGGAAATCCTCGTCGATGCGCGACAAACGGAAGGCATCCTCGACCGGAATCCGGTCCTGAATGACGGCCAGACCAAGAACAAGCGATCCGGGAATCGTCACAAGATCATGCAATGCGGTCAGCCCATACAGGTCCAAGGCCTGCACTTGCCTATGCAGACGCACCAGCGATTCGTCATGCTGATCCACGGGAATAACACCCTGTGTCACCCGCAGCGGCGCATCGTGATGCGTGCAGGCCCATTCAATCAGCGGGTCCCAACCGGCGGCTTGCAGCGCAATCAATTCCCGCGGATCGGTTGCCCGATAACACAGCAGATCGGTGCCTGCATAATCAGCAAGCATTGCAGCAACAGCGTCGAACTGCGGCGCGACCTTTTCTACCGCCGAATTGGCAGCGCGCGTCAGCGGCATGGTGTCGGGGCGGATGATATCGTCCTGCGCGTCCCATTCGGCCGCGACCGCATCGGCCAGTGATTGCGTCGGCAGGCTCAGGGGCTTTTTACCCGGCGTACGAACCGGACGGTCATCCAGAATAACCTCCCACCCGTCATCTGCGGGGCGGGTTGCGGAAGCTTTCCAGAACCGGCGGGCTTTCCATTCGGTCATGCCGACCACCTTTCGATTGCTTGGGTCAGCGATGCGAAGTCGCCGAAAATCTGCGCGGCACCGGCGTCGGTCAGGGCCTGTGTTAGGTGATATCCCCAAGACACCCCGAAACCGGTCATCCCCGCCTGACGGGCCATCTGCATATCAAAGCTGGTATCGCCGATCATAATAGAATCGGCAGCCTCGGTCCCTGTTTCCGACATGGCGGCATGCAACATCGCCGGATGGGGTTTTGAGGGATGGCCGTCGGCTGTTTGAAGGCTTAGAAACCGCCCCTGCCAACCGTGGGCGGCAATCACCGCATCCAATCCGCGCCGCGATTTCCCCGTGGCCACAGCCAGCAGAATATCGTCACGCGCAGCCAGCCGGTCCAGACAATCCGCAGCACCGGCATAAAGCGGGGCCGCCTGTTCGGCCCGCGCCGTGGCATAGGCGGTCTTATACCCCTCGACCACCTGCGTCACAGTATCGGGGTCGGCCTGCGGCAACAGTTGCGCCACGGCGACCGGCAAAGACAACCCGACAATCGACAAAACCTGTTCGCGGGGCAACAAAGCCAGCCCCGCAGCGTCAAAGGCGCTGTCCATCGCGTGCAGGATCAGGCCTTGGCTGTCGACCAGCGTACCGTCGACATCAAAGACAACAAGCTTCATTCGTCCTCCGCAAAGGGATCGGCAGGCACATCGTTTTCATGCCAGCCCACGTTCTGCCATGTCCGCGTCATATGTTCGGCCAAAGGCGCAGTGATGGTCATGCGTTTCTTGGTGATCGGGTGATCGAAGGTGATGCTGCGGGCGTGCAGATGCAGCTTCTTGCTGATCTCTCCGCCCAGCTGGGCACCCCAGCCATCGCCAAGGTTTTCCTGACCCGAGCCACCGTATTTGCCGTCGCCCACAATGGGATGGCCCAATTCGGCCATATGCGCGCGCAACTGGTGGGTGCGGCCTGTGATCGGCACCAATGCACACCAGCTGGCCCGCGTCCCAAGCGCGTCCATAACGGCGTAATCGGTGGTGGCGCGCTTTGCGCCTTCGGTCTTGTCGATATCCCGCGGATGGACGGCGATCATCTTTTCATCGCCGCGTCCATGACCACCCCCGCTTTTGACCAAGCCATAACGGATTGTGCCCATGCGCGGATGGGGCACACCTGCAACGGCGGCCCAATAGATCTTGCGGGTGCTGCGCAGACGGAACGCCTCGGACAGGGCGCGCGCCACGCGATCGGTGCGTGCCAGCAGCAAAACACCCGAAGTGTCCTTATCCAGCCGGTGAACCAGCTTGGGGCGTTCCTTGAAGCCGAACATCAGCGCGGTAGTCAGACCATCGACATGGCGACCGCCCAGACCGCTGCCACCCTGACTGGGCAGACCGGGCGGTTTATTGATCGCAATGATATGTTCGTCCCGCCACAGAACCGCCGATTGAATCATCTGCACATCGGCATCATTGACCTGCGGCCCCAAGGGACGATCGGTCTTTTCGCGCGCGGGACCGGGTTCGGGCATCGGGGGAATACGAATTTCCTGCCCCGGCTGGACGCGGGATGCGCCTTTGACGCGACCGCCGTCAACACGCAGCTGGCCCGTGCGGCACAGCTTTTCGATGGCCACCTGCGACACATGCGGGAAGCGTTTGCGCAGCCAGCGGTCCAGACGCTGTTCGCCATCTTCTTCGGTGACCTGAATTGTCTGTACGCCGCTCATGCCCAAAATCCTCGACCCAATGCCAGCCCCGCGGTCACGGCAGCCAGCGACAGCAGGACCGTGCCCGCCACATATATCAGGGCGCTACCGCCCTGACCCCGTTCCCACATCGTCAGCACATCCAGTGAGAATGCCGAAAACGTGGTGAACCCGCCCAAGAACCCCGTCAATACAAGCGGGGCATAGGCATTCCCAAGCCGATGCGCGAATAGCGCCGCCAATAGTCCCATCAGGAACGAACCGGCAAGATTAACAAAGCCCGTCGCAAGGCCGAAAGCGGCCCATTGTGACGGGATCATCCGATAAACGGCAAAGCGACCGGTGGCACCAAGCGCACCGCCGATTGCAACTTGAAGAAAGGGGTTCAACATCGTTTCCGTGTGTGGCGGCGCGGCCGTAAAGTCAACCGCCACGCTTCAATCGTTGGGCCACAAACCAGTCCAGACGGCGTTTAAGTTCACGTTCGAAGCCCCTTTCCACCGGAGTGTACAGCACAGGTCGCTTCAACCCGTCAGGAAAATAGTTCTGGCCGCTAAAGCCGTCCTCGGCGTCATGGTCATAGGCATAGCCGGCACCATAGCCCTGATCCTTCATCATCCTGGTCGGCGCGTTCAGGATATGGGCAGGCGGCGTCAGGCTGCCGGTCCGCTTTGCTTCGACGCGTGCGGCCTTATAGGCGGCATAACCGGCGTTCGATTTCGGCGCCAAAGCCAGATAAAGCACCGCCTGCCCCAAGGCCAGTTCACCTTCGGGGCTGCCAAGCCGTTCATACATTGCCCATGCGTCCAGACAGTGACGTGCTGCGGCGGGATCGGCCAGACCGATATCCTCGACCGCCATGCGGGTGATCCTGCGGGCAAGATAGCGGGGATCCTCGCCCCCCTCCAACATGCGGGCAAACCAGTACAGTGCCGCATCGGGGTCACTGCCGCGCACGGATTTATGCAAGGCCGAGATCAGGTTGTAATGTTCATCCCCCGATTTGTCGTATTTCGCAGCCCGCTTCATCAGGCGTTGAGCAAGCGCATCGCGGTCGATCTTGGTGTCGGTTTTCCACGCGGCCACCTGCTCGATCAGGTTCAGCGCTGCGCGGCCATCACCATCTGCCATCTCTAGCAGGCTGTCCCGTGCCTGAGGTGTCAGTGGCAGTTTGCGCCCCAGTTCGCGTTCCGCCCGTTGGGCCATCAGCTCCAGATCCGCCAGCGACAGGCGTTCCAGCACAATAACCTGTGCGCGCGACATAACAGCGGCGTTCAGTTCAAAGCTGGGATTTTCAGTAGTGGCCCCCACAAGAAGAATGGTGCCATCTTCCATATGCGGCAGGAAACTGTCCTGCTGGGCTTTGTTAAAGCGGTGGATTTCGTCGACAAAAAGCAATGTCCCACGCCCCTGCCCTGCGCGAAGACGGGCCGCATCGAAAACTTTGCGTAATTCCGGCACGCCGGTAAAAATGGCGCTGATCTGGACAAAGGCCAGATCGGTTTCATCCGCCAGCAGACGCGCAATGGTCGTTTTGCCCACCCCCGGCGGCCCCCAGAGGATCAGCGATGACAGGCTGTTTGCTGCAAGCATACTGCCAAGCGGACCATCAGGACCCAAGACCTTACCTTGACCGATCACCTGCGACAGGCGGGTCGGACGGATGCGGTCGGCTAGCGGTCGAGGACCGGCAGCTTTGGCGGGCGGGGTGTCGTTATCGAAAAGATCAGCCATAGGTGAATAGTCTAGGGCCGTCGCGGCAACAGCAACAGCCCTGTTTCATAAGCGTCAGTGCATCTTCGAGGCAAGATCTATCGCGACACATTGGAAATTGGCATCATCGATCCACAGTTCTGGGCCCAAAGCTTCGGCTGACAGGCCGCAGCGGCCATACCAGCGTGGCCAGTTCGCACCCGTCAAAGCAATCAGTTTGGTGGCGCCCATATCACGGGCGGACGAGGTCATCGCCTCGACCATTTTGAAATGCACCTTACGGCGGTACATCTGCGGGATCGAATGGCTGACAAAGACACGCGAACATTCCCAGACATGCGGATCAACCGGCGCCTTGTCATTAAGCAGATTTTGCGGGATCGACCCGCCCAAGATGCCTTCCTGAGCGTCGCGGATCATATAGGAATAGATTCCGCAGCGCGCAGTTGTCGGTGTCAGCCGGATACCTGCCAATATCTCGGTCGTGTCATGGATAGCGATCCAGCGGCTTTGCGGGGTATCATACTGGTCGAACTCCATATCGTCCGATTCCGGCAGATCCCAGTTTTTCTGGACGATGAAGCTCTGCTTCCTTGCGCGGAAAAGATTCGCAAACAGTTCGCCGTGATTGTGAAGGTTGGAAAAGGACAAAGTCGTAATCTGCATTAGATGCTCCTGGGGTGTAAGGGGCCCCTTCCCTGCAATAACGGAACCCAAGACAACATCATCACAGCAGACGGTATTCCTTGGCGCGTTGAAGTGCTTCGGCCGTAGTGCGTGCTTTAAGGCGTTCACGCACCGAAATAAGTCTTGCCTTGAATGCACTTTCAGTAATGCCAAGCTTTGCCGCCGCCGCCGCATGACGATCACCTTGCGCGATACAACGAAGGGCTTCTTTCTGAGCCTTGGTCAGGCTCGCTGGCGGCTCGGTGATGTCGTGCAACCGCTCGATTGTGACCGAAATATCCTCGATCTCGTTATCGGTCAGTTCACGATCAGGCCGCGCGAATGACGCAATGGTCCGCGATGAAATCGGACCATGGGCCACCGTAAGTCCGAATGTCAGCCCATGATTCGCCGCCTCTCGCAGAATGTTGAAAGGATCGGGGATAGGCAAAGCCGACCAGCGACATGCACCCGTCGTGGAAAAGCCCCAGGCAATCGTCGGGTCACGCAACGCGTAACCGTTCTCCGAATAGAACTCGGACCAGCTTTCCGGATAGGTCTGGAATTGCATCAACGGGGCGGCAAAACGGATGTGCAGACCCACGAAATACCCCGACTGGGAAATCTTACCCAGTCTTGCGAGGCCAGCGTTTATATCTGCGCGTGATGACATGATGTTTTGGATAGGTTGAAACGATTAAGGTTAATTTCTAAACTAAAGATGTGGCAATAGTGTTGATCACTGGTTAATTGGCGTAAAAATTCCGTCTTTTCCATAAATGCCCCCCTGTGCGACGACCTTCTGCCCATTCGGGCAGCGTCGGCAAGCCTAGTTACCCTGACTTTACCTCAATAGTCGCGTTTTCGTTCCTATAGTAACGTTACGTCACATTTTTTTGCCTGAAATATAGAAAAACCCCGCCATGCGAATGCATAGCGGGGCTGAATTCTGCCAACGAGGGGATAAGCCTCAATCTTCGGCGGTGAATTCCGATTCAAGGCGCGCGCGGTCAGCTGCACCCTTTGCGGTGGTGTCGCGGTCGACCAGTTCGATGATCGCCATCGGCGCCATGTCACCATAACGGAAACCGGCTTTCAGAACGCGCGAATAGCCGCCCTGACGCTCTTTGTAACGCTCACCCAGAACGTCGAACAGTTTTGCAACATGCATGTCCTGCTTCAGCTGCGATGCAGCCTGGCGGCGGGCGTGCAGATCGCCGCGCTTGGCAAGCGTGATCAGCTTTTCGATGATCGGGCGAAGTTCTTTCGCCTTGGGCAGAGTCGTCTTGATCTGCTCATGCTCGATCAACGAGCCGGACATGTTGGCGAACAGCGCTTTGCGGTGTTCATGGGTACGGTTAAGGCGGCGATAGCCACGTGCGTGACGCATGATATTCTCCTATGACGTCTTTATACTTTGTCCGGCAGCCCATACGTAGCGGGCCACTCACCTTGGGGCATAAAGCCCATAGTCTGGCGGGACGCCGTGACGCCCCGCCGAAATCTTAGAACTGGTCGTCGAAACGCTTTGCCAGATCTTCGATGTTTTCCGGCGGCCAATCCACGACATCCATGCCAAGATGCAGACCCATGCCCGACAGCACTTCCTTAATTTCGTTCAAGGACTTGCGGCCAAAGTTAGGCGTGCGCAGCATCTCTGCTTCGGTTTTCTGGATCAGATCGCCGATATAAACGATATTGTCGTTCTTCAGGCAGTTCGCCGAACGGACCGACAATTCCAGCTCGTCGACTTTCTTCAGCAGACGCGGATCGAATTCCAGACCCTCATCGCTGTCCTGACGGCTTGCGGCTTCCGGCTCGTCGAAGTTGACGAAGACCGACAGCTGGTCCTGAACGATACGCGCGGCATATGCCACGGCATCTTCGGGGGTCAGCGAACCGTCGGTTTCGATCTTCATGGTTAGCTTGTCATAATCCAGCACCTGACCTTCGCGGGTCGGGGTGACTTCATAGCTGACGCGCTTGACGGGCGAGAAAATGGCGTCGATCGGGATCAGGCCGATCGGGGCGTCCTCGGGACGGTTCTTATCCGCAGCAACATAGCCCTTGCCCGTTTGCACGGTCAGTTCCATGTTCAGATCGGCACCGTCATCAAGATGGCAGATGACGTGGTCACGGTTCAGGACAGTGATGCCCGCCGTTTCCTGGATGTCGCTTGCCTTGACTTCGCCCGGACCTTTGGCCGACAGCGTCAGACGCTTGGGGCCTTCGACATCCATGCGCAGTTCGACGCCTTTCAGGTTCAGAACGATGTCGGTGACATCTTCCCGAACGCCGGCAACGCTGCTGAATTCATGCAGGACGTTGTCGATCTGGACGGCGGTAATGGCACCACCCTGAAGCGACGACATCAAAACGCGACGAAGCGCGTTGCCAAGCGTCAGGCCGAAGCCCCGCTCTAGCGGTTCGGCAATAACTGTCGCCGTCCGGGTCGCGTCAGCGCCCGGCTTGACTGCCAACTGGGTTGGCTTGATCAGTTCAGCCCAATTCTTGTGGATCATGGGTTTGCCTCCATACCTGTCCCCGTCTCATGACCAAAGTCGGAAACGCCCGAGGTGAAATGCGAAATTCCGGACCGCACGAAATAGGCGCGGTCCGGTCGTTGATGATCCGAAAATTAGACGCGGCGACGCTTCGGAGGGCGGCAGCCGTTATGTGCGATCGGCGTCACGTCACGGATCGCCGTGATGTTGAAGCCTGCAGCAGCCAAAGCGCGCAGAGCCGATTCACGACCCGAACCCGGGCCTTGGACTTCGACGTCCAACGTGCGCACGCCATGTTCCTGAGCCTTGCGGCCAGCATCTTCGGCAGCCATCTGGGCGGCATAGGGGGTCGATTTGCGCGAACCCTTGAAGCCCATCGTACCGGCCGAGGACCACGCAATCGCGTTGCCCTGAACGTCCGAGATCAGGATCTTGGTGTTGTTGAAGCTGGAGTTCACATGAGCAACGCCGGTGGCGATGTTCTTGCGCTCTTTACGCTTCATACGAGTCTTATCACGTGCCATATCGCTGCCCCTTACTTCTTCTTGCCGGCAATAGCTTTTGCCGGGCCCTTACGGGTGCGCGCATTGGTATGCGTGCGCTGACCGCGGACCGGAAGGCCACGACGGTGACGAAGGCCACGATACGAACCCAGATCCATCATACGCTTGACGTTCATCTGGACTTCGCGGCGCAGGTCGCCTTCGACGGTCAGATTGGCGTCAATGTATTCACGGATCTGAAGAACTTCTGCATCCGACAGCTCGTTCACGCGACGCGTGCGGTCGATGCCCGCAGCTTCGCAGATCTGTTCGGCAAACATGCTGCCGATGCCGTGGATGTAGGTCAGTGCGATGGGGACGCGTTTCCCCGTCGGAATGTTTACGCCAGCAATACGAGCCACGCGTTTTCCTTTTCAGTTGCGGTTCCGTAGCACCGGAACCTTTTTTCACAACGCAAGGCCCGAAAGCCATGCCTTCGGGCCAATCGAAGATCACCCGTTGCCGGGCGATTCTCTTACGAGATGCCGTGATCTATCGGCAGTCCCGCGCCGGGTCAAGCCCGAGCGAACATCTATTGCCTTATGCATCCAGTGCTTTGGCAATTTCCGCACCGACCTGATCCATTGCCGCCAGACCGTCGACACGCGACAGCTTTTCCTTGGCATAGTAATAGCCGATCAGCGGCGACGTCTTTTTATAATATTCCAGCAGACGCGTCTTCAGGCTGTCTGCATTGTCATCCGCGCGACGCTTCAGATCGGTCGAGCCACAGACATCACAGACTCCCTCTTTGGCGGTCGGTTTGGTTTCATCGTGGTAAACCTCACCGCAGTTGCCACAGGTATAGCGTCCGGTGATGCGACGCACCAATGCCTCATCGTCAACCTGCATTTCGATGACAGCATCAAGGTTCATGCCGGTTTCGGCCAGCAGATCCCCAAGCGCGTCTGCCTGTGCCAAAGTGCGCGGGAAGCCGTCGAAGATGAAACCGTTCCCGCCATTCGCAAGCTGTTCACGGATAAGGCCGATAACGATCTCGTCTGTGACCAGCTCGCCGCGGTCCATGACCTCGGCGACGCGCTTGCCCATCTCGGTTCCCGAACTGCGGGCGGCGCGCAGCATGTCACCAGTGGACAGCTGGACCAAGCCACGCTCCTCGACCAGGCGGCGGGCCTGGGTGCCCTTGCCGGCACCTGGTGGCCCCAGCAGGATAATATTGATGGTCATGGCGTGTCCCCCTCAGGCTGGCCGTTTTTCGGCCGTCTTTAGCGTCATGTGACTACTGTGTCCGGTTCAGCGGCGCGATGGTGCGCGACGCGGCTTCGGTGTCCCCGGTTTACGTTTACCGCGCAGCTGGGATTTTTCAATCAATCCTTCATATTGATGCGCCAGAAGATGGCTTTGCACCTGATTGATCGTATCCATCGTCACCGAAACGACGATCAGCACCGAAGTCCCGCCTAGATAAACCGGAATAGAGAACTGCGTCCGCAGAATTTCCGGCATCAGGCAGACGATGGCCAAATAGGCCGAACCGATCACCAGCAGGCGATTGACCACATAGTCCAGATATTCCTGCGTGCGCTTGCCCGGACGGATGCCGGGAATGAAGCCACCCTGATTTTTCAGATTGTCAGCCACATCATCGGTCTTGAACGAAACATTCTGCGTATAGAAATATGTGAAGAACACGATCATGCTTGCAAAGAACAGCAGATACAGCGGCTGACCCGGACCGAAATAGGCCAGAATCGTCGACATGATCGGACCGGATTCATTGCCCGAGAAGGTCGAGATCGTAATTGGCAGCAACAGCAACGAACTGGCAAAGATCGCTGGAATGACGCCTGCGGGGTTCACCTTGACCGGAAGGTGGCTGGACTGGCCGTCATAGACCTTCATGCCGACCTGACGCCGCGGATACTGGATGCGGATCTTGCGAAGCGCGCGCTCCATGAAGACTACAAAGGCAATTACGGCGACCAGCATGACGATCACAAACAGGATCACCGGCGTTGAAATCGCACCCGAACGGCCTTGGGCAAAGAAGGATGCCAATGCTGCGGGGATTTCCGCCAGAATACCGACAAAGATGATCAGCGAGATACCGTTGCCGATGCCGCGTGCGGTGATCTGTTCACCCAGCCACATCAGGAACATCGTGCCGCCGACCAGCGTGATCACGACCGAAGCCTGAAAGAACAGACCGGCGTCATGCGCCAGACCGCCAGCCTCGAGGCTGCGGGCCAGACCATAGGCTTGGAACAGTGCCAGTGCGACCGTGCCATACCGCGTATACTGGTTGATCTTCTTGCGGCCCTGCTCGCCCTCTTTCTTCAACTGTTCCAGCGAGGGAACCATCGACGTCAGAAGCTGGACGATAATCGAGGCCGAAATATAGGGCATGATCCCCAAGGCGAAAACGCCCATCCGGCCAAGTGCACCGCCAGTGAACATCGACAGCATGCCGCCGATGCCCGATTGGGCCTGATCCATAAAGTTGCGCAACGCAGCGCCATCAATTCCCGGAACGGGAATATAGGTGCCGATGCGATACATGATCAGAACACCAAGCGTGAACCAGATCCGTTGGCGAAGTTCCGTGGCTCTTCCAAGCTGACCCCATGAGAGGTTCGCGGCCATCTGTTCTGCGGCTGACGCCATGTGTGTCCGTCCCGTGTCATGACAGCGCCGCCGGCCCGTTTTCCGGGGACGGCGGCGCCTGAAAACCTAGATGCTATCTACGGGGCCTCTGCGCCCCGATCAACAGCTTATTCAGCAGCAGCCGCCTTGGCAGGCAACGTAACCTTACCACCGATCTTCTCGACTGCGTCGATTGCGGCTTTGGAAGCGCCGGTCACGACGATGGTCAGACCCGCCTTCAGTTCGCCTTTTGCCAGCAGACGGATACCGTCAAGCTTGCGGCGAACCAGACCCGATGCAACCAATGCGTCTTCGGTCAGCTCGGCTTTGCCGTCGATTTTGCCGTCATCGATGAAGCGCTGGATCTGGCCCAGGTTCACAACAGCAAAGGATTTTGCGTTCGGCGCAGTGAAACCGCGCTTGGGCAGACGACGGTACAGTGGCATCTGGCCGCCTTCGTAGCCGCCTAATGCGACGCCCGAACGCGACTTCTGACCTTTGATACCACGGCCAGCCATCTTACCTTTGCCCGAACCAGGACCACGCGCAACGCGCTTCTTGGTACGGTTTGCGCCTTCGTTATCACGAATTTCGTGTAGTTTCATGTCGCTTCTCCTTCGCCGGACACACCCCAGAAGCGATACAGGGGGACACGGCATGTCGTATAAATGAATCACAATGCCACAAGGGCACCGAGCGCCTATACGCGGATTGGGAATGGCTTTCAAGCGATCCGACAGCCACAACGCCAAGGTTTTCGCAGCGTCCCACGTGCTTGTGTCTTGAGAACACGCCACGTCCAGCCCATCAAACGCCAACCCATTTCCAAAAAGCAGCTTCGATCCATGCGTATCATTCTGACAACCGTCGCCATTGCTCTGTCGTTTCCCCCTGCCCTGCTGGCCGCAGAACCGACGATGTGCAGCACACGCATCAATGGGAAGGATATTGTTCTGGGTTACGACAAAGAGGAAGCGAAGCTTTCCGAACGCTATTCCAGGCGGGAACAGCTGGCCGCCCGTGTCGGACGCCACGACTGCCCCAGCTATGTCGTGCTGCGCAGTCTGACCCCTGAACTGACCGATGATCAACGGCTGCCCTTTTGCCTGCGTCAGGACGAGGACTCCGATTCTGTCATCGGTTATGATCTTGGCGATCGCGACGCATGGGGACGCTGCAAGGTGGCGTCATCTTCGGTATGTAGTCGGGTTAATCAAGCAACAGGCGCAGCGGGGGCACTGACATCGACCGCCGCGCGAAAGTCTGTTGCCGGACTACATGCATTACCCGATGCCTCCGGTGCGGTGATTGTCAGCGGAACCGGCAGTGTCATTTCCGGAGCATTGGCGTCCCTTGGCGGGGCGGCTGCCGTAGTCGCCGCGTCACCCGTCTTGTTAACAGGCGCGGCGGTGTCTGTCGTCGCGGTCGGCGGAACGGTTTATGCTTGCCGGGCCGAAAACTAAGGTCTGCAAACGAAAAACGCCCCGCTGAAGCGGGGCGCCTTCCTTGCCAGATTACGAATGAATCAGGCTTTTTCTTCGATGATCACCACCATGTGGGGGATCTTCGCAACCATACCGCGCACTGCCGGAGTATCTTCCAGCTCGCGGGTGCGGTTCATTTTGTTCAGGCCCAGACCTTTCAGCGTAGCACGCTGAATGGCGGGACGACGGATCGGAGAACCGATCTGCTTGACGACGATCGTTGCCATGTGCCTTGTCCTTACGCTTCGACAGCGGCGTCAGCCGGCTTGTCGTTCGAGGGCAGGATGTCAGCCACTTTCTTGCCGCGACGCTGCGCGACCGAACGGGGGCTAGCTTCCTTTTTCAGGCCGTCCAAGGTTGCGCGGATCATGTTGTAAGGGTTTTGCGACCCTTGCGACTTCGCCACGACGTCCTGGATGCCCAGCATTTCGAACACAGCGCGCATCGGACCACCAGCGATGATGCCGGTACCCGGAACGGCGGTGCGCATGATCACTTTACCGGCGCCATGACGGCCTTCCATGTCGTGATGCAGCGTACGACCGTCGCGCAGCGGAACGCGGATCAGACCACGCTTTGCTTGCTCGGTTGCTTTACGGATCGCCTCGGGGACCTCTTTGGCCTTACCCTTGCCGAAACCGACGCGGCCGCGCTGGTCACCAACAACGACCAAAGCAGCAAAGCCGAAGCGCTTACCACCCTTGACGGTTTTCGACACGCGGTTGATCGCAACCAAGCGATCCTGGAATTCCGGGTTTTCTTCGCGGTCATTGCGACCGCCCCGGCGGTTGTCACGTTCTGCCATGAGGCATTCCTTATACGGTGGCGCGCTTACCGCGCCGTTTATCCGATTCAGGTGGATGCAAGCATCCCCGAATCATCGGGGTGGCGCATCGTTAAATGCGCCACCCGCAACATTAGAACTTCAGACCACCTTCACGGGCGGCGTCAGCCAATGCTTTGACCTTACCGTGGAAAATAAAGCCACCGCGGTCGAAGACAACTTCTTCCACGCCAGCTGCTTTCGCACGCTCGGCAATTGCCGCACCGATTTTCGATGCTGCTTCGACATTATTCTTGCCTACCAGACCAAAATCCTTCTCCAGCGTGCTGGCCGCAGCCAGAGTCACGCCGTTCAGATCGTCGATGACCTGAACCGAGATGTTTTTGGACGAGCGATGGATCGACAGGCGCGGACGCCCGTTCGACATTGCCCGCAGTTTGTTCCGCACGCGCAAGCGGCGCTTCTGGAACAGCTCTTGCTTTTTCAGTGCCATTTCATGCGCCCCTTACTTCTTCTTGCCTTCCTTACGGAAAACATACTCGCCCTTATAGCGAATGCCTTTGCCCTTATAGGGCTCGGGCTTGCGCCATTCGCGAATGTTTGCCGCAACCTGGCCGACCAATTGCTGGTCGATACCTTCGACAATGATTTCCGTCTGTTTCGGGGACGTGATGGTCACGCCTTCCGGAATAGCGAAGTTCACGTCGTGCGAATAACCCAAAGCCAGCTTCAGAACCGAACCCTGCATCGTGGCGCGGTAACCCACACCCTGAATTTCCAGTTCTTTCTTGAAGCCTTGCGAAACGCCAACCGTCAGGTTCTCGATCATCGAGCGGGTCAGACCCCACTGTTGACGAGCACGCTTGGAATTGCCGCGTGGCTTTACGCTGACGACATTGTCGTCAAGCGAGATGTTCACATCATCGGTGGCAGTGAAGGTCCGGGTGCCTTTCGGCCCCTTGACTTCGATCTGCTGACCTTTGATTTCGGCCGTCACGCCCTGGGGCAGTTCGACCGGCTTTTTACCAATCCGAGACATCTGCTGCCCTCCTTAGAACACGGTGCAGAGAACTTCGCCGCCAACATTGGCATTGCGAGCTGCTGCATCCGACATGACGCCCTTCGGAGTCGAGACGATTGAAACGCCCAGACCCTGACGAACTTGCGGGATAGCTTTTGCGCCGGTGTAAACCCGACGACCCGGCTTCGACACGCGCGACACTTCACGGATAACCGGGATGCCGTCGTGGTACTTCAGGCCGATGTGCAGCTCGTGGTGGCCGGCATCGGTGGTTACAGCCTCGTATCCGCGGATGTAACCTTCGCTTTGCAGCACGTCCAGAACCCAAGCGCGCAGCTTGGAGGCCGGGGTGCGAACGGTCGATTTGCCGCGCATCTGCGCATTGCGGATGCGTGTCAGCATATCGCCGAGAGGATCGTTCATCATGTTATGTGCCCCCTTACCAGCTGGACTTGACCAGGCCGGGGATCTGACCGTGCGAGCCAAGCTCGCGCAGCATGATCCGCGACAGTTTCAATTTGCGGTAATACGCATGCGGACGACCGGTCAGTTGGCACCGGTTGTGCAGACGCGTAGCCGAAGAATTGCGCGGCAATTCGGCCAGCTTCAGCGTGGCCTTAAAGCGCTCTTCCATCGGGCGGGATTGGTCATGAACGATCTCGTTCAGTTCGGCGCGCTTTGCAGCGTACTTCTGAACCAGACGTTCGCGCTTCTTCTCGCGTTCGACCATGGATTTCTTTGCCATATCTTCTTTCCCTCCGCGACTCAGCTGGTGAACGGCATGTTGAAATGCTTCAACAGTGACTTCGCTACCGCGTCGGTCGTCGCGGTGGTGCAGATGATGATGTCCATCCCCAGAACTTCGTCGACCTTGTCGAAGTTGATTTCCGGGAACACGATGTGCTCTTTCAAACCCATCGCATAGTTGCCGCGACCGTCGAACGAGGTCGGCTTCACGCCGCGGAAGTCACGGACACGAGGCAGTGCGATGTTGATCAAGCGATCCATGAAATCGTACATACGGTCACCGCGCAGGGTCACCTTGCAGCCAAGCGGCATCTCTTCACGAACGCGGAAGCCGGCAATCGACTTCTTTGCATAGGTGATGACAGCTTTTTGGCCGGCGATCAGCGACAGCTCTTCAGCAGCCTGCTTGACCTTTTTGGTGTCCTTGACAGCTTCACCAACACCCATGTTCAGGACGATCTTGTCCAGACGCGGAAGCTGCATGTCGCTTTTATATCCGAACTCTTCTTTCAAAGCGGCACGGATGGTGTCGTTGTACTGCGCGCGAAGACGCGGAGTGTATTTGGTTGCGTCCAACATTAGATCACGTCTCCCGTGGTCTTGGCGAAGCGGACTTTCTTGCCGTCTTCCTCGCGGAAGCCGACACGGGTCGCTTTACCGTTCACGTCCATCAGGGCCAGGTTCGACAGATGGATCGGCATGGATTTCTCCACACGACCGCCCTGCGAGGTCTGAGTCTGACGCGTGTGACGGATCGCAACATTGATACCGTCAACGATGGCCTTCTGGTCCTTAGGCATCACAGTGGTGATTTCACCCTGCTTGCCCTTATCCTTGCCGGCCAAAACGACAACCTTGTCGCCTTTTTTAAGCTTGGCAGCCATTACAGCACCTCCGGCGCTAGCGAGATGATCTTCATGAAGCTTTTTGCACGAAGCTCACGAACGACCGGTCCGAAAATACGCGTACCGACCGGCTCACCCTGGTTGTTCAGGATGACGGCAGCATTGCGATCAAAACGGATCGAGGTACCGTCTTCACGGTTAACTTCTTTTGCGGTGCGGACGACTACGGCCTTACGGACGTCGCCTTTTTTAACCCGGCCCCGCGGGATGGCTTCCTTGACGGAAACGACAATAATGTCGCCCACCGACGCATAGCGACGGTGCGAACCACCCAGAACCTTGATGCACTGAACCCGGCGAGCGCCGGAGTTATCAGCAACATCCAGATTGGTCTGCATCTGGATCATTTGGTTTCTCCCGACCTTTGGAGACCGGATTATCCGGCCCCAGGGTTTCGATCATTTCTGATCTGTAATGGTGGACTTATGCCGAAGCAGCTTCGTCCAACAGGACAGTCCAGCGTTTCGTCTTCGAGATCGGGGCACATTCCGTGATACGGACGATGTCGCCGACCTTGAACTTGTTTTCCGCGTCATGTGCGCGGTATTTCTTCGAAGACCGGACGGTCTTGTGCAGCAGCGCGTGCTTGAAGCGACGCTCGACCAGAACGGTAACGGTCTGTTCGTTTTTGTCGCTGGTGACGCGGCCTTGCAGGATGCGTTTGGGCATGTGCCGGGCTCCTTAGTTCGAGGCCGCGGCTTCCGCCGCTTTCTGGTTCAAAATGGTCTTCACACGTGCGACGTCACGACGGACTTCGCGCATGCGAGCGGTGCTTGCGAGCTGGCCGGTGGCCTGCTGGAAGCGCAGGTTGAACGCTTCTTTCTTCAGCGTAACCAGCTGGTCTTTCAGCTGGTCAGGCGTGTTATTCCTGAGTTCATTCGCGTCCATGACGCCTCTTCCTTTCAACATCACCGGAGGGCCCCTGACATCCAGGGCCACCCTGATTCCGGTGGAGTTTCGTGATGAAGGCCTGCGGATACAGGCGATTCCGTCTGTTTGCAACCCTTTATCCCGACACTGCGGGAAAAGAAAAACCCCGCCGATCTCTCGGCGGGGTCGGGCAGGCCTGCGATGCACCAAGGTGCGTCGGGCTTACCAGTCTTCGCGTGCGACGATGCGGGTCAGAACCGGCAATTTCATCGCGCCAAGGCGCAAAGCTTCGCGGGCGATGGTGTCGTTGACACCGTCGATCTCGAACATGATCCGGCCGGGGTGGACGCGGGCAGCCCAGAAATCGACCGAGCCCTTACCTTTACCCATCCGGACTTCCGTCGGCTTCGACGAAACCGGGACATCCGGGAAAATCCGGATCCAGACACGACCCTGACGCTTCATGTGACGCGTGATCGCGCGGCGAGCCGCTTCGATCTGGCGCGCGGTCACACGCTCGGGCTCGACAGCCTTCAGCGCGAACGAGCCGAAGTTCAGGTCGAAACCGCCTTTAGCAGCACCGTGGATACGGCCTTTGTGCTGTTTGCGGTACTTTGTACGTTTCGGTTGCAGCATTTTGGTTACTCCTTACCGAGCGTCGCGGCGCGGACCGCGGGGGGCCGGACCTTCCTGAGCCTCGGCAGCGCGGCGATCATGGGCTTGCGGATCATGTTCCATGATCTCACCCTTGAAAATCCACACTTTGATGCCGATGATCCCGTAGGGGGTCGTGGCTTCGCACAGGGCATAATCGATGTCAGCACGCAGAGTGTGCAGCGGAACGCGACCTTCGCGGTACCATTCGGTACGTGCGATTTCTGCACCGCCAAGACGGCCGGCAACGTTCACACGGATACCCAAAGCACCCTGACGCATAGCGTTCTGGACCGAGCGCTTCATCGCGCGACGGAACGAAACGCGACGCTCAAGCTGCTGAGCGATCGATTCGGCAACCAGTGCCGCGTCGACGTCGGGCTTGCGCACTTCAACGATGTTCAGATGCACTTCGCTGTCGGTGAAACCGGCCAGCTTCTTGCGCAGAACTTCGATGTCCGCACCCTTTTTGCCGATGATAACACCGGGACGCGCTGCGTGAATGGTCACGCGGCACTTCTTGTGGGGGCGTTCGATGATGACACGGCTGACGCCTGCCTGCTTGGCTTCCTTCTTGATGAATTCCCGAATTTTCAGGTCTTCAAGAAGCAGGTTACCATAGTCTTTGTCGTCGGCGTACCAGCGGCTGTCCCAAGTGCGGTTAACCTGCAGGCGCATGCCGATCGGATTGACCTTCTGACCCATTACGCTTGCTCCTCGACTTGGCGCACCTTGATGGTGATTTCCGAAAACGGCTTCATGATCTTGCCGAAACGACCACGTGCCCGCGGACGGCCACGCTTCATCACCAGGTTTTTGCCAACCCAGGCTTCGGCGACGATCAGGTTGTCGACGTCAAGGCCATGGTTGTTTTCGGCGTTTGCGATAGCCGACTGAAGGCATTTCTTCACGTCGCCAGCGATACGCTTATGCGAGAAAGTCAGGTCGGTCAGGGCCTTGTCGACTTTCTTGCCGCGGATCAATTGCGCAACCAGGTTCAGCTTCTGCGGCGAGGTGCGAAGCATCTTCGTTTTTGCGAAGGCCTCGTTCTCCGCCACGCGGCGCGGATTGTTTTCCTTACCCATGACGATTACTTCCTCTTCGCTTTCTTGTCCGCAGCGTGACCGTAATAGGTCCGCGTGGGCGAATATTCACCGAACTTCTGGCCGATCATTTCTTCGCTGACTGCAACCGGGATATGCTTGTGCCCGTTGTAGACGCCGAAGGTCAGACCCACGAATTGTGGCAGAATGGTCGAACGACGCGACCAGATCTTGATGACGTCGGATTTTCCCGCATCACGGGCCTTTTCCGCTTTCTTGAGCACATAGGCGTCAACAAAGGGGCCCTTCCAAACAGAACGTGCCATGGATCAACGCCCCTTCTTTTTCGCGTGGCGCGAACGCAAGATATACTTGTCGGTCGCTTTATTGCTGCGGGTCTTCTTACCCTTGGTGTCTTTACCCCAAGGCGTGACCGGCGTGCGGCCACCCGAAGTACGACCTTCACCACCACCATGCGGGTGGTCGATCGGGTTCATCGCGACACCACGAACCGAAGGACGAATGCCCTTGTGACGGTTACGGCCTGCTTTACCCAGATTCTGGTTCGAGTGATCCGAGTTGGACACGGCACCGATGGTGGCCATGCATTCCTGACGGACCAGACGCAGTTCGCCCGAGGACAAACGGATCTGTGCATAGCCGCCGTCACGACCGACGAACTGTGCATAGGTGCCAGCCGAACGTGCGATCTGTCCACCCTTACCGGGCTTCAGCTCAACGTTGTGGACGATCGTACCGATGGGCATGCCGCTGAAGGGCATGGCGTTACCGGGCTTCACGTCGACTTTTTTGCCAGCATAGACTTTGTCGCCAATGGCAAGACGCTGGGGCGCAAGGATATAAGCCTGCTCGCCGTCTTCGTACTTGACCAATGCGATGAATGCCGTGCGGTTGGGATCGTATTCGATACGTTCGACAACAGCCGCGACGTCGAATTTCGTCCGCTTGAAATCAACGATGCGATACAAACGCTTCGCACCGCCGCCTTGGCGACGCATGGTGATCCGTCCGGTGTTGTTCCGGCCGCCTTTCTTGGTCAGACCCTCAGTAAGGGTTTTGACCGGGCGACCTTTCCAAAGCTCCGAACGGTCGATCAGAACCAGCCCACGCTGGCCAGGCGTCGTCGGTTTATACGACTTCAATGCCATCTTTCTGTCTTCCGTTGCTTTGGACCGAGATGGTCCGTTTCAGTCAATTAATGCGGCCCCGGAACATGTCCGGGGCCGCAGAATCGTGCCCTACTATCAGAGTCCCGTCGAGACGTCGATAGTGTTCCCTGCTTCCAGGGTCACATAGGCTTTCTTGACGTCGTTCCGACGGCCCAACTGGCCCTTGAAACGCTTGGTCTTGCCTTTGGTGATGGTGGTGTTGACCGCCTTCACCTTGACGCCGAACAAAGCTTCGACGGCCTGCTTGATCTGCGGCTTGGTCGAATCTTTGGTCACCTGGAACACGACGCCGTTGTTTTCGGCAGTCATGGTCGCTTTTTCGGTGATGATCGGCTTGACGATCACGTCGTAATGTTCGGCTTTCGCGCTCATTTCAGACGAGCCTCCAGAGCTTCGACACCAGCGCGCGTGATCACCAGCGTGTCACGCTTGAGGATGTCATACACGTTGGCACCCATCGAAGGCAGGATATCCACGCCTTCGAGGTTGCGTGCGGCGCGGGCGAAGTTTTCGTTCACTTCGGCTCCGTCGATCACCAGAACACGCTTCCAACCATTTTCCTTAACAGCTTTTGCGACTGCCGAGGTTTTGGCGTTGTCGAGGTTCAGATCCTCGATGATCACCAGTTCACCAGCGGTTGCTTTTGCCGAAAGGGCATGACGCAGACCCAGGGCCCGCACCTTCTTGGGCAGATCAAAAGCGTGCGACCGCGGGGTCGGACCCTTATAGATACCACCGTGACGGAAGATCGGCGCATTGCGCGAACCGTGACGTGCACCACCGGTGCCCTTCTGGCGGTAGATCTTCTTGGTCGAGTAGCTGACGTCGGAACGGCCCAGCACCGAGTGGGTGCCTGCCTGTGCCTTCGCACGCTGCCAGCGGACAACACGCTGCAGGAGGTCGCCACGTGGCACCAACCCGAAGATATCGTCTGCCAGCTCGATCGATCCGGCTTTGCCGGCGTCCAGCTTGATCACATCGAGTTTCATCACTTGTCTCCTTCCGGCGCGGCTTCGCCGTTGTCGGACTCGGTCGATGCCTCGGCTTCCTTCAGCGCAGCTTCCTGTTCGGCGGCTGCAGCTTCTTCAGCGGCGATGCGGGCGGCTTCTGCTTCGGCTGCAGCTGCGTTAGCTGCCTCGTCTGCAAGACGCTTCGCTTCTTCAGCTGCTGATTTCAGCGCGGCGGGATAGATCACGTTCTCGGGCGTGGCTTTCTTGACCGCGTCCTTGATCGTCACCCAACCACCTTTGGAACCGGGAACCGAACCTTTGACCATGATCAGGCCACGATCGGCATCGGTACGGACAACCTGCAGGTTCTGCGTGGTGACGCGAACCGCACCAAGATGACCGGCCATCTTCTTACCTTTGAAGACTTTGCCAGGATCCTGACACTGACCGGTCGAACCATGCGAACGGTGGCTGACCGAGACGCCGTGCGTCGCGCGAAGGCCGCCGAAGTTGTGACGCTTCATCGCGCCCGCAAAGCCTTTACCGATCGAGATACCGGCGATGTCCACGAACTGACCTGCGAAATAGTGGTCAGCAGTGATTTCTTCACCGACGTTGATCAGGTTTTCTTCGGCAACGCGGAATTCCGCGATCTTGCGCTTGGGCGCAACCGAAGCTTTTGCAAAGTGACCGCGCATGGCAGCGGTGGTCCGCTTGACCTTGGCAGTGCCTGCACCCAGCTGCACAGCCGTATAGCCGTCGCGGTCAGCCGTACGCTGCGCGACAACCTGAAGGCCGTCCATCTGAAGAACAGTGACGGGAACCTGACGGCCGTCCTCAAGGAACAGACGCGTCATGCCCAGTTTCTTGGCGATAACACCAGTACGCAACATGTCTTGCCTCCTCAGACTTTGATCTCGACATCCACGCCAGCGGCGAGGTCGAGCTTCATGAGGGCGTCAACGGTCTGCGGGGTCGGATCAACGATGTCCAACAGACGCTTGTGCGTGCGGATTTCCCACTGGTCGCGCGACTTCTTGTCGATGTGCGGACCACGGAGAACCGTAAATTTTTCGATTTTGTTCGGCAGCGGAATGGGACCGCGGACGGTTGCGCCGGTGCGCTTGGCCGTATTGACGATCTCTTGCGTGCTGGCATCCAACACACGATAGTCAAAGGCTTTCAGCCGGATCCGGATATTCTGGCTTGGCATTGCACTTCCCTTGATGGGGAGTTCCAGTCGAGAGGCTGACATCGCACCGCGCGGCGCCAGCATCGGACCGTATGAAAAAGTAGAGGCCGCCCTTCAAAGGCGGCCCTACGGGCAGCAGACGATTCGCTTCGGAAAGCGACAGTCTCGACTGCGATGCCGCCATCTGCCTGAAATATGCGTTTGGGTCAAGGGGGCTTGGGCGGATTGCGCCTTTATCCATTGAAAAAGGCCGCCCCGAAGGACGGCCTTTCCCTGCCTTGACCCCGAAAGGATCAGGCGATGATTTTGGAGACGACGCCTGCACCGACGGTGCGGCCGCCTTCGCGGATGGCAAAGCGCAGTTTGTCTTCCATTGCGATCGGCGCGATCAGTTCGACTTCGAACTTCAGGTTGTCGCCGGGCATGACCATTTCCGTACCTTCCGGCAGGGTCACCGTCCCGGTCACGTCGGTCGTGCGGAAGTAGAACTGCGGACGGTAGTTGGCGAAGAACGGCGTGTGACGGCCACCCTCTTCCTTGGTCAGGATATAGGCTTCGGCTTCGAACTTGGTGTGCGGCGTGACCGACTTCGGCTTGACCAGAACCTGGCCACGCTCGACGCCTTCACGGTCGATACCGCGCAGCAGAACACCCACGTTGTCGCCAGCTTCACCACGATCCAGCAGTTTGCGGAACATTTCCACGCCCGTGCAGGTCGTTTTTTTGGTGTCGCGGATACCCACGATTTCCAGTTCGTCGCCGACGTTGACAGCACCACGCTCGACGCGACCGGTCACAACCGTACCACGGCCCGAGATCGAGAACACGTCTTCGATCGGCAGCAGGAAGGGCTGGTCCACGGCGCGCTCGGGCGTCGGGATGTATTCGTCGACAGCAGCCAGCAGGGCGCGGATCGAGTTCTCACCGATTTCCTCGTCGCGACCTTCCATTGCAGCAAGAGCCGAGCCCTTGATGATCGGAATGTCGTCGCCCGGATAGTCATAGCTGGACAGCAGCT
>NZ_QQVY01000019.1 GCF_003590715.1 Paracoccus sp. JM45
CCTTCGCCTTGAACTACGCAGAATAGCGCTTTCGTTTCGTCATCTCAGGTCAGTCCTTCGTCAATCGCTAAAGCTTAGCAACTGGTCCGAATTCCTGCGACCACCTCTCGTGCAGCAGGTCGGCAATTTCCGGCCTGCACGAACCGCAATTTGTTCCGGCACCGATAGCCGCGCCAATGGCATCCACGGACATCAGTTGGCGGGTTTCAATCGCGTCAAGGATGGTATTGATCCCGATGCCAAGGCATGCACAAAGAATTGGCCCCTGATGCGGGACATCGGCCTTCGGACGTCCGGTCAGGACATCTGTGGCTTCTGTTCCGGGAAGATCCGCCAGATAGTCACGCATGACTGCCACCGGCGTGCGCGAGATGAAAAGCGCGCCGATCAGCAAGCCATCATCATGCAGCACGACGCGCGCAGTTCCGCGTTTTTTGTCAATGATGGTCGCCGCATCTGCGTTCGGACAGGCGAACAGGCGTTTTACCTCATCCTCCCACGCGGTGATCGGCTGTGCACCAGCCAGTTCGGCACGATAGCCTTGTGCAGTTTTGACCTGTGCCCAATATGTGCTTTGTAAGGCCATTGCGTTGCATGATACAGCAAAGCCGTACCATGCGGCATCGAAGCGGGTGATCGACACGACGCCCGCTTTGCTTTCCGGCTGGCCCGAGACGGGATCAGTCGCGGCTGCTACAAGCCTATCTATCCGTGCCGACGGGGCCGTTTCGCCAGTCCAATGGATTGGCGCAAAGACCTGTCCGCTGTTCACTGTATCGGTAATACGCGCCCGCAGGATTGCCGTGCCTGACGGGCTGGAAACAGAAACCAGATCCGCAGGTGCGACAGCTAGCCGGTCGGCATCTTCGGGGTGGATGTCGACGAACGGTTCGGCAAGATGCGAAGACAGACGCGGGCTAAGGCCCGTTCGTGTCATGGTATGCCACTGGTCACGCAACCGTCCGGTGTTCAGGCGGAACGGAAAACGCGGGCTGGTGCGCGCTGCGGGTGGCTGCCATGTCACCGGCAGCAGGCGGGCCTTTCTGTCGGAATGGAAAAAGGCACCATCGGCAAAAAACCGGCCACCGTTCCGGTCGGGGGAAATCGGCCAGCGTTGCGGCTCAAGCTTTTCGTATTCGGTGTTTTCCAGCGTAGAAAGGCCCGAAATATCGAAATCACGCCCGAACTTGCGGGCCGCACCGGAGAGGGCGGCATATTCCCTCAGGATTTCAGCCGGATTGGTATAATCGAAGGCCCGTTCGAACCCCATTCTGCGCCCGACCTCGGCCAATATGGCCCAGTCGGGGCGTGCTTCACCGGGTGCGGGCAGGGCTGCGCGTTGGCGGCTGATGGTCCTGTCGGAATTTGTCACAGTGCCGTCCTTTTCGCCCCATGCAGTCGCAGGCAGCAGCACGTCGGCCAATCGCGCTGTGTCGGTGACCGCGGTGATATCGCTGACGACAGTAAAGGGGCAGGCGGCGATCGCGTCGCGGACGGCATCCGCCTCGGGCATGGTGACGGCGGGATTGGTGTGGATAATCCATAACGCCTTGATCCGCCCGTCGCCGACGGCGCGGAACATATCGACCGCCTTCAGACCCGCCGCGTCCGGCATCATCGGCGCGTCCCAGAATTCCCGCACCATTGTCCGATGGCTGCTGTTCTCAAGATCCAGATGGCAGGCAAGCATGTTGGCCATACCGCCAACCTCGCGGCCGCCCATCGCATTGGGCTGGCCAGTGACAGAAAACGGACCGCAACCGGCAGTGCCGATCCGGCCCGTGGCCAGATGGCAATTCAGGATTGCATTGACCTTATCGGTCCCCGAGGTCGACTGGTTCACACCTTGGCTATAAACGGTGACGACCTTTCCGGTGCCAATCCAAAGGCGGCAGAATTCGTCCAGCTGGGCGCTGTCCAATCCCGTAATCGCGGGATCGTCCTTGCGTGCCGCATCAAGGGCCGCTTGCAGGCCTGTCGTGTGCACGCCGAAAGTATTGTCCACGGCACCGTTTTCATGGATCGCGACCAGAAGCCGGTTGAACAGTGCGACATCCGATCCCGGCTCCAGCGCCAGATGCATGTCGGCCCCGTCACAGCTGGCGGTGCGGCGTGGGTCGATGACCACAATCTTTGTGCCACGCGCATTTTTTGCGGCCAGCAACCGTTGGTATAAAACCGGATGGCACCACGCAAGGTTCGACCCGACAAGAACGACCAGATCGGCCTGGTCTATATCCTCATATGTGCCGGGTACCGTATCGGTTCCAAAAGCACGCTTATGTCCCGCCACCGAGGAGGACATACACAAACGCGAATTGGTATCGATATTGGCCGAGCCGATGAAGCCTTTCATCAGCTTGTTGGCAATATAGTAATCTTCGGTCAGCAGCTGGCCCGACACATAGAAGGCGACGCTGTCGGGGCCATGTTCGGCAATTGCCTTGGAAAAGCGGTCCGCGACAAGTTGCAGCGTTTCGTCCCATTCTGCGTCCTGACCGTTAACGCGCGGGGCCACCAAGCGATGGTCCAGTCCCACCGTTTCACCCAATGCTGACCCCTTGGAGCAGAGACGCCCGAAATTCGCCGGATGGTCGGGATCGCCGCGCACATCCAACCCGCCGTTGCCGTCGGGGCGCAGAAGAACACCGCAGCCCACGCCGCAATAAGGACAGGTCGAACGGATTTCGGGCAGTCCGGCACCGTCCATCATGCAGCACTCCGCCCTGTCAGTTGCAGGCTGTCGATCAGCACGCGACCGGCCTCGGTCCGGATTGGAAAGGTTGTGATTGCGGCATCTTCACCACGGGCTTGTCCGGTGTTCAGATCGAAGACCCAGCTGTGCAACGGGCAGGTTACGGATTGACCATGCACGATCCCTTCTGACAGTGGCCCGCCCTTATGGGGGCAGCGGTCCATAGCGGCAAAAACCTCATCCGTGTCGGTGCGGAATACCGCAACACAGCCCACATCTGTTTTGATTTTGCGTGCGCCGCGCAAGGGGATGTCATCCAGCGCGCCAATGTCGATCCAGCTCATTCTGCTGCCTCCAATGTCAGATCTGCCAATGGCTGGAATTTTTGCGCCTCTTCCGCGTGCTCGGCCCATGGGTCCTTGCGATAGATGGTCTGGGACAGTTCGAAGGCGGCAACTAGCCGTGCACGTTCGTCAAGGTCATCAACGACACGGGATTTGACCCAATCGAGGCCAACTTTTGCGACCCATTTATAGGGACGGTCCAGATATTTGGCGTTTTCGCGATAAAGCTGGACGAAGGCCAGCGTCAGGTCGATGGCTTCCTCTTCGGTGGTGACATCAGCCAGACGTTGGGTTTCCTTCAGATCCATGCCCGCAGCGCCTGCCACGCCGACCTGATAGCCACTGTCGACGCAGATGATGCCGACATCCTTACAAGTCGCTTCGGCGCAGTTGCGCGGACAGCCGGACACGGCCAGTTTGACCTTATGCGGTGTCCATGACCCCCACATGATCTGTTCCAGCTTGATGCCAAGACCGGTGCTATCCTGCGTGCCAAAACGACAATGATCGGTGCCGACGCAGGTTTTTACAGTCCGCAATCCCTTGGAATAGGCATGGCCCGATACCAGTCCGACCTTGTTCAGATCGGCCCACATATGGGGCAGATCCTCACCCTTGACGCCCAGCAGGTCGATGCGCTGGCCACCTGTCACCTTGACGGTGGGGACATTGTATTTGTCGGCAGCATCCGCAATGGCGCGCAATTCCGCAGGGTTCGTGATGCCGCCCCACATGCGCGGCACGACGGAAAATGTTCCGTCCTTCTGGATATTGGCATGCTTGCGTTCATTGACGAACCGGCTTTGCGGATCATCGCGGTATTCCAGTGGCCAATCCGCCAACAGGTAAAAATTCACTGCCGGACGGCAAGAAGGGCAGCCGTTCCGCGTTTTCCAGCCCAGTTCCTGCCAGACGGCTTCTTGTGACTTGAGTTCCTGCGATTTGATCAAACGCCGCACATCCTCATGCGTCAGATCGCAGCAGCCGCAGATGGGTTGGGCATTGGGCATCTGGAAATCATCACCAAGGGTGACCTGCAACAGCTGTTCGACCAAACCGGTACATGTCCCGCAAGAGGCGCTGGCTTTGGTCTGCGCCCGGACGGCCCCAAGATCGGCTGCGCCCCCCTGGATGGCATTGACGATGGTGCCTTTGCAAATGCCGTTGCAGCCGCAAATTTCCGCCTCAGGCGGCAATGCTGCAACGGCTGACAAAGGGTCCACCGAGGCACCCCCCTGAAGCGCCGGACCGAAGATCAGCGTGTCACGCATATCGTCGATATCGGTTCCGTCCTTGATCAGGCCGAAGAACCAGTTGCCGTCAGCGGTATCCCCATACATGACCGCCCCGATCAGCCGGTCGCCTTCGATCACCAGACGTTTGTAAACCCCGCGCGAGGGGTCGCGAAAGACGATATCCTCCCGTCCGGCACCTTCGGCAAAATCACCTGCGCTGAACAGATCGCAGCCGGTGACCTTCAGCTTGGTGGCAGTATCGCGAACGATAAAGGCATCGGATTTGCCCAACAGGGTGTGGGCCAGCACTTTGGCCTGTTCGTAAAGCGGCGCCACCAGTCCGAACAGCTGTCCGTTGAATTCCAGACATTCCCCGACCGCAAAGATATCAGGGTCCGAGGTTTGCATCTGTGCGTCCACCTCGATGCCGCGGGCAACTTCCAGTCCCGCGTCATTGGCCAGACGGGTTTCGGGCCGGATGCCGACGGCCATGACCACCAGATCGGCGGGCAGGGTTTCGTCGTCGGCCAGCAGCACAGCCTCGACCTGATCCTGCCCCAAGATGGCCTTGGTGGATGCTTGCGTCTTGATGGTAATGCCACGCTTTTCAAGGTCGCGACGCAGAAGATAGCCGGCAGCCTCATCCAGTTGGCGTTCCATCAAATGACCCATCAGATGCAGGACGGTCACTTCCATTCCGCGTTCGGCAAGACCTGCAGCCGCTTCCAGCCCCAAAAGCCCGCCGCCGATGACCACCGCTTTGCCACCCTTGTCGGCAGCCTTGATCATGGCATTGGTGTCATCAAGGTCACGATAGGTGATGACGCCTGGCAGATCCTTGCCTGGCACCGGAATGATGAAGGGGGCGGAACCGGTTGCAATGACCAGCTTGTCATAGGGAACGGTGCCATTCTGGCCCTCGATGATCTTGCGATCGCGGTCGATGCGGACGACGTGTTCGCCAAAACGACAGGTTACACCGTGGCTTTTGTACCAGTCATCGTCATGGGTGACGATATCGGCATAGGTCTTTTCCCCTGACAGCACAGGCGACAACATGATGCGGTTATAGTTGCCGCGCGCCTCGGCGTTGAACAGGGTGATGTCATAGGCGTCAGGCGCGGTCTCGATCAGGTGCTCGATCACCCGACCCGACGCCATGCCGGCCCCGATGATAACAAGTTTCTGTGTCATAGCTTTACTCCGCTGCCACTGGCGTCTGGGGGGTTGGCTTTGATTTCGGTTTGGCGCCGTGTTCGTATTCCTCCAGGAAATCCAGAACCTCCTGCCGGTAGGCATAATAGTCGGGGTGTTCCAGCAGCGCCTTTCTGGTCCGGGGACGCGGCAGATCGACCTTGGTAATCTTGCCGATGGTGGCCTGCGGGCCGTTGGTCATCATCACCACGCGGTCAGCCAGCAGGATCGCCTCGTCGACGTCATGCGTGACGCAGATGGCAGTGACCTTGGTGCGGGACCAGACCTCCATCAGGACTTCCTGCAATTCCCAACGTGTCAGGCTGTCCAGCATGCCGAAAGGTTCATCCAGCAACAGCAATTTGGGTGACAGGGCAAAGGCGCGGGCAATGCCGACCCGTTGCTGCATCCCGTTCGACAGATCGCAAGCGGGCTTTTCCATGGAATCGGCAAGACCGACACGTTCCAGATAATATTCGACAACATCCTGTCGTTCGGTCTGACTGGCTTTGGGATAGACCTTGTCCACACCGATTGCGACGTTTTCACGGGCGGTCAGCCAGGGAAACAGGTTCGGCGACTGGAACACGACAGCGCGTTCGGGGTCAGCACCCTGCACATGGCGGCGATCCAGCGTGATCGCGCCCTTGCTGATGTCGGTCAGGCCTGCGGCCATGCCAAGCACGGTCGATTTTCCGCAACCCGAATGCCCGATCAGGGAAATAAACTCGCCCCGATCAATCTTCAGCTCGAAATTCTCGACGACAGTCAGCGGGCCTTTGGGTGTAGGATAGACCTTGTGCAGCTGGCTGAAATTAAGGAACCGGTCCGAGGCAAGGCCCTTGCGCGCATCTTTCACTGCTGCGGGCAGGTCGTGCAGCGGTGTGACATTGGGCAGGCGGCGGGTGCCCTCGACCTTGGCCTCGACGCCAACATCCATCAGATAGCGGGTCACATCCGCACGCAGGCGCTTGAACCGTTCATCCGTATTCATTGCGGAACGGTCGCGCGGGCGCGGGATCGTCACCGTGAATTCCTGCCCCAAGGTTCCGTCAGGGTTCAGGGCAATGATACGGTCGGCAAGGATGATCGCCTCATCCACATCGTTGGTGATCAGAACGCAGGTCTTCTTGTCGGCGTCCCAGATGTGTTCGATTTCATCCGCAAGGTTGGCACGTGTCAGCGCATCAAGCGCACTCAGCGGTTCGTCTAGCAACAGCATTTCGGGTGACATGGCCAGCGCACGGGCCACGTTGACCCTTTGACGCATGCCACCCGACAATTCGGCAGGCCGACGGGATGCCGCATGGGACAACCCGACCATATCGACCAAATGTGCGACTTTTTGCGACTTCTGGGACTTGGACAGTTGCGGAAAGACCGTATCGACTGCAAGGCGGACATTGCCGTTGACGGTCAGCCAGGGCATCAGCGAATAGCTTTGAAAGATCACGCCGCGTTCGGGTCCCGGTCCGGTCACCGGCTGGTCCTTGAACGTGACGCGGCCTTGGGTCGGCTGGTCCAGCCCCGCCATCAGGTTGATCAGCGTGGTCTTGCCAGTGCCCGAAAATCCCAGCAGGACAAGGAATTCACCGGCTTTTACATCAAGGTCGATGTCTTTTAACACTTGGGTGGCACGGGTGCCGGACCCGAATGATTTCGATACGTTTTCGAACTTCAGAATACCCATATCGATCACCGGTTATTCGTAAAGGTGAACAGCGATTGCAGCGCGAACATCACCCGATCCAGCAAAAAGCCGATGATCCCGATGGTCAGCACCGCCACCATGATTTTGGCGAGCGAGCTTGAGGAGCCATTCTGGAATTCATCCCAGACAAATTTGCCAAGACCGGGGTTCTGGGCCAGCATCTCTGCAGCGATCAACACCATCCAGCCGACCCCAAGGCTAAGACGCAGGCCGGTGAAAATCAGCGGCAGGGCAGAGGGCAGCACCAGTTTGGTGATCTTGGTCCAGGTGTTCATCTTGAGAACTTTGGACACATTCACCAGATCACGGTCGATCGACGCGACCCCCAGTGACGTGTTGATCAGCGTCGGCCACAGTGAACACAATGTGACCGTGATGGCCGAGATAATGAAGCTTTTGGGCAAAAACCCGTCATTCGATGTCGCCACCGCCGAGACGATCATCGTCACGATGGGCAGCCACGCCAAGGGTGAGACAGGCTTGAAAATCTGGATCAGCGGGTTCAGCGCCACATTGGCCGTGGGCGACAAACCGGCAGCGATGCCCAAGGGCACAGCAATGACCGTCGCGACCAGAAAGCCGAAGAACACCGTCTGGATCGAGGTCCAGATCTGCTCGTAGTAGCTGGGCGCACCGGTATAGGCGACGGTTTTCACCTCATCCGCACGGTCGGCCTCGATCAGGCGCTGGTTGCGCTGTTCGACCATCGCCTCGAACTTGTCACGCTTTGCGGCTTTGGCTTGTGCGTCTGCATGCAGATTGACAGCTTCTTCCCAGACCATGCCAGGACCGGGCAATGCCCCAAGCGAGGTTTGGACCTTGGGCGCCAGTGCCCCCCACAGCAGCAGGAATGCCATGATCGCCAATAGCGGCACCGCCAGCAGACGCCAGATTTCCTTGGTTTGCGCACGTGGGTTATCCCCCGCGGCTGCCTTCAGAATGGGTGTCATCCATGCCAGACCAAGGACCTTGAACCATTTGTCGGCTGTATTGATGCGGGTGAAAAGTCGCGCACGCCGCGCTTCGCGTTCGGCCGTTGCCGAGAAATTGGGATCGACGGTTGTCATGAAAACAATCCTTTCCGGAAGGGCTTGCACAGATGGCTGGATGAAACGGTCAAATTGCGATCAACCGGCAACTTCTGTGCCCTTGACGATCTGTTGGCCTTTCAAACCGATCGGAAGGCTTTCCAGATAGGCGTTGGGGTGATGGCCGTCATAAGGAATGCCGTCGATGATATCGCCCGAAGGGGTCGGTGCCTTATATCCATCGCTGTCCCAAGGGAAATCAGCCTCGTTCGCCAGACCTTCGTCGACCAGCATCCGTGCGGCTTCCAGATAGATGTCGGGCTTATAGACGCTTTGCGCGACCTCGTCGTACCAGCTGTCGGTTTGGGGTTCGGCGATCTGGCCCCAGCGGCGCATCTGCGTCAGATACCAGACGGCGTCGGAATAGAAGGGATAGGTCGCGTTATAGCGGAAAAAGACGTTAAAGTCCGGAATGTCGCGTTTGTCGCCTTTTTCAAATTCGAAAAAGCCGGTCATCGAATTTGCGATGACATCGTAATCGGCGCCGACATATTCCGAACGGCTAAGGATTTCGACCGCTTCTGGCCGGTTAGCGTTGTCGTTCTCATCCAGCCAGATGGCGGCACGGATCAGCGCCTTGGTCACCGCCAGAGTCGTATTAGGATATTGCTCGGCAAATTCCGCCGTAATTCCGAACACTTTTTCCGGATTGTTTTTCCAGACCTGAGAGTCGGTGATGACCGGAACGCCGATACCTTTGAAAACGGCCTGCTGGTTCCACGGTTCACCCACGCAATAACCGTTGATGGTGCCCGCTTCCATCGTTGCGGGCATCTGCGGGGGTGGCGTTACCGAAAGATAGACATCGGCCCCGATCTGGCCGCTGACATTTTCAGGGCTGTAATAGCCCGGATGCAAACCACCGGCGGCCAGCCAATAGCGCAGTTCGTAGTTATGTGTCGAAACAGGAAAGACCATGCCCATGTTGAAGGGCTTGCCCTCTGCCTTGAACTCCTCGACCACGGGGGCCAGTGCGTTGGCGGAAATGGGGTGCTGGGGACGGCCATCTTCCATCTTGGGAATATGGGGCAGCATCTTGTCCCAGACCTCGTTCGACACGGTAATGCCATTGCCGTTCAGGTCCATTGAGAAGGGGGTGACGATATGTGCTTTGGTACCGAAACCGATGGTCGCGGCAAGCGGCTGTCCCGCCAGCATATGCGCGCCGTCAAGCTGACCGCCAATCACTCCGTCCAGCAGAACCTTCCAGTTCGCCTGCGCTTCCAGCGTGACAAACAGGCCTTCGTCCAGAAAATATCCGTTTTCATAGGCGACGGCCAAAGGTGCCATATCGGTCAGCTTGATAAAGCCGAACTTCAGTTCGTCTTTTTCCAATTCAAGCATATCGGCATAGGCGGGGCTGACCAGCGTGGTGACGGTGGCAAGGCTGAACAGAAGCTTTCTCATTGCTTGTCCTCTTGGTAGGCCCGGACAGGAATGGAACGCCGGGGAAAACGCAAAAAAGGCCGATCACTGACCACCGGATATCCGGCGATTAGCGAGCGACCTTGCTCAGTTATTCCCACTCGTTGGGAACGAATTCCTATCGGCCCACCCCGTTGCAGGTCGATATCCTTAGGTTGCGTATTTTCAGCAATTACACAAAGCGGATGATGCGATTTACGTTGGAATAATGTGAAATTGGGCTGAAACCGCCTAAATTATCAACTTTCGGGCTTGGATGGATCAAAAATTAGACCATCGAAGAACGCATCCGGCAACAAGCTAAGCCGTCCATAGGCGGATGCGACGGGTGTGGGGTGACGAATCGCACCTTCAACCTTTTCGGATGCGCCGGGTAAATCGAAGCCTGCTTTTGACAGGTGGCGTCGATGCAGATCCGACCGGAATACCAGCGCAGCCTCTTCAGGGTTTCCGGCGGTTGTCCGTGGATGTATTTTGCCAAGCTGATGCATGATCCATTTGGACTGGCTTCGCCAAGGAAAGGTCGCCGCGCCTTTGTGGAATTCAAGAAACCGCTCGACATGGCGTTGTTCGCCGCGCCCCGAGATGGTCATATTGCCTGACAGCGCCCGATCGATCAGTTCCGCAGAGACATCCAGATAAGCTTTGCGCGACAGTATCTCACCTGCCGTTGCACGACTGTCGGGATTGGACAGCCATCGCCCGGCCTGCCAGACCGCCCGCATCAGGCGTCCCAGAAGATCGGGTTCTGTTTCGGCCCAATCGGTCCGGACGGCCAGCACCTTTTCGGGGGCCAGATTCCAGATCGCATTTCCGGGCAGTAATAATGCGCCCGCGCCCTGTTCGACGGCGACCGATCCCCAAGGCTCACCCACGCAAAATGCATCGACATCACCGGCCGCCAAGGCACTGGCCATCAAGGGCGGCGGCACAGTCCGGATTTCGATACCATCCGCACCAAGGGCAGTTCCTGCTGCCCAGTAACGCAGCAATTCGACATGCATTGAAAAGGGGAAGGGCACACCGAACACCAGCGGACGGGTCGCGACCTTGGCCAATGCCTCGGCGGCTTTGACCGGTTCGGCGAAATCAAAGCTGTAACCCGTAGCGCGCAGCTTGTCTTCCAGTTCGCGCCCGACACCGATGACATTGCCGTTCATCGACAGAACCGACACGGCCGAAATCGCGGTCGAGATGCCGCCCAGACCCATTGCCATGGCAACCGGCACCGGCGACAGAAGATGTGCCGCATCGACCCGACCGAAGGCCAGCATATCCCGAACTGATGACCACGACGGAGCCGCGATCAGATCAAGCGAAATTCCTTCGTTTTCGGCAAAGCCCATCTCTTGTGCGATGATCAGGGGTGCGGCATCGACCAGCGGCATATATGCGATCGAGAGTTGCACCGGCTTCATCCCAGTAACCCTGATGCTGTCACCAGTGCTTCCGCGACATCGGCAACACGGCGTCCCTGATCCATGGCGGTTTTACGCAACAGGGTATATGCCGCATCTTCGTTGATGCCCTTTGCCTTCATCAACAGACCTTTAGCGCGGTCAATGACCTTGCGTTCCTCAAGGGCGCGTCGGGTTTCGGCCAGTTCGCTGCGCATCTGGCGTACCATTCTGAACCGCGCAATGGCCGTATCCATGATGGGCTTGATCCGTGCCGGAGACAGCCCGTCCACAACATAGGCCGAAACGCCGGATTCAATGGCCGCCTGTGCCAAACCGCCGGCTGCACCGGAAACAAACATGGCAACAGGACGGTCCAGCGGGCCCGAGGCAAGGGTCAATTCCTCCATCATGTCACGTGTGGGATTGTCGATGTCAATCAGCACTATATCGGGCGCATGGGCCGCGATTTTGCGCGCCAATCCGCTGGAGTTGCCGATCACCACCACGTCGCAATCATCCGTCGCCTTCAGCGCGTCGATGATCGCCAATGCGCGATCCCGATCCTCTTCCACGACAATAACGGTCAATCTGGCGCTCATGTCCATGACATGCGACGGGGGAGTGCGAACGGCAATAGCGGTCGTACCGAATTTTCGACAAGGGTCGAAAAACTGCCGGTTAACTGCCTGTGGTTTTGGCATATACGGGAAAGCGTGGATCGGATGTAACCGCCTTCGCCCCAGCGGCCACGTGGACTTATTCCGGCTTAGGCGCGATCGACCATGATCCTTTTGCGTTATTTTAGCAGTGTGTGATGACTAACCCGTCAATTTCGTGGATATTTGTCGAATTCGCTGATTAAGATTTCGATTGCCCGTTTTCTTTACCTTGGTCAGCTAAAGAAAACGGGCAATCATAGGCCTTTGCAGGCAACGACCTGTTGTGATCCGTTTACAGATCGTGATCGTGCAAGATTGATCCGATGACAACCACCGCCAGAATTGCAGGAACCAGAAGGTCCAACTGCGGACCGTGGGGTTGTGCGGGTGCAGTAACCACCTGAACCGGTTGAGGCGCAGGGTTCGGCATCGGTTGCGCCTGAGTGATCGCAGGCGCAAGCAAGGCAGCCGATAGTGCAATAGTAGTGATTGTTTTGCGCAAGAAACTGTTGCGTTGCTTCATACTGACAGCGTCCGCCCTGTCGCTGCCGATACCGCGTGTGTCTGTCTTCGGAGTATAAGATTGATAAAGCATATCGATTTTCCAGTGATAAGGTTATTCCGTGAGTAACCACAGTTCTGACCGCTATCTGAGGAGCAGGGATGGAGCGAATGTGCAGATAATGAAGAAACAGAATTAAAAGTTGCGAGTGTTTCGAATACCGCAAGCGATCATCATTTATCCGCCCCGCTGGGATGAACGGTTTCATAGTAAACGCGAAGTTTCAGGTCCGTCGCGGCGGCCTCGTCAACAAGGATGGTCGCGTGTCGGTGCAGTTGCAAGGCAGAGGCTGGGCAGGCGGCGCTAAGGGGCCCCTCGATCATTTTTGCAACTGCATCTTTCTTCGCGGCGCCCGTCGCAAGTAACAGGATTTGTTTGGCATCCAGAATCGTACCGATGCCCATGGTGATGGCGGTATCTGGAACCCGCTCGTCCTCACTGAAAAAACGCGCATTCGCCGCGACGGTGCTGCGGGTCAGCGTTTTAATACGCGTGCGTGATGTCAATGAGGATGTCGGTTCGTTAAAGCCGATATGCCCGTTGGCCCCCAACCCAAGCAGCTGCAGGTCAATGCCGCCAGCCTGCAGGATTGCATCCTCATAGCGGGCAGATTCGGCGTCCGGGTCAGGCGCATCACCGCGCGGAAGATGCGTGCGGGCCACGGGAAGCTGAAGTGCCGCGAACAGATGCTTTTTCATATAGCAGTGATAGCTTTGCGGATGATCGGGATGCAGGCCGATGTATTCATCAAGATTGAAGGTTGTGATTCCGCTGAATGCCATCGGGTGTTGTGCAAACGCAGACCTCAGGGCGGTATAGACAGGTTCCATCGTCCCCCCGGTCGCAAGGCCCAATACGGCTTTTGGCATTGTCGCAACGCGGGTCATAATCCGCCGCGCGGTTTCAAGACTTGCGGTTTGCGCGTCGGGAAAAATCAGGATCTTCATGTCGGTTCCTTGGATGGTGCCTACCCATTGTCGCATACGGGTTGTACCAGATTGGCCAATATCCGGAACGCCCCGATGACCAGTTTGTCCAGTTGGGGGCGCAAGACAATACCGCTGTGGGTGTGCTGGCTTTTTTCGATCCTGCGAGAAAACGGGGGGCAAGTCGCGGCGCCTCGTCCTTATCGGCTATCGACTGCATGGAGTGATATACGGGAGACCATTCGCAGGCGAAATAGTGGCAGCGCTCTTTGTCCCACCCGTCGAAATCAGCCGCGGTGATCGCATTCGGAACTGTCATAAGTATATGTCCTGGGCTGGGGATGCTGACCTTGGCATCAAGGAAAGGTGACGCGCGACCGGAGCGATCGTGTTCCGTTTTTTGACACGCGGGGCGGTGTCACTTCAACATCCGAACATAGATTAGGCCCGTGATCCAACGTAACAAAATGGCCACCGTGGGCGATAAAGCCATAAATACGCGTTGTCGCGTGTTGCAGATATGGCCGGCTGAAGGCAGCGACGCTAACGACAACTGTCGTATAATACAAAAAATGCTCGGCCGGCGCGATGCGTTCTAGGATAGTAACGTCCAGCCTCTTTTGTCCAACTGGACCTGTCGCGGTTTGATGCAGCTTCTTTGATAGCATTTGCCGCAACAAAGGAGACTTACTATGGGACTGAAACGGACGGACGAATTTTGCCAAGATGCAGTGCGTAGCGGGCTGACACGCAAACAGGTGGCTGACGGTCTCGGTGTCGGTATGTCGAGGTCCATCACTAGAGCATAGCGCATTTTTCTAGCAATTGACGCGCTTCTCAGTATCAACCGTGGGGGTATGGTTACACGCAATCAGATATTTCTCGGTCTGGCTAGGTTTGCTGAGGTCGGCCAGTGTCCGCAATCATTTTGCTGCAAAAATGTAATTTTTATTATGTATATTGAACGATAAGTTAACGCCAATAATGCAACATATGGCTTTCGAAGCTTTAATAACCTTGATGTACTTAAATCGTTTTCGTTCACGTGTGTAGCGCATGTTAGATGGCATTTTTCTACAGCCACGCCCAATTTCCAGCCGATGGCCGAATGCTTCTATTAAGCGAGGCAATAATGTGTCGTCTTGTAAATAGATACAGTTGTTAGAAGCCAGCTGCTTGGCCATCCTTACGTGGGTCTGATTCGGCAGCATATCCGCCGTCGGGCAGGCGGTGCACCAATTGCGCACCACCAAAGCCGAAGGCGTTGTCCGGCGTTTCTATCATGATTTTGTGTCCCAGTACGCGCAAGCCTTTAATAATTTTTTGCGACATCGTGCGACATCGAGGGTTCGCAGGCGATATTCAACCCATCCAACATCCGCCATCGCGGTGCATCGGCTGCGGTCTGCACGTCTTGACCCCAGAGTTGGGTGCGCAAGAACAATTGCACATGGCCCTGCGCCTGAATAGGGCCGCCCATCATGCCAAAGGCCATCTGCGGGGCGCCTTGTTTCATTGTAAACCCAGGAATGATGGTGTGAAAGGGGCGCTTGCCACCGAAGACGCAATTGGGATGACCAAGTGTTGTGGAGAAGCCTGCACCTCGATTTTGTAGCGAAATGCCTAGCCCGGGAACGACGACACCTGATCCGAAGCCTGCGTAATTCGACTGGATAAAACTGACCATCATCCCAGAAGCATCCGCCGTGTTCAGTAACACAGTGCCGCCCCGTTTGGGCGCGCCAACGCCATGATCCAATGCTTTGTCCAGATCGATCAGCGCAGCGCGATCTTTGAGATAAGAAGGTGCCAACAGGGTCGTTTCATCCACATCGACCATGTGATCGCGATCAGCGACAAACGCATGAAGGTCACTGTAGGCCAGTTTGATGGCTTCGATCTGGAGGTGTATCGCGGCCGGATCATCGGGGCCGTACTCACGGATTGCGGTATGTTCCAGAATGCCAAGCGCCATAAGCGCAGCAATACCCTGCCCGTTCGGGGGGCATGTAGCTCGACATCGCCAAAGGCTTGATTGACCGTACCACACCAGTCTGGCCGATGAGTTGCAAGGTCTTGGCGTGTCATCGTGCCGCCGTTGGCTTGCAAAAATGTGATAATCTCGTCAGCGATTTCACCCTCGTAGAAAGCTCTACCACCGGTTCGTGTAATAGCCCTCAATGTGCGGGCAGCACCTGGGTTGCGGAACTGCTCTCCAGCTTTCGGAGCACGGCCCTTCGGCAAGAAGGTTTCGGCAAATCCAGGTTGGTCGTCTAATAGTTTCGCGCCGTTTTTCCATAGCTTTGCAATAACAGGCGAAACAATAAATCCGTTTTCAGCATAACCAATTGCGGGGGCCAGTACAGTGCCAAGATCAAGCGAGCCAAACCGCTGTGACAACGCCACCCAAGCGCTGACGGCACCGGGCACCGTGACACTGTTGGCACCGACCATCGGCATACCGTCCGGAAAGTGGTCAACTGACCAAGCTGCAGGCGCGCGACCTGATGCATTTAATCCGTGCAGTTCTGCACCGTCCCAAGGATGCAGAATGCATCTGAGCCCAGTCCGTTACCCGTGGGCTCGACAATAGTTAGCGCTGCGGCGGTCGCAACGGCCGCATCGACTGCATTGCCCCCTTGTTGCAAGATATATAGCCCCGCTTGAGTGGCCAACGGTTGAGAGGTGGTGACAATATTGTCCGCTAACACCGCAGAACGGCGCGATACGTAAACAGGATCATGGCATAGATGCATCGTGAAGTCCTTCTTACGGGTGGGCGGTAGTGCGTAATATGTCATACAGTGCAACGTCACGGTCAAAGGTCTCGGGGCCGGAAGTGTGTCCGGCCCCTCATATCTTTCAAATTTCGGCGTTCTTGACTAACGTACCGGTGGCAGATCCAAAGCCGACGCGTGCACAGCCGTCGCGCAGGGCAACGCCGCTGATGGTCAGGCTGTCGCCATCTTCCAGAAATCCGCGGCTTTCTCCATTTTTTAACGTGATAGGCCGAGTGCCGCGCACCGTCATCTCGGCGAAGCAGGCGCAACTGTCATCTGTGGCACCCGATGCAGTGCCGCTGGCAAGCAGATCACCGGTCCGTAGGTTACACCCGTTGCTGGAATGGTGAGTGACCATCTGCGAAAACGACCAGTAAAGATGTTTGAGATTTGTCAGTGTTATACGTTCTGCCGGTACATTTTCAGCACGCATGGCAGCGGTTTGGATCGTTGCTTCAAGAGTGATGTCCAGCGCACCAGTGTCTTGTGCAATTTGGGACGCAAGATGCGGTAGCGGGGCTGGTTCATTTGAATGGCGGGGCTCCATCGTCGTTCGGAACGGGCGAATCGCTTCTTCAGTCACAATCCAAGGCGAAATCGTGGTCGAAAAGCTTTTTGACAGGAATGGACCAAGCGGGGCTCCTTCAAACCTTTGGGTGTCACGTAGCGACCAGTCGTTGACAAGGCAAAAGCCAAAGATGTGTGCATCGGCATTTTCCACCGCAATAGGTGCGCCAAGCTGATTTCCACATCCAATATAAGCGCCTACTTCCAGCTCGAAATCGCATTTCGTCGTGGGGGCAAAGGACACGATATCATCTTCGACGGTCTGCACGCGAGGACGGGTTATGTCACCGTCCAGCCGGATCGAGCTTGCGCGGCTGTGATAGGCGATGGGCAACGACATAAAGTTTAGCGCCAGAGGAGCTTTATCTCGCATCCGCGAAAAGTGATGCCGCGACGTCAGGAAATCGGTAAAATCGCCAATATTGGCGGGAAGGTGCAAGTCCGCGTCCTGCATTGGAACAAGCGCATTAATAATGTCGAAATCTGATGCACTGTCCGCATCTAGCAGATCGAAAAGCTGTTCGCGAAGCGCGGAAGCCGGAGCATTCCCCAGTGCCATCAGTGCGTTCAGCGTTGGGCCAGAGCAAGCAGCCTGCGCAGCCACTTCTGCCTCACCACTTAACGCGTTATTTTCCAGTAGGACCGCGAGATCGATAATCTGATCCCCGATCGCGACCCCTGCAGAGGGTGAAGATCCATTGACGCTAAAAATGCCGAACGGAAGATTCTGAATTGGAAAATCGCACTGTGCATCATTGGCAGCATTGACAACGCACTGGCGCGAAGAGTCGTGAGTTTTGTTCAGGCTCATCATCGTGGTTCCTTTGGCTCTTCTGCATATAATGTGGGTTGGGGATCAGTCTGATAGATCCGACGAAGCGTTGAAAAAAGATGGGTCCGGTTAAGGTTGGTTGCGTGGTTGAGATCGCGGGCAAGTACCGCATCAGCCAATTCCTTGTGATTGGCGATATAATGATCCGGATCAGACCAGGTGGTCATAAGAATGCGGCGATACCGGAACGCCTGACTGTAAAGATTGTCTGCTAGTTGAATAAGGCGCGGCGAACCGCAACCTGCCAAAAGCGATGCGTGAAACTGCCGGTGCAGGCGGTCAAGCTCGTGGTGCTGTTCGCCAAAATTGCTGCCGTGCCGTTCTACGAAAAGGCGCAGGCGGTGCATCTGCGCCAGAACTTCTGCTTCCCATTCATCACCGCCCCGTTCCATGGAAAGGCGAATGCCTTCACATTCGATCAACAGCCGTGTGTTGGTAATATCACGCAAATCTGCTTCGCTTAGCTCACGCACGAAAAAACCGCGCCGACCAGAAGCGACGATCAGGTTTTGGGATACCAGTCTGGATAATGCTTCACGGATCGGCGTTGCGCCGATTTCATAGGTAGCAACCAAATTCGAGATTCCTAGCTTTACCCCCGGCGATAGTTTTCCCGAAAGAATATCGTGATGAAGCCGTTGGACCGCTTGCTCGGTCAGAGTCACGCTTTCTGCGCCTGTGTCTTGTTGCGCCATGAAAATTTCCTGCCCTGCACTGACCATCAACAGCCTATCGATTAGACTCTAGATAATAGATCAGTCAACATAAAATATTTAAATTAATATTTTATCGATAAAAAGTTGACAGCTAGGTTTGTACGCGCTTCTTTCAAAGCAAGCCGACTCCATGTGCCAGCGGCGAACACAACGGCACAGCTAGAGTGATCAAAAGATCGCCTGGACAAAAACAACGACAGGGAAAGTGTGAAGAAATGAGAAACATCAGATTTGGCACAGCAAAAGCAATGTTTGCCGCGACGGTGGCATTTACCTCTGGGGTGGGCACTAGCGCGACAGCACAGGACTTGGGCGAACTGGTCGCACCTTTATCGATTTCTTATTACGCTGCCGATTTCGGCCCGCGCTTTGAGCAATCCTCTAGAATTCTTGCGTCAGAATGGGAAAAACTTGGGCTTGAACTGAACCTTGAGCCCATCCAGTTCAGTACTTTTGTATCGACTATTAACGTCGGTGGCGGGTTGGAAGATATTGCGTTCGTTAGCGTTGGATCGGATCCAGACCGGGTCGATCCAACATATTGGACCTATGACCAGTCAGCCTGTGGGCAACGGCGGAACGCCTCCAAGTGGTGCGATGAAACATATTCCGCACTGGCCGATGCACAACGCAGCATGGTCGATCAGACAAAGCGCGAAGCGGCGGTCAAGGAATTGCAGCAGCTACATTTTGAGAGCACACCTTGGTGGCCAGTCACGCATAACGTGTTTGGAATGTTGTGGAATAACGACAAATGGGGCAACGTGCTTAGCCCTTCACCTGTCAATCCGGCTGAAACACAAGTCAATCCCTGGCTAAACATGAAGCCATTGGGCGATGATCGTATCCTCGACTGGGGCTATTTCGAAGACGTTAATACCTACAATCCGCTGGCCGAAGAAGGCGCTGTTGGTTGGGTCCGGTTTATCTTTGATACATTCGGCAAGATCGATTCCGACGGCAGTGTGATGCCTTGGGCCGCAGAATCTTGGGAATTTATTGATGATACGACGTTGCGCATCAAACTGCGCGCCGGGATGACGTTCCATGATGGCAAGCCTGTCACTGCCGATGATGCTGTGTTCACTCTGAACAAGGTAATCGACGTGCAACCGCCATCGATGGCCGCACGGATCGTCACGCTTGATTCAGCCGAAATGGTCGATGATCTGACTTTTGATATCAAGATGAAGATGCCAGATGCGTCTTTCGTGACTACCGGATTACCGTTCCTGTTCATTTTGCCAAAACATCTTTGGGAAAACTACGAAGGCGACATTCTCGCGCGTGATGTCATCGAAGAAGGTGTTGTGATCGGCAGCGGTCCGTTCAGCTTTAAAGAATGGCGTCGCAACGAAGTTCACGAACTGGAAACCCACAAGGCGCACTGGGCTGCTGCGGAATACGACGGCCTGCGTCGTCTGTCGCTCGGTCAGCCTGATGCGATCCGTTCCGCGCTGCTCAGCGGACAGGTCGACCTTGCGACAGGTATCCTGCCTACGGCGGCAATGGATGACCTTGCGAGGCAGAATGAATCGCTGAGTTTCGTTGATGAAAATTCCCATGGAACAACAATGGTCTGGGTAAACAACGAAAAGGCACCTTTTAACGATCTGGCGTTTCGTCAGGCACTGCGCCAGTCAACCAACAAAGATCGCGTGATCATGGAGGCGCATCTGGGTTTTGCCAACAAGGCTGGCTCTGGTCCAATCCCGAACCAGCTTTCGGCATGGTACGATGACAGCCTTCCCGAAGTGACATTCGACATCGAAGCGGCACGGCAGATCCTGGCCGATGCCGGCTATGGCTGGGACAAGCAGGGGCGTCTGCACTACCCCGCAGACTGATCCAATAAGGGGCCTGCCGAGTTCGGCGGGCCGTCTGTTCCCCAACCCAGTTAGAATGGAGACCGATCGATGAGGGGCTATATCCTTCGCCGCCTTGGCCAAAGCGCCCTAGTAATCTGGGCCGTTACAACGGTGATGTTCGTGATGTTCCGTGTGATGCCGTCCGATCCCACGGCAATTTTGATGGACCGCGGTATGACCGAAGAGGCACAGCAGCGCCTGTTGCAGGAATGGGGCCTGACCGGGTCGTTCTGGGATCAGTACGTCGCTTACATTCTCAACCTGATCCAAGGTGATTTCGGGTCATCATTTTTTTATCGCAAACCTGTGTGGGAAGTACTTTTTCCATTGATCCTGAACACTCTATGGGTGGCAATCCCGGGCCTTTTGCTGGGGGCTGCGGTTGGATCTGCCCTGGGACTTCTTGTGGGATGGGCCCCGCGTGGCGGGCGGGTCGAAACCACCGGCATCTATTTTGCCACCATTATCCGCGGCGTTCCGAATTTCGTCATTGGCATCGCGATGTTGGCACTGTTTTCAAGCACACTTGGCTGGTTTCCTGCCTTCGGTATGAGTTCGGTCGGCGTCGAACAGCAAGGCTGGCGTATTTTTTCGCTGGATTTCCTGCATCATCTCGCGTTGCCGTTGATTGCAGTCGCGATCTATTTTCTGCCGGAGAACATGTTGCTGATGCGCAGCGGAGTAGTCGAGAACCGCACCGAGGACTACATCGAACTTGTGCGCGCCAAAGGCGTCGCGCCTGCTCGCGTTGCGTGGCATGCAGGACGCAATTCCCTGCTTCCACTGATCACATGGCTATTTCCTGCGCTTGCCGAAACCATCGCCGGTGTGATCGTCGTCGAAATCGTCTTCAGTTGGCCCGGTGTCGGGCGCGAACTGGTCCTTGCAGTAACGCGTCAGGATTATCCACTGGCGCAATCTGCCTTTTTCTTACTCGCAGTCCTGATCGTGGTGGCAAACCTTGCCGCTGACCTGCTTTACGGCAAACTCGACCCCCGCGTGGTATATAAATGAGCGATATCTCACATTCTTCTGGCGCCGGCTCCGGTTGGTTTGCCTCGCTTCGACAGACATTCAAACTGCTTATGCAGGACAGCTTTGCTGCATCGGGGCTGATCATTCTAGCAATATTCATCGTGCTGGCCATCGTGGCGCCGATCCTTGCCCCCTATGAGCCTTACGATGTTATGATGACCGAAGCGGGGCGGCTGGATCGGCTGTCGCCTCCGACATTGGCGCATCCCTTCGGCACGACTGCCTATGGCAATGACGTGCTAAGCCAGTTCATGCACGGAGCACGTGTGGCCATGATTGTGGGTCTGGTAGCCGCCCTTGCGGTGGGCCTAGTGTCAACTGTGGTCGGCATCTTGGCTGGCTATTTCGGTGGCTTGATTGATGATGTGCTGATGCGCCTGACCGATGTTGCGCTAAGTATCCCAACATTGCCCTTTGCTATCGTGGCGGTATCTTTGCTGGGGCCGAGTCTTCAGAATATCATTCTGGTTATTTCGCTATTGTTTTGGCGCAACGGTGCACGGATCATCCGGTCTGCGGTGCTGACCGAACGCGAGCGGGTCTATGTCCGTTGGGCGCGTGCCGCAGGTGCATCGCACGCGCATGTCATTTTTCACCATATTCTGCCCAATACCATTCGGGTGGTTTTTCTGTGGATCACTATGTCAGTCGCTTTCGCAATTCTGACAGAAGCAAGTCTGAGCTTTCTAGGCTTGGGTGATCCGTCGGTGATCAGCTGGGGCCAGATGCTGAACACTGCTTTTTCCAGCGGCAGCTTACGCACCGCGTGGTGGTGGGTTGTTCCCCCATGCCTTGCACTGACCTTTTTGGTGTCGTCGCTTTACCTGATCGGCCGGGGATACGAAGAACAAACCAACCCACGCCTGCGGAGGGTATGATGCAGACTGAAACAGCACTTATCAAAGGTCTGCAATCCAAACCTGCAGCCTTGCTGCAGGTTCACGATCTGAGCATTAGCTATCAGACGACTAAAGGTCCGTTTCACGCGGTGGACAAGGTTAGTTTTACAGTAGAACCAGGAAGTACGCTGGGGCTGGTTGGGGAATCCGGCTGCGGTAAAAGCACGGTGGTGAAGTCGCTGATGGGGCTTTTGCCGCTTCAGACTGCTATTACCGGACAGGCTAATTTGGATGGGCATAACATTTTGGGCCTATCCGAAACCGCCTTGCGTGACGTGCGCTGGACGCAGGTTGCCCTGATCACTCAAAGCGCGATGAATTCACTTGATCCGGTATATTGCGTCGGGGATCAGATCGTAGAGTCTATCCGCGCACATCTCCGTGTGTCCAAATCCGAAGCCTGGCATCACGCCGAAGAACTGTTCGCCATTGTGGGACTGCCCGCCGGACGGCTGCATGAGTTCCCACACCAGTTTTCGGGAGGGATGCGACAACGTGCAGTAATCGCTATGGCATTGAGTCTGAATGCAGGACTATTGCTCGCGGACGAACCTACAACTGCGCTTGATCCAATCATGCAGGATCAGATTATGGCACGAATTCGTGGCATTAATGCGCAGATGCGCCGGTCGATGATCCTTGTAACACACGACATCGCTGTCGTGTCGGAAACCTGCGACACTATCGCGGTGATGTATGCAGGCCAGATCGTGGAAACCGGTACGACTGCCGACGTGCTAGGCAAGCCCAAACATCCCTATACTATGGGATTGCAGAATGCTTTTCCCAGATTGCCAAGTAAGGGTGAACCTCGTTTGCCGCTAATTTCGATCCCTGGAACCGTCCCGAATTTGTCGGCTCCTCCAAAGGGATGTCGCTTCGCGAGCCGATGCCCGTTCGCTAGCGATCTGTGCCATTCAACACCGCCTGCTGCAGCGCTTCCCAATACCCATCAAAGCGCCGCATGCCACTATATTGACCGCGCTGATGAATTTCGTGCCATTGCCCAACAGCCCGAAACGTGGCGCCGGAAGGAGATTTGATATGACCACCAATACGGTTGCTATCCAAGCACAGAATTTAAAAACGCATTTTACATTGCGTTCAGGGGTGTTTAGCGCGCTGACAGGCAAAGAACCTGTCGCTGTACGCGCTTTGGACGGTATCGATCTGACGATCCGGCGCAAGCAGGTGGTCGGGCTGATCGGCGAATCCGGATGCGGTAAATCTACGCTCGGTATGTCGCTTGTGCGTATGTACCAGCCCACGGGCGGAAAAATCAGCTTTTTTGGTGATGATATTACCAATGTGCAAGGTCGTAACTTGAAAACCTATCGCCATCAGGCGCAGCTGATTTTTCAAGACCCCTACAGTTCACTTAATCCGCGCTTGACGATCGGAGAGATCGTCGAGGAGCCTCTGCGCATCCACCGTATCGGCACCGCCGCCGAACGTGCCAAAAAGGTTGCCGATGCGCTGGACTTGGTGCGGGTTCCGGGCAGTGAATACCTTCACCGCTATCCCAATGCGCTTTCGGGTGGACAACGCCAACGCATCGCGATCGCACGGGCGCTGGTGCTTGAGCCGAAATTCATAGTTGCTGATGAACCTGTGTCCATGCTGGATGTATCGATTCAAGCTAGTGTGCTGGAAATCCTTGACGAATTATCAAAAAAGCTTGGATTGGCGGTCCTGTATATCTCACACGATATCGCAACGGTCGGATACATCTGTGACCATGTAGCAGTCATGTACCTGGGGCAGATCGTCGAAGAGGGGCCTGCTGAAGACATCCTGACTGCCCCGCGTCACCCTTATACCCAGCGTCTTATGGCGGCAATTCCATCGGTGTCAGGTGAACGCACACGGGAACGCATTGAGTTAGCCGGAGATGTGCCGTCGCCGCTGAATGTCCCTCCAGGGTGCCGGTTTTCAACTCGCTGCCCCCACGCAACCGATTTGTGCCGCACCAAGGCACCTGCGCTGGAAAATGACAACGGAACACAGCGTGTCCGCTGCCACCTTTACAGTGCCGAAGATATGGCCCCAACGACAGATTTCGGAATGGTTTAGCTTTTTCTGTCACATTGAATTGGCTGAGGTGTTTTTGAAGACAACAGTTCAAGTACGGATAATGGGTATAACGGAAGGGGAAACCGCTCCTCGTCCAAGGTCCGGGCATGCGGTGGGAACGTGTCTTAAGCATCAAGGCTCATACAAAAGGCTCGCGCGCAAGGTTGCGACCATCGCACAAGATCGGTTGCATTCCACATGCTTTGATTGACTGTCGGGGTAATCCCCCCATTTTTAATGGGGTACAGCCGTAGAATTCAGGCGGCTGTTTTCAGTTTCATTGCAGGTGTGATCCCGCCAATGCCCATGTTGGGCCGTTCGTTGTTATAAGTCCACAGCCATTCAGTTGCCTGGTTCTGTGCCTCCTCGATCGTTTCGAAGATGTATTGGCTGAGCCACTCACCTCGAACTGTGCGGTTGTAGCGCTCGATGCAAGCGTTTTTCTGCGGCTTTCCGGGTTAAATGTATGCCAGAAGAACGCCCTGCTTTTCTGCCCACTCCATGAGTTTTCCGCTGACATATTCGGGTCCATTGTCAATACGAATGGTTTCGGGTTTCCCACGCCATTCGATGATCCGGTTCAGGCTACGCACAACGCGTTCGGCAGGCAGTGAGAAGTCAACCTCAATGCATAAGCCCTCGCGGTTGAAGTCATCCAGAACGTTCAGTGTCCGGATCGACCGACCATCAGAGAGCTGATCTGCCATAAAATCCATTGACCATGTTTCGTTGGGTCTGTCAGGCACTGCCAGTGGTTCGGGCTTGTCCCGCTTGAGCCGCTTTTTGGGTTTTATGCGCAGATTCAGCTCCAGTTCGCAGTAGATCCGATACACCCTTTTATGGTTCCAGAAATAGCCCTGCACCTTGCGCAGATACAAAAAGCAAAGGCCAAAGCCCCATGTGCGCTTGTCCCCGGTCAACCGTTTTAACCAATCGGCGATCTCCCCGTTCTCATCGCTCAAGATGGGGCTATACCGATAGCACGTCTCGCTGACCTGGAACGTGCGGCAAGCCAGCGCAACGCTGATCCCAAGCTGTGCAACCGCGCTCACGGCCATCTCTCGTCGCTGAGATGGCCTTAAGGCTTTTTTCCAAGGGCTTCCTTGAACAACTCATTCTGCATGCTCATCTCGGCATACATCTTCTTCAGCCTGCGGTTCTGCTCAGCCATGTCCTTCATCTCAGCGATGAGCGACGCGTCCATACCGCCAAATTTGGCCCGCCATTTATAAAACTGGCGCTGCTCATCCCATGCTCCCGGCACAGCTCCGAGACCGGAACGCCACCCTCCGCCTACTTCAACACAGCCATAATCTGCGCGTCGCTAAATCGTCCGTTCTTCATCGTAAATCTCCTCAGATATTTTACCGGGAAAATTTAACTTTTGAACACCATTAATTTTAGGGGGGATTACCCAACCAATATTATGGTTATTCCTCTAAAATAATCAAAATGGAGTATTCTTGAACTTTTCATGAAAGAGGCTTTCAAAAACTTACGGTCTACAACTGTATAGATGGTGATAGCTGGGAGGTCGAGATTCGAGAATGACCTTAATGCAGATTGCTTAGTTCAGCAGCTAATCGTGTTATAGCCCCGACCTGCCAATAACCAGTCAGCCTTTGGCACACTGCTCAACATCATGGCCGTGCCATTGTATTCACTTATTGTCCTGATATAAAAAATAAAGCTAAAATTTCTTTTAGATGGTTGCCTGCAGTGAACACTCATCCAAAGATAATTTTTTTAGACTAACAGGATAAGTAGCATGTAAAGCAACTAAATGAGGAAATATCTTTGATAACTCCATATCATTTGTCAGCAGCATACTTTCTGCTTTAACTTCAGTTTCAGACTTATCACTTTTTGCAAATAACCAACTATGGTTAGTTACGAGGAAGTGGAAATATCGCCGTCCATCAATACGAAGCCGTAAGGAACTTACGAGTTGTGCTTCAACTCTGAAATTGCCAACTGCAACACCATGATTGTGAGAAAGGCGAACCCCTCCGATCATGACAGGGCGGTCTTGGAATTCAACGGGTTGCCATGAGCCGACTGACAGAATCTCTTGGAATCCTTTAGATGTCGCAATGCTGTCACCAACTTTAACGTTTTCAACCGAAGCCCAACCGCGTTTTAATAAAATTAGGGTGCCTTCCCCAAAGCAATTTCCACCATGATTTTTAGGAACCGGCGTTAATTCCTTGTTGTGATGGTTCCCGTTTTTTAGCAAAAGAAGAAGACCAATTGGGATTAACGCCATCCAATAACTCTGAGGTGCCACGGCGGTTGGTAAGTTTATAGGTGCAGACTCTACGATTGGCGCAACGAAGCCTCCGGCATAGGCGATAGTGCTGTTAAAAACCGCTAAAGTCGAGGAGGAGAAGATTGCGATTTTGCCATAACTAGCAAACATGTGTCTTGCAGAGAAACACTTAGAAGTTACTTTGTATTTCATCTTCGATGAAGACCTATTATCTGTTCCTAACCGAATTGCCCAATATAAATTCTTTATACCATGCGATTTTGGCAATATGTTTAATATACTTTTCATTAAATTCACGTGAGTCCCCAACGATGTATTGTGCGTACAAATATATTATTAGAAACAAAATTCAACAAATATTTAATAAACCAAAAGGCGACTATCTACACCTATAAGTATAAAGTTTATTATAAGCAGTTTGTTATGGTCAATGATATACTATCTTATATACAGGTCAGCTTGACCTGAGCTCCTATAACTCTTCCAAGTTTGTGTGGAGTGCGACGAACCATAGGACAGACAAATAAGGGCACGATTTACGGACGAACAGATCACCGCAATGACCAAGTAGCAGGACGCCTTTGGGAAGACCGCTGACGTATATCGGCGGCATGGGTTCAGCTCGGCGACGTTCTATAAATACAAATCGGAGAATGGCGGCATGGGGCCCCTAGATGCGAAGCGGCTACGGGCGCTTGAGGACGGGAACGGCAAGCTGAAGACTCGACTGGCAGTGCGGATGCTAGAGCGTGACCTCGTCCGTCATTGATGGTGTGGATGGCCCCGCCAACGGCATCGTTTTGTGCCATGGTGGGTTTGGACCTGCTTCACTTTTGTTCCGGTTTTCTGCGAGCAATGCTCGTCATAGAGGAGACCGGAAATGGCACCCAAACACAGTGACGATTTCAAACGCGAAGCGGTTCGGATCGCGACAAGCAGCGGGCTGACGCGTCGCCAAGTCGCGTCGGATCTTGGGGTCGGCCTTTCGACCTTGGGCAAATGGATACGTCAGTTCTCAGACGATCCTTCTACCGCGACCTAGGATTCTGAGCTTCGGCGCGAGAACGAACGCCTACGCAAAGAAAACCGCATTCTTCGGGAGGAGAGGGAGGTGTTAAAAAAGGCGGCAATCTTCTTCGCGGGTCATGGAGGGCATGAACGCCATTGGTCCGAGTGAATGCCCGACACAATGAAATTTCAGTTCATTGCGGATTGCCGCGGGGATTTTCCACGCAGCCATTTGTGCCGCCTGATGCAGGTAACGGAACGTGGTCTTCGGGCTTGGTGGCACAGGCCGCCGTCACGCCGCCAACGTCGGGATATAATGCTCTTGGCGCGTATTCGAGAACAGCATCGCTTGAGCTTGGGCAGCTACGGTCGTCCGCACATGACGCAGGAACTCTATGAACTGGGCATCCATGTAGGGCAACGCCGTGTGGCGCGGATCATGCGTGATAACGGCATCCAGGTGCTGCGCAGCCGCAAGTTCAAGCGCACGACCGACAGCAATCACACCTTCAATATCGCGCCTAACCTGTTGCGTCAGGATTTCACCGCAAGCACCCCGAACCAGAAGTGGGCGGGAGACATCACCTATATTTGGACCCGCGAGGGATGGGCCTATCTTGCTGTGATCATCGACCTCTATTCGCGACGGGTGATCGGATGGGCCCTGAGCAACCGCATAAAACAGGATCTGGCCTTGCGCGCTTTGGACATGGCGATTGCCCTACGAAAGCCGCCCCCGGGCTGCATCCACCACACTGATCGCGGCGCCCAATACTGTGCCCACGAGTATCAAAAGCGTCTGCGTAAGCACGACTTGGTGCCGTCGATGAGCGGAAAGGGAAATTGCTATGATAATTCGGCCGTCGAGAGCTTCTTCAAGTCGTTGAAGGCCGAATTAATCTGGCGCCGGACCTGGCAGACCCGCAGAGAGGTCGAGCTGGCCGTCTTCGAATACATCAACGGCTTTTACAACCCACGCCGACGGCATTCGGCCATCGGCTGGAAATCACCCGTGGCTTTCGAAAACATCGTCGCCTAACATGAGCTACACACCGGAACGAAAACGGTGCAGGTCCATTACTGGTCAGTTCCGTCCCATTTCCGCTGATAATCACACTTGAATCGCAAACAAGCTTGTCGCGGTCTTGGTGGACACGTAAGTAGCATATCATAACAAACCTTTTCTGCTGTCCTGCGTCGTAGAGGCGGGACGGTATCTGGCAATCAGAGGGCATATCCTGACCACTCCATCCAATCTGTTCGATCCCGTATCCGGCACCATGAGGGCATCAGTCGGGCGGGGAATGATGGCCACGGGCAGCGCGCAGGCCGTCAAGCTTGGTCTGCAGTTTGTGTCTGTGATCATGCTTTCGCGTCTGCTGGCGCCGGATGATTTTGGATTGGTGGCAATGGCTGCGCCAGTCTTGGCTTTCATGGGGATGTTTCAAAGCCTCGGCCTTACTCAGGCGACGGTTCAGCGTCCAAAAATTACTCATGAAGAAGTTAATTTCCTGTTTTGGATCAACGTTCTAGCCAGTATTTCTGTTGCCGTAGCTGTGGTGGCAATCGCACCCGTTGCATCGCGATTCTATAATGAGCCGCGGGTGGCCCCACTGATCGCAGCAATGGCTCTTCCAGTTTTGCTGATGGGCAGCGGGGCACAGCACAGCGCACTGATGAACCGGCGGATGCAGTTTGGGCGACTAGCGATGATCGAGGTGGTCTCCGGAGTGGCTACTTTGGCTACTGCTATTATCTGGGCTTCAATGGCACCGTCCTATTGGGCGTTGTGGGGTGGCAGCGTTGTAGGCGCGCTGGTCACCATCATAATGACCTGGTCGAGTTCGCCTTGGCGTCCCTCACGTCCCGGTCATGCTGGCGACGGATGGTCAATGGTGGGGTTTGGGGCCAATCTGACCGGCTTCAATTTTGCCAATTTTTTCGCCCGCAATTTAGACAATGTTCTAATTGGACGTGTCTGGGGCAATCAGGAACTGGGACTGTACGAGCGAGCTTACAAGCTGTTGTTGTTCCCTTTGTCACAGATCACTAATCCGCTATCACGAGTAATGGTGCCAACCCTATCGCGCATGATTGACGAACCTCACCGCTACCGTCATGCTTATACGCGGGTAATTCGGCTCGTTCTGCTTGCAACCCTGCCTGGCGTTGCGCTGAGCATTGCAATGGCCGACATCATGATTCCTTTTCTTTTGGGGGGGCAATGGGCAAAAAGCGCTACAATCTTTGCTTGGTTGGGATTTGCGGGCCTAGTCCAGCCGCTTAACAACCCGTCCGGCTGGTTGTTTGTGAGCCAAGGACGGACCCGCGAATTTCTATACTGGGGCCTAGTTTCCTCGGTGTTTTCTATAATAGCATTCGTGATTGGCATTTCGTGGGGAGCAACGGGAATTGCGATGGCCTATGCCCTTAGTGAATATCTCAAAACCCCATTCCTGTGGTGGTATGTCGGGCGCAACGGTCCAGTCCGCGTGCCTGACATCCTGAAGGCGACTTGGCCTTTCCTACTGGGCGCGCATTTGGTCGTCCTCGCCCTGTGGGCAATCGGCCCGTTTCTGCCGGAGACATCATTGCCGGCCTTAGCACTTGGAACGGTGTTCTCCTATGCCGCGATGGCAGCGCTGATCGCCCTGACAGCCGCAGGGCGCGAAACGCTGCAGGAGGTCATTCAAGTGCTGCGGGGGGGCGTGCATCGGTTGCGTCGATGAGAACAACGATACAGGAACGTTTTCGAACGTTATGGACCCAACCATTGCGCACTCCATGATGCGTGCCCCCCACCCGTCAACCTGCTACAACCTTATCGCTGGATGAATCATCCATCCATCCAGCCGAAGCCGGAGATATCGATTGAATGCGTGTGCTGTTTACCTGTGGCCTTGGTTATCTTCCGCAACGTGCCGGGGGCGCACAATCCAGCACCGATCAGTTGGCTAATGCCTTGAAGCGGTCTGGACACGAGCCCGCCGTGCTTACTGCGCTAGAACCGGGTGGCCGTCTCGTTTGGCAGTCGAAACTTCAGCGCAAGCTGACAGGGCGGACATTTTCATGCGATCGGGTCTTGGGATATCCGGTTTTTCGTGCTTGGAGTCCGACCGACACAGCCGAGGTCGTCCATCGGTTTCGGCCCGATGTGGCGGTCGTTCAGAACGGCTCCATGGTCCCGATTGCCGAAAGCCTACAGAAAGAGGGTGTTCCGGTCGTTCTGTATTTCAGGAATGTCGAATTTTCTGAAATGGGCGGAAAGCTCGAGGCTATCTGCCCGGCCGCCTGCATCTCAAATTCGTATTTTACAGCACAGCGTTACACCGACGCCTATGGCATAGAATCCACCGTGATCCCGCCTTTGGTCGAGCCAGCGAAGTACCGCACAAACAGCACGCGGGAAAATGTTACGCTAATCAATCCCTCGCCTCTCAAAGGGGGAAATCTGGCGATCGACATTGCGGCCCTCTGCCCCGACATTCCCTTTGTCTTCGTTCAAAGTTGGAAGCTGCATGACGAAACGCATGCTGCGTTGGTTAGGAAGATTGCACAAATACCCAACATTACCCTGCAGCCGCGAACTGACGACATGAAATCCATCTATGGCCGCGCTCGCATACTGCTGGCTCCCAGTCAGTGGGAAGAGGCATGGGGCCGCGTGGCGTCCGAAGCGCATTGTAGTGGCATTCCGGTGCTAGGTTCCAATCGGGGCGGTTTGCCTGAGGCGATTGGACCTGGCGGCGTGATTGTGCCGCATGATGCCTCGGCGCAGGATTGGGCCGAGGCACTGCGACAAATGTGGGATGACAAGGACATTTACGACAGCCTGTCATTCGCGGCTCGGGATTTTGCCGGACGCCCTGAAATCGTACCCGAAAGCCAGTTCAAAACTTTCCTGAAGGTTGTTACCAATGCTGTAGCATAACGCATCATCGCAGTGGCGAAAATTAATTCCTGTATAATTCGAATAATATAAAAAATTCTATCTGCCATTTTCTTTAAACGCCTGACCATCATCAACTTGGAGAACCCGTTGCGCTTTGTCTGGAGATTACATGAATGGCGGCACAATCGCAAAAAGCGGCGCGAACACCGTCTTCTGCAAAAAGCAGAAAGGGCGGTTGAAAAATTTCCGACCATACGGCGGTCGCAACGGCATGGTCTAGATGGAACGCTCATCGTCACCCTAACCTCTTATCCGCCAAGGTTTCCGACCTTAGCGGCAACGCTAAAAGGTCTTCTTGACCAAGAGGTCCGCTCCGATCACACGATCTTATGGGTGGCAGAAAAGGATCTTGCCGATCTACCCCGAGATGTCGTGGCACTTACGGCTTATGGCCTCGAAATAAAAACATGTGATGACACGCGGTCGTACAAGAAACTAATCCCAGCCCTTGAGGCATATCCGGGATCATGGTTCGTTACAGCAGATGATGATGTGTATTATCCTCCTACATGGCTAAAGAACCTTGTTTCGGAAGCACTGCGGCAAAAACATTCGGCAGTCGTGGCTTATAGAGCCCATCTAGCCCATATCGACGACAGGGGGTATCTACTTCCTTATCGGCAATGGGATAAAGATACAGACCGCCGCTGCAATGTTTCCAGCCAGACACGCATTTTTCCAACAGGTGTTGGTGGTATCCTGTATCCCCCAAATGCTTTTTCAGATTTTGTGACAGATAAGCAAAAATTCATGCAGCTTTGCCCTCATGGTGATGACATCTGGTTCTTCTGGATGGCGCGATTGGCTGGGACAGACCAGATATCTGCGTCATGTGGATTCGACATCACTACGTGGCCAATATCTCAAGACGTCGCCTTGTTTCACGAAAATACATACAGGGACCGGAATGACGTTCAGATAAATTCCATGCAGACCGCATTCGGTCCGGTCCCCTGACGACTACTGATCGGTTCTAGGCCAAGCGGCCGCCGCAGGTTGGCGAAGACTTTCTCAATCCGACGATGGGTTAAAGGTGGTCATCAATTGCCTTTAGCTGCGCCTTTAATAAGTCGACGCTTGCGGCGTCACATCTGCATGACGTGCCTTTTCAAGAACAGCTAGAAACATTGCGAATTGGCTGTCCGGATCCATTTCGGTCCTTTTAGAAAAGTCGAAAGCGGCAGCTGACAGGGTCGTGTATGCGAAGGTGTCAGACCATAGGCTTCGGACCGATGCGACCCATTGATCTAACGGAGCGTCGTAATCCAGCACAATGCCGCCTGCGCCGATGGCTTCCGGCAGTCCACCCCGGCGCGAGCCGATCACCGGGATCCCGCTGCAATGGGCTTCCGAGGCCACGCGCCCCCAAGCTTCCTCCCATTTGCTAGGGGCTAGCAGGATCTTCGTGCGGCCATAGACCTTCTTCATGTCAGATGTCCTCCCCTCCAGCCGGATATTCGGAAAAGACGCGATTGCGCGTTTTATCTCGGCCCGGTGAGCCTCTCCCAACGTCCAGCTTTCAACAAATAAGAAAGGAATATCTGGGCATTTTTGAGCGATTTGCACTGCACGATCAAAACCTTTTTCGGGATAGGGATTGATCAGCGTGACATAATCTCCGGTCGTGGGCGTGCAGTACTGGGACGGGTCGATGGTGGGAGGAATGACAGTGGCATCGACCCCAAATTTTTCTTTGTAAGCTTTGGCGGTAAAATCGGAATTGGCGATGTAGTGAGCCAACGGCAACTCCCGTAGATCGCCGCCAAGCTCATGAAACTCGACATTGCGTAAATACACCACCAGCGGAACGCCTTGCGCCTGCAATGCCTTCCCGATTGGCACTGAATCGTGGCATTGTACGATGGCGACATCGGGTTTTAGCATTTGGACCGCAAATTCGGCAGCTTCCCATGGAAACCATGCGCGTACCACCGGATAACCGGACAATCTGTCTATCACTCCCGGCCGGCGCAATAGTTTTAGTTTGATACGAGATTTTTTCCCAAAAACGCCGTCTCCAAATAGCGCGGCAAGAACAGAAGGGTGGTGACCAATGGCCTTAAGCTGCAAAGCAAGATGATGCGTACTGGACTGAACCCCCCCGCTGAACTCAGGCGGGTATCCCTTTCCACTACCAAAAAGCACATTCATCATAAAGTCCTCATTTCCTACAGCACATATCATAGCTTGTATGTGCTCCTTTTTCTTTAAAGCTGCTATTTAGGCTTAATTAGGCTCTGGACCTATTAATTACATCCAGAATACGATGATTAAATTGATTACGATAGCAGACATGACGGTGTCGGTATAGCGGTCGTAGCGGGTATGGATGCGCAGCTAATCTTTGAGTTTGCTAAATATATTCTCGATCTTGTGGCGCTTTTTGTAGAGCCCTTTGCTGTAGGGAATTTAATATTTCCTGTTGAATTTTGAGGGAAAGCACGCCTTAATTTGACGATCGGCAAGGGCCGCGCGGAACCAGTCAGCTGATATCATGCCGCTGGAGACAACGGTTTAACGATGATCGTGTCTGATGTGGAATGGTCGGCTGGAGTGCATAGAGACAATCGTCGAGTGGCAGCAGCGTATGGCGCCGGACCGCAATGATGATTGCCTCTTCGTCAATCGTCAGAACTGTGGATCTGGCAGTCCTTGGACCGGTCGGCAAATCCGCAACTGAAGTCCGCTTGCGTCATTTGGCGACCGCCTTCTGATTGATGCTGTAATGCGTCGAAAGCGTCCTCAGGCTTTCTTTACTATGTTGTATTGCTCGACGGTAAGCATCCGCCGAAGGCCGCTGACAGAGGTGGTCCTGAATTTTCGACCAGTTTTCCGCCGGGCTAAGCTATAGCATGGGTTTCATGTCAGGCGGCGGCTTTCAGGTGTTGATTGTGAGTATCATAGGCC
>NZ_QQVY01000002.1:0-116449 GCF_003590715.1 Paracoccus sp. JM45
GCATTTCAAAGACGCCCTGCGGGGGGTCCGGGGGGCGGCAAGCCCCCCGGCGGTCGCGGGACGCAAACAGGCTTAGGACGCAATTTTCATCACGATGATGCCAGAAAAAATCAACGTGGCGGCCAGAATACGCAGCAGGGTCACCGGCTCGCCCATCAGTGTCATGCCGATCACAAAGCTGCCGATCGCACCGATCCCCGTCCAGACGGCATAGGCCGTGCCTAACGGCAGGCTGCGCATGGCCAGCGCCAGCAGCCAGAAGGATGCGATCATTCCAACCACCATGATCCCTGTTGGAAGAAGGCGTGAAAAGCCGTGCGATTGCTTCATGGCAACAGCCCAGACGACCTCAAGCAGTCCGGCAGCAGCAAGTTGGATCCAAGGCATAACGCCTCCGGTCTTGGATCGGGTCGTCCCGAGGTCCTATCTGGCGCCAAGGTCGTCCTTGGACCCTCGACCTAAGGCGCGGCAGCCTGCGCTTCAAGGTCAGCGCAGGCCCAAGCCCGCTTTCATCATCAGGCGGCGCATGGGCGCGATACCGTAAAGCCCGCCCAAAGTCGCAGCCCGCAAATCGCGCAAGGGGCGCAGTTCTGCCTGACTGGCGCGGTTCAACGCGTCGATTCCCAGCAAACGCGCATAGGCATCGGGACGGCGCGTGCGTTCGAACCGCGCCAGCGACTCCGCACTGCCGGGGTTATCCTTGGACAGATCAAGCAGCGCGGCCAGATCGGCCAGACTCATGTTGAGACCCTGCGCACCGATTGGCGGCAGGACATGGGCGGCCTCGGCGATCAGGGCGGTGTGCGGGCCGGTAAAGCGGTCGGCGATCTGGCTGATGATCGGCCATTCAGTCAGGCGCGTCGCCACGCTAAGATGGCCCAGCACGCCTGCGGAACGGGCATTCACCGCCGCCTCAAATTCATCGGCAGGCAAGGCAGCCAGACGGGCGGTTTCACGGCCGTTTTCCATCCAGACAATCGCGGATGAGGATTTGCCTTCCCGATCCGGCAGCGGCACCAGCGTAAAGGGCCCGCCCGAACGGTGCACCTCGGTCGAGACATTGTGATGGGGCCGGTCGTGCGTCACCGCAAAGGCCAGCGCCTTCTGGCCATAGCGCAGCGTACGAACCCCGATGCCCAATGCCTGACGCACGGGGGAATTGCGCCCGTCCGCCCCGACCAGCAGCCGCGCGCGGATACGGCGGCCATCCGACAGCGTCACCAGCGCCCCGTCATCACGGGTCTGGACATTGGCCGTCCCTGTGCCCGGCTGGAAACGCACCGTTTGCAACTGGTCCAACCGTGCCGAAATTTCCCGTCGCAGCAGCCAGTTCGGCAGGTTCCACCCGAAGGGCTGACCGCCGATTTCGGCCGCGTCGAATTCGCGGGTCATGCGGGGTGTCGGCTCGGCCCCGCCTGCATCGACGATCCGCATCACCTGCAGCGCCGTCGCATAGGGTGCCAGCCGTTCCCACAGCCCGATCTTTTCCAGCAATTGCACCGACGGCGTCAGGAATGCCGTGGACCGCAGATCGGCCCCTTTGGCCCCTTCATCGGTCACAGGCAGGGCGGGATCGACGCAGAGAACCGAAAACCCTTCGGCCCCGAAGGCCGCAGCGGTGATCAATCCGGCGATGCCCCCGCCCGAGATCAGGATGTCGATATCTTCGATGCTGCCGTTCATGGCATTGCCCCTTGCCTTACGCCCTGCATGTTGCCCCCAAGCCCGCCAAAGGGCCAGAGGCCGCGCTGTCGCAGGCAGCATTCAGCCACGCAGCAGGCCTTGCAGGAAACCCGTCAAATCATCGGTGCGGTGCTGCACATGGGGGCCATGTTCGGCCAGCCCGTCCAACGCATCGGGACCATGCCGCCCCTGCCCCACCAGAACCGTCCGCATGCCCAACGCATGGGGCACGGCCAGGTTGCGGGGGTCATCCTCGAAAAACGCGGCCTGTTGCGGGTCAATGCCCGCAGCCCCCAGCACACGATCAAAGGCGATGGCCGCGGGTTTGGGGTGAAAGCCCGCTTCCTCGATCCCGTAAACGCTGTCGAACAGCGCCGGATCGTCCAGACCGCGCGCTGCCAGCACCCGTCGGGCATAGGCGGCATCGCCATTGGTATGGATGATCCGCCGCCCCGGCAGGGCGGCAATGGCTTTGGCCAGATCGGGGGCGGGGTCCAGCACCGAAAAATCGATGTCATGCACATCGGCCAGATAATGCGTCGCATCGACCTGATGTTCGGCCATCAGACCGGCCAGCGTAGTCCCGTGCAGCCGCCAGTATTCGGCGCGCAACCGGTCGGCATCGCCCTGCGGGACACCCAGCACGCGCATCATATAAGCCGTCATCCGCCGCTCGATCTGGGCGAACAGCTGGGCTTCGGGCGGGTAGAGCGTATTGTCCAGATCGAAGATCCAGACACGAACATGCGAAAAATCCATTTCCATCCCATAGCTTGGGCCGCTGATGCTTGCAATTCGTCGCGGCACGGCCAATCGTGTGCCGCATGAAAGATGCCTATTCCCTGATCCTGACCGCAATCGAAAGCGGCACCTATCGTCCGGGCGACCGTTTGGTTGAATCCGAATTGGCGGAACGCTTTGGCGTGTCGCGCACCCCTGTGCGCGAGGCTTTGCAACGTCTGGAAACGCAGGCGATGCTGGTGCGCGACGGTCGCAGCCTGATCGTGGCATCGCTGGATCACAGCCAGCTGGCTGAACTTTATGCCGTTCGGGCCGAACTGGAGGCGCTGGCCGCCCGTCTGGCCGCCCGCCATGCCTCCCCCGAAGAGGCGCGCGTTCTGGCCCATATGGTCGAAGAGGATCACAAATCCACCGGCGACCCCGAGGCATTGGCCCGCGCCAACAAACGCTTCCACCGCCAGATCCATCTGGCATCGCATAACCGCTATCTGGTGCAACAGCTTGATCTGGTGCACCGCACCATGGCGCTGATGGCCCGCACATCGCTGGCCGCCGAAGGGCGCAGCGAAACCGCGCTGGCCGAACATGCCCGTATCGTGGATGCCATCACCGCAGGTGACCCCGATGCCGCCGACCACGCGTTGCGGCAACATATTTCGATGGCATGGGAAACACGGCTCAAGCTGGAGGCAAAAGAAGGTGCCTAGGCGCCTGATTTCCACCCAAGATGACATTACCGAAGGCTGCGCCCATCTGGCGCGGGTTTGCCCCGTCTGGGCCAAGGTGCTGCCCCAATTGGGCAAACTGCCCCTGCGCCGCCGCGATGACGGGTTCGAGGCGATCGCCAGCGCCATCGTCGGCCAACAGATTTCCATCGCCGCGGCGGGGGCCATCTGGGCGCGGATGCAGGATGCGGGGCTGTTGACCGAGGCAGCGATTCGCGCCGCCAGCGATGATGATCTGCGCGTCGCGGGTCTGTCGCGCCCCAAGCAACGCTATCTGCGCGGCATTGCCGAGGCGGGGTTGGACTGGTCCGCCCTGCGCGACATGGATGACGATGATGCCATTGCGCGTCTGGTCGCCCTGCCCGGTATCGGCATCTGGACCGCCGAGATTTATCTGAAATTCGCCCTTGGCCGCGCCGATGTGCTGGCCGCAGGCGATCTGGCTCTGCAAGAGGCCGCGCGCATCATGTATGACCTGCCTGCCCGCCCCACGCCTGCGGTCCTGCGCAAGCTGGCCGAACCGTGGCAGCCATGGCGCGCGGTTGCGGCACGGGGGCTGTGGGCCTATTACCGAATAGCCAAAGGACGCGAGGGAACATTATGACCGAACAGCTGACATCCGCCCGCAAGGGCCCTGCCAAGGCCCGCTCGGTCGTGATTTTCGTGCATGGTTATGGCGCGGATGGTGATGACCTGTTGGGTCTAGCCGATCCGCTGTCCCAGCACCTGCCCAATACCGCATTCTATGCGCCAAATGCGTCGGAACGCTGTAAAAACAACCCGATGGGGTTCCAGTGGTTTCCTATCCCGTGGTTGGACGGATCATCCGAAGAACAGGCCAAGGCGGGGATGGATCGTTCCACCGCATCCCTGAACGCCTTTATCGACAAGGTGCTGGCGGATGAGGGTCTGACTGCTGACAAGCTGGCACTGGTCGGGTTTTCGCAAGGCACGATGATGTCGCTGCATATCGCGCCACGCCGCGCCGAACAGATCGCAGGCGTCGTCGGCTTTTCGGGCCGCCTGCTGTCCCCCGAAACCCTTGCCGCCGAGGCGCGTGTCAAGCCGCCCGTCCTGTTGCTGCATGGCGATCAGGACCCTGTCGTCCCGTTCGCCGATATGGATCTGGCCGGTAACGCCCTGCAAGAGGCAGGTTTTGTCGTCTATGGCCATGTCATGAAAGGCACTGCCCACGGCATTTCACAAGACGGGCTGTCCGCCGCGCTTTCCTTCCTGCATGAAAGGCTGCCGCGCTAGGCGGCCTTCTGCCCACCAACCTGTCATGCTGCTGTCACCGCAGGCGATTAGCTTTGCGCCAAAGACGTCCGATGACGCGCAGGCTTGCCAGATGCCTGAGGCGATATATAGTCGGACCATGGATCTGACAGGCACGGCGGTCAAAGCTCCGCCGTGCAGGTGGAAGGGCAATATGCTGGACGATCATCACCAGACCGAATTCCGAACCCAGTTCGTGCGCGAACCGGCCAATCTGCGCCATTATCCGGCGCTGGTGCTGAATGCCGATTACCGGCCGCTCAGCTATTATCCGTTGTCACTGTGGCCGTGGCAGGAAGCGATCAAGGCCGTGTTTCTGGACCGCGTCCAGATCATCGCCGAATACGACCACGAGGTCCGAAGTCAGCGACAGGCCTTCCGGATACCATCAGTTGTTGTGCTGAAAGATTATGTTCGACCCCAAAAGCGCGTGGCCTTCACGCGCTTTAATTTATTTTTACGGGACGAATTCTGCTGTCAGTATTGCGGGGCCAAGGGTGATCTGACCTTTGACCATGTGGTGCCACGGTCGCGCGGCGGCATTACCAGTTGGGAAAATGTCGTGGCGGCCTGTTCGCCCTGCAACCTGCGCAAATCGAACCGCAGCCTGCGCCATTCGGGCATGCATCTGCGCAAACCGGCAAAACAACCGACCGCTGATGAAATGCACACGATCGGGCGGCGTTTTCCACCGAATCACCTGCATGACAGCTGGATGGATTTTCTGTATTGGGACGCCGAACTGGACAGCTGATCAGCTGTCGTGGTCATGCCCGTTGCGATGGTTGTAATGCACCAGAAATGCCGCGCTTAGCGCCAGCAACGGCACGGCAATGGGTGACCACCCAGCAGCAAGGCTGACCCATAAGGTCATGGCGGCCCCAAGTATGACCACCGTGATCAGCATCAGGAAATGGGTTAGTGGCATGGGTCACTCCTCTCCTTAGGGCCAATATGGGGTCTATTGGCGGCATTGAAAAGGCCGGTCTGCGATTCCGGGAAACTTCATGACCCGCAGACCGGTGTTTTGCCTTACCAGCGCAGGAAGCGACGTCCGGCCCAAGCCCCTGCAGCCGTCACGATCGACATGCCCAGCCCGTACCACAGGATAAAGAACAACGGCGTATCTTCATTGCAATGCAGCGCATAGATCGCGGTGGCCGCACCCGCGACGCTTAGCCCCGCCATGGCACCGCTAAGGGCGGGCGCAGGGCTGGCACCGGCGCGCAGCAGATACATCACCACTGCCAGTGTCGGGATCGAAATCAGACTGATCGAGCTGAGGCAGATCATCGCCGTGCCGCCCATACTTCGCGTTTCGACCTGTTCGGGCCGAAGGCCGACAGCCTGCGTCAGCCACCAGACAGCGGCAGCAATCAGAATGGAAAAGATCACCCCGCGTGCAAAATGCAGGGTTGTGGTCTGCGGTCGGGTCAAACGGATCGCAGCCCCTGCGGCAACAACGGTCAGCACCAAGGGAATAACCCATTTCATGGCCGTGACCGGATCCATGATCGCCTGCACCAGATCGGGACGGATACCCAGCACCGCCAGAACAAGCCCGCCGAAAACGGCCAGCATCGCAACCCCCGCGCCCAGAACTTTTGGCGTCAACGGACCGTCGGACACGTCATCCGACGCAATCAGGTTTAGCAGTTCTTCGGTCTTCATAGCCCGTTCTCCTGTCGTACCTTTGCCAACCGCTGCAATGCGCGATGCAAAGCCACCCGCAACGTTCCCGGGGCAAGCCCCAGTTTAACGCCGCATTCATCCTGCGTGCGCGCCTCGATTGCCAGACAGCGCAACAGGGCGGCATCGCGGTCCTGCAAGCGGTCGATCAGCGACGCCGCGTCACGCATTTCAAAACCGTCCTGTTCAGCCTCGGCGGGTATCGTTTCGGCAAAATCATCCACTGGCACATGGACGGCGCGGCCCCGTTTACGGAACGCGTCCACCAATTTGTGCCGTGCAATCGCATAGACCCATGGCCGCAGAGGCATCTGCGGGTCCCAGGTCGCGCGCTTCACGTGAATCGCCAATAAAGTTTCTTGCACCACATCCTCGCACCAGCTTGCGTCCATGCTGCCTGCCCGTGCGCGGATGATTCCGCGCAGAACCGGCGTCATTGCCGACAGAACCCGTCGATAGGCAACTTGGTCACCTGCGATGGCCGCGCGCATAAGCGCCGACCAGTCTTCTTTGACCTTGCTGTCTTTCGCCGTCATCGAACGTCCTTACGCATGCGGGGGCTGCTACGTTACACTGCGGCGCGGTTTGGCCCGAAAAAAATACAGATCGACAAACATTAGCCGATCTTTTCGGGAATGCGAATCCCGCCCGCAATTTTTGCAGGTCGCATTCGCGTTATAAGGCTGGCATGCCGGATCGGGACAGGCAGGGGCGGTGCCCCTGCCCTTTCAGGCGCTTACAGCAGGCCTGCATGTTCCAGCGCGGCATCGATCAGGCGGCGCGTGGGTTCGGTCAGGGGCGTCAGCGGCAGGCGGACGCGTTCGTCACACATCCCCAGACGCGACATGGCGTATTTTGCACCGACCAGACCGGGTTCGATGAAAATGGCGATATGCAGGGGCATCAGCTTGTCCTGATATTCCAGTGCCGCCGCATAGTCGCCGCGCAGGGTCGCTTCCTGAAACTGCGCCGACAACTTGGGGGCCACGTTTGCGGTGACGCTGATACAGCCCACACCACCATGCGCGTTAAAGCCAAGGGCAGTCGCATCCTCACCCGACAGCTGGACGAAATCGGGGCCGCAGGTGATGCGCTGGCAGCTGACACGTTCCAATTTTCCGGTGGCATCCTTGACCCCGATGATCGACGGGATCTTCGCCAGAACGCCCATCGTTTCGGGCATCATATCCACGACCGAACGGCCCGGAATGTTATAGATGATGATCGGTAGGTCACAGGCATCGGTCAGCGCCGTATAATGCGCGATCAGGCCCGATTGCGTCGGTTTGTTGTAATAGGGCGTGACGACCAATGCTGCATCCGCACCCACTTCGGCGGCATGCTGGATCAGCCCGATCCCTTCGCGCGTCGCATTCGACCCCGCACCGGCAATGACCGGAATGCGGCCATCGACGGCCTTGACCACTTCCTCGATAACAAGACGGTGTTCGGCATGGGTCAGGGTGGGGCTTTCGCCTGTGGTTCCGACAGGCACCAAACCGTGGCTGCCTTGGTCGATATGCCATTCGACCAGCTTTTTCAGCGCGTCCAGATCCAATTCGCCGTCCTGATCGAACGGCGTGACGAGGGCTGGCAGAGACCCTTTGAACATGACACGCTCCTTGATGACTGATCTGCTGGGGTTGGATAATGAATTCGCCGACATCCCTATCCCCGCGGAAGGACCTTGCCAAGGTTGTGAATTGCGCCACGACCGTTTGCGAATAAGACTGGATGCCGATGCGACTTATGCGTGACATGCTGTATGCTGGACTTTTTGCGGTCCTGCCCCTTGCCACCCCTGCGCAGGCCGAGGATGCGGGCGCGATGGCGCTGGCCCTTGCCGCCGCCGACAGCCGCGATTGGGTGACGGCCCGCGACGCCGCCCTACGCGCCGGACCCCTGGCTGAAGCTTTGGTCGGCTGGCAGGCATTGCGCGCCGGATATGGCAGTTTCCATGAATACGCCGATTTCTTGCGCGAAAACCCCGGCTGGCCCGGTCTGGATGCGATCTATAAACAGGGCGAGGCAAAGCTGCGTGCCGATGACGACCCTGATGACATCCGCGACTGGTTCAAGGGTCGCCATCCGGCCACCTTGTCGGGGTTGGAGGCGCTGACCCCCACCCTGTCCCGCCGCAAGGCGCGGGAAGAACGGGCGCTGTTTTTCACCCTGCAACCGATGACGGCCGCCGAAGAAACCGCGCTGCTGGCCGATCCGGACAGCGAACTGGCCGAACTGGTCCCCGCCCGCGCGACAGCGATGCTGGATCAGGGCGAATGGCAACAGGCCGAACGGTTGTTGCCCCGCCTGACCCCCGCCTTGCAGCCGCTCATCAAAGCCCGCGTCACCCTGCAATCTGGCCGCGAAGGGGTGGACGATCTGATCCTTGCCCTGCCCGATGGCGCGCGAAGTGATGCCGGTCTAACGATGGACCGCTTTTTGTGGCGCGTGAAAGCCAAGATGCATGACGGCGCGCAGGACCTGATGCTGGAAGCCTCGGTCGATGCCGAAAGCCTGCGTGTGCCGGACCGGTGGGCACAGATGCGGGTCGATTACGCACGTCTGGCCATGCGCAATGGCAATTGGCAACGCGCATTGGATCTGGCCGCCCCGCATTTTCTGGACCCCGACAACCGTCATTATTCCGATCTTGAATGGCTGGCGGGGTTCGCCGCCCTGAAGACCGACCAGCCGCAACTGGCGCTGGATCATTTCCTGCATCTGGAAACCGTTGTGGGGTCCGCCATCAGCAAGGCCCGCGCCTTTTACTGGCAGGCCCGCGCGCATCAGGCGCTTGGGCATGACCGCGACGCCGAAAAAGCCTTCCGTCAGGCTGCCGAATTCCCAGGTGTCTATTACGGCCAGCTGGCGATGGAGCAGGTGCATGAACCCCTGCCCGCCGAATATGCGGTGACCGGACCTGCCATCGACACCCTGCCCGATTGGCGCGGCAGCGATCTGCGGGAAAACGGGCTGTTCCGCGCTGGTCTGTGGTTGATCGCATCGGGCCGTCGGGACGAGGCACAGCGCTTTTTCCTGCATGTGGCGCAGGATGCCGACCCCGAGGACATTGCCCGCATGTCCCGCCTGATGTTTGAAGCAGGCGCCCCTTGGCACGCGTTGCGACTGGCCAAGCAATCCGCCAATCAAGGTGTCATCTGGCCCGCCGCACAATTTCCGCTGACAGGGCTGGAACGCCGCGACCTTGGGCCGCCGCCCGAATTGGTGATGGCCATTGCGCGGCAGGAATCGGAATTCAACTTTGCGGCCAGCAGCTATGTCGGTGCGCAGGGTCTGATGCAGCTGATGCCCGCAACCGCAGAACAGATGGCGCGCCAGATCGGTGTGCCCTATGAACTGGACCGGTTGTCGATGGATGCCTTTTACAACGCCAGCCTTGGGTCTGCCTATCTGCAGGGGTTGGCGGAACGCTTCGGCACTTCGGTCGCGCTGATTGCATCGGGATATAACGCAGGCCCCGGCCGTCCGGCACGCTGGCTGAATGATTTCGGCGACCTGCGACGCGACGCCGATCCCGTCGAATGGGTCGAACTGATCCCCTTTGACGAAACCCGCAACTATGTCATGCGCGTGGCCGAGGCTTTGCCCGTCTATCGCGCCCGCATCCATGGCAAACCCGCGCCGGTTGTCACCCGCTGGGATCTGTCGGGTGGCGGGCTGATGCCGCCACCGCCCTTGCGGCTGACGCTGGCGCTGTCCAAACGCCCGCCGGAACGGCCTGCCTATGGGCCGCAACTGCCGAAGGTCTGGCCTATCGAGCCTTCTGCCTTTGACGCCATAAGGTAAACATTCCCGCGCCGACGACGATGCAGGCACCGATGATAACATTGGTGCGCAATGTCTCGCTGAAGAAGATGACGCCGATAAAGCTGATCCAGACCAGCTGGGTATAGGAAAACGGCTGCAAGGCCGATGCCTCGGCCATTTCATAGCTGCGGATCATCAGATAATGCGATGTCATGCCGCAAACGCAAAGCGCCGCCATCCAGATCCAGTCGGTCGGGGCCAGCCATTGCCAGTCCCAGATACCGACCAGCGTGATGGCCGCAGCCCCCGCAATGCCGGTCCAGAAAAAACTGACCATCGCCGGATCATCCCGCGACACATGCCGCGTCAGCAAACCGTAAAGCGCAAATAACGACGCCGCCCCGAAGGGCAACAGCGCCGACCATGACATCACACCGCCACTGGGGTTCAACACCACAAGAATGCCCGCAAAGCCGAAGCCGATGGCCGTCCAGCGCCGCCAGCCGACCTTTTCGCCAAGGATCGGCCCTGACAACGCCGCAATCAGCAAGGGATAGACCGCAAAGACCGCATGTGTTTCGATCAGGCCAAGGCGGACAAACGCCTCGACCATCAGCAGCACTTCGGCGGCCAGCAGGACCCCGCGGGCGATCTGTGTCAGGGGACGTTTCGTGCGGATGGCGCGACGCAAACCTCCCGGCTGGCGGGACACCAGCACCGTGACAAAGGCGGCAAAGACCCAATAGCGGATCATCACAATCAGCACAGCGGGATATTGCGATCCCAGAATGCGGGACACGCTGTCTTGCAGGGCAAAGATGAAACTGACCACGCACATCAGCAGGATGGCCAGACCGGTCCGGTCCTGCTTTGGCGGCGCAATCTGCGGCGGCATGGGCGGCGGGGCCGAGGCGGTCGCCGCTGAGGCACCATAGGTATAATCGGAATGTTGATCGGACATGGGGAATGCTTTCAGGAACGCCCCCCTGTTGCGCCCCATATGACCCAAGGTCAAGAAAAGGCCGGACTTGCATATCCTGCAAGCCCGGCCCCCGTGTTCTTGTTGCACCGGTCGCGATCAGTCGCGCGTGCGGATCACCTTGGCAAAGGGTTCCAGCAGCGACGGGTTCGCGGCAACGATGCGACCCGATTCCAGCGGGCTTTCGCCTTCGCGGATGCCTTCGACGAAACCACCGGCTTCGCGGACCATCAGGATGCCTGCAGCGACTTCCCATGGCTTGGTGCCGCGTTCCCAGTAACCGTCGAAACGACCGGCCGCGACATAGCACAGGTTCAGCGACGGGGCGCCAAAGCTGCGGACGCCCGCCGAAATCGGCATCAGACGCGCCAGATCCTGCAAGGATGCGGGCAATGCGCCACGGCTGGCAAAAGGAACGCCGGTCGAAAAGACTGATTCGGACAGACGGGTGCGGCCCGACACACGCAGGCGCTGGTCGTTCATGAATGCGCCGCCGCCTTTTTCAGCCACGAACATTTCATCCTTGGCAGCATCGAAGATCACCGAGGCAACAACTTCGCCCTTATGTTCCAGCGCGATGCTGACACCCCAATGGGGCAGGCCGTGCAGGAAGTTGGTCGTGCCGTCCAGCGGGTCGACAATCCAGCGGCGGGTGGGGTCTTCGCCAGCTTCTTCGCCGGTTTCCTCGCCCAACCAGCCATAGCTGGGGCGTGCTTCGCGCAGCTCTTCCTTGATCTGGCGTTCGGCTTCGCGATCGGCGCGGGTGACAAAATCACCGGCGCCCTTGACGCTGACCTGCAGGTTTTCGACTTCACGAAAGTCTTTGACGAGGCCGCGCCCGGCCTTGCGGGCGGCCTTGACCATGACGTTTAGATTGGCGCTTGCCATCACATGCTCCGGAAAAAGGGGTTGGCGCGTCATAGGGCTTGGCGCGCGGAATGTGAAGCGAAAGGCACATCACGCGGCGGAACCACGCAGCATTCGCAGGGGTTCGGTGCGTGAAAGCCGCAACACATGGGCCATATAAGGCTGTGACAGGTCGTCCTGACGCACCGCTGCATAAAGCCGCCGCCGTATTCCCTGCGGCCCCAAAGGCAATAGCGCCAGTTCGGGATTGGCACTTTCACGGCGCAAAACCCAGTCCGGCATGACAGCCACCCCCCGCCCCGATGACACCAGCATCACCGCCACTGCCGTCAGTTCTACCGTCCGTGCCCGCAGCGGTTCAACCCCCGCCGGCGTCAGAAACTGGCTGAACACATCCAGCCGTCCGCGATCCATGGGATAATGGATCAGCGTTTCCCCCGCCAGATCATCAGGGTCGGCATAGCCTTTGGCGACCAGCGGATGCCCCGCAGATACCATCAGCGTCGGTGCGTAATCGAACAGCGGCTGGAAGGTGATGCCCGGCAAATCCTCGGGGTCCGAGGAGATGACCAGATCGACCTCCTCGCGCACCAAGGCAGGCAAGGCACCAAAGGCAAGGCGCTGACGGATATCGACATCGACATCGGGCCATGCGCGGCGGAAGATATCCAGAACCGGCAAAAGCCAGTCGAAACAGGCGTGGCATTCCATGGCGATATGCAGACGCCCGATGCGACCCGCCTCGACGCCCTTGAATTCGGCCTCGGTTGCGGCGACCAGCGGCAGAACCTGTTCGGCCAGCCGCAGCAGGCGGATCCCTGCGGCAGACAGGCGCATCGGCTTGGTGCGGCGGACGAAAAGTTCAAGGCCTGCCTGTTCCTCTAGCGCTTTAACCTGATGGGACAGGGCCGATTGGGTGATATTCAAAACCTCGGCTGCGCGGGCCAGACCGCCTTGGGCATGGATGGCGTGAACAGTTCGCAGATGGCGCAGTTCCAGATGCATGATGAATTCGGCTCACGTTTATCTTGAGGATTATGAATTTGTCTCACGCCGCTGCGCGTGGCACAAGGCCTACGAACCGAAAGGAAACGTCATGACCCGCAAAGACCCAAAGATCAGCTTCGAGTTTTTCCCGCCCAAGACGCTGGATGCCTCGTTCCGGCTGTGGGAAACCGCGCGGGCGCTGGCCCCCCTGTCGCCCGAATTTGTATCGGTGACCTATGGCGCGGGCGGCACGACCCGCAAACTGACCCATGAGGCCGTCACCACGATCAACCGCCAGTTCGGGCTGGAGGTGGCTGCACATCTGACCTGCGTCGAGGCGACGCGCGAAGAAACCATGGCCATCGTTCAGGATTACGCCGATGCGGGCATCCGTGAAATCGTCGCCCTGCGTGGCGATGCCCCCAAAGGTGCCGATAAATTCACCGCCCATCAGGACGGCTTTGCCAATTCCGTCGATCTGATCGAGGCGATTGCCGCCCGTGGCGATATGAACATCCGCGTCGGCGCCTATCCCGAACCCCATCCCGAGAGTGCCGATACCGATACCGATGTCGCATGGCTGAAGCGCAAGATCGAAGCCGGTGCCACCAGCGCCATCACCCAGTTCTTCTTTGACGCTGATACCTTCTTCCGTTTCCGCGACAAATGCGTGGCCGCGGGTATCAATGCGCCGATCATTCCAGGCATCCTGCCTATCCAGAGCTGGGCCGGCACCAAGCGCTTTGCCGCCATGTGCAACACCTCGGTCCCCGATTGGGCGCATGAGGCGTTTGATCTGGCCGCATTGGACGGCACAGAGGCGCAACGCGAACTTTCCACCGGTATTTGCGTCGATCTGTGCGAAAAGCTGATTGCGGGCGGTGTGGACCGTTTGCACTTCTATACGCTGAACCGCCCCGATCTGACCCGCGATGTCTGTGCAGCTTTGGGTGTCCGGCCAAAGGCCACGCTGGAAGCGGTCGCCTAGGTCGATCCACTAGCCGATCCGATATCGCCATACGGCACCGGATCGGCATTCTGCGCCAGATGGTTGACCAGATCGGCATGGCCGACATAGGGAAGACTGACGCTGGAATGCAGCTTTTCGCTGATGTGCCGCCCTGCAATCCGCGGGGTGCGGGCCAGAAATGCCTTGCCCCAATTACGCCACGTGCCGATCGCTGGGGCATCCACGTCACAGGGGAACAACCCGCGCCAGCCGACCGGCAGGTCCAGACCGACGCTTTCGGCACGTTCCAGCATCCATGTCAGCGGGATATTTGACAGGGGTCGCGCGAATTCGAAACCCGACAGCTGGCCGCCAATGTCGGGATGTGCACCACGAAACCACATCTGTTCGATCCGGTCCGCTGCCCATTCGCTGTCCCACAGCAGCGGGGAAAAGGCGGCGCGGGTTTCATCCAGCGCAAGGGCCTGAAACGCATGCCGGATACCTGGCCCCAGATGCGCGTCATGGAAACGGAACCGCGGTTCGGTCAGCATCCACAGCAGCGGCAGGCGGATACCCAAAGCCATCACAGTATCAAAGCAACCGACCATATCGACATCGGTATCAGGCTGGCACCGGCGTCTGCGAAACGCTGCCATCGATGCCTCGGACCCGCCTTTTTGATAATACCGCCATGCCAGCCGCACGTTGCGTTCTGTGGCATATTCCGGCCTTAGCAGCCCGATCCGGCAGATCATGCCCGCAAGGCTGCGGATGGCGAACGCCCCGCGCGAATAGCCAAACATGAAAATCCGGTCGCCTTCCCGATACCCCGAGGCAAGCCAGCTGTAGGCATGGATAATACGGGATTCCAGCGTGATGCCCATGACAAGTTCGGGCAGCGTCCGCCAGCGGTTCCATTGCTGTCCCATCCCGTAATGGATGCGATAGCGGCCTTGGGCGGGTGGCAGGCTTAGCTGGCCGGTCAGCAGGCGATGGATCCGGCCAATCGAACTGCGTCGTCCGTCCCGAAGCGAGGCAAAGGTGCCGTCCAGCAGAATAACATGGGTGGTCGCAGGTCGAATCACATTCATGCCCCCAAGCTAGCATGGGGGCATGAAAAATCGCTTATGACAGTTGCATCACTGTTGCGTTGGTCACCGCGCCGAACCCGTTGAAACGGGTATTGGTCACGGTGGAATAGGCCCCCGCCCCGTGGAAGATGACATAGTCACCTTCGACCGCATCATCGGGCAGGCCCAATTCGCCGGGCAGACGGTCGACCGAATCGCACGTCGGTCCAAAGATGACACGCCCGTGCGTTTCGCCGGTGCGCGGGGTGCCTTCGGGGGACAGAACCTCGATCCGGTCAATGTTCCCGACAATCGGCAATTCCGCCAGACCGCCATATACGCCGTCATTCAGAAAGACATCGCCACCATCGCGGATACCCTTGATACGCGTGATTAATGCATAGGCGTCGGCGCACAGCCCACGTCCCGGTTCGCAAACCAGCGCAGGGGCGTTGTCGCCAAACATCTCGGTCGCGGTATCGCCGATTTCCTGAAAGATCGAAGCCAAGTCAGGTTCGACCCCGATCACCCGATGAGACGGAAAACCACCGCCGACGTTCAGGCGAACCGCTGCAACACCCGCCATATCGCAGATATCCTTGGCCACGCGGATATAGCTTTCCCATGCAATCGGGTCGGTACATTGCGTTCCCGGATGGAAGGTCAGCGACGGGACATAGCCGCGGCGCGCCACCTCGGCCAGCAATTCGGCGGCCAGTTCGGGCGAGGCCCCGAATTTTGACCCGAAGTCATAAGCCGCACCCAAAACCGGCAGCTTGAAACGGGGCGAGATTTCGACCCCTTTATCGCCGACCTTGGCCGGCACCTGTTCGAACAGCTTGTCCAATTCGGATTTGCTGTCCACCGACCACGACGTAATTCCAACGCTGACCGCATGCGCAATTTCTGAACGGCCACGGACAGGGTTGTGGTAATGGCGCGCCGCATGCGGTGCCATCCGCCCGATCAGATCAATTTCGAACGGTGAGGCGACGTCGAAACCCTGAATACCCGCAGTGACCAGATTCTGGATCACGGCCTCATCTGGGTTGGATTTCACAGCATAGGTCACAAGGCCCGGAAAGCCTTGAATGAACTGCCGCGCGCGATCCTGCAGGACCGTTGGCGCGAAGACCATGACCGGATGTTCCGGAGCAAGATGGCGAATGACATCCGCCGGATTATCCCAGACGGTCTTCTGTTGTCCCATTGCGGTTCCTTTCGCAAAGAAAGATGAGCGGGTTGATATGCCGAACCCAGAATTGCGCTTTTGGGTTCCGATTTCGCTGATGAAAAGACCAGAAATGCATGACAGCCCCGTTATTATGACGACAATCATGTCAGTTTCACAAAATCAACCGGCAGCATCGCGCGACGGAACGCAACGCCGGATCACATTGCCATAATCAGGGGTGTCTTTTATCCGAAAAACCGTCCCGCAAACCGGATCCCGCCCCCCCAAAAATCTCACCGCTTGCCCCGAATCTGCAACAGGCGCACCCTGCCCGCAGCCAGAGGGAGTTGGAGAGATGAGCTATTATTCAGGTTTCGTCGCAGCTGTGCCTGCGGATAAGCGCGAAGAATATGCCGCGCATGCGACAAAAGCATGGCCGGTGTTCAAACAGCACGGCGCATTGCGCATGGTCGAAACATGGGGCGAGGATGTCCCCCACGGCAAACAGACCGATTTTTACCGCGCCACGCAGGCGCAGGAACAAGAGGTTCCGGTCTTTTCATGGATCGAATGGCCCGACCGCGCCACAGCCGATGCCGCATGGGCCGCGATGATGTCCGAAGACCATCCCGAAATGGCCGATATGCCATTTGACGGCATGCGGATGTTCTGGGGCGGCTTCAGCCAATTGGTCGATCTTCGCTGACACCGGCGTCTCTTGGCCTTTTGTCCCATATTCGCTAATCCATCCTCAACAAAGGGGATCGCAACGATGACGATGGACAAAAGCTTTGACGCCAAGGCCGCCGAGGCCCGTATCAGCGCCGAATGGGAACAGACCGGTGCATTCGCCGCAGGGGCCAATGCATCGCGCAGTGAAACCTTCACGGTGATGATCCCGCCCCCCAATGTCACCGGCAGCCTGCATATCGGCCACGCCTTCAACAACACGCTGCAGGACATCCTTGTCCGCTGGCACCGGATGCGCGGTTTCGACACACTGTGGCAGCCCGGTCAGGACCATGCGGGCATCGCCACCCAAATGGTCGTCGAACGCCAGATGGCGCAGCGCGATGAACCGAACCGCCGCGAGATCGGCCGCGATGCCTTTGTCGAAAAGATCTGGGACTGGAAACAGGAATCCGGCGACACGATCATCAACCAGCTAAAACGCCTTGGCGCGTCCTGCGACTGGTCGCGCAATGCGTTCACCATGTCGGGTGCCCCCGGCGCGCCCGCAGGTCAGGAAGGCAACTTCCACGACGCCGTGATCCGCGTCTTTGTCGATCTGTACAACAAGGGCATCATCTATCGTGGCAAGCGGTTGGTGAACTGGGACCCGCATTTTGAAACCGCCATCAGCGACCTTGAGGTCGAGAACCGCGAAGTGCCCGGCCATATGTGGCATTTCAAATACCCGCTGGCGGGCGGCGAAACCTATGAATACATCGAACGCGACGAAGACGGCACCGTCACCCTGCGCGAAACCCGCGACTATATCAGCATCGCGACGACCCGCCCCGAAACCATGCTGGGCGATGGCGCGGTGGCTGTACATACCGATGATGCCCGCTATGCCCCCATCGTTGGCAAGCTGGTCGAAATTCCGGTCGGCCCCAAGGCCACCCGCCGTCTGATCCCGATCATTACCGATGAATATCCCGACCCCGATTTCGGGTCCGGCGCGGTCAAGATCACCGGCGCACATGATTTCAACGATTACGAAGTCGCCAAGCGCAACAACATCCCGCTTTATGCGCTGCTGGATACCAAGGGCGCGATGCGGACCGACGGCCTGTCCTATGCCGAAAGCGCGGAAATCGCGTCACGCGCGTCCAAGGGTGAGGACGTCGGTGACGTTACCAACGTGAACCTTGTGCCCGACGAATTGCGCGGACTGGACCGGTTCGAGGCCCGCAAGCGCGTGATCGACCAGATCACCGCCGATGGTCTGGCCGTGACCTATCTGCACAAGGAAATCGAAAAAGAGACTGGCGCAGAACATCTGGAACGCCGCCCCGTCATCGACAACAAACCGATCATGCAGCCATTCGGCGACCGTTCGGGCGTGGTCATTGAACCCATGCTGACCGACCAGTGGTTCGTGGACACCAAACGCATCGTCGGCCCCGCGCTGGACGCCGTGCGCGATGGCCGCACCCAGATTCTGCCCGAGCAGCATAAAAAGGTTTATTTCAACTGGCTGGAAAACATCGAGCCTTGGACCATTTCCCGCCAGCTGTGGTGGGGACACCAGATCCCCGTCTGGTACGGTCTGGACCTGTCGGTCGAGAACTTCGTCGATGACGAAAGCAATGGTGCGCTGGACGAGGTCGAGCTGTTCCGCCTGTTGGCAGACGGTCTGGTCCATGCCGGCGAACGCCAGCAATGCGCCGCGCATTTCGATGATGTCGCAGCCCTTTACGGCAACCTTATTGCCGACCTGCCCCAGCCCCTGTCCCACAGCCGCGTGGTCGAGGTTGCCGACCGTGACGCCGCCGTCCACATGCTGGCGCAATCGCTGGCCGCCTATAACCTGTCGCAGGACCCGACCGAGCTGGTCTATCCGGTCTGGCGCGACCCTGACGTGCTGGACACATGGTTCAGCAGCGGCTTGTGGCCCATCGGCACGCTTGGCTGGCCCGAACCCACGCCGGAGCTGGAAAAATACTTCCCGACCGACGTGCTGGTCACCGGCTTTGATATCATCTTCTTCTGGGTCGCCCGCATGATGATGATGCAGCTGGAGGTGGTGAAGGATATCCCCTTCCACACCGTCTATGTCCACGGATTGGTGCGCGACGAAAAAGGCGCGAAGATGTCCAAATCCAAGGGCAATGTCATCGACCCGCTGACCCTGGTCGATGATTTCGGTGCCGACGCGCTGCGCTTTACGCTGACCAGCATGGCCGCAATGGGCCGCGACCCCAAGCTGGGGCCAAAGCATGTCGAGGTGAACCGCAATTTCGTCACCAAGATCTGGAACGCGACCCGCTTTGCCGAGATGAACGGCGTGCGCGGCGGTGCGGCACGTCCCATGCCGACCCATACCGTGAACCGCTGGATTATCGGCGAAACCGCCCGCATCCTGATGGCCACGGATGAGGCGCTGGCCAGCTATCGTTTCAACGATGCGGCGACGGGGCTTTATGCCTTTGTCTGGGGCAAGGTCTGCGACTGGTATGTGGAATTCGCCAAGCCTTTGTTTGACGGCGACCACGCACAGGAAACCCGTGAAACCATGGGCTGGGTGCTGGACCAGTGCTATCTGATGCTGCACCCGATCATGCCCTTCGTCACCGAAGAGCTGTGGTCCCTGACCGGTGACCGCAAAGGTATGCTGGTGCATGGCGACTGGCCCGAACTGGGGTCCGACCTGATCGACGCGGATGCGGATCGCCAGATGAACTGGGTCATCGCCCTAATCGAGGCTGTGCGTTCCGCCCGTTCGCAGATGGGCGTGCCCGCAGGTGCCAAACTGGACCTGATCGTGACCGAGGCTGACGCCGCCGCCCGCGCCGCCCTGACCGCCAATGCGCCCCTGATCGAGCGTCTGGCGCGGGTCAACACGCCGGTCGATGGCGTAGCGGGCAAGGGCATGATCGCCGTTTCCGCCCAAGGGGCCAGCTTTGCCCTGCCCATCGGGGATGTGATCGACGTGACCGCCGAAACCGCACGTCTGAAAAAATCGCAGGCGAAATCGGTCAAGGATGCCGAAGGGCTGCGCAAGCGCCTGTCGAACCCCAAGTTCGCAGAAAACGCCGAACCCGAGGTGATCGAGGAAACCCGTGCCAAACTGGCGGCACTGGATGACGATATCGCCCGTCTGGCGGCGGCGCTGGATCAGCTGGCCGCGATGTAAGATCATCCCCGCCGGTGGGCTATTCCACCGGCGGGGACAGCCTTTAACCTGCGTTCAGTTCGTCCAACGCCTTGGGCAGCACGACGGACAGCAGGTCCATTTCATCTGCCGGACCGCAACTGATGCGGATACAGCGGTTCAACGGGGCCACACCCGGCATGCGGATAAAGACGCCCCGATCCTCAAGCGCCTTTACCAGATTTGCGGCATATGCGCCGTCATATCCGGTATCTACCGCAACGAAATTGGTGGCCGAAGGCAGCGCCCTCAACCCGTTCTGACGCGCGATCTGGCCGATACGGTCACGCGATTGCGCCACCTGATCCTGCACATGCGCCAGCCATTCGGTATCGGCCAGCGCCGCCAAGGCTCCCGCCTGCGCGATGCGGTTCACGCCGAAATGGTTACGGATGCGATCAAAGCCCGCAATCAGATCGGGCGCACCGATGGCATAACCGATCCGCGCCCCCGCCAGCCCGTAAGCCTTACTAAAGGTCCGCATGCGAATCACACGGGGGTCGTCTGCGTCGATGTCGGGAACAGCCTCTTGCGGGGCAAGCTCGATATAGGCTTCATCCAGCAGCAACAGGCAACCGGCGGGCAGTTGATCCAGCATGGCTTCGATCACCTTGCCGGAATGCCAGCTGCCCATCGGGTTGTCGGGATTGGACAGATAGACCATGCGCGAGCCGGTCTTATGGGCGGCCTCGATCAATGCCTGCGGGTCTTCGTGATCGTCGCGGTAAGGCACCTTGTGCAGCACACCGCCAAAGCCCGTGACGTGATAATTGAAGGTCGGATAGGCCCCTTCGGATGTGACAACCACATCACCCTGTCCGATCATCAGGCGCACCAGCACACCCAGCAGACCATCGACGCCTTCGCCGATGACCAGATTATCAACGCGCACACCCAGATGCGCTGCCAGCGCATTGGTCAGATCATGGCTGGGGGCATCGCCGTATTTCCAGATTTCCGGAACGGCATCGCGCATGGCCTGAATGGCACGCGGGCTGGGGCCAAAACCGTTTTCATTGGCGCCAAGTCGTGCACCAAAGGGCTGGCCGCGCCGACGCTCTAATGTTTCGGGGCCAACAAACGGAATGGTTGAAGGAAGTGAGGCGGGGATCGGGGCAAATCTGGTCATCCGCGATTCATGCCCGCAACCGCCCCCGTCCTGCAAGGGGGCTTAGAATGCCTTGAAGGTCATCGTCGTCAGGGTGCGGCTGATGTGAGGAACATCGAACAGCCGGTCGGACAGATAGCGGCCGACATCCTCATCCTCGGGGATATAGATCTTGGCCATCAGATCGTAATCGCCCGATGTGGAATACAGCTCGGACACGACTTCGCGGTCATAGATGGCTTCGGCAACCTGATAGGTCTTGCCGGGTTCACAGCGGAACTGGACGAAAACGGGGCGCATCATATCCTCCGGATCTTGGGTTGGCGCAGGTTAGACCGCAGCGCGCGGCAGGGTCCAGTCCCCGCGCGCATGACCGCGCCAGAACCGCCACATCAACAGGACCGAGGCCAGCGTCAGCCCCGCGCACAGCCCCAGCCACAACCCCGCCGGACCAAAGCCCATGGGGAACGCCAGCCAATAGGCCACAGGCATGCCGACCCCCCAATAGCTGAAGCCCGCCATCCACATCGGCACATTCGTGTCGTGAACACCGCGCAGGAAGCCAAGCGCGATCACCTGAAACGCATCGGTCAGCTGGAACAGCGCCGCATACATCAGCAGGCTGGCCCCGATGGTGACGATCAATGCTGCCTGCGGGTCGGCAGGGTCCAGATACATGCGGACCAGCTGGTGCGAAAACAACATATAGATCGAAATGGCGATCGCGGCGAAAACCAGCGACATCCAGATGACGGTGATCGCAGCGTCGCGCATCCATGCACGGTCGCCCCGCCCCTTGGCCTGCCCGACACGCACGGTTGCGGCATTGGACAGCCCCAGATGCGCCATGAAGGTGATCGAGGTGATCTGCAGCGCGATTCCATGGGCGGCCAGCTGCGGGATACCGATCCAGCCCATCATGATGTTCGAGGCGACGAACAAACCGCCCTCGGCCACCATGGTCACGCCGATGGGCCAGCCGACGCGGGCGATCTGCCCCATGGCCTGCCAGTCAGGCCGCCAGAACCGCTGGAACAGATTATACTGCCGCGCAACCGGCAGCCAATGCGCGTAAAGCACCAGCAGGATCAACTGGATGATCTGCACGGTGACACTGGCAATGGCCGCGCCCTGAACACCCAGTTCCGGCGCGCCCAGATTGCCGAAGATCAGCACCCAGTTCAGTGCGATATTCAGCGGCAGGCCCGCCAATGTGACCCACATCACCACCTGAGTGCGTTCCAAAGCCGCCAGATAGGAATTCAGCGTCAGCTGGCCCAGCACGATGCCCAGCCCCCAGCCTGCGATTCGCAGATAATCCTGCGCCAGTGCCGACACCATCGGCGTCTGGCCAAGCGCCAGCAAAATCGGTTCTGAAAACCACATCAGCGGCATGACGGCCAAGGCAAAGCCCGCCGACAGCCACAGCGCCATACGGGCACCGCGGCGAACCTCTGTTTCATTGCCGCTGGCGATATGGCTTGCGATCAGGCCCATCACGCCGGTGCCGAAACCCATGCCCAGAAAGAACAGGATATGGAAAAACGATCCGGCGATGATCAGCGCGGCAAGGGGTTCGACCCCGTACCAGCCGATCATGACAGTGTCGCCCACGCCAATGGCCATGCGGGCAAGATGGCTGCCGATCAACGGCAGGCCAAGCGACAGGGTCGCAAGGATATGGGGGCGATACCGGTTCATTTGCATGGCTTCGCCATATCTGGGCAAACACGATCGGGCAAGTGATCTTTGCATTGCCTGCAACCGGCCCCGTTCCGCTTGCCGCACGGCCCGCCATCTGCAATAGATCGCGCACCCCCAGACCAAGAGGCTGCACATGAGCTTTCGCGCCCGCCACCTGCTGGGCATCGACCATCTCAAACCCGCCGAGATCGTGTCGTTGCTGGACCTGGCACAGGAATACGCCGCCCTGAACCGCCGCACCATCAAACATTCCGATGCGCTGGCGGGCATGACCCAAATCAATATGTTCTTCGAAAACTCGACCCGCACGCAGGCCAGCTTCGAACTGGCAGGCAAGCGGCTTGGGGCCGATGTGATGAATATGGCCGTCAGCCAGTCCTCGGTGAAAAAGGGCGAAACCCTGATCGACACCGCCCTGACGCTGAACGCCATGCAGCCCGACCTGCTGGTCGTGCGCCACCCCAATTCCGGCGCGGTGAACCTGCTGGCCGAAAAAGTGAACTGCGCGGTGATCAATGCAGGCGACGGGCGGCATGAACATCCGACCCAAGCCCTGCTGGACGCGCTGACCATCCGCCGCGCCAAGGGTCGCCTGCACCGCCTGACCATCGCCATCTGCGGCGACATCGCCCATTCCCGTGTGGCGCGGTCGAACCTGATCCTGCTGGGCAAGATGGAAAACCGTATCCGCCTGATCGGGCCATCGACGCTGATGCCCGCCGGTGCCGCCGATATGGGGGTCGAACTGTATGAGGATATGCGCGAAGGCCTGAAGGGCGCCGATGTCGTCATGATGCTGCGCCTGCAGCGTGAACGTATGGACGGGGGCTTTATCCCTTCGGAACGCGAATATTACCACCGTTGGGGCTTGGACGCCGAAAAGCTGGCATTGGCTGCCCCCGACGCCATTGTCATGCACCCCGGCCCGATGAATCGCGGCGTAGAGATTGACGGCACCATCGCCGACGACATCAACCGCAGCGTCATTCAGGATCAGGTCGAAATGGGCGTCGCCGTGCGTATGGCGGCGCTGGATCTTCTGGCGCGGAACCTGCGCGCCGAACGCGGCCGCGCTGCCGCAGGCGGGGCATAATCATGGACCAGTTCTTCACCAATGCCCGCCTGATCGACCCCGAAGCCATGACCGACGACATGGGCAGCCTGCTGGTCCGCGATGGTGTTATCATCGGACGTGGCGGCCCTGATGACGCCGCCCCCGAAGGGGCGACCGTCATCGACTGCCGTGGCCGCGCCTTGGCCCCCGGCATCGTCGATTGGGGCGTAAAAATCGGCGAACCTGGCGAACGCCACAAGGAAAGCTTCCGCAGCGCCGGTCTGGCCGCAGCCGCTGGCGGCGTCACCACCATCATTGCCCGCCCCGACACCCTGCCCCCCATCGACACCCCCGAGGCACTGGAATTCGTCGGCCGCCGCACCGCCGATGCCCCCGTCAACATCCACCACATGGCCGCGCTGACCAAATCGCGCGAAGGCCGTGAGATGGTCGAGATCGGATTTCTGACCGATCTGGGCGCCGTGGCCTTTACCGACGGCGTCCGCGTGGTGCGTGACACGAAACTGCTGACCCGCTGCATGACCTATGCCCGCGGATTGAACGCCCTGATCGTCGGCCACCCGCAAGAGGCCGGCCTGTCGCAAGGTGCCGCCGCGACCAGCGGAAAATTCTCCTCGCTCTACGGCATCCCCGCCGTATCGCCGATGGCCGAGGTGATGGGTCTGGACCGTGATCTGGCGCTGGTCGCCATGACCGGCTGCCGCTGGCATGCCGACCAGATCACCACGGCGGCATCGCTGCCCGCGCTGGAACGCGCCCGCAAGGCGGGGCTGGACGTGACGGCGGGGATCTCGATCCACCATCTGACGCTGAACGAATTCGACGTCGGTGATTACCGCACCTTCTTCCGCTTTACCCCGCCCCTGCGGTCCGAGGACGACCGTCAGGCGATGGTGCAGGCCGTGGCAGATGGCGTGATCGACGTCATCGCCAGCTTCCACACCCCGCAGGACGAGGAATCCAAGCGCCTGCCCTTCGAAGAAGCCGCCCCCGGTGCCGTCGGCTTGCAAACCCTGCTGCCCGCCGCCCTGCGCCTGCATCACCAAGGCGGGCTGACCCTGCCGCAACTGTTGCGGGCGATGTCGCTGAACCCCGCACGTCGCCTTGGCCTGCCCGCAGGCCGTCTGTCGAATGGTGCCCCTGCCGACCTGATCCTGTTCGATCCGGACGCCCCCTTCATCATGGACCGCTTTGCATTGTTGTCGAAATCCAAGAACACCCCCTTTGATGGCGCCCGCATGCAGGGCCGCGTTCAGGGCACTTGGGTCGCAGGCCGCCGCGTTTTCGGAGAGAACACATGACCCTGATCCTCTGGACCCTGTTCGGATATTTGCTGGGGGCCGTTCCCTTCGGGCTGGTCATCACCCGCGCGCTTGGTCTGGGCGATCTGCGCCAGATCGGATCAGGCAATATCGGCGCGACTAATGTGCTGCGGACGGGCAATAAACCCGCCGCCCTTGCAACCCTGCTGCTGGACAGCGGCAAGGGCGCGATCGCCGTGCTGCTGGCGCGTCATTTTGCGGGCGATACGGCAGCCATGCTGGCAGGCGGGGCTGCGTTTCTGGGACATTGCTTCCCCGTATGGCTGGGCTTCAAGGGCGGCAAAGGCGTGGCGACATTCCTTGGCACGGTGCTGGCACTGCATTGGCCCTTGGGCCTGATCGCCTGCGCCGCATGGGCCGCTACAGCCGCCGTCACGCGCATCAGCAGCCTCAGCGCGCTGATCGCTGCCGTGGCTGTTCCGCTGGCGGCCGCGATCACGGGACGCGGTGATCTGCTTGCTGTAACCTGCTTTATGACGCTGCTGATCTTCATACGCCATCACGCCAACATCCGGCGCCTGATGGCAGGAACGGAACCACGCATCGGGCGAAAATAAAAATGGGGGCCAAAACCCCCGTGATGTCAGCGTTCCGCGACCAATGATCTGCCCGCAGGACGGGCTGGTCTGGTTGGGGCCGGATCGGCCTTCTTTGGAACCTCTTGCAGGTTTTTAGGGGTAAACGGCCCGATCGGATCGGCAGCTGCTTCTGGAACGGCTGGCCCCACAGGGCGCAATTCCGCCCCACGGATGGCCATACGACGCAAAGCCTCGGCGCTGCGCTGCGCCGACCCCGCGATCGAGATCAGCGCCAGACAAGCCCCTGCCAGCAGGATCAGCGCGACCATGCCCACGACGCCCATAAACACCGGCCAGGGTGGAATTCCTTCGGCCTGACGCACCAGAACCACGACAGCACCGGTCAGGGCGACCACGCCCACCAAAAAGACGGCGGCAACCAAGCGCCCGACCCATTGCATCATATTTCCACGCATCACCCGCACCCCACTCCGGTCATTCCCCGACCGAGGTGCCACCAAGCCGCAGGCAATTCAAGCCGCCCTATTCTCACCTTACCGTGCATCCTGTGCGCGGGCGGGGGGTGCGGGGGGCTGGCCCCCCGCCTGTCGCGGGACGCAATCAGGGCTCAATACGAATATTCGTCATAGATATTGGAAAGATCACCGGCCCATTCGCCGCGATATTTCTCCAGCAATTCGTCCGAGGGGACTTTACCGCTGTCCACGCTTTCCTTCAGTGCATTCAGGAAATGCGTCTCATCCGGCACCAACCCGTCATTGCCGGGGCGGGCGCGGTTCTTCAGACCCTGTTCTGCAATGGCCAGAACCTCGCGCGACAGGTCATGCAGGTTGATATCACCCACCTGCCCCTGCAATCCGTCACGCCCCGCCGCCACGCGCAGACCTTCGCGGGTTTCGGCGTCCCAGCCCTTGATCAGATCGCTTGCCGCATCCAGCGCCTGCTGGTCATAGGTCAGCCCGACCCACAGCGCCGGCAACGCGCAAAGGCGGCGCCACGGGCCACCATCGGCACCGCGCATTTCAATGTATTTCTTCACGCGGGCTTCGGGGAAGACGGTCGTCATGTGATCGGCCCAATCCGACAGGGTCGGAACCTCGCCCGGCAGGGCGGGCAGCTGGCCTTTCAGAAAATCACGGAAGCTCTGGCCAAGCGCGTTGATGTATTTCCCGTCGCGATAGACGAAATACATCGGCACATCCAAAACGTAATCGACCCAGGCCTCGTATCCGAAGCCATCCTCGAAGACGAAGGGCAGCATGCCGGTGCGTGCCGCATCAAGGTTCTGCCAGATATGGGCACGCCACGACTTCATGCCGTTGGGCTTGTTGTCAAGGAAGGGCGAATTGGCGAACAGCGCCGTCGCAACCGGCTGCAAGGCCAAGGCGACGCGCATCTTCTGGACCATATCCGCCTCGGACGCGAAATCCAGATTCACCTGAACCGTGCAGGTGCGGTACATCATCTGCGTGCCAAGCGCGCCGACATTGCCCATATAGTCGGTCATCAGGCGATAGCGCCCCTTGGGCATCATCGGCACTTTGTCCTGCCCCCAGATCGGTGCTGCGCCCAGACCGATAAAGCTGGCACCGATGTCGGCGGCGACGGCTTTCACTTCGGCCAGATGGCCGTTCACCTCGTCGCAGGTCTGGTGGATGGTTTCCAAAGGCGCGCCGGACAGTTCCAGTTGGCCACCTGGTTCAAGGCTGACATTCGCGCCGTCGCGTTCCAGACCGATCAGGTTTCCGGCCTCCAGCACCGGTGTCCAGTTGTACCGGTCGCGCAGACCTTCCAGCATTGCCATGATCGAGGTTTTACCCTCGTACGGCAGCGGCATTTTCTGCGCGTCGTCATAGCCGAATTTTTCGTGTTCCGTTCCGATACGCCACTGGTCTTTGGGTTTTTCACCGCTGGCGATATATTCGGCCAGCTGGTCACGATGTTCGATGGGGCCTCCGCCCTGCTGTGGAATGGACATGGGTCTGAGGCCTCTCTGGCGTTTGCTTGTTCGGTCACAGGTGGCAATCGTGCCCCCGCAAGTCAAGACGCGTCAGGAAGGTCGGCGCCAAACTGTGCGAATTGCGTCTTTCTGATCCGCCACTTGCGCCAGTGCTGCCGACACCATGCCCATGTCCAGACCGGGCAATGCGGTAAAGGCATCCGCCAGTGCCGATGCCCCCAAAGCATCCGCCGGAACCAGCAAAGCCTCGGCTGAAACGCTGCGAAGACGCCAATGTGCCTGCCCCTGAACGCGCATCAGGCGGATTTCGGAGAGATCGCGCAGGGCAATCTCTCCTCCGCGCTCTGTTGCACCATAGTAACGGATGGCGCCTTCCACGACCTCGACCACGCCGGGGGCGGAGACGGGTCGGCGGAAGGGATTGCGACGAAATGCGTTGATGGCCAGCACGCCGCCGATCAACATCACACAGGCACCGACAGCGGCCAGAAACCATCCACCCGAAAGCGCAATATAAAGCCCGATCAGGAAGACCCCCGCAAAGACCAGCACTTCCGAGTGGTGGGCCATCCATTGCCGCAATTCGGACCGGATCATGCGCCTGCCCTTGGGGTCGGGGGCGTTACCACCTGTCCAGCGCATCCTCGTCGCTGGCTTTGGCATCGACCCAATTTGCCGATCCGTCCTGACCGATTTCGCGCTTCCAGAACGGGGCGCGCGATTTCAGCCAGTCCATCAGGTAATCGGCGCTTTGAAAGGCCGCGTGGCGGTGGCGGGCGGCGGTGGCGACCATCATGATCGTTTCACCGACCCGAACGCGGCCATGACGGTGGATGATCCGCCAATCGGCCAGTTCGAACCGCTGTGCGGCAGCATCGCCGTAATCCTGCAAAGCGCGCTCGGTCATGCCGGGATAATGTTCAATCTCTAACGCGGCCATCTGGCCGGTATCGTCGCGCACCACACCGGTAAAGGTGACGATGGCACCCGCCCCTGCGCCAAAGCCGTCCATTTCGGCGGCAAGATCGAAAGGGGCTGTCTGGACACGGGCCGACATTGCGTTAACCGCCGGTCATCGGGGGAAAAAATGCCACCTCGCGTGCATTGGCGATGGCTGTGTCCAGATCGACCAGCTGCTGGTCCACTGCGCAGCGCAACGCCGCTATATCGCCGAATGCCGCCGCATGTCCGTCAGACCGCGCCGCCAGATCGGCCACCAGTTCGCGAACGGTCGCTGCATCGCTGGTCACGGTTTCACGCGGCTGGCCGACGCGTTCGCGCAGCCATGCGAAATACAGAACCTCAAGCGTCATGTTTGGGCCCCCGCAAATAAGGCAACGCCTTGACGAAATAATCCCAACCGGTCCATGCGGTCAGTCCGGCGGCAATCCAGATCAGGATCAACCCGATATGATTGGCAATGGCATCAAGGCTGAACGCCCAGATGATGCCGGTTTCACCCACACGCGGCGGCTGGCCATGTTCGACATAGGACAGCCCCGTCCCCAGAAACAGCACCGAGATGGCCACCATCTGCAGCGTGGTTTTCCACTTTGCCAGATTGGTCACGGCCAGCTTGCGCGACTGGTCACCCAGAAATTCGCGCAGGCCGGATACGAAAACCTCGCGGAACAGGATGATGGTCACGGGCAGGATCAACCACGGGTTCATTCCCGAATAACCGGCAATCACCACCAGCGCGATCACCACCATCGCCTTATCGGCAATCGGGTCCATCGCGGCACCAAAGCGGCTTTCCTGTTTCCAGGCGCGGGCAAGATACCCGTCGAACCAATCGGTGACCGAGGCCAGCAGGAACAGCGCCAGTGCCGCCCAATCCGCCCATGGTCGTTGAAAATACAGGAACATCAATGGCACAGCCGGGGCCGCGCAAAGACGCATGAGGGTCAATATGTTAGGCAGGGTCCAACGCATGACCGCAAGCTAGACGGTGCTGCGCCGGTTTGAAAGAGGCAAGGCGGCCTTGTCGATCAACTTGTCGATGGATCAGCCCTTTACGTGGAAATGGTCATAAACCTTTTGCGCAATCGCCGCAGAAATGCCGTCAACGGCCTGCAGATCGGCCAGACCGGCGCGACCCACCGCCTTGGCACTGCCGAAATGGGTCAACAGCGCCCTTTTCCGCGCCGCACCGACCCCCGCAATTTCATCCAGCGGATTCGACATGGCGGCCTTGGCACGTTTGGCGCGATGGGTGCCAATGGCCCAACGGTGCGCCTCGTCCCGCAGGCGTTGCAGGAAATACAGCACGGGGTCGTTCATCCCCAATGCGAAGGGGCGCTGGCCCGTGCGGTGGAATTCCTCCTTGCCGTGATCGCGGTCCTGACCTTTGGCGACGCCGATCATGGCGATATCCTCGACCCCCATTTCGGCCATGATTTGCGCCACGACCGATACCTGCCCCGCGCCGCCGTCGATCAGCAGCAGGTCGGGCCATGCTTCGGACTGGCGGTCGGGGTCTTCTTTCAGCAGGCGGGCAAAGCGCCGGGTCAGAACCTCTTTCATCATGCCGAAGTCATCGCCGGGCGTGATCTCGGTGCCTTTGATGTTGAACTTGCGATACTGGCTTTTGATGAACCCTTCGGGACCGGCGACGATCATCCCGCCGACGGCATTCGTGCCCATGATATGGCTGTTGTCATAAACCTCGATCCGGCGCGGGGCGGCGGGCAGATCAAAAGCCTCGGCCACACCTTCCAGCAGGCGCAACTGGGTCGCGCTTTCGGACATGCGGCGGGCAAGGCTTTCGCGGGCGTTGCGCAGGGCATTGGCCACCAGATCCAGCTTTTCGCCCCGCTGGGGGACCAGAACCTCGACCTTGCGACCGGCGCGTTCCGACAGGACATCGCTGGCTAGATCGGGGTCCTCCAAAGCATGGGACAGCAGGATCTGCCGCGGGGGCGGCTTGTCATCATAGAATTGCAGCATAAAGGCCTGCATCACCTCATCCGCGGATTCCGCCCCGCCCAGACGCGGATAGAAATCACGGTTGCCCCAGCTTTGGTTGCCACGAATAAAGAACACCTGAACACAGGCCTGCCCGCCTTCCATATGCAGGGCAATGATATCCGCCTCGGCCACGCCCTTCGGGTTGATGGATTGCACCGATTGCACGGCGGTCAAGGCGTTGATGCGGTCGCGCAGGGCTGCGGCGCGTTCATATTCCATCTCCTCGGCTGCTTTGGCCATTTCGGCTTTCAGATCGGCCTGGATGGTCGTCGATTTGCCCTGAAGGAAGCGTTCGGCATCATTGACCAGCGCATTATAATCAGGCGCGCTGATCCGCCCCACACAGGGACCGCTGCACCGCTTGATCTGGAACAGCAGGCAGGGACGGGTGCGCGATTCAAAGGTGCTGTCGGTGCAATTGCGCAGCAAAAACACCCGCTGCAACTGGGTCAGCGTGCGATTGACGGCACCCGCGCTGGCAAAGGGACCATAGTAATCACCCTTTTCCGACCGTGCACCGCGGTGTTTCTTGATCTGTGGATAATCATGCGATTTGGCCACAAGGATATTGGGAAACGACTTATCGTCGCGCAACAACACGTTATAGCGGGGCTTCAGCTGCTTGATCAGGTTTTGTTCCAGCAGCAGCGCTTCGGTTTCGGTATTCGTGGTCAGAAACATCATGCTGGCGGTTTCACGGATCATCCGCGCAATCCGCCCCGAATGCCCCGAGGGCCGTGCATAATTGGACACACGCGCCCGCAAATCACGCGCTTTGCCGACATAAAGCACCGCCTGTTGGGCATCCAGCATCCGGTACACGCCGGGGCTGCCGTCGATGGTGCGAAGATAATCCTGGATCAGGGCGTGGCCGGTTTTCTGGGTCATGGCGTTAACAAAGTGATTCTGGGTCGCCTCTGCAAGTTCTGAGGTGCCGCGCAAGATGAAAGCTTTCCACGGAATCTGTGGATAATTCTGTGGGTGGCCTGTGTGGGACCACCGAGTCGCCCAGCAAACGTTACAGTTCCGTGAATTTGCCCACAAAACAGGCATATTCTGAGGGTGTTGATTTTATTGTATAATTATTATTCGGGCCGATTGTGGATAGATTTACCCCCATCCACCCGCAAGATATAGGCGCTTGACCCCCTTTGGTGGACAAGATGCGGGGACAGGCCCGCTTCGGTCCTATTCGCGGCCAATGACATCGGGGGTCTGCCATCCAAGATGTTGCCCGCCGTCCACACAGACCAGCTGGCCGGTGACCGCGCGCGCATCCAGAAAATAGCCAAGTGCCTGCGTAATGCCATGTGGATCGGACCCGCGCTTCAGGATGGTGCTGGCGCGTTGTGCATCAAAATGCTGCTGGCTTTGCCGCGCGCCGATCATCGTCGGGCCCGGTCCGATGGCGTTGACACGGATCCCTGGGGCCAATGCCTGTGCGGCAGTGCGCGTCAGCGACCACAGGCCCGCCTTGGCCAGCGAATAGGTCATGAATTCCGGCGTTGGTTTCAGCACCCGCTGATCGACCATATTGACCACCAGCCCCTGCGCCTGCGGTTCACCGTTTTCATCGGCCTTGGCCTTGGGCGCCTGGGCTGCAAAGGCCTGTATCAGCTGGAAAGGCGCGCGCAGGTTCGACCCGATATGCCGGTCCCAGCTGTCCAGCGTTGCGCTGTGGATATTGTCGTAATCAAAGATCGAGGCATTGTTGACCAGCACCTGCAACTGACCCATCGCTTTGGCCACCTGCGGCACCAGATCTTGCGTTGCTTCTGTATCCAGCAGATCGGTCTGAAAGGTGTGGGCCTTCACCCCAAGGGCGCGGGCATCAGTCGCAGTCTGTTCGGCATCCGCCTGCGATCCGGCATAATGGATCGCGACGTCATAGCCCCGCCCCGCCAGATACAGCGCCATTTCCCGACCCAGCCGCTTGGCCGCACCGGTCACCAAAGCCACGGTCATAGCAGCACCCAGACATAGGCCCCGTAAAGCGCCAGAAACACCGCCCCGACTGGGCGTGATATTACGATGCCTTTGAACAGGAAGGGTGCCATCAGCAGCGACGTCCCCAGCATGACCCAAAGGTCCAGCCGCAGCATTTCGGGCGGGATCGACAGCGGTGTCACGATCGAGGTGATGCCAAGGATCGCCAGAATATTGAAGATATTCGACCCCACGACATTGCCAAGCGCCATATCCGCCCGCCCCCGTACCGCCGAAGCGACCGAGGCTGCCAGTTCCGGCAATGACGTTCCGATGGCCACCAACGTCAGGCCGATCACCGTATCGCTGATGCCGAATTCCTGCGCGATCTGCGTGGCCCCGCTGACCAGAAGGTTCGCCCCCAAGGGCAGCGCAACCAGACCACCGCCCAGCCATAGGGCGATTTTCCGGCCTTTGGCGCCGGGTTCCGCGCCTTCGATTTCATCGTCATCGACGCGTCCGGTGGACAATTGCCGCCACAGAACGGCAACCAGCGCCAGCAGCAAGATGATGCCCCCAAACATGCCGATCTGCCCTGTCGCAGCCAAGGCGATCAACAGGACCGAAGCGCCCATCATCATCGCCCAGCTTTCGCGCAGGTCGTGCCCCTTAGTCACGATCACCGACACAAGAGAGGTAAAGCCAAGGATCACCACGACATTGGCGATATTCGATCCGACCACATTGCCAAGGGCGATGCCGCTGGACCCGTTCAGGGCCGCCGAAAGCGACACCAGCAATTCCGGCGCCGATGTGCCAAAGGCCACGACTGTCAGCCCCACAACCAGCGGGGTAATTCCTAACCGCAGCGCCAGATTGACAGCGCCCTTGACCAGAAGGTCGCCCCCGAACACCAGCAACGCAAGGCCGCCCAGCACCAACAGAATGTCAACGATCACGTGGACTGATCCCCAGATATTTCTTTAACGTCCGGCGAAAGGCCGGACCGCGCACAAGCGCCATGACAACCATAACCAACAGGAAGACAAGAACGATACGCACACTCATCCCCGGGTACCGAAGGTCTGGAAGGCGGCACGTTCTTCGGCTGCATCAATCAGTGCCTCGGCGGACAGGCCAAGACGGCGGAACAGCGGTTTGCGGATGCCGTGGTTCTGAAAGCTGACCTTTTTGCCGTAAAGCGCCTTCATCTTGGGCACCAGATGGGCGATCCCGTCAGCAAGCCCAAGCCGGACAGCTTCTCGTCCCGCCCAGAATTCGCCGGTGAACAGGTCGCGGTCAGGGGCCAACCGCGCGCCGCGACGGGTGCTGACATGGTCCTTGAACGCCTGATGGATCGGTTCAAGAATGGCATGCAGGCGGGCCACATCTTCGGGGCTCTGGGGCCGGAAGGGGTCCAATGTCGATTTCGACGTCCCCGCTGTATGGACGCGCCGTTCGATGCCCCATTTGTCGATCAGCTGGTTGAACCCGAACCCCGCCGAGATCACCCCGATCGATCCAAGGATCGAACTGTCATCCGCCCAGATCTGATCCGCAGCACAGGCCAGCCAATACCCCCCCGATGCGGCCACATCCTCGACAAAGGCATGGACCGGTACGCCGGTTTCATCGGACAACCTGCGGATACGCGCAGCAATCAGGGATGACTGGACGGGCGATCCACCGGGCGAATTGATCACCAGCGCCACCGCGACGGGTTTTCCCTTGCGAAAGGCGCGTTCGATCATGGGGGCAAGGGCGGCGTCGTTCAGACCGCCCCCCCTGCCCGATCCACCAATGGTGCCGGAAAGGCGAATGACCACGATACGCGGCCGGCGGGACATCAAGCGGCTGACAAACGGAATATCCATCCGCAACAGATAGGCACAAGCCGCCTGCGCCACAAGGCGCGTGATCAGGATGGAATGTCGCGGTCCAAGGGGGTGCGCGACTGCGGATCACGGATGGTATCACCCGGAATAAAGGTCGGCGTCAGGGCGATGATCCGGTCATCCCGCCCGACATCCTTGCCCGCCACCAGACGCGCCGCGCGACGACCGATATCCACCCGACGTGCATCGGTTGTCGCCAGACGCATCGGCAAACCGTCCAGCAGATCGACACCGTTGAAGCCCGCCAGCCCGATCCGGCCCGGGACGTCATAGCCGTGTTCGATACAATGCAGCAGCCCCCCCGCCCCGATCATATCATTCGAGTAATAGAGGAAATCCAGATCGGGTGCCCGTGACAGGATACGCCCTGTCAGTTCACGCCCTTTCAGCAAGGATGATCCGCCCTGATAATATTCGCGCGCCTCAAGCTGGACACCGGCACGGGCCAGACCTTCCTCGAAGCCCAGCAGGCGTTTGCGGGCACGATGGTCTTCGGGCATATGGGTGCCGACAAACCCGATGCGGCGATAACCTGCGGCCAGAATGCGGTCGGCCATTTCGCGACCTGCCCGCACATGGGAAATACCGACCAGCGTATCGATGCCTTCGCCATCGACATCCATAATCTCGATCACGGGGATGCCACTGTTTTGCAACATGGCGCGGGCGGCCTTGCTGTGTTCCAGCCCCGCCAGAATAACCCCTGACGGCCGCCATGACAGCATGTCGTAAAGCACCATTTCCTCGCGCGCGGGGGAATAATTGGTGACGCCGATCACCGGTTGCAGGCCCGTGTCATCCAGTTCGGCTGATATCCCGCCCAACACATCCGGAAAGACCAGATTCGACAGTGACGGAATGACCACCGCAATCAGGTTCACCCGCTGGCTTGCCAGCCCCCCTGCAATCTTGTTGGGGACATAGCCAAGCATCTTGGCCGCTGTCAGAACCTTTTCCCGCGTCGCCGCCGATACATCGCCGCGGTTGCGCAGCACACGGCTGACGGTCATCTCGGAGACGCCCGAAGCCTCGGACACGTCACGAAGGGTCAGAGGGCGGCGCGGGCGTGTAGGGATCATGGGGTGCCAGTTGCTGGGGGATTGCGTCAAAGGATGTTAGCGAAACCATTCAGCAGCGACAACCACACGATACATCAGCCCGCTTGCCAAACCCTGCCTTGCACCGCTAAACGTGCCAAAGACGGCCCCGTGGCTCAACTGGATAGAGCAGCCCCCTCCTAAGGGGCAGGTTAGTGGTTCGAATCCACTCGGGGTCACCATTTCCTTAATTGATATATTGGATGATGCGGCCTTTCCCTTTTCGCTGTTGTCTGGAAAGCTGCGCGACAGTTCGTGATCTGGCTTTTTTCGTCGTGGTCATGGATGGTTCAGATGTATTTCACCGCACACTTCCGATTTGGCCGGATTGATAACCGTTATGCCCGAACGTATTGCCCGCCTCTGCATCTCGGTCCTGATTGCAATAGCGTTGTTCCAGATTTTTCATGCCTCGGATCTGTTGGCATTCGGTGGGGGGCTTGCGCTTGTCGTCTTCTTTGCGACGACATGGCGACAACTGACCGTTGTCAGTTTTGTCCCGATGGCATTGGCGATGATATTGATGGTGGAGGCCCTGATCCAAGGGGTCGGTTCGCATGTCTTTGCGCTGGCGCTGGAACGGGCGATTTTTCTGGCCTCGCTTTTGGCACTGTTGGGCGTTCTCCGGACCGCCGCCGCTGTTGCCCCGGAAATCGAGCGGGCGGGCAAATATCTGACAGCCCAGCCACCGGGGCGGCGGTATCTGGCGCTGAATTTCGGCGGGCATATCTTCGGCACGCTGATCAATCTTGGCGGGCTGGCGATTTTGCTGGATATGGCAATGCGGTCAATGGCCACGAATTCGGCCCATCTTCCCCCTGACCTGCAAGAGGTTAAATTCCGTCGCATGACACTGGCCGTAACCCGCGGCTTTGCTTTGGTCGCATTGTGGTCGCCTATGGGTTTTGCGGTGAATTCCCTGCTGCTGTCGATGCCCGAACTCGATTATCTGGATTTCGCGCCGCTTGGTTTTGCCCTGTCATTCGTTTGCGCGGGCTATGGCTGGGTGCTGGATCGGGTGACCGCACCGCGCGGGCGCAACGTGGCGCCTCCGGCGTCACCACCTGATCCCGCCGATGGACGGGCGGTCTGGTTGTTGCTGACGCATGTCGGGCTGCTGGGTGTGGCGGTGATTGCGCTGAATGCCTTGACCATCTTGTCATTCCAGCAATCGCTGTTGCTGGTGGTTCCAAGCTATAGCCTTGGGTGGGCGGCATGGACGGGTGGACGTAATGCCATCGGTGTCACGGGAAATGTGGTCCGTCAGGCTGTGTCGCGCTTTCCATTGGCAGCATCCGAACTGGGGGTCTTCGCATCAGCCGGTCTGTTGTCGGTGCTGGTGGTCGAGGTGATGCCGACCGAGGCGATCCGCATATTGGCCACCGATCTGCATCTGACCGCCCTGCCCGTCATCTGGATTTTTGCGGTTACCTTGTTCGGACTGGCCTGTATCGGTATCAATCCCATCATTACCGCATCGGTTATGGGCAGCCTTGGCACCCAGCTGGGCATTGCGGGTCTGTCGGATGTTGCCATTGCTGTGGCGCTGATCGGGGTCTGGTCAGCAGTGATGTGCTTTTCGCCTTTTATCACCACCGTCGCCTATGCAGGGGCAGTTGTAGGACGATCACCCTTTATGGTCGGGGTCAGGTGGAACTGGGTTTACAGCACGACATTGGCACTGGGATGGACCATCGCCACATCGCTGGCGGTGTATTCAGGCCTGCTCTGACGACAAAAGGCAGACCGGAAGGACCGCCTTTTGTGCTTGGATTTAGTTTGTTGCGGACTCTGACGCGTCATGTCCCACATCCAGACCCGCGTCGGTTCCCGTGCCGATCGGGTCATGGCCGGCTGTATGCGGATCATCCAAGGGCTCTGCAAAGCCGCCGTGACCGGCGTTTTCGGGAACATTGTCCATCGCCCGATCCGCAATCGAGGGTTCGCGGTCAACGATTTCTACGCCATCGACAGACTTCAGCTGACCATTGTCAGTGCTATAGACCAATTCCGTCGGTACGCCCTCACGCTGTCCGGTGATGGTCAGCGTCGGACCTTTGCGGGTGATTTTCAGATCTGTGAAGCCTTGGGCAATCATCGTCTGGATAATTGCGTCGTTATTATCGACCTCTTCCAGCACTGGCAGACCGTTGGCCCATTCCAGACCTTTGGAATGTTCCGCGTCCACAGCCCTATCCGGCACCAGCACGTCGTTGCCTTGTGGAGTGGACACGACATCTGCCTGCGCCAGCGCCGCCCCAGCCAGCACAGTGGACAGGACGGCAGTCTTGCCGCCCAGTATCAGCGTCTTGATTGGAAATGTTAGCATTTGCGTTCTCCGTCATTGATTGGCGGGGCAACGCATATGGGGCGGTGTTTTGTTCCATCACCATTGACTGCAACCTTGCTGATCACGTGATGCTCACCCGAACGTGCTGGAAATGGACCGATGTGGCGGGTCCATGGCCGGAACCTGCCGAAAGCCACGTCCTAAATCCTGCCGAAATGGCAGGCTTTTGCCGCAGATGTTGCCCTGACTATTTTGCACGGGAATTCCCCGTTCAGGCACCCTAGCTTCCTAACCAAGCGCCCCGACGCCATCAGGTGGAGCGGGCGCGACAATGACGGAAAAGGAGAAATCGCATGATCCGCCATATCGCATTGGCCATAGGCCTTGGACTGACCGCACCTGTCGCCGTTCTGGCACAAACCGCAGATGCGCCGGAAGCGCAGCCGCAAGCGCCACAGACGATGGACAGTGCTGCCACATATCAGGCCGCCCGCAACCAGCTGGGAATTTTGAAATACTGCAACGCAGAAGGCTTCTCGGGCGAGGAAGCGATTGAATCGCAATCCAAGCTGGTCGGCATGCTGCCCGGCGAGGATGCGGAAGCCGGTGCCGCCGCCGAACAAAAGGGCGAGGCAGGCACCGTCTCTATCGGTGAGGCCGAGATGTCGCTGGCCGATGCAGCTGCCAGCCAGAACAGCAATGTCGAAGAGACCTGCAAACAGATCGAAGCTGCCGTTAATCAGGTCGCCCCGACCATGCCCGCAGGCTGATCACGCCATTACAGAAATACCGGAACGCGGGTCGCACATGCGGCCCGCGTTCTGCGTTCAGGGATCGACCGCGTCGGGTGCGCCATGGGTGCGTGCGACTTCGGCAGTGACGGCGCGGGCAGCGGTTTCATCCTCGGCCTCGGCACCTGCCTCGACCAGATCGCGGGCGTCTTCCTGATCGTCGTCTTCCAGCGCGGGCGGTTCGTCACCTGCAAGGAAGTTGCCGAATTTTTCCCAACCGGGAACATGATCGGCCAGAACGCGCAGAACAACCAGAACCGGCACGGCAATCACCATTCCCAGCACCGACCACAACCACGCCCAAAGGGCGACGGCCAGAAACACGACGACCGTGTTCATCTGCAAGCGGCGCGACACGAAATAGGGCGTGATGATCTGCCCCTCAAGCGAGGTCAGCCCCAGATAGGTCAGCGCCACCATCCCCGGCCAGAACAGCCCCGGCATAACGACCAGTGCCACCAGCCCTGAAATCGCGACCCCTGTGATGGCCCCCAAATAGGGGATGAAGTTCAAAACAAAGGCCCCCATCCCGAACAGTAAGGCACCGGGCATTCCCCATGCGAACATGGCAAGGCCGATGACCAGACCAAGACCTGCGTTGATGATGGTGATGGCACCCAGATAGTTGCCAAGCGAATCCTCGATTTCACGCAGTGCCAGATAGGCACCGCGTTTGTCGCGCATCCGGTCAAAGCTCTGGACGATCTTCAGATACAGCAAATCCCCTGATGCGATCATGAAGAACAACAGGATCAGCGTGAAAAACGTCTGGCCCAGCAACAAAGGTGCGGATTTCACGACCGTGCCAAGGGTGGTCGAACCGCTTTCTTCGACCTTGATGGCGGTTGAACTGTCATCCTCTGGCCCGACTTGCTGTGCCTCGTCGATGCGTTGCGCCGCGTCGCGCAAATCTGAAATGGAATCGCGAACGCTGTCGAATTTCGCCTCAAGCTGCTGGCTGATGATCGGCATATTGTTCATGGCGCGGCTGATCGGCCCGCTGGCAGCATAGGCCAGAACAGCCACCGCCAGCATAATCGAGACTGTGACAATCAGCGCAGTTACCGCGTCAGGAATTCCGCGACGTCTGGCAAAGCGCCGGAAGGGCGTGAAAACAAAGAACAGCAGGATTGCCATTGTGACTGGCATCAGAAAATCGCGTCCCGCCGCAAGGGCAGAAAACGCAAGTACTAGGAATATTCCGATAATGGCCCAATTGGCCATACGTGGCACCGAGCTGTGTTCCTTAACAGGTACGCGCGGAAAAAGATGTCCGTTTGGACTTGGCATATATGACCCCCGATTGACGCCGCGTCCCCCAACGCATCTGGCGTTTGTCATTCGGGTGCGAACGCGAACGGCGGGCCGGATGTTCCGGCCCGCCGCTGGCAGAGGTCAAAGATCGGTCGCGATCAGATGGCGTGATCACCGGTTGCGTCGATGACGCGGGTCGGCAATCCCATATCGCCCAGCAGTTCAAGGAACGGCCGCGCGGGCAACTCCTCGACGTTGGCCATCTTTTTTACGTCCCACGGACCGCGTGCAATCAGGATCGCGGCCGCAACGGGGGGGACACCGGCGGTAAAGCTGATGCCCTGACTGCCGACCTCGGTATAGGCGTCCTTGTGGTCGGCCACGTTATAGATAAACACCTCGCCCGGTTTGCCGTCGCGGGTGCCTTTGACCAGATCGCCGATGCAGGTTTTGCCTTCGTAATCGGGCGCAAGGCTGGCGGGATCGGGCAGCACTGCCTTGACGACCTTCAGCGGCACCACTTCATCACCATTGGCCAGCTTGACGGGCTGTTCGGACAGCAGGCCAAGGTTCTGCAGCACGGTGAAGACGTTAATGTAATGTTCGCCAAAGCCCATCCAGAAGCGCACATCGGCGTCCTTGTAACGGGCAGCAAGGCTGTGAACCTCATCGTGGCCCGACAGATAGGCGTTGCGTTTGCCGACGACGGGAAGATCCCATTCGCGGCCAACCTCGAACATCTTGTTCGTCTTCCATTCGCCGCCCTGCCACGAATAGACGGTGCCGGTGAATTCACGGAAGTTGATTTCGGGGTCGAAGTTGGTGGCAAACCAGCGGCCATGCGAACCGGCGTTGATGTCGACGATATCGATGCTGTCGATCTTGTCGAAATACTCATCCTCGGCCAGACGGGCATAGGCGTTCACAACGCCCGGATCGAAACCCGCGCCCAACACGGCGGTAATGCCGGCTTTGGCCACGTCTTCGCGGCGCTTCCATTCATAGTTGGCATACCACGGCGGTGTTTCGCAGACCTTTGCAGGATCTTCGTGGATGGCCGTGTCGATATAGGCGGCACCGGTGCGGATACAGCCTTCCAGCACGGTCATATTGATGAAGGCAGTGCCCACATTGATCACGATTCCGGCGTCGACCTTGCGGATCAGCGCCTCGACCGCATCCGAGTCCATCGCGTCCAATGCATGACTGGTAAAGGGCATATCGTGCCCCTTGTCGCGCAGGCTTGCGATGATGTCATCGGCCTTGGACTGGGTGCGGTTGGCGATATGCAGATCGCCAAATTCGCCCGCCCATTGCGCAACTTTATGGGCCGTGACCTGCGCCACGCCCCCCGCACCGATGATGAGCACATTCTTATTCGCCAATTCTGTTTCCTTTCACAGGCTAGCAGAGGTTGGGTGGCCTTTACGACAGGCTGCCTTTGTAATCGTCATAGGAGAAGCTGCGGACCTTGCGGATCGTTCCGTCTTCTTCCTTCAGCGCAATGGTCGGCATCGCCAGACCGTTGAACCAGTTCTTTTTGACCATGGTATATCCGGCCGCATCCTGAATGCTGACCCGATCCCCGATCTGCAAGGGCTTTTCAAAGCGCGCCTCGCCGAAAATATCGCCTGCAAGGCAGGTCTTGCCCGCGATCTGATAGGTATGATCGCCGGTTTTGGGCAGTTTGGCGTCTTCGCGATAGATCAGCAGATCCAGCATATGTGCCTCGGTGCTGCTGTCGACGATGGCGACATCCTTGCCGTTGTTGATGATGTCCAGAACGCTAACCTCCAGCGTCGTGGTTTGGGTGATGCTGGCTTCGCCCGGTTCAAGGAAGGCCTGAACGCCGAAGCGGTCCTGGAACGCCTTCAACCGGTCGGCAAGGCGTTGCAACGGGTAACCTTCGCCCGTGAAATGGATACCGCCACCAAGGCTGACCCAGTCCAGACGCTTTAACACCGACCCGAATTCATCCTCGATCCGCGTCAGCTGACGGTCGAACAGGTCGAAATCGCCGTTTTCACAGTTGTAATGGATCATCACGCCGTTGACGCGGTCCAGCGCGGTTTCCAGTCGTTCCACATCCCATTCGCCAAGACGGCTGAACGGACGCGCAGGGTCGGCCAGATCGAACCCGCTGGTCGAAAAGCGCGGGTTCAGGCGCAGGCCGGTCGCAATGCCCGCAGCCTTGTCCGAAAAGCGGTCCAGCTGCGACAGGCTGTTGAAAATGATCTTATCGGCATAGGATACGGCTTCGTCGATTTCATGATCCGCCCAAGCCACGGAATAGGCGTGGGTTTCCTTGCCGAATTTTTCGTGCCCCAGATGCAGTTCGTAAAGGGACGACGACGTGGTGCCATCCATGTAATCGCGCATCAAATCAAAGACCGACCATGTGGCAAAGCATTTCAGCGCCAGCAGGGCCTTGGCCCCCGATGCTTCGCGCAGCCATGCGACCTTTTCCATATTGGCGCGCAGTTTCGCCATATCGATCAAATAATGGGGCGTCTGCGGCAAAGTCATGGGCGAACCTATCTTTCAAGCGCAAAGGGTGCGGACACGAAGACCGCGATATAGCCATGCCCCCCGCTTTTCGCAAGGAAACATGACGCAGAGATGAAGCAGGGGTATCTGGTTTTTCGCCCTAACCGGCGGTGGTGCCCGATGCAAAACGGCGCAATTCGCGTTTGACCAGTTCCATTTCCGCACGCAGGGCGGTGATCTCGGTTGTCAGATCATCGTCAAGGGGGCGTCCGGCCAGCAGGGGCATACGGGCCAGCACCTCGCCGTCGGGGTCGGCTTCCTCTCCGGCGGCACCGGCATCCGACCGCAACAGCAGCGTTTGCAGCCCGTCGGTCAGAACCTCGCGCGGCAGATCCATTTCGACCAGCGATGCCTCATCCCCATCGGGCGTCATGCGCCCTTCGGCGATTACTTCGCCGTGCTGGACCAGAATGATGCGGGCGGGTGCGCCCTGCGGATGGGACAGCCGACCCCGCCACAAACCACCTTTCAGACCGTGATTCTCGAATTGTGTCATGGTCTTCTCCTCAGATCTGGGCACGGGCATGACGGGACAGAATAACATCCCGCAGCGTTACGGCATTCATATAGGGGGCTTCGAAAATGACATCGACCCAAGCCTTTTCGACCGAGCGTTGGGACATATCCGCATAGCCCAGATCGAATTCGATCACGCGGTTGCAGTTATATCCGTCAATGGGATCACCCATCTGGCGCAAGATCTTTTCGGTATTCGGACCCTGCTGGATATTCAGCCGCGCATAGACGGTGATGGGGCGTTCCGATTGCAGGGTCGTTTCCAGCCGGATGATATGATGGCCGCCCAGATCCTCGCGCGCTTCGGCAGGCAACCCCAGTGAAAAGGACAGGAAACTGCCCCCGAACCCCATGATTTCCAATGCCAGTGCATAATCGGACAGATCGGTCGCACGGTGATTGCGTAGCTGTCGCAGGATCAGCGCGCGCTGCGGACAGTCATGGAACAAGGCCACCTCGTCGGACAGCCATTGGCCGCTGGAGGGTGCGACAAGCGCGGGTGTCGCATTGCGGGCGCGCAGGATTTCAGGCCGCCAGCGCCAGTCGGTTCCTGCGGGCAATTCCATGCGCGACAGTGAATCACGCCCGTTCAGCGCGCCGATTTCGGTGGTATGCAGATAACGGGTCAGGATCTGCTGCAAGTCCCGCGCCTCTTCGCGCATATCGTCCGAAGCAGCACCCGAACGGCGCTGCGCCCTGTCCAGCAGATTTTGCCAATGACGCGCGGCCCGTGCGCGGATGCGTCCTGAAAGCCAGCTGTGTTCAAGACTCGCCATGCCGGATGCCCCTATTTTCCATGAACAACAAGGGCTGCACCAATGCCGCAATCGCGGATGCCTGCATGCACAGCAGTCGGCCATCGCATGAAAGCATGGCGATCCGCCATCCGTCACAACCCCTTAACACTAACAAGAAAAGGAATAGCGGCAGATGGCAACTGGAACAAGCCTTCTGGGCCTGCACGCCGATTTCAGGCGACCAAGGTGTTCAGGCGCGCGGCACAGATCAGATCGTTTTCGGTCAGACCGCCCGATTCATGCGTGGTGAAGCTGACGCTGCAATAGCCCCAGCCAAAGGCAATATCGGGATGATGCCCCTGTTTATTGCCCAGCCATGCGGCCAGATTCGCCATTTCGACCGCCTTGGCAAAACCCTTGAAATCGAAGCGGCGGGTGATGGTCGTGGCATCATCCGACAGCACCCACCCCGTCAGCACATCGACCTGTGCGCGGGCGGCGGCTTCATCATAAGGGGCAATGCCCCCCGCGCAGGATTGGCAGCTTTTATCGGACAGATCAGAGGTGGTCATTGTTGTCTTCCTTTCACGCCGCTTTCGGCGGATATTTCGGATCATGCAGCCCAAGCTGGCGGGCATAGGCGATATCGGCCAGCAGATCACGGCGGGCTGCCGCGAACAGATCATCCAGATCCTCTATCACGAAATAGACGGGCTGGTGGATATCGATGCGGTAAGGGGTCTGCAGAATATCGATGACATTAAATGGCCGCAATTCGGGCTGGCCTGACAGCGCCCAAGGCAATTCGGTGACCGAACTTGCCAGCCCGCTGCCCAAAGCCTTTAACTGGCCATCCTGACGCATCAATCCAAATTCGATCGATAACCAGTAAAGACGGATCAGCCACGCATAATCCGCCTTGTCGCATTGCGTCCCCGCCTGCCCGATCGCCTGACTGAAGCCCGCAAAGGCCGGATCGGTCAACAGCGGCGTATGCCCGAAGATTTCATGAAAAATATCCGGTTCTTCGATATAATCGAAATGCTTGCGATCACGGATAAAACTGGCGGCAGGGAATGCCTTATCGGCCAGCATGCCGAAGAACTTACCGAAGCCGATCAAGGCAGGCACAGGTTCGACCCGCCACCCCGTCAGCCGTGCCAACCGGTCCGAAATGTCGGGACATTGCGGCACGCGGTCCGTGGGCATGTCCAGCAGCTGCAACCCGCGCAGATAGGGGGCGGCCATATGTTGGCGCACTGCGGGCAGCTGTTGTGCATAAAGGTCGCGCCAGACGGCATCCTCATCCGTGTCATAGGTGATAAAGCCATCCGCATCGGGATGTTTGGCCTGATATTCGGTTGATTTGGGCATGGCATCCTCCCCTTCCCTATAGGTTCAGATTACCGGACCGATGCGAAAAACCTTGCCGGATAACGGCATGGATGGGCAAGATCAGGCATATCCTACCCGCACAGACCCCCGGATCAGGTTTTATATACCCCCGATTGATGACACCGACCGCCGTATCCTGCGCCTGCTGCAAAATGACGCCACCATGTCGACACAGGCTTTGGCCGATGCGGCAGGTCTGTCCACATCGCCCGCATGGCGCCGCCTGCGCCGTCTGATTGAAGACGGGGTGATCAAACGGCAGGTTGCCCTGGTTGCGCCCGCCAAGGCGGGGCTGCATGCCATGGCCTATGTGCAGGTGTCCCTGCTGGATCATAACACGGCGACGCTGGCACGCTTTGACCGCTTCGTTCAGTCTGAAGACCAGATCATGGAATGCGCGACCATCACCGGCACTTTCGATTACCAGCTGAAAATTATCGCTGCCGACCCTGAAGGGCTGGAACATTTCCTGATGCGCCGGATGCTGTCAATGGGAATCATCCGCAGCACAGTCACGCATTTCGTGCTGCGCCAGACAAAATACAGCACCGCCCTGCCCGTTTAACGGTCACAGAAGCGGGGCCGCAAGCGCCATCAGATTGTTGCGCAGGCGGCGCAGTACGCTCCAATCCTGAACCTGCGACAGGGTGATGGGGTGGGATCGCGCGATATAGCTGTCCTGACGTGCATCCAGTTCGGCCACCACACCGCTGTCGAAAATGGCCATATTCACTTCGTAGTTCAGCTCGAAGCTGCGGCGGTCCAGATTGGCGCTGCCGATCATTGCCATGCGGCCATCGATGGTCATGATCTTGGCATGCAACAATCCCGGTTCGAACAGCATCAGCTGCACCCCGGCTTCAAGCAACCCGCGATAGAACCCCTGCGCCGTGGCGCCGACGATCAGACTGTCATTACGGGCCGGCAGGATCATCGTCACCTGCACCCCCCGCCGCGCTGCCGCCCTGATGGCCGCATCCAGCGCGGCATCCGGCACGAAATAAGGGGTGGTCACGACCACACTGTCGCGCGCCGCATGCAACATCCCTGTCAGACAATCGGACACACTGCCCGCCCGCAAATCCGGACCGGTGGATACAACCTGCGTCACCACGCCCGGTGCATCGACCGCCGGCACCAGCTGCAGCATGTCGCCCAGATCGCGTCCTGTATAGCTCATCCAGTCGCCAAGAAAGACCGCCTGCAACTGCCGAACGGCGGGCCCCTGAACCGACACCAGAATATCCACCCATGGCCCGTATCGGGCTTTGACGGCAAATGCAGCATCGGCGCAATTGCGGCTGCCGGTAAAGGCGATCTGGTTGTCGATGACGATGATCTTACGGTGATTGCGCAGATCCAGCCGCTGGAACAGGATACTGATAAAAGGCAGCCCCCATGGAAAGGCCGTCACGCATTCGGCCCCCGCCTGCTGCATCCGGTCCCACAAGGGCGACCGGACCATCCCGCGCGACCCAAGCGCATCCACGATGATCCGGCATTGAACGCCCCGCCCCTCGGCACGGATAATCGCCTCTACGACCTTGGTGCCGCTGATATCGGGCAACCAGATATAGAACAACAGATGCACATGGTCCGTGGCGCGGTCGATGGCGCTGACAATTTCGTCGATTGCCCGGTCCCCTTCGGCCAGCAGACGCAGGCGGTTCCCCGTCAGTGCAGGCATCCCCCCGACCGAGGCATTGGCCGCAATCAGGGGGCGCGCGTGATCGGGAACCTCTTTCAGTTCGGCAGGGCTGTTTGTCCACATGCCGGTCAGCCGGTCGCGGACGTCGGCCATGCGCTGGACCTCGGCACGGTTCATGCGGACTTCGCCGAACAGCAGATAGGCAATGATGCCAACCAATGGCACCGCCTCGATCACCATGATCCAGACCAGACGGGCCGACGGCTCCATCCTCGGGCGCAGCAAAACCCGCACGATAATCGCCAGCGCCAGCGTGCTGTGCATCACAAAGAAAACGGTCGCCCACATAACGCGCATCATCTGCGGGCCACCGGGCAATTGCAATTCCCATCGTCGCGGCATATTTGGAAGATTGAAACAGCCAAGGCCGTCCGCGATGAACTGGATCACGAATTACGTCCGCCCGCATATCAACTCGCTCTTCTCGCGTCGGGAAGTGCCGGAAAATCTGTGGACCAAATGCCCCGAATGCGGAACGATGCTGTTTCACCGGGAATTGTCGGACAATCTGAACGTCTGCACGAACTGCCAGCACCATCTGGCAATCACACCGCGTGAACGCTTTACGGCCATGTTCGACGGTGGTGCCTTCGTCGAGGTGAAGGTCCCCGAACCCGTCACCGATCCGCTGCAGTTCCGCGACCAGAAAAAATATCCCGACCGGATGAAAGCCGCCCAACGCAAGACGGGCGAAAAAGAGGCGATGCTGGTGGCCGAAGGCGAAATGGGCCGGACGCCCCTGATCGCGGTCGGTCAGGACTTCAGTTTCATGGGCGGCTCGATGGGCATGTATGTGGGCAATGCAATCATCGCTGCCGCAGAACGCGCAATTAAAACCCGCAAGCCATTGGTCCTGTTTTCCGCCGCCGGTGGCGCACGCATGCAGGAAGGCATCCTGTCGCTGATGCAGATGCCCCGCACAACAGTCGCGGTCGAAATGCTGAAAGAAGCAGGCGTTCCCTATATCGTCGTGCTGACCCACCCGACCACGGGCGGCGTGACGGCCAGCTATGCGATGCTGGGCGATATCCATATTGCCGAACCCAATGCGCTGATCTGCTTTGCAGGCCCCCGCGTTATCGAACAAACCATCCGTGAAAAACTGCCCGAAGGCTTCCAGCGCGCCGAATACCTGTTGGAACATGGCATGCTAGACCGCGTGACCCATCGCAAAGACCTGCGCGATGAACTGGTGTCGATTCTGCGGATGCTGGGCGGCATGTCTGCCCCCACCCGCGCCGATCTGCCCGCCCCCACGCCCGAGGTTCCGGTCCTGGCCGGTGACCCGATCAAGGCCGATTAACCTTTCATTCGTGTCCAAATATCCCGGGGGTCCGGGGGCTGGCCCCCGGCATTGACAGCCATGACCAATTCCGACGCCATCCTTGCCCGCCTGATGGCGTTGCACCCCAAGGTCATTGACCTGTCACTTGACCGGATGCACCGAATTCTAGCGGCCTTGGGCAACCCCGAACGCAAAATTCCGCCCGTGATCCATGTTGCCGGCACCAATGGCAAGGGCAGCACCCAGGCAATGATCCGCGCAGGGTTGCAGGCGGGCGGGAAAAAGGTTCACGCCTATACCTCGCCGCATCTGGCGCATTTCCATGAACGCATCCGGCTGGCAGGCGATCTGATCGCCGAAGACCATCTGGCCGCAACCTTGGAGGAATGCGAGGATGCGAATAACGGCCAGCCGATTACCTTCTTCGAAATCACCACGGCGGCGGCCTTTCTGGCCTTTTCGCGCACCCCCGCCGATTACACCCTGTTAGAGGTCGGCTTGGGCGGCCGGCTGGATGCAACAAACGTCATCGACACCCCCGAACTGACAGTCATCACGCCGGTCAGCATCGATCACACGCAATATCTGGGCGACACGCTGCCGCTGATTGCCGGTGAAAAAGCCGGGATCATCAAACGCGGAATTCCTTGCATCATTGGACCACAGGAAAACGACGCCCTGCGCGTGATCGAGGCGCGTGCCCAAGGTCTGACTGCCCCGATCAGCGCTTATGGCCAACACTGGATGATCCAGCCTGAACGCGATGGAATGGTGTTTCAGGATGATCACGGGCTGTGGGATCTGCCACGGCCCAATCTGGCGGGCGCGCATCAGATCCAAAACGCCGGCACGGCGCTGGCCGCCCTGCGCCAGCTTGGCGCATCCGCCGATATGGCCCGCGCGGCTGTCACGACCGCCGAATGGCCTGCCCGTATGCAACGACTGCGGCATGGCCCCCTGATCGATCTGGCAGGTCCCAAGGCAGAAATATGGCTGGACGGCGGACATAACCCGGCAGGCGGCTTGGCAATTGCCGCGACCTTGGCGGCGATGCCACAGCGTCCGACGCATCTGGTTTGCGGCATGCTGAACACCAAGGACATCACCGGCTATCTGCGCCCGCTTGCCCCCCATACCGCCAACCTGACCGCCATCGACATCCCGGACGAGGCAAACACACTGCCCGCCGCCGACACCGCCAAAGCGGCGTTGCAGGTCGGAATGGAAACCTCGACCGCAGATGACGCCGCCGAAGCAATCTCGCGTATTATCGCGAATGATCCGTCGGCGCGCATCCTGATTTGCGGGTCGCTGTATCTGGCGGGGCGGATCCTGCGCGATAACGGCTAAAGCCGTTACGCCCAATCCCATGCACAGGTGAATTGCCCAAGGCGGCTTTTGACCTGATCCTCATCCATATTGCCGCTTCGTGACATCATGGCGACCAGCCCGCGCTTTTTATCCTCGCGCACCTCGACGACATGGCTGCCCGTGCCTTCCAAAGCCGCATCATAAACGCGCTGGATGGCCAGCCGGCGCAGGTCAGGCTTGAAGATCTTACCAACAGCCGTTTTGGGCAGTTCCGGCATGATTTCAATATGCTTCGGTATGGCGGCACGTTCGCTGATATGTGCCTTGGCATGCACCATCAAATCCTCGACCGAGACATCGCCGTCTGCCGTCAGTTCGACATAGGCACAGGGAATTTCACCCGCAAAGCTGTCCGGCTGGCCGATGGCACCCACAAAGGCGACGGCGGGATGGGACAGCAGACCTTCCTCGATCTCGGCGGGGTCGATGTTATGGCCGCCGCGAATGATCAGATCCTTGGCACGGCCGGTGATCCACAGATAGCCGTCAGGGTCCAACCGCCCCAGATCACCCGTCCGCAAATAGCGGTCACGGGCGAACAGCTTATGGTTCTTATCCGCCTCGGTATAGGTTGATCCGGGGAAGACACCGGGGTTGGAAACGCAAATTTCGCCCACGGTATCGATGCCGCAGTCATGTGCGACGCCATGTTCGTCATGATGCAGGATTTTGACATCTGTGTAGGGCAGCGGAATCCCGACCGACCCGACCTTTTTCAACCCGTCTACGGGGTTACAGCTGACAAGGCAGGTTGCCTCGGTCAGGCCATAGCCTTCGGCAATCTCGACCCCCGTTGCGGATTTGAAGCGGTTGTACAATTCGATCGGCAGCGGCGCCGAACCCGAAATTGCCGTTTTAAGCGAGGTAACATCCGCATCCACAGGGCGCTGCATCAGTGCCGAAATTGCCGTTGGCACGGTAATCAGGAATGTCGCCTGCCAGCGTTCGATCAGCTTCCAGAAATTGTCGAAGACACCATCGCCGCGATAACCGGCAGGTGTCGGCATCACCAGATGCGCCCCGGACGCGATGCAGGACATCAACACCGGATAGGCCGCAAAGACATGGAACATCGGCAGCGGGCACATCAGCACATCGGTTTGGTCGAACAGCAATGTACTGCCAAGCCAACCGTTATAGATCATGCCGGAATATTTATGCTGCGCGACCTTCGGCGTTCCAGTTGTGCCGCCCGTGTGGAAATAGGCCGCCACGCGGTCCGTCTGCGGCAGATCGAATTCCAGCCGGTTGTGGTTATGCCCGCTGGCCGAGGCTTCGAAATCAATGACCTTGGCGTGGTGTTTGGTTTTCACCTTGGGCCGGATAAACGGCACGATATAGCGTTTGATCCCTCGCAAATGGCGGTTCAGGTCAATTTCGACGATATGCGTTACATCGGGGGCATTCGCTACAGCTTCAGCCGCTTTCTGGGCAACATCGGTTTTCGGGAAAGGTTTCAGCGTCACCAGCACCTTGGCACCCGTTTCGCGCAGGATGCCTGCAATCTGGTTCGCGTCCAGCAGCGGATTGATCGGGTTGACGATGCCCGCCGTTGCACCGGCCAGCAGCACGATGGGGGTTTCGACCGAATTGGGCAGCAGATAGGCAACGGTGTCATTCGGGCCGACACCAAGATTTCGGAACAGGTTGGCGGTTTCGGTCACCCGTTCCAGCAGTTTTTTCCACGTCAGGGTCGTCGCCGGATCACGGGGGCCGGACAGCAGCTGGAACGAAAGCGCGGGCCGCTGCGGGAACCGCTTGGCTGTCGCTGCGACAAAATCGTAAATCGTAACAGGCAGATCGCGGGCTTCGTATTGACCCTGACCTTCGACCCTGTCGCGATCCTCATAGCTGCCGAATTTGCCCATCAGTCCCTCCTTCACGGGCCGGCAAATGCGGCCCCTCCCTGAACGCAGGATGGTCCGATCAGGCCATGACGGGCAAGACCCCGATCCCCCAGACTGCGTAAAAACGCCGCGTCACCATAGACTGGAACGCGGCGTTCGTCATGCAGGACGATTATCAGGCATCGGCCGGAATGCGAAGGACCTGACCCGGATAGATTTTGTCGGGGTCCGACAGCATCGGGCGGTTCGCCTCGAAGATGGCATGATATTTGTTCGGATCGCCCAGACGCTGTTTGGCAATGCCTGACAGGGTTTCACCTTTATCAACGGTATGGAAGACCGGCGGGGTGGCGGCATCGGGCAGATCAGCTTCGACATTGGCGATGCCTTCGATATTGCCCACGGCCAGAATCAGCTTTTCCATCTGTTCGCGGGTGGCCTCTTTGGTTTCCAGAACCACCGTATCGCCGCGCAAACGCAGATGGACATCGCTGCCGTCCATATCCAGCGCCTTCAGTTCGTCCTTGAGTGCTGCGACCTTGCGGTCCGTATCACTGGGTACGCTTTGCGCGGTTTCAGGGGCCGCACCTTCGGAGGCCGCGGCTTTCGGGACAGCAGGCGTTGCCGCCTCGGCCTTACCGAATACGGATTTTCCGGCGTCTTTTACGAATTCCCACAGTGCCATTTTGAACCTCTCCACTCATATTTTCCAGCATTCACATTGCCTTCACAACGCCGTTGCGCCCTTGCGGATGCCAACAGAATGGAAAAAAAGCATCCGAAGGGCTTTATACAACTTAGAGTTGTTATAAGGTTGGACAGGATAGGTTTGGTCAAAAAGGACATCCTTGCCGATGCAGATGCTTAACCCATGCATTTCGTTACCAGTTGTCGCATTGCTAATTGCAGGATGCGCGACGACGACAACTACGGGGGCGCCAGATCCCCATGCCGTCACCGTGGAAACATCAGTCGAGACCGGCGATGTCACCTGTATCGCCACGACGCCGCAGGCAAACCGCCAAAGTGCTGCGACAACGAATGCCGTACGCAGTCAGGCAGGGCTGCCGCCGCTGCGGGCCAGTATGCTGCTGGCAAAGGCGGCATCGCGTCATGCCTGTGACATGGCCAAGCGGGGACGGATGACGCACAAAGGCTCTCGGACGACGGGGCCAAGCCAACGCGTCAAGGCATTGGGATATTCGCCACGGATCAGCGCGGAAAACATTGCGGCAGGTCCGTTCGACCGCCAGCGGGTGTTACGCGAATGGCGCGGGTCGAAAGGGCATCTGGACAACATCATGCTGCCGCAGGTGAATGAATTCGGCATCGGCCATGCCGTCGGCGCGGACGGCAAAACCCAGTATTGGGCTGCCGTTTATGCCGCCGAACAATAGGTTTCAGGCCGCGTCGGTGGCCTGCGGGCCATCGGTGAACTGCATCCGTGCAAGGCGCGCGTAAAGCCCACCCTGAGCGACCAGATCGTCATGCGTGCCTTGGGCAACGATGCGTCCCTGATCCAGCACAACAATACGGTCGGCTTTTTTCACGGTTGCCAGACGGTGCGCGACGACGATGGTCGTCCGCCCTTCGGCCAGACGGTTTACGGCAGTCTGGACAAGCGATTCCGATTCCGCATCCAGCGCACTTGTCGCCTCGTCCAGCAGCAGGACGGGGGCGTCGCGCAGAATGGCGCGGGCAATGGCGATACGCTGGCGTTGGCCGCCCGACAGCATGACCCCGCGTTCACCCAAAGCAGTGTCATAACCGTCCGGCAAAGCCGCGATAAAATCATGGGCGTGGGCTGCCTGTGCGGCGGCCTGCACCTGTGCATCGCTGGCCTCGGGCTTGCCAAGGCGGATATTCTCGGCGGCCGAGGCGGCGAAGATAACCGGATCTTGCGGCACCAGCGCCATCTGCGCGCGGAAATCGGTGCGTGCCATGTCGCGCAGATCGATACCGTCCAGCGTAACCCGCCCTGCCTGCGGGTCCCAGAAACGCTGGATCAGCTGGATCACGGTGGTTTTTCCCGCCCCCGAGGGACCGACAAGCGCCACCGTTTCCCCGGGCTGGATGGTCAAATCGATCCCGTCCAGCGCGGGTGCATCAGGGCGTGTCGGAAAGCGGAAACTGACGCCTTCGAATGCGATCTGGCCACGCAGAGGCTGCGGGATGGCGGTGGGATGGGCAGGGTCTTGCAGGGCGTCATGGGCGGCCAGCAATTCACCCAAACGCTCGGTCGCGCCGGCGGCGCGTTGCAATTCACCCCAGATTTCCGAAAGCGCCCCCGTCGAACCGGCCACAAGGATCGCATAGATCACGAATTGCACCAGCTGGCCCGCTGTCATAATGCCTTCACGCACGTCGCGCGCGCCGATCCACAAAACACCGATCACACCTGCAAAGATCAGGAAAATCACGATGGCGGTCATAACAGCGCGGGTGCGGATACGGGTCAGCGCGATATCGAAACTTTGTTCGGTCACATCGTCAAAGCGTGCAATGCTGCGGGCTTCATGCGTATAGGCCTGCACGGTTTGTGCAGCCAACAGCGTTTCCGAAGCGGCCCCCGACGACACCGCAATCCAGTCCTGATTGGCCCGTGACAGCACGCGCAGTCGTCGGCCCAGCACGATGATCGGAACAAGGATTGCAGGCACCAGCAGCAAAACCAGCCCCGTCAGCTTAAGCGAGGTCCACGCAAGCATCGCCATGCCGCCGCCAAGGATCAGCATATTACGCAGCGCAATCGACAGTGACGATCCGACCACCGATTGGATCAGCGTGGTGTCGGTGGTGATGCGGGACAAAATCTCGCCCGTCATGACGCGTTCGAAAAATGCAGGCGACAAAGTGATGACACGGCCATAGACGGCCTTGCGGATATCGGCCACGACGCGTTCGCCAAGCCGCGTCACAAAGAAATATCGCGCCGCCGTCCCGATGGCCAATAGGCTGACGATCACCAGTGCCGCGCCGAAATATTCATCCAGCAGCCCTGCCCCGTCGTCGAAATTATCGACCACACGGCGCACGGCCAAAGGCAGGACCAGACTGATCAGCGATGTCCCCGCCAGCGCCACCAGCGCCAGCACCACCTGCAACCGATAGGGCCGCACGAAAGGCCACAGCGCGCCAAGCGCCCCGACCTTCTTGCTGCTAGGACGATCTTCCCGAGTGCTTGCGCCGCGTCTCATTGACTGTTCCTGCTTGTTTTTCGCGGGTTTGGTGTAGGCCCTGCCCCGCCCAAGAACAAGCGGGCCGTCTGTCACAGCCTGATTGCGCCGCTGGCCAGTGCCTCTTCCAGTGCATCGACTGCCTGCGCCAGCTTGCCGTCGATCACATCCAGATATTGCGTCCAGTCGGACATGCCGCGCAAATCCTCGGCTCCGTCCGAAATCCCGCGCAGTCCGATCAACGGCAGATCGAAATGCTGCGTGACGCGCAGCAGGGCAAATGTCTCCATATCGACCATATCCTGCGCGATGCTGTCATAGGCGGCACCACTGACGATGCTGCCGCCCGTGGAAAGGCTGGCGACAGGCAGATCGGGAATGCGGTGCGGCAGGTCGATGACCGCAGGCAGATCCAGCAGCGGCGTGCGCCCCTTTTCGACACCCAAAGCCGATGCATCCATATCGCGGTACGCCACCGCCCCCACCTGATAGACCTGCGTCTGCGCCAGCCGCGCCGAACCCGCCGACCCCAGCGAGACAACCAGACGCGGCTTTTCGGCCATTTGCGCCAAGGCGAATGTCAGTTGGGTCGCAGCCTCGATTGGTCCGATGCCGGTCATCAGCGGGGTGATGCGGGCCTTCAGCGCGGGACCGTATTCGGCCGGGGCCGCCATGACGAACAGAACGGGCAAGCCGGCAAGGGTATCGGGACGGGTCATGGGCACCTGAATATTATCGGGGTTTGCACGGGTTTGCATTGCCCTTGCCGATCGGTCAAGCGCGATGGCCCCTTGCAGGCAGCATTGCCCCTGTGGCAGGTCTTTGACCGTCAAACAGGGGGCAAGAATGGGCAAGGTCAGCGATCTTTACCGCCAGCGCGTGACCGAGGGTGCCCTGCGCCCCGATCCTGCGCAGGAAACCGTTCTGCCACATATGGATCGCGTGCTGTCCGAAATGGAGGCAGCCCCCGCAACGGCACCCAAGCGGTCGGGATGGCGCGCGCTGCTGGGTGGCGGCAATGCGGCCCCTGCGGCTGCGGTCAAGGGGTTGTATCTGTGGGGCGGCGTCGGGCGTGGAAAATCCATGCTGATGGACCTGATGGCCGAAGCCGCTGGCGACATCCCCCACCGCCGCGTGCATTTCCACGAATTCATGCAGGAAATCCAGGTTGGACTGAACGAGGCGCGAAAGCGAGGTGAACAGGACACTGTCCGTCCCGTGGCGATGCAGGTCGCGTCACAAGTTAGGCTGTTGTGTTTCGATGAAATGCAGATCACCGATATTGCCGATGCGATGATTGTGGGGCGGCTGTTTCAGGTGCTGTTCGAACAGGGCGTAGTCATGGTTACCACCTCTAACCGCATCCCCGAGGATCTGTATAAGCACGGCTTGAACCGCCAATTGTTCCTGCCCTTCATCGATCTGATCCGCGAACGCATGCAGGTCATCTGTCTGGACAGCGAAACCGATTACCGCCAGAACCGCAGTGCCGGTGGGCAGGTCTGGTTCTGCCCTGCCAATACGCAGGCCGCGCAGGCGCTGGATGGTATCTGGGCCGATCTGACCGATAATGCGCCCCGCAAACCGCTGCAGATCGAGGTGAAGGGCCGTCAGGTCGAATTGCCCGCCTATGCCAACCGCGTCGGACGGGCGGGCTTCTGGGATCTTTGCGACAAGCCGCTGGGACCTGCCGATTATCTGGCAGTCGCCCGCGCAGTCGATGTGCTGCTGATCGACCGCGTGCCGCGCCTGTCGGGATCGAACTATAACGAGGCCAAGCGCTTTGTGACCCTGATCGACGCCCTTTACGAGGCGAAGGTCAGGCTGATCGCCAGTGCTGCCGACCAGCCCGAACAACTGTATAACGAAGGCGAAGGCAGTTTCGAATTCGAACGGACCGCCAGCCGCCTGCGTGAAATGCAGGACGCATCATGGGGTGCGCGTTAAGCGACACCCAGCGTTTCGCGCCCGCGCGCAACCAGATCACGCAGATCCTGAATATCCATGGCACCAAAAGCGACCTCATCCCCGCAGATAAAGCTGGGGGTGCCGCGCAGGCCCATATGGTCGCCCAGAAGAAAACTGGTGGTGATATGACGCTCGACGCTTTCGTCCTGCATATCCTGACGCAGCCTGGCCTCGTCCAGACCGACCTCTCGGGCGATACGCATGACGCTGGCTTCTTCGGCACGGCCTTCCATGGTCAGCAAGGCTGCGTGGAACCGCCAGTATTTGCCCTGCTTTAACGAGGCCAGCGATGCTTGGGTCGCGAATTCGGAATCCGCACCGAACACCGGCCATTCACGGTGGACCAGCCGAAGCTGCGGGTCCTCGCGGACCAGCTGTGACATCAGCGGCACCATTTTTCGGCAATATTCACAGTTATAGTCAAAGAACTCGGACAGGGTGATATTGCCATTGCCGTTGCCCAGAACGGGTGCGGTCGGATCACGCTCCAGGGCTTTGCGCAATTCCTCGGGCATGGGGTTTTCACGTTCGGCGGCGATTGCGGGCATGGCACCAAGCGCGGCAGTCGCACCTGCGCTGGCCAATATGAAACGACGGGTCAGCATGGGTTGTCCTTTCGCGGCGTGCGGGATCATATAACCCCTTCAGCTAACTCAAGGTCGATACATGCGTAAACAGCGCCATTTGATAGACGATGTCACGTTGGCGTCAGAGGATAACGGTCCGGACCCGATTTGCCCGCTGTGCGACCGGCCCATTCCGGCAGATGTCGAACAAAGCCGGCACCATCTGATCCCCAAAGCAAAAGGTGGTCGGAACACCGAAACCGTCCTGCTGCACCACATCTGCCATAAGACCATCCATAGAGTACTGAAAGAAAGCGAACTGGCCCGCAACTTCCACACGGTCGAGGCTTTGCGGGCCCATCCCGAACTGGGCCGGTTCTTTGACTGGGTCAGCAAACGCCCGCCGGGTTTTCTGGGAAAAGCACGGTAAGGCGGCGCGACTCTGGAACGGGGCAAAATGCCGCGGGCGCTTCTCTCATTCTGCGGATTGTGCAAGTCACCCGATGCAGCTTTCTGAAACCGGTCCGCGGAAAAACACAGGTTTCATTACAATAAATCAGGCCTTATCAACCGCTTTCCCGACCGCGTGAGGTTTTTAAACAGGCCGTTTGGGTTCATTTATACAGACCACCCCCACAGTTTGGCATCATGCGATTTCCAAGGAAATCCGGCCGATCCATCCAATATACACGGGGAAACCCATAAACCCGAAACGGGGTTTTGCGACACGAACGACAGCCACGCACATCCGCAAATCGGCGTAAACCTTTTTGACGATCACGCAGGAATCACAAATTCTTGGTTGCGGGAACGACACGCATCCAAATGGACGTATTTTCGAAAGTCTTCAAACCGGCCAGCGGCAGGAATAGATCAGCCTCACAACCAGAGTTTGGAGACAATCATGAAATTCGTTCCCGTCGTTATCGCATCCCTGATCGCAGCTGGCGCAGCCAATGCAGGCGGTTACACCGCACCGGTCGTCGAAGCTGCTCCGATCACCGTTTCGCCGGTTGTTGTCGACGCTTCGGATTGGACCGGCTTCTATGCAGGTCTTCAGTACGGTCAGGGCACCGCAACCCTGGCATATGAAGGCGACGACGCCGACACCGATTTTGACGCCTTCGGTGTCCACGGTGGTTATAACCACGATTTCGGCAAATACGTTCTGGGCGGCGAACTTGACTATAACAAGCTGGATCTGGACGACACCGATGGCGATGCCGACCTGACCCGTCTGCGCGCACGTGCCGGTTATGACATGGGCCGCTTCCTGCCCTACGTGACCTTGGGCGCGGCCCACATCTCGACCGACGAAGAATTCGCCGATATTTCGGAAACCGCTGTCACCTATGGCATCGGCGCAGACTTCAAAGTCACCGAGAAATTCACCGTTGGCGCAGAATACACCAAGCAGGACTTCGACGATGTCGAAAACATCGACGACCTGAACCTGGACACCGACATGGTGCAGGTCCGCGCGTCGTACCGCTTCTGATAAAACAGGTGGCCGCTTCGGCGGTCACCAATTTGCGAAAAAGCCGTCCCTTGGGGCGGCTTTTTTTTTACGGTCATTTGTTATGGTCAGCTTAGCTGGGCGTCTTTGAATGCGGCATAGGTTTCACCCGAACCGGTAACAGTCCAATCCGTTCTGCCATTTCTGGACGTGCCAAATAGAAAAACAGCGGCGGCACTTGGGCTGCCAAAGGCAATATCTTCCAACAGCTTGAAGCATTGCGTCCCATGGGGAACGATCCGGCCACTTTCCATAGCCTGATCCCTGACCGCGCGGGCTGTATCGCTGAATGACTGTGACACCTGCTGACTGCCGGTCGAGCCCGACAGAATGACGAATTCGCCGTCAACCTCGGCTGCGGTTGCCTAAATGCCTTTTATGGAATGCAACAGCCGGAACTGAACATCCTTGACGGGCAAAATCGGTTCGCGGACCTGCGCTACCACCGGACGGCGCAAATAATCGACGCCAATAACTGGCAGGATCAACTGGATTTCATCCAGAAAACTGTCCATATCGGCAATATCAGCTTCGGGCAGTCTTTCGAAATCAGGCTGGGTCCTGTTCACAACACGGCATTTCTTTGCAGCAAGCAGCAACGAGATTAGCTTGCGTTCAATATAGCGGACATGCGCCTTGGTCAGATTCAGGTCCTTGCTGGTGATGGCAACAAAGCGGTCCCAGAAATCCTTGTCAGGGTCCTGCGCGTGGGATTTGATCCGCGACATGATGCTGTCGCCTTCGCCGACATAGACCGAAGGAAGATCCCCTTCATAGCTGTCGCCATGAAGAAGATAGACGCCGGTTCGGCACAGCTCGTCCCGCTTTAACGCCGCGTGCGGGGCGAAGCAAGGACGTGGCCCGTCCAGTTGATAATCTCGGCGGTCAGGATTCCTGTTGCGGAACCTTCTGCCAGATACAACCGGACGGACCGTCCCTTTCCCATTAACGGGTGAATTTCTTGTATTTCACACGCTTGGGTTCGACAGCATCCGGACCAAGGCGGCGGATCTTGTCTTCCTCATAGGCTTCGAAGTTGCCCTCGAACCATTCGACATGGGCGTCGCCTTCGAACGCAAGGATATGCGTACACAGACGGTCAAGGAAGAAGCGGTCGTGGCTGATGATGACCGCGCAACCGGCGAAATCTTCCAAAGCGCCTTCCAGCGCCTGCAAGGTTTCCACGTCCAGATCGTTGGTCGGTTCGTCCAGCAGCAGCACGTTACCGCCGGTTTTCAGCAGCTTGGCCATATGGACACGGTTGCGTTCACCGCCCGACAGCTGGCCGACCTTCTTCTGCTGGTCGCCGCCTTTGAAGTTGAAGGCGCTGCAATAGGCGCGGCTGTTCATCTGGGCATCGCCCAGCTGGATCTGCTCGGCACCGCCGGAAATCTCTTCCCAGACCGTTGCATTATCGCCAAGCGCATCGCGCGACTGATCGACATAGGACAGCTGGACCGTGTCACCCCAGGTGATGGTGCCTTCGTCGGGCTGTTCATTGCCGGTCAGCATGCGGAACAGGGTCGATTTGCCCGCGCCGTTGGGACCGATAACGCCGACGATGCCGCCGGGGGGCAGGGCAAAGTCCAGATTCTCGATCAGCAGCTTGTCACCCATGGCCTTCTTCAGGCCCTCGACCTCGATCACCTTGCCGCCAAGGCGTTCGCCATTGGGGATAATGATCTGGGCGCGGGTCAGCTTGTCACGTTCGGACTGGCCTGCCATTTCGTTATAGGCGTTGATACGGGCCTTGGATTTCGCCTGACGGGCCTTGGCACCGGCGCGGATCCATTCAAGTTCGCGTTCCAGCGTCTTCTGCTTGGCTTTGTCTTCACGGCCTTCCTGTGCCAGACGCTTGGCCTTCTGTTCCAGCCATGCGGAATAATTTCCCTCGTAAGGAATACCGCGACCGCGATCCAGTTCCAGAATCCAGCTGGTAATGTCATCTAGGAAGTAGCGGTCGTGGGTGACGGTCAGGATGGTGCCGGGATATTCGATCAGGTGCTTTTGCAGCCATGCGATGGTTTCGGCATCAAGGTGGTTGGTCGGTTCGTCCAACAGCAGCATGTCGGGCGCTTCCAGCAACAGTTTGCACAGCGCGACGCGGCGACGTTCACCACCCGATAGGGTGCTGACATCGGCGTCATCGGCAGGGCAGCGCAATGCCTCCATCGCGACGTCGATCTGGCTGTCCAGATCCCACAGGTTCTCGGCGTCGATCTGGTCCTGAAGCGCGGCCATTTCGTCAGCCGTTTCATCGGAATAATTCATCGCCAGTTCGTTATAGCGTTCCAGCTTGGCCTGCTTGGCCGCGACGCCCAGCATGACGTTGCCGCGCACATTCAGGCTTTCGTCCAGCTGCGGTTCCTGCGGCAGATAGCCGACAGTCGCGCCCTTGGCTGCCCATGCCTCGCCCGAGAAATCCTTGTCCCAGCCCGCCATCACGCGCAGCAGGGTCGATTTACCGGCACCGTTGACGCCGACGACGCCGATCTTGACGCCGGGAAGGAAGTTCAGACGGATGTTTTCAAAGACCTTCTTCCCGCCGGGATAGGTCTTGGACACGCCGTCCATGTGATAGACATACTGATAGGACGCCATCGAAATCTCCTGAAAAGGTTTGTGGCTATGTAGGGGAAAAAGCCTGCCGGTGAAAGGTCAGCGAAGGTCTTCCAGAAAGCCTGCATCCAGATGTTCTTCCAGATAGGCGAATTGCGGTTCCAGCTTGTCGCGCAAAGCGGCGCGGGCCTCATCCGGGACAGAAACACCATCCGGTGAGGCAAAAACCTTTCTGCGCAAGCCTTTATAGTCGGCAGCAGGCAGGCCAAGGAATGTTTCGACCTGCCGGATCAGGCTTTCGGGTTCGCGGGCAATCCGTCCGAAGGGCAGCACCAGCAACCGGTCCGGCCCAAAATGATTTTGCCAACGCGGCAGATAGGCCGCGTAATCACCGCGATTCATCAGCACCGGATCGTCGATTTCGGTCATCCAGTCGCCGATGGTGACCGGTGTGCGGCCCGCGCGGCGCAGGTTCATTTTCAGCTGTGAAATGGCACGATCGACCGGATGGCGCAGGATATAGATGAATTGGGCATTCGGCAGGAAATCGGCCATAAATTCGACACCGGCCTCCGGCAGGGTCGAATATTCGGGCGTGATGTCAATCGGACGTGTGCCCTTGGGCGCGGGCGCAAAGATACGGCGATACCAGTTTTCGGTAAACATCTGCCCCGATGTGATATCTTCGAGGTAATGTACAAGTTCGGGCCGCATCGGTTTGTTTTTGGAAAGATAGCGGTTCACCAGATTTTCCTTGCTGCGGCGGTAATGCCACGGCAGCCACTGGCGGTGTTCGGGAACGAAGCGGTGGTTGAAAAACTGGACCTCTTTAAACGGCGGGGTCCAGATTTTCGGGTGCTGTGCCAGCATTTCGCTTAGCCAGCTTGTGCCCGCCTTTTGTGCGCCGATTCCAATTATGCGTGGCTTGCGAGGTTTCCCGTCAGGATCCCAGTCAAGCTGCGACAATTGGTTCACACATGCCCCCACAAATCATATTCGCCAGCCTCATCGACCGTTACGGTGACGATATCACCGGCTGTCAGGTCGTCAAACCCTTCATTAATGAAAAGATTGCCGTCGATTTCGGGGGCATCGGCCTTGGTCCGGCAGGTGGCACCATCTTCGTCGACGGAATCGACGATCACCTTAAGCCGGGTGCCGACCTTGGCTTCCAGCTTGGCCGCACTGATGGCCTGCGCCTTTTCCATAAAGCGTTCGAAGCGTTCCTGTTTCACCTCGGCCGGAACATGGTCGGGCAGCAGGTTCGCCCGTGCACCCGCGACGTTTTCGTATTGGAAGGCACCGACACGATCCAGTTGCGCCTCGTCCAGCCAGTCCAGCAGGGTCTGGAATTCAGCCTCAGTTTCGCCGGGATAACCGACGATGAAGGTCGACCGCAGGGTGATGTCAGGGCAGATGTTGCGCCATGCAGCGATCTCGTCCAGCGTTTTGGCCGCAGCAGCGGGGCGCGCCATGCGTTTCAGCACATCGGGATGGGCGTGCTGGAACGGAATGTCCAGATAGGGCAGCACCAGACCGTCCGCCATCAGCGGGATCATGTCGCGCACATGCGGATAGGGATAGACGTAATGCATCCGCACCCATGCCCCAAGCGACCCCAGATCGCGCGCCAGATCGGTAATATGTGCCCTATGTCCGCGTTCGGTTTCATGTTTGCGGTCCAACCCATAGGCGCTGGTATCCTGAGAGATGACCAGCAGTTCCTTGACGCCCGCCTGCACCAGCTTTTCAGCCTCGCGCACGATGGCATGGGCGGGGCGGCTGACCAGACGGCCACGCATGTCGGGGATGATGCAGAACTTGCACTTGTGATTGCAGCCCTCAGAAATCTTCAGATAGCTGTAGTGCCGCGGCGTCAGGCTGACCCCGCTGGCCGGCAGCAGATCGATGAAGGGATCGGGCGACGGCGGCACGGCCTTGTGGACGGCATCCAGCACCAGCTCGTATTGATGCGGACCTGTCACGGCCAACACCTTGGGGTGCGCGCCGGTGATATATTCGGGTTCGGCCCCCAGACAGCCGGTGACGATGACGCGACCGTTTTCGGTCAGCGCCTCGCCGATGGCATCAAGGCTTTCGGCCTTGGCGCTGTCCAGAAATCCGCAGGTGTTCACGATGACCGCATCCGCGCCCTGATAATCGGCGCTGATGGCGTAACCTTCGGCCCGCAGGCGTGTCAGGATACGTTCGCTGTCGACCAGCGCCTTGGGACAGCCAAGGCTGACCATGCCGATGGTTGGCTGGCCGTCGCGCCGATCACCGGGACGGTCATCGGGGATACGGGCACGGGCAAGGTCGGGGCGAAGATCGGGCGGATTTGTTTGCATCGGCTGCGTATAAGCGATTCGTGCGCGCACGAAAAGACGGCGCTTGCGTGAAAGCGACTGCAACTTTTCACAATGACCACGCGTATCTGGGAAATATGTCCCATTCACCACAGGTCATGCCCCATGCGATATCCCTTGCCCAGCCTTGCCGCCGCAGCCCTGACACTGTTTTTCCCGATGGTTGCCGCCGCTGAACGTATCACCGACCGCGATGATTTCATCCGGCTGGTCAACCAGCGCCGGTTGACCACCATGGGCGTCACATTGGCCGTCAGCCCCGATGGCAGGATCGGAGGACGCGCGTTCGGGTCCGATGTGCAGGGCGAATGGACATGGGACAAAGGCTGGTTCTGTCGCAGCCTTGCGTGGGGCAGCCGGACATGGCCGAACAACTGTCAGCTGGTCACGAAAGACGGGGACAAGCTGAAATTCACCTCGGATCAGGGGGCGGGCGAAAGCGCAACGCTGCGAATCCGCTAAGTCACTCTCGCCTGAACGTGATTTCCTGTTCGGGCAACATCGCGCAAGATAGGGCCATGATGACATTTCGCGCCCTGACCCTTGCCTTGATGACCCTGACGCCACTGGCGGGGTATGCCGAAACACGCGATGTCGGGCGTTTCATTGACGTCACCAATGATCGCGGCGGTAATGTGCTGGAAATGGTCCAGACGCGGCAACAGCTGGAAAGAAGCGGTAAGGACATCCGCATTCGCGGGTATTGCCGGTCGGCCTGCACCATGCTGATCACCATGCAGCGGGCCTGTCTTGGTCCGGGGGCTACCATCGGCTTCCATGCGCCGCGCATTCAGGGGACGCAGATCATCCCGCCCTATGTCGACCAGATCATGGGGAATTATTACCGCAACGGCATCAGGGAACGCTGGTTCGGTGGCTGGAACAAGTCAGTGGACATGCAGGTCATCAGCGCACAGGAATATGTCCGGCTGGACCCGCAGGCGCGCATTTGCGACAGCCTGCGGAGGAAGAAAAAGAAGTAGAGCGGCTTATTCCCGCAGCCGCCAGCCGGTGGCAAATATCCAGCGGATGATGGCCATACAGACAATCACCATCAGGCCCACGGCGACCAGCGACGCCCCGACCGGCACATCGGCCAGACCGAAGAACGCCCACCGAAAGCCCGAAATCAGGTAAAGCACCGGATTCAGCTTGGCCACAGCCCCCCAGAAGGGTGGCAGCATGCTGGCCGAATAAAAAGCACCGCCCAGAAACACCAAGGGCATGATCACCATCATCGGCACGATCTGCAGCTGTTCAAAGCTTTTCGCCCACAGCCCGATGATAAAGCCCAACAGACTGAAACCCACCGCGCTGAGCAGCAGGAAAGCAATCATCCAGAACGGATGCAGGATGTGGACGCCGACAAAGGCAAAGCTGGTCAGCAGGATCACCAGCGCGATCAGGATCGCCTTGGTGGCAGCGGCCCCGACAAAGCCCAAGGTCACTTCGACCCACCCCACGGGTGAGACAAGGTATTCATAGATCGTTCCGCTGAACTTCGGGAAATAGATGCCGAAGCTGGCATTGCTGACGGCCTGTTGCAGCACGGTCAGCATCATCAGGCCGGGGACGATGAAAGCACCGTAAGGCACGCCCTCGACCGATTGGATGCGGCCACCGATGGCCGCGCCGAAGACCACGAAATACAGCACGGTCGACACGACGGGCGAGGCAAGAGATTGCCAGATCGTGCGGAAAAACCGCATCATTTCATGGTGGAAGATGGACCAGACGCCATGCCAGTTGATCATGTTCATGCCGCATTCTCCGATTCATTGACCAGCGAGATAAACACCTCTTCAAGGCTGGACTGGCGGGTGGAAACATCGCGGACGGTAATGTCCCGCGCGGCCAGTTCGCCCAGCAGGCGGGCGATGCCGGTGCGTTCTGCCTTGGTGTCGTAATCAAAGGCCAGCTTGCGGCCATCATCCGACAGGGTCAGGTTCGCATCGGCCATATCCGCCGGAATCCCGTCCAAGGGCGCATCCAGTTCGATGGTCAGTGTCTTGCGCCCGAATTCTCCCATCAGTTCGGCGGTCGGACGGACCAATAGCAACTGTCCCTTGGCGATGACCCCGACGCGATCGGCCATTTCCTCGGCCTCTTCCAGATAATGGGTGGTCAGGATGATGGTCACGCCTTCGCGGCGCAAATCATCGACCACTTCCCACATCTCACGGCGCAAAGCGACATCGACGCCTGCGGTCGGTTCGTCCAGAAACAGCACCTTGGGGTTATGTGACAGCGCTTTGGCGATCAGCACGCGACGTTTCATCCCGCCCGACAATTCGCGTGTGGCGGCATCGCGTTTGTCCCACAGCGACAGCGCGCGCAGGATGCGTTCGATATAGGCGTCGTCATTGGGCAAGCCGTACAGGCGACGGGTAAAGCGGACGCAGTTGATGACCTTTTCAAAGGGCTCCAACGCAATTTCCTGCGGGACCAGCCCGATCATCTTGCGCGCGGCACGCCAGTCGGTGCGGATATCATGTCCGCCGACACGCACGGTGCCGCCGGTCGGCACGACCAACCCGCAAATGATGGAAATCATCGTCGTCTTGCCAGCACCGTTCGGCCCAAGCAGGGCAATGATTTCGCCTTCCTCGATGGTCAGGCTGACATCGTCCAGCGCCTTGGTGCCACTGCCGTATTGTTTCGACAGATGGTCGATTTCTATGATCGCGCTCATGCGCCATTCTCCGTTTGTTTGTGCAGACGGGTCGCATGGGCCCGCGCCGTAGGTGGGTAGCACGGTCCCGTTTTGCCAGACCCGAGGGGCATAAATCCGACCCCGCGACCTGCCTTATCCGGTCGGGGGCATCTGCAATCGCCCCACGCTCATATGCCGTTTGCTGCCGAAACCGGACCGGCGTTCGACGGCAAAGCCTGCCTGCCCCAAGGCGCGGCGCACATGGCCTGCGGCGGTATAGGTGGCGAAACTGCCATCCGCTGCGGTATGTGCGCCCACCTGTGCCATGATATTATCATTCCACATCTGCGGGTTCTTGGCAGGCGAAAACCCGTCCAGAAACCACGCATCGGCGCGCCCGTTCCATGCAGGCAGCGTATCGGCCACATCGCCCAAGATCACCTCCAGCAGAGCCTGCCCGACCTGTATCAGCGGCTGTCCCCAACCATCGCGCAGTTGCGCCGCCAGATCCGCCAGTTCGGGAAAGGCCGCATGGGCCTGTGCCAGCTTCGCGGCATTCATCGGAAACGCCTCGAAGCTGGTCATGCGGACCGGCTGGGTGGCAATCTGTGCCAAGGCCAGCAGGTTCAGCCCCGTGCCAAAGCCCAGTTCGGCCACATGGAAACCGGACACCAGCCGCGCGGGCAGGTCATTGCCATCCAGAAACACGTGCCGCGTTTCGGCCAGCCCGCCCCCCAGACTGAAATACGGATCATCGAACCGGGTCGAGACGGGAACGCCCCCCTCTCTCCAGTCCAGCTGCGGGTCGCCATTCGGCATTTGGTCGGCTAGGTCATGCATAAGGCGCAGCTTTCCGGAAAGGACAGGGATTTGGCAAGAGACAGCGTGATCCATGTGGCGGGGGCCGGTATTTCCGGTCTGGCCTGTGCTTGGGCTTTGACGCGGCGCGGGGCAACCGTCCGCGTGTATGAGATCGACCGCATCGGCGCGGGTCCGTCCGGCGGGCAGGTCGGCGCATTGGCCCCCCATGCGCCCGACGGCTGGAACCCCAAAAAGGCAATGCAACTGGAAAGCCTGCTGGCCGCGACAGACTTCTGGGCGGAAGTCGAGGATGTGTCCGGCCTGCCATCCGGCTATGGCCGCACCGGTCGCCTGCAACCGGTGCCCGACCAGCACACCGCAGACCGCTTGCAGAATCGCATCAAGGGGGCACAGCAGAACTGGCCCGCCGATAAGGGCATGTTCCTGACCGCCACCCCCGATGCCGATCTGATCCCCGCCAGCCCGACCGGCCTGTGGTTGATGGATAAGATGACCGCCCGCATCCACCCCCGCGCGGCCCTTGTAGCCCTTGCTGCGGCCATTGTCGCGCGGGGTGGTGAAATCATCTTGGGCCAAGCCGCCCCCGTCGATGGCCCCCAAATGGTCTGGGCCACCGGCGTTGCGGGCCTGACGGACCTGAACACGGCCCTTGGGCGCAAGATCGGGCAAGGCGTTAAAGGTCAATCTGCCAGTCTTGATTACGCTGCCCCCGACAGCCCGCAGGTCTTTGACGACGGCATGTATATCACCCCGCATTTCGACGGAACGGTGGCGGTCGGATCAACCTCGGAAAACACGTTCGATCATGACCGGATCGACCACCAGATCGACGACCTGCTGGGCCGCGCCCGCATTCTATGCCCCAGACTGGCCGATGCGCCGGTGCTGGAAAAATGGGCGGGCATCCGTCCCCGTGCCCGCAGCCGTGCCCCCGTGCTGGCACCCTGGCCTGACCGTGCGGGCCATCTGATCGTAAATGGCGGGTTTAAAATCGGGTTCGGTATGGCCCCCGTTATCGCCAATATGGCCGTCGATGTCATTCTGGATGGCCGAACCGACCTGCCCGATCTGGTCGCCCTGCCCTGACGCTTGCACGCATCCCTTGCCCGCGCCACACTGTCCCAAACCATCCGGAGCCGCGCATGACCACCCAGCTTGATCACGCCTTTGTCGCCATCGACGTCGCCAACACCCATGACCCCAAGCTGGAAGACGGCACCCCCGCCAACCTGCTTTACGGCCAGCGCATGACCGCCGAACAGCAGCGCCTGTTTCCCGATGCCGACGATGTGCTGCGCATCGCCTGCCGTGGCCAGCATATCGAACGCTGGACCCTGCCGCGCGACACCTATCCGATGGGGCGGCCCGGCTATCTGAAATGGCGTCAGGAACAGGGGCGTCGTCACGCCGAACGCATTGCGGGGATCATGGCCGATGCGGGTTACGGCGATGATGACACCGACCGCGCCCGCAAGATGCTGACCAAACAGGGGATCAAGCGCGACCCGCAGGTGCAAGCGCTAGAGGATGTGATCTGTTTCACCTTCATCCGCTGGTATCTGGGCGATTTCATGGCTGAACAGCCGGACGAGAAGATGCCCCGCATCATCGAGAAAACCGCCCGCAAGATGTCGGCTGACGCACGCGCACGCGCTTTGCAGGAATTTGCGATGCCGCCCGCCTTTGCCGATCTGTTCCGGCAGGCAGATCAGGTTCGGACGCTGTCACGGGCGGTTATCGTATCGCATGGCCAGCCGGGCGACCCCGCCCCCCAACAGCAGGCGATTGAGGATCTGGCCGCGGCTGTCGCCGCCCATCTGCCCGGCCTGCAGGTCATGGGCGCAACCCTTGCCATGCCCGAGGCGCTGGCCAAGACCGCCACCAGCGATGCAATCATCTATCCGATGTTCATGGCCGAGGGGTGGTTCACCGGCATCGAACTGCCCCGCCGCCTGACCGCCGCAGGTGCCCCCGGCGCGCATATCATGCGCCCTTTCGGCACCGATCCGGGCCTGCCCGCGTTGATTGTGGAAAAGGTCGGACAGGCCGCCCGCGAACAGGGCTGGGATCTGGCCGAAACAACCCTGATGCTGTCGGCGCATGGATCACAGCGGTCGCAGGCCAGCTTTGACATCACCACCGCCCTTGCCGAAATACTGACTCCGCATTTTGCGAAGGTAGTCACAGGATTTGTCGAACAGGAACCCTTTATCGCCGATGCGGCCAAAGGGTTGGACCGCGCGGTCAGCCTGCCACTGTTCGCGCTGCGCGCCGAACATGTCACCGATGACCTGCCGCAGGCATTGGATCAGGCGGGCTTTACCGGTCCCCGTCTGGACCCCATCGGCCTGTCACCCGAGGCTCCGGCGATGATTGCCCAATCAATCCGCAGTGAAGTTTTAAACTTGAAATGATTGCCCCTCCGTGCCAGCTTTTGGTGCAGGAGGTGGCGCTTGATGAAGATTCTGTGCCTTGGCGGCGGGCCTGCGGGTCTGTATTTCGCGATCTCGATGAAGCTGCGGGACCCGTCGCATGACGTGACGGTGCTGGAACGCAACCGCGCCAACGACACCTTCGGCTGGGGCGTCGTCCTGTCGGATGATGCCTTGGCACGGATGGAAAAGAACGACCCGCCCTCCACCAAGGCCATCCGCGACAATTTCATCTATTGGGACGATATCGCCGTCATCCGCGACGGTCAGCGCGACGTGTCGGGCGGGCATGGGTTCGCCGGTATCGGCCGCAAGAAGCTGCTGATCCTGCTGCAAGACCGCGCGCGCGAGTTGGGCGTCACCATGCAGTTCGAGACCGAATTTGGCCCTGCCGAAAGCTATCGTCGTGACTATGATGTCGTGGTGGCCGCCGACGGCCTGAACAGCCGCGTGCGGGGCGAATATATCAACACTTTCCGCCCCGATATCGACATGCGCCTGTGCAAGTTCATCTGGCTGGGCACGCATCAGAAATTCGACGACGCCTTCACCTTTATCTTCGAAAAGACCCCGCATGGCTGGATGTGGGGGCATGTCTATTCCTTCGACGACGACACCGCGACCTTCATCGTGGAATGCGCGCAGGACACTTGGGATGCTTTCGGTTTCGAGGATATGACCAAGGAAGACATCGTGGAAACCTGCCGCGCGGTCTTTGCCGACCATCTGGGTGGTCACAAGCTGATGTCGAATGCCGAACATCTGCGCGGATCGGCGGTCTGGATGAATTTCCCGCGGGTGGTCTGCGACCGCTGGTATCATGAAAACGTGGTGCTGATGGGGGATGCGGCGGCGACGGGGCATTTCTCGATCGGGTCGGGGACGCGGCTGGCCTTGGACAGCGCCATCGCGCTGGCTGATTACCTGCGCAGCGAACCCACACTGGAAGGTGCCTTCCAACGCTATCAGGACGAACGGCGGGTCGAGGTTTTGCGCCTGCAATCCGCCGCCCGCAACAGCCTTGAATGGTTCGAGGAGGTCGAGCGTTACTTCGACCTGCACCCCATCCAGTTCACCTATTCCCTGCTGACCCGCAGCCAGCGCATCAGCCATGAAAACCTGCGCCTGCGCGACCCCGACTGGGTGCGTCGGGCCGAGGATTGGTTCCAGCAGCAGGCAGGCGGACAAACCGGACGCGCGCCGATGTTCGCCCCCTTCCGCCTGCGCGACATGGTGCTGAAGAACCGCATCGTCGTGTCGCCCATGGCGCAATACAAGGCGCAGGACGGCTGCCCGACCGACTGGCATCTGGTCCATTACGGCGAACGCGCCAAGGGCGGCGCCGGCCTGATCTATACCGAAATGACCTGCGTCAGCGCCGAGGGTCGTATCACGCCGGGCTGTCCCGGTCTTTACGCCCCCGAACATCAGACCGCATGGGCGCGCATCGTCGATTTCGTCCACAGCGAAACCGACGCAAAGATCTGCTGCCAGATCGGCCATGCGGGACGCAAGGGCAGCACGCGTATCGGGTGGGAAGGCATGGACAAGCCCTTGGCCGATGGCAATTGGCCGCTGATATCGGCCTCGGCCCTGCCGTGGTCCGACGGCAATGCCAACCCGCGTGAAATGACGCAGGCGGATATGGATGTCGTGCGCGGGCAGTTCGTCGGCGCGACGCATATGGCCGATGCGGCAGGCTTTGACATGATCGAGCTGCACGCGGCCCATGGCTATCTGATCAGCAGCTTTCTGTCGCCGGTGTCAAACCGGCGCATCGACGACTATGGCGGCAGTCTGGAAAACCGCCTGCGCTGGCCCTTGCAGGTGCTGATTGCGATGCGCGCCGCATGGCCGAAGGACAGGCCGATGGCGGTTCGCATCTCGGCCACCGACTGGACCGACGACGGCATCACCCCCGACGAAGCGGTGGCCATCGCCCGCGCCTTCCATGAGGCGGGCGCCGATATCATCGACGTCTCCGCGGGCCAGACGACGCCGGACGCCAAGCCGGTCTATGGCCGGATGTTCCAGACGCCGTTTTCGGACCGCATCCGAAATCAGGCGGGCATCGCCACCATGGCCGTCGGCAACATCACCGAGGCCGATCAGGTGAATTCGATCCTGATGGCGGGGCGGGCCGATCTGGTCTGTCTGGCGCGTCCGCATCTGGCCGACCCTTATTGGACGCTGCATGCCGCAACCGCGCTTGGCGATACGGGCACTGAATGGCCCTTGCCCTATCTGGCAGGTGCCGATCAGGCCCGCCGCCTTGCCCAGAAACAATCCGAGGAGTTCCGCGCATGAGCACCGTCCTGATCACCGGCGGCGGTAGCGGCACGGGTGCCGACATGGCCCGCGGCTTTGCCGAACGCGGGTATGATGTCGTCATCACCGGACGCGACCGTGCGAAACTGGACCGCGTCGCAGGGGGCCGCATCCGCGCCGTCACCGGCGATGTCAGCGACCCCGATCATGTAGCCGAGGTTTTCGCCGCCGCAGGCCCCTGCCAGGTCGTTATCGCCAACGCCGGCGTTGCCGAGGCCGCACCCTTTGGCAAGATCAGTATGGACCACTGGAACCGCATTATCGCGGTCAACCTGACCGGCGTCTTCCTGACCTTCCAACAGGGGCTGGCGCAGATGCAGGCGGGGGGGCGAATGATCGCCATCGCCTCGATCGCGGGGCTGCGGGGGGCGGCCTATGCCGCGCCCTATGCAGCCAGCAAACACGGCGTGATGGGACTGGTGCGGTCGCTGGCGCAAGAGGTTGCCAGAAAAGACATCACCGTCAATGCCATCTGCCCCGGATATCTGGATACCGAAATGACGCAGCGCAGCATCGACAACGTCATGGAGAAAACCGGACGCGACCATGCAGCGGCTGTCGCCCTGATCGCGGGGCGCAATCCGCAGGGCAAATTGATCCCGCCATCCGACGTGACAGCGGCGGCGCTTTGGCTGGCAACCGCCGGATCGGGCGGCATGAACGGTCAGGCCATCACGCTGGACGGAGGTGAAGGGCCGTGAACGATCTGTCCAAACAGCGCCTTAAGACATGGATCCGCATTCTTGGGGTGACCCGCCATACCGAAAGCAGATTGCGCGATTATCTGCGACGCGAACATGGCACCACCCTGCCCCGTTTTGATGTCATGGCGGCGCTGTGGCGCTGTCGTGACGGCGTGACGATGTCGGAACTGTCGCGGATGCTGCTGGTGTCCAACGGGAATGCCACTGCCGTCGTCGACCGGCTGGAGGCCGACGGCATGGCCAAGCGCGAGGCCGAGGATGGCGACCGTCGCCGCATCCGCGTGCGCCTGACCCCGACAGGGCTGGCCGCTTTTGAAGCGATGGCCAGCGGACACGAGGCGCAGGTCGATGCCATCTTTGCCAATCTGACGCAAACCGATCTGGACACCATGCGCGATATCCTGTCCCGCGCGAAAGGAGCGATATGACCCTGATCCAGATGGCTGACCGCAGCCCGCAGCATTTCCTGTGGCAGGTGACCGACCGCATCGGCGTCATCCGCCTGAACCGCCCCGAGCGCAAGAACCCGCTGACCTTCGACAGCTATGCCGAACTGTCGTCCCATTTCCGCGATCTGGCCCATGCCGATGATGTGGATGTGGTGGTGATCGCCAGCAATGGCGGCAATTTCTGTTCGGGCGGCGATGTGCATGAAATCATCGGGCCGCTGGTCGGGATGAAAATGCCGCAGCTGCTGGCCTTTACCCGCATGACCGGCGAATTGGTCAAAGCAATGATCCATTGCCAGAAACCTGTCATCGCCGCGGTCGAGGGCATTTGCGTCGGCGCGGGTGCGATCATGGCCATGGCCTCGGACATGCGGCTGGCGGCACCTTCGGCCAAGGCGGCGTTCCTGTTTACCAAGGTCGGGCTGGCCGGATGCGACATGGGGGCCTGCGCCATGCTGCCCCGCATTATCGGACAGGGCCGCGCATCCGAACTGCTCTACACCGGTCGCCTGCTGCGGGCAGAGGAGGGTGAGCGCTGGGGCTTCTGGAACAGCCTGCATGATGATGTGGAAACTGCTGCGATGGAACTGGCCCGCAATATTGCCGCCGGTCCGACATGGGCGCATGGCATGACCAAGACCCAGCTGACGCAGGAATGGAATATGGGGTTGGATCAGGCCATCGAAGCCGAAGCGCAGGCACAGGCCATCTGCATGCAGACCGCCGATTTCGAACGCGCCTATCACGCATTTGTCGCCAGACAGACCCCCGTGTTCGAGGGTAACTGATGGACCGCAGCTTTCTAGATTGGCCCTTTTTCGAAGACCACCACCGGACCTTGGCCGCAGAGCTGGATGCATGGGCAAAAGCCAACCTGCCGGTCGATCACGGTGATGTCGATGCGGCCTGTCGCGGGCTGGTGGTGGCCTTGGGTCAGGGCGGCTGGCTGCACCATTCCGGCGGCACGGCGCTGGATATCAGGGCGCTGTGCATCATTCGCGAAACGCTGGCACGCCGCGACGGGCTGGCCGATTTCGCCTTTGCGATGCAGGGGCTAGGCATGGGGGCCGTTACCTTGTTCGGCAATGACGGGCAACGTGCTTGGTTGGACCGGACGCGGGCGGGCGATGCGATTTCGGGTTTTGCGCTGACCGAACCGAATTCGGGGTCGGATGTCGCGCGGACCGCCACCACCGCGCGGCGCGATAGCGATGACTGGGTGCTGGACGGGGAAAAGACCTATATCTCGAACGGTGGCATCGCCGACGTCTATGTCATCATTGTCCGCACGGGCGAGGCTGCGGGTGCCAAGGGTCTGTCGGCCTTTTTGCTGCCCGCCGCCACACCGGGTTTGCAGGTCGTCGACCGGATCGAGGTGATGGCCCCCCATCCGCTGGCCCATCTGCGGCTGACAGATGTGCGTCTGCCTGCCGATGCGCTGATCGGTCAGGCGGGGCAAGGTTTCCGCATCGCCATGACGGTTCTGGACCATTTCCGCCCCACCGTCGGGGCCGCTGCCTTGGGCTTTGGCCGCCGTGCGCTGGACGAAGCCCTGACCCGCGTCCGCGAACGCCAGCTGTTCGGCGCACCTATGTCCGATCTGCAGATGGTTCAGGGCCATTTGGCCGATATGGCGCTAAAGATCGATGCCGCCGCCCTGCTGGTCTATCGCGCTGCATGGGCCAAGGATCAGGGTGCGCCCCGCATCACGCGCGAGGCGGCGATGGCCAAGCTGTACGCGACCGAGGCTGCCCAGCAGGTCATCGACCAAGCCGTGCAACTGTTCGGCGGCGACGGTGTCCGCGTCGGCATGCCGGTCGAGAGCCTTTACCGCGAAATCCGCGCCTTGCGCATCTATGAAGGGGCCAGCGACGTGCAAAAGCTGATCATCGCCCGCAGTGTGTTGAAGGAATCATGATCTATTCCCGCACCATCGCCATCGAATTCTGCCACTGCGATCCGGCGGGCATCGTCTTTTATCCCCGCTATGCTGAAATGGTGAATCACATGGTGGAAAACTTCTTCCTTGAAGTGATCGGCCACGGCTTCGGCCCGATGATGGCCGCAGGTCAGGGCATGCCGACGGTCAAGCTGGAAATGGACTTTAAGAAACCTTCGCGGCTTGGGGATCGCATCCAATGGGATCTGCAGGTCGAACATCTGGGCACAAGCAGCGTGCGTTTCCTGATCCGCGCCGAAGACCGGCTGGAGGCGCGCAGCACCGTCGTCTGGATGGCGCGCGATTTCACCCCCTCGCCCTGGCCCGACGATTTCCGCACCACGTTGGAGGCTTATCATGCATGAACCCTTGCACCCCGCGCATTGGAAGCGTGCCGTCGGATATGCCAACGGCATCATGGCGCGTGGCAGGACCATCTATACCGGCGGATTAGTGGGCTGGGATGCCGATCAGCAGTTCCAGGCCGATGATTTTGCCGGTCAAGTCCGGCAGGTGTTGGAAAACATCGTCGCCGTGCTGGCCGAGGGTGGCGCAGGTCCCGAACATATCGTCCGCCTGACATGGTATGTCACCGACAAGCATGAATATCTGGGCGCCCTGCGCGACATCGGGGCCGCTTATCGCGACGTCATTGGACGCCATTATCCCGCCATGGCCTTGGTGCAGGTCGTGGCGCTGGTCGAGGATCGCGCCAAGGTCGAGATCGAAGCCACAGCCGTCGTACCGGACTGAAACCTCAAGGGGATCGCCATGCCAGCATTGGGACCAAGCGGACATCAGGACAGCTTTACGCGCGACCACCTGCCGCCGCCCGATCAATGGCCGGTGATCGATCTGTCCGGCTTTGACTATCCCGACTGGCTGAATATCGGCGCGGAACTGACCGACCGCATGGTCGATCGCGGCTTTGGCGACCGGATCGCGCTGGTCGGCAACGGGCGGGCGCGCACCTATAAGGAGCTGTCGGATTGGACCAACCGGCTGGCCCATGCGCTGATCAGCGACTATGGCGTGAAACCCGGCAACCGCGTGCTGATCCGGTCGGCAAACAACCCCGCGATGGTCGCTTGCTGGCTGGCCGCAACCAAGGCGGGGGCGGTGGTCGTCAACACCATGCCGATGCTGCGCGCCAAGGAATTGGGCCAGATCGTCGACAAGGCGCAGGTCGCCTTTGCGCTGTGCGACACCCGCCTGATGGAGGAGATTGTCGCCACCGCCAAAGAATCGCCGCTGCTGAACACCGTGATCGGCTTTGACGGCACCGCCAATCATGACGCCGAACTGGACCGCGCCGCCCTGACCAAGCCGGTGCGATTTGATGCCGTCCGCACCGGTCGCGATGACGTGGCGCTGTTGGGCATGACATCAGGATCGACGGGCGAACCAAAGGCAACGATGCATTTCCACCGCGACCTGCTGATCATCGCCGATGGCTACGCGCACGAGGTTCTGTCCGTCACCCCCGATGATGTCTTTGTCGGCAGTCCGCCACTGGCGTTTACATTCGGTCTGGGCGGGCTGGCGGTCTTTCCGCTGCGCTTCGGGGCCAGCGCTGTGCTGCTGGAAAACGCATCGCCGCCGAATATGATCAAGATCATTCAGGAACATCGCGCCACCATCTGCTTTACCGCGCCGACTGCCTATCGCGTCATGCTGCGCGCGATGGAGGAAGGCGCCGATCTGTCCAGCCTGCGGGTTGCGGTCAGCGCGGGGGAAACCCTGCCCGCCCCCGTCTGGCAGGATTGGCACGACCGCACCGGCAAACCGATGCTGGACGGCATCGGCGCGACCGAGATGTTGCACATCTTCCTGACCAACCGTCTGGATGACAGCCACCCCGGCTGCACGGGCCGTCCGGTCCAAGGGTATCGTGCCCGTATCATCGGCGATGACGGGGCCGAGGTTCCGCGCGGAGATATGGGCCGTCTGGCCGTTATCGGCCCCATCGGCTGTCGATATCTGGATGATGCGCGGCAGGGGGATTACGTCGAGAATGGCTGGAACCTGACGGGCGACACCTTCTGGCAGGATGATGACGGGCGTTTCCATTTCGCGGCGCGTTGTGACGATATCATCGTCTCCTCGGGCTATAACATCGCGGGACCTGATGTCGAAGCGGCCTTGCTGGCGCATGCCGATGTGGCCGAATGCGCGGTGATCGGCGTGGCCGACGCGGAACGTGGCCAGATCGTGCAGGCGCATGTGGTGCTGGCCGATGGCGTGGCCCCCGATCAGGCCACCACAGAACGGTTGCAGCGCCACGTCAAGGACAACATCGCGCCCTTCAAATATCCGCGCAGCGTGGTCTTTTGCGATGCGCTCCCCAAAACCCAGACGGGCAAAATTCAACGATTCAGGCTGAAGCAATGACCTACGATCCCGCGTCCGAAGGCGCCCAGATGTCCTTTGACGGGCGCATGTCCTATGGCGATTATCTGGGGCTGGACAAGATCCTGACCGCCCAGCATCCGCTGTCGGACGCGCATGACGAAATGCTGTTCGTCATCCAGCACCAGACAAGCGAGCTGTGGATGAAGTTGGCCCTGCATGAAATGTCCGCCGCCCGCGCCAGCATCGCGGCAGGCAACCTGCGCCCTGCCTTCAAGATGCTGTCCCGTGTCTCGCGCATCATGGAACAGTTGAACAGCGCATGGGATGTGCTGCGGACGATGACGCCCAGTGAATATACCGAATTTCGCCCCTCGCTGGCGCAAAGCAGCGGGTTCCAGTCGTTCCAGTACCGGATGATCGAATTCGTCGCGGGCAACCGCAATATGGCGATGATCGGCCCGCATGAACACCGCCCCGAACTGGCCGCCGCCCTGCGGGCCGAGGCGGCATCGCCTTCGCTTTACGACGTTGTAATGGACCGGCTGCGCGATGCGGGTTTCGATGTGCCCGCACGGACCGAACTGGACAAACCGCATTACGCCGACCCTGCCGCCCGCGCCGCATGGGCCCAAGTCTATCGCGACCCTGCAAAATACTGGGAACTGTACGAACTGGCCGAAAAGCTGGTCGATTTCGAGGATTACTTCCGCCGCTGGCGCTTCAACCACGTCACCACGGTCGAACGGGTCATCGGGTTCAAGCGCGGGTCGGGCGGCACCTCGGGCGTCAGCTATCTGCGGCGGATGCTGGACGTGGTCTTGTATCCAGACCTGTGGGAATTGCGGACGGAACTTTAGTCCCGTCCGTAATAGGCATAGCTGCCGGTCATGCTGAAACCCATGCTGGCATAGGTCGCCTGCGCCGCCTGATTGGCACGGCTGACCGCCAGCCCGATACGGGTCGCGCCCTGTTCGGCAGCCCAGAATGCCGCCTGACGCATCATCCAACCGGCAAGGCCCTGACGGCGGAAAGGGTCCAGAACCTCGACCCCGTGGACCATCGCGACGGGACCGCAGATTGCGGCAAAGGCACTGCCTGCAGCACGGTCCTGCATGCGCCCAAGGATGGATGTCTTGGGGTGCCCTACGCGATCCATGACCGCCTGACGCGCCGGGGTGATACTGCCTGCGGCCCAAATATCGCGCTGGATTGCCATAGGCGGCCAAACAGCGAATGTCGTGACAGGTGGCAGTGGTTCATCGGTCAAGGATGCCACCGGCGCAGACATCACCAAAGTTGGCGTTTCCACCGCGAACCCGTTTCCGGTCAGCGCGGCGATCAGATCACTTTCATCATCCCACGCACGAAACAGGGGGCGTTGGCCCCATGCCACATGTTGCGCGCAGACAGCGTCGATATCAGCCTGCCCCCACATCCCGTCGGCAATGGCCGAGCTGACCCGCCCACCGGCACCAAGCCCCCGTCCCACCAGAAACCCGCCACAACGGGCGGTTTCGGCGGCGGGCCATGTCGCCTCGAATGTGCGGGCAAGATCGGCGTCGGGGCGGGCCATTACAGCGACAGACGCGCCTTCAGGGCGGCCATTCCTTCGGCCACGCGGGCCTGATCCAGACCGCGCACCACAAGGTTGGTGCCCCAGCCGGTATCGTCGCGGAACGGATAGGACCCCAGCGACAGGTCGGCGAAATCGGCGGCGACGGCCTTCAGATCCTCGGCCACGTCGCTTTCGCCGCGGCGCACCTCGACCGTCAGGGACTGGACGGGGCGACCGCCGGGCAGGTTGGGGACTAACCATGCGACCATGCCACGAAACACCTCGGGCACGCCCGCCATGACATGGGTGTTGCCAATGGAAAATCCGGGCGCGCCCGACACCGAATTGTCCAACAGCGTCGCGCCAACCGGAATACGGGCCATCCGCAGACGGTTTTCGGTCAGCTCGGTCCCCATACGGTCACAGCGTTCCTGCAAAATCGCGCGGGCCTCGGGGTGGATTTCGACCGTTGTGTTATGGGCGGCGGCAACGGCATCTGCGGTGATATCGTCATGGGTCGGGCCAATCCCGCCCGAGGTGAACAGCAGGTCGTATTTGCCGCCAAGCGATTTGTCGTATTCACGGATCGTTTGGACAATGCGGTCATGGTCATCGGCCACGACACGGATTTCCTGCAGGTCGAAACCGGTCGCCGTCAGCACCTGCGCCAGATGATGGGCATTGCCTTCACGGGTGCGGCCCGACAGGATTTCGTCTCCGATGACCAGAATCGCGGCGGTAGGGTTGTCCGACTGCATCTGCGCTGCCCCTTGGCTTGAAATGTTGTCCATCCTTTTATGCCCGTGCGAAGGGGTGGAACAAGTGGGCACGGGGCTCTATCTAGCGGGAACACAGAAAGGATCAGCGATGGACGAAGGTCGTATTACCAAAGAAGGCATCCGCATCCACCTGCCACAGGATTCCGCAGGTATGCAAAAAGCAGGTGCGATTGCCGCGCAGATCCTGGACGAGGTCGGGCCTATGGTCGAACCCGGCCTGACCACAGGTGCATTGGACGATTTCATCACCAACCGCATCACCGAACTGGGGGCGACATCGGCCACCATCGGATACCGCGGTTACCAGCATGCCAGCTGCATCAGCGTCAACCATGTGGTTTGCCACGGGATTCCGGGCGACAAGGTGCTGAAGGACGGCGACATCCTGAACATCGACGTGACGGTCATCGTGGATGGCTGGTTCGGTGACACCAGCCGGATGTATGTGGCCGGACGCGCACCGCTCAAGGCGCAGCGGTTGCTGAAAGTTACCCATGACGCACTGATGAAGGGCATCGAGGTTGTCCGCCCCGGCGCGACATTCGGCGATATCGGTGCCGCCATCCAGACCTATGCCGAAGGGCACCGCATGTCTGTCGTGCGCGACTTTTGTGGCCATGGTATCGGAAAAGTGTTCCACGCGCCGCCGAACGTCCTGCATTTCGGTCGTCAGGGCAAAGGTCCGGTGCTGGAGGAAGGGATGTTCTTTACCATCGAGCCGATGATCAACCTTGGCCGCCCCGAAACCAAGGTTCTGGCCGATGACTGGACCGCCGTGACCCGCGACAAATCGCTGTCCGCGCAGTTCGAACATTCCATCGGTGTCACCGCAGACGGGTTCGAGATTTTCACCCCTTCGGAAAAGTTTTTCCCCGATCTGGGCTGACGTAACAGCATCCCGCAGCATAACGCTGCGGGATGTGTTTCAGGCACGACCTGCAGCCGCCGACAGCACCGAAGGGTCGATCCCTTGGGCCCTCAAGGCCCGCTGCCATTTGTCCTCGTTTGCGGCGTCAAAGATCAGATCCTCGGCGCTGTCACCGGTCAGCCAGCCATTCGCCAGCATCTCGGATTCCAGCTGCCCCGGTCCCCATCCGGCATAGCCCAGGGCCAGCACGGCAGGGTCGGGTCCGGTGCCCTGCGCCAGATCCTCGAGAATGTCGCGGGTGGTGGACATCGCCAGCGAATGACCGATGCGCATACGGCCTTCGGGGTCCTGCCCGTGTTCGGCCACCTTATGCAGCACGAAACCGCGTCCCGGTTCGACAGGTCCGCCGAAACGGATCTGGACGGGACGGGCGTTTTCCTCGACCTCGATTCCCAGTTGTTCCAGCAGTTCGGTGAAGTCGATTTCAGGCAGCGCGTGGTTCAGCACCAGCCCCATCGCGCCTTCATCGGAATGGGCACAGATCAGAACGACCGATCTTTCAAAACGGGGATCCCCCATCCCCGGCATGGCGATCAGGATCTTGCCGGTCAGATTGGAATGCGCGGTTCCTGTATCGGCGGTAGTTTTCTGCGTGATGCTCATTATGGCTCCTTTCCTGCAAAGATCGTGGCTTGGGGGCAATGTTGCAAGGCTCACGCGCATTTGTGACTTTCCATAGGGGTCACCTGACGGCTAGGTATTTGTCCATGACGCGCATTTCATCCAGATTTACCGCCCTTCTTCTTACCGCCACCTGCCTTGCCCCCCATCTGGCACTGTCGCAGGAATTGCTGTCCACACCTTGGCAATCAACGCCGTGGCAGGCTGACGACACGCCGGACGCCGCAGCCATCATGCCCCCCGGTCTGCAATCGGCACGGCTGCTGCCGGGGTGGACCGATGCACAAGGTGACCGCGTGATGGCACTGGAACTGGTGCTGGAACCCGGCTGGAAAACCTATTGGCGCACGCCCGGCGATACCGGCCTGCCCCCGCATTTCGAATGGGAAGGGTCGCAGAACCTGTCGGACGTGACATTCCACTGGCCCGCCCCCCAAGCGATCAGATCCGGTGATACGCTGGAAATGGGTTATCACGACCGGCTGGTCCTGCCCTTTACGGCCCATGCGACCGATGCGACAAAACCAATTGCGGTCGAAACGCAGGTCGATATCGGTCTGTGCGAAAGCATCTGCGTGCCTGCCGCTCTGGATCTGACCGCCGGTCAGGCCGCACCCGATCCAGACCCTGTCATTCTGGCTGCCCTTAAAGCCGAACCCGCAAGGATCGCAGGTCATTTTTCATGCCGGCTGACAGAAATGGATGATGGCATGCGGCTGTCCGTCGCGCTGCCATCACCCGACATCACGCTTGCCGCGATAGAGCTGACGGACCAACCCGACATCTGGGTGTCATCTGCCGATCTGGTGGACAAGGGTCAGGGCCCAAGTGCGGTGGTCGAAATGGTCGGACCGACGGGCAAACCCTTTGACATCGACCCCAAGGCCCTGCGCGTGACAATGGTAACCGGCAGCGAAGGAAATTCCTCGGCGGTTGAAATGTCGGGATGTGATCTGCAGGATTAGGCCGTGGCGGCGCGGCGGATCATCACCCCCGCGCCGATCAGGACCAGAGCCAGCAGCAACAGATAGCTGCCAAAAGCAATTCCGGCACCCGCCAGTGGCCACCATGCGGGCAGGGCAACCCCCGCCACCGCAACAGCCGCCAGTGGCAGCAACGTCACCACAAAGGCCAGTATCGCAGCCGCTGTTGCCATCCGCATCGCACGCCGCATGGCGGGCGCACGACCGGTTGCAAGGCTGCGGCGGAACCCCTGACGCATCCGTGCCAGATCGGCCCCGATGGCCAGCACCGCAGGCACAACCAGCAACACAAGCACCATGCCGAAGGCCAGACCATAGGCCAGCGTCACGACGGTCGGCTTCAGGAATAACGCCTGCGAGGACCGTTCATACAACAACGGCGCAAGCCCCAGAACGGTTGTGGCCGTGGTCAGCAACACGGGCCGGAAACGGTCGGCCACGGCATCCATGATTGCCGGACGCAAACCGCGATCCACAGCATATTCATCGATGGTGGAAATCAGCACGATGGAATCATTGATGATAATCCCCGACATGCCGATCAGCCCGACGATCGAGAACATGCTTAGCGGCAATTGCCACGCGTCATGCCCCCAAACCGCGCCGATCAGCCCGAAAGGGATGACCGACATCACCACCAAGGGACGCGCCCAACTGGAAAAGATCCACGCCAGCACCATATAGATGCCCGTCAGTGCCAAGGCGAAACCGGCCAGCGCGTCCGACAGGAATTCGCCCTCCTGCTCGGACAAGCCGGTGACATCGTAGAGCACACCATATTCGGCAGCGATATCGGGCAGCAGGTTGTCTTGCAGGTCTTGGGTAATCTGGGCCGCGCGTGCGGGATCGTCGCCGGAAATATCCCCCGTGACCAGAATCATCCGTTCACCGTTTTCACGCCGGACGACAGAAAAACCTGCCTCGGTGGTGACAGTGACGATATCGGATAGGGGCACCCATTGCCCTGACGCGGTCCGCATCAACATGCTGTCCAGAAAATCGCCGCGGCGTTCTTCCTCGGGCAATTCGACGGTGATGACACCGGTGCGGGTGCCGACGGGGAAGGTCGCCGCCTCGATCCCGCCAAGGCGCTGGCGCAATTCGCGGGCAAGGGATTGCGTGGTAAAGCCCAAAGCTTCGCCCTGCGGGGTCAGGTTCAGGGCCAGTTCGTCCTTGTCGTAATCCATGCTGTCTTCCAACGCGGATACCTCGGGGGATTGGGCCAGACGTTGTTTCAATGCCTCGGCTGCGGCCTTAAGCTGGATCGCATCCGCGCCGGTCATACGAACCGATATGGCATCCCCGCCGGGCCCCGACCGTGACCCGCGAAAGCTAATGGTTTCAAGACGCGGATCGGTCGGCATCGCCTGTTGCAGTGCCTGAACGAATTCAAAGCTGGAATAGGGGCGGAAATCCGGATCGATCAGTTCCAGCTGCACCGCACCCAGCAGGTCGGCATCCTTTGTTTCAGCACCGGGCAGCGGACGTCCGGCATTGCCGCCGACCATGGTCATGACATGGGTGACGGGGTTCAGGCCGTATTCGCCTTCATATTCGGCGGCTACTTTTTCGACTGCCGCCTGCACCAGCCCCATGACCCGCAGCGTATCGTCACGATCAGCGACCGGCAGCATGGCGAAATTGCCCGCAACGCTGCCCTGTTCGGGCGCGTCAAAGAACCGCCACGGCACCTTGCCCGACATCAGCGTCGCCGCCGACCATGACAGACCGACAATCGTCAGTGCCAGTACCGGATAGCGCCACAGCAGCACGAACCGCGTCAAGGGCCGGATCACAGTCGCCACAAAGCGGTCCAGCCAGCGGTTCATCACGATCGAGGGCCGGTCGTACCATCTGACCTTGGCACTGCTGGCCAGCGCATGGGCCATATGGTTGGGCAGGATCAGAAAGCATTCCACCAGTGATGCGATCAATACCATGATCACCGTCATGGGAATATCGCTGACCAACCGCCCAAAACGGCCGCCGATGAAGGCAAGCCCCGCAAAGGCAATGACCGTTGTCAGGGTCGATGACACCACCGGCGCACCCATGCGGGTGGCGGCCCGTTCGGCGGCGACCTTCGGGGCCTCGCCCAGTTTGCGGGCGCGGTAATCGGCATGCTCCCCCACGACGATGGCATCATCGACGATAATCCCCAGCGTCAGGATCAGCGCGAAAAGCGAGATCATGTTGATCGTCATGCCCGCCGCATACATCAGGGCGACCGCGGCCAGCAGCGATGCCGGAATACCTGCCGCCACCCAGATGGCCGTGCGGGCATTCAGGAACAAAAACAGCAGCCCCAGCACCAGTGCCAGCCCCATGACTGCATTGTCCAGCAACAGATCCAGCCGCGCCGAGATCAGCTCGGCCCGCGCACGGACCAGTTCCATCGTGACGCCCTGCGGCAGGGTCGGGGCCATCTGGGCGACGGCATCTTCGACCTGCCGCTGCATGCCGATGGCGTCGCCTGTGGCACTGCGCTGGACGGCGACCGTCACGGCGGGCTGGCCCTTGACGAAATAAGCGATGTCGCGGTCGATCCCGCTGTCACTGACGGTGGCCACATCCCCGACTGTCAGCTGCGTGCCATCGGGCTGCGCCTTCAGGACCAACGCCCCGACCGCCGCCGGATCGCGGGTTTCCGTCCCCGTCCGCACCCGCGCCGTCCCCGAAGAAATATCCCCCGCCGGTGTCACGGCAGCAGCGGCACCGATGACCGTGGCCACATCCTCCATCGAGACATCGTGCCGGATCAGATCGGCCATATTCAGTTCGACCAGCGTTTCGGGGGCCGACAGCCCCACCGTGGACAGACGCGTCACGCCGCGCGCATAAAGCCGGTTGGACAGATCATCGGCAATCCGGCCCAGCTGGGCCAGGCCGACAGGCCCTGAAATCACCACATCGGCCACGGAATCGCGCCACGCACGGCGGGTGATTTCCGGATCTTCTGCCCCTTCGGGCAGATCGCCTGCGGCACTGATGGCGGTTTCAACATCGGCTGCGGCGCGCGACATATCCCAATCGGGTTCGAATTCCAGACGCAGTCGGGCCGCGCCCTGCGTGGCGCGGGTTTCGGTCAGATCGACACCTTCAACCCCCATCAGCGCAGGTTCAAGGACGCCGATGATGGAGCGATCGACATCATCGGCACCTGCCCCGTCCCATTGGACGTCGACGTCGATTTCCTGAATGACCGTGTCGGGAAAAAACTGCGCCCGCAAACGGGGCGCGGCATAAAGGCCGGCCACAACCATGACGGCCAGCACAAGGTTCGCCAGCGTTTTGTGGCGGACGAAAAGCGATAAAAGCCCGCGCGATCTAGCCACGGCCCTGCCCCTGATCCCGTTGCGCCTGTCGGTCGGCTTCGGATGTGGCAGGTTCGGGGGCCTCGGCATCGCGGATACGGATGCCCGTGCCCAGTTGCGGCGCGCGTTCGGCGACAATGCGCGCGCCCTCCAATTCCGGTGGGACGCGGATCACCACATCGTCGGCCTGCCGCCGCAGGATGCTGACCAGCATCGCCGTCAAACGGCCATTTGCGTCTGCGACCAGCACCGCGCCATCGGCCCCGATCGCGGTGGCGGGAACCACGGCGGCATCGGCCACCGCAGGTTCGGTGATATGGCTGCGGACGAAATCACCGGGACGCAAAGCCGCGCCGCCTTCGGTGATACGGGCAAAGACAATCCGCCCCGCACTGCCCGAGGCGACAGATGCCGCCGCCCGATCCAGTTGCGCCTTGGCCGTCAGCTGGCCCGCACTGCCATCCAGAACCACGGTCACTGGATGATCGCCCAGCTTGCCATCGGCATCCACCAGTCGCGCGAACTGGTTCAGGGACAGCGGGATCTGCACCTCTAGCGCGTCGGGGTCGATGATGGTGGCCAGCTGTTCGTTCAGACTGACCAGCCCGCCCTGCACCACGGTCACATTGGTCACACGTCCGTCAAAACCCGCGCGCAATTCGGTATCGGCCAGTTCGCGGCGCGCCTCGGACAGGTCAACCTCGGACCGGCGCAGCGCGCTTTCGGATAGGGTCACGGCGCTTTCGGCATCGGCCAATGCCGCGCGGCGGCTGATAACGGCCTGTTCGGCAGTCGATGCAGCCAGCTGCGCGGTTTCGCGGTCAGCGCTGGTGCCAAGTCCGCGACCGGACAGTTCCTGCTGACGGACAACGGCAGCTTCGCGCAGTTCGGCCTGACGTTCGGCTGCGGCCAGATCCTGCTGGGCAATCAGAACCGACCGTCGCGCATCGGCCAATGCACCTTCGGCGTCATCGCGTTGCGCCTGACCGTTATCCAGTGCTGCCTGCGCCGCCGAAGGGTCGATCCGCGCCAGCAATTGCCCCGCCACAACCGTTCCGCCTTCCTGCAAGGCATCCGCCAGTTCCACGATCCTGCCTGATGCACCGGCCCGCAGTTGTAATTCGCGCCGCGATTCGACACTGCCGAAAACCTGCAGTTCGGGCTGGACCTGTCCTGCGGCAATGTTCAGCAAACGGGCGACATAAACCTGTTCCGAGGGCCCACGCCCCTGTCTGGCGTCACCCTCCGAAGGTAGGGACGCCTGCCATATCTGTAAAGCCGCTAAAAACAGCAGCGCAACGGTCACAAAAGTCAGAAACAGCCCCATCAGGCCACGGGTCAGAAAACGCATGCGTTATGGATCCATATGTCGGACGGTCCGGATACCCTATGATGGGGAAACGAAACCTAAACGGAAAGCGATTCCAGTTTGGCCGACAGGGACAGAAGGTCGCCCCATGCGTCGCGTTTGGCGGCAGGGTTGCGCAACAGATAGGCAGGATGCGTCATTGGCAGCGCCGGACGGCCGAACGCCTGCACCCACTGGCCCCGCAGCCGCAGGATGCCACGCTTTTCCAAGGCGGCCTGACAGGCGATATTGCCCATCAGGACGATAATATCAGGGTCGGCCAGTTCGATATGACGTGCAAGGAACGGCATACTCACAAGAATTTCATCTGCACTGGGGTCGCGATTGCCCGGCGGACGCCATGTCAGGACGTTGGTGATATAGACCGCTTTTTCGGTATCGACAGCGTCGCGGGCCATACCGATGGCCGCAAACATCTGGTCCAGTAGCTTTCCTGCACGGCCAACAAAAGGTCGGCCCTGACGGTCTTCCTCGTCGCCCGGTGCCTCGCCAAGAATCAGCACGCGGGCATCGGGCCTGCCATCGGCAAAGCAGAAATTGCGCGCGCCTTTCTTCAGCTCGACCCCGTCGAACCGTTCCTGAACCGTTGCCAGATCCTCCAGCGACATCGCCCCTGCCGCCAGTGATTTCGCCTGTGCTACACGTTGGGCAAGGTCGTCAGCCTCGGAGGGGATGGGCGGAATTTTCGGCGTAGCCTCGACCGCGATGGCGGGCAGGTCGGGGGCGGGCACACGGGCGGGCAGTTCGAACCGGTCCACCGGATCGTCCATCACCGGCACATCCGCGCCCATTTCCATCTGCCATTCCAGCAACGCAAGTGCTGCGTCACCGTCCAGCGCGATTCCCTGATATGTTGCCCTGTCCATCACCTGCGCAAGCTATGCCCCGTGGCGCGACTAGTCCACCACCAGCATATAGCCGGTGCCGCGGACGGTTTGTAAAAAGCGCGGTTCGCGCGGGTCGGGTTCGATCTTGCGGCGCAACCGGGTCATCTGGACGTCGATGGCACGTTCGCCGTTTTCCGCCTCATCCGTGGTGCCGCCTCGCCCCAGATCCTCGATCAGATCGCTGCGGCTGACGGGCTGGCCACGGCTGGCGGCAAGACGGCGCAGCAAAGCGGCCTCGGTGCCGGTCAGGCGCATGGGGGTTTCGCCCTGCCATAATTCGCCCTTTTCCGTATCATAGCGCAGCTGTCCCAAAGACAGAAACTTCGGTTGGGCCAGTTCGACCACAGGCACGCGGCGCAGAATGGCCCCGATGCGCAGCAACAGTTCGCGCGGTTCGAACGGCTTGGCCAGATAATCATCCGCACCGCTTTCAAGGCCGCTAATGCGATCCTCGGTTTCGCCCTTGGCGGTCAGCAGCAGGATGGGCGTCTGGATGCGGGTGCGCAAATCGCGGGTCAGGGCCAGCCCGTCTTCACCCGGCATCATCACATCCAGAATGATCATGTCGAATTCCAGCCCCGCCAACAAACGGCGGGCCTGCAGGGCGTCACGGGCCATGGTGACCATATAGCCGCTTTTGCGCAGGAACCGCGCCAGCAACGCGCGGATGCGTTCGTCATCGTCAACGATCAGCAGATGGGTATCGGGTAGGGTCATGATGCCTCAGCGGTCTTCGGGAAGATCCTTGAGCGACTGATACTGTGCCCGCGTCTCGGGGTCCATCATCGCTTCAAGAACCTGCCGGAAACCCGATACCGCCTGCGGACCGGCACTGCGATAGGCAGATCGCATCCTTGCGCGCTGTGCTTCGGACAGGCGACGTTCCAGCGCGGTCCCGGCGGCGGTCAGATACAACTGGCGTTCGCGGCGGTCCCGGCGCCCGATGCGGCTGTCCACCAGCCCGTCGTCGATCAGGCTGCGCAGAACACGGTTGAGTGATTGTTTCGTCACCCCCAGCACCGCCAGCAGCGATGTCACCGTCAGCCCCGGATCGCGGTTGATGAAATGCAACGCCCGATGATGGGCACGACCATAATCCAGATCGGCCAGAATCATATCGGGATCGGCTGTAAATGCACGATATGCAAAGAACATCGCCTCGATCCCGCGGCGCAGCTGATCATCGGTCAGAAACAGCAGATCCTCACCGACCATCGTCTGAATCCGCGTCTTTTCCTGCATCCGGCCCATCCTGTTCTGTCGATTGCACTTTATGGCAGCGTTGTTGACTTTCTAAACAGTGATTGCTAGCCGTCAACCATCTTGCGTAACAAACGTGCCAAATCCGCCCTGACATACGCAAGAATCGTAAAATCGGGCGGCGGATGGAGAAAGACATGACGGCGGCTTACGACGATCGCGACGGCAAGATCTGGATGAACGGGGAACTGGTCGACTGGCGCGACGCAAACGTACATATCCTGTCACACGCAATGCATTACGCCTCTTCGGTATTCGAGGGTGAGCGGTGCTATGACGGCAAAATTTTCAAAAGCCATGAACATTCGCTGCGCCTGCTGGAATCGGGGCGGCTTCTGGACATGCCGATTCCCTATACCGCCGAAGAAATCGACGCCGCCAAAGAGGCTGTGCTGAAAGCCAACGGGTTCGAAAACGCCTATGTGCGTGTGGTCGCATGGCGCGGGTCGGGTCTGGATATGGGCGTTTCAGCGGCGCGCAACCCTGTCTGCATGGCGGTGGCCGCGTGGGAATGGGGCAGCTATTACGGCGATGCCAAATGGGACGGCGCCAAACTGGACGTTGCCAAATGGAAGCGCCCCAGCCCCGAAACCATTCCGACCGCAGCCAAGGCCGCCGGTCTGTACATGATCTGCACCATGTCCAAACATGCCGCCGAAGCCAAAGGCTGTTCGGATGCGCTGTTCATGGATTGGGAAGGCTATGTTGCCGAAGCCACCGGCGCGAACATCTTTTTCGTCAAGGACGGAGAAATCCACACCCCGCTGGCAGACCGTTTTCTGAACGGCATCACCCGTCAGACCGTCGTCCAGATGCTGCGCGATCAGGGCATGACCGTGCATGAACGGCGTATTCTGCCGGAAGAACTGGAAACCTTTCAGGAATGCTGGCTGACCGGCACCGCAGCCGAGGTGACCCCCGTTGGCCAGATCGGCGACTGGCATTTTCAGGTCGGCCAGATCACCCGCGACGTTGCTGCCAGCTATGAGGCATTGGTCCGCGCCTGATCCCGCGACCCCGATGGATTGCAAGGGCCGCCCGTATGGCGGCCCTTTTGCGTGGGATCAGGTCAGTTTTCCGCGCGCAATGCGGGCATATTCGCCTGTTTTACGACTGTCGTCGCTGCGCGCCAGCGGTTTGCTGTGCAGGCTGCGGATGGCGGGATGCATAAAGGCTGCGGATGGCGGGATGCATAAAGGCTGCGCGTTCCTGTTTCAGGAATTCGCGGGCACGGGCGGTGCCCCGCGTTCTGGGCTGGTCTGCAAGGTGACGGGTCATGATGGTCCTCCCTTTCATGGTCGCCACCATCATAGGGCCGAACCGGCCATTCTCAAAGCCTCAGGCGGCTTTGATCCCTTGGGCCGCGGCCAGAACGGCATGCAAGGCGACAGGATCGTCATTGGCGCGCAGCTTGGTGCGCAGATCCGTGTCGCGTAGGGTGCGCGATACCAGCGCCAATGCCTTCAGGTGGTCCACACCACTGCTTTCGGGGGCCAGCAGCGCAAAAACCAGATCGACCGGCTGGCGGTCAACCGCGTCGAAATCCAGCGGCTTTTCAAGACGCAGGAAGATACCTGCGACGCGGTCCAGCCCGTGCAGACGCGCATGCGGCAAGGCCACGCCCTGCCCCACACCGGTCGGACCAAGGCTTTCGCGTTCCTGCAAAGCGTCCAGCACCTCGGAGGCATTCAGCCGGTATTCCGCCTGCGCCAGATCGGCCAGTTCCTGAAACAATCGCTTTTTCGAACTGATCTGACCCAATGACCGCACGGCCCCGGGTCGGAGGATTTCACTTAGTTGCATGTACCAGCGTCTTTCCCAAGCTGTGCGCCCCCGAACATGATGCTCGGGGGCGACCCAGTCACTGCAGCGTCAAAGCGCGTCGGGTTCTAGCCGTTTCCGCGCGGGTCGACCCATCCGACATTGCCGTCATCACGGCGGTGGACGACATTGACGCCTCCATGTTTCTCGTTGCGGAACACCAACAGGGGCATTCCTGACAGTTCCATCTGCATGACGGCATCACCGACCGACAAGGTCGGGACTCGCGATTCCATCTCGGCGATGATCATGGGTTGAAGACCGCTATCCTGCGATTCCCACTCATCCTCATCAGCGGCAAGGACATAGCTGCCTGCTTGTCCAAAGACAACCGGCTCGGCGCGTTCCTTATGGTGATCCTTCAGGCGACGCTTATAGCGACGCAGCTGCTTGTCCATCTTTTCGCGGCAAGCCTCGAAGGCAGCATAGATGTCGTTGGCCGTGCCACGGGCCGTCACGTTCAGGCCGGTGGACAGGTGCACGACGCCGTCGCACAAGAACTGGTGGGCGTCTTTGGAAAAGGTGACCGTCGCATCCGTGGGGCGTTGCGAATACTTCTCGATGGTTTCGCCCAGCTCGGTTTTGACATGCGAGCTAAGCGCATCTCCGACATCGATGTGTTTTCCGCTGATGGTGTAGCGCATCGTATTTCCTCTCCGGTTGCCCGCCCCGACTGCGCCGGTCCGAAACCGGCCACGGCAGGAACGGGTGTGACGGGCCGCCTTGAAAGTTCTGGCCCGCATATATCAATTTGGAGACAGTCGATCGGTTCTGTCAACGGCCCACACAAGGGCGTGAAGAAAATTCCGCAATCATCTTGCATGGTTGCAGGTCCATCAGGTCATGCGGAAATTATCGCCCAGATAGACTTCGCGGACCTTGGGGTCGGCGACGATCTGTTCGGTGGTGCCGGACATCAGCACATGACCATCATGCAGGATATAGGCGCGATCTACGATCCCCAAAGTTTCGCGGACGTTGTGATCGGTGATCAGCACACCGATTCCGCGCGATTTCAGGGCATGGACCAATGTCCGGATTTCACCGACAGCAATCGGATCGACACCTGCAAAAGGTTCGTCCAACAGCAAAAAGCTGGGATTCGAGGCCAGACAGCGGGCAATTTCCGCCCGCCTACGTTCCCCGCCCGACAGCGCCATCGCCGAAGCATTCCGCAGATGCGTAATCGAGAAATCCGCAAGCAGTTCTTCCAACCGGTCGCGGCGGTGTCGGGGGTCGGGGACGGCAACCTCCAGCACTGCCATGATGTTCTGTTCGACACTAAGGCCACGAAAAATCGACATTTCCTGCGGAAGATAGCCGATTCCCAACCTTGCGCGACGAAACATCGGCAGCCGCGTCGCATCGCGTCCGTCGATCATCACCTGCCCTGCGTCGGGCGTGACCAATCCTGCAATGCAATAAAAACAGGTCGTCTTCCCTGAACCGTTAGGCCCCAGCAATGCCACAACCTCGCCCCGTTCAAGGTTGACCGACACATCGCGGATCACCAACCGGTTGCGGTATGATTTGCGCAGGCTGCGGACATCCAGCCCTGTCGATTTATCCGGCATCAGTTCGCGCCCGGTTGCAGGACCGAACGCACCCGCCCGTTGACCTGCGCCGAACCGCTGGCCAGATCGACGGTGATCCGGTCCCCGCTGAGGACATTGCGGCCTTGGGTCAGCAGCACGTTGCCGGTTAGGACAACATTGCCGTTTTCAACGTGATAGACCGCGCGCTGCGCCTCGGCGGCATCTTCGCCGCTTACCAAGGTAACATTGCCAGTGGCCGTCATGGTCTGGATGCGGTTCTGGCCACCTTCGGCATATTGCACAGTAACCTCATCTGCGGCCAAACGCATTTCGCCCTGCCCGATAACGACATTGCCTGAAAACAGCGCACTGCCATCGGTCTGGTTGACGGTCAGATTGTCGGATGCCACCTCGACCGGGGCCGAGACATCGGCCTTCATCCCGCCAAAGGTGACATTCTGGGCGGATGCGGGCGCGGCAGCCAGTGCCAAAGCGATCAGCAGGGGGCGAAGCATGGGGTCGTTCCTTGCAAGGGGTCAGGGCTGGTATATCAGACGCACACCGCCCGAGAAATTCAATATCGCAGGTTTTTGCGCGTCATCGCTGGTGTCATCGGGGGCAAGACGCATCTGGCCGGCCTGCAACTGTCCGAACGGGGCGTCGGCCTCGATCCCCTGATCGGCGGTGATGATCGACTGGTCGGTCTGCGCCTGCAACATCTGCGTCCGCAACTGCCAGCCGGTCGAGGTGTTCATGACCACCCCGCCCTGAAGGTTGACGACGCCGTCGCGCGTCCCGCCTGTGGGGGCAACCACGTCAGCGGTCAGTCCATCGGGGCGTTTCCAGTCCAGCCGCAGGTCGCTGGCCTGCCCGCCGCTTACGCCGTCATCGGGGGTGGCACTGGCGGCGCGCAGGGACAATTCCACACCGTCATTGGTCACGCCCATATATTCGGGACCGACAATCCGGCCTTCTTCTGCGGCGGCTTTGGCGTCAACTTCGGCATAGGGAATGCTGGATTCGGTATCGGATTTCCGCGACAGCAGGAACATCGTCGACAGCATCGCCAGTGCCACCAACGGCAGCAACACCCGAAGCCAGCGCACGATACGGGTACGGTTCATCGGGTCACACCAGTCCCGCGCGCAGGCAGTCGTGGATATGCAAGATACCCTGAGGCTTGCCGTCCTGCACCGCGAACAGACAGGTGATCTTGCGGTCCTGCATCTGCGCCAAGGCTGCCTCGGCCAGCGCATCGGGGTCGATGGTGCGTGGCGCGGGGGTCATGACGGCAGCGGCCTGCAAATCTAGCAGACCCTGCATGTGACGCCGCAAATCGCCATCGGTGATAATGCCGACCAGCGCACCGTCAGTGTCCGTCACACCCGTCACGCCATAGCCTTTCTGGCTGATGACCAACAGTGCCTCGGACATGGGGGCGTTTTCGGCCACCAAAGGCAGGTCACGATGCATCAGATCACCGACTTTGGCCAGCAACGCACCCAGCTTGCCCCCCGGATGGAAGGTGCGGAAATGTTCGGGGGTAAACTTGCGATGTTCCATCAGCGCGACGGCCAAAGCATCGCCCAGCGCCAATGTCATCGTGGTCGAGGTGGTGGGAACAATACCATTGCCGCAGGCTTCAGGCGCGGCGGGCAGAACCAATCCCACATCCGCCTGCCGCATCAGGGTCGAGGCGGGACGCGCCGCCACCCCGATCAGCGGGATCTTGAAGCGGCGGGTATGGGCGATCAGGTCGGCAAGTTCCGGCGTTTCACCGCTGTTGGACAGAACCAGCGCCAGATCGGCAGGTGTGACCATGCCCAGATCGCCATGCGAGGCTTCGGCCGGATGAACGAATTGCGCCGGTGTGCCGGTCGAGGCAAGGGTCGCCGCGATCTTGCGCCCGACATGGCCCGATTTGCCCATGCCCGATACAATCACGCGCCCTTTGACAGCCAGCAGCATCTCGACCGCGCGGATGAATTTATCGTCCAGCCCGTCGGCAAGGGCGGCAAGCCCCTGCATCTCGGTCTGGATGACCCTTCGCGCTGTCGTGATATAATCTGCCATGCGTCTGCCCCTGCCTTGATCGGTCAATATCCCTTTGGCAGTCATTACAGATTGCCAAAGCCGGTGTCAGTGATGGAAGATATCCTTGTCATCGCCCCAGCCCAGCAAATCCAGATGGGCACGGGCAGGCAGAAAGTCAAAACACGCCTGCGCCAGCCCCAACCGGTTTTCACGCCGCAGTCGTTCGTCCAACGCGTCTTTCAGCTTATGCAGGTGCAACACATCGGATGCGGCATATTCCAGTTGGGCATCGGTCAGATCGACGGCCCCCCAATCGCTGGTCTGCTGCTGTTTGCTGACATCGACATTGACCAGTTCGGACAGAAGCATTTTCAATCCATGCCGGTCTGTGAAGGTCCGCACCAGTTTGGATGCGATCTTGGTGCACCACACCGGCGATGTGACGACGCCAAAGGCATTTTCCAGCGCAGCAATGTCGAAACGACCGAAATGGAACAGCTTGAGAATTTTGGGATCCGTCAGCAGCTTGGTCAGATTGGGGGCATCGGTCTGGCCCCGTGCGATCTGCACCAGATGCGCCTCTCCGTCACCCGAGGACAGCTGCACAAGGCACAGCCGGTCGCGCCGCGGGTCCAGTCCCATCGTTTCGGTATCGATGGCAACGATAGGGCCAAGCACCAGATCATTGGGAAGGTCATTTGGATACAGATGGATGCTCATCGCCTGTCCTGCTTTTTTGTGTGACGCGATCCAAGAAAGCGGACCCGTCTTTATGGGACCTCTCTGACCAGAAACGCGCGCTTCGATCCAGTAAAAATCTTTAACCATGACAAGGTTCCCCGCCGGCGGGCACTGTTGCGCGAGGAAGGCGTCACGGAACACTGCCCACAAAAAAGGCAATCCCTATGGATTTGCACAATATGCAGATTTTTTCTTGCCAGATGCATCCATATGGATACGCTGATCCATTCAGAAATTGGTTCAGGTCCGATGCAAGATAGCCCGCCGCCACATGCACCGCTGATGGATCTGCAGGATCTATCGCTGCGGATCGCCCCCCATCCCGCACCGCTGCTTGATGGCGTTTCGCTGTCGGTCCGGCGGGGCGAGACATTGTGCATCGTCGGGGAATCCGGTTGCGGCAAAAGCCTGACCTCGCTTGCATTGATGGGACTGCTGGCGCCCAAGCTGCAAACCGGTGTGTCGGGGCGGGTGCAGTTTGACGGTCAGGATGTGGCCCTGTCCGATCAGGACCATCTGGCGCAATTGCGCGGCACCCGCATCGGCATGATCTTTCAGGAACCCATGTCCAGCCTGAACCCCGCCCATCGCATCGGCGACCAGATTGCCGAAGGCTGGCGGCGTCACAACAAAGGCGACGGACGCGATCAGGCGCTGGCCATGCTGCGCCGCGTCGGTATTCCCGCCCCCGAACGGCGGATGCGCGATTATCCCCACCAGATGTCGGGCGGCATGCGCCAGCGGGTGATGATTGCCATGGCGCTGGTCAACAACCCCGACCTGCTGATCGCCGATGAACCGACAACAGCGCTGGATGTCACCATTCAGGCGCAAATTCTGGACCTGATCGGCCAACTGCAATCAGAAGGCCGCATGGGCACCATCCTGATCACCCATGATCTGGGCGTTGTGGCCGAAATCGCCACCACAGTGGCGGTGATGTATGCGGGCCGCGTCGTTGAAAAAGGTCCGGTCGGGGCAATCTTCGGTGACCCACAGCATCCCTATACCATCGGGCTGATGTCATCCGTCCCACCCCTGCGCGGCGCACGGACGCGGCTGTCCACTGTGCCCGGTATCGTGCCGTCGATCGAGACAATGCCGCAGGGCTGCCGCTTTTCCACCCGCTGTCCCTTTGCCCGGCCGGTCTGCGCCACAACCCCGCCCTTGGTGCCACTTGGGCCCGACCATCACGTCGCCTGCCATTTCGCCCCATTGGATGTCACGCAACAGGGGGCCGCATGACCCGCGAAATGATCAGGGCCACCGGTTTGGCCAAACGCTTTCCGGTGGGCGGCAGCACGTTCAAAAAGCCCAAGCTGCTGCATGCGGTCGATGTCGTCGATCTGACGGTGAACGAAGGCGAGACCTTTGCCATTGTCGGGGAATCGGGCTGCGGCAAATCCACCCTCGCGCGGCTGCTAATGCGGTTGCTGACCCCCTCGGAAGGTCGGATCACCATCGACGGGCGCGATATGTCGAAGGTGACGGGCCGCGATCTGCGGGACATGCGCCGTGACGTGCAGTTCATCTTTCAGGACCCCTTCAGTTCGCTGAACCCCCGCCTGTCGGTCGCCCGCCTTGTCGGCGAACCGCTAGAGGCGCATCGCCCCGACATGCGCGCCGCCGACCGCCGGTCCGAAGTGGCGCGCCTGCTGCGTCAGGTCGGGCTGCGTCCCGAACATATGGACCGCTATCCGCATGAATTCAGCGGCGGCCAGCGCCAGCGCATCGGCATTGCCCGCGCCCTTGCATCCGGCCCCAAGGTGCTGATCGGTGATGAGCCCGTCAGCGCGCTGGATGTCAGTGTTCAGGCGCAGGTGGTGAACCTGCTGTCGGACCTGCGCGACCAGCTGGGCCTGACACTGGTCGTGATCGCCCATGACCTTGCCGTCATCCGCCAGATGAGCGACCGCGTCGCCGTCATGTATCTGGGCCGGATCGTGGAAACCGGCACCACCGATGCAATATTCGAAAACCCGCGCCACCCCTATACCCGCGCCCTGCTGTCCGCGATTCCCGGCCCGGAAGGCAGCACGGAAAAGCTGGCCTTGGCGGGGGAAACACCCAGCCCGATGGACCCGCCCTCGGGCTGTCATTTCCGCACGCGCTGTCCCTTTGCCGAAAGCCGATGCGCCGATGCGCGTCCGCCTTTGGAAGATACCGGCACAGGCACAGACGTCGCCTGCATCCGCTGGCGCGAGATTGCGCCGGATAACGCGGCCATTCCCGCCCCCACCCCGCGCAGCGATGGCGCCAAAGAACGGTTCCGGCTGTACCGGCAGGCACTGACCGATAACGAAAACAAGACCCGACAGGAGGTTACGGAATGACACTTCACAAGACCCTGATACTGGCGGCCCTTTTGGGAACAACGGCTATGGCCGCACAGGCCCAGACGTTGAAAATCGGGCTGGAAAGCGACCCCGACGCGCTGGACCCCGACCGCAGCCGCACCTTTGTTGGCCGCATCGTCTTTACCGCAATGTGCGACAAGCTGATCGACGTCTCGCCCGAACTGGATCTGGTGCCGCAACTGGCAACCGATTGGACCGTCAGCGAAGATGGCCTGACGGCGGATATGACCCTGCGCGACGGCGTGGTCTTCCACGACGGCACCCCCTTCGACGCCGAGGCGGTCAAAGCCAATATCGAACGGTCCCAAACGCTGGAAGACAGCGTGCGCAAATCGGAAGTCAGCTCGATCGAACAGGTCGAGGTGGTGGATGCCACCCATCTGAAACTGCATCTGTCGGCCCCCGACGCGCCCCTGCTGGCGCAACTGGCGGATCGTTCGGGCATGATGATGTCGCCGGCGGCCTTTGACGATATGGCCGCAGCACCGGTCTGTTCGGGCCCGTTCAAATTCGTGAACCGCGTGTCCCAAGACAAGATCGAGCTGGAGAAATTCGCCGATTACTGGAACGCCGATGCCATCAAGCTGGACGCGGTCACCTATCTGCCGATTCCGGATTCGACCGTGCGTCTGGCCAACCTGCAATCGGGCGATCTGAACATGATCAACCGCCTTGCTGCCACCGATGTGGAAACCGTCAAAGGCAGCAGCAACCTGAAGTATGAACGCGCCGATGGACTTGGCTATCAGGGCATTACGTTCAATACCGGCAATGGTGACCGTGCCGACAACCCCTTCGGTCAGGATGCCCGCCTGCGCGAGGCACTGTCCCTGTCCATCGACCGCGAAGCCATCAATCAGGTGGTCTTTTCGGGGCTGAACGCCTCGGCCAGCCAGTTTTCATCCGCAGCCAGCCCCTATTTCGACGATGCCTTCCCTGTGCAGGAACGCGATATCGAAAAGGCCAAGGAACTGATGGCCGAAGCCGGTTACCCCGATGGTCTGGAACTGGAATTGCAGGCCCCCAACCGGCCCGAAAACCAGCAGGTCGTCCAGATGATTCAAGCCATGGCCGCCGAGACGGGGATCCGCATCAAGCTGGTCGCCAAGGAATTCGCCACAATGCTGTCGGATCAGGCCGCCGGTAACTTCGAAGCCAGTCAGGTCGGCTGGTCGGGCCGGATCGATCCGGATGGCAACATCCTTGGCTTTGTCTCGACCGATGGCGGCTTCAACGACGGCAAATATTCCAACCCCGAAGTCGACCGCATTCTGGCCGAGGCCCGCGCCGTCAGCGATCAGGCCGAACGTCAGGACCTGTACCATCAGGCCAATGAAATCCTGAATGCCGATAAGCCGCTGTTTTATCTGTATAACGAAGCTTGGCTTTATGGCGTGTCAGATAAGGTCGAAGGGTTCACCCCGAACCCCGACGGGATGATCCGTCTGGAAAACGTCTCGCTGACCGAATGATCTGACGGTCGGGCGGCATCCCCGCCCGACCCCACCCGAATGCAAGGCCCAATGCAATGCTGTCCTATCTTATCCGCAGATTGCTGATCTCGATCCCGACGCTGGTTCTGATTTCAATCTTCGTCTTTGCGCTGCAAAAGATGCTGCCGGGCGACCCCGTGCTGGCCCTTGCGGGTGAGGATCGCGACCCCGAAACGCTGAACCGTCTGCGCGATCTGTATCACCTGAACGATCCGGTCTGGATGCAATATCTGATGTGGGTCAAAGGCGCGTTGCAAGGCGATCTGGGCCAATCGATCCGCACCGGCCTGCCCGTCACCGAAATGATCGCCTCCAAACTGCCGGTAACGATCCAGCTGGCGGTGATGTCGATGATCTTTGCCACCGTGATCGGGATTCCTGCAGGCATCCTGTCAGCGGTCAAAAAGGGCACCGCGACGGATTACGTGGCCAATGTGGTCGCGCTTTCGGGGCTGTCCATTCCCAACTTCTGGCTGGGGATCATGCTGATTCTGCTGGTGTCGGTGAAATGGCAGCTGCTGCCCGCATCAGGCTATGTTCCGCTGACCGAGGATGCTGTGCAATCCATCAAGACGATGCTGATGCCGTCTTTTGTTTTGGGCACAGCACTTGCCGCGTCGCTGATGCGGCACACGCGGTCGGCCATGCTGGGCGTCTTGCGTCAGGATTACGTCCGCACCGCCCGCGCCAAAGGGCTGGCCGAACATACCGTCGTGATGCACCACGCATTCCGCAACGCCCTGACCCCCGTCGTCACGCTGGCCGCGCTGTTGTTTGGCGAATTGATCGCAGGTGCCGTTCTGACCGAACAGATTTTCACCATCCCCGGTTTTGGCAAGATGGTCGTCGATGCGGTGTTCAACCGCGACTATGCCGTGGTGCAGGGCGTCGTGCTGGTGACGGCGCTTGGCTTTATGCTGATGAACCTTGTCGCCGATGCTGCCTATGTTCTTTTGAACCCGCGACTGAGGGTCGGCTGATGACCAATACAACCGTTGATCCCGTCCTGTCCCGCCGCCCGCAATCGCGCGTCTGGCGCAAGCTGCGTGGCCACCGCAGCGCCCTTTTGGGGGTCGTACTGGTCGGGGTGTTCGTTCTTCTGGCAGTTGCAGCGCCGGTCCTGCCGATGCCCGACCCCGCGGCAGCCGATTGGGGCGCGATCCGTCAGCCCCCCTCCGCCGCGCATTGGCTGGGCACTGATGAATTGGGTCGCGACCAGCTGTCCCGCATGATCTGGGGGGCACGCGCATCGCTGATGGCAGGCGTCGTATCGGTCGCCATCGCCATTGCCATCGGTGTGCCGCTGGGGATTCTGGCGGGCTATTTCGGCGGCTGGATCGATGCCATCATTTCCCGCTGCACCGAGGCGCTGCTGGCGATCCCCTTTCTGATCCTTGCCATTGCGCTGGCCGCTTTTCTGGGGCCGTCACTGACCAATGCCATGATCGCCATCGGCATCGCCGCCACGCCGGTGTTCGTCCGCCTGACGCGCGGCCAGGCCATCAGCGTCGCCGCCGAGGATTACGTCGAAAGCGCCCATGCCATCGGGCTGCGGACGCCGGTGATCCTGCGCCGCTATATTTTTCCCAACGTCCTGCCCCCCGTGCTGGTGCAGGCCACGCTGACCATCGCCGGTGCCATCATTGCCGAAGCCTCGCTGTCGTTTCTGGGTCTTGGGCAACAGCCCCCGTCGCCCAGCTGGGGCGCAATGCTGAACACCGCCAAGAATTTCATGACCCAAGCCCCGTGGATGGCCATGTGGCCGGGCATCGCGATCTTCCTTGTGGTGCTGGGCTTCAACCTTCTGGGCGACGGGCTGCGCGACGCGCTGGACCCGCGCGAAGACTGACAAAGGATTCCATTGATGAGCAATTTTACCACCCGCCCCGATATTCGCGGCACCTTCGGCACCGTCGCCTCGACCCATTGGATCGCCTCGCAGACGGGCATGGGCATCCTGGAACGCGGCGGCAATGCCTTCGACGCCGCCGTCGCCACCGCCCTTGTCCTGCAAGTGGTCGAGCCGCATCTGAACGGCCCCGCAGGCGATCTGCCCGCCATCATCCATGTCGCCGAAACGGGCGAAACCCGCGTGCTCTGCGCCCAAGGCGTGGCCCCCAAGGGTGCGACGATGGAATATTACCGCGAACACTTCGGCGACGGGCTGATCCCCGGATCGGGACTGTTGGCGACGGTGGTCCCCGGTGCTTTCGATGGCTGGATGCTGATGCTGCGCGATCATGGCAGCATGGAGGTTGCGGACGTCATGGCCCCCGCCATCGGTTATGCCCGCGACGGCCACCCGATGCTGCCGCGCGTGGCCAATACCATCGCGGGGCTTTCCGATTTCTTCCGCACCGAATGGCCCAGCAGCGCGCAGACGTGGATGCCCGACGATATCGCGCCCACCGAATGGGCGCTGTTCCGCAACCCCGACCTGGCCGCCACGTGGCAGGGTCTGGTCGATGCCGCCACCGGCGATACCCGTCAGGCGCGCATCGATGCCGCCCGTAAGGCATGGTCGCAGGGCTTTGTCGCCGATGCGATATGTGACTATCTGGCCGACGCCCATGTCATGGACGTGTCGGGCAGCACACATTCCGGCATCCTGTCGCGTCAGGATCTGGCCGAATGGGAAGCCAGCTGGGAAGACACCCTGTCGATCGACTATCACGGCTGGACGGTTCACAAGACCGCGCCCTGGTCGCAGGGGCCGGTGATGTTGCAAGGGTTGCAGATCCTGAAGCATTTCGATCTGGCTGCGATGGACCCGATGGGCGCCGAATTCGTCCATACCGTGACCGAGGCGATGAAACTGGCCTATGCCGACCGCGAGGCTTATTACGGCGACCCCGACTTCTTCGACATACCCATGGATGCGCTGCTGTCGCCCGAATATGCCGCCGAACGCGCCAAGCTGATCACGGGCACCGCCAGCATGGACCAGCGCCCGGGTCGCATCGCCGGTTTCGAACATCTGGCCGAAGACGCCATTCTGCGCGCCGCGACCGATTTCAATGCCGCGCGCGGGGCCAGCGCCGGCGAACCGACCATGGCGCATCTGACCGAAAAGCGCGGCGATACGGTGCATATCGATGTCATCGACCAATGGGGTAATATGGTCAGCGCCACCCCCTCGGGCGGCTGGCTGCAATCCAGCCCTGTCATTCCGGGTCTCGGTTTCCCGTTGAACAGCCGCGCGCAGATGTTCTGGCTGCGTGACGGGCTGCCGACATCGCTGAAACCGGGGGCACGGCCACGCACGACGCTGACGCCATCGCTGGCGGAAAAGGACGGCACGCGGATCGCCTTCGGGACACCGGGTGGTGACCAGCAGGACCAGTGGCAGCTGATCTGGTTCCTGCGCTATGTCCACCATGGTTTGTCGATGCAACAGGGCATGGACGCGCCACTGTTTCACACCGCGCATTTCCAATCCAGCTTCTATCCGCGCGACGCCGTCCCCGGCGCGTTGATGGTCGAACCCAGTCTGGGCGAAACTGCCATCAACGATCTGCGCGCCCGCGGCCATCAAGTCACCGTCGCCGAACCCTGGAGCATTGGACGCCTGACCGCCGCCCGCCGCGAGGCCGACGGCATGCTGACCGCTGCCGCCACTCCGCGCCTGATGCAGGCCTATGCTGTCGGGCGCTGACCCCCACAACAGGCAAAGCGCATCCCTTGCGCTTTGCCACCCTATGGTCATTCAGTGACCACCCGAACGACGCGGAAGACAGGGATGTCGGGCGCATCACGCAGACGCATCCGCCGAGCGCTGGATGAATTGCAGCGTCGCGGGACAGTGTTTCGCCGTCGCCTGCTGGCGGAACAGTTAAGCCTTGTGCGACTGATGGATGTCCCCGCCAGATCGAACCGCATCTGGCACGATTGGCCGCCACACGTGCCGCGGACCATGACATCGCCCATCGGGAAACCCTAATGCAGCGGTCACGCGGGCCCGAATCGGCATATGATTACAATCGGGCGGCTGAGCTGTTTCATTACTGCATCGCCGAACTTGCCGGAAATTCACTGTTTCCGGAAATTTTCGACCTGATCCGTGGATTGCGCCGGCAGGCGGAATCGCTGTTCCAAAACCGGTCTGCCCGATGCATGCGCGTCCTTGGCCAGCAACATCAGCATATCTTTGATACCATCGCCGCCGGGAACGAAGCAGGCGCGGATCGCGCCACCCGTCCGCATAGGAAGTTTGCTGCCAATGCGATTCACGTGAAACCATAAACCATTGGTTCAGATAGCAAAAACCCCCGCAAGCACGAAGCTTGCGGGGGTTTTTATAATGGTGCCCAGGAGAGGACTCGAACCTCCACACCTTGCGGCACACGGACCTGAACCGTGCGCGTCTACCAATTCCGCCACCTGGGCAGGTGGTATGAGCGGCTGATTAAAGGCAGTTCGGGGGGCCGTCAATCGCTTTCTGTCATCTTTCTGACAGTTTTTTCGACAAATCGTAAAATCATGCCAAAAACCCTGTGCGGGACATTGCCTGCGCCCCCGTGCCGCCTTGCCGCAGGCCACATGCGGGGGTAAGGATCACAGCAACATTCGGCACGAAGGAGGCGAGACGCCCATGGCGAAACTGGTCACGATCTTTGGCGGCTCGGGCTTTGTCGGCAGGCAGGTTGCCCGCCTCATGGCCAAAGAGGGCTGGCGCGTGCGGGTTGCGGTGCGCCGCCCCGACGAAGCCCTGTTCACCCGCACTTATGGCGCAGTGGGTCAGGTGGCCCCTGTCCTGTGCAATATCCGCAGCGAGGAATCGGTGCGTGCGGCCCTGACAGGTGCCGATGCAGCGATCAACTGCGTTAACATCCTGAATGCCGAAGGCAAAAGCAACTTCAAGAACGTCTTCCACGAAGGTGCCGAACATATCGCGCGCATTTCCAAGGATCTGGGCGTCGCGCGGCTAGTGCATATTTCGGGTCTGGGAATCGATACCGAATCCTCTAGCAACTATATCGCATCGAAATCACGCGGAGAGGCCGCCGTTCTGGCGCAATTCCCGGATGCGGTTGTTCTGCGTCCTTCGGTGATCTTCGGACCGGATGACAACTTCTATAACCGCTTTGCCGGAATGACCCGCATGGGTCCGGTCATGCCCATCGTCGGTGGCAACACAAAGATGCAGCCCGTCTATGTCGAGGATGTGGCCCGCGCCGCTGTCATGGGCGCCACCGGCACCGCAGCCCCCGGCATCTATGAACTGGGTGGCCCCGACGTTCTGACCCTGCGCGAAATCGTGGGTCAGGTGCTGAAGGCCACCAACCGTCGCAAACTGGTCGCCAACATTCCCTTCCCCGTCGCGGGCATCGGCGCATCCGGTCTGGGTTTGGTGCAGACGCTGACCGGCGGGCTGTTCACCAACCCCCTCAGCCGCGACCAGTTGGCCTTGCTGCGGACAGATAATATCGTCAGCGATGACGCCAAAGGCTTTGCCGATCTGGGCATCCAGCCCGTCGCAGCCGAAGCGATGCTGGACGACTATCTGTGGCGCTTCCGTCCGTCGGGGCAATATGACGCCATTACGGATTCCGCCAAGAACCTCCGCAACACCTGATGGAACATAATACGATTGTCGCCGCCGTCCTGGGGATCCTCGAGGGGCTGACAGAGTTTATTCCGGTGTCATCGACCGGCCATGTGCTTTTGGCCGGTCACTTTCTTGGCTTCGATTCCCCTGGCCGCGCCTTCGAGGTGATCATCCAGCTGGGTGCCATCGCGGCGATCCTTGGCGTCTATGCAAGCCGCATCTGGCAGATTCTGACAGATGCCCCCCATGACCCCATCGCCCGACGCTTTATCGGCGCTGTGCTGCTGGCCTTTATGCCTGCGGTTGTGATCGGGCTTCTGGCCCATGACTTTATCAAGACCGTTCTGTTCGAAACCCCCATGCTGATTGCCGTCATGTTGATCGTCGGCGGCTTTATCATGCTGTGGGTAGACCGGCAGGCCACCCAGCCGAAATATCACCGCGCCGAGGATTTTCCCTTGGGCATGGCCCTCAAAATCGGGTTTTTCCAATGTCTGGCCATGGTCCCGGGCGTGTCACGATCCGGTGCAACCATTGTCGGCGCGTTGCTAATGGGGGCAAACAAGCGATCCGCCGCCGAATTTTCCTTCTTTCTGGCGATGCCGACGATGCTGGGCGCATTTACTTTGGACCTGATCAAGAATCGCGATATTCTGGATTCGGCCGCGATGGGAAATATTGTCATTGGCTTTATCACCGCCTTTATCAGCGCGATTATCGTTGTGCGATGGGTTTTGGGATATGTCACCCAACATGGCTATGCCCTGTTTGCCTGGTGGCGCATCATTATAGGAAGCGTTGTTTTACTGGCCCTTATGGCAGGTAAGTAAATAAAGCTGACCTATTATCAGGGTGGCGCGGCAAAAAGCGCCACCCATTCACTCAAAAAACTTTCATTTAGGTCAGTACTGCTGACTTTTCATTGCAAATGCCTTGGTTTAAGCCATCTGCGGAAGGTCCTGTAGGGAGACAGCGCAGCCATGGCCACGCAAAAGATGCTCAAATTCACGTCGACACCGCGCGAGATGCCCGAGAAACGCTCGGCCTCCGAACGCAGTGAGGACTTTCACGAGATTTACCGCGAATTCGCCGATCTGAAAGCGACCGAGCAATCCAGCCGTTGCAGCCAGTGCGGTGTTCCCTATTGCCAGTCGCATTGCCCGCTGCACAACAATATTCCCGACTGGCTGCGCCTGACCGCCGAAGGTCGCCTGAAAGAGGCGTATGACGTCAGCCAGGCCACCAATACCTTCCCGGAAATCTGCGGCCGCATCTGCCCGCAGGACCGCCTGTGCGAAGGCAATTGCGTCATCGAACAATCGGGCCATGGCACCGTCACCATTGGCGCGGTCGAAAAATACATCACCGACACGGCATGGGATGAAGGCTGGGTCCAGCCTTTCACCCCCGAACAGGAACGCGCCGAATCGGTGGGCATCATCGGTGCCGGACCGGGCGGTCTGGCTGCGGCCGATATGCTGCGCCGTCAGGGTTTTCAGGTCACCGTCTATGACCGCTATGACCGCGCGGGCGGCTTGATGACCTATGGCATCCCCGGCTTCAAACTGGAAAAAGACATCGTCATGCGCCGCAACAAGCTGCTGGCCGACAGCGGTGTCGAATTCGTCATGAACTGCAATGTCGGGGAAGACATCAGCTTTGACGCGATCCGCGGCAAGCATGATGCGGTGCTGATCGCCACAGGCGTCTATAAGACCCGCGATCTGGACATCGACAATGCCGAAGCCGGCGGCGTTGTTCGCGCCATTGATTACCTGACCGCCAGCAACAAGATCGACTTTGGCGACGATGTCCCCGATTTTGAAGACGGCGAATTGAACGCCAGCGGCAAGCGCGTTGTGGTCATCGGCGGCGGCGATACCGCGATGGACTGTGTCCGCACCGCCATCCGTCAGGGCGCGCAATCAGTGAAATGTCTGTACCGCCGCGACCGCGCCAACATGCCCGGATCGCAGCGCGAAGTGCAGAATGCCGAAGAAGAGGGCGTGGAATTCGTCTGGTTGTCGGCCCCCGGCCAGTTCACCGGCCATGTGACCGGCGTTGCCGCGACCGCACAGGAAGCCGACGTGGCGGCCTTGCCGCAGATCGCCTCGGTCCGGATCCAGAAGATGCGTCTGGGCCAGCCCGATGTGACGGGCCGCCAAAGCCCCGAACTGATCGAGGGGGCCGATTACGACGAACCCGCCGAACTGGTCATCAAGGCCCTTGGCTTCGAAGCCGAAGACCTGCCCAAGCTGTGGGGCGTCGACGGGCTGGAGGTGACGCGTTGGGGCACCATCAAGGCCAGCTTCGGCACGCATCACACCTCGATCCCCGGTGTGTTTGCGGTGGGTGACATCGTGCGCGGCGCCAGCCTTGTGGTCTGGGCCATCCGCGACGGCCGCGAGGCTGCCGATTCCATCGCGCATTTCCTTGCGGGTGATGCCCGCGTGGCCGCGCAGTAAGGTCACATGATGATGCGTTATCTTACGACATCAGCATTTGCAGCGGTGGCCCTGATGGCCACCCTGCCCGCACAGGCGGCGACATTTTCGCCGCCTGCCGGATGCACATTGCAGGTCACGGTGCAGAACCGTGGCTGTTCGGTCAGCCAGTATTACATCTGTGATGCCGACCCCGAAGGATACCAGCGCAGCGCGATTTTCGGGAAGGACGGGTTGTTCCATCTGTCGACCATCGACAAGGAAACCCGCTGGATCGAAAGCCAGTCCCCCGCCACCGGAATTATCGACACCCTGATGGACGGTGCCAAGGATGAGGCAAGCTTTTCGGAGCTGTTGGAAACCGGACGCGACGATTTCGACTTTAGCGTCCAGTCCAATGACGGTCTGGTCATGCACCAGAAGGGCTTTGACGTCCTGACTGGTGAAGCTGTCGATATCGACGGCCAGACGCTGGAACGCACGCAGTTCGAACTGACCACCCGCGGTCCCGATGGCGCGATTTTCAGCCAGCGCCGTGGCACGCAATACATCAGCCGTGAATTCGGCCGCTTTTATGGCGGCATCGAAAGCCGCACCGATGCGGCGGGCGAACAGACCAAATCGAATGACAGCCCCGTCCTTTTCAGCTTCCCTGAGGAAGACGGTTTTGGCGACACCACCCCACAATTCGACTGCGATCAATTGCTGACGCAGATCTTGCAGGAAAGGGCCGCATCATGAACAACGATTGGCAAGAACAAGAGCAGGCCCGCCGCGACTGGATGGCCAAGAACAGCCTGTACCGTGACGAGGACGAACATTCGTCCTGCGGCGTTGGCCTTGTGGTCAATATCGACGGCACTGCCAGCCGTAAGGTCGTGCAATCGGGCATCGACGCGCTGAAGGCCATCTGGCATCGCGGCGCAGTTGACGCCGATGGCAAGACTGGCGACGGCGCGGGCATCCACGTGCAGATCCCCGTCCCTTTCTTTCACGACCAGATCCGCCGTACCGGCCATGAACCCGATCATGACAAGCTGATCGCGGTCGGTCAGGTCTTCCTGCCGCGCACGAATTTTGCCGCACAGGAAGCCTGCCGGACGATCGTGGAATCCGAAGTCCTGCGGATGGGCCACTATATCTATGGCTGGCGTCACGTTCCGGTCGATACCGGCGTCTTGGGTGAAAAAGCCAACGCCACCCGTCCGGAAATCGAACAGATCCTGATCCGCTGCGAAAAGGACATCGACCACGTCCAGTTCGAGCGTGAGCTGTACGTCATCCGCCGCCGCATCGAAAAGGCCGCCATCGCCGCGCAGGTGGCACAGCTGTATTTCTGTTCGCTGTCCTGCCGGTCGATCATCTATAAAGGCATGATGCTGGCCGAACAGGTTGCGGAATTCTATCCCGACCTGAAGGACGAGCGTTTCGAATCCTCCTTCGCGATCTATCACCAGCGTTATTCCACCAATACCTTCCCGCAGTGGTGGCTGGCCCAGCCCTTCCGCATGCTGGCCCATAACGGTGAAATCAACACGCTGAAGGGCAACCTGAACTGGTTGCGCAGCCATGAAATTCGCATGGCCTCCAGCGCGTTCGGCGAAGCAGCCGAAGACATCAAGCCGATCGTCCCCGCCGGATCGTCCGACAGTGCCGCGCTGGATTCCGTGTTCGAGGTTCTGGTCCGTTCGGGACGCAGCGCACCGATGACGAAAACCATGCTGGTGCCGGAAAGCTGGTCGAAATCCACGACCGACATGCCACAGGCATGGGCTGACATGTATGCCTATTGCAACGCCGTGATGGAGCCGTGGGACGGCCCCGCCGCTCTTGCCATGACCGATGGTCGTTGGGTCTGCGGCGGTCTGGACCGCAACGGTCTGCGGCCGATGCGCTATGTCGTGACGGGCGACAACCTGCTGATCGCGGGTTCGGAGATGGGCATGGTGCCGGTCAACGAAAGCAATGTCGTCGAAAAGGGCGCACTTGGTCCGGGGCAGATGATCGCCGTGGATATGTGGGACGGCAAGCTGTACCACGACACGGAAATCAAGGACCGCCTGTCGGCCAGCCAGCCTTTTGGCGAGTGGATCGAGAAGGTCGTCGAGCTGAATGACATCATGCGCGATCTGCCGGAAACGGCGCTGCACACGGGCGACGAATTGCGCCGTCGCCAGACAGCTGCCGGTTTCACCATGGAAGAACTGGAACATGTTCTGGCCCCCATGGCCGAAGACGGCAAGGAAGCCATCGCCTCGATGGGTGATGACACGCCGCCCGCGGTCCTGTCCAACCAGTACCGCCCCATGAGCCATTTCTTCCGCCAGAACTTCAGTCAGGTGACCAACCCGCCCATCGACAGCCTTCGCGAAACGCGCGTGATGTCGCTGAAGACGCGGTTCGGCAACCTCAAGAACGTGCTGGACGAAAGCAGCAGCCAGACCGAGATCGTCGTTCTGGAAAGCCCGTTCATCGCCAATGGTGAATTCGCTGAAATGGTGCGGATGTTCGGCGATACGGTCACTTATATCGACTGTACCTTTGCCGATCATGCCGGCCCCGACGCCCTTGGCGAAGGTCTGGCCCGCATCCGCGCCGAGGCCGAGGACGCCGTCCGTTCCGGTGCCGGCCATCTGGTCCTGACCGATAAGGCACAGGGCAAGGACCGCGTGCCGATGCCGATGATCCTTGCCACCAGCTCGGTCCACAGCTGGCTGACACGCAAGGGACTGCGGACCTTCTGTTCGGTCAACGTGCAATCGGCTGAATGTATTGACCCGCATTACTTTGCCGTGCTGATCGGCAGCGGCGCGACCACCGTGAACCCCTATCTGGCGCAGGATTCGATCAATGACCGGATCGAGCGCGGTCTGCTGACCGGTTCGCTGATCGACAACATGCGTCGTTACCGCACCTCGATCGACGCGGGTCTTCTGAAGATCATGGCCAAGATGGGCATCTCGGTCCTATCGTCCTATCGCGGCGGTCTGAACTTCGAGGCTGTCGGTCTGTCGCGCGCCATGGTTGCCGAATATTTCCCCGGCATGCAGTCGCGCATTTCCGGCATCGGCCTGCACGGACTTCAGGCCAAGCTGGAGGCGCTGCACCAGAAGGCCTATCACACCAAGGACACCGACATGCTGCCGGTGGGCGGTTTCTACAAGCTGCGTCGCGCGGGCGAAAAGCATGCTTGGGAAGCCAACACCATGAAGATGTTGCAGGTGGCCTGTGAAAAGGCCAGCTATGACATCTGGAAGCAGTTCAGCGCCACGATGCGGGCGAACCCGCCGATCCACATCCGCGACCTTCTGGACATCAAGCCGCTTGGCAAATCGGTGCCGATCGAGGAAGTGGAAAGCATCACCAGCATCCGCAAGCGTTTCGTGACGCCCGGCATGTCGCTTGGCGCCCTGTCGCCCGAGGCGCATATGACGCTGAACATCGCCATGAACCGCATTGGTGCGAAATCCGACAGCGGCGAGGGCGGCGAAGATCCGGCGCACAGCCACCCGCTGCCCAACGGCGACAACCCCTGCGCCAAGATCAAGCAGGTCGCCTCGGGTCGTTTCGGTGTCACCGCCGAATATCTGAACGCCTGCGAGGAACTGGAAATCAAGGTCGCGCAGGGTGCCAAGCCCGGCGAGGGTGGCCAGCTGCCCGGCATGAAGGTGACCAAGCTGATCGCACGGCTGCGTCACTCGACCCCCGGCGTCACGCTGATTTCGCCGCCGCCGCACCACGATATCTACTCGATCGAGGATCTGGCGCAGCTGATCTATGACCTGAAACAGATCAACCCGCGCGCCAAGATCACCGTGAAACTGGTGGCATCCTCGGGCGTCGGTACGATTGCGGCAGGCGTGGCCAAGGCGAAAGCCGATGTCATCCTGATTTCGGGCCATAACGGCGGCACCGGTGCCAGCCCCGCGACATCGGTGAAATTCGCCGGTCTGCCGTGGGAAATGGGTCTGACCGAGGCGCATCAGGTTCTGGCCATGAACCGCCTGCGCGAACGCGTCACCCTGCGCACCGATGGCGGCCTGCGGACCGGTCGTGACATCGTCATGGCCGCGATGATGGGCGCCGAGGAATACGGCATCGGCACCGCCGCGCTGATCGCCATGGGCTGCATCATGGTCCGTCAGTGCCAGTCGAACACCTGTCCGGTGGGCGTCTGCACGCAGGACGAAAAGTTGCGATCGATGTTCACCGGCTCGGCGGATAAGGTCGTCAACCTGATCACCTTCTATGCCCAAGAAGTCCGCGAGATTCTGGCCGACATCGGCGCGCGGTCGCTGGACGAGGTGATCGGCCGCGCCGATCTGTTGACGCAGGTCAGCCGTGGCGCTGCCAACCTTGACGATCTGGACCTGAACCCGCTGCTGATCACTGTCGATGGCGCGGAAAAGATCGTCTACGACCGCACCAAGCCGCGCAATGCAGTTCTGGAAACGCTGGACAGCGAAATCGTCAAGGATGCTGCGCGCTTCTTTGAAGACGGCGAAAAGATGCAGCTGTCCTATGCGGTGCGGAACACGCAGCGCACGGTCGGCACGCGCACGTCCAGCATGATCGTGCAAAAATTCGGCATGCGGAACAACCTGCAACCCGATCACCTGACGGTCCGCCTGACGGGCAGCGCCGGTCAGTCCCTTGGCGCCTTCGCGGCACCGGGCCTGAAGATCGAGGTGTCGGGCGATGCCAACGACTATGTCGGCAAGGGTCTGTCGGGCGGTACCATTGTGGTGCGTCCGCCGATGGCCAGCCCGCTGGTCGCGGCTGACAACACCATTATCGGCAACACCGTGCTTTACGGTGCCACGAACGGCTATCTGTTCGCGGCGGGCCGTGCAGGCGAGCGCTTTGGTGTCCGCAACAGCGGTGCATCCGTGGTGATCGAGGGCTGTGGCAGCAACGGTTGTGAATATATGACCGGTGGTGTGGCCGTGATCCTTGGCCGGATCGGTGCCAATTTTGGTGCCGGTATGACCGGCGGCATGGCCTATCTGTATGACCCCAAAGGTTTGGCGCGCGATTACATCAACCCCGAAACGCTGGTGATGTGCCCTGTGACGCAGGACCATTGGGAAGACCAGCTAAAGGGTCTGATTGCCCGCCACCTTAAGGAAACCAATTCGCGCCGCGCAGATGACATCCTGTCAAACTGGGACCGTGAAAAGGGCAACTTCCTGCAGGTCTGCCCGAAAGAGATGCTGGCATCCCTGCCGCATCCCATTCAGGCAGTTCAGGAACCAAGCGCGGTTCCTGCCGAATAAACCCCCGAACGCGGCCCCTTGCGGGCCGCGTTTTTCATTGGTCCGCTTGCACGCCCTGACACTGGACAGGATCCGCACCCGCGCGGGACAGCGTGGCATCGGACCCTTTCGACCACCATTCCCACATGCCCGAAACATAGCGCGCGCCAGACCCTGACACAGCGCTGACGAACAGCAGATCCTGCCCTTCCAGCGGGATCATGGCCAATTGGTTCGCACCGGCATTGATATATTGAACCGACAGGGTGGTGCCGTTGTCACAGCTGTAATCCTGCACCGCTACATTCGCATCCGGCCCCAAGGGCAGCGTCAGCGCAATATCTGCATGGGCCATCCCACCCGTCATAAGGGCCATTCCTGTCAGCATCGTTATTCCACGCATATTGCGGATCCTTTCCGGTTGCGGTGTAAATTTGCGTGCCGGAACAGCTTTGGCAAGCATGGGGAACTTGACGCTTGGGCGCAGGCTATGGGACATGCCTACATGATTTCGCGCAATCCGACCCAAGATCCGCCCCCGAAAGAAGGGGCCATGCCACGACGTCGCCGCGGCATCAGAAAGCCTATGATGTTCTGGTTGCGTTTCATGGCACTGCGGGCCTGTCTGGTGATGGCGGGATCCGTGACAATCTATGCTTTTGTGAACCCGCCGATGACATGGACGATGGTCGGGGCCGCCAAGCAGAACCCGCTGGTCGATCGCCCTTGGGTGCCGATCAGCGATATCGCCCCCGTCATGCGCCGGTCCGTCGTTGCCGCCGAGGATGCGAATTTCTGCAACCACTGGGGTTTTGACATGGCCGAAATCCGCAAGGTCATCGCATCAGGCTCATCCCATGGCGCATCGACGCTGACCCAGCAGACAGCTAAGAACGCCTATCTTTGGCAGACCCGCAGTTGGGGCCGCAAGGCTGTCGAAACCGCCCTGACCCCTTTGATCGAGGCGTCATGGTCCAAAGCCCGCATTCTTGAAGTTTATCTGAATGTCGCCGAATTCGGTCAGGGCATTTTCGGCATTGGCGCGGCATCACGCGAATATTTCGGCACAACGGCAGATAAACTGACCCTTGTGCAGGCCGCCCGACTGGCCGCCGTGCTGCCCGCGCCGCGCAGCAGATCGCCCCATGCGGCATCGAACCGGTCGCGCGCCATTGCCGACGGGGCCGCCACGATCAACCGCGACGGGCGGGCGGAATGTTTTCAACTTGATCTAAGACCCTAAGCCTGCCGGTTGAAAGCGTGCATGTCGGGGCGTATCAAGGCGGCGTTGCGAAAAAAAACGAAGGTCTCGAGCAGTCCATGAATAATAATACGCAGACCACGCGACTGTACCATACGGCGCTATCCCCCTATTGCCGCAAGGTTCGCCTTGTGCTGGCTGAAAAGAAAATCGAAGTCGAACTGGTCGAAGAACGCTATTGGGAAAACCCGCCCGAACTGACGCGGCGCAATCCTGCGGGCAAGCTGCCCGTCCTGCGGTATCGCGGGAACCTGCTGTCGGAAAGTCAGGCGATCGTCGAATATCTGGACGAGGCGATGCCCTCGCCCGCGTTGATGCCCACCACCCCGCTGGAACGGCACGAGGTTCGCCGTCTGTGCGCGTGGTTCGACGATAAATTCCACACCGAGGTGACCCAGCCGATCCTGAACGAACGCGTCTGGAAAAAGGTCATGCGGACCGGATATCCCGACAGCCGCGTCGTCAAGGACGGCTTGCGCGCGATCAAGGAACATATCGACTATCTGACGTCGCTGCTGGAAACGCGGCGCTGGCTGGCCGGTAATACGCTGACCCTGGCCGATTTTACGGCGGCTGCGCATTTTTCCTGTCTGGATTATATCTCGGACGTGGATTGGGACCGTTCGGAAATGCTGCGCGATTGGTATGCGACGATCAAATCGCGCCCCGCGTTCCGGTCGGTGCTGGCCGATCAGGTGCCGGGCATCCAACCGGCGGCCCATTATGCCGAACTCGACTTCGGATAAGGGAACGGGGGGCCTGCCCCCCGACCCCATCGACTGGGCGCAAAAGAAAGCCCTGATCGAGGCCGAGGCGAAGGCCATCGGCTTTTCCGCCATGGGCGTCACCACCACGGACGCTGTCCCCGGTCTGGCCGACAAGCTGGCGGCATTCCTTGCCGCAGGTCGCCACGGGCAGATGGGCTGGATGGCCGAACGCACCAACTGGCGTGGCGATCCGCAGGCCCTGTGGCCCGAAGCGCAATCCGTCATCATGCTGGCCGAGCTGTATACACCCGACCACGACCCGCTGGCCGTTCTGGACCAACCCGACCGCGCCGCTGTCAGCGTCTATGCGCAGGGCAAGGATTACCACGATCTGGTCAAGAAGCGCTTGAAACGTCTGGGCCGCTGGATGCTGGAACAGACCCCCGGCCATCAGATCAAGGTCTTTGTGGATACCGCGCCGGTGATGGAAAAACCGCTGGCGCAGACTGCAGGACTGGGGTGGCAGGGCAAGCACACCAATCTGCTGTCGCGCGATCTGGGCAGCTGGTTCTTTCTTGGCGCAATTTTTTCGACCCTACCACTGCCGGTGGACGCCCCTCAGGCCGAGCGTTGCGGGTCCTGTCGCGCCTGTCTGGACGTCTGCCCGACCAATGCCTTTCCTGCCCCGTTCCAGCTGGATGCTCGGCGCTGCATTTCCTATCTGACGATTGAACACAAAGGCCCCGTCGATCCGGAATTGCGCCCCCTGATGGGCAACCGCATCTATGGCTGCGACGATTGTCTTGCCGTTTGTCCGTGGAATAAATTCGCGCAATCGGGGTCGGAAATGCGCTATCGCGGGATAATCGAGGCGCCCCCGCTGGCCGAACTGGCCCTGCTGGACGACGCCGCTTTCCGCATTCGGTTTTCGGGCAGTCCGATTAAGCGCATCGGGCGGGATCGTTTTATCCGCAATGTCCTCTATGCAATCGGAAATTCGGCGGATGCGGCGTTGATACCGGTCGCGCAGGGATTGCGCGGCGATCCTGATCCCACCATTGCGGATGCCGCGGATTGGGCCGTTGGCAGGTTAAAGCAGAAAATCATCACCGTTCAGGTTCAACAGCCCTGACAGACGGATCAGCATATCGGCCTGATGATCGCCATCCAGATCAATCATTACATGGGTTTCCGCCCCCTGATGTTCCCAATGGACCGATCCTGTGCCGATAAAGTCTTTTTGCCCCACATAGCGCAGCTTGAAGTTTTGCAGATCGATCACATCGCGTCGCGGGTCGAAATCGGTGATCAGGTCGGACGCATTCAGGCGGCTGTCATTGGGAACAAGAAAACGGAACGTATCGCTGCCTGCCCCGCCCGTCAGCCGGTCGGCACCCTTGCTGCCGATCAAGATATCATTGCCTGCACCGCCCCACAGCTTATCCACGCCATCCCCGCCCGTCAGACGGTCATTCCCGGCATGTCCGTATAGCAGGTCGTTGCCCCCCCCACCCGACAGCAGGTCGTTGCCGCCACCGCCCGACATGACATCCTGACCGGCCCCGCCATAAAGGCTGTCGTGCCCGCCGTCGCCGCCAAGGGTATCATTGTCAGCCCCACCCCAAAGGCGGTCATTGCCATTTCCGCCCGACAGAGAATCATTGCCGTTGCCACCGGTCAGGCGATCATTCCCGTTATTCCCCAGCAGACGGTCATTGCCTTTGCCCCCGTCAAGAATGTCGCCGCCCGCGCCGCCTGCCAGTTTGTCATTGCCATTGCCACCAAACAGGCGGTCTGTCAGTTTTCCCCCTGTCAGCGTGTCATTGCCGTTTTCGCCGTACATCCAGTTTGCCCCTGAATCGGCAGCCAGACCATCATTGCCAGCCCCGCCATACAGGATGTCATTGCCATATCCACCGTCCAAGGTGTCCCGACCATTCCCACCCGCCAGCCAGTCATTTCCGCCGTTGCCATACAGGCGGTCATTGCCACCTTCGCCATACAGAAAGTCATTTCCCGACCCGCCCCACAGAAAATCGAAACCATCCGCACCGAACAGACGGTCATTGCCATTGCCCCCGTCCAGACTGTCTTTGCCCCCGCCACCGTAAAGAAAATCATTCCCTGTGTTTCCCGACAGCTTGTCGTGACCGGCATTCCCCATCAGGCGGTCAGACCCTCCTCCGCCCAGCAGGCTGTCTTTGCCACCGCCGCCCGTGATGCTGTCTGCGCCATTCCCGCCGTTCAGAAAATCATTCCCCGCGCCGCCCGTGATCGTATCGTCGCCGCCTTTTCCCAACAGGCGGTTGTGACCCGATGTATCCTGCAACCAGTCCTGTCCGCTGCCCCCGATCAGCGTGTCGTTTCCGCCGCCGCCGTTCAGCCGGTCATCACCGTTTCCCCCATAAAGGATGTCATTGCCGTTCCCCCCCTCAAGCGTGTCCTGACCTGCACCGCCGAACAGGACATCCTTGCCCCCCTCACCACGCAAGATGTCATGGCCTGCATCACCAAACAGCGTGTCATGACCTGCACTGCCCGACAGATCGTCATCCCCCGTGCCGCCACGCAGGACATCATTTCCCGCATCGGCCTTG
>NZ_QQVY01000002.1:116459-382780 GCF_003590715.1 Paracoccus sp. JM45
CCCGATGCCGTATCGTTGCCCGCCCCGCCCGTAATGACATCCGATCCGCCAGCCCCCAGCAGGCGATCGGGCCCATCCGTGCCAAACAGCCATTCCGGTTTGTCCGAAGGGGTATCTTCGGGACGGATGGTAACGGGGTCGATGTCAGGCAGGACATAATGGGCCACCGGAAACAGCGCGTTCGAAAAATCGTTGATGGTCAATGACCGCCCGTCACGCGTCTGGATATCCAGAATAGTCTCGTCATAGATGATCATCACGCCGTTCGCCGTGGGAATGAACCGCAACTGCCAGATGCTGCGGATATTGCCCAGCATCGACAGATCCAGCTGGTCGACCCCGTGATCGTAATCAAGGATCGAGATCCGGCCCTTCACGCGTGACGGCACAAAGATATCCGCGCCCGAACCGCCCTGCAGGGTGACAGGGTTCGCACCGGCGACCAGAATGTCATTGCCACTTCCGCCCTCCAGCCGGGTGGTGCGCGCATCGGCCACCAGAAGATCGCCGTTGTTCCCGCCTGTGACACTGCCCGTTCCGGCAATCGCCGTTGTCCCGATTGATCCGGGGTCGAAGACCAGCTGCGTAATGCCGGTTTCAGTCGCGGAACTGATAAACAACATGATCTGCCCGCCCTGCACTGCTGCCTGAATATCGCTGACATCGGCCAAAGTCATGGCATCGGTATCGGCAATCGTTTCCAGATGCAGCAGCCGGCCATCCGGCAGCACTGTAAAGACAGATATGCCGTCATCGGCGCCACCCGCAAAGACAAAGCTGCGCCCGCCCATTTGCACGGTTTCCAGCGCTGTCACTGATTGAAAGCGGGTCGTGGCCTCGTCAAGCACATGGTCGGTGGTGGTCAGCTGGCCCTTGGCGTCGACCTGAAACACCGTCAGGGACCCCGATCCGGATCCTGCGACAATCAGGAAGCTGTTTCCCCCTGCCGTCACAGACCGGATATCGGTCGGAATGTCATAACCCGCCCCGCGCGCAGCCACATGCACAACGCCAGCCCCCAGACTGCCGCTGTCCGACATCAGGTGGGTCGAAATGAAGTTTCCGTTCCCCGACACAGTCACCAGCATCTTCTGGCCATTGACGGTCAGATCAATCACCTTGTCCAGCGTCGCATCGGTGCTGCCTGCAGGAACGGACAGATCGACCTGCCCTTTCAGGGTCAATTTGCCATCCACTGACAGTTGATGCGTCTGCAACCGCATCCCGCCATCCTGCGCGGAATAGACGATCTGCCCCTGAGCGGTGCCGACCTGACCCAATGCAGTCAGTGATGGCCCCAGACTGCTTTTGAACAGCGCCTGAAACTGCCCGAGCGCGCCGTTGTTGGACCGCAGCTCGGTCGCTTGATCGGCAATGCCGCCCATCTGGCTGACATGGACAAGACTGTGCCCGTCGAGGGTAATCACCGACAGCTCTGGTGGGCCCTGATAGGTGGCATTGTCCAGATAGGCGCGGTTGCGCAATGTGGTGATCGGTTTGTCGGCCCCCCCGATCGCATAGCTGCTGACGCCTCCGCCCAGCTGCGTTGCGACCACCAGCATCATCTGACCATCCACCACGACCAGCGCAAGGTCGGTGATGTTGGCAAGCCAGCGCTGTTGCGTGACACCGAAGGTGGTCACGTGGCGATACTCGATCATGATGTTTTTTATGAAAGCCGGGATTGCGGGATGAGTCGGGATACCGTGAAGATGGCCTTAACCTATCCCTTTGGCTAGCACCGCTTTATTTGCATTTTATGCAAGACGCTGATCCGCAGCCCTTGCAAACGGCGTTCAGCCGCGATGGGGTGGCAAAGCCAGCGGGCCGTAAATGATCAGGCCGGGCTGGCTGACCGGTCCCTGCCGCAGCATATCGGCCAGACCGGTGATCGTCGTCTTGACCAGCCGCTGTGTAGGATGGCCGACCGCCTCGGCGAAGATGGCAGGGGTGTCGCCGGACAGGCCGTGTTCGATAAGCCCCTGTGCCAGTTTGGGAAAACTGCGCTGGCCCATAAAGACGACCGTCGTTACGGCGGGATCGGCCCATGCCGCCCAGTTGATGTCACCGGGCAAATGTCCCGTCACATCGGCACCTGTCACGAACTGCACCCGACGTGCCGTCAGGCGGCGCGTCAGGGGCATGCCGATGGCCGCCGCCGCCGCGCTGGCCGATGTCACACCGGGAATAATTTCAAAGGGAATATCTGCCTGCGTCAGGGCAACCAGTTCTTCCTCCAACCGGCCAAAGATGCCCGCATCGCCCGATTTCAGCCGCACAACGCGGCGACCGGCCTGCGCGTGCTGGATGATCAGGTCGTTCACCGCCTCTTGCCGCGCCGAGGGGCGACCGGCGCGTTTGCCCACCGCGATCAGTTCGGCATCGGGGCCCGCATGGTCCAGCACCGGACCTGACGCCAGATCATCGAACAGCACGACATCCGCCTCGGCCAGACGACGGGCGGCTTTCAGGGTCAGTAGTTCGGGATCACCCGGTCCCGCCGAAACAAGAGAGACGAAACCAAGGGATTGTGCATGATCAGGCAATGTCGGGGGGCCTCTGGAACGGATGATCCACCAGCTATACCACCCCTGACAGGTGTGACAATGCCGCGCATCGGCTTTGGACCTTGCCGATCGCATGAAACTTTCGGCGCTTTGGCGCGTGTTGTCACAAGACCAACAAGGAGAAGACGATGACGGTGATCTGCTGGTTCAGGCGGGTTTTGCGATTGGATGACCACCCCGCGCTGGTCGCGGCCGCCGAGGATGGCGATGTGATCCCGCTGGTGATCCTTGATCCGGCCGAGGCGCGCGACCATCCGGCCAGCGCCCAACGTCAGGCCATGTCACTGCCGCATTTGCAGGCCTCGCTGCATCAACGTCACAGCCAGCTGATCGTGCGGCGCGGCGATCCGGCGCAGGTGCTGGAACAGATCACCCGCGAAACCGGCGCAACTGCTGTCCACACCACCATCGGCTTTCCCTTTGCCAGCGACCACGGGTTACAGGCGGCGGTCGAACGCGGCGGTGCGACGCTGCACCTGCATGAACTGGCCGATCTGGTGCCGCGGGCGTCTGTTCTGACGAAAACCGGTGGCGTCTATAAGGTCTTTACCCCCTTCTGGAAGGCTGTCCGCCAGACGGATATCGCGCCCCCTTTGCCGACCCCCGCCCTGTCATCGCCCGATACATGGCCCGACAGCGACGGCCCCGACTGGCCCGAGGCCCGCGCCGCCATGGATCGCGGTTGGGATGTCATGGCCGAACATATCCGCCCGGGCGAGGATGAGGCCCACACCCGTCTGGAAGAATTTCTGGACAGCCAGCTGCCCGATTACAAAGAACACCGTGACCAGCCGTGGCGACCGCGTGCGACATCGAATATCTCGGACGCGCTGGCCGTCGGGGAAATCAGTGCGCGCCGCATCTGGCACCGCTGCCAGCCGGATTTTCAGGATGGCAAACAGGGCATCGACCATTTCCTGTCCGAGTTGTGCTGGCGCGAATTTGCCCGCGAATTATTCCATGAGATGCCCGAAATGGACCGGACCTGCTGGCGGCCCGAATGGAACGATTTTGCATGGAAGCGCGACAATAACGACGCCGAAAACTGGCGTCGCGGGCGCACCGGTGTGCAGATGGTCGATGCAGGAATGCGCGAACTTTATGTCACGGGGCAGATGCACAACCGTGTGCGCATGATCACCGGCAGTTATCTGACCAAACATTACCTGACCGATTGGAAGGTCGGGCTGGATTGGTTCGCCCGCTGCCTGATCGATTGGGACGCGGCATCCAATGCGATGAACTGGCAATGGGTGGCGGGCTGCGGTCCCGATGCCTCGCCTTTCTTCCGTGTGTTCAACCCCGACACGCAGGCGGATAAATTCGACGGCAAATCCGCCTATCGCGACCATTGGCTGTCGCCGGAAGAAACCGGCGCACAGGAATTCGCAAAAGCTGTCCCGAAATCATGGCAAATCGATCTGAAGAAACGTGCCATGCCCGCAATTTCACTGGCCGAGGGTCGCGCCCGCGCCCTGACCGCATACGAGCAATTGAAATCCTGAAGGAATATCCCATGCAGATGGTTATCCTCTATATCTCGACTCTGGTTATCTTTCTGGGCGTGGATGCGGTGGGCATCACCAAGCTGATCCGCCCCGTTTTCGAACGCCATGTCGGCGATCTGCTGGCTGACCCTTTCCGCCTGGGTCCGGCGGCCTTCTTTTATTCGCTGTATATCGTCGGAGTGCTGTATTTCGTATCGCTGCCCGCCTTGCGGGAAAACCAGCCGACACAGGCGCTGATCGGCGGCGTTCTGATCGGTCTGATGTGCTATGGCACCTATGAATTCACCAATTTGGCGACGCTGCGCGACTGGTCGTGGGAACAGGTGATCACCGATACCCTGTGGGGCGGTGCGCTGACGGGGGCCTCGGCTTGGGCGGGCGTCATGATTACCCGTTGGTTCACCTGATGCGGGCGCTGGTTATCGGGGCATCGGGTGGCATCGGTGCTGCCCTGTGCCAAAGGTTGGGCGATGCGGGCGGTGATGTGACCGGCCTGTCGCGCAGTGGCGACGGGTTGGACCTGACAGCGTCGGACAGCGTCGCCGATCATGCGGCGCGGTTGGCAGACGACCGCTTCGATCTGATTTTTAACACCACCGGTGCGCTGGTCGTCGATGGCCATCAGCCCGAAAAGTCGATGGACGCCGTGGACGCGCAGGCGATGGCCGCGCAATTCGCGCTGAATGCAACGGGTGTTGCGCTGGCGATCCGGTATTTCGCGCCTTTGCTGGCCTCGGACCGGCGGTCGGTCTTCGCCTCTCTTTCGGCGCGGGTCGGGTCGATCGGCGACAACGGTCTGGGCGGATGGGTGTCCTATCGCGCCGCCAAGGCCGCGCAGAACCAGATTTTGCATACAGCCGCCATCGAATACCGCCGCCGCAACCGCCACGCCATTCTGGTGGCCCTGCATCCGGGCACGGTGGAAACCCCGCTGACCCGCAAATACGCGGCCCGCTATCCGACGATTAGCGCCGATGACAGCGCCGAGGCCTTGCTGGGGGTGATCGAAGGGCTGTCTCCAGACGACAGCGGCAGCTTTTGGGACTGGAAAGGCCAACGCGTCCCTTGGTAGGCCTCAGACGTCCAGATAGGGCGTGAACAGCGCATTGATCTGCGGGCCGTCCGGCTTGGTATAGGACCCCCAGCTGCCAAGAACAGCACCATTAGGCCCGATCAGCACCTTGTTGAAGTTCCATTTCGGGACAAAACCGGTCTGCTGCCGGACCCAGGCATAGAACGGATGCACATCGCCTTTGGCCACGGGCAGGATATCGGTCATCGGCAGGGTGATGCCATATTCCATCTGGCAGTAATCGCTGACCTCTTTGGCGCTTTCCAGCTCTTGATGGAAATCATCCGAAGGGACCGCCAGTACGACAAGTCCGCGCGGGCCATAAGCCTCGTGCAGGGCCTGCATTTCGGTCAACTGGCCGGAAAAGCCGCAAAGCGAGGCGGTATTGACGACCAGCACCGGCTTGCCGCGCCATTTTGCAGTCTCGTATTCCCCGCCATCGATTGACGGGAAGCTGAACACAGGCGCATCCGCCGCACGGGACGTTCCCGGCGCAAGGCCCCAAGCCGATATTGCGGTGGCAAGGGACAGGAAAAGGCGGCGTTTCATGATCATGCTCCGCTTATGGAAGGCGTCGGGACATCAGGGCGCGACCTGCCAGCAGGACGGCACCAACACCCGCCAGACCCACGATGGTCCAATTGCCCGAAGATATATTTGCAGCAATCACCCCGATCAAAGCCCAAATGATCGCCAAAGGATAGGCCCATTCCTCAGGCCGCAGTGATTGCACAAACAGCGCCAGGGCGCAGACACCGGTCAGGCACAGGATGGCCGCGACCTGCTGCCCCAGAATGCCGTGCCCCGCCAGCCAGATGCCGATAGATACCCCTGACGCCGCTGTCAGCCAGCCTGCATAAAGCGCAACGGGTCGCCCTTCGAACCACGGGTCCTGACGCCCCGCCCACAACATGGCAACCAGCGCCGACGCCAGCATCGCCAGAATCATCAGCGTTGCCAGACCGGGCAGATATTGTGCCACAGGGATCCACAGAAAACCGACCGCAAGGCTGACCAGCAAAGGTGACCGCATGGACGCCCAGTCGTCGTCATCCACACGCCGCCACACCCCGAATGCCGCACCGACGATCAGCCACAGGTAGATGATACCCCAGATTGAAAAGGCCCAGCCCGCCGGTTGGACAGGTGGGTCTTGCTGCGGAATTGGAAACTGGTCGGCGCTGTAACCGGCAAAGCCCGGAAAGATCATCGGCGATACCGCAAAGGCGATGGTTGCCGCCAGAACAAGCAGGGCAAGGGTGCGGTTCTGCATGGCTTACTCCTCGGTGCTCAGGCGGCGGGTCAGGCGCATGGACAGCCCATAGGGCAAGGCACGGATAAACTTGAGCGAGCGCGTCAGGCGGTGGGGAAAATGCACTTCAAACCCACCCGAGGCCAGCCCCTTGACGATGGCTTTGGCAGCGGCTTCAGGCTTCATGATGGCCGGCATCTTGAATTCGTTCATCTGGGTCAGGCGGGTTTCCACGAAACCGGGGCAGATCAGACGGATGTCCAGATCCTTGCGTTCGGCCCGCAGCGATTCCGCCAGATTGATCACCCCCGCCTTGGAGGCCGAATAGATCTGCCCTTGCGGTAACCCGACATAGCCCGCAACCGATCCGGTCAGCGCCAATTGGCCCCCCTTGCGCAGGACCTTGGGTCCGATCTGGGCGATGTGAAAGCTGCCGGTCAGATTGACCGTAACGATTTGCGCCGCCTTATCGGGATCCAGATCGGCAATCCGACCCGGATCATACATCGCGGCCAGATGGATGATGCGATCAACCGGCCCGACTGCCAGTATGGCATCGGCGGCTGTCTGGACCGTCGCGCGGTCGGAGACATCCAGCACCTGCACGCTGGCATTGCCCAATTGCGCGGCCAGCTTGTCCAATGCATCTTGACTGCGCGCGGACAGGATAACATGCGCCCCCTGCGCGGAATAGGCTTTGGCCAGCGCCAGCCCGATGCCGTCGCTGGCACCGATGATCCAGATGCGTTCGGGGGTGCTGCTGTTCATATCCGACCCTTCCGGTGAAAATTGATAAGCAGGGCAATCGCCAGCACACGCAGCACCAGCGGCAGACCCGCATAGAGCCAACGTAATGCATCCAGTGCCTGTTCCGGATTCTGTTCGGCGGGCCTGAAACCGGCCTGTGCCAATAACGGCAACGCAATCGCCCCTGCCAGCGCCAGCGCCGCCTTGGTCAGAAAGGCCAGCCCCGCATGGGCACGCGTGGCAATACCCGCACTGCCCGTATCACCGATGCGGGCCGACAGGATTGCAGGGGGCAGGACCAGATCGGCACCAAAGGTCAGGCCGGTCAGCAGACAGATGACGAAAAACAGGCCAACGGTCCCTTGGCCCAACGCCAACGCACTGGCAAAGCCCACCACCGAAAGGGTCAGTGCGCCCGTCCAGACAGTCACCGCGCCGATGCGTCCAGCCAGATGGCTGGCAAGCGCCGCCCCCGGCAGGGCTGCGATGAAATAGGCCAGCAAAAAGATACCCGCCAGTTCCTCGGCCCCTAACAGGTCACGGACCAGCATCAGGATCAACGCAGCAGGAAAGGCCGCTGACAGTAACACCAACCCCGCCACCCCATAAAAGGGACCAAAGCTTCGCAGACTGACCGAAGCGGAATCCGGCATGGCACGCAGATCAAAGCTGGCCCCGCGCAGCCAGCGCAGGAACATGGGCAGACAGATCATCATCCCGACCGCCAGAGCAAAGGCCAGCGCCAACAAGGACGCCTGGCGCCCCACCACAACCGCCAGCCCCGCAGGCAGTGATACCGCCAGAATCAGCCCTGCCAGACCGAAGCCTTCGCGAAACCCGCTGATACGGGCTTTGGCCGCAGGGGCATCGCGCCACACACCGCCATAGGTCATCAGGTTTACGGAAATCAGGCTGTGTCCCAGACTGGCTAGCACCATCATCAGCGCGAACCAGACCAGCAGTGGCAGACCCAAGGGCGCGAACAGCCCCGCGACGCCGGCGACCAGCGCCACCGCGCCTGTCACCATCATCGCGGGCCGCGCATGGGGCCAGCGGTCGCCCGCCCAACCGACCAGCGGGTCTTGCACAGCATCGACGGCCCGCAGGGCGGCCAGCACAACACCAAGTGCCGCCAGCCCGACACCCAGATCGGCGGCGTAAAAATCCGGCGCGTGGATATACAATGGCAACCCGCCAAAGGCCAAGGGTGCTGCCAGCGCGCCATAGGCCAGAACCTCGGCCCGCGGAGGGTCCGCTGGCCGAAGGGGATCACGCATGGGCAAGGCGGTACTGGATCACATCTGTCCGGCCAACCTCGAAAGATGCCGCACAGGCTGCCAAATAGAACCGCCAGACGCGGATAAAAGCATCATCGAACCCAAGGGTGCGGATTTCCGGCAAAGCGGCGTCAAACCGCACCAGCCATTCGCGCAAAGTGCGGGCATAGTCGCGGCCAAAGCCGAAGCTGTCTTCGACCCGCAGACCGGCGCGGGCGGCCTCGGCCTGAAAACGCGTGGGCGAGGGCAGCATGCCGCCGGGGAAGATAAAGCTGCGGATCATGTCCGGCCCGCTGCGATAACGGTCGAAGTAGCGGTCGGCGACAGTGATTGTCTGGATCATCGCCCGGCCCTTGTCGGCCAGCACATTCCCCAGCTTGCCGAAATAGACCGGCCAGAATTTCTCACCCACGGCCTCGAACATCTCGATCGAGACGACATGGTCGTATTTGCCAGCCTCGTCGCGGTAATCCTGCAGGGCGATATCGGCACCCTGCCCCAGACGGTTGCGGGCATATTCTGCCTGTTCGACCGACAGGGTCAGGCCCTTGGGCGCGAAATCACCCCGCGCCATGGCCCGTTCGGCAAAGCCGCCCCAGCCGCATCCGACCTCTAGCAACCTGCCCGAATTGCCTGACAGATTGTCGATGATACGGTCGTATTTGCGGTGCTGGGCCGCCATCAGATCATCACCCGGCGCATAGATGCCCGAGCTGTAGGTCATGCTGTCATCCAGCCACAGACGATAGAATTCATTGCCCAGATCGTAATGCGCCTGAATGTTGCGACGCGATCCGGCCTTGGTATTGCGGTTGAAGAAATACAGCGCCTTGGCCGCCATCGCCTGCAACCGGTTGCCATAGATATAGCGGTCCAGCACATCCTCGTTCAGCAGGGCAACGGTCAGCAGGGCTTCCAGATCGGGGGTGTCGCACCAACCGTCGCGGTAAGCCTCGGTCATGCCGATATCGCCCTTGGCCGCCAATGCGGGCACCATGCGCCAATCGTGGATGATCAACTGCGCATCAGGGCCGGGTTCCTTGCCGCCAAAGGCATGGATCGCCCCGTCAGGCGTGGTGATGGTCAGCGTGCCGCGTTCGATACGCTCGGCGGTTTCCAGAAACTGGCGTGACAGTCGTCCTTGCAGCAGCATCGTAATTCGTCATCCCCTGTCTTATGATCCCTTGCCACGATCCAGCGTGGCCGCGTCTGAGGCCTTGACGGCCTTCTGCACGGGCTTTTTCAAATAACGGACGCCGCGCCCGAAAAGTTGCGCGGCCTGCCAATGGATCAGCGCCATGATCCGCTGTGCCTGAAACGGGTGGCGCAGGGCGGCAGCGCGGACGGCGCGCGGCGTCATCGGTCGCATCGGTCCCACCATCGAGGTCCCCAGCTTGACTGCCCCATCCGCGCCGATCCAGTCGACCCAAGCGCCGAAGCGGTCCGGCCCTGCGTCAAAGCGGAAGACATAGCGCCCCGACCGCGGCAGAAAGGGTGAAACATGGAACAGCTTGTCACCCGTCAGGCGGTCACTGCTGTCGATCACGCCCAGATCGGAGCGGTGGCACAGATACAGATGGCGTTCGCCAAAGGTGTTCGACACCTCGGCCAGCACGGCATGCAGATCGCCCGCATCATCGCGGCACAGCCAGAAGCTGACCGGATTGAAGCCATAACCCGATGTCCGTGGCGTCGTGACCAGCGTGACATTGCAGGCATCAGACAGGCCCGCAGGTTCCAGCAAGCCCATGATGAAGGCTTGCAGTGACGATCCGTCGCGCGCGCCGAAATCACGGCGGCGCAATTGCCACGGGGATGCGCGATCCACCACGATGGGCAGATCGCCCGCATCAAAACCGGTCACCGGCACAGCCAGATAGGTCGCATCATAGCGGAAATCACGCGCCACATCGCCCCGCCGGCCATGCCAGATGCGGGTTTTGATCAATGCGGCGTTCCGCGTTCGGGTCATGCAGCCTGCGCCTCCTTGGCCCATGGGTCCTGGCCAAGCGGCCATTCGATTCCCATAGCCTGCGCCACACGCAGGGCCGACAGCAAGCCGTCTTCGTGAAAGCCATAGCGCGTCCAAGCACCCGCGTAATAGACCCCGCCCCGCCCTTGAATCGACGGCAAGCGCCGCTGTGCTGCCATCGCGGCATCGTCGAATTGCGGATGGGCCAGCATCGCCTGATCGTGGATGTCGCGCGGTTCGAATTCCGGATTCAGCGTCACAATCAACGGCTTGGGCGTGTCCAAATTCTGCAGGCGGTTCATCCAGTATGACAGGCTGATCGGCTGGTCCGGCACGGGGCGGCGTTCCTGCGTGATGTAATTCCACGATGCCCATGCCGCCTTGCGACGCGGCATCAGGCGTTCATCCGAATGCAGCACCATGCGGTTGGGTTGAGTGCGGAAGCTGCCCAGAATGGCGCGTTCCTGTGCATCGGGATGATCCAGCATCGCAAAGCTTTGCGGGGCATGGGTCGCAAAGACGACGCGGTCGAAGTCTTCGGCACCTTTGGGGGTAACGACCGTCACGCCATGTCCTTTGCGGATAACTTTGAAGACAGGTGCCCCCAACCGAACCTGCCCGCGCAGGCTGGCGATGATGGCCTGCACATAGGACCGCGACCCGCCCGTCACCGTCAGCCAGTCGGGTTGGCCGCTGACAGACAGCAGCCCATGATTGTCGAAAAAGCGCACGAAACTGGCAGCGGGGAAATCCAGCATATCGCCCGAAGGCGTCGACCAGATCGCGCCGGAAATCGGCTGCAAGAACATCTCGCGGAAGTCGCGGCCAAGGCGCAGTTTTGCCAGCATCTGCCCCAGCGTCAGGCCACTGTCCTGAAAATCATGTGCCTGACGGAAAAATCGCAGGATATCGCGCAGCATCAGCAAATGGCGCGGGTCCAAGGCGCGGATCTTCTGGGCAAACAATGCCGCAGTGGTCGCGGTGCCATATTCATAGCGCCCCCCGCCAAAACTGGCGGAAAACGTCATATCCGACGGCTCCAGCCCGACGCCCAGATGTTCCAGCATCGGAATGAACAGCGGATAGGTGCGGCGGTTGCAGACGATAAAACCGGTATCGACAGGTGTGCCCAGGGCATCGACCGTACGTGCGTGACCACCGGGGCGGGTTTCCGCCTCGAACACCGTTACATCGTGGTGTTTGTCCAGCAACCAAGCGGTGCCAAGCCCCGATATTCCACCGCCAATCACCGCAATGCGGGCACGCGGGCCGGGCGCTGTCATCTGGGGCACGGGGGGAAATCGGGATAGGTCGGTCACGGGTCTGTCTCCTGCTGTCATTGCCAAGACACGGACGTGGCCGGGGAAAGTTGCACCCCCCGATTTCGACGGGGCACAGGGTGGAATGTCAATCTCGATCACAAGGGATGCTTGAAAGCAGGCGACCGATGTCGTGTTATGCAATGCTCTGCACTAACGTGGCAGGATAAGAATGCGGCATCGCGTCGCGGCAGGATACGCAGGACGATGACGCTGAAAGAATTCGCCAAGCTTGTGGGCATGTCCCAGACCACCGTCAGCCGCGCGCTGAACGGCCACCCCGAGGTGAACGAGAAGACCCGCGCACGCCTGATCGAGGCTGCCCGCCAGCATGGCTATGCCGCCAATGCCCATGCACAGTTTCTGGCAACCGGTCATGCCAGCATCATCGGCTGCGTCATCCCCGTCACCGGCCGGTCCGAGATTGTGAACCCGATCTATGCCGATTTTCTGGCCGGCGCGGGCGAGGAATGTTCCGCCCGCCGTTTCGACATCAACCTCAGCATGGTGGCCGATGACGAACAGGCGCAGGCCTATCGCCGTTTGAAATCCAAAGGGCTGATCGGCGGGGTGATCGTCCAGTTTCCCCGCCATGACGACAGCAGGCCCGCGCTGCTGGACAGTATCGGCCTGCCCTATGTCGTGCATGGTCGCGTGACGGGGCATGACGCCCCCTATTCATGGGTCGATGTGAACAACCAGCGCGCCTTTGAACGCGCCACCGGCTTTTTGCTGCAACTGGGCCATCGTCGCATCGCCCTGTTGAACGGGATCGAGGATTTTGATTTTGCCCATCGCCGTCGCCAAGGGTATCTGACGGCCCTGCGCGATGCGGGCCTGTCCACCGACCCTGCGTTGATGGCGTCCCGCGAAATGACGGCGGCCTATGGCTATGGTCAGGCGCTGCGGTTGCTGGACATGCCCGATCCGCCGACCGCGATCCTGTGTTCGGCCACCACCATCGCCACCGGCATCCGCCAAGCGGTCGAGGAATGCGGCCTGACGCTTGGCGTCGATCTGTCGGTGGTCACTTTCGACGATGACCTGTCCTATTATGCCAACCGCGACACGGTGCCGTTCTTTACGGCCATGCGGTCAGGGGTGAGGATGGCGGGGCGGCTTTGCGCGCAACGGCTGATCGAGCGTATAGGGCCCAGAAACGCCCCCGCCACGCAGGACCTGCTGGAGGCGGAACTGGTTGTCGGACGCTCTACCGCGCCACCACGCTAAGCGCCGGACAGCACCTGCGCTGCGGCCTGCTGCAGGGTGGCTTCATGACCGGTGCCAAGGATCTGGCCCTCGCCTTTAAGGTCAGTGATGCGCGGGTCGGGACGAAACAGCGGCATCAGCGCATCGCTGTCATCCAGCCGCCTCAGGGCGCGGGCCAGCACGGTAACCTGCGCCTGATCCATACAGTCAAAGCCAGCGGCATTGCGCAATTGCGCCCCGATGATCGAAGGATAGACCTCGGCCAGAACGACATCGGCGGGCTGCCAATCCTCGAATGGCCAGACGCTGGCACCGGGGCGGTCGCGCAGGCGGGCTAGCCAAGGGATGCCGGTCAGGCTCTGCGCACCGACACAGCCCGCCCCCGCCAGTTGGAAGGGCGATTTGGGGCGCGCGACGGTGATCGCGGTTTCGGTGATGCGATGCGGTGGCAGATCATGGGCCAGTGGCTTCAGGCGGGGCAGATCGGCAATCTGTTCCTTGCGCCCGTTCCCCCAGAACACCGCGCGGCCCAGCTGCCGGTTCATCTGCGCGGCCACATCGCGGTAATTGCTGGCATTCGTGCGGTCATCCTGATGCAGCGCCGCCAGATGGTCCCATATGGCCAATGCCGAAGGATGCCCCGTGATCCGTTCCGCCATGCCAGCGGGATAGCCAAAAGCAAAATCCACCCCGATCAGCACCCGCTGCCCCGCCTTTTGCGCCGATGACAACCGGCAGCGCAGCAGTTTCCACGCCTGCTGGCGGGTTTCGGGGTTCACGGCATCTGCCCGGTCACTGCCGATCCAGATGGAATTCGCGCCCTTGCACGGTTTGCCCGCCGCCGACCAATCGACAATCAGGATCTGGTCAAAGCGCGGCAAATTGCACCTTGGCCTGTGCCAGATCATCGGGGGTATTGATATTGGCAAAGGGGTCAAAGGGCGCTGCGTCCCAGACCGCCTGCCCTGCCTGATGCCGCGCGGCAAAGCTGCGGACGCGGCCTTCGTTGCGGGCCAGCGTCGCCCGCAGGTCATCACGCAGATTGACCGGCCACAGCCCGAAGGTCGGATGATCACGGGTTTCCCCTGCATCACGCGTCGCGGCCAGTGCCAGACCATGCGGCTCTTTTGCGCGGTCCAGCCCCGCCACCAGATCGCACGGGAAAAACGGCGTATCACCCGCGATGGTCACAACCGAGGATGCACCCAGCCCCGCCGCCCAATCCATTGCCACCAGGACCCCCGCCAAGGGGCCGGGATAATCGGGAAGGCTGTCTGGCAGGACCGGCAGGCCAAATGCGGCAAAGCGGGCCGGATTGCCATTGGCATTCAAAGCCACCGGACCATCATGTCCGTCCAGACGGTCAAGAATGATCGACAGCAGGGGCCGACCGGCAAGGGCCAGCAATGGCTTGTCCTGACCGCCCATACGGGTGGCCCGTCCGCCAGCAAGGATCACAACAGGAATGCTCATCGGCAGAACTTCGCGTGGGATGGCACGCGCAGCAAGGGTAAATCCGTTCCGGCCCCCCTATTCTTGACATCTTTAGTATGGTTACGTTAATCCGACATCAATCCTGACCATTTCAGGCAGAAATTGCAGATTGCGGACGGCAGCGCCGCCAGGCCCAAGGAAACACCCCATGAACGAACTTGGCAAGATAATGGCATCCCTGACGCAAATCCCGCTTTTTGCGATGATCCGCGACGGCGGCTGGACGATGTGGCTGATTGCGGCCCTGTCGGTCATCCTGCTGGCGGTGATCTTGTGGAAGGTCCTGTCACTGTGGCGTCTGGGCGTCTGGGGCGGTAGCCATTCGCGGCGCGCGCTGGAACTCTGGGCAAGGGGCGACCGCCGTGGGGCGATCGAACAGGTGCGCGGGCGTCCCTCGGCGCGGGCACGGGTGGCGCAGGCCGCCATCGGCACCTCGCTCGATCCGGCCTTTGACGACAATGCCGCACGTGAGGAAACCGCACGCGTCGCCCGCCAGACCCTGTACCGGTCGCGCGAAGGTCTGCGCGCATTGGAGCTGATTGCCACCATCGCACCGCTGCTGGGCCTTCTGGGGACGGTGCTTGGGATGATCTCGGCGTTTCAGGTGCTGCAAACCTCGGGGAATCAGGCCGATCCGTCCGATCTGGCAGGCGGCATCTGGGTCGCGCTGCTGACCACGGCTGCCGGTATGGCGGTGGCGATTCCCGCAGGCGTCGCGCTGTCGTGGTTCGAAAGCATCAGCGACCGCCTGCAATCCGATCTTGAGGATCTGGCCACCCGCGTCTTCGTCAAGCGCCAGCCCGCAACCCCCGCCCGTCTGGTCGAGGCTGCGGAATGACCCAAGGCGGTTTCGATCTGGGGCCAAGACGCCACCCGCGGCGCATGTCGCTGACGCCGATGATCGATGTCGTCTTTCTGCTGCTGATTTTCTTCATGCTGGCATCGCGCTTTGGCACGGATGTTGCCCTGCCCATCGCTGGCGGGGCCGAGGGTGCCGCCACCGAATGGCAGGGTGTGCCCCGTCTGGTCGATGTCACCCCCGATGACATCCTGCTGAACGGCACAGCCATCGCGCCCGCCGATCTGGTCGCTGCCGTCACCCAATTGCTGCCCGAACCTTCGGATGCGGTCATTCTGCGCCCGCGCGACGATGCCGACCTGCAACGTCTGGTCACGGTGATGGATGCGCTGCGCGAAGGCGGCATCACCAATATGATTCTGGTGGAGTAGACCATGCATATCGACATGCCCCGCCGCAAACCGCCTGGCGAATCGATCATTCCGATGATCAACGTCGTCTTCCTGCTGCTGATTTTCTTTTTGCTGACAGCACAGATTTCGCCCTCGACCCCGTTTCCGCTGACCCCGCCGGACAGCAGTTCCGATGAAACGACGCATACGCTGGATGTGCTTTATATTTCAGCCACGGGCGATCTGGCGTGGAACGAGGCGCGGGGCGAAGCCGTCTGGCCGCTGATTGCCGATCGTCAGGACAATGCCCCTGTGCAGATCCGCGCCGATGCCACCACCCCCGCCGCCATGCTGGCTGCCCATCTGAAACACCTGCGCAGCGTGACCGACAGCGGCGCGCAGCTTGTCGTCAATAAGGGCTAGGTCATGTTCTCGCGTCGCACATTGGAAACGGCAGGCTTTTTCACCATCGCGGCGGCGCTGCATGTGTCGGCGGCGGCATTCCTGCTGCCTGACCAGCTGCAACAGGGCAAGGCTGTGCCTGCCCCTGCCAGCACCCCCGCCACGCTTGCCGCAGGCGGGGTCGAGATGCAGGCCATGGTCGAGGACTGGGAAACCCCGCCCGAGACCGAAATCGCAACTGAAATGACCCAGCCCCAGGTCGAGACCGCGACCGACGACCTGCCAACGCCAGAAGACATTGCCCCCCAGATGGCTGCCATGCCCGACATGGCCCCGCCCGAGGCCAGCAATGCCCGCCCCAATCTGCCGCCACCCCCGCCCGCGCCGCGCATCGATCCGGCCACGCTGGACCTGCCGGAATTGCAGGAAATGACCCCGCCAGAGATTCTGCCGGACACGGCGCTGGCGGCATCGGAACGCCCCGACCGCAAACCCGCGCGCCCCAAGCCCCAGCCCGTACGGCAACAACCGGCACGCCAGCAGGCCGCCCCGACGCGCACCGCCGAACCTGCAAGAACACAACCCGCCGCCCCCCAACGCGCCGGACAGGGTGGTCAAAGCGCCAGATCGAATCAGGGCGGCGGTGGCGGTGGCGTCAGTGCCCAAACCCGCGCCAGCCTGACCCAGCAATGGGGCGCCCAGATCAATGCCTGCCTTGCACGCCAATTGTCGCGCGTGACCGGCGCACGCGGCGCACGCGCTGTGATCAATGTCAGGGTGGCGCGCAACGGTCGGGTGCAGTCAGCCTCGGTTGCGGGGTCGACGGGCAATCCCCGCGTCGATCAGGAGGTGCTGCGCGCCGTCCAGCGCACCCGCAGCTGCCCTGCGGCGCCCGCGCAGCTGACCGACGCCTCTTACGGTTTCCAGCAGCCCTTTACCATCAACTGACCCGCCCGTCAGGCATGGTGCAGAACCAGCGGTCGGCCCTGATGCCGGCCAACGGCAATCGGCGCATCGTAAAGGTCTGACAGGACCGCTTCTGTCAGCACGTCATCGGCAAAGCCTTCAGCCATGATGCGCCCGTCTTTCATGGCAATCACATGATCGGCCCAAGCCGCCGCATAGTTGATTTCATGTACCACCAGACCCACGCTGCGACCTTGGGTATCGATCAGATCGCGCAGGCGGGCCATCAGGGCACGGGCGTGGGACATGTCCAGATTGTTCAGCGGTTCGTCCAGCAACAGCCAATCGGTGTCTTGGGCAAAGGCCATGGCGATATGGGCACGTTGTGCCTGACCGCCCGACACCTCGTCCAGAAAGCGGTTGGCAAGGGGTGTCAGCGCAAAGGCATCCAGCGCCTGTGCAACCTTGGCCCGATCATCCGCGCCGGGGCGACCCTGGTGATGGGGCCAGCGGCCAAAGGCCACCAGTTCTGACAGGCGCAGGCGGCTGGCGATGGCGGTTTGCTGGCCAAGGATCGCCATGACCCGCGCCAGTTCCTCTGTCGGGGTGCGGGACACATCGTGCCCCGCCACGGTAATTTCCCCTTGCTGCAAAGGGTCTAACCGGCCCACCAGCCGCAGCAAGGTCGATTTCCCCGCACCGTTCGGCCCGATCAGCGCGGTCAGCTTGCCCTTGGGAAAGCTGGTCGTAATGTCATGCAGGATCTGCGCGCCGCCGATCTTGTGGCCAAGATTGCTGATCTGGATCATCGGATACGGCCTTTCAGCAAAAGATAAAGGAAGAACAACCCGCCCGCGAATTCCACCACGACAGACAGCGTCGCCGCCTGACCCAGCATGCGTTCGAACAGCCATTGCCCGCCCACCAGCAGGATCGCCGCCGCCAGCGCTGCCACGGGGATCAGCCCCGCATGACGCGCAGATCGCAGCAAACCATGCGCCAGACCGGCCACGATCAGCCCGAAAAATGCCACCGGCCCGACCAGCGCGGTCGACACCGACACAAGGACCGCCACCAGCGCCAGCGTCACCAGCACCAGCCGCTGATGACGCACCCCCAGCGACACGGCAGGTTCGCGGCCCAAGGCCAGCACATCCAGCTGCGGAGCCATACGCCATGCGGCCAGCACGGCCAGCACCGTCAACCCGCCCGCAACCGGCAACAGATCGGCATCGACGCGGTTAAAGCTGGCAAAGCTGACCGATTGCACGACGGAAAACTCATTCGGGTCCAGTATCCGCCCCAGAAAGCCCGAAACCGACCGGAACAGCACCCCCAGGATCACCCCTGTCAGGATCATTCGCGGAATATCGCGCGCGCCCTTGGCCAGCAGGGTGCCGAACAGAACCACGGCCAGCGCGGTCATCACACCCACATCCAGCGCGAATTTCCCCGCCGCAGGCAGCCCCGCAAATCCGGCGTTGCCCAGCAGAACGACCAGAAAGGTCTGCATCAGCACGTAAAGCGCATCAAACCCCATGATGGATGGCGTCAGCACCCGGTTGGCCGCCACTGTCTGGAACAGGATCGTGGCCACGGCGATGGCAACAGCCACCGTTATCAAAGCCGCCAGCTTGGTCGCGCGCAGATGCAGGATAAAGCCGCGATTGCCCGCGCCCAGTCCCTGAAACATCCAAAGGGCCGAAAGCCCCGCCAACAGCAGGGCCATCAGGCCAAGGGTCAGTCTGGTCCGCCTATCCATGGGCTGGCCTGCGGTGCAGCAGCCATAAGAACAGCAGGGCACCAAAGATACCAAGGATCATACCGGCCGGAACCTCATAGGGGTAAATCACCAGCCGCCCGATCAGGTCGCAGGCCATGACCAGAACCGCCCCTGACAGCGCCACGACCGGCAAAGAGGCCCGCAAATTATCCCCCATGATCCGCGCCACAAGGTTCGGGACGACCAGTCCGACAAAGGGGATCATACCGACGGTGGTCACAACCATGGCCGTCACAACCGAAACCACCGCAAGCCCCAGCCGCATCACCGATGCGGTCGACAGGCCCAAGCCGGTGGCGACCTGATCACCCAACCCCAGAATGGCAAAACGGTCGGCGGCAAACCATGCCAGCCCTGCGGCAACCGCGGCCACCCACAGCAATTCATAGCGACCGGCGATGACGCCCGAAAATTCACCGCTCATCAGCCATACGCCGACATATTGCATCAGATCGGTCTGCCAGCCGATGAAGGTCACGACCGAACCCAAGACCCCAGACAGCACCAGACCGGCGATGGGGATCAGCATCACTTCGCGCACAGGCAGGCGGCGGATGACGGTCAGGAACAGCCATGTGGTGGCCATTGCCGAAAGGCTGGCCGCGATCATGCGCAACCACAGCGGGCTGCTTGGCAGAAGAATGGTGATGGCCAGCAGGCCAAGGGCCGCGCCCTCGGCTGTGCCGGCAGTATCGGGACCGACAAAGCGGTTGCGCACAAGCGCCTGTATCAACACGCCCGCCACCGACAGCGCGGCCCCTGTCAGGGCCACGGCCACGGTGCGCGGTACACGCGATTCCAGCAGGACCAGCATCGCCTGCGGATCACTGAAGATATCGCGCAGATCGACATGGGCGGCTCCGACAGTCAGGCTGGCCAGCATCAGCGCGCAAAGCGCCATCAGCAGGGCGGGCATCGGACGCATCAGCTTGCGGGGCTGTCAGCCAGCGCCTTGGTCAGTTGGTCCAGCGTTCCGGTCAGCGCGGAATATCCACCCGCCGCCAGATAGTTCGCCGCCGGATCAAGATAGACCACCTGCCCCTTGGACCATGCCGTCGTTCCGGCCACCAGATCCGAGGTCAGCGTCTGTTCCGCCCCCTGCCCGTCTTCGCCAATGGCAGCACCACGGTCGACAACCAGCAGCCAGTCAGGGTTGGCCTGAGCGATAAATTCATGCGAGACAGCCTGGCCGTGCGTGGCTTCGTCCAGATGCTGCGCGGCTTCGGTCAGGCCGGTTGCGTCATACATCCAGCCAAAGCGTGAATCCTTGCCATAGGCCGACATTTTCGGACCGTTGGTCATGATAATCATCGCGGTGTCATGCCCTGCCGAAGCTTGCTTCAGGGCGGCCAGCTTGTCGTCCAGCGTCGCGGTCAGTTCGGCGGCGCGGTCCGTCTTGTCAAACAGCGTGCCATAGGCGGTGATGCGGTCGCGTGCTTGCGGAACCAGATCGGCATCGATGGTCATGTCGATCGCAGGGGCCACCTGCGACACTGCCTGCAACTGCGGCGATGAACGCCCCGCCACGATCACCAGATCGGGGGCCAGACCAGCCAGCGCCTCAAGGTCGGGTTCGAATAGTGTGCCGATAGGGGTGACATCTTGGGCCGCCTCTTTCAGAGCGGGCAGCTTGATGTCCCCGATTGTGCCCGCCACCGGGACGCCAAGCGCCTGCAACGTGTCCAGCGCCGCCATATCATAGACGGCCACTTTTTGCGGCGATTGTGGCAGGGCGACAGGACCTTGGGCGGTGTCGATGGTGACATCTGCGGCAAAAGCGGCAGAACACAGGGAAACGGCCAGCAGGCCGGATAACGCGATGCGACGCATGGCAAATCCTTTCATCATCGCGTGTCGTGTTCAGGAAATCGGAATGGCACGCGTAGCGATGGCCTAACGCGGGCCGGACACAAGGTAAAGAATATCTGTCTGTTTTTGTCAGGCTCTCGCGGTGATTTGTTGACAAATTTACTTGGTAGCCCTAGCTGATGGTGCCAACGCGCTGATTGCAAGGGATATCCAGATGCTGATGACCGCTGATTTCGCCACCGAACGCGCCACCGCGCTGATGGGAACACTTGGCAAGCATTTCGGACATAAGATCCCCGTCCAGATCGCCGATGACAAAGTCCTTTTGCAATTCGAAATGGGCGAGGCGACCCTGACCACCACCCCGACCGGCCTGCACCTGGTGCTGGAGGGGGCCGATGACGCCCAGCTTGAACGCCTGCGCGATGTGGTCGAAAGCCATCTGCTGCGCTTTGCCCATCGCGAGGATCCCGCCCCGCTGACCTGGACCTTCCAAGCCTGATCGCAGGGTCCTTACCCGAAAGGCCCTTTTCATTTCCGCCCTGCTGGCGTTCTTTGCCTGCAGGAGGCGTGATGGTGCTGTATTTGGGACTTGATGGCGGCGGGACCGGTTGCCGCGCGGCAATTGCCGATGAAAGCGGTCATATTCTGGGCCGTGGTCAAGGCGGCCCCGCAAATATCAATTCCGACCCGCAGGGGGCCACGGTCAGCATTCTGGCCGCCGCCACCGCCGCAATGGTTCAGGCCGGCGCCCGCCCGACCGATCTGGTCGCCGTGCTGGGATTGGCGGGGGGCGGTCTGGCCGCACCTGCCGCTGCCATGCAGCATCGGCTGCCTTTCGCCCGCAGCTTGGTCGTGAATGACGCGGTCACGGCCGCAAGGGGCGCTTTGGGCCGCGATGACGGCATCCTGATCGCCATGGGCACAGGATCGGTTCTGGCCGTCCAGCGCAACGGCAAGCTGCGCCAATACGGCGGTCGCGGTTTCCTGATGGGGGATGAGGGCAGCGGCGCGGTTCTGGGTCGCACCCTTTTGTCGCTGGCCATGCGCGCAGGCGACGGCTTTGCGCCCGACAGCCCGCTTCTGGCGCAGATCCGTGACGATTTCGGCGGGCATGACGGAATCATCGCCTTCGGAAATACGGCTGCTCCTGCAGAGTTCGCAGCGTTGGCACCGCGCATCGTATCATCGGACGATCCACAGGCGCACCGTATCATGGCGGATGCCGTGGCACAGATCTCGGATGCGATCGGCGTTTTGCAGGCAGGACAATCGCTGCCGGTCGTCTGCCTTGGCGGTCTGGGCGATGTCTATGCCGCGCATCTGGCGCGGGACTGGCGGATCGAACCCGCCAAAGGGTCAGCCGTTGATGGCGCGCTGGCGATGGCACGTGATATGGGGGCCGACATATGATCACTTTAACACCCGAACTGCTGTTCGACGGGATCGTGCTGCGGCCCGATATGGCGGTTGTGATCGACGATGGGATGATCAGCGATGTGATCCCCGCATGTCAGGCAGGTCCTTCGGCGCAACCGATGCAGGGTATACTGGCCCCCGGTTTCGTTGATCTGCAGGTGAATGGCGGCGCGGGCCTGCTGGTGGGCGCGGACACCGATGCCGCAGCCCTTGGCCGCATCTGCGGCGCACATCGCGACTTGGGCTGCGCCGCGATACTGCCCACGCTGATCACCGACCGCCCCGAAGTAACAACCAGCGTTATTCAAGCCACCATTCAGGCCATCAATGCAGGGACGGACGGCCTGCTGGGCCTGCATCTGGAGGGCCCGCATCTGGACCCCCGCCGTGCCGGTGCCCATGATCCCGCCTTGATCCGCCCGATGCAGGACGATGATCTGGCACAGCTATGCCAGGCCGCCCGCGATATGCCGGTGCTGATGGTGACGCTGGCCCCTGAATCGGCCACGGCTGACCAGATCGCCCGCCTGACACAGGCCGGTGTGCTGGTCAGCCTTGGCCACAGTGATTGCAGCCTTGAAACCGCCCGCGCCGGTTTTGCCGCCGGTGCCTGCCTTGCCACGCATCTTTTCAACGCCATGAGCCAGATGGGACATCGCCAGCCCGGTCTGGCCGGTGCTGTTCTGTCGGGTGATGTCCATGCAGGGCTGATCGCGGACGGGGTGCATGTCGATCCTGCGGCGCTGACTGTCGCGCTGCGGTCGCGACCAGATGGCCTGTTTCTTGTCAGCGACTGCATGGCCGTGGCGGGCAGTGATATGGATGAGTTCACCCTGCACGGCCGCCGCATCCTGCGCCGGAACGGACGTCTGACCCTGCCCGACGGGACGCTGGCAGGGGCCGATCTGCGCCTTGACCGCGCCATCCGGACCGTCATCGCCGCGGGTGCCAGCCCTGCACGCGCATTGGCCATGGCGACCAGCATTCCGGCCGATTTTGTCAAAGCGGGGGACCGCCTTGGTCGCATCGCCACGGGACGCAAAGCCGATCTGATCCTGCTGGATGCCGATATGACCCTGCAAGGTCCGGTCGTTTTACCGCAGGGCAATACGCCCCGAACCTCTGGTTCTTGAGACAGGCAGACCCTAGATATCCATTATGCGCAAAATCACCCTTCCAGAACGCCCCGATCTGGCCGCCAAGGCCGAAGACGCCGGTTTCACCTTCGCCCATATGCATGGCGAACCCTATTGGGATGAAACATCGGTCTATGAATTCACGCTGGAGCAGATCGAGAACGATCTGGAAGATCCGGCCACCGAATTGCACGCCATGACGCGTGAGGCAGTGGCCCATATCGTCGCCAGCCCCGATCTGATGGCCAAGCTGGGCATTCCCGAACAGCATTTCGATCTGATCGCCGACAGCTGGGCGCGAAACGAACCTGAGGTTTATGGCCGCATGGACCTTGCCTATGATGGCACCGGCCCTGCCAAGCTGCTGGAATATAACGCCGATACGCCGACATCGCTGTATGAAACCGCAGCCTTTCAGTGGCAATGGCTGGAAGACCAGTTGCAATCGGGCGCGCTGCCCGATGGGGCCGACCAGTTCAACGGCCTGCACGAGGCACTGATCGAACGCTTCAAGGAATTGTTCGACCCCGATACCGACATCCATTTCACCGCCATGCCCGATACGCCCGAAGATTACGCCACGGTCGAACAGGTGGCATGGGCCGCGCGCGAAGCCGGAATGGGCGCGCATTACACCGACCTGAACAAGATCGCGATCAGCAAGAACAAGCAGTTCCTTGACGATCAGGATCGGGTGATCGGCACGATGTTCAAGCTGTACCCGTGGGAAGACATGCTGGCCGATGATTTCGGCACGCACATCAAGGGCGCGGGCTGCCTGTTCATCGAACCCGCGTGGAAGGCCGTTGTGTCGAACAAGGGCCTGCTGCCGGTCCTGTGGCAGATGTTCGAGGGTCACCCGAACCTGCTGCCCGCCTTTTTTGCCGATGATGTCGCCGAGGCGCTGGTCGCAGGTGGCCAGACCGTGCCCGCCGTGGCCGATGCCTTTGGGCGCGTGGCCGAACAGATGCGGGCGGCCCATGTGGTCAAACCGATCTTTTCGCGCGAAGGGGCATCGATCAGCATCGTCGAAGGGGGCGATGTGACCGAAACCAGCCCCAACACGGATTACAACCGCCATCCGCGCATCGTTCAGGCCTATCACCCGCTGCCAGAATTCGACGGCTTCCGTCCGGTGGTCGGCGCGTGGATTGTCGGCCATACCTGCGTCGGCATCGGCATGCGCGAAGATAAATCCCGCATCACGCAGGACCTGTCGCGCTTCAAACCGCATTTCATTGCGCCATAATCCGCGCTAAGGAGGGGATATGAGAAAACGTTCCAGAACCGTCGCGCTGACCATTCTTGGCGCTGCCGCATTCACCGTCGCGGGTTGCCGTGATGAACAGGTCGAAGCACAGGCCTTCCCCGATATGGCCAGCTGCGAAGCTGCCGCCGCACAGGACGGTCTGTTTTCCGTCGAGGAATGTGACAAGGCCTTTGCCGACGCCGAGGCATTGCATGTCGAATCCGCACCCCGCTATGACAGTCTGCAGGTCTGCGAAGAACAGCATGGTGCCGGCAATTGCGGGTCCGAAGAACAGCAGGTCAGCAATGGCGGCGGGATGGGTGGCATCTTTATGCCGCTGATGGCGGGCTATCTGATCGGTAATATGCTGGGGGGCCGTGGTGCATCGGGGATGGCCGCATCGCAGCCGATGTACCGCAATGCTCAAGGCGGCTTCACCAACGCAAGCGGCACCACGAACTTTGGCAGCAATGCGGGCCGCGCCACGATGTCATCGCAAAACTTCGCACGCCCCGCCACAACCGCAGGCCGCGCGCCCATGACCCGCGCAACTGCCGGTTCGCGTGGTGGTTTCGGTGGCAGCCGCAGCAGCTTTGGTGGCTAGGCCTTGCCGCGCGCCGTACTGGCGCGCGGAACCAGCCGGAACCCCAGATCGATCGCATGTCCGCGCGGGTGGCCCTGTCCGGCCAACCTGTCGCGGATCTGTTGGATCGAGGCGCGCCCCATCTCGAACCGGTCGGTCCCGACCGATGTCAGTGGCGGTTCCGCAGCAGACATCATCTCGTGATCGTTAAAACCGCAGATGCCCATCTGACCAGGCACGCGAATATTGCGGCGCTGTGCCTCGAACAATACGCCAAGGGCAAGGTCGTCGTTATTGCACAGGACCGCATCCGTTTGCGGACGCGCCCCCATCAGATCAGCGAACAGCTGCCCCCCCAAAGTGACCGAGGAGGGTTCGGGCGTGGTGACAACCGGATCCTCGCCCCCCATGCCCGCCGCCGCCAGACAATCGCGGAACCCCGCCAGTCGCCGCTGGCTGCGCGGGTCCATCTGCGCCCCCAGAAATGCCGGTGCGCGATACCCCATGTCCAGCAGATGTTGCGCCCCGGCATAAGCGGCGCGGTAATGCGACAGGCCGATGGCCAGATCGATCGGGGGCGGTCCGACCTCCATGATTTGCACCACGGGGCATTCGGCATTTTCCAGAAGGGTCTTTGCGCCAGCGGATTGGTCATGCCCCGCCACAATCAACCCCGCAGGGCGTTGTGACAGAAAGACCCGAATCAACTGTTCCTCGGTCGCGGGAACATAGCGGGTTGTCCCCAGCTGCACCCCCAACGGGCTGTCTTGCAGACCATCGTAAATGCCGCGCATCACATCGGCGAAAACGTTATTGCTGACCGAGGGGATGATCACCCCGACAATATCGGTCCGCCCCGACGCCAAGGCCCGCGCCGCAGGGTCGGGGACATATCCTAACCGGCTGATCGCATAGGCAATTCTTGACCGCGCATCCGGCGACACCTTATCGGGATTGCGCAAAGCCCGCGACACGGTAATCGGACTGACATTCGCAATTTCGGCCACATCCGCCAAGGTAACTTTACGCGTTTTTTCCATAATGGCGGCACGTTATCGCCTTTGCAGGAAAAAGTAAGGGGGTTGACGCATGACAGCGCTGTCATGCATGATTGCGCTGTCATCGGAGGAGGACAGATCACATGGGAACGCGACCGATTCTGGTCATGGGCATCTGCGGCGTCGGGAAATCGACGATTGCAAAAGGCATCGCTGATCGGTTCGGCGGAGAGTTTATCGAAGCCGATGACTTTCACGACGCCCAAAGCGTCGCCCATATGCGCGATGGCCATCCGCTGACGGATGACATGCGCTGGGGCTGGCTGGACCGGCTGGGCGATGCTGTGAATAACGCACCCAAACGGGCGGTTCTGGCCTGTTCGGCCCTTGGTCGGGCGCATCGCGACCGGCTGCGGGCGCGGACCGGACCGATCGACATTGTCTTTCTGCATGGCGACCGCGCCCTGATCGAAGACCGCATGAATGGCCGTCAGGGCCACTATATGCCGACCAGCCTGATCGACAGCCAGTTGGCCGCCCTGCAACCACCTGATGCGACAGGCGAAAACGCCCTGTGGCTGACAGTCGCATTGTCACCCGACCGCATCATCGACCTTGCAGCCGGGGCCCTTGCCCCGTCCGCTTGAATTCACATTTCGGAGGAGAACGACATGATGACTATGACCCGTCGCGGCCTGCTGGCCGCCACCGCCTGCTTCGCATTTGCCGCCCCCGCGCTGGCTGCGGATTACACCTTCCGGTTCCAGTCCTCGGACCCTGCCGGCAACCCGAACTTCGTGCTGCAGCAGGGCTGGGCCAAGGACGTCGAGGAGCGTTCCGAAGGCAAGATCGTCATCGACCTGATGCCTGTCGAATCCATCGTCGCCCATAACGAAACGCAGGACGCGATTGCCACCGGCATTCTGGACGGCCACATCACCGACCTGTCCTATTTCGCGGGTAAGGATCCGGCATTCGGCCTGATGGGCAACCCCGTTGGTGCATGGTCGGACCCCGAACAGATGTTCGACTTTCTGGAAAACGGCGGCGGCACCGAGCTGTTGAACGAGATCATGAACCCCTACGGGTTGCAGTTCATCGGCGCCTCGACCCCCGGTCTGGAAGCTTTTGTCAGCGCGGTTCCGATCGACAGCGTCGAGGATCTGAAAGGCGTCAAACTGCGTGCGCCCGAAGGTCTGGTCCAGTCGGTCTTTGCGGCTGCCGGTGCATCGCCCGTCAACCTGCCCGGTTCCGAGGTCTTCACCTCGCTGGACAAAAAGGTCATCGACGCGGCTGACTATTCGGTGTTTTCGGTCAATCAGGCACAGGGTCTGAACGACATCGCGCCGCATCCGATCTATCCGGGTTTCCACTCGATGCCGCTGGTCGAGATGTCGATGAACAAGGACAAATGGGACGCGCTGCCCGAAGACATGCAGCAGTTGCTGACGCAATCGGTCCATGACTATGCCCGTGTCCAGGTGTCATCGCTGGTCGAGGCTGACGAAGCCGCCGTCGCTGAAGCCAAGGAAGGCGGCAAGATCACCATCCATGACTGGTCCGACGAAGAACGCGCCAAGTTCCGCAGCATCGCCATCGGCGAATGGGAAAAAGTCGCCAGCCAGTCGCCCGCCGCACAGCGGGTCTATGACGCGCTGACCGCCTATCTGACCGAAAAAGGTCTGGTTGACTAAGACCGTTCGGGTCGGGCCCCGCGCCCGACCCCACCCGAGGGAGGGGACCACCATGACAGCATCCAACGAGATGCCGCGCGAGGAACATGCCGCCATCGCGCAATCGGGCTTTCTTGGCAGGTGGATCGACCGGCTTGCACTGATCCCTGCATTGGGTCTGGTGCTGGCCATGCTGATCCTGATCCAGGAAGTCTTCCTGCGCTATGTCTTTGGCGCGCCGACCAATTGGGCGCATGAAACCACGGTGTTTCTATGTGCTATCTCATTCATCTATGGCGGGCTTTTGTGCACATCACGCGACCGCCACATCCGCGTTGTGCTGATCTATGACATCCTGCCGCCTGCCGCGCGTCGCGTGGCCGATTTCCTGATTTCGGCGGTTTGCGCGCTATCTGCGGGGGCCTTTGCATGGGCCGCGTGGCAGATGGTGAAGCGCGCAGCATGGCGTCCTGACGGCAGCTTCCATCTGGAAACATCCGGCAGCGCGTGGAACCCCGCCTATCCGGGCATCCTGAAAATCCTGCTGATGGTCGCCTTGCTGGTCATGGCTGTTCAATTCGTGATCCTTGCGATCAACTATGCCCGCGGGCAGGGCATGGGGGCCCGCTGATGGAAATTTTCGGTTCACTTCAATCCTTGGGGATCGAGACGGGCACCCTTGTGCTGTTCGTCATGCTTTTGGGGCTGCTGGTTACGGGCATTCCGCTGGCTTTTGTCACCCTGCTGGTCACGCTGATCTTCGCGCTTGGCTGGTTCGGACCCAATGTGGTCCCGCTGATCACCAGTCGTGTCTATTCCTTTGTCAGCAGCTTTGTTTTCGTATCCGTCCCGATGTTCGTCATGATGGCCGCCGTCCTTGACCGAAGCGGCATTGCCCGCGACCTGTTCGAGGCGATGCGCCTGATCGGTGGCCGCATCCGTGGCGGCGTTGCGGTCCAGACCATCTTTGTCGCTGTCATCCTTGCCGCCATGTCCGGCATCATCGGCGGAGAGGTCGTCCTGCTGGGTCTGATCGCCCTGCCGCAGATGCTGGCCCAAGGCTATGACCGCAAGCTGGCCATCGGCGTCGTCTGTGCGGGTGGCAGCCTTGGCACCATGGTGCCGCCATCGATCGTGCTGATCATCTATGGTCTAACGGCCAACGTCTCGATCGGGGATCTGTTCACGGCATCCTTCCTGCCGGGCTTTATGCTGGCCATGCTTTACGTCGGATATGTCATGATGCGGGCCTGGCTGACGCCATCGGCTGTGCCCCCCGTGGTCAACACCCCCACCCCGCGCGCCGAAAAGCTGCGCCTGATGAAGGGGCTGTTCCTGCCGATCGTCGTCGTGACCATGGTTCTGGGTTCGATCTATGGCGGCATCGCATCCGTGACCGAGGCCAGCGCCGTCGGCGTGGCCGGCGTGCTTCTGTCCACCATCGTACGCGGCGAATTCACATGGTCCCTGCTGCGCGAGGCATCCGTCCAGACGCTGCAAACCGTCGGGATGATCGTCTGGATCGGCATCGGTGCATCGGCACTGGTCGGTGTCTTCAACCTGATGGGTGGCATCAACTTCGTGTCCGAACTGATCACCGGCATCAGCGACAATCCGACCGTCATCATCCTGTTCATGATGGCCATCCTGTTTGTCCTGGGCATGTTCCTTGACTGGGTCGGGATCGCGCTTCTGACCATGCCGATCTTTGTGCCAATCATCGTCAACCTTGGATATGATCCGGTCTGGTTCGGTGTGCTGTTCGCCATGAACATGCAGGTCAGCTTCCTGTCGCCACCCTTCGGCCCTGCCGCCTTCTATCTGAAGTCGGTCACACCGCCGGACATCTCTTTGGGCGAGATTTTCAGTGCCCTGCTGCCCTTTATCGGATTGCAGATTTTGGCCGTCGCGCTGCTGATCCTGTTCCCGATGATTGCCATCTATTGATCGCCTTTGCGGGGCCACAGGGACATATCCTGCGGCCCCGTTCATTTTCCAAGGAACCTTTCCGGCCCTGTGCCATTCTGCTTTTGCCCCGATCTGCGGATCAGCGCGACAGGAAAGGACGACCATGAACACCACCGCCTCTATTGCCGCCGCCGCCGCCCTGATCGGGCTTGGCACCGCCGCTGGCGCACAAAGCATTACCGTTTCGTCGAAAATCGATACCGAGGGCGGCTTGCTGGGCAACATCATCGCGATGGCCCTGCAGGATGCCGGATTGCAGGTCACCGACCGTTTGCAGCTGGGTGGCACGCCCATCATGCGCGATGCCATCACCTCGGGTCAGATCGACATCTATCCCGAATATACCGCCAATGGCGCGTTCTTCTTTAACGAAGCCGACAGCGAGGTCTGGAAAGACGCCGATCAGGGCTATGCCCGCGTGGCCGAACTGGATCTGGAACAGAACGATGTTGCCTGGCTGCAGCCCGCACCTGCCAATAACACATGGGCCATCGCTCTGCGTCAGGATCTGGCGGATGAACACGGGCTGGCCAGCATGTCCGATCTGGGGGCGTGGATCAGCGACGGCGGCGATGTGAAACTGGCCGCCTCGACGGAATTCGTCACCTCGGCGGCGGCCCTGCCCGCCTTCCAGACGACCTATGGTTTCAAGATGGCGCCTGACCAGCTGGTCCAGCTGTCGGGCGGTGATACGGCAGCCACCATTGCCGCAGCGGCCCAGCAGACATCAGGTGTGAACGCGGCCATGGTTTACGGTACCGATGGCGGCATCGCCCCCGCAGGTCTGGTCGTGATGGAGGATGACAAGGGCGTGCAGCCCGTCTATCAGCCCGCCCCCATCATCCGCGCCGAGGTACTGGAGGCACACCCCGAAATCCGCGATATCCTTGCACCGATCTTCAAGGGCTTGGACCTTGAAACCCTGCAGGAGCTGAACGGGCGCATCCAGATCGGTGGCGAACCTGCCAATGCGGTTGCACGTGATTACCTAACCAAAACGGGCTTTCTGGACTAATGAGGGGACGGCTTGACCGCCCCGGACTGCTATTCGCACTGATCGGGCTGGCAGCACTGGCCCTGCCCTTCGTGACGTTCAAGCCTAACCGCATCGTCCTTGGCGAAGGCCTGCCAGCCTTCGCCGCCCTGCCCTTTGGCATGGCAATCACCGCCGCTTTGGCGGTGGCTTTGATCGCCGGATGCCTGCGCTGGTCCGCCCTGCTGCGTCTGGTTGTGGCGATGGCGGGGGTGGCCATCGCGGCCATCTCGCTTGGAGTGGCGGCGACGCATCTGACCCCCGATGGCAATACCTTGGCACGCGTCGCGCCCGCATCGGGGTTCTGGCTGACGCTGCTGGCCTTCGCGCTGATGTTGGCTGATGCCATTACCAGACTGCACCCGCCCCTGATCCTTCGCTGGCTGCTTCTGACCGGTGCCATTGTTTTAACCGTATTGCTGCTGACCAGCGGCATTCTGGACGGCGTTTCGGTCATGCGCGAATACACCGCCCGTCAGGATATCTTCCTGCGCGAGGCATCCGCGCATCTGCTGCTGGCCTTCGGATCACTGGGGCTGGCGCTGTTGGTCGGCCTGCCCATCGGGGTCGCAATCCATCAGGTCCGCGCGTCCCGCAGGCCGGTTCTGTCGGTGCTGAACATCCTGCAAACTATTCCATCGCTGGCCTTGTTCGGCATTATGATCCCGATCTTTGGCTGGATTGCCGCCAATGTGCCGGGGGCGGCCCAAGCGGGGGTCGCGGGCATCGGGGTGTTTCCGGCGCTGGTGGCGCTGTTTCTCTATTCGCTGTTGCCTGTTGTGTCGAACACACTGACCGGCCTGTCCGGCGTCAACCCCGCCACGTGTGAGGCAGCGATCGGTCTGGGCCTGACCCGCACCCAAGTGCTGGGCTGGGTGTTGGTGCCGCTGGCCCTGCCCGTCCTGCTGGCTGCCATCCGTATCGTGCTGGTCCAGAACATCGGCCTTGCTGTGATTGCCGGTCTGATCGGCGGTGGCGGCTTTGGCGCATTTGTCTTTCAGGGCCTGAACCAGACCGCGATGGATCTGGTGCTGCTGGGTGCATTGCCGACCATCGCGCTGGCCCTTGTGGCAGGCATCGCCCTTGACCTGCTGGTCGAAACCACCACCCGTGCCCGAGGATCGCATGATTGAAATCCGCAACCTGACCAAGACCTATGACGGCAAAGCCGCCGTCGACGATGTCAGCCTGACGGTGGAACGCGGGCAGATCGCAGCGCTGGTCGGCACATCGGGGTCGGGCAAGACGACATTGCTGCGGATGATCAACCGGCTGGTCACCCCGACATCGGGTCAGATCATGATCGACGGACAGGATACCGGCGACATCCCCCCGCATCTGCTGCGCCGCCGCATCGGCTATGCCATTCAGGGGCACGGGCTGTTCCCGCATCGCACCGTTGGCCAGAACATCGCCACCGTACCGCGCCTGCTGCGTTGGCCGGCCCGCGATATCCGTGCCCGTGTCGATGAATTGCTGACGCTGTTCCAGCTGGACCCCGATGCCTTTCGCAACCGGATGCCGCATGAACTCTCCGGCGGCCAGCAACAGCGCATCGGCGTCGCCCGCGCCCTGGCCGCAAAGCCGGACCTGTTGCTGATGGATGAACCCTTCGGCGCACTGGACCCCGTGATCCGCGCCAAGGCCCAATCCGACCTGCGCCAGATCCAGCGCCAGCTGGGCACCACGCTGATCCTTGTGACCCATGATATGGAAGAGGCGATCCTGCTGGGCGACCGCATCGCCGTGATGGATCAGGGGAAACTGGTGCAATACGCATCACCGCATGACATTCTGACCAGCCCCGCCACGCCCTTTGTCGCGGACCTGATCGGACCGGATCTGCGCCCCTTCCATTTACTGTCGCTGACCCCCGCCTTCCAGATCGCCACCGAGGGCCACGCCACCGGCACGCCCATCCCGCGCGAGGCGACCCTGCGCGACGCCTTGGCCGAATGTCTCTGGAGCGGGCGTGACGCCCTGCCCGTCGAAGGCGGCGGTGTCGTCACCTTGGCGGCATTGCGCGAACGGGCCACGCCGTGACGGGGCGCATCCTTCTGGCGGCGGCCACGCTGTTCCTGCTGGCTTTCCTTATCAGCCCGACCAGCTTTGCGTGGCTGTTCGAACCGGTGACGCGCAACAACGCACCCGCAATCTATACCCAGACGCCGCTCTGGTCGCTGACCCTGTCGCATCTGGGGTTGGTGGCGCTGGCGGTGGCAGCATCAACGGTCATCGCGCTGGTCTTGGCGATCCTTGTGACGCGACCTGCGGGGCGCGAGTTTTTGCCGCTGGCGCGGATCATCACCTCGGTCGGGCAGACATTTCCGCCGGTGGCCGTGCTGGCCTTGGCGGTGCCGGTGATGGGGTTCGGCGCGGGGCCGACGCTGGTGGCGCTTTTCCTCTATGGTCTGCTGCCGGTTTTTGAAAACACACTGGCGGGACTGACCAATCAGCCCCCTAAAATCACCGAGGGCGCGCGCGGCATGGGCCTGACCCAAGCGCAACGTCTGTGGCAGGTCGATCTGCCGCTGGCCCTGCCCGTCATCCTGACAGGAATGCGGCTGACGGCGGTCATCTCGCTGGGGACGGCGACGATCGGATCGACCGTCGCTGCCCGCACCTTGGGCGAGGTGATTATCGCCGGCTTGCTGTCTTCCAACACCGCCTTTGTGTTGCAGGGCGGCATGGTCGTGGGGATCATCGCCGTGATGATCTATGAAGGGTTCCAGCGGCTGGAACGCATTGCCGCACGTCGCGTCGGCCTGACCTAAAGCGGTTTGACCGCTGTAGCGTGCCAGATATCCTGCATATAGCCCCTGATGGTGCGGTCCGATGAAAAGAACCCCGACCGTGCGATGTTCAGCGCCGCCATCCGGTGCCAGTCATCCTGATCGGCATAGGCCGCATCCACCCGCCGCTGCGCCGCGAAATAATCGTCAAAATCCGACGCGACCAGAAACGGGTCGTCGTTCCACGTCCGGTCCAGCAACCCGTAATAGGTTTCAGCCCGACCAAAGCGCCCTTCCGCGATCAGTTGCAGGGCGATCTGCATATCCTGACTGCGTTCGATTGCGGCGCGGGCATGGCCGGGGCGGGCGTTTTCGACCGCAGCCTGTTCCGTCGTCAGGCCGAACAGGAAGAAGTTTTCCGCGCCGACCTGTTCGCGAATCTCGACATTCGCCCCGTCCAGCGTGCCGATGGTCAGCGCGCCGTTCATGGTGAATTTCATATTGCCGGTGCCCGATGCCTCTTTCCCTGCGGTGCTGATCTGTTCGGACAGATCGGCGGCGGGGATCAGATCCTCGGCCATCGAGACGTTGTAATTCGGCGGATAGGCGATCTGCAGGAACTTCGAGGTCACCGGATCGGTATTGATCCTGGCCGCCACGTCATTGATCAGATGGATCACCGATTTCGCCAGCCAATATCCCGGCGCGGCCTTGCCGCCGAAAATTTTGATGCGCGGGGTCCAGTTGCCGTTCGGGTCGTCATGGATACGCTGCCACAGGGCAATCGCTTCCAGAATGTTCAACAGCTGGCGTTTGTATTCGTGGATGCGCTTGATTTGCACGTCAAAGATCGCATCGGGGTCGGCCTTGATGCCCAGACCCGCCAACAATCCGTTCGACAACAGCACCTTATTGTCCCGCTTGGCCGCGCCAAGCCGGTCACGGAAAGCGGCATCCTTGGCGAAAGGTTCCAGCCCCTTCAGCTGATCCAGATCGCGGGTCCAGCCGGCGCCGATGGTGTCATCCAGCAACCGCGTCAGGGCGGGGTTCGCCATGCGCAGCCAGCGACGCGGGGTCACGCCGTTGGTCTGGTTCACGATGCGGTCGGGATGCAGGCGGTGCAGATCGGCGAAGACAGTGTCCTTGACCAGATCGGTATGCAGGGCTGACACGCCGTTCACACGCCCCGCCATGATAAAGGCCAATTCCCCCATATGCACCTGATCGCCATGGACGATTCCGATATGCGCGGGGCGGTTACTGGTGCGGCGGTGGTCATCATCGATCATCTGGATGATCTGCATATGACGCGGCAACACGCGGCCCATCAGCCATGTGGACCAACGCTCCAACGCCTCGGGCAGCAAGGTGTGGTTGGTATAGTTCAACGTCCCGCGCGCCAGTGTCATCGCGCGGTCGAAGGGCAGCCCGTGTTCATCCATCAACAGACGGATCAGTTCCGGCCCTGCAATGGCGGGGTGGGTGTCATTCAGCTGGATCGCGACCTTTTCGGGCAGCAGGTCCAGATTGCCATGTTCGGACATGAAGCGGCGCAGGATGTCCTGCAGCGCCGCCGAGGTCAGGAAGTATTCCTGCTTCAGCCGTAATTCCTTGCCGGCCTCGGTCGTGTCATCGGGGTATAGGACGCGCGACAGGGTGCGGGCCAATGCCTCGGGTTCCGCTGCCGCCGTGTGGTCGCCCGCGTTGAAACGGTGCAGGTCCAGCAGGGTCGTCGGATGCGCCCCCCACAGGCGCAGGCTGTTGGCCCAATCGCCACCCCAGCCTATGACCGGCGTGTCATAGGCGCGCGCCAGCACGCTTTCGGCAGGACGCCAGACGGCGCGGCCATCGACCTGATCGACATGCCCCTTGAAGCCGATGTCATAGCTGTAATCTATGCGGACGAATTCCCACGGGTGGGGCTGGTTCAGCCAGTCTTCAGGGGCCTCGACCTGCTGGCCGCCTTCGAAACGCTGGCGGAACAGCCCGTGTTCATAGCGGATACCATAACCGAAGGCCGGACAGTTCAGCGACGACAGCGATTCCATGAAACATGCCGCCAGACGGCCCAATCCGCCATTGCCAAGCGCCGCATCGGGTTCGTCGTCAAGAATGACTTGTTCGTCCAGACCCAGCAGGTCCAGCGCCTGACCCATGGCCGGCTCCAACCCCAGATTGATGATCGCATCGCCAAGGATGCGCCCGATCAGAAATTCCATCGACAGGTAATAGACACGCTTGGCCCCCTGATCACGGGCCGCGCGGATCGCGCCCACCCAAGGGCCGACCATCAGATCGCGCACGGTATAGCTGACCGCCATGCGCCAATCGAAAACGGTGGCGAATTCAGGCCCGCGACCCTGCGTATGGGTCAGGTGATGAAGGATCTGGTCGCGCAGATCCTGCGCTGTCGGGGATTGGGTCAAGGTGGCCTCTTTTCGTCAGGTGCGACGCATCGCGCAAATGACTGTCACCCGAAGCCGTGATCTTTCGCAAGAACTACTGATGGTTATCGTCAATGTCGCAGAGAACGAAGACCACCACGGTTTCGGCACTGATCGTTTCGACGGCGTCTGCGGCCAAATCGGTGGCATCGTCGCGACCCGTGTCCAGCCTGCGCCGCCAGACGCTGCCTTGAGGGGTTGGTGGCAGGGTCATCTGCGCGTCATCACCATTATTGAAGATCACAAAGACCGCCCCCGGCAAGGCCGCATAACCGGGCGTCCCCGAGGCCATGCGCATTTCCGCGGCCAGCAGGCGCAATTCGGGGTCGTTCCAGTCATCCCGTGTCATTGGCTGGCCGTCGGCCCTTTGCCAGAACAGATCGACAAGGCCGTCCTGTTCGCGGGGTTTGCTGTGCAGGAAGCGTTTCTGCCGCAGGATAGGATGGGCCTTACGGAAGGCAATCACCCGCTGGCAGAACGCCAGAAACACAGGATCTGCCCCGTCCCAATCAACCCAGCCGATGGGATTGTCCTGACAATAGGCATTGTTGTTACCACCCTGCGAATTGCCCAGTTCATCCCCCGCCAACAGCATCGGCGTGCCCTGCGACAGCATCAGGGATGCGATCAGGTTGCGCCGCCTGCGGTCGCGGCGGGCGAGGATGGCCGGATCGTCGCTTGGCCCCTCGACGCCCATATTGTCGGACAGGTTGTGGTTGTGACCGTCGCGGTTCTCCTCGCCATTCGCCTCATTATGCTTTTCGGCATAGCTGACCGTATCCATCAGCGTGAAACCGTCGTGGGCCGAGATGAAGTTGACCGAACTGGTCGCGGGCCGTCCGTCATGGTCGAACCGCGCCGCCGATCCGGCAATGCGCTTGGCCAGTTTGCCGATCAGACCGGCATCGCCGCGCCAGAACCCGCGCAGCTGGTCGCGATAACGGTCGTTCCATTCCCCGAAGGGCGCAGGATAAGCCCCCAGCTGATAGCCGCCATCACCGATATCCCAAGGCTCGGCGATCAGTTTGACGCGGTTCAGCACGGGGTCTTGCCGCACGGCACGAAAGAACGGTCCGTCGCGGTCGAACATGCCGCCTGTGCGACCCAAGACGCTGCACAGATCAAAGCGGAAACCGTCGACATGCATCACCTCGACCCAGTAACGCAGACTGTCCATCACCAGCCGCAGGGCAAAGGGGTCGTCCAGATCCAGCACATTTCCGGTGCCCGCGTCATTGACGTAAAAGCGCCTGTCTTCGGCCAGACGGTAATAAGAGGCGTTGTCCAAACCGCGAAATGACAGCGTGGGGCCCAACTGGTTACCCTCGGCTGTGTGGTTATAGACAACGTCCAGTATCACCTCGATTCCGGCCTTGTGGAAACGGGCAACCATCTGTTGGAATTCGGCAATATCACCATCGCGCATGTAGCGCGGTTCGGGCGCAAAGAACCCATAGGACATATAGCCCCAGTAATTCGTCAGACCCTTATCGACCAGGAAGCGGTCATCGGCAAAGGCCTGCACCGGCAACAACTCGATCGCGGTGATGCCTAGCTTGTTCAGATGGTCCAGCATCGGATCGGATGCCATCGCCAGATAGCCGCCGCGCCCCGGAATACCCAAACGACCGGCGGTCAGACCCTTGACGTGCGCCTCGTAGATCACCGTGTCGGTCATGGGGCGGCGCAGGGGCCGGTCTTCGCCCCATGTGAAAGACGGGTCCACCACCACGCTGCGCGGAACATGGGCGGCGCTGTCGCGGCGATCAAAAGATAGATCGGCATCGGCATGACCCGCGCGATAGCCGAAGACCGCATCATGGGGCGCAAGTCGTCCCGACAGCCGCTTGGCATAGGGGTCGATCAGCAGCTTGTTGGGGTTGAAGCGATGCCCCTCATGCGGTTTGTAAGGCCCGTGCACGCGGTATCCGTATCGCTGGCTGGGGCGCAGGCCGGTGATATGGCCGTGCCAGACATGGCCGTCGCGTTCGGGCAGATCGACCCGCGTCTCGCGGTTCTTTTCGTCGAACAGGCACAGAACCACGCGCTCTGCGTGTTTGGAAAATATGGCGAAATTGACACCGGCCCCATCAAAGGTTGCCCCCAACGGCGTCGGGTGCCCGGCTGTCATCGCATAGTGGTCGTTCATCTGTCTTTGGTCAGTCCGGCGTAAAGTTCGGCGTAAGCCTTTGCCGACAGCGCCCAGCCCACCGGCTGCGCCATCGCGTTCGTTTGCAGGCGGGACCATGTTTTCCTGTCCTTGTAAAGGGCGCCAAGCCGCACCAAAGCGTTCCGCAACGCCCCCGCCGTCACCGGCGAAAACTGGATTCCCGTGGCAACCTTACGCGCCAATGCGGCGGGTGAGGCGTTAATGACCGTATCAGCCAGCCCCCCCGTCAGCGCCACCACCGGCACTGTCCCATAGCGCAGGGCGTAAAGCTGGGTCAGCCCGCAGGGTTCAAACCGCGAGGGCACAAGAATGGCATCCCCGCCCGCAATCAGCCGGTGCGAGAATCCCTCGTCATAGCCGATCCGCACCGCCACATTCGGGTTTTGGTCAGCAGCGGCCTGAAATGCGCGTTCCAGTTCGGCTTCACCTGACCCCAGCAATGCCAGTTGCCCGCCCTGTTCCAGAAGGGTCGGCAACGCCTCCAACACAAGATCCAGGCCCTTTTGTCCGGTCATCCGTGACACGATCACGCACAGCGGGCCACCCGATTGCGGCAATCCCATTTCCGCCTGCAACGCCGCCTTGGCCGCGGCTTTGCCCGCCGGTTTGGAATAGGGTGTGATCGTGGGATCGGTGGCAGGGTTCCACGCAGCGTCGTCGATCCCGTTCAGGATGCCGTGCAATGATGCCTGACGGTGGCGCATCACCCCTTCCAGACCCATGCCGAATTCGGGGGTCATCAGTTCCTCGGCATAGGTGGGGGATACGGTGGTCAGGGCGTCCGCCTCCATCAGGCCGGCTTTCAATGCAGAAATGCCGCCCCAGAATTCAAAGCCTTCGCTGTGAAAGCGGCCCGGATCAAGGCGCAACGAATGCAGGCGGCCCGGATCGGCGGGGCCGGTGAAGGCGATGTTATGGATGGTCAGCATGCTGCGGATATGGCCCGCATCCATCTGGCGCAGGTATTCGGTGGCAAAGCCCGCCTGCCAGTCATGCCCGTGCAACACCTGCGGATGCCAACCCGCAGCGCCATGGGCGGCGATATGCGCCCCGACCCATGACAGGGCTGCAAAGCGTTCAGGGTTGTCTTGCCAGTCGCGTCCATCCGGCCCCAGATAAGGGTTGCCCGGTCGCGCATAAAGATGCGGCGCGTCGATGACCAACAGGTCCAGACCTGCCGCTGTTCCGGCCAGCACCTGCGCGGGTCCGCCGAACAGGTCATCGAATTGCGCGACGCTTTCGCCCCCTTCCAGCGCGACTGTCACCGCCGGATAGCCGGGCAACAGGGTGCGCATCTGCACCCCCTGTTCGGCCAATGCGGCGGGCAACGCCCCCACCACATCGGCCAGACCGCCGGTTTTCACCAAGGGGGCACATTCCGAAGCGACTGACAGAACCTTCATCACAACCCCGCAGCCCGCCGGTCCAGCATATCCTGCGTGATCAGCGTCACGCCCTTATCGCTGACGCGGAACCATTTCGCGTCATCTTTGGGATCCTCGCCCACGACCAGCCCTTCGGGGATAATCACGCCACGGTCGATCACCACATTGCGCAACCGCGCGTGCCGTTCGACGGTGACATAAGGCAGCACCACCGCATGATCCAATACGGCATAGGAATTGGTATGCACTTCGGTGAACAGCAGCGAATTGCGGATTTCGGTTCCCGACACGATGCAGCCCCCCGACACCATCGACGATATCGCCACCCCGCGCCGGTCCTTTTCGTCATGGATGAATTTGGCGGGCGGCTTGCTTTCTGAATAGGTCCAGATCGGCCAGTCGCTGTCCCAGAGGTTCAGTTCGGGGGTGAAATTCGTCAGGTCGATATTGGCCTGCCAAAAGGCATCGACGGTGCCGACATCCTTCCAATAGGCGGGGGCGCCTTCGGTCCGCACGCAGGAATCGTCAAAGCGGTGGGCCATGGCCTTACCGTTCTTGACGATATCGGGGATCAGATCGGTGCCGAAATCATGGCTGGAGTTCGGGTCCTCAGCGTCCGTCAGCAGCAGATCGCGCAGGAAGGCCCAGTTGAAGACATAGATTCCCATGGATGCCAGCGCCTTGTCGGGATGGCCCGGCATGGCGGGCGGGTCCTTGGGCTTTTCAAGGAACGAGATGATGCGCCCCTTGTCGTCCACATCCATGACACCGAATGCCGTTGCTTCCTCGCGCGGGACGGTCAAGCAGCCGACGGTGACATCGGCGCCGCTTTCGACATGTTCGCGCAGCATCACCTCGTAATCCATTTTATAGATGTGGTCGCCGGCAAGGATGATGATGTAATCGACATCGTAATCATCCACGATATCGATGTTTTGCGTCACGGCATCGGCAGTGCCCTGATACCAGTTCTGTTCCGCAGTCCGCTGGCTGGCGGGCAGGATGTCCAGAAATTCGTTGCGTTCGGCGCGAAAGAAATTCCAGCCGCGCTGACAATGGCGGATCAGGCTGTGGGCCTTGTACTGGGTTGCAACGGCGATCTTGCGGATGCCGCTGTTCATCGCATTCGACAGGGCAAAATCGACAATGCGGGTTTTTCCCCCGAAATAGACAGCAGGTTTGACGCGGCGGTCGGTCAGTTCCTGAAGGCGGCTGCCGCGGCCCCCTGCCAGCACAAAGGCCATTGCACGGCGTGTCAGTCGCTTGGTTTCAGCCATAATTAAACTCTCCCCCCAACAATCAAAATCAGTCTTCAGCCACAAAAATAACCACGGACAGCGGCGGCAAGGTCACCGACATGGAAGCCGGTTGACCGTCCTGCGCCTGCCCGTCCGCAATCACCCCTCCCATATTTCCCATACCACTGCCGCCATAGATCGCGGCGTCGGTGTTCAACGCCTCGCGCCACGGGCCCGCCTGCGGGACGCCGATGCGGAAATCGGGGCGCGGAATGGGGGTGAAATTGCAGACCACAACGACGGGTGGATCACCCGCGTTGCCCTTGCGGATCCATGCATAGGTCGATTGCGCCGGATCGGTGGCAATCCATTCGAACCCGTCAGCGTCGCAGTCTTTGACATAAAGTGCAGGTGTCGCGCGATACAGATGGTTCAGGTCGTGGACCAGCGATTGCACCCCCTGGTTCAGGGGCAAACCGGCGGCATGCCAGTTCAGTTCGCCATTGTGGTTCCATTCCTCGGGCTGGGCAAATTCGCAGCCCATGAACAACAGCTTCTTGCCCGGATGGCCCCACATGAACCCGTAATAGGCGCGCAGATTGGCAAATTGCTGCCATTCGTCGCCGGGCATCTTGTGCAGCATGCTGCCCTTGCCATGAACAACCTCGTCATGGCTGATCGGCAGGATGAAATTTTCGGTAAAGGCATACATCAGACCAAAGCTCATCAGGTCGTGATGGTATTGGCGATGGACGGGATCGCGGCTCATGTACCGCAGGGTGTCGTTCATCCAGCCCATGTTCCATTTGAACCCGAACCCCAAGCCCCCCGCATCCACAGGGGCCGACACTTGCGGATAGGATGTGCTTTCCTCGGCCACGGTCATGATGCCGGGGGTTTCGCCATAGGCAGCGATGTTCATCTTTTGCAGGAAGTCGATCGCTTCATAGTTTTCGCGACCGCCGTCCTTATTCGGAACCCATTCGCCATCCTTGCGCGAATAATCGCGGTACAGCATGGATGCGACCGCATCCACGCGCAGCCCGTCGATGTGGTATTCCTGACACCAGTAGACAGCATTGGCGATCAGGAAGTTCTGAACCTCGGTCCGGCCATAGTTATAGATCAGGGTGTTCCAGTCCTGATGGAAACCTTCGCGCGGGTCTTCGTGTTCATAAAGCGATGTGCCGTCAAACCGCGCCAACCCGTGGGCATCGGTCGGGAAATGCCCCGGCACCCAATCCAGCAATACACCTAAGCCCGCCTGATGCGCGGCATCGACCAGATCGCGGAATTCATGCGGCGGACCAAAGCGGATCGTCGGGGCATAAAGGCCGACCGGCTGGTATCCCCATGATCCGTCAAAGGGGAATTCGCTGACGGGCATCAGCTCCAGATGGGTGAACCCCATATCCTTGGCATAGGCAACCAGATCGCGGGCCATTTCGCGGTATGACAAAGGCCGCCCGCCATCATCCCATTTGCGCCGCCAACTGCCCGGATGCACCTCATAGATCGAGATCGGGGCCGTGCGGTCCTGCGCCGTGGAACGTGACGACATCCATTCGCCGTCCTTCCAGCCAAAGCCCGTAATATCGCGCACGACACTGGCTTTTTCGGGGGGGTGCTGGCTGCCGAAACCGATGGGATCGGCCTTTTGCATGACGCGACCCTGCGCGTCCAGAATCTCGTATTTATACAGGGTGCCTTCGCGCCGGTCGGGCAGGAAGATTTCCCAGATGCCACTGCCACCCAGACGGCGCATCGGGTGGTGACGGCCATCCCAGCCGTTGAACTGTCCGACCACTGAAACACGCTGTGCATTGGGTGCCCAGACCGCAAAATGCGTGCCCTTGACGCCTTGATGCGTCATCACATGCGCGCCAAGCGCCTGCCACAGCCGCCGGTGGGTCCCTTCGCCCAGCAGATGCAGATCGACATCGCCCAGAACAGGATCAAACCGGTAGGGATCGTCGAATTCCCATGTCACTCCGCCGCCGCTTTCGGCCTGCAACAGATAATCACCCTCGGGAATCGGGCCGCAGAACAGGTCGCCTGCGACGCGCGGCAGGTCGGTCGATATGCTGCCCGTCTTGACCTTCAGCGCTGCCAGATCGGGATGATACACCGTCAGCCAACGGTCCTTGCCGTCCTGCTTGGGTCCCAGAACATCGAAAGGGCGATCGCAGCGCCCGCTTTCAAGGGCAATCTGGTCGTCAACGCTTGGCAAATGCGGCTTTGTCAATTTTTTCATCTGTCCACTCTATCCCGATCACAGATTCGGGCAATGCGTAGGTTAACGCTAACTGGTCCTTTTCGATCCCGCTATAGTGGTGTTGTCTGAACACAGGTTTCTGGACCCGAAAGGTGAATGATGACGGAATGGTGGCGCGACGCGGTGATCTATCAGATCTATCCCCGCAGTTTTCAGGACAGCACAGGCGACGGTATCGGTGATCTGCCGGGCATTACCCGCAGACTGGATCACATTGCGGATCTTGGGGCGGATGCGATCTGGCTGTCGCCGATCTTCACATCGCCGCAAAAGGATATGGGCTACGACGTTTCCGATTATACCGGCATCGACCCGCTTTTCGGCACGCTGGACGATTTCGATGCGATGGTCGCCCGTGCCCATGAATTGGGCATCAAGGTCATTATCGATCAGGTCATCAGCCATTCCAGCGACAAACACGCATGGTTTGCCGAAAGCCGCAGCAGCCGCGACAATGGCAAGGCCGACTGGTATGTCTGGGCCGATCCACGTGCCGATGGCACACCACCCAACAACTGGCCTTCGGTCTTTGGTGGTCCGGCATGGGAATGGGACGCCAAGCGCAAGCAATACTATCTGCACAACTTCCTGATCGAGCAGCCCGACCTGAACATGTGGAACCCCGCCGTTCAGGACGCATTGCTGGACACGATGCGGTTCTGGCTGGAACGCGGGGTGGACGGCTTCCGGCTGGATACGGTCAATTACTATTTCCACGATGACAAGCTGCGCAACAACCCGCCCAACCCTGATTACGACGGGCCGGAAACCTATCCGCGCCAGCTGCACATCCATTCCAAGAACCGGCCTCAGAACATCGCATTCCTGAAAAAGATGCGCGCGCTGACCGATGAATTTCCCGACCGCATGATGGTCGGCGAGGTGGGCGATGGCGGCCAGACGGCCATTGATATCATGGCAAAATACACCGCCGGCACCGACCGGCTGCATATGTGCTATAGCTTTGAGATGCTCAGCCCCGAATTTACGGCAGCCCATTTCCGCAAGTGCATCGAAGGCGTGCAGACCGGCGCCCCCGATGGTCACAGCTGCTGGAGCTTTTCGAACCATGACGTCATGCGCCACGTCAGCCGTTGGGCTGCCAATGCCGATGACCCCGACATACTGAGCCGCCAATCCGCCGCAATGCTGATGTCATTCCCCGGCACCATCTGCATCTATCAGGGCGAGGAACTGGGGCAGACCGAAACCACGCTGGTTTACGAAGAACTGACCGATCCCCCCGCCCTGCGCTTCTGGCCCGAGGTGAAGGGTCGCGACGGATGCCGTACCCCGATGGTCTGGGATGCCAGCCAGCCCAATGCAGGCTTTTCGGATGGGACGCCATGGCTGCCGGTCAAGGGCGCGCAGGCCGCCCATGCCGTCGCCGGACAGCAGGGCGACGACAGCGTGCTGGCCGCCTATCGCGACACCATCGCCTTCCGCAAATCGCAACCCGCGTTGCGCTGGGGCCAGACACAGTTTCTGGACCTGCCAGAGCCTGTGCTGGCCTTCACCCGCACGCATGAGGGTCAATCGCTGACCTGCGTGTTCAACCTGTCGACCACCCCTGTGACCCTGTCGGTCTCAGGCGATACAGCCATGACCGGCCCTGCCCGTGCCGACATGCAGGGTCAAAGCCTGTCGCTGCCCGCCAACGGCTTTGCATGGCTGACGGGCGCGGTCGATCTGACCATGTAAGACATCAGGCGATCCGGACAGTTACTTCGGGTCGCCTATCCCGCGTTGCCACGGTGGCACATCCGCAAACGCCTGTGCAACATGGTCGACAAACAGCCGTGTCTTATGGGGCATCGGTTTGATCGGAGGCCAGACAAGGCTGACCGGCATCATCTTTTGCGGCAGATCGGGCAACAGCCTGACCAGCCGCCCGTCCCTGATCGCATCATGGACAATAAACAGCGGCAGCAGCGCCAGACCCAAGCCCCCGATCGCCATATCGCGCATCGCCTCGCCGTTGTTGGCGGTGATACGGCTTTGGGAGGGGGACGGGATATCAAAGGGCCAGATCTCGGCCATGCGGACATTCAGATAGCCGATGCAATCATGGCCATGCAGATCATCGGGGGCCGTGATCTGCCCGTAACGCGCCAGATAGTCGGGGCTGGCTACCAAGGCACGCGGGTCATGACACAGCCGCCGCGCCATCAGGCTGCTGTCTTTCAGCTGTCCGATCCGCAGGGCAACGTCGAAGCCCGCCCGCCCAAGATCGGCATTGCGGTCATCGTAATCCAGCACGATGTCCAGCGCGGGATGGGCGCGGGCGAAACCGGCGATGATGGGACCAAAATGACGGATGCCAAAGCTCATCGGGGCGGCAATGGCCAATCGACCACGCAATTCCGTATCGGCCCCCGCGATGCTTTCGGTGGCAGCGACCAGTTCTGCCAAAGCGGGACGCAGCCGGTCGGCCAATGTCCATGCGCTGTCGGTGGGGGTGATGCGTCCGGCATGGCGGGTGAACAAGGGCACGCCAAGCGTGGTTTCGAAATCGCTGATGCGCTTGCTGACGACCGATTTCGACAGATCGGCCCGCACGGCGGCACCCGATATGCTGCCAGCGTCCAGAACGGCCAGAAAGGTGCGGATATCGGTAAGGGTCCATGTCATGTTTTGACCATAGCGCGGCACGCATCGTTCGCAAGAACCGAACACAGCGTTGCCTGCGCGACGGGTGCCACGAACGGACAGCAGGGTGCATATTCCCCTTAACGCTTATCGAAAGGGGCATCCCATGCAACTGACCGGCATTCACCATCTGACCGCGATCACTGCCAATGCAGCCGCGAACAACCGTTTCTATACGCAGACGCTTGGATTGCGCCGCGTCAAGAAGACGGTCAATCAGGACGACACCTCGGCCTATCATCTGTTCTTTGCGGATGGCGCTGGCACACCCGGCACCGACATCACCTTCTTTGACTGGCCTGCCGCCCGCGAACGGCGCGGCACGAACGCCATCATCCGCACCGGCCTGCGCGTGGATGAAGCCAGTCTGGATTACTGGGCCGCGCGTCTGTCCGGCCTTGGTGTCAGTACCGGCAAGATCACTGCGCTGGACGGTCGTCCCGTCCTTGATGTCGAGGACGCCGAGGGCCAGCGCCTGCGCCTGATCGCAGCGCCCCAGCCCGTGGGCCAGCCTTGGGCCGACAGCGATGTGCCAGCTGGACACCAGATCCGCGGCCTTGGACCGATCACCATTTCCGTTCCCGACCTTGCCCCCACCGAAGCCCTGCTGACGCAGGTGATGAACATGCGAAAGGCGCGCGATTACACCAGCCCCGACGGCCAAGGTCAGGTGCATGTCTTTGAAATGGGCGATGGCGGTGCGGCATCCGAACTGCATGTCGCAGTCCAGCCCGATCTGCCAAAGGCCCGTCAAGGCGCGGGCGGTGTCCACCATGTCGCCTTTCGTGTGCCCGACACCGTTGCGCTGACAGAATGGACCAAGCGCGTTGCCGGATACCGTGTCCCGAACTCGGGCGAGGTTGAGCGTTACTATTTCCGCTCGCTCTATTTCCGTGAACCGGGCGGCAGCCTGTTTGAACTTGCCACCGACGGTCCGGGCTTTGATGTTGACGAACCGCGTGACAGCATGGGTCAGGGCCTGTCGCTGCCGCCGTTTCTGGAAAGCAAGCGCGCCGCGATCGAGGCCAGCCTGAAACCGTTGGACTGACATGAACGGGGCATGGCGCCATGCCCCCTGAAGGAGACTACAATGACGATCAAAACCGCCGATCAGGTTCTGGAGTTCTGGTTTTCCGACCAAATGACGTCCAACTGGTTTGTAAAATCCGAACAGATCGACGCGCAGATTGTCGATCTGTTCGCCGACACCTATCAGGCCGCCCATGACGGCCAATTGGACGATTGGATGAACAGCAGCGATCACGCCTTGGCGCTTTGCATCGTGCTGGACCAGTTTCCGCGCAATATGTTCCGCGGATCACCGCGCAGCTTTGAAAGCAATTATCTGGTGCTGGGCTATGCCCGTATGGCGCTGGACAGGGGCTTTGATCAGGAACAGGACCCCAAGCCCCGCCAGTTCTTCTATCTGCCCTTCATGCATTCGGAAGATCTGTCCGATCAGACGCAATCGGTCGCGCTATATGAAAAACTGGGCAACCAGCATTCGCTGCATTTTGCCCGCGAACATCACGACATTGTCGCCCGCTTTGGCCGCTTTCCACATCGCAATGCCGTGCTGGGCCGCAACACCATCCCCGAGGAGGCCGAATTTCTGAAAACCCATAAGGGTTTCTGACCGCCAAAGGGCTGGATCGTACCTGATGGTCGGCCCTATATGGGCGGACCAGTCACAAGGGGGCCATCATGCGGATCTGCGTTCTGAATACCGGCGGCACCATCGCCTGCACGGGCAGCCCGCTTGCGCCGATGCCATCAAACCGTTTTGCGGATGCCCTGCGCGATCTTTTGGGACATTCACTGGCGGCCAGCCTGCCTGCAACCGGACTGCATTTCGACACCGGCCTGCGCTTTGGCGATACCGGCAGCGGCACATTGGACAGCACCGATCTGCGCCCCTTAGATTGGTGCAAGATGGCGGGGCGGGTTCTGGAGCTATACGACCTCTTCGACGGTTTCGTGATCCTGCATGGCACCGATACGATGGATTATACCGGTGCGGCGCTGTCGTTTTTGCTGAATGTCACCGATGCGCGGGGCCATGCGCGCGCCACCCTGTCCAAGCCGGTAATCCTGACCGGATCGCAACTGCCGCTGTTGACCGAAACGCCCGATGGGCTGGTGCTGAATGCGGCCAGCGACGGGCTGTTGAACCTGACCGGCGCTTTGGCCATGACACACCTGCGCCTGCCCGAGGTTATGGTGTTTTTCGGCGGCCAACTGCTGCGGGGGAATCGTACGCTGAAATCCTCGACCACGGGGTTTGCGGCCTTTGACAGCCCGCATCTGCCCGCACTGGCACATGCGGGGATCGGCATCAGGCATGGCGCGGCGCAGCCTTTGACGGGGCCTGCATCATCGCAGCAGGCACTGGACCACACTGATGCAATGGCCTTGGCACAGGCACAACTGGATGCAGTGGCGCAGGTGATCGACGCGCAATCGGTGGCGCAATTACCGGCGGTGCCAGCGGATGGCCCGCTGATGGCGCATCTGATCGATGCGGCGCTGGCCAGCGGTGCAACCGGATTGATCATCCAAGGCTTCGGCGAGGGTAATATCCCGGCGGCTATTGTCACCAAGGCAGCCCTGCACCGGGCGCAGGATCACGGGGCCATTACTGTGATTGCCAGTCGGGTCACCGACGGGCAGGTGTGGGCATTCCACTATGCCGCAGGGGCTTGGGTGGCGGACACAGGGGCCATCGGCTGCGGGGATATCACCCCTGTAGCGGCGCTGGCAAAGCTGACGGTGCTGCGTGCGGCGGCGGATCACCACGGCTGGGATAACGCCACGGTGCAGGCATTGATGCAGCGCAGCCTTGCGGGTGAATGCGCTGCAACCGATCACAGCACGGGACCGCTGCTTGCGGGCCAAAGCCTGTCGGTTGCGGATGTTGCCTTGCTGAATGACGCCGATGACGGCCCTGTGCTGCGACAGGGCGATAATATCCTGTGGCGTGCCGGTGGCGCGGGTCGGTTGCAGATGCGCGGCGACCGGTTGGTGCTGGTGGCACCTGACGGCGGGATCACATGGTCCAGCCCGCCAGCATCGCCACAATCGGTCCTGACAATTGCGGCCAATCCCCCGCGCCTGATGCTGGTCGACCCCGCCGATCAGGCAGCCGATATCACCGTTTTCTGCCATCAAGGCTGACAGAACGACCAAGGCGCGCTACCACTGGGTTGTCATTGCCAAGGAAATGCCATGTCGCTGATCTATGTCCTGAACGGCCCGAACCTGAACCTGCTGGGGCAGCGCCAGCCCGAAATCTATGGCAGCACGACCCTGTCCGATGTCGAGGATCTGTGCCGCGACGCTGCTGGTCCCCATAAGATCCGCTTTTTGCAATCGAACTGGGAAGGCCAGATCATCGACTGGATCCACGAAGCGCGCCTGGACGGTGCCGCCATCGTCATCAACCCCGCCGCGCTGACCCATACATCGGTGGCGGTGCTGGATGCACTGAACACCTTCGACGGCCCCGTAATCGAGGTGCACATCAGTCAGGTCCATAAACGGGAAGCCTTTCGCCACCATTCCTATGCCTCGATGCGGGCGGACGGGGTCATCGCGGGCTTGGGGGTGCGGGGCTATGCCGCTGCCGTGCGCTATGTGACCAGCCTGATCAAGAACTGAAAAACCGCCATTTCCGACCGCAGGGAGGAGGAGGTGCGGCAGAAATGGCGGCTTTCAGTTGGATCCGAACCGGACCCGGAGGAGGAGCGCCTGAAGCATTTTCAGCTTCGTATCCTCAATATGCGCCGGATGGTGGCGGTGGTCACGTGGCGGTGCTGCACCGTCGCATCCGGCACATTGAATGCCCGAAAAACAGGCTGAATATCTGCCCCATGCCCTGTGGTGCGGCAGTTCCCTTATGAAATGCCCCCCGCTCAGGGCGATTCGCAGGCAATCAGCACGCGGCGTCCAAAGCCTTCAGATAGGTCGCAGACCACCATGCGATATCCTGTTCGACCACGCCTTTCAGCAAAGCGGCGTGGCGTTCGCGGCGTTCTTCCAGCGACATCCGCACCGCTTGGGCCATGGCTTGCGCGATATCATACGGGTCATGGGGGTTGATGATCAGCGCCTCGGTCATGGTTTCGGCAGCACCGGCAAAGCGCGACAGGATCAACACCCCCGGATCGGCTGGGTCTTGTGCTGCAACATATTCTTTGGCGACAAGGTTCATTCCATCCGCCAGCGGCGTGACCAACCCGATGCCCGCCTGACGGTAAAGCCCCGCCAGAACAGGACGTGCCATCGCACGGTGGATAAAGCGGATCGGCGTCCAGTTCAGGCTGGCGAACTGGCCGTTAATGCGACCTGCCAGATGCTCGGTTTCCTCGCGGATGTCCTGATAGGCCTCTACCTCGCCGCGGGTCGGCGGTGCGATTTGCAGAAACGAAATCTTCTCCTGCAGATCGGGGATTTTTTCCAGCAACAGCTGATAGGCGCGGAAACGGTGCGGGATGCCTTTGGAATAATCCAGCCGGTCGACCCCGATCATCATCTTGGCGCCGGTCAGGCTGCGCATGCGGTCTTCATCGGGGGCGTCCTGCGCCTCGGCGATAAAGTTCTTGGCGTCGATACCGATGGGGAATGCGCCTGCATGCAGCTTGCGACCCGACAGGCGGAATTCGGTATCCGACAAATGATCCATATCAGACAGCTGCCGCCCGCTTTCTGCAAAGGCCCCGATATCGCGTTCGGCCTGAAAGCCGACCAGATCGTAATGGGACAGCCAGTCGAACAATTCCTCGGGGTTGGGCAGGGCACCGCAATCGGCGGGGCCGGGGAACGGGATGTGCAGGAAATGCCCGATCGCCGCCGTCACCCCCCGCGCTCGCAATTCGGCGGCCAAGGGGAACAGATGGTAATCCTGCACCCAGATGCGATCCCCTTCGCGCAGATGCGGCATCATCATATCTGCAATCGACCCGTTCACGCGACGATAGCCGTCGACATATTCCGGAAAGATCCGCACCAGATCGGGCCGTCCATGACACAGCGGCCACAGGATCGAGTTGGAATAGCCCAGATAGTAATCTTCGTGATCCTGCGGCGACAGATCGAACGACAACCGCTGGAACGGCGCGCCCGGATGATCTTGCAGGGTGGTGGCAGGGGTGTCTGTCACCTCGCCGGAAAAGCCGATCCATACACCGCCGGAACTGCGCAGCGCATCCTCTAGCGCGACCACCAATCCCCCCGAGGGATTGTCACCAAGCGGAAGGCGGTTCGATACGACGATCAGGCGGGACATATAGGCTCCTTGGAAATTAGTTAATCGATGCGTCCAGCCAAGCGGCCAGCGCCGAAGGATCAGCAAGGCGGTATTCCGCGGCGGTCGGACCATCGCCGATCTTGATGGCAAAGCCGCCAAGCGATTGCGCCTGCACCATCGCGGGTTCATCGGTGGTGTCATCCCCTGCAAAGACGGGCACACGCCCCGCAAAAGGTTCGCGCTGCATCAATGCGGCCAGCGCGCTGTCCTTGCCAACACCTTGGGGTCTGATCTCCATCGCCATTTTTGCCGGTTGCAGCATCAGCCCCGGATAGGTGGCCAACAAATCCTGCATGACCTTTTCGACGTAATCCTGCAGGCCGGGGTCGGCGCGGTAATGCAGCCCGACGCCATGGGGCTTTTCTTCAACCAACAAGGCGGGATGGGGGCGGGCCAGTTCATGCGCCGCGCGGTGAAGGGCCGCGACATCGAAGGGCTGCTGGTGGACAGCCTCGATCATATCGGGGGCCAGTGACAGTTCGGCCCCGTGGCTGCCCGCGACAATACCTTGAAAATCGGGCACATGGCCGCGTAGATCGGCCACATCGCGACCCGATATCAGCGCCACCGCCCCGCCAAGCTGGTCATACAGCTTTCCCAACCGTGCCAGTAATTCAGACGAAACGACGACAGCATCCGGACGGGCAGCAATATCGACAAGACATCCGTCGAAATCCAGAAACAGCGCGGCATCTTGTGGAAGCTTGGGCGGGGTCATGGTCGGATCGTCCTTTGCTTGGTGCACGAAGTGAACCCGCGTATCGAGGCACGGGTTCACGGCAAGGTCAACTTTTTGTGCCGCATTGCAAAAATTATCAGAACTCGACACCCATCTGTGCCTTGATGCCTGCACGGAACGGATGCTTGATCTGTCCCATTTCAGTGACCAGATCGGCCGCCTCGATCAGGCTGTCGGGGGCACCGCGACCGGTCAGCACCACATGGGTCATAGGCGGCTTTTCAGCGGCCAGAAACGCCAGAACCTGTTCCACATCCAGATAGCCATAGCGGAAGGCAATGTTGATTTCGTCCAGCAAAACCATGCGGATTTCGGGGTCGCGGATCAATTCCTTGGCCCGTTCCCAGCCTGCTTCGGCAGCAGCGATGTCGCGGGATTTATCCTGCGTTTCCCAAGTAAAGCCTTCGCCCATGCTGTGAAACTGGCATAATTCGCTGAAATGCGTGGTCAGCAGGCGGCGTTCGCCCGTGTCCCACGCACCTTTGATGAATTGCACGACCGCGCAGGGCATTTCATGGGCGATACAGCGCATGATCATGCCAAAGCCGCTGCTGGATTTGCCCTTGCCGGGGCCGGTATGGACGATGATCAGGCCTTTTTCGCCGGTTTTGGTTTCCATCATCCGGTCGCGGGCGGCCTTTTTCTTGGCCATTTTCTGTATGTGGCGGGCCAGATCCTGTTCGGGAATGGGGTCGGACTGGGTCATGAAATCGCTCCTTCGGGTTGACAAATCGGGGCTGCGGGCCTTTGGTTGGCGCGTGTTGGTTCCTGTCGTAAGGCAGGCGAAGAGGGAATGCGACAGGCAAGGCCACAAAGCCCCGCCCAAGCGCAGCCGCCCCCGCGACCGTGACCGGAAAGGTCGCCCGAACCACTGGCCCATACGCGGGCCGGGAAGGTGGGACGACCATTGGGCCAAAGCCCTGAATCCGCAAGCCGGGAGACCTGCCAGCACATGATGATGACGGGCGACCGGGGTGTGTCGTGACCAGTTGGACAATGGCCGGATGATCCGTGCCGTTATCCTTGGCCACATCCTGATGCCAAAGCTGAAGGGAAGGGCCGCAATGCGCGCCATTTTGCATGTCTGCACCACCTGCCGCGGAATGGTGCCCGCCGAGGACCCCGATGCCCCCCGCCCCGGCGCGGTGTTGCATCAGGCGTTGACGGATGCGCCGCCCGAAGGTGTGGAAATCCGCCCCGTCGAATGTCTGTCCGCCTGTTCGCAAGGTTGCGCCGTCTCGCTTTCGGGTGCGGGCAAGTGGTCCTATGTCTATGGCCGCCTGACCCCCGAAGATGCCGCCGACATCGCCACGGGTGCCGCCGCCTATGCTGCCAGCAGCGATGGCATTGTGCCTTGGCGCGAACGCCCGACCATTTTCCGCAAGCAAAGCCTTGCCCGCATCCCCCCGCAGGAGTGACCCCCATGTCCGATCTGACCAAGACCCCCGTTACCGTGATCACCGGCTTTCTGGGCGCAGGAAAAACCACCCTTGTGCGGCATCTGATGCAGAACCCGCAGGGCAAGCGGCTGGCAGTGCTGGTCAATGAATTCGGCAGCATGGGCGTGGACGGCGAAATCCTGAAGGGCTGCGCCGACGACAATTGCCCGGCCGAAAACATCATGGAGCTGTCGAACGGCTGCATCTGCTGCACGGTCGCCGATGATTTCATCCCGACGCTGGAACGGCTGATGGCGCTGCCGCAAAAGCCCGACCACATCCTGATCGAGACCTCGGGGCTGGCGCTGCCGAAACCCCTGCTGAAGGCCTTCGACTGGCCCGCCATCCGGTCGCGCATCACCGTCGACGGCGTGATTGCATTGGCGGATGCCGAAGCCGTCGCCGCGGGCCGTTTCGCCCCCGATGTCGCCGCCGTGGACGCCCAACGCGCCGCCGACGACAGCCTTGACCACGAAACGCCCCTGTCCGAGGTGTTCGAGGATCAGATCGCCTGCGCCGATGTCGTTTTGCTGACCAAGGCCGATCTGGCCGGTGATGCTGGCGTCGCCGCCGCCCGTGCCGCCATTCTGGAACACGCCCCGCGCAAGCTGCCGATTCTGACCGTCACCGAAGGCGCGATTGACCCGCAGGTGATCTTGGGCCTGAACGCCGCCGCCGAAGACGATCTGGCCGCCCGTCCCAGCCACCATGATGGCCATGACGATCACGAGCATGAGGATTTCGACACGGTCATCATCGACCTGCCCGAAATCACCGACCCCGCGCATCTGGTCGCGGCTATTGAACGTCTGGCCGTTGAACAGAACATCCTGCGCGTCAAAGGCCATGTCGCCGTTCAGGGCAAACCGATGCGTCTGTTGGTGCAGGCCGTGGGTGCGCGGGTGCGTCACCAATATGACCGTCAGTGGGGCGATCAGCCGCGCCGGTCGCAGCTGGTGGTCATCGCCGAACATGACGATGTGAACCCCGAGGCGATCCGCGCCATGCTGACGGGCGTGCCTGCCTGATGCACGTCGTCTTCCGCGAACGCCACGGGCTGGACCAGTCCGACGCCCCCTATGACCCCGGCCAGTCGCCGGCGGATCTGGTGGTGCTGTCCTTTTCGGACAGCGATCTTGGCGCATTCGCGGCGGGCTGGCATCGCGCGGCGGGGGGGCTGCCGTCAACGCGGCTGTGCAACCTTGTCGCGCTGCGCCATCCGGTGTCGGTCGACACCTATCTGGACCAGACGCTGTCGGGGGCCAAAGGCATCCTGATCCGCCTGATCGGGGGCGAGGCCTATTGGCCCTATGGTCTGGCATCCGTGCAGGATCTGGCGCGGCGGCGCGGCATTGCGCTGGCGGTATTGCCCGCCGACGGACGCGATGATGCGCGGCTGGATCAGGTGTCCACCGTGCCCGCATCGGTGCTGCGCGTGTTACGGCGACATTGCGACCAAGGCGGCGCGGTGGCGGCCCAAGCAGCACTGGCACAGATGGCAATCGCTGCGGGACTGCATGCGGCCCCGGTTTTGGGGCGCAAGACCCTGCCCCAGATGGGGCTTTATGATCCCGAACTGGGCATCATCGAAACGCCACCTGATGGTCCCTTGGCGCTGGTCACATTCTATCGCAGCTGGTTGGCCGCGGCCGATACCGCCGCGATTAACGCCATGATCCACGCCTTGCGTGCGCGTGGCCTTAACGCCTGCGGTGCCTTTGCACCGTCGCTCAAGGCCTCGGGGTTTGCCGAATGGTTGCGCGGTGCCTTGCCCGACGTCCCCGCCACCATCGTCAATGCCACCGGTTTTTCGGCCCATACCGAAAATGGTGGCGCCTTCGACGGCTTTGACAGCCCCGTTTTTCAAATCGCCCTGTCCACCAACCGCCGCAGCGAATGGCATCAGGCCGAACGCGGGCTGTCGCCATCCGACCTTGCCATGAACGTAGTCCTGCCCGAGGTGGACGGACGCATACTTGCCGGTGTCATCAGCTTCAAATCCCCCGCCAAACGTGACCCCGACCTGCAATATTCCCGCTTTGCCCATCGCCCCGATGCCGCGCTGGTCGATGCCGCCGCCGACCGCATCGCCGCATGGCACCGCCTTGGCGCGACACCTGCCACAGATCGCAAGTTGGCGTTAATTTTGTCCACCTATCCGGGGCGCGACTGGCAGATGGCGCATGCCGTGGGGCTGGATGCGCTTGCCTCGGCCCATGGGGTGGCGGAACTACTGGCCAATCACGGCTATGATGTTCCCCCCATTCAGGGCGATCTGACCCGCGAACGCAATACATGGCCGCTGGACGAATATCGCACTGCGCTGGCCACCCTGCCCGCAACTCTGCGCGACGATCTGGATGCCGCATGGGGCGCACCCGAAACCGACCCCGACATGCGGGATGGCGCGTTCCATTTCGCCGCCATCCGTGCGGGGAAACTGTTGATGGCGCTGCAACCCGAACGCAGCCATCACGCCACCCGCGATGATGATTATCACGACCTGACCCGCGTGCCGCGCCATGCCTATGTCGCCTTCTATCTGTGGCTGCGGTCACAGGGGCTGCACGCGATGATCCATATGGGCGCGCATGGCACGCTGGAATGGTTGCCCGGAAAATCGGTGGCGCTGTCGGATGATTGCTGGCCGCAGGCGCTGACCGGTGCGTTGCCGGTGATTTATCCGTTCATCGTCAATGATCCGGGTGAGGCTGCGCAGGCCAAGCGCCGCCTTGGTGCCGTGACTTTGGGTCATCTGCCCCCACCTATGCTGGCCGCAGCGGTGCCTGACAGCATGGCGGGGCTGGAACGCCTGCTGGATGAATATTCGACCGCCGACGGGCTGGACCCTGCCCGCCGCGACCGGCTGGTCAGCGATATCCGCGACACCTCGCGCGCGCTTGGCGTCGACCGTGATCTGGGCATCCCCCCCGATGCGAGTGAGGCCGAGGCGATCACCCGCATCGACCGCTTTGTTTGTGACATCAAGGAAAGCCAATACGGGCAGGGTCTGCATATCTTCGGCCAAGGCGAATACGGGCCGCAGGAACAGGCGGGTCTGTTGGCCGCGCTGTCGGGCCGCCATGTCGCGGCGGGGCCTTCGGGATCACCTGCACGGGGCCGGTCGGATGTGCTGCCCACAGGGCGCAACCTTTTTGCCACCGATCCACGTGCCGTGCCGACCCGCGCTGCACATGCCCAAGGCATCAAACTGGCCGAGGAATTGCTACGTCGTCACCTGCAGGATCACGGCGACTGGCCGCGCGGCTTGGTTGTCGATCTGTGGGGCAGCGCCACGATGCGCACCGCCGGTGAGGAGTTCGCCATGGCGCTGCATCTGGCGGGGCTGAAGCCTGTCTGGGACGAAGGCTCGGGGCGGGTATCAGGCGTGGAAATCTTGCCGCTGGCGCTGCTGGACCGTCCGCGCATCGACGTGACGCTGCGGGTGTCGGGCTTGTTCCGCGATGTCTTCCCCGTGCTGGCACAGTTGTTCGAAACCGGCGCACAGGCGTTGGCCGAACGCGAGGAGGCCGCCGATATGAACCCCTACGCCGCGCGTGTGGCACGGGTGTTCGGCCCCGAACCCGGCCAATACGGGCTGGGCATGGGCACCGCCCCCGATACCTTTACCGACGCCGCAAGGCAGGCAGCGGGTGAGGCTTGGATCACCGCCTCCAGCTGGGCCATCGGGCAGGATGGCGCTGTCACGCAAGACCGTGACGGGATCGAGGCCCGCCTGCAAACCGCAGACAGCTTTGTCCACGCGCAGGACCTGCCCGAAAGCGACCTGCTGCTGGCCGCCGATTATGCCGCACACGAGGCTGGCTTTGCCGCCGCCATGGCCCGCATCGGGGCGGATGCCCCCGCGTTGTATCATCTGGACGCCACGCAGCCAGACCGCCCCCGCGCCCGCACCCTGACCGAGGAAATCGCACGCACCGTCCGCGCCCGCGCCACCGATCCGCGTTGGGCCGATGCGATGACCGCCCATGGCTTCCGCGGCGCGGCTGAAATCGCCGCAACGTTGGACCACATGGCTGCCTTCGCGCATCTGGCAGGCGCGGTGCCGCCACATCTGTTCGATCTGTATCACGAGGCCACGTTGGGCCGCGACGACATCACCGCCTTCATGCAAACCGCCAACCCCGAGGCTTTGGCCGCCATGCGCGATCTGTTCCAGCGGTTGCATGATGCGGGACTGTGGGTGACGCGGCGAAACTCGATCGCCGCCAGCTTGGGGCCGGACGCATGAGCGGCGTGAAGGGCTGGTGCCCCGGTGCCCTGCGTCCGATGGAATCAGGCGATGGCTGGGTTGTACGTATCAAGCCGCACGGCGCGAAGCTGTCCCGCACTCAGGCAACGGGGATCGCCGATGCGGCGCAAACCTATGGTAACGGGCTGATCGACCTGACGGGGCGTGGCAATCTGCAATTACGCGGTGTCACGCCCGACAGCCATACGCCGCTGATCGCGGATCTGCGGGCGCTGGATTTGGTTGACCCTGATATCGCCACGGAAACGCGGCGCAATATCATTGTCACACCCTTTGGTGACGGCACGACTGATGGATTGGTCCACGATCTGGAAGCAGCTTTAGCCAACAGTACGCTGACCCTGCCTGCCAAATTCGGCTTTGCGGTCGATACCGGCCCAGCGCCGGTTCTGACCGATGATCCTGCCGATATTCGGATCGAACGGTTGGGCGATACGTTGGTCCTGCGCGCCGATGGCATGATGTTTGCATCGGCCTTTCACGCACCAGAGGATGCGATTGCCTTGGCCGGTTGGTTCCTTGCCAAGGGCGGCGCCTCTGGCGGTCGTGGTCGGATGGCGGCGTTGATTGCCAAGGGCGTCCGGCCAGTCGCTGATATCGCGGCACCTGCCCCCGCCCGGGCCGCGACGCCGGGTGCTGTAGCAGATGGATTTCTGGCAGGGTTTGAATTCGGGCAAATTCCCCCCGACACATTGCGCCGCTTGGGACGTCTTGGTCCGCTGCGCCTGACGCCGTGGCGGATGCTGCTGGTGCAGGGTGCGGGATGCCTGCCCGCGATGGACGGTCTGATCCTGACCGCTGATGACCCACGCCTGCGCCTGCGGGCCTGCACCGGTGCGCCCGGCTGCACACAGGCCCATGCCGCGACGCGTTCTGTGGCGCATGGTCTTGCGCCCTTTGTGCCGGATGGTGCAGTGCTGCACGTGTCGGGTTGCGCCAAAGGCTGCGGCTGGCCGCGCAAGGCCGACATCACGCTGACCGCTACGCCGCAAGGCTTTGACCTGATCCGCCATGGCTGCGCGCATGATGCGCCGGTTTTGCGCGGGCTCCACTCTGACCAACTGCCGAAGGTGCTTTGATGCCGTATGACTATGAAAAGGACGGGGCCGCGATCTATCGTCAGTCCTTTGCCACCATCCGGTCCGAGGCCGACTTGACGCGTTTCGACGCTGATGAAGAACCCGTCGTCACCCGCATGATCCATGCCGCAGGTCTGGTAGGGCTTGAGAATTATGTCCGTTTCACCCCCGGCATGGCGACCATCGCCCGTGCCGCATTGGCGGGCGGTGCGCCGATCCTGTGTGATGCGCGTATGGTCAGCGAAGGCGTCACCCGCGCCCGCCTGCCCGCCGATAATCCGGTCATCTGCACCCTGAACGACCCCCGCGTGCCCGACATGGCCCGTGACATGGGCAACACCCGCAGCGCCACCGCGCTGGAACTGTGGCGCCCGCATCTGGCAGGCGCGCTGGTCGCCATCGGCAATGCCCCCACCGCGCTGTTCCACCTGCTGAACATGCTGGAGGACCCCGACTGTCCCCGCCCCGCCGCAATCATCGGCTGTCCCGTCGGCTTTATCGGTGCGGCGGAATCCAAGGATGCGCTGATGGCAGCGGCCCCTGTGCCATCGGTCATCGTGCAGGGACGGCTTGGCGGATCGGCCATCACCGTGGCCGCAATCAACGCGCTGGCCAGCCGGAAGGAATAAGCCCATGGGACAGATCATCTGTGCAGGACTGGGACCGGGCGATCCTGACCTGATCTCGGTCCGGGCCGACCGCGCCATTCGCGGCGCGCGCCATGTGGCGTTCTTCCGCAAGCCGGGACGTCAGGGGCAGGCACGCCGCATTGTGACCGGCATGCTGGATGACGGGGCCGCTGAATACCCGATGGAATACCCTGTCACGACGGAAATTCCCTTCGACAGCCTGGAATATAACGACCTGCTGTCGCGCTTTTACGATGACTGGGCGGCACGTTTGCGCGACTTGGCAGCAACCGACGATGTGGTCGTGCTGTGCGAGGGTGATCCGTTCCTCTACGGGTCGTTCATGCATCTTTATGTGCGCCTGCGTGATCAGGTGCCGATGCAGGTCATTCCGGGCATTCCGGGCATGGTCGGTTGCTGGAACGCCAGCGGCACGCCGATCACATGGGGCGATGATGTGCTGACCGTCCTGATGGGCACATTGCCCGAGGATGACCTTCACCGCCATATCACCTGCGCCGACGCGCTGGTCGTCATGAAGACCGGACGCAACCTGCCAAAAGTCCGCCGTGCGCTGGCCAGAGCGGGCCGTCTGGACGATGCGTGGCTGATTGAACGCGGCACCATGCCCAATGAACGCATCGCGCGGCTGGCCGATGTGCAGGATGCCGACTGCCCCTATTTCGCCATCGTGCTGGTCCATGGCCAAGGTCGCCGCCCCGTCGCCCTGTCGGGGGATGTGGAATGAGCGGCTGGATCACCGTCGCGGGCCTTGGGCCGGGGGATGATGCGCTTGTGACGCCTCAGGTCATGCAGGCGCTGGAACAGGCGACCGATGTCATCGGCTATATCCCCTATGTCGCGCGGGTCGCACCGCGGGCGGGGCTGGTGCTGCACCCCTCCGACAACCGAGTCGAGCTGGACCGTGCAAGACTGGCGCTGAAAATGGCGGCGGATGGCAAGCGGGTGGTGATTGTCTCCTCGGGCGATCCCGGGGTCTTCGCCATGGCATCCGCCCTGTTCGAGGCGCTGGAGGCCACCCCCGACCTGATCGACACCGATATCCGCATCCTTCCGGGCATTACGGCGATGCTGGCGGCAGCGGCACGCGCCGGTGCGCCCTTGGGCCATGATTTCTGCGCCATCAACCTGTCCGATAATCTGAAACCGTTTAAGATGGTGGAACAACGTCTGCGCCACGCCGCCCGCGGTGATTTCGCCATGGCCTTCTATAACCCGCGATCCGCCAGCCGCCCGCATCAGTTCACCCGCGTGCTGGAGATCCTGCGCGAGGAATGCGGCCCCGACCGCCTGATCATCTTTGCCCGCGCGGTCAGCACACCCGATGAAGCCCTGACCACCGTCACCCTGTCCGAGGCAACGCCCGAAATGGCCGATATGCGCACCGTCGTTCTGGTCGGCAATGCCGCGACGCGCAGGGTGGGCAAATGGGTCTATGCCCCGCGACGGGCCGTTTGATGTATCCAGGCCAGCGCCAGTTCGGGTTCGCTGACCTCTGCCCGTTCGGGCAGGACGGGGCGGTCGATCATGATGACCTGCACCCCCAATTCACGTGCGGCGGTCAGCTTGGCCACCGCCCCCATGCCCCCTGCATTCTTGGCAACGACATGGGTGATCCGGTGGTCGCGAATCAACGCGGCATCCCCCTGCGCGGTAAAGGGACCGCGTGCAATCACGACCTGCGCGTCGGGCAAGGGCATGGCAACGGGCGGATCGACCAACCGCAGCAGGAAGTGATGCGGCAGACCGGCAAAAGCGTCCAAATTCTGCTTGCCGATGGCCAGAAAAACGCGGGTGGGGCTGGCGGGCAAGGCCGATGCCGCCTTGGCGATGTCGCTGACGCGGGTCCAACGATCACCCTGCCCTGCCACCCATGCCGGACGTTGCAGGCACAGCAGCGGAACCCCCGCCAAAGCTGCCGCGTTAACCGCATTGGCGCTGATCTGGGCGGCAAAGGGATGGGTCGCGTCGATCAGATGCGTAAACCCGCCATCGCGCAGGTGCTGCGCCAGACCCTGCACGCCGCCAAAGCCACCCATGCGGGTGGGCAAAGGCTGGGCCACAGGGGACATCGTGCGACCAGCATAGGAAAACTGGGCATTAAGGCCCTGATCTGCCAGAAAGCGGGCCATGGCGCTGGCCTCGGTCGTGCCGCCCAGCAGCAGGATGCGTGTCATGTCTGAACCTTGGCTGACGATCATCGGTATCGCCGAAGATGGCCTATCCGGCCTGCCGGATGCAAGCCGTCAGGCACTGGCGCGCGCTGATCTGGTCTTTGGCGGACCGCGACATCTGGCCTTGGCAGGGGTGACCGATAAGGGCCGGCCATGGCCCGTGCCGTTCGATATTGCGCCGGTGCTGGCGGCCAAAGGGCGACGGGTCGTGGCCCTGACCTCGGGTGATCCTTTCTGGCACGGGGCGGGTGGCACACTGGCCGCGCATCTGGACCCTGCCGACTGGGTGGCGCTGCCGGTGGCGGGCGTGATCGGTCTGGCCTGCGCGCGGCTTGGCTGGCGGGCCGAGGCCACAGTGACACTTGGCCTGCATGCCGCACCCTTTGCCCGACTGCGCCCGCATCTGGTGCGCGGATGCCGCATCATCGCCACCTTACGTGACGCGGCAGCTGTGGCGGCGCTGGCCGACTGGCTGTGCACACAAGGGGCTGGCGCTGCACATCTGACAGTTATGGAACGGCTTGGCGGACCTGACGAACGGCTGCACAGGACACGCGCCGACCGATTTGCGCTGTCCGGCATCGCGGCACCTGTGGCGGTGGCCATTGACGGCGCGGACCTGCCGCGCGGCACCGGCATCAGTGCCACGGCAGGGCGGCCCGATGACAGCTTTGACCATGCGGGGCAGATCACCAAATCACCCATCCGCGCCATGACGTTGGCCGCGCTTTCCCCCCGCCCCAATGCGCTTTTGTGGGACATCGGCGGAGGATCGGGCGCGATCTCGGTCGAATGGGCCTTGGCCGGTGGGCGCGCCATCTGTATCGAACCGCGCGCCGACAGGGTCGACCTGATCCGCGCAAATATCGCCAACTTTGGCGTCGACCATCTTGTCACCGTGCTGCATGCCAAAGCGCCGGAAGCGCTGACCGGTCTGGCCGATCCCGATGCGGTTTTCATCGGCGGCGGCGGATCAGAGAGCGTATTTCAGGCCCTTTGGCCACTGATGCCCGCAGGTGCGGTACTGGTGGCAAATGCGGTCACATTGGAAACGGAAATGTTGCTGACACAGCTTCACACCCATAACGGAGGCGACCTGATGCGCATCGACATCGCCCGCGCGGCCCCCTTAGGCACCATGCGCGGCTGGCAACCCGCCCGACCCGTCCTTCAATGGGCGGTGACCCGATGAAGGTCGCGGGTATCGGCTGTCGCAATGACACCCCGCTGGCGGCATTGACCCAAGCTGTCGCCAAGCTTGATGCGGATATTCTGGCAGGCATCGCCATCCGCGCCCCCCTGCTGGAACAGCTTTCACAGGCGCTGGACCTGCCTTTACAGATTGTCGAGATCGCAGGCATCGAAACGCCCTCCCAATCGCCCCGCATTCAGGCCCTGCACGCCACAGGTTCGGTGGCCGAGGCAGCGGCGCTGGTCGCCGCCGGACCGACCGCAAAGCTGACCCAGCCGCGTATCGTTTCGGAATGCGGCCGCATCACCATCGCCATCGCAGAGGTTTCATGACCATCCACTTTATCGGTGCCGGACCCGGCGCGGCCGACCTAATCACCTTGCGCGGGCGCGACCTGATCGCAGCATGTCCGGTGTGTCTGTATGCGGGCAGCCTTGTGCCGCCTGCGCTGCTGACCCATTGCCCGACGGGTGCGCGGATCGTGAACACGGCCTCCCTCAGCCTTGACCAGATCATCGCGGAAATGCAGGCGGCCCATGCGGCAGGTCAGGATGTGGCGCGACTGCATTCGGGCGATCTGTCGGTCTGGTCGGCGATGGGCGAACAGCTGCGCCGCCTGCGGGCGTTGGATATCCCCGTGCAGGTCGTGCCGGGCGTGCCGTCATTCGCCGCCGCCGCCGCCGCGCTGGAAGCCGAGCTGACCCTTCCCGGACTGGCGCAATCGGTGGTGCTGACCCGCACACCGGGGCGGGCGTCATCCATGCCTACGGGCGAAAGCCTGACCGCCTTTGCGGCAACCGGCGCGACACTGGCGATCCACCTGTCGATCCATGCGCTGGATCAGGTGGTGGCCGATCTGACGCCGCATTACGGCCCTGATTGTCCCGTGGCCGTTGTCTGGCGCGCCAGCTGGCCTGACCAGCGGGTGATCCGGTCGACATTGGCCAATATCGCCAAAGACGCCCAAGGCATCGACCGCACGGCGCTGATCCTTGTTGGCCCCGCCCTTGCCGGTGACGGTTTCGACGACAGCCGTCTTTACGCCACCGATTATGACCGCCGATACCGCCCCGTCGGTCCAGATCCGAGGTTCCCTGAATGAGCACCCCCGGATTGATGATTTCCGCCCCCGCCTCGGGGACGGGCAAGACCATGCTGATGCTGGGCCTGCTGACCGCGCTGCGACGGCGGGGGATGGCGGTGCAGCCGTTCAAATCAGGGCCGGATTACATCGATCCGGCATTTCATACTGCGGCATCCGGTCGGGCCTCGTTCAATATCGACGCTTGGGCCATGCAACCGGGCCGGATTATCGGTCATGTGACCGGCCAGCCGGATGCCGACCTGATTTTGGCCGAAGGGTCCATGGGCCTGTTCGACGGCGTAGCCAAGGCGGGCGAGACTGGCATCGGGTCCAGCGCCGAGGTGGCCCAGATGATGGGCTGGCCCGTCGTGCTGATCCTCGACGTCTCGGGTCAGGCGCAATCGGCGGCGGCGGTGGCGCGGGGCTTTGCGACCCTGCGACCCGACCTGCCCTTTGCGGGCGTTGTACTGAACCGCGTGGCGTCGCCCCGCCACGACACGCTAATTCGCGAAGGCATGGCCGAGGCAGGCATCACTGTGCTTGGCGCCCTGCCCCGCCAAGGCAATATCACCTTGCCCGAACGCCATCTGGGTCTGGTGCAGGCCGAAGAAACGCCTGAATTGCAGGCGATCCTTGACCACGCTGGCGATTTTGTCGGCGCGCATTGCGATCTGGATGCCATCATCGCTGCCGCCGCCAGCCGCACCCTGCCCGATGCCGATGCGCCCCTGCCGATCATCCCGCCGGGGGGCCGCATCGCGCTGGCCCGCGATGCGGCGTTCAGCTTTACCTATCCTCACGTCCTGCAGGCATGGCGCAAGGCGGGTGCGACGATCCTGCCGTTTTCGCCATTGGCTGATCAGGCTCCCGATGACAGCGCCGATTGTTGCTGGCTGGCGGGGGGATATCCTGAACTGCACGCGCCGAAACTGGCCGCCTCCGACAATTTCCGCGATGGGATGCACCGCTTTGCAGCGACCCGTCCGGTGCATGGCGAATGCGGCGGCTATATGGCGCTTGGCGCGGGGCTGGTCGATGCCGCGGGCGAACGCCACCGGATGCTGGGCCTGTTGGGGTTGGAAACAAGCTATCACAAGCGCCGGATGCATCTGGGCTATCGTCGCGCCGATCTGGTGGCACCCTTTCCGGGCATCGGGCAACAGGCGCTGCGGGGGCATGAATTCCACTATGCCTCCATTATCGATCAACCCGATGCCCCGCTGGCGCGCGTGACAGATGCCAACGGCGCGGCGGTTCCCGAAACGGGATCATACCGCGCAATGGATAGCGGGGGTCAGGTCACCGGCACCTTCTTTCACATGATTGCCCCTGCCGCGACTTGACGCGCGGGGCGTGATCACGTCTATCTGACCATCTGGATGGTGCCCGTTCAGACGGGTAAGCGTCGGGCTTCATCGGGAATGGGGAAGGGCGGACCCAATCGCGGCGCCCGAAGCCCCAGCCGCCCCCGCGACTGTATGCGGAGAGCGTGCGTCACCAACGCCACTGGACCATCGCGTCTGGGAAGGCCGACGCCACGCATCGACCCGCAAGCCAGGAAACCGGCCATGCAGCCAATTTTCCCGCCGTCGGGGATGACGGCTATAGGAGACTGAACATGCATATCGAACATGGTGTCGTGAATGGCGCCAAGCTGATCCTTGGCTATGCCACCGCAGCCACGGCTGTCGTTTACACCGCCAAGATCGCCTTTGACGCGCTACGCGAACGCGGGCTGTTGTCGTTGGCGGGTCGCAGTGTGCTGGCCACCATCGCCACCTTTGTCTTTTTCCAAGTGTTGCCCACCATGCCCGTCGGTGTGTCCGAGGTTCACCTGATCATGGGATCGACCCTGTTCCTGTTATTCGGGGCGGCACCTGCGGCCATCGGTCTGGCGCTTGGGCTGTTGACCCAAGGGCTGTTCTTTGCGCCCGCCGATCTGCCGCAATACGGGATGAACGTCACCTCGCTTCTGGTGCCGCTGTTTGCCGTTTCGGCGCTGGCGGGCCGGATCATCGCGCCGAAGACCGCCTATGTTGATCTGACATACGGTCAGGCGCTGGCGCTGTCGACGGCGTTCCAAGGCGGCGTCGTCGCATGGGTCGCTTTCTGGGCCTTCTATGGTCAGGGCGTCGAGGCATGGTCCGGAGTCGCGACCTTCGGCGCAGCCTATATGCTGGTCATCGCGCTGGAGCCGCTGGTCGATCTGGCCGTTCTGGCAGGCGCGAAATCCCTGCGCGGCCTGCGCCACAGCGGGCTGGTCACACAGCGGCTTTACGCATGATCACCCTTACCCTGATCGGGATCGGCACGGGCAATCCAGACCATCTGACGTTGCAGGCCATCACGGCGATGCAGCAGGCGGATCTGGTGCTGATCCCGCTGAAGGGTGACGATAAGGCCGATCTGGCGGGCATCAGGCGTGCCATGCTGGACCGGCATCTGACAAAGGCACCGATGCGGGTGGTCGAATTCGACCTGCCGCGTCGGGATACCGCCAACCCAGATTATCTGGGTGCGGTGGACCGCTGGCATGACGCCATCGCAGATGTGTGGCGCGACCGGATCAATACGCATCTGCCCGATGGCGGCAATGTGGCGCTGTTGGTCTGGGGCGATCCCTCGCTTTATGACAGCAGCCTGCGGATTGCCGCACGGCTGGATCTGGACGTTACAGTCATTCCGGGGATCACCGCCATTCAGGCGCTATGCGCCGCCCATGCCATTCCCCTGAACGGTCTGGGCGCTGCCGCGCAGATTACGACGGGGCGCAATCTGCGCGACCACGGCTGGCCTGATGGCGTTGACCGGTTGGTCGTGATGCTTGACGGGACCTGCGCCTTCCAGACCCTGCCCGCCACGGGTATCGACATCTGGTGGGGTGCGTTCCTTGGTATGCCGCAGCAGATCCTTGACCATGGGCCGCTGGCCGAGGCTGGTCCCCGCATCATCGCCACACGCCAGTCGGCCCGCACCGCGCATGGCTGGATCATGGACTGCTATCTGCTCAACCGGTCCTAGAACAGGAAGATGTCGTCGGCGACATCCTGTGCGGTCAGGTCAGCCCCCTCGACCAGAATGCGGTGACCTTGTGACAGGGTAATCAGGACACCGCGGTCGGTTTCGGTGATGTTGCTATCGACGAAATCCGGCAGATATCCGGTGACCAGATTATCGGAAATCATCAGCCGGTCCTGACCCGTGTTGAAATCCGTGATGCGATCGACGCCGGTTTTTCCGGCAAAGACGAATTCATCCGCGCCGCCGCCACCCGTCAGCACATCAGCGCCAAGGCCGCCCACCAGCGTATCCTGCCCCTGCCCGCCCTTCAGCGTATCGTTCCCCAGACCGCCCCGCAGAAGGTCATTGTGCTTATGGCCGAACAGCTGGTCATGCCCTGCCCCGCCGCCCAGCTGGTCGCGACCGCTGCCACCCATCAGACTGTCCCTGCCAGCGCCGCCATTCAGGATATCATTGCCGTTCTGGCCGACAAGAACATCATAGCCGTTCTGGCCCTGCAGGACATCACTGCCGGACCCGCCGCGCAATGTGTCATGACCGGCACCGCCCGCAACCAGATCATCGCCCGCAGCACCCGTCAGGTCCTGGGCACCTGCGCCTTTGGTGATCCGGTCATCACCGTCGGTCCCAAAGGCGCTGTTGGCGACCGATCCGTTGTCCTCAAGCCATTCCGCGGTCGAGGTCATGCCCGTATCAGGGCGATCCACCATGCCGATGGTCACGCCAGTGGCAACGTCCAGATTCAGCGCGCCGCCCGTCGCCGCAAAATTCTGCGTGGCCATCAGAACCCGTGTGCCGTTGAAATCGCCGGTCTGCAGGCCGATCCCGATATAATCGACATCAGGGTCCAGAATATTTGCGCGATGGCCCGGACTGTCCATCAGGTTCTGGTGCAGCTGCCGGACCTCGTCGAACAGGGTGCCGTCACGATCGGCCGAGACATAGGCCAGATTTTCGGTCACCCGCCAGCTGTCCTCCAACGGGAAATTTGCGTCGCGCAGACGGTCCGTCGCCGATGATCCCCCCGCCCCTTGATGCGAAAACACATCACGACCCAACATCCAGCCGCTATGCGCCTGCGAGGAATCATTCAGCCGTGTTTCCAGCATCAAGGGTTGCAGCCCGTATCCCGCACGTTCCTCATTGATCAGCTGAAGGAAATAGCGTTCTGCGGCGGTTGCTTGGGACATGAAAACCTCTGATGTCATTTCGGGGGAAAATGGTGGTTCAGAAATCGCCCTGACCGGTACGCTCTGGCATAAGTCGGCGATCTTTGTGTCAAATGCACTATAACACAACCATAGGTAGCAAAAAACACGCAACAACCCGAAGTTGATCTTTGTCAACTTCGGGCCGTCTTTTGGGATGCATCTGGCCCGACAGGGTCGGACCGGAAGATGGGGTTCTTACGCCTGCAGACTGCGGACGCCGACTTCGCCTTCGCCGCGCGACTTGATCGCGGCCACTGCTGCGATGCTGCCTGCGGCGGTGGTGAAATAGGGGATCTTGTCATAAAGTGCGACCGCGCGGATCTCACGGCTGTCAGCGATGGCCTGTGCGCCTTCGGTCGTGTTCAGAACCATCGCGATTTCGCCGTTCTTCAAGCGGTCAACGATATTGGGGCGTCCTTCATAGACCTTATTGACCCGCTGTGTCTGCACACCGGCAGCAGACAGAAAGTCCCCTGTCCCCGAGGTGGTCATCAGCGTAAAGCCCATTGCGATCAGATCGCGCGCAGCCTCGGCCAATGCGTCGGATTTATCCGAATCCTTGACCGACAGGAAGACACAGCCCTCATGCGGCAGTTCCACACCGGCGCCCATCTGCGCCTTCAGGAAGGCCCGCGCAAAGTTGCGGTCCCAGCCCATGACTTCACCAGTCGAGCGCATTTCCGGCCCAAGAAGCGTATCGACACCGGGGAAGCGGGCGAAGGGCAAGACAGCCTCTTTCACGCTGAACCACGGGGTGATCGGGTCGGCCAAGGTCATCGGATCGGCGAAGGGCAGATCATCCTCGGGGCCGGCATTCGCGGGATAGGGCGCGCGTTCGGGGAAGTTCGACATCGGTTCGCCCGCCATCAGGCGTGCGGCGATGGAAGCGATGGCGCTGTCGGTGGCTTTGGCAACGAAGGGCACCGTGCGGCTGGCGCGCGGGTTCACTTCCAGCACATAGATTTCGCCGTCTTTCAGCGCGAACTGCACGTTCATCAGGCCCACCACATGCAGCGCACGGGCCATGGCCACGGTCTGGCGCTTGATTTCCGCGATGGTGTCGGGGGTCAGGGTATGCGGGGGCAGCGAACAGGCGCTGTCGCCGGAATGGACGCCTGCTTCCTCGATATGTTCCATGATGCCTGCGACATGGACGTTTTGGCCATCCGACAGGGCATCGACATCAACCTCGATCGCGCCCGACAGATAGCTGTCCAGCAGCACGGGGTTCTTGCCCGAAACCTTCACAGCTTCGGTGATATACCGCTTAAGGTTGTCCATATCGCGCACGATTTCCATGCCGCGACCGCCCAGAACATAGGACGGACGGATCACCAGCGGGAAGCCGATGTCATTGGCGATCGCGATGGCCTGCTCACCGCTGCTGGCGATGCCGTTGACCGGCTGGCGCAGGTCCAGACGGTTCAACAGGTCTTGAAAACGTTCGCGGTCTTCGGCCAGATCGATGGCATCAGGTGTGGTGCCAAGGATCGGGATGCCCTCGGCCTCCAGCGCGTTGGCCAGCTTCAGGGGCGTCTGGCCGCCGAACTGGACGATGACGCCATGCAGCGTGCCGTTCTGCTGTTCGGTGTGCAGGATTTCTAGCACATGTTCGAAGGTCAGCGGTTCGAAATACAGGCGGTCGCTGGTGTCATAGTCGGTGCTGACCGTTTCGGGATTGCAGTTGACCATGATAGTTTCATAACCGGCATCCGTCAGCGCATAACAGGCGTGGCAGCAGCAGTAGTCAAACTCGATCCCCTGCCCGATCCGGTTCGGACCGCCGCCCAGAATGACGACCTTTTTGGCATCCGTCGGGCGGGATTCGCATTCCACGTCACCCATCGCGGGGGCTTCATAGGTCGAATACATATAGGGGGTCTGCGCCTCAAACTCGGCGGCACAGGTGTCGATGCGCTTGAAGACCGGACGGATGTCCAAGCTGCGACGGGCGCGGCGCACGGCGTCTTCGTCCTGATCGGTCAGATGTGCCAGACGGGCATCGGTAAAGCCCATCATCTTCAATTCGCGCAGACCGTCTTCGTCCTGCGGCAGACCGTTTTCGCGGACCTGATGTTCGGCGTCGATGATTTCGCGGATACGAGCCAAGAACCACGGATCAAAGCTGGTGACGCGCTGGATCTCATCGTTCGACAGGCCGAAACGCATCGCCTCGGCGATGACGCGGATGCGGTCGGGGGTGGCCTTGGACAGCGCCGCGATGACCGCAGGCTTGCCCTGATCAGCCGCACCTTCGATGGCGATTTCGTCCAGGCCCGTCAGCCCGTTTTCCATCGAGCATAGGGCTTTTTGCAGCGATTCATGGAAGCTGCGACCAATGGCCATCACCTCACCGACCGACTTCATGGCGGTGGTCAGTTCGGGCTTGCTGCCTGGGAATTTTTCAAAGGCAAAGCGCGGGATCTTGGTGACGACATAATCGATACTGGGTTCGAAGCTGGCCGGCGTCACCTTGGTGATGTCGTTGTCCAATTCGTCCAGCGTGTAACCCACGGCCAGTTTCGCGGCGATCTTGGCAATCGGGAAACCCGTCGCCTTGGACGCCAGCGCCGAGCTGCGCGACACGCGCGGGTTCATCTCGATCACGACCATGCGGCCATCTTCGGGATTGATCGCCCATTGCACGTTCGATCCGCCGGTTTCGACACCGATTTCGCGCAGAACGGCGATGCTGCCATTGCGCATGATCTGGTATTCGCGGTCGGTCAGGGTCAGTGCAGGCGCAACCGTCATGCTGTCGCCGGTATGCACGCCCATCGGGTCGATGTTTTCGATGGCGCAGACGATGATGGCGTTGTCGTTGCGGTCGCGCACGACCTCCATCTCGAACTCTTTCCAGCCCAGCAGGGATTCGTCGACCAGCACCTGCGCCATCGGCGAGGCATCCAGCCCCGAGCGGACGATCCGCTCATAATCGTCGCGGTTATATGCAACACCGCCACCTGTGCCGCCAAGCGTGAATGCGGGGCGGATAATCGCGGGCAGGCCGATTTCTTCCAACGCGTCCATGGCCTGGGCAACGCCGGTGTTGATGTCGTATTTGCCGTTCGCCAGCTTGGGGGCGGCAATGATCGTCGCTTTGGGATTCTCGATCCCGATGCGGTCCATCGCCTCGCGGAACAGCTTGCGGTCTTCGGCCATTTCAATCGCGCCACGCTGCGCGCCGATCAGTTCGACACCATAGCGGTTCAGCGCACCATTATCGGCCAGCGCCAAAGCGGTGTTCAGACCCGTCTGTCCGCCCATCGTCGGCAGCAACGCGTCGGGGCGTTCCTTGGCGATAATTTTTTCGACGACTTCGGGGGTGATCGGCTCGATATAGGTGGCATCGGCCATTTCGGGATCGGTCATGATCGTAGCGGGGTTCGAGTTTACCAGAATCACCCGGTAACCTTCCTCGCGCAGGGCCTTACAGGCTTGTGCGCCGGAATAGTCGAATTCGCAGGCTTGCCCGATGACAATCGGCCCCGCTCCGATGATCAGGATCGACTTAATATCGGTTCTTTTCGGCATGGTCTTGCCCCCGGGCTTGGATGATGGATCGCGGCAAATCGTCTGGGGTTATAGACATGCAACGCTTCGACGCAAGGTGCGTCAAGCGGGCCAAGGGCCGAATTCTGGCCAGATGACATCTTTGGCGCAAAGCCACAGGGCGTCAAGCGGTCGGTGACAGCTGCAAAGTTAACGTGGCGTGCTAAACCCCGGTCAGCAAGGTCAGTGCCGCACTATAGCGGTTTTGGGCAACAGATTCGGTCAATTGCGACCGCGCCATGAAGTTGATGACTAGCTTATCGGTGGTATCCGCCGCTGTGATATCCTTGAAGCTGGAGCTGCCGAGGATACGGGTCGAGGCTTTCATGAATTCTTCCAATTGCCGGTCAATCGACAGGTTGCTATAGCTGTCACCAAACCCGAACGCCCCTTCGAAGACCGCGCGCAGGGGTTCGTTACCGATGATTTCATACCAGAGGGTTTTGTCGGATGAACTGCGCTTTTGCATCGCCTCCAATTCGCGGCGGGCGTTCAGGGCAAGGCGCATGTTTTCATCGCTTTCACCAACCCGGCGTTCGAATTCACGCTGGATATAGGCCTGCGAGACTGTTTCGCCCAGATCCGCGGCAGGGGTTTCATTGCCGAAACCAAAGGCCTGTGCCAGCTTCAGGTACCGCTTATCCGCCAGCCTGTTCACCAAAGAACTTGAATCGCTGGTATCAGATTCCAGCACCTTCTGAATGAACGCCTTATTGGCAATATCCCCCTCTAGCCCGAAGGCCGATAGGGCTGTGTTCAGCAACCGGTAATCTTTGACCAGCTCTTCAGCCTTCGCCGTCTTGGCGATATTGTCTTTGAAATAGGCGGTGGATCGCACAACCACCGGATCCTTGGCCACCGCTTCGATCTGGCGGGCTTCGGTGCGCTGCAGGACCTTCCAGCCTGCAACACCGCTGATGCCGATATTGATCGTGCCCATCCGGTCACTGCCTTGCTGCGGCGAACAGGCGCGCTTCGCGCGGCAACAATTCACGCAGCTTGCGCATGGCCTGATAGGGGTTTGCGTCAATCGCCGCCTGGGTCGCATCGGCAAGCAAAAGACGGCTGTCACGATCCTCGAACACCTGGCTTAGCTGTTCGATGGCGAACAGCAGTTGCTTACGACCCTCGACCGGATCCGCATCGCCGGACAGAATCAACTGGGCGACATAGCAGGCGCGCGATACCGGCGTCGCCGCGTTGTCGGGATGGATGGCATCGCGCAAACGCAATACATTGACATTAGGGGTCTTGATCGCGATCTTGGAGCGCTTTTCCCCGTTTTCGATAACTGCACCGTTGATCAGAACACGCTCGTTCGGGGCCAGCTTCAGGACAAGGCCGCTCATACTGCGCCCTCACCGCGCAGTCCGCGCATAATGGTCATATTGATATCGATCAGCGGATCTGTGGCGATACCGCCTGCCAGAACCGCTTTGCCATGGCGAACCGCAAAACCGGCCAAAGACAGCAGCCCGGCTTTTGTCACATCCGGCAATCCGTTCCCCGGATCCGCCAGATCAATGGCAAGCAGGCTCCATAATTCGCTGTTTTTCTGAACGGCCATAATGGTGTCACGGTTGTCCGCCATTCGCCCAGCCTGACGCAACATCCGCGTCACCCGAGAGAAGATGTCGTATTCCGTATCACGGGCCGTGCGCAGGCCGCTTGTCGTGTACCCATGCCGGGTCAATGGCGTTACCGCGTTCAAGGTCGTGTTTCCCGTTCTGGAAGTAAATGGGGATCAGGGGGCGCCGGAAGACGCCCCCTGCAGTGTTATCAGCGGAACAACGACATGACGGCCGATGGCGACTGGTTCGCGATCGACAGCGCCTGGATGCCCAGCTGCTGTTGCGTCTGCAGCGCCTGCAGGCGTGCGGATGCTTCTTCCATGTCGGTATCGACCAGCGAACCGACACCCTGCGTCAGCGAATCTGCCAGTTTTCCGACAAAATCGGATTGGTCGCTGACACGCTTGCCGTCAGAACCCAACTGCGCTGCACCATTGACCGAAGCATTGATCATGGTCTCGATTGCAGTGACCATTGCCTCGGCAGAGGCGGTGTCCGTGATGCCGGTATAAGCGGACGAAACACCCGTGCTCAGATCAAGGCCCAGGCTACCTTCAAGATCAACAGAGGCGATATCGATCCGGTTCGCCGTCGTTTCGGCAGTTCCGTTGACACGGTCAAGCGAACCGACAACGCTCATGGTTTCACCGGATTTCAACAGGTTCACACCATTCATCTGCGTTCCCGAGATGACTGCCGCGATCTGCTTGAACTTGGCGTCGATATCCGTATCGATTTTGGCGAAATCGGCGGTGCTGACGGTACCACCGATGGCCAGATCCTTGATTTCCTGCAGCAGATTGGTGACCTGTTCTGCCCCCGTCCGCGAAGTTGCGATGGTTGCATCGGCAACATTCAGGTTCGACTGGATTGCCTTGAACGCCGACTGGTCGGTTTCCATCACCTTCGAGATGGCCCAGACAGCCGAATTGTCCTTGGCGTTGGCGACGGTTTTACCGGTCGCGATATCACTTTGGGTTTTACCCAGTTGCGAGTTGATCGACTTCAGGGTCTGAAGTGCAACGATCGAGCTGTTATTGGTCAGAATGCTGGACATATTGTCCTCCGTCAAAAGGTGCTTTGCACCGGGGTTTGCATTTGCGGCCTTCTGACCTGGCGGGCCTTTGCCCTGCGCCGTTCTTGGCATGACACCGTTTTAACTGCCGGTGATTTACAACTAGTGAATAAGCCCCCCTCCTCCAAACAAACCTTTCAAAGCATTTTATCAAAATCTTTGCGGTAAATTGGACCGCGTGGCCGTGACCAGTTTCTGCCCGAAGGAATCATATGTTTGCAGGCTGCGCGCGGCATGGATGATCGCCCGCACCTGATCGGCCGCCTGCTGGGCCCCCGACAGGGACGCCTGCGCCAGATCACGCAGATCCGCCAACGCCGGTTCCAACAGGCTGCGGGTCGGTGCGTCGATGCCATGCCGTGCGGCAAGGCGCGTCAGGTCATCGATACGGACCAGCGCGGATTGCGCATCACCCGACAGCAATGCCATGCGGATCTGGCTGATCTGGCGGGACAGGACACGGCTCATGATAATGTCCCGCCCGTTTGCCGACCCAATCCAAGGTCAAGCCGGCCAGCAAGACTGGCTGCATATTCACGGTTCAGAAAACTATTGAACTGGTCTTCTCCGGCGCCGCCGGAAAATTCCCCCTCCAGCGCCGAGGGGCCGCAGTATTTCAGCATTTCTTCCAGAAACGCCTGTTCCAGTTTTGATTCGACAACCGCGCGCGGTGTATCGGCTTGCGTCGATATAATGGGTTCGATTTTCATGCAGATCCCCGTGGATAATGGTCACATCCAATTAGAGGGGCAGCAGTAAATAATTGGTAAGGAGTTACCGGTAAAACGGAAAAAATCGCGGGGGTTTAGAATGTCCGATATTCTTGGAATGATAAGCCGGAGCCTGTTTCCGGATATATCAGGCGAACAGACAACTGTTTCACAAACAGGCGATTCCGATTTCGAGGAGACGCATCTGGACCTGCTTCTGCCGATCCCTGTGGAGGCTGCGGTTCTGACATTGCCGCAAGCCATTCGCGTGGAGGCTGTGGCGCAACAACAAACCCCGCGAGTCGCTGACACATCGGTGGACCCTCTCTCCAAGTGGCTCGAGGCTAATCTGGGTATCACTGCGCAGTTTACGCCGACCGACACCGAGGCAACTGCCCGGCTGGAAGCTTTGATAGATCAGGTGTCTTTGCAACGCCCTGTCACGAAGGATCAGCAGCAGGATCTGGCCCCCATAGATCCATTGCCGGCCATGCCGACACTTACAGACCAGACAGTCTCTTCGGTACCTGACCCCGACACCCGCAAGATGCAGGATACCATTTCACAGGATCTGAATGTCGCCGAAACCGCGTTACCAGATGACGTCGTGGACCAACCCGAAGTATCGGTTATCAATACCTTTGTGCCGCCTATTATGGGCAAAGCCGCTGACGCCACTTCAAAGCCGTTAGTTACCCGCCCTGCTATAAAAGCAGAAAAAACACCCGATAAGCAGTTCGTACCGGCGGCATCCTTAGGTTATAAATCGCAGCCACAGCTTTCGGGGCAAGACGACATCGTTGGACAGATATTGCCGCCGAATGCACCGATGGCTTTGAGGGCGAACGAACCTGAACCAACAACAGTTGATGGAACACCCCAAGTGAACCTTCTATCCGGATTGCAAGGCGAGGACGTCACCGCCATCGCAGGTCAGCCCGGAAACATGTCACTGCAGCAAGCCGCTTCACCCACCCCCACACCTACAACCGCAATCGTTGCCAGCACGCCAGAGGATGCCACAGCAGTCCCCCTTCCCCAAGCAGGGGTGCCGAACCCGCCGATGTCCGCTGACCAAACTACTGCGGGATCGTTTGCAACGACCCTGATCACTGATCCCGAACTGACCCCTTTGCCGACGGCCATCGCATCCGAACCGCTTGCCAGACCCGACCTGCCCCTTAATCTGAACACCACCCCTGAGCGCGCCATTCCTGTTCAGACCCCACAGGTTTCGACACCCCATAACGACCCACGCCCTGTGATGCAGCAGGTCACCTCGGCCATGGTCACAACGCGTGAGGATACGACCGAAATTGCCCTGTCCCCCGAAGAACTGGGCCGTATCCGGCTGGTCATGTCAGGGCCGGATCGCAGTCATATCACCATCTGGGCCGAACGCCCCGAAACGCTGGATCTGGTGCGTCGCAATGCCGATATGCTGACCCAGCACCTGCAAGAGGCCGGCATCGACGCGCAGGATCTGGACTTCCGGCAAGACAGCGGCGGCACATGGAAAAACGATATGCCCGACAGCACGGGCCATGGTGATGCCGACATTACAGGCCCCGCCACCACCACACAAATCCAGCTTGCCCCGACGCCGGTCAGCGACCGCCGCGTCGATATCCGCCTTTAGGAGAACGCCCCATGGTCGATGCCATTTCCGCAGCCACCACCACACAGACCACCGCCGCCACGGCCAGCAGCTTTTCCACCGCCACAGGCGCTGATTTCCAGACATTTCTGACGATGCTGACCGCCCAGCTGAAAAATCAGGACCCGCTGAACCCGATGGAGGGGACAGATTTTGCCATCCAGCTGGCGACATTCGCGGGCGTCGAACAACAGACCCTCAGCAACAAATACCTTGAACAGATGTCGGGTCAGGGCGGAACTGGCGGTTTGGGCAGCATGGCGGCATGGATCGGCAAAGAGGCCCGCACAACCGCCCCCGTCTTTTTCGGGGATGATCCACTGACGCTGGACATCGCCTCGCACAATCTGGCCGACAGTGTGCAACTGATCACCATGAACAGCCGCGGTCAGGAAATCATGCGCGAGGAGATCGGCCCCGGATTGGGTCAGATCGACTGGTACGGCAGATCGGCGGACGGCAGCAAACTGGCCGACGGGACCTATTCCTTTGCCGTCGAAAGCGCCCGCAACGGCGAGGTGATCGAACAGACGCAGGTCGGCGTCTATGCCCGCATTACCGAAGCGCAATTCGGCACCGATGGGGCGCGGGTGATCTTTCAGGGCGGCGCATCGGCCCCTGCCGATGATATTACCGCCCTGCGCGATCCTGCGTGACGGTTGACGCAACCCTGTCTTCGCCCGTAACCCGAAGGGCAACGGCAGCCGCAGAAAGGACCCGTCATGACCTTTGACCGCAACATCAAGATTGCCCCCTCGATTCTATCCGCTGATTTCGCCAATTTCGGTGCCGAAATCCGCGCGATCGAGGATCAGGGTGCCGATTGGGTGCATGTCGATGTCATGGACGGGCATTTCGTGCCGAACCTGACCTTTGGCCCCCCTGCCGTCAAAGCCTTCCGCCCGCATGTCAAAACCTTTATGGACGTGCATCTGATGATTTCGCCCGTCGATGCCTATATCGATGCTTATGCAGACGCCGGTGCCGATATGATCACCGCCCATGTCGAAGCAGGCCCCCATCCCCACCGCACCTTGCAAGCAATCCGCGCCACGGGCAAAAAGGCAGGCATTGCCCTGAACCCCAGCACGCCGGTCGAGGCGGTGGAATATCTGCTGGATATGGCGGACATGGTGCTGGTGATGACCGTGAACCCCGGTTTCGGCGGGCAAAAGTTCATCCACAGCCAGATCGATAAAATCGCCCGCCTGCGCGGCATGATCGGCGATCGTCCGATCCATATTCAGGTTGATGGCGGCGTTGATCCGGTGACCGCACCTTTGGTTGCCAAGGCCGGTGCCGATGTGCTGGTTGCAGGATCAGCGGTGTTTAAGGGCGGATCGGTCGATCAAGCTGCGGTTTATGGCGACAACATGCGCGCGATCAGGGCCGCCATCGAAGCCGTTTGACAATCCCCCCGCCCGCGCGTTTCCTGCCCGACAACAAGGGAAGCAGGAGGGTATGATGGATTTGGGCATCAAGGGAAAGCGGGCGCTGGTCTGTGCTGCGTCCAAGGGTTTGGGACGCGGCTGCGCCGAGGCGCTGGCCGCAGCAGGCGTCGATCTGGTCATCAACAGCCGGACCGAAGCCGACATCACCCAGACCGCGCATGAAATCGCGGCGAAATACGGCGTCAGCGTGACGCCCGTCGCCGCGGATATCACCACGCCCGAAGGCCGCGCCAAGGTGCTGGCCGTCGTCGCGCAGGCCGATATCCTTGTCACCAATGCCGGTGGCCCACCCCCCGGCAACTGGCAGGACTGGAGCCGCGATGATTTCATCAAGGCCATCGATTCCAACATGCTGTCCGCCGTCGCGCTGATGCAGGCGCTGGTGCCGGCCATGATGGATCGCGGCTGGGGACGTGTGGTCAACATCACTTCGCAATCGGTGAAATCGCCGATTCCGGCGCTTGGCCTGTCCAATACCGCACGCACCGGCCTGACCGGCTTTGTCGCGGGCATGTCGCGACAGGTCGCAGGCAGCGGGGTCTGCGTGAATAACCTGCTGCCCGGCATCCATGACACCGACCGCGCCACCGGCCTTGATGGCGGCGTCGCCAAGGCCAAAGGCATCACCCAAGCCGAGGCCCGCACCCAACGCGAGGCGACGATTCCCACCGGCGCCTATGGCACATCGGATGATTTCGGCGCGACCTGCGCGTTTTTGTGCAGCCAGCAGGCCCGCTTTATCGTCGGGCAGAATATTCTGCTGGATGGCGGTGCTGTGAACGCCACGATCTAGGCGCTGCAGTTGCGGGTCGGGGCTGCCGCTGCTAGGCAATCCCGACCCGTTCCATGTGCCAAGGCCAAGACAGTGACGACGCCCCCAAGACTGGAAGTCCTGAATCTGACCCGCGCCTTCGATGGTGCCCCCGTTGTCGATAACGTCAGCTTTCAGGTGCAGGCGGGACAGGTTGCCTGTCTGCTGGGCCCTTCGGGGTGTGGCAAATCAACGACCCTGCGGATGATCGCGGGTGTCGATATGCAAGACAGCGGACAGATTTTCGTCGATGGCAAGCTGATCTGCGACACGGACTTCCGCGTCCCCCCCGAACGCCGCGCCATCGGCCTGATGTTTCAGGATTTCGCGCTGTTTCCGCATCTGGCGGTTCGCGACAATGTCGCCTTCGGTCTGGCGGGCGGCTTTAAAGCCAACCGCGACCGCGTGACCGAGCTGTTGGACCGCGTCCATATGTCGGCCCATATCGACAGCTTTCCGCATGAACTGTCGGGGGGCGAACAACAGCGCGTCGCTTTGGCCCGCGCCCTTGCCCCCCGCCCGCGGGTTCTGCTGATGGACGAGCCTTTTTCGGGTCTGGACGAACGTCTGCGCGACGGGATCCGCGATGAAACACTGGCCCTGCTGAAGGAGGAGGGCACCGCCGTTCTACTGGTCACCCATGAACCGCATGAAGCGATGCGGATGGCCGACCAGATCTTGCTGATGCGCAAGGGGAATATCGTCCAGCAGGGCGCGCCCTATAACCTGTATAACGCGCCGGTGGACCGCCTTGCCGCCGGTTTTTTCAGTGACATCAATGTTCTGGATGGCACGGTGCAGGGTGCGCTGACCGACACCCCTTTCGGTCAGTTCCTGACCCCCGGCATGCCCGAGGGCGCGCAGGTCGATATCGTCATCCGCCCCCAGCATCTGAAACTGGACTTCGATCGCGCAGGCCAAGGCCCTGCCCCCACCGTCGAAAACGGCACTGCGGCACGGGCCAAGGTGACACGTGCGCGCTATCTGGGGCGCGAATCGCTGGTCGAATTCGCCACGGATCAGGGCAATATCACCCTGAACGCCACGGTTCCGGGTGTCTTCCTGCCCCCCGCAGGAACGCCAATGTGGCTGATGCTGCGGCGTGATCGGGTCTTTGTCTTTCCGCGCGTCTAATCCTGCCCCGTCGCCGTGCGATAGGCGGCCAGCACTTGCGCCAGATGCTGGCGGCGTCCTTGCGGGTCGGCCAGTCCGGCGCAGATACGCCGCGCCCGCGCTGATATCTGGCGACATTCGTCAGGGTTGGCGCGTGCCCAATCCAGCCGTTCGTCCAGATCGGCCCCGCCCAAGGCCAGCGGAATGTAATGCCGCCACGGCTTGAACACCCCCGAGGCAAAGCTCTCGCTGCCCTCCTCCTCTTTCAGGACCACGGCGTGACTGTCTGCAAGCGGCAGGAAATCGGCATCTCCGTCACTGCGGGCCAAAGATATTGCATAGCGGCCAAGGGGCATATCGCTGTGCCAATCGGTGGAAAGCCCTGCCCGTGCAATGGCGCGACGGGTGCGGTCATCACCCGTAAAGCCGATATCCGTTCCCGCCTTGCCCGCATGCTGCCGGACAAACTGCCAGCTGTTGCTGTGCCGGATCACAGCGGCGGCTTGCAGGGCCTTGGCTGAATCATGGGGGCGGGCCAGCAGGGTGGCGATTGCATCCTCGGCCTTTGTGTCATCGCCCGAAGCATGGCCTGAAATTCCGCCCCGCCACACGGCCAGATCAGGTCGTTCGTCAAAGGCAGGGTCATGACCTTTCGGCGCGCCGGGAAAGCCGTCATTGCCGATGCGGTGCAGCCAAGGCGCGGGCCACAGAAAGACATCCTGCGCCCCGTGATGACGCAAACCGGCAATGACAGGGGATTGCGTTGTCACGGCGGCAGGCTGCATATCCAGCCAATAGACCCCCTCATGCGCGACCTGCGCCATATCATTCAGGGTGGTGGCGGTCCGCAGAAGGCCGAATCGCTGCGCCTCCAGATAGAATTTGCCATCGGGGCCGCGTTCGAACGGCATCGGCCTGCCTTCGGCATCGCGCACCTGCCCCGCCGCCAGATCGACGCGCAGCGCCTGCGTCGTCGGCGGTCTCCTCAGGCCCTGACCCGACAATCGCGCGGGGGCTGCAAATGCCGCCAGTCGCCGGACCAGTCTGGCGCGGCGTTCGGGGCGGATACCATTGCCTGCGGCAGGTGCATCCAGCATCTGTTGCAGCCGCGCCGGATAGGCCTTGCGCGCCTTGCGCACCCCTGCACCGGGGATCTTGGGGCAGATCGGTAGATCGAACCATGGTGCCAAGGCATCGCGGTAATCATCCGGGGCCGCAGTATCGATATCAATCTCCAGAAAGCGGGACCGTCCTGCGAAATGCGCACGGCAACCGGCGATATGCGCGTGCCATTCGCGGGTCCAGATATCGGCCAGATCCGCCAGCGGCACCCCCAGATTGGCAGCATAGCTGCGGGCATAGCTGCCCCCCCAATGCATATAGCGGCTAGCCACCCAGTCATCGACATTGCGGGTGTTCAGCAGGAACACCGCATCCGGAAAGCTGGCATCCAGAAAAGCATACTCCTTGAATGCCTCGATAATAGGCATATTCAGGAAACGGACAGATTCCATATCGGTGAAGGCAACGGTATTTTCCGCCCATGGCTGCAAGGGCGCGCGACCGGCAAGACGGGAATAGGCAATGTCATCGGCCAATGCCCCTTCGGCCCAGTGAACCGCAGGAATTCCGTTCAAATCGAACAGCTTGGCGATAAAGGTCGTGCCGCATTTGTTAAAGCCGATCTGGAAAAACTTGGGCGGCATCATGGACCTTGGGCTGCATTGTCTGGCCGGACGATGGGTCAGCCCCGCCCTTGTGTCAACCGGACGACGCCCCGCGACAAAGGACTTGCTTTGCGCCAAAGCTGACAGTAGCAGGACATCAGGAATTCGGGAGAAACCGGTGGAAACCCGGGGCCGAAGGAGCAGCCGCCCCGGCGAACTCTCAGGCAAAAGGACCGTCTTCCCCAAAAACTCTGGAGAGTGGCCGAAAGGCCCGCCGAAGGGATAACGATCTCAGGCGCCCATTGCGGGCAGGGACAGAGGGGGCATCGAAGCGCGGGCATTTTGCCCGTTCAACCGATGCCGACCTTTCGGCAGAAACCGCAGGAGGCCATATGGCCGACACGACCCGCCGGACCGGTCTTTACGACCTTCATGTCGAACTTGGTGCCAAGATGGTTCCCTTTGCGGGATGGGACATGCCCGTCCAGTTTCCGATGGGCGTCATGAACGAACATCTGCATACCCGTGAAAAGGCAGGTCTGTTCGACGTCAGCCATATGGGACAGGTGATCATCCGCCCGCTGGACGGCGATATCCAGACCGCAGCACTGGCGCTGGAAACCCTGATCCCCGCCAATGTGCTGGACCTGCCGGAAGGGCGGCAACGCTATGGCCTGTTCACCAATGAACGGGGCGGCATTCTGGACGATCTGATGTTTGCCAATCGCGGCGACCACTTCCTGTTGGTTGTCAATGCCGCCTGCGTCGATCAGGACATCGCCCATCTGCAAACGCTGGCCGGTGTCAGCGTCGAGCCCGTGACCGATCGCGGCCTGATCGCGCTGCAGGGCCCCAAAGCGCATGTCGTTCTGGCACGGCTGATCGCAGGCACCGCCGACATGCGGTTCATGGACAGCCTTGGCTTTGACTGGCAGAGCCATGACCTGTGGATTTCGCGTTCCGGCTATACCGGCGAAGACGGATTTGAAATCTCGGTTCCCGACACCGCACTGGACCGCTTTGCCCGCGCCCTACTGGACCAGCCCGAGGTCGCCCCCATCGGTCTTGGTGCCCGCGACAGCCTGCGGCTGGAGGCCGGGATGCCGCTTTACGGTCATGACATGGACCCCGACGTCTCCCCCGCCCAAGCCGCCCTTGGCTGGTCCATCCCCAAAGCCCGCCGCACGGACGGCGCGCGGGCGGGCGGTTTTGCCGGTGCCGATACGGTGCTGACCGAACTGGCCGCCGGTGCCACCACCACGCGCCGCGGGCTGCGTCCCGAAGGCCGCGCACCCATCCGTGAAGGGGTCACATTGTTTGGCGGACAAACCGGCGATACGCCCCTTGGCACCGTCCGGTCGGGGGGCTTTGGCCCATCCGTCGGCGGCCCCGTCGCCATGGCCATCATCGACGCCAGCCTTCCCGAAGGCACGACGATCTGGGCCGAGTTGCGCGGCAAGCGCATTCCGGTCACCATCACTGCACTGCCCTTTGTCACGCCCTCTTACAAACGCTGAGGAACCGCAGAAATGCTGAAATATACCGAAGACCACGAATGGCTGCGCGCCGAAGGCGATGAAATTGTCGTCGGCATCACCAAACACGCCAGCGAACAGCTGGGCGATGTGGTGTTTGTCGAACTGCCCGAAGAAGGTGCCGAAGTCGCCGCCGGTGACGAAATTGTGGTGATCGAATCGGTCAAGGCCGCATCCGACATCACCGCCCCCGTTGCAGGCACCATCACGGCTGTGAACACCGCATTGGCCGACACCCCCGGTGATGTGAATGCCGACCCGATGACGGCATGGTTCTTCCGCATCAAGCCCACCGATGCGGGCGTGATGGACGGCTTTATGGACGAAGCAGCCTATAAGGCGCTGGTCGACTGATCCTTTGGGCGGGGGCGTCCGGCCCCCGCACCCCCCTTATCTGGAGCGTGACGCAGATGACCCGCTGGACCCCAAGCAATTACAACCCCGACGATTTCGCCAACCGGCGTCACATCGGCCCTTCGCCCGTCGAAATGACCGAGATGCTGAAGGCCGTCGGTGCCGACAGCCTTGATGCGCTGATCGACCAGACTGTCCCCAAGGCCATCCGTCAGAACGACGTTCTGGACTGGCCCGCCCTGTCCGAGGCCGGCCTGCTGGCCCGCATGAAAGAAGTCGGCGCAAAGAACCGCGTGATGACCAGCCTGATCGGCCAAGGCTATTACGGCACCGTCACGCCCCCCGCGATCCAGCGCAACATCCTTGAGAATCCGGCGTGGTATACCGCCTATACCCCGTATCAGCCCGAAATCGCCCAAGGTCGGCTTGAGGCTTTGCTGAACTTCCAGACCATGGTGGCCGATCTGACCGGCCTGCCGGTGGCGAACGCGTCCCTGCTGGACGAAGCCACCGCCGCCGCCGAAGCGATGGCCATGACCCGCCGTCAGTCGAAATCCAAGGCGCAAGGCTTCTTTGTTGACCGCAACCTGCATCCGCAGTCGATTTCCGTCATCGAAACCCGCGCGGCTCCTTTGGGCATTCAGGTCATTCAGGGCGCGCCCGAAGACATGGACCCCACCGCCGTCTTTGGCGCGATCTTCCAGTATCCGGGCACCTATGGCCATGTCCGCGACCTGAGTGCCGATATTGATGCCCTGCACGGCACCGGCGCATTGGCGATTGTGGCGACCGACCTGTTGGCGCTTTGCGTGCTGAAGGAACCGGGCGCGATGGGTGCCGACATCGCCGTGGGTTCCGCGCAGCGTTTCGGCGTGCCCATGGGCTATGGCGGTCCCCACGCGGCCTTCATGTCCTGCCGCGATGCGCTGAAGCGCGCCATGCCGGGCCGCATTGTCGGCGTCAGCATCGATGCATCCGGCAATCAGGCATACCGCCTGTCGCTGCAGACCCGCGAACAGCATATCCGCCGCGAAAAGGCCACCAGCAACGTCTGCACCGCGCAGGCCCTGCTGGCCGTGATGGCATCCTTCTATGCGGTCTTCCACGGGCCGGTCGGTCTGCGCGCCATCGCACAGCGCGTCCACCTGCATGCCGTGACCATCGCCAATGCCCTGCGTGACGCCGGTGCCGATGTCGCCCCCGATGCTTTCTTTGACACCGTCACGGTGCGCGTCGGCGTTGGCCAGCAAGGCATCATGGCCGCCGCACGCCATCGCGGCATCAACCTGCGCAAGGTTGGCCGTGACCGCGTCGGCATCAGCGTCGATGAGACGACGGACGCATCCGTCATCACCAAACTGCTGGACGCCTTCGGCATCACTGATCCGGCGACGCCCGCCGCCGCGCCTGCCATCCCCGATGATCTACTGCGCGACAGCGATTATCTGACCCATCCGGTGTTTCACATGAATCGCGCCGAATCCGAGATGATGCGCTATATGCGCCGCCTCTCGGACCGCGATCTGGCGCTGGATCGGGCGATGATCCCGCTTGGCAGCTGCACCATGAAGCTGAACGCCGCCGCCGAGATGATGCCAATCACTTGGCCCGAATTCGGCACGCTGCATCCCTTTGCCCCGACCGATCAGGCCGCCGGATACCACGAGGCGATCACCGATCTGGTTGAAAAACTGTGCCGCATCACCGGCTATGACGCGTTTTCCATGCAGCCCAACAGCGGCGCGCAGGGAGAATATGCGGGGCTGCTGACCATTCAGGCCTATCACCGTTCGCGCGGCGACGATCAGCGCGACATCTGCCTGATCCCCGTTAGCGCCCATGGCACCAACCCCGCCACCGCGCAGATGTGTGGCATGCAGGTCGTGGTGGTGAAATCGGCCCCCAACGGCGATATCGACGTCGAGGATTTCGCCGATAAGGCCGCCAAGGCGGGTGACCGTCTGGCCGCTGTGATGATCACCTATCCCAGCACCCATGGTGTGTTCGAAGATACCGTCCGTCAGGTCTGCGACATCACCCATGAACATGGTGGTCAGGTCTATATCGACGGGGCGAATATGAACGCGCTGGTCGGTCTGGTGAAACCGGGCGAGATCGGCGGCGATGTCAGCCACCTGAACCTGCACAAGACCTTTGCCATCCCACATGGCGGCGGTGGCCCCGGCATGGGTCCCATCGGCGTGCGCGCGCATCTGGCCCCCTTCCTGCCCGGCGATCCGCAGGACGACGACAGCGGTGCGGTTAGTGCGGCACCTTATGGTAGCGCCTCGATTCTGCTAATCAGCTGGGCCTATTGTCTGATGATGGGCGGTGAGGGTCTGACGCAGGCGACCCGTGTGGCGATCCTGAACGCCAATTATATCGCGGCGCGTCTGTCGGGTGCCTATCCGATCCTGTTCATGGGCAACCGTGGGCGCGTGGCGCATGAATGCATCATCGACACCCGCCCCTTTGCTGAACATGGCGTCACGGTCGATGACATTGCCAAGCGTCTGGTCGATAACGGCTTTCACGCCCCCACGATGAGCTGGCCCGTATCGGGCACCCTGATGGTCGAGCCTACGGAATCGGAAACCAAGGCGGAGATCGACCGCTTTGTCACCGCCCTGCTGGCGATCCGCGCGGAAATCACCGATGTCGCCGAAGGTCGCATCAGTGCCGAAGACAGCCCCCTGCGTCACGCCCCCCATACGGTCGAGGATCTGGTCCGTGACTGGGACCGCCCCTACAGCCGCGAACAGGGCTGCTTCCCGCCGGGTGCGTTCCGCGTGGATAAATACTGGCCGCCCGTCGGTCGCGTCGACAATGCCCATGGCGACCGCAACCTGATCTGCACCTGCCCCCCGCTTGAGGCATATGCCGAGGCGGCCGAATAACCACCCGTGAAAAAGCCGACCGGATATATCGTCCGGTCGGCTTCCCCTTGTGCCTTACAGATAGAAGTCGCTGGCACCCAAGTCATGCATGCCCGCCAGACGGATAATTCCGTCCATCTGGCCATCGCCATCCACATCCATCAGCACACGGGTTTCGCCCTGCCCATCGCGGGCATTGGCAAACTGGCGGATAATGATCTGCCCCGCCTCGGCGGTCTGGAACTGGCCACCTTCGGTGAAAACAAAGGCGTCATTGCCATTGCTGTTATGATCGGCATCAATTCCGCGCAGGTTGATCAGATCCGTTCCCGAACGGAAATCGATAATCTGGTCGGCGGATTGGTAATTGCGACCTGTATGATCCAGATTGGCAAAAACAAAAACGTCCGCCCCTGCCCCGCCCTGAAGCACGTCCTTACCGGTCCCGCCGATCAAGGTGTCATTGCCGAACCCGCCGTTCAGCTGGTCCTGACCTGCCTTGCCTTCAAGCCGGTCATCCCCCTGACGACCGAAGATCACATCATGGCCAGCCCCTCCGTCGATCAGGTTGGCGACATTATTGCCCGACAGGCGGTCATCGCCGCCCCCTGAACGGATGTTTTCTATGTTGCGGATGGTATCCATGCCCTGAAGCGTATTCTGGGCGCGCGACAGGCCCAGATCGATCCGGACATCGGTGCTGTCGGTGACAACAAGCCGGTCCTCACCACTGCCACCGTTGATCAGATCATTCCCGCGATCCAGATACAGGCTGTCATTGCCAACACCGCCCAGCAAGGTGTCAGCACCATTTCCGCCGAACAGGGTGTCATTGCCAAGGTTCCCCTCGATCCGGTCATTGCCGTTTCCACCGTCCAGCAGATCCGACTGACCGCGCCCGAAAATGCGGTCATGACCGTTGTTTCCAAAGATGCTGTTGACCGCGCTATTGCCGGTCAGGGTATCACTGCCCGCAGCACCTGTCATATTCTCGATCCCGATGATCTGGTCCATGCCAAGGCGCGTGTTCTGCACCCCCGAATCCGACAGATCGATCTGCACGGCCTTGTTGCCTTCCACACGCAACCAGTCGCGTCCGGCACCACCGTTCAGGACATCATCGCCAACATCCAGAACCAGTACATCATTTCCCGCATTGCCATAAAGGCGGTCGGCGCCGCGTCCGCCTTCCAGCGTGTCATTGCCCATATAACCGTTCAGGGTATCGTTGCCGTTCATCCCAATGGCATGGTCATTGCCACTGCTTAGCTGGAACAGATCGTTGCCACGGAAAATACGTTCGAACACCTGCCGGTCATCAGACTGACCATATGTTTCGGTTGCCATGATAAAACTGCGCAGGGGCACATCAATGCTGGACAGCTTCCATTTCTGGACGTCCCCGTATGCCCCCTGAGTGGCAACATCGATCATCTGCAGATTGCCATCAACCGTCACGCCATCCGATGTCAGGTGGAAATCCGACCCGCCCAGAATGACAGTCGAGCTATAAAAACCGTCATATATTTCGATCAGAAAGACGTCTTCGATCTGCGTTCCCTGATAATCGAAGGCGATATCATCAAGGTATGACACATCATAAAAATACCGGCTTATAACACTCAGATCGACCAGAGTTTGGTCGAACGCTGAATCTACAACGAATTTTGCCACAATACACTCCTACGCGGCGTGGACGCCCTGAAATGATTTCGGGGCATCCTGCACTTGTTAAACGTGGAAACGTTAATGGCGTAATTTTCGCGCTGTCAAAGGGTAATCGACGCCCTTACAGGCCCGCGTTTTCCGGCAGTCCCAGCATGATGTTCAGGTTCTGGACCGCAGCGCCCGATGCGCCTTTGCCCAGATTGTCCAGAACGGCAATCACATTGGCACAGCCCGCATCTTCGTCACCATGAACGCTGATCTGCATGACGTTCGAACCGTTCATGGCTGTCGGATCAAGGCGCGCGCCGATCCGGTCAGCGGGCACGACCTGTACGAAATCCTGACCGGCGTAATGATCGGCCAGCGCCTGATGCAGGCCCGCGATGCTGCGCTTTTCATCCAGATGCAACGGCAGCTGCACCGCCATCCCTTGTGCGAAATTCCCGACCGAGGGCGAGAAGATAGGCTGCACCAGCAGCCCGCCATGCGTCATGATTTCGGGCACATGCTTGTGTTTTTGCGTCAGGCCATAAACGAAATGTGCGGGCGCGGTGCCGCCGTCGTATTCCGCAATCAGCGCCTTGCCGCCTCCGGTATAGCCACTGACAGCATTGATGGTCAGCGCCTCGTTTTCGTCGATTAGACCGGCCGCGACCAAAGGCGCGATCATCGCGATCGAGCCGGTCGAATAGCATCCAGGATTGCTGATATAGCGTGCGCCCGCGATCCGTTCGCGCATTCCGGCGACCAGTTCGGGATAGCCGAACACCCAATCGGGATTGACCCGATGCGCCGTCGAGGCGTCGATCAACCGCACATCCATATCACGGGTCAGTTGCACGGCCTCGATCGCGGCATCATCGGGCAGGCACAGGATGGCCACATCGGCGGCCTGAAATGCCTCGGCCCTTGCGGCGGCATCCTTGCGGCGCGCGGGGTCGATCTGGATCAGTCGGATGTCATCGCGCCCCAGCAGACGGTCGCGGATTTGAAGACCGGTGGTTCCGGCTTCGCCATCGATAAAGACGCTGTGGGACATGGGACAACCTTCGCTTGCAGTGATGGCGCATGTCTAGCGGATCACAGGCGGTGTCACAACGCCTGCAATCACGGCTGCGTACAGAAGGCCTTAGTGCTGCAAGCGTCGCTTCAAAAAACGCAGCACCTGCTTTTCTTCGGGACGCAAGGTGGCATTGTCCAGCTTTTCGTCAATGCGGTCGCGCAGCTCCAGCCTCAGCTCATCTGCCAGATAGGCGTCGATCACCTGCGGATGGACATAGCATTTGCGACAGATGGTCGGCGTATTGCCCAGCTGTGCGGCAACGGTTTCAATGGCATCACGCACATTGCGTCTGGCGGCCGCTTCGCTGTCGGCTTTGGTATATTCGGACAGCGCCAAGGCAGCCAGCACGGTTCCCGCCCATGTCCGGAAATCCTTGGCGGTGATCTGCTGTCCGGAAACATCGCGCAGATAGGCGTTCACCTCGGACGAGGTGACCTGATGCCGGTTGCCGTCGTCATCCAGATATTGGAACAGATGCTGGCCGGGGATGTCCTGCACTGCCCGCAAGATCCGCGCAACACGCTGGTCGCGCAGCCCCAGATCCCATTCCTTTCCGCTTTTCCCACGGAATTTGAAACGGACATTGCTGCCTTCCAGACTGACGTGCCGTTCACGCAGCGTGGTCAGCCCGTGGGATTTATTGTCCCGCGCATAGGTCGCATTGCCGACACGGATCATCGTGTGTTCCAGCAGATAGACGATGGTCCCCAGTACCTTTTCGGCAGGCATTCCGCGTCGCGACATATCCTCATCCACCTGCGCGCGGATGCGGGGCAATGCTTTGGCAAAATCCAGCACGCGGTTGTATTTTGCACTGTCGCGAACCGCGCGGAAATCAGGGTGATAGCGGTATTGTTTGCGCCCTTTGGCATCGCGGCCGGTGGCCTGGATATGACCAAGCGGATCGGGGCAGATCCAGACATCGTCATAGGCGGGCGGGATCGCCAGTGCGTTCAGACGCTTGCGTTCGGCCTTATCGCGGATCGTCCGGCCCTTTTCGTCGCGGTAAGAGAACCCCTTGCCGGCCCGCACCCGCGTGATGCCCTGCATGTCGTCATTCACATAGATCAGGCCCGCATTCTCGGCGGCATCCTCGGGGTCGATGATATTGTCTTTGGGCATATCGTGGGGTGCAATCTGCAAAAGGAACAGGATGTCTGCCCGTTCAACGCTGCAAGATGCAGCACAGTTGCCGATCCAAAGCCTTGGGTCGTGTCATGCTTCCCCGCGCAACATCGGGGAAGCATATGTCATGTCGAGGTTCCTAGCGCGCCGGACCTTCCGGCTTGATCAGGCCGTCTTCGATAACATCGTGATCATTGCCGGCAGGTGTACTGCCCATGCTGCCCGATGGCGCTTTGCGCGGTTCATAGGGCGGCAGGTCGTTGCCATCACGATACAGCAGCGACTGCCCCTTGTGGAACAGGTGCAAAGCATGCGGGGCGGCGGCCAGCCGCACTGTTTTTCCCTTTAGCCCCTGATGGATGCCCGGCAGTTTGGCAATAACCGGCACGGTTTCGGCATTGGTGCCGAAATACAGCAAGGTCACCTCACCCAAAGCCTCGGTCAGATCGACGGTGCCTTCGAACAGGGCGTTGTCGCCCGCCTCGCGCATGTCTTCGGGGCGGACGCCGACATTGACCGGCATGTCCTGATCGCCCTCGCGGGTCGGAATGGCGACTTGCGCCTGCAATCCCCCTTCAAGCGCGACGGTGGTGATCGGGCCGATGGTTTTCACACGGCCCGGCAACAGGTTCATCGCCGGACTACCGATGAACTGGGCCACAAATTCATTGACCGGACGTTCATACAGTTCCAGTGGCGCACCAACCTGCGCGATACCGCCACCGGCCAGCACGACGATCCGGTCGGCAAGGGTCATCGCCTCGGTCTGGTCATGGGTGACATAGACCATGGTGCGGTCGGGCATGGATGCTTTTAGCTGGGCAATCTCGATCCGGGTAGCGACGCGCAGGGCGGCATCAAGGTTCGACAGCGGTTCGTCGAACAGATAGACTTGCGGGTCGCGCACGATCGCACGGCCAATCGCCACACGCTGGCGTTGCCCGCCCGACAACGCCTTGGGCAGACGGTCCAGATAGGGCGTCAGCTGCAGCATCTTGCCCGCGCGGTCGGTTGCCTCCTTGATCTGATCCTTGGACTGGCCCGCGATCTTCAGCGCGAAGGCCATGTTGTCGCGGACCGTCATATGTGGATAAAGCGCATAGGACTGGAACACCATTGCGATGCCGCGCTGGCTGGGGGGGATGTCATTCATCACCTGCCCCCCGATCTGCAGTTCACCACCGGTGATCTGTTCCAGCCCCGCAATCATCCGCAGCAAGGTCGATTTCCCGCAGCCCGAAGGGCCGACAAAAACGATGAACTCGCCCGACGTAATGTCGAGATTGATGTCCCTTAGCACATTCACATCGCCATAGGACTTGGCGAGCTTTGTCAGTTTAAGATCGGCCATTGCGGTTCTCTCTCCCTCTTATCCCTCGATGATCTGGACCTGCCACGGGGCCAGACCCGCGACGTCGTCTTCCGACAGGTTGGCCCGGATCAGCAGGGTCTGCATGTCGTCGGCACGGCGGAAGGACAGCACCGGACCTTCGGATTTGATTTCGGTCATGGTGCCGCGGCGCAGGGCGCTGTGTTTGTTGCGAAGCCCGATGGCCCAGCGGTAATGGTGCAGCATGGATTGCGCGTCGGCTTCCTGCCCGACGACCGTGCGTTGCAGATGCTGATGCGGGACGGGCAACCACGGCTGGCTGGTCGAAAAGCCGCCGTTCACGCCCATATCCCAGACCATCGGTGTCCGGCATCCGTCGCGGCCCTTGAATTCGGGCCAGAATTCGATGCCGTAAGGGTCGCGTAATTCATGGAACTTCAGCTCTGCCTCGGGCAGGCCAAGTTCTTCGCCCTGATACAGGCAGACCGAACCCCGCAGGCACATCAGCACCGTGGCATAAGCCTTGGCCGCCTGATCGGACAGGTTCCAGCGGCTGATATGGCGCACAACGTCATGGTTCGACATTGCCCAGCAGGGCCAGGCATTCGGCGCGGTCTCCAACAGCCCTTCAAACACCTCGACCACGCGACTGGCGGGCAGATCGTCGCCCGACAGGAAGTCGAAGACATAGGACATCTGCACGCGCCCCGGCACGCCGGTATATTCCTCTAGCAGTTCCAGCGCGCGTTCGCTGTCGCCGATTTCACCGACCACGGATGCACCATAAGGCACAATCGCCTGATTCAGCCGTTCCAGAAACGCCAGATTTTCGGGCTGTGATTTGCTGAAGCGGTGGCTTTGGTGGTTATAGGGGTTCACGGCGGGCGCGGTATCGGCGCGGCGCAATTCCTTGGCCAGGGGCGGGTTGTCGCGCAGCTGGGCATCGTGGAAATAGAAGTTGATCGTGTCCAGACGGAAACCGTCCACACCCTTTTCCAGCCAGAATTTGACCATATCCAGCAGCGCGTCCTGCACTTCCATGCTGTGGAAGTTCAGGTCTGGCTGCGAATTCAGAAAGTTGTGCAGGTAATATTGTTCGCGCCGCGCATCCCATTGCCACGCGCTGCCGCCAAAGATCGACAGCCAGTTGTTGGGGGGCGTGCCGTCGGGTTTGGGATCGGCCCAGACATACCAGTCGGCCTTGGGGTTGTCGCGGCTGGCGCGGCTTTCCTTGAACCACGGGTGCTGGTCCGAGGTATGCGACATGACCAGATCGATCATCACCTTCAGGCCCAGTTCATGTGCCCGTTCGATCAGCCAGTCGAAATCATCCATCTTGCCGAAAATCGGGTCGATGCCGCGATAATCGCTGACGTCATACCCGAAATCGCGCATCGGAGAGGTGAAGAACGGTGAAATCCACACCGCATCCACCCCCAGTGACGCAACATAGGGCAGCCTTTGGGCGATACCGGTCAAATCGCCGATACCGTCGCCGGTCGTATCCTGAAAGCTGCGCGGGTAGATCTGATAGATGATCCCGCCCTTCCACCAATCCGTCGTCATATCTGTCAAGTTATCCACCTTTCACAGATCCGGCCAGCAATCCGCGGACCAAATATTTTTGCATCGCGAAGAACACCGCAAGCGGCACCGCGATCGAGATGAACGCCGAAGTTGCCAATATCTCCCATTCACCTCCTCGCGATCCCATCAGTTCGCGCAGCAGACCGGTCATCACCAGCTGTTCGCTGGTATTGCCCAGAAACACCGTGGCGATCAGCAGATCATTCCAGACCCACAGGAACTGGAAGATTGCAAAGCTGGCCAAAGCGGGGAACGACAGTGGCAGGATAATGCGGCGGAAAATCTGGAATTCGGTGGCACCATCGACGCGTGCGCTTTCGATCACCTCGCGCGGCAGGCCGATCATATAGTTTCGCAACAGATAGACCGCCAATGGCAGGCCGAAACCGGTATGGGCCAGCCAGATCCCCAGATAGCCTTTGCCGATGCCCAGATCATTGTGCAACCGCAGCAGCGGGATCAGCGCCACCTGCAAGGGCACGACCAGCAGGCCGACCACACAGGCGGTCAGCACAGCACGGCCCGGAAACTGCATCCATGCCAGCGCATAGGCCGCAAAGGCCGCAATCAGGATCGGGATGACAGTCGCGGGAATTGTCACCGTCATGGTGTTCATAAAGGCCCGCGCCAACCCGCCCGCGTTCATCACGCGGCTATAGTTTTCGGTCGTAAAGCTGGGCGGCGATGTCGTGGTCGTAAAAATCCGTTCGCCGCGCCGCATGTCGAACGGCTGGGCCGAGGTCATGACATAGCTGCCGTCCTCGGCCACGGTCAGGTTGATACCGTCATCCACCTCGACCGTGTCGCCGGGTTCATTGGCGTCGGGGGTGCGGGCATTGGTGCCCCATGACATCAGTTCCTGCGTCCCCTCCAGCGCGCTGCCTTCGATGACATACATGCCGTCGCGCTGGATCTGGTCATCGGTGGTGCCCGACCGCACGAAACCGGTTTGCACCGACCCCGAAAACGACTGCCACCAGCCCGATGTGGAAATCTGGTCGCGGTCACGGAACGACGACACGAACAGCCCGAATGTCGGAATGGTCCATAGCAGAACCAGCAAGAAGGCACAGATGTTGACCACCCACGCCAAGGACGATTTCTGTCCGGCCATGCCTTCCATCAGCGAACCTCCTTGCGGGCGTTATAGATGTTCCAGACCATGATCGGCGTCACCAGAACCATCAGGACAATCGCAATGGCAGATCCGCGCCCGTAATCGGGGGTGCCACGGAACATCCAGTCATACATCAGGTTGGCCAGCACCTGCGTGCCCCATTGGCCGTTGGTCATGACATAAACAATGTCGAACACCTTCAGCACAACGATGGTGATGGTGGTCCAGACCACGGCCAGCGTGCCCATGATTTGCGGCACCTTGATCTTGAAAAACACCTGCAAGGGCGATGCACCGTCCAGAACCGCCGCCTCGATGGTTTCTTCGGGGATGCCGCGCAGGGCCGCGGACAGGATGACCATCGCAAAGCCGGTCTGGATCCAGACCAGCACGATCATCAGGAAAAAATTGTTCCAGCCGGGAAGGGTCAGCCAGATCTGCGGCTCGATCCCGAATTTCGTCACGATCCAGTTCAGCAACCCGATCTGGGTTTCACCGGACGAACGGTATTCATAGATGAACTTCCAGATAACGCCCGCACCGACAAAGCTGATCGCCATGGGCATGAAGATCAGCGACTTGCCGATATTGCCCCATTTTATCCGGTCGGTCAGCTGCGCCGCCACCAGGCCGAACAACGTCGAAAGCGCAGGCACAACCAACAGCCACAGCATATTGTTGAACATGGATTCGCGGAATTTGTCATCGCCCATCAGCCAGACGTAATTGTCGGCCCCGACAAAGCGCGACCCGTCCGAATTGAACATCGACCGCCACAGGCTCTCGAACACGGGATAGACCAGATAGAGGCCCAGAAACAGGATTGCAGGGCCCAGAAACAGCCATGGCCGGACCATGCCGGCGCGCCGGATATTGATGCCGGCATTTTCACCTTTCGCAGGAAAGATCCGGTCCAGCAGCCAGTTCGACCCCCAGAACCATGCCACGCAACCGAACACCCCGATGGCAATCGTACTGACGGCCAGCCATAGCAGTTCCATATCCTACCCCCCTTGGATCGCGAAAAGCGCGGCAGAACAGGCTGCCGCGCCGTTTGTCATGTCGTGCATCAGTTCAAGGATGCCCATGTGTCCTGAATACGGTCCGTCACCTCTTGTGCCGAGGAACCACCGACAAAGTCGATCATGCCGGTCCAGAATGCACCTGCACCGATGGCACCGGGCATCAGGTCCGATCCGTCAAAGCGGAACACTGTCGCATCCAGCAGGATCTGGCCCATACGCTTCAGCGTTTCATCGCCGTAAGCATCGGGATTGGCACCGGTATAGGGCGTCAGGAAGCCCTTTTGCGCCATCCAGATCTCATGCGCGGCGGGGGTCTTCAGGAAATCGACAAAGGCCATGGCAGCAGGGTTGTCGGACATGACGGCAAACATCGTGCCGCCCCCCAGAACCGGCTGGCCCAGATCACCCGATGCAGGGGCGGGCATATAGAAGAAATCCGCATCCTCGCCCACGATGGTGCCTTCGGGGAAGAAGGTCGGGATAAAGCTGGCCTGACGGTGCATGTAACAGGCAGGCGGGCTGGCAAACAAACCGGCCGGACTTTCGCGGAAATCGGTCGAGCTGACGGCCCCCACGCCACCCGCGACGTAATCGGGGTTTTTGGCGAACCAGCCGAATTCATCAACCGCCGCGACGACCTTGGGGTCGTTGAACGGCATTTCATTGCTGGTCCATGCGTCGTAATCCTCGGGCGAGGACGTCCGCAGCATCAGATCTTCGACCCAATCGGTCGCGGGCCAGCCGGTCGCGCCGCCCGATCCCAGACCGATGCACCACGGCGTTTCGCCTTCCTCGGCGATCTGCTGGGTCAGGGTCTTCATATCCTCGTAGGTTTCGGGAACCTCGTATCCGGCATCCTCGAAGTTTTCAGGGACATACCAGACCAGCGATTTCACATCGGCCTTATAGGGAAAGGCGAACAGCTGTTCGGTCCCGTCCTGACCGGCATAGGTACCCAAGGCCGCCCAGCTGTCACCGGCAGCATAATTGTCCTTCAGCCACTGGCTGGTTTCATCACCCAAAGGACGCAGGAAGCCGCGCTTGGCCAGATCGGCGGCCAGTCCCGGTTGCGGAAATACGGCCATATCGGGCGGGGAACCCGCCTCGCTGTCGATGACGATCTGCTGTTCGAAGCTGTCCGAGCCGGAATAATTTGCTTTCGCACCCGTCGCATCGTTGAAATATTCGATGACCGAGGCAAAGAGTTCCTGATCGCCCCCCAGCCACGGACCAAGGATGTCAAAGCTTTCACCCTCCAGATCGGGATGGGCGGCTTTGAATTCGTCAAGACTGGCCCAATCGATGCGGTCGTCACTGCCCGGTTCGATCACCAGTTCGGCCTGCGCCATGCCAGCACCCAATGCGATGATGGCGGCGGTTGTAAATAATGTCGTTTTCAAGTCTTCCTCCCTGAACACTCCGGACCGGTAACGGCCCTGTTATCGCGAACATTCGACAGATTTGCACAAGCTGTCAAACGCTTATCATTCCCCGCTTCATTCTGTCGGGACAGAGGTCACATGCCCGACCACAATCATACAAGGGGGGTTGCCGGCTTTGCTGCGATTTTCCCGATTTACAGCACCTGCGACGTTCCGCAGGCCTTTATGTTTCGGGACAACTGCTTTTTGCAAATCCATTCGCAAGCGCTTTCAAACCGTTTCAAAATGAAAATGGCATTTCTGTCAGGGCGCACAGACCCTTGCGGCATCGGGCCACCTGATATGCGAACCGTCAACCGCAGATATCGGTTCCCTTGTGAAAACGGGCTGTGCACAATTAATTTATGTCATCGCTGAAACCTGACCGGTATCGGGGCGTTCGGATCATACGCCTTCAAGAAATGCTCACGACAAAATGATATTTGTACAATCGCTCTGCATTTCGCGGCATGTCCGGACCTGATCTGTCCCGCGCGGACGCCATCGGGGTTGATTCATCCGGCCTGCCATTTAGGTACAACCGGACACGCCGTGTTTTACCGGCGTAAAAGCAGCGAAGGAGACCATTGAATGGCCTGGAAAAAACCCACCCTGACCGAGATTGCCTGCGGCATGGAAATCAACATGTATGCACCGGCCGAGGATGAACCTGTCCTGTTCTAAGAACTGCCGGACAGGCAATGTAACGGCCCCGTCCGATATCCTCGGACGGGGCCTTTTTCATCAAGCGGGGCATAATGCGGATCATTATCTTGGGGGCGGCAGCCGGTGGCGGCTTGCCCCAGTGGAATTGCGGCTGTGACAATTGCAACGCGGCCCGCGCAGGACGCATACCCTCGCTAACGCAAAGCTCGGTCGCGGTCAGTGCGAACGGGCGGAACTGGGCGATCCTGAATGCATCCCCCGACATCCGTGTGCAGCTGGCGGCGACCCCTGCGCTGTGGCCGACCGGACCACGCGATATGCCGCTGCGGTCAGTTCTGGTGACGAACGGCGATATCGACCATGTGGCGGGGCTGTTGACGCTGCGCGAAAGCCAGTCCTATGACCTGTTCGCCACGCAGGCGATCCATGATGCGCTGGCAGCCAACCCGATGATCGGGGCTTTGCGCGCCGATCTGGTGCCGCGCCGGACAGTCGCGTTGGACCAGACCATCGATCTGGCCCCCGGCCTGACCGCGACCCTGTTTGCCGTGCCGGGCAAAGTGCCGCTTTATCAGGAACAGGGCGAGGTGCAGACCGGATTGATGGGCGAAACCACCGTGGGCATCGAACTGAAGGCGGGGGCCAAGCGGGCGTTCTATATCCCCGGCTGCGCCGATATGCCCGACTGGCTGAAGGCCCGTATCAACGGCGCCGATGCCCTGCTGTTCGACGGCACCCTGTGGGAGGATGACGAGATGATCCGCATGGGACTGGGCGTCAAAACAGGTCGCCGGATGGGCCATATGGCCGTGACCGACACGATGCCTGCGCTGGATGGGCTGACCATCGGCCAGCGGCTCTTTGTGCATATTAACAATTCGAACCCGCTCACCGATCCTGACAGTGCGCAGACCGCACAGGCTGCCGCGCAGGGCTGGCAAGTGGGGCGCGACGGAATGGAAATTACGCTGTGAACAACATTCAGGACCAACCGCAATCGCGCGAAGACTTCGAGGCTCGGCTGCGCGCCATCGGTGCCGAAAGATACCACGACCGCCATCCCTTCCATACGCGCCTGCACGGCGGCGACTGCACCCCTGACGAGGTTCGGGCATGGGTGATCAACCGCTGGATGTACCAGTCGCGCATCCCGATGAAGGACGCCGCCTTTATGTCCCGCGTCGAGGACCCCGACCTGCGCCGCGCATGGCGCAAACGCATCGTCGATCATGATGGCGAGGTGTCCGAGGGCGGTGGCATCCGGCGCTGGCTGGCACTGGCCCAAGGCGTTGGTCTGGACCCCGATTATGTGGCCAGCGGTGTCGGCATCATGCCCGCCACCCGTTTTGCTGTGGATGCCTATGTCCGCTTTGTCCGCGACATGCCGCTGCTGGATGCCGTCGCCTCCAGCCTGACGGAACTGTTTGCGCCGAAAATCCATGCCCAGCGCATCGAAGGCCTGCTGGCGCATTACGATTTCGCCGATGACAGCAGCCTGTCCTATTTCCGCAAACGCCTGGACGAGGCACCGGACGATGTCGCCTTTGGGCTGGATTACGTTCTGACCCATGCCAATACCCGCGAAAAGCAGGATGCGGCAGCGGCGGCCCTGACTTTCAAGACCGATGTTCTGTGGGCGCAGCTGGATGCGCTGTGGAACGGCTATGTCATGGGCAACATTCCCTTGGGCGCATGGAAGCCCGGCGAAGGGATGCTGGCATGACGCCCCTGATCACGGCGCAGGACATCCCCTATCTGCCGCGCGGCGTGCGCCTGCAGGACGACCGCCTGCGCGGCATCCGCGTTTTGCAGGCCCCCGAACGCGCCATGCAACTGGACCAGATCGGCGACGCGATCCTTGGTGAATTGGACGGTGCGCGCAGCCTGGACCAGATCACCCGTAATCTGGCCGCACGCTATGACGCGCCGGTCGAGGAAATCGCAGGCGACGTGCGTGATTTCCTGATCGGACTGATCGAACGCCGCATGGTATTTATACGAGAGGCTGCATGAAAGATCTTCCCCGACAGCCACAGGACATCGACGGCAACCCCGTAACGGCGGGACTGCCCATGGCGATGCTGGCTGAAATCACCCACCGCTGTCCGCTTGCCTGCCCCTATTGCTCGAACCCCGTTGATCTGATTCGCGCAAAATCCGAAATCAGCGCCGATGATTGGGGGCGCGTGTTCCGTCAGGCGGCTGATCTGGGGGTGTTGCAGGTTCATATTTCCGGCGGCGAACCCGGTGCACGGCGCGATCTGGCGCAGATCGTGGCACATGCGCGGGATGCGGGGCTTTATGTGAACCTGATCACATCGGGCATCGGCATCACCCGCGACCGACTGCTGGAACTGGACGCGGCGGGGGTCGATCATGTCCAGCTGTCATTGCAAGGCATTCGTCCCGACATGGCCGACCGTATCAGCGGCCATCCGGGGTCGTGGGACAAGAAGATGGGTTTCGCCGATTGGGTCACGGAAATCGGCTTTCCGCTGACCATCAATGCCGTCGTCCATCGCCAGAACATGGACCGCCTGCCCGACATGCTGGAACTGGCGGAACGTCTTGGTGCCCGCCGGATCGAGGTGGCGACTGTCCAGTTCCACGGATGGGCCGATCTGAACCGCAAGGCGCTGATGCCGACGCGCGAACAGGCCGCCATGACACGACAGATCGTCAACGAAGCCCGCATCCGCCTGCGCGGGAAAATGGTCATCGACTATGTCCCCGCTGACCACCATGCGGTCTATCCCAAAGCCTGCATGGGGGGCTGGGGCGCGCTTGGGCTGAATGTCGGGCCGGATGGCACCGTGCTGCCCTGCCACGCCGCGCAGTCGATCAAATGGATGGAGTTTGAAAACGTTCAGGACCACAACCTGTCCGATATCTGGCATCTATCCGACAGCTTTAATGCCTTTCGGGGCACAGAATGGATGCCCGAACCCTGCGTCAGCTGTGACCGGAAGAACGTGGACTTCGGTGGCTGCCGTTGTCAGGCAATGGCCTTGGCAGGGGACGCGCGGGCAACCGATCCGGTCTGTTCCAAATCACCACTACATGCGCAGATCGTGGCACGCGCCGAGGCAGATGCATCTGCCGAAACCACGGAATTCGTCTATCGGCGGATGTCCAAGCAGGGTTAGATCAGCCCAGCCCCAATCCGATACCTGCCCCAGCAGCCAAGGCCAGCACAGCCACCAGCCACAGCGGAACCGAGGGTTTGGGCTGGACCACGGTCAGACGCGCCTCTTCGGGGTGTGCGCGTTCCCACAGAGCCTGTTCGACAATGCGGGGCATCAACGGGCCATAGCGGCCGAGGGTTTGCACCACCGTTGTCAGATCCTGAAGCGCGGCCTTGGGACCGATGCTGCCTTTGATATAATCCGAGACAACCGGCTTGGCGGCATCCCAGATGTTCAGCTGCGGGTCCAGCGAACGGGCCACGCCTTCGACGACGACCATGGTGCGTTGCAACAGGATCAGTTCGGTGCGGGTTGGCATGCCGAAACGCTCGGTCACCTCGAACAGATAGGACAGCAGGTTGGCCATGCTGATGCGGCTGGCATCGGCACCAAAGATCGGTTCGCCCACGGCACGCAATGCGCGGGCAAAGGCAGCCTCGTCGCGGTCGCGCGGGACATAGCCCGCCTCGAAGTGGACGCGGGCGACACGGCGGTAATCGCGCTGGATAAAGCCGTAAAGAATCTCGGCATAGATGCGGCGGGTGTATTCGTCGATTTCCCCCATGATGCCGAAATCATAGGCGATGACATCGCCGTTTGCCGCCACCTTCAGATTGCCATGATGCATATCAGCATGGAAAAAACCGTCACGCAGGGCATGGGACAAGAACAGCTGCATCACCTTGCGGGCCAGCGCCGTCGTGTCATGTCCGGCGGCGATCAATGCGTCACGGTCGCCCATCGGCAGGCCTTCGGCCCAATCGGCGGTCAGAACGCTGCGCGATGAAAAGGCCCAATGCGGCAAGGGAATCTGGAAACCGGTATCGGTGGCAGTGTTTTCACCGAATTCGGATGCGGCAGCCGCTTCCAGCCGCAGGTCCTGTTCCCCGATGACGGTCTTTTCGAAATGGTTGACCACATCGCGGGGACGCAAGCGGCGGGTGCCGGGCGACAGCATCTCGATAAAGCGGGCGCCAAAGTGGAAAGCGTCGATATCGCGCCGGAAGGCCGCACCGATTCCGGGACGCACGACCTTGACGGCAACCTCTTGCCCCGAATGGCGCAGCTTTGCGCGGTGGACCTGCGCGATCGAGGCGGCAGCCACCGGTTCGGAAAATTCGGAAAAGATTTCATCGACGGGATGGCGCAATTCGCTGGCAATGACCTGTTTGGCAATATCAGTCGGGAATGGCGGCAGCCGGTCCTGCAACATCCGCAGCTGGCCGGCCAGTTCGGGGCCGACCACATCGGCGCGCGTCGACATGATCTGACCGAATTTGATATAGGCAGGCCCCAATGCCGTAATGGCACGCGTGATCGGCGGCAGGGTCGGATCGCCCTTATAGCCCAGCCAGCGGAACGGCCACCCCAAGACCCGTGCCGCGACACGCACACGGACAGGTGCCTCGACCGCGTCCAGCACAGCCTCCATCGCGCCGGTGCGTTCGAAGGTGGCACCGGTGCGGATCAGGCGCAGGATATTATGGGGGCCGCGCATATGATTACAACTTCCAGCCGGAATGCAGGGCGGCAATGCCCATCGACAGATTGCGGTATTGGACCCGTCCGAAACCCGCATCGCGGATCATCTGGGCAAAGGTTTCCTGATCGGGGAAGCGGCGGATCGATTCGACCAGATACTGATAGCTGTCGCGATCCCCCGTCACCGCCTTGCCCATCGCCGGAATGACGTTGAAGCTGTAGCGGTCATAGGCCCATTGCATCGCGGGCACGGGAATCTGGCTGAATTCCAGCACCAGCAGACGGCCACCGGGTTTCAGGACACGTCGCGCCTCGGCCAGCGCATCGGGGATGCGGGTCACGTTGCGGATGCCGAAGCTGATTGTATAGCGGTCAAAGGTCGCATCCGCGAAAGGCAGCGCCATCGCATCACCCGTCACCCATGACAGGCGGTCGGCCTTATCCACGGCATCGGCGCGCTTGCGGCCTTCCACCAGCATGGATTCGGTCATATCGCAAACCGTCACCCGTGCATCAGGCGCACGATCCAGAAAGCGGAAGGCCACGTCGCCGGTCCCGCCAGCAACGTCCAGCAGATGCTGGCCATTGCGCGGGGCCAGCCAATCCATCATCGACGTCTTCCAGACGCGGTGGATGCCCACGCTCATCAAATCGTTCATCACGTCATAACGTGACGCGACGCTGGAAAACACCTCATGGACCATGCCGGCCTTGGCGTTTTCGTCTACTGTCTTGAAACCGAAATGTGTTGTTTTTGAATCCGTCATCGCGCTTGCCGTTTACCCGTTCCATTGCCAGATAAGTCCGGCCAGCCGCTGGCACAATGACCGTGATGCGCCACAGGTGCAATGCGACGAAAGGAACCCCGTTGCCCGAATTGCCAGAAGTAGAGACTGTCCGCCGTGGTTTGCTGCCCCATCTGGAGGGTGCGCGCATCGCCCGCGCCGAGGTCCGCCGCCCTGATCTGCGTTGGCCCATGCCGCCCGATCTGGTGCAGGTGATGACCGGTGCGGTCGTGACGTCGCTGCGGCGGCGGTCGAAATATCTGCTGGCCGATCTGGACCGTGGCGGCAGCGTGCTGTGGCATCTGGGCATGTCGGGCCGGATGCTGGTCGAGGGCGCAGGCCTTGCAGGGTTTCACCGCGATCCGGGCGTAATTGCGCGGCATGACCATGTTGTGCTGACCACGGATGCGGGCACCACCATCACCTTCAACGATGCCCGCCGTTTCGGCATGGTCGATCTGATCCGCGAAGGGGAATCACATCCGCTACTGGACCATCTGGGACCGGAACCCTTTGATGACATCTTTACCCCCGACTATCTGGCCAGCCGTCTGGCGGGGCGCCGCCTGCCGGTCAAACAGGCACTGCTGGACCAGAAGATCGTCGCGGGTCTTGGTAACATCTATGTCAGCGAATCTCTGTGGCGGGCAGGCATAGATCCGCGTGTCCTGTCAGGCAGCATCGACATTACGCGGCTGGCGGTTCTGGTCGGCCATATCCGCGACGTGCTGACCGATGCCATCGCTGCGGGCGGGTCGTCCCTGCGCGACCACCGTCAGGCCAGTGGCGAATTGGGCTATTTCCAGCACAGTTTCCGTGTCTATGACCGCGCGGGACAGCCTTGTCTGCGTGATGGATGTGACGGCACAATCACGCGAATCGTGCAATCGGGGCGGTCAAGTTTCTATTGCCCAAGCTGTCAGCGCTGAACGCTTGGATTTCTTGCATACAAGCTGATAGGACTGGGCGAATTCAAATTGGCAACGAGGTCCAAGCCCATGGCTTTTGAAACCATCATCGTGGAGATCGAGGACGAGGTCGCCCTGATCCGGCTGAACCGTCCCGAAGCGCTGAACGCGCTGAACGCCACGCTTCTGGACGAGCTGTCTTCGGCCTTGGCCGAGGCCGACCGAAACGACAAGGTCCGTTGTATTGTCCTGACCGGCAGCGAAAAAGCTTTCGCCGCAGGTGCCGACATCAAGGAAATGTCGCAAAAATCCTTCGTCGAGGTCTATGAACAGGACCTGTTCGGCGCGCAGATCGAAAAGATCACCCGCGTCCGCAAGCCGGTCATCGCGGCTGTCAGCGGCTATGCCCTGGGCGGCGGCTGTGAACTGGCAATGGTCTGCGATTTCATCATCTGCGCGGAAAACGCCAAATTCGGTCAGCCCGAGATCAATCTGGGTGTCTGCGCCGGTATCGGCGGCACCCAGCGCCTGACACGATTCGTCGGCAAGTCGAAAGCAATGGAAATGAACCTGACCGGTCGCTTTATGGATGCCGCCGAAGCGGAACGTTCGGGTCTGGTCAGCCGAGTCGTTCCGACGCCGAAGCTGATTCCCGAAGCCATGTCCACCGCGCGCAAGATTGCCGAAAAATCGCAGGTCGCCGTCAAGACGGTCAAAGAATCGGTCAACCGTGCCTATGAAACGACCCTGCACGAGGGTCTTTTGTTCGAACGCCGCGCCTTTCATGCGCTGTTTGCGACCGAAGACCAGAAGGAAGGCATGGCCGCTTTCCTTGAAAAACGTGAAGCGCAGTTCCGCGATCGCTGAAAAGGGTTTCCTTTTTACGCCCCATGTCCTATAGGCCCTCCCTTACATGCGTGTGGGCCCGCTTAGGCAAGAATCATGACCGTTCCTTTCGGGGGGCGGAGCCATGGGGCTTTTGCGCAATTGAAATGCAACTGACCCGTTAGGATTCTGACCCATGGCAAATACGCCCCAGTCGAAAAAACGCGCCCGCCAGACCGAGCGTCGCACCGACATCAACAAAGCACGCCGTTCGCGCATCCGCACCTATCTGCGTAAAGTCGAAGAAGCGATCGCCAGCGGCAACGCCGATGTGGCACGCGAAGCCCTGAAAAACGCCCAGCCCGAACTGATGCGTGGCGTCACCAAAGGCGTCATCCACAAGAACACCGCATCGCGTAAAGTGTCGCGTTTGTCGGCACGCGTCAAAGCCCTTTCGGCTGCCTGATTCTTGCCCCTTCGGGGGACAGAATATCCAGACATATGGCTGACATAAGGCCAGGAACGACAAGATCGGGTGCAGGCATATGCCTTGCGCCCGATCTGCATTTATAGCCCCCAGAAAAGTCAAAAAACCTTTTAAAATCAAGGTGATTTTATTTTTTGTCTTTGGAGTCAAAGGGCTCGCAGATTCGATTTCACCAAGTTGCTGTCAAGCGCATAGTTCGGTTGCAGCGGCCATCAAGCTGGGGCTAATTTCCATCTTGCGATTCACGTCGCTGAAGGGGACGGGTCGGACCTCGGGGTCGGTATTTACCGATCCGGAAAACGGCCGGGTCACGAAGCTTGAGAGACTCTCTTTCTTCCGCCCTCGGGTTCTGGACTGTCGGCTGCCATCGGCTGTCGCTGAACCTGTGTCTGTGAACTGAAGAACGGGCTGACGCCCTCCATGCGACCGAATCGTTCGGACGCAAGGGTGCCCTGTTTTTCTGTGTTACAGCCCTTGGTTGCGTGAATGATGTTCCGCCGGATCGCCCGGCGGAATTTGGGGACAGGCACGGGATAACGGAAGATGATGGACAAGATCTGGGGTCAGGCATGTGCCGAGCTGGAAAACAGCGTTGGGCCGAACAACTATAACCACTGGATCAAGCCGCTTCGCCTTGCCTCCATCGACGAAGGTGCTGCCAGCTTTGTCAGTCCGACGCGCTTCATCTCGGATTGGGTGAACCGCCATTTCGCCAAAGAGATCATGACCGTTCTGAACCGCTGCGGCGCCACGGTCGAACGTTTGCGCTTTGACGTCGGCAGTGCGGCCGCACGCCCTGCAGCGCAGGCCACAGCCCCCGCAGATACCCCCGCACAAGCCCCTACTGCCCGCGTGGCCCCGCGTGCCGATCTGGGCGCGCCGCTGGACCCGCGCTATACCTTCAGCAATTTCGTCGTCGGCAAACCGAACGAGCTGGCCCATGCCGCCGCCCGTCGTGTGGCCGAAGGTGGCCCTGTCGGCTTTAACCCGCTGTTTCTTTATGGTGGCGTCGGTCTGGGCAAGACCCACCTGATGCATGCCATCGCCCGCGATTATCAAACCAACCACCCTTCGGCACAGGTGCTGTATCTGTCTGCCGAACAATTCATGTACCGATTCGTGCAAGCCTTGCGCGAAAGCACGATCATGGATTTCAAAAGCATGTTCCGGAATGTGAACATGCTGATGGTCGATGACGTGCAGTTCATCGCCGGCAAGGACAGCACGCAGGAAGAGTTTTTCCACACGTTCAACGCGCTTGTCGATCAGGGCAAACAGATCATCATTTCAGCCGACCGCGCGCCTGCCGAAATCAAGGGGCTTGAGGAACGCATCAAGTCGCGCCTGTCTTGCGGTCTGATCGTAGATCTGCACCCTACGACCTATGAATTGCGTCTGGGCATCCTTCAGGCCAAAACGGCAGCCTTCCGCGCCCAGCAGGCGGATCTGGAAATCGGAGCCGGCGTGCTAGAGTTTCTGGCGCATCGAATCACCACCAACGTCCGCGTGCTGGAAGGCGCGTTACAGCGTTTGTTCGCCCATGCCAGCCTGCTGCGCCGCGAAATCACGCTGGAAGTCGCGCAGGAATGTCTGGCCGACATCCTTCGCACCAATGACCGCAAGATCAATATCGACGACATCCAGCGCAAGGTCGCCGAACATTACAACATCCGTCTGGCCGATATGATGGGGCCAAAGCGCACCCGCAACGTCGCCCGTCCCCGCCAGATCGCCATGTATCTGTCCAAACAGCTGACCAGCCGGTCGCTGCCGGAAATTGGACGCCGCTTCGGTGGCCGCGATCACACCACCATCATGCATGGTGTCCGCAAGATCGAGGAACTGATTATCGACGACAGCGCCATGTCCGAAGATATCGCCGTTCTGAAGCGAATGCTGGAAGCGTAATCACATCCTCACGTTATTCTTGTGACCGCCCGCGCGGGCGGTTACACATCAGGTCCGACAAACCGGCCGATGCGCCTGAATGACAGGGGAAGCTTATGAAATTCTCGATCGAGCGCGCCGTGCTGGTCAAGGCCGTATCGCAGGCCCAATCCATCGTCGAACGTCGCAACACCATTCCGATCCTTGCCAACGTGCTGATCGAAACGACGGAAAGCGGCGTCAGCTTCCGTGCCACCGATCTGGACACCGAGGTCGTGGACCTGTCGGCCGCACAGGTCGAACGCCCCGGATCGACCACCGTCAGCGCCGTCATGTTGAACGAGATTTCGCGCAAGCTGCCCGATGGCGCCTTGGTGCAGATCAGCGCCGATGACGCGGGACGCCTGTCGGTTCAGGCGGGACGTTCGAATTTCAGCCTTGCGACCCTGCCGCGCGACGATTTTCCGGTCATGGCAAATTCGGAATATAGCGCAACCTTCAAGGCACCTGCAAAATTGCTGCGCCGCCTGTTCGACAAATCGAAATTCGCCATTTCGACCGAGGAAACGCGGTATTATCTGAACGGCGTCTATATGCATGTCGCCAAATCGGATGACGGTCTGGCCCTGCGTTGTGTGGCGACGGACGGTCACCGCCTTGCGCGGATCGACGCCCCACTGCCCATCGGTGCCGAAGAAATGCCCGGCGTGATCGTGCCGCGCAAGACCGTCGGCGAATTGCGCAAGCTGCTGGATGACGATGATGCCGAAATCACCGTCTCGGTCAGTGAAACCAAGATCCGTTTTGCCACGGCCACCATTACGCTGACCTCGAAGGTTATCGACGGGACGTTCCCCGATTACACCCGTGTCATCCCGCAAAACAACACCCGCAAGCTGGAAGTCGACGCCACCGATTTCGCCCGCGCGGTTGATCGTGTTGCCACGGTCAGCAGCGAACGGTCGCGCGCGGTCAAGCTGTCGCTGGACGCCGATAAACTGGTTCTATCGGTCAACGCCCCCGATTCGGGCGCAGCCGAGGAAGAGCTGGTCGTCGCTTATGCCGACGAACCGCTGGAAATCGGTTTCAACGCGAAATACCTGCAGGAAATTGCCAATCAGGTGGATCGCGACAATGCGGTCTTCCTGTTCAACAGCTCGGGTGATGCGGCCCTGATCCGTGAGGGCAGCGACCTTAGCGCCGTCTATGTCGTCATGCCGATGCGCGTTTGACGCTAACACGTCTTTCCCTTGCCCAGTTCAGGTCATGGCCACGGCTGGACCTGAATCTGGGCAAGGAACCTTTGGCCGTGTTCGGGCCGAACGGGTCGGGTAAAACCAATATTCTGGAAGCCGTGTCCATGCTGGCACCGGGCCGCGGGTTGCGATCTGCCCCTGCACTCGAACAGGCGCTGAAGGGCAAAGCGGCCGGTTGGCGGATTGACGCGACCCTGGGCGACCATCAGATCCGCACACAAGCCCCGCCCGACCAGACCCGCAATGTCGCCATCGACGATAAAACGGTGCCGCAAACCGCGCTGGCCCGTCTGGTTCGGGTCATCTGGCTGGTCCCTTCAATGGACCGTCTGTGGACCGAATCCCCCGAAGGACGCCGCCGGTTTCTGGACCGCGTGACCCTGTCGCTGATGCCCGATCATGCCGATCTGGCGCTGGCCTATGACAAGGCGATGCGCGAAAGGAACCGTCTGTTGCGCGACCAGATCAGCGATGTGGGATGGTACCGCGCGCTGGAAGGTCAAATGGCCGAAGCTGGCGCCGCCCTGACCCGCAACCGCCAATCCGCCATCGCGGCGATTATGGCGTCCCAAGGCACCCATGATGCATTTCCCGCCGCCACGCTGACCCTTCTTGCGGGCGAAGGCCATGCCGATGACGCGGATGCGGAAAGTATCGCTGCGCGGATGGCCGCCATGCGCCCGCGCGATCTGGCCGCAGGTCGCAGTCTGACGGGACCGCATCGGGCCGATCTGGGCGCAACATGGGGGCCGCAGGATATGCCAGCCGCCTTGTCATCGACCGGCGAACAAAAAGCGTTACTGCTGTCGCTGATCCTGGCCAATGCACGAGCCCTGGCCGACCAGCCGGTGCTTTTGCTGCTGGACGAGGTGGCCGCCCATCTGGACGCCGACCGCCGCGCCGCCCTTTACGACCTGATCTGCACCCTCCCCGCACAAAGCCTGCTGACCGGAACCGGACCGGAACTTTTCAGCGATTTGGGCAGCCGCGCGCGCCATCTGGCGGTTGAAAAAACCGATGGAAAATCAGGAACCGTGCCTCTGGATTGACCCTGCCAGCGGACAGCCGCCATTTGACTGCCCCAAAACGGTGAAAAACCCGCTGAAAACGGGGAAATAGCCCGCCAAAGCCGTGACTTTGCCGCGCAGAGCGCCTATACCAAGACAAGACGAACAGGAAGCCCGACGCATGACCGATACAGCCACCCAGCCTGCCGAATATGGTGCCGATTCTATCAAGGTTCTTAAGGGACTAGAGGCGGTCCGCAAACGGCCCGGCATGTATATTGGCGATACGGATGACGGCTCCGGCCTGCATCACATGGTCTATGAGGTCGTGGATAACGGCATCGACGAGGCTTTGGCCGGTCACGCCGACTTTGTGAACGTCAAAATCCACGCCGACAGCAGCGTCAGCGTGCGCGACAACGGTCGCGGCATTCCGGTCGACATGCATGCCGGCGAAGGCGTCAGCGCAGCCGAGGTTATCATGACCCAGCTGCACGCGGGCGGTAAGTTCGACCAGAACAGCTATAAGGTTTCGGGTGGTTTGCACGGCGTGGGCGTGTCGGTTGTGAACGCGCTGTCGGAATGGCTGGAATTGCGCATCTGGCGCAATGGCAAGGAATATTACGTCCGCTTCGAACATGGCGACACGGTCGAATCCCTGCGCGAGGTTGGCGATGCCAAGCCCGGCGAAAAGGGAACCGAGGTGCGCTTTCTTGCCTCGGCCAAGACCAACCGGCCTGACGGGACGTTCAGCAATCTGGACTATGTCTTCAAGACGCTTGAAAACCGCCTGCGTGAACTGGCCTTCCTGAACAGCGGCGTCCGTATCATTCTGGAAGATGAACGCTCTGCCGAAGTCCAACGGACCGAGCTTTATTACGATGGCGGCGTTCGCGAATTTGTCAAATATCTGGACCGGTCGAAAACCGCCGTCATGCCCGAACCGATCTTTATGACCGGCGAAAAGAACGGCATCGGGGTCGAGGTCGCGATGTGGTGGAACGACAGCTATCACGAAACGGTCCTGCCCTTTACCAACAACATCCCGCAGCGCGATGGCGGCACGCATATGGCGGGCTTTCGTGGTGCGCTGACCCGTGTGATCGGCAAATATGCGCAAGACAGCGGCATCGCGAAAAAAGAAAAGGTCGATTTCACCGGCGATGATGCCCGTGAAGGCCTGACCTGCGTCTTGTCGGTCAAAGTGCCGGACCCCAAGTTCTCGTCCCAGACCAAAGACAAGCTGGTATCCTCCGAGGTGCGTCCCGCCGTCGAAGGTCTGGTCGGTGAAAAGCTGGCCGAATGGTTCGAGGAAAACCCGACCGAGGCCCGCCAGATTGTCGGCAAAATCATCGAGGCCGCCTTGGCCCGCGAAGCAGCCCGCAAGGCACGCGAACTAACCCGCCGCAAGACCGCGATGGATATCGCGTCCCTGCCCGGCAAACTGGCGGATTGTCAGGAAAAAGACCCCGCCCTGTCCGAATTGTTCATCGTCGAGGGTGACTCGGCGGGTGGTTCGGCCAAACAGGGGCGGTCACGCCAGAATCAGGCCGTTCTGCCCTTGCGCGGTAAGATCCTGAACGTGGAACGCGCCCGTTTCGACCGGATGCTGGGCAGCGAACAGATCGGCACGCTGATCACCGCATTGGGCACTGGCATCGGCCGCGACGAATTCAGCCTGAAGAAGCTGCGCTACCATAAAATCGTCATCATGACCGATGCCGATGTCGATGGCGCGCACATCCGCACGTTGTTGCTGACCTTCTTCTTCCGCCAGATGCCGGAACTTATCGAAGGCGGGCATTTGTATATCGCGCAGCCGCCCTTGTACAAAGTGGGCCGTGGCCGGTCCGAGGTTTATCTGAAAAACGAAGCGGCGCTGGAAGAATATCTGGTGCAGCAGGGCGTCGAAGGCGCGGCCCTGCGCCTTGCCTCGGGTGAGGAAATCACCGGAAACGACCTGACCCGCGTGGTCGAGGAAGCCCGCGCTGCACGCCGTCTCCTGCGGCAGTATCCGACACATTATCCACCCCATATCACCGAACAGGCTGCGATCGCCGGCGCATTGCGCACGGGGCGGGTGGACAGTGATCCGCAGGGTGTTGCCGATGATATTGCGGCACGTCTGGACCTGATTGCCGAAGAATACGAACGCGGCTGGCAGGGTCGTCCGACGCAGGACGAAGGCATCCACCTGTCGCGCATGCTGCGCGGCGTTGAAGAAAGCCGTGTGCTGGACGGTCAGATGCTGCGCAGTGGCGAAAGCCGCCGTCTGGGCGAAATGACCCAGGCCTTGCAGGATATCTATGCCAAGCCTGCACGTCTGATCCGCAAGGATCGTGATCAGCCAATCTATGGACCGTTGGGTCTGTTGCAGGCCATCTTCCTTGAGGGGGAAAAAGGGCTGTCGCTGCAACGCTATAAAGGCTTGGGTGAAATGAACCCCGAACAGCTGTGGGAAACCACACTTGATCCCGTCGCCCGCACCATGCTGCAAGTGCGAATCGAAGATGTCGCCGAGGCCGAGGATCTGTTTACAAAGCTGATGGGCGATATTGTGGAGCCACGCCGCGAGTTTATTCAGCAAAACGCCCTGAATGTTGAGAATCTGGACACTTAATCCAGCCTCTCTTGACATTTGTTGCACATTTGGCACGTATGTTAGCCCATTTTGTGGGGTCGATCGAGTTTAAGTCGTGGTTTTATTTGCCCGCATAGGGTGAATGTGTGTATCCGGATGGTAAGTTATCCAGGTTGCCCCTGTATCGGCGGCCGTCAGTTTCAGGAGTTTACCATGTCCCTTAAATCACTTCTTGCAGCTTCATCAGCTCTGGTTCTGGGCGCAGGTGCATCCTTTGCCGGCGGCGCTGTCAGCCCCGTTATCGAAGTTGCCCCGATCACGATCGAGGAAGCACCCGTGGTGGGCGCATGGGAAGGCGCCTATGCAGGTGGATCGCTGAACTATACCTTCGGTGCTGAAGACGAGGTCGGCCTGTCGCTTCTTGATGACGGTCAGGAAGTCGGCCGTGGAACAGATCTTGGCGATGTCAAACTAGAGGGCGCTTCCCTTGGCCTGCACGCCGGTTACCGTTGGCAGCGCGACCAGTGGGTCTTTGGCCCCGAACTGACCATCGAAGGCGGCAACGTCGATAATTCTATCAATATCGATGGTGGTGACGCCGGAAACGTGAACATCGAATCAGAACTGAACTATCTTGTGACGCTGGTCATGAAAACCGGATACGAAGTGCAGCCCGGAACGCTGATTTATGGTACCTTCGGTATCGCAAGCGGTGATTTCGACTATACCCTGTCCACTGACGACGTATCGGTTTCGGACGGCTTTTCCGCCTCTGGCATCGCTGCAGGTTTCGGCGTCGAGAAAAAGTTCAACGAGAAGATGTCGATGTTTGCTGGATATCAGTATCGTGACCTTAGCAAGGAAACCGCGACGTTCACCGACGGTACGGACTCGGTTGTAAGCAAACCGACCACTGCGCATAGCAATATCCGCATCGGTGTGAACTACAGCTTCTGATCCGACAGGGTCGTAACTGATCGGGCTGGCCGCTTTATGCGCGCCGGCCCTTTTTTATGCCCGTTTCCGTTTGGAATGCGCGGATACAGGGACAGGCATAGCGCGGTGACCACAGGCAATTGCCATGCCGGTCGGCACCAATGCGCGCAATGCAGGATCATCGACAGACAGCCCGCCAGTATAGGCGCCGAAGGCCGGCAAAATCAGATGATCGGCCCCCAGCAAGAAACATCGCAACCTCTGTCCTGCCAGACGGACACATGGATGATAGTGCCCCGAAATATCGGGGCCCTGCCCCGCTTCGTGACGCAGCAGCAAATCTTCATGCAGCTCGGGCAGCGTTTCCCCCGGCAGTCGCGCGGGGATATGTCCCGGATCATGGTTGCCGCTGACCCAGATCCAGCGTCGCCCCTGTGCCATCGCTTGCAACGCGCGACAGACATCATCAGGCAAGGCGCGACCGGCTGCATCATCATCAAAGCCGTCGCCCAGACTTATGACCGTGGCGGGATCGGTTGCGTCAATTTCGGACCTCAGCCGGTCCAATGTCGCCAGCGTTTCATAGGGGGGTAGCAAAGCACCACCACGACGGGCCATACGTTCTGATTTACCCAAATGCAGATCGGCAACGATCAACCAATGCCGTTCGGGCCAGAATAATGCACCTGACGGGCGCGCTTGAAGGTGCTGGCCGTCAAAATCGAAATCATATGATGTCACGTCAAACCTGCCTCGGCCATCAGGGCGGCGGCCTCTTGTTCGGCCAGCCGTTCGCGGCCTTTTCCTGCGATAGGAACGCGGCCTTTTTCCAGCATCAATGGCGCCGCAAGGGGAGATACACGGTCCAGCATGCGGTGATCCAGACTATTGCTACGTTCCAGCATTTCCTCGATCCGGTCGAAATCGACCAGACCGCGACGCGCCTCGTCCGCAGTAATACGCAGCATCAGGTGGTCAGGGTCGTATCGGCGCAGCGTGTCATACAGGATATCGCTGGAAAAAGTTGCCTGCCGCCCCGATTTGCGCTGCCCAGGCAGGTTACGCTGGATCAACCCCGCGATGGTCGCGACATTGCGGAAACTGCGCTTCATCACCGCGTTGCGCCCCAGCCAATCGCCAAGACCTTCGCGCAACGCGTCGCGGTCCAGCAGCGGCGCGGGGTCTGTCACCGGATCCAGTGACCATATCAACAGGGCATAATCCGTGGCCAGAAAACCAAGGGGGGCAAGGCCCGCTTCCTCCATCACGCGGGTCATTAGCAGGCCCAGCGTCTGCAACGCATTGCGCCCCGCAAAGCCATAGACCGCCAGATGCCAGCGCCCCTGATGCGGATAGCTTTCGCTGACCAACACGCCGGCGCGTGGCAGGGTGCTGACATCGGCCTGCAGGGCCAGCCATTCGGCGGTATCGGCAGGCAACGTATCGTGATGCGAGGGGTCACCGATCAGCGCCTGCACCCGATGCGACAGCTGGGTCGAGGTCGCCATCTTCATCCCTGAAAACATAGCAATTTTGGGTTCGCGGGTGGGCTGTTTCGTCACCTCGACCACCATGTCCCGCAAGCCGTCATAGCGAACCGTCTGCCCGCCGATCAGAAAGGTGTCGCCGGTTTCCAGCGTTGCGGCAAAGCTCTCCTCGACCTCGCCCAAGGGGGCACCGCCGCGACCACGGAAGCGGACCTTCAGCATCTCCGCCTCGACGATGGTGCCGATGTTCATGCGCAGATCACGGGTGGCGCGTGGGTCGCGCAACCGCCACAGCCCGTCGCGCAACATCAGCCGCTGCCAGCGGTCATAGGCGCGCAGGGCATAGCCACCGGTCGCCGCGAAATCCAGACAGGCGTCAAAATCCTCCTGCGTCAGATGGCGATAGGGACCGGACTCGCGCACCTCGCGGAACAGGTCATCGGGGTCAAAGGGACCGGCGCAGGCGGTCAGCAGGATATGCTGGCACAGCACGTCCAAGGGGCCAGGACCGCGCGGATCGCCGTCCAGATCGCGTTCGCGCACGGCCTGCAGGGCGGCGGTGCATTCGATCACCTCGAAGCGGTTGGCAGGCACGATGCGTGCGCGGCTTGGCGCGTTATAGCGGTGGTTGGCCCGCCCGATCCGCTGGACCAGACGCTTGACGTTCTTGGGCGCGCCGACCTGAATGACCAGATCGACCGCCCCCCAATCGATGCCCAGATCAAGGCTGCCGGTCGCCACGACGGCGCGCAATTCGCCTGCGGCCATGGCGGCCTCGACCCGCTGGCGGGCCTCGCGCGACAGGCTACCGTGGTGCAGACCGATGGGCAGGTTATCGTCATTGGCGGCCCAGATGGCTTGGAAGAACAGCTCGGCTTGGGCGCGGGTGTTGATGAAGATGATGGTGGTGGTGGCCTGCGCCACCTGTGCCAGCACGTCGCGCACGGCGTAATGCCCACCGCCCCCTGCCCAAGGCGCGGGTTGCGTCGTTGCCAGCATGGCGATGTCGGGATCGGGGCCGGGATCGGCGTTGATGACCTGCGCGCCGCCCATGAAACCGGCCAGCCGCTGCGGGTCCTCGACTGTGGCGGACAGGCCTGTGACGGTAACTTCGGGGGCCAACGCCTTCAGCCGCGCAAGGCACAGCATCAGCTGATCGCCGCGCTTGCTTTCGGCCAACGCGTGCAGTTCATCCAGCACCACGCGGCGCAGCCCGCGAAAGATGCGCGGCGCCTGTTCATAGGACAGCATCAGCGCCAGCGATTCCGGCGTGGTCAGCAGCACATCAGGCGGATCGATCTTCTGGCGCGCGCGCTGGCTGGCGCGGGTGTCGCCGGTACGATCCTCGATGCGGATATCAAGGCCCAGATCGGCCACGGGGCGCGACAGGTTGCGGGCGATATCGGCGGTCAGCGCCTTCAGCGGCGACACGTAAAGCGTGTGCATCCCTTGATGCGGTTCGGCCAGATCGACCAGCGTCGGCAGGAAACCGGCCAGCGTCTTGCCCCCGCCCGTCGGCGCGATCAGCAGCGTGTCGCCCTTGGCCTGCATCAGATCGATCTGATGCGGATGGGGCTGCCAGCCCTGACGGGTGAACCAGTCCTGAAAACGCGGGGGCAGTGTCACGGGATCATGTCTTTCAGGGTCTGTAACCGGTCGGCTTCGGGGGCGGGTTTGTCCCACCTTATGCGGCTGATGCGGGGAAAGCGCATGGCGACGCCGGATTTGTGGCGGGCAGATGCGTTCAACCCCTCGAACGCGACCTCCAGCACCAGTTTGGGGGCGACAGAGCGGACGGGGCCGAAACGTTCGGTGGTGTTGTTGCGAACGAAGCGATCCAGTTCGCGCAGTTCCTCATCCGTGAAGCCGAAATAGGCTTTGCCAACGGGGACCAGCACATCACCATCCCACAGGCCGAAGGTAAAGTCGCTGTAGAAACCCGACCGTTTGCCGTGCCCGCGCTGCGCGTAGAGCATCACCGCGTCGATCACCATCGGATCGCGCTTCCACTTGAACCACGGGCCGCGCGGGCGACCACCCACGTAAGGACTGTCGCGGCGTTTGATCATCACGCCCTCGATCACGATGCTGGGCGGATCGGCACGCAGAGCGGCCAGATCGTCCCATGTAGCAAAATCCAACAAGGGTGACACATCGATCCGGTCGCTGCCGAAATCAGCCTTTTGCAGGATCGCGCGGCGGTCCTGATGCGGCAGGTCGCGCAGGTCGCGGCCATCCCAGATCATCAGGTCATAAACGCGCAAACCGGCGGGGTGGCTGTCCAGCATCGCCTTGCCGACAACCTTGCGGCCAAGGCGCTTTTGCAGATCACCGAAGGGGGCCACATCAGCCCCACGCCGGACCAGCAATTCGCCGTCGATGGCACCGTCGAAATTCAATGCCTCGATCACGTCGGGGAAGGATCCGCTGATATCCTCGCCCGTGCGGGAATACAGGCGGCGCACACCGTCATCATTGACCGCCTGCACGCGGATACCGTCCCATTTCCATTCCGCAATATGGTCGGCGGGGTCCAGCGCGCGCAGCTGATCCAGATCGACGGGGGTCGACAGCATCACGGGCCGGAAGGGCGCCTTGGCCGCATGTTCGGGGCGCGTGCCACCGGCAATCCAGTCGAACAGCGGCTGATAGGGGGGCGTCAGACCGTGCCAGATTTCCTCAAGGTCCTTGACCTGCGGGTCGCCCATTTCGGCCAGGGCCAGCCGCGCCATGCGGGCCGACAGACCTACCCGCATGTTGCCGGTGGCCAGTTTCAGGAAGGCCAGACGTTCCGACGGGCCAAGCCGGTCCAGCATGGCGCTGATTGCGGTAGGCAGGGCTGTGCGGCCCGTGTCCGACAGCAAGGCCACGGCATCGCGCAGCGGAACATCGTCGTCCTGATCGCCGTCCCACAACAGCGCAATCGTTTCGGCCAGATCACCAACGAAATCATAGGACAACGCGAACAGCTGTTCATCGACCCGTTCGGCCATCAAACCGCGCAGCAGCTTGGGCGTCACGGCGCGCAGCTTCAGATCGCCGGTCAGCGCAGCCAAGGCAAAGCCGCGATCCGGGTCGGGGGTCTGTTCCAGATAGTGCCGCAGGATGCGCAGCTTGGCGTTGCGGGCGGCGGTGAAGGCCAGACGTTCCAGAAGGTTGGCAAAGGATTTCATTCCGGTTCATCCTCGTAGCCCACCAGCCGCAGGGGGCGGGCGGCGATCTGGTGCAATTCGCACCAGCGCATCAACCCGTCCTCATTCCCATGGGTGATCCAGACCTCGGAGGGGGCCAGCTCGCGGATGGTCTGGGTCACCTGCGGCCAATCGACATGGTCGCTGATAACCAAGGGCAGTTCGACCCCGCGCTGGCGGGCACGGGCACGGACCTGCATCCAGCCCGAGGCAAAACCGATCACAGGGTCGCGGAAACGCTGAACCCATGCGCTGGCAAAGGCGGAGGGTGGCGCGATGACCAGCTGGGCGGGCACATCGGCGGCGGTAGCGGGGATCAGCTCGCCCAGATCGATGCCTTGTTCGACATGGTAATCGCACAGCCGCTGCAAAGCGCCGTGGATGGCGATCGGGCCATCGACACCGGCCTGACGGGCAAGCGAGATCACCCGCTGTGCTTTGCCCAAAGCATAGGCCCCGATCAGGTGCTGGCGTTCGGGGAATTCCTCCATGCTGGCACGCAGGCGGGCCATTTCGTCAAGCGGGTCGGGGTGGCGGAAGACGGGCAGCCCGAAGGTCGCCTCGGTCACGAAGATATCGCAGGGAACGGGTTCGTAGGGTGCGCAGACGGGGTTCGGGCGACGGCAGTAATCACCCGACACGACAATCTTCGGCCCCTTATCGGGTTGAACCGCGATCTGGGCCGATCCCAAAATATGCCCTGCCGGATGAAAGCTGACGGTGGTATCGCCGACGCGGATCTGCCCATCGGCGACCTGACGGCTTTCGGTGAAATCGGAACCATAGCGAATGGCCATAATTTCCAGCGTCTGGCGGGTGGCCATGACGGCACCATGCCCCGCGCGGGCGTGGTCGCCATGGCCGTGCGTGATCAGCGCGCGGGGGACCGGGCGGATGGGGTCGATGTAGAAATCACCGGGCGGGCAATAAAGTCCAGCCTCGGTCGGGTGCAATATCTGATCGGCGCGCATGGACCCACGATGGCAAATGTTTCATGATAATCAACGCGGCAGCCGAAGCGGGCGGGCCGTGAAGATCGTCTCCATTGAGAAAACGCCCGTAACGCGTTCTAGGTCCATGTCGCGGATCAATGCCTTGTAGCAAAGGTCATAGGCAGACATCGAGGTGGTCACCAGCTTTGCCATATAATCCCATTCGCCGCCGATGCGGTGAAACTCGGTGATCTCGGGAATGGATTCGACGCGGGCACGGAAACGCTTGGCCCATGCGTCGTCATGGTGGCGGGTGCGGATCATCACGAATACCGTCAGATGCAGGCCCGCGCGCGCCGCATCGATGACCGCACGGTTGCCTTGCAGAATGCCCGCTTGGGTCAGTTTTTGCAGACGCCGCCAACAGGCATTCTGCGACAGACCAATGCGGTCGGCCAGATCACGTTGTGACAATGCGCTGTCCTGCTGCAGGGCAGACAGGATCATGTTGTCGATTTCATCTATACGATGCGTATAATCGTTCATTTGACCCGATAATTATGCAAAACTAGCTAGATTTGAAATCAATATATGCGTCGTTCTGTGTCAAATTCCATAGAAAATAACAGGACGCCCCCATGGATATCTTCGACACATTTCGCGCAGGGCTGGGACAGCCCGACGAATTGCATCACGACATCATCGGCAAGGATGCGGTGATCGAGGGGCCATTCGGTCCCAAGCCGCTGATCTATGCCGATTACATCGCCTCGGGGCGGGCGTTGCGGGTGGTTGAACAGACCATCATGGACCATGTGTTGCCGTGGTATGCCAACAGCCATACCGAGGCCAGCCATTGCGGCGGCGTGATGACCCGCATGCGGCGGGCGGCGCGGGCACAGATTCTGGGATGTGTCGGGGGGACGGCGGACCATGCGGTCGTCTTTACCGGATCGGGCGCGACGGCAGGTCTGAACCGGTTGGTGCATCTGTTGCAGGCAGGGCCGCAGATCACGGTGATTATCGGGCCCTATGAACACCACTCGAATATCCTGCCGTGGCGTGAAAGCGGCGCGACGGTGATCGAATTGCCCGAAGGGCCGCAGGGCGGGCCCGACATGGATGCCCTAACCGATGCGCTGGCACGATCAGGACGCTGTATTGTGGCGATGTCGGCGGCGTCGAATGTGACAGGGGTCGTCAGTGATGTCGCGGCAATCACCACGGTGGTCAAGGCTGCAGGGGCCGCGATGGTCTGGGATTACGCCGGTGGCGCGCCCTATCTGCCCATCGATATGGGGTTGGGGATGGATGCTGTTGTCACCTCGCCCCATAAATTCCTTGGGGGGCCGGGGGCATCGGGGGTGATGATCCTGCGCCGCGATACCGTGCGGTCCGACCGCCCCAGCCTTCCCGGAGGCGGAACGGTGAAATTCGTCAATGACGATGGTCATGACTATGCCACCGCCGTCGAGGCCCGCGAGGAAGCGGGCACCCCCAATGTCGTCGGGGACATCCGCGCGGCGCTGGTCTTTGTGTTGAAGGACCATGTCGGGCAGGCTTGGATCGACGATGCGCATCGCCGCTGGATGCAGAAAGCGGCAGGGCTGCAAAATCTGGCGGGGGTTCTGATGCTGGGCCGTGATGACATCACACGCCTGCCGATTCTGGCGTTCCGGCTGCGTGATGGCGCGGGCGGTTTTATCCACCAGCAGCTGGCCACGCGGATGCTGTCGGATCTGTTCGGGGTGCAGGCGCGGGGCGGATGTGCCTGTGCCGGTCCCTATGTCCATCGTCTGTTGGGAATTGGCCCGCAGGAATCGGCGCAATTGCGGGCGGCAATCCTGTCGGGGCGGGAAATCGACAAGCCGGGCTTTGTGCGCCTGAATCTGTGCTGGGCCGCCCCCGAAGTGGAGATCGAGGCGATCCTGACAGCCGTCGCCGAACTGGCCGCCAACGCGCCACATTATCTGGCGCGCTATCAGGCCGATCCGGCAACGGCGATCTTTTCGCCGCTGGCGGCCTAACCGGGGGGTGCCCGCTTGACGGCGGGCGCCTTAGACAGCTGCACGGCCAGAATGCCGACCATGATGATCGCGACCCCGATCACATCACCCGCCCCAAGGTTTTCCCCCAGCAAAAGTGCAGCAAGTGCCACCCCGAAAAACGGTGTCAGGAAATGGAAGGTTGCCGCGCGAACCGCGCCAATTCGGCCAACCAGCAGGAACCAGACCCATGTCGCGCCGATCCCCGGAACGATCACGGTATAAAGGAATGCCGTGACCAGACGCGGCGTCAGCGTGACCTGCCATGTTTCGAAAAATGGCGCGATCATGCCAAGCGTCACGGCACCAACCAGCATCTGCAGGCCAACAATCATCATGACATTGCCGCCGGAACTGGCACCGCGCACGGTCAGCGTGGCCACCGCCAGCGCAAAGGCCGCCACAAAGCACATGGCGATTCCCGCCGGATCGCTGCCGCCTTGCAACCTTGCGCCCATAATGATGGCAACGCCGATCACGCCCAAGGCAAGCCCGCCATACCCCAGACGGCGCAGACGTTCGCCCATCAGGCTCCAACCCAGAAATGCAACCAGAAGCGGCATTGTGGCGGCGATGATCGAGGCGAGGCTGGCCTCGATCGACTGCATCGCGATCCAGTTCAGGCCCAGATACAAGGCGTTCTGGCACAGCCCCAGAATGATCACCGCCCGCCATTGCGGACGCGTCAGCCCGCGCCATGACTGGCCCAAGGCCCATGCAATCAGGATACCGATCACCCCTGACAGGGCAAAGCGCAGCGACAGGGCCATCAGGGGCGGAGCCTCCGTTACGATCATACGGGTGGTGGTAAAGGCAGACGCCCACATCACCACAAAGGCCAGCCCCATCGCCAACGCCTTGAAATCCATGCCTGTCCCCTGCTTCATGTTCTGCAAAACGGCTAACAGACGCATAGGACATCGGGAAGGCAGAAAGGAAAAGGGCCGCATCCCGAACGGAATGCGACCCTTGTCAGTCAGGCAAAGCCGGAAAAATCAGCTGTTGACGCTGTCTTTCAGTGCTTTGGCGATGGTCACCTTGACTTGCTTGTCAGCAGGCTTGGTCATCATTTCCTGGGTCTGCGGGTTGCGGACCTGACGCTCGGGGCGTGCGCGGCAGGCGATTTTGCCGATACCGGGCAAAGTCACAGCGCCGCCACCGGCGACTTCGCGCGTGACGATTGCAACGATCGCATCCAGAGCGGCCGATGCGGATTTCTTATCCGAACCCATTTCTTCGGCAAGAGTCGCCACCAGTTGGGTTTTGGTCATTGGTTTTGCAGCAGCCGTCGTCATGGTCTGTCTCCTTTTGCCCTATTTTAGCGGGCCCACAAATTGCGCCTTTTGCGGCATATCGCCTGCTACACACGGTTTTTACGGGCAGTTCAAGCCTTTTTCGATCAACGCGCGGAAAGCCGCGTCGGTCAGTTTTTGCGAAGCGGTCACAGAAATGCCGTCTCGCTGAAGGAACGCAGTTTGCGCGAATGGATCTTTTCCAGCGGCATCTCGCGCAGTTTTTCCATTGCGCGGATGCCGATCAGCAGGTGGTTGGCGACCTGCGTGCGGTAAAAATCGGTGGCCATCCCCGGCAGCTTCAGTTCACCGTGCAGCGGCTTGTCACTGACGCACAGCAAGGTGCCATAGGGGACGCGGAACCTGAAACCATTGGCCGCAATCGTTGCGCTTTCCATATCCAGTGCGACAGCGCGCGACAGCGACAGCCGGTGGACGGGGCCGGAATGGTCGCGCAATTCCCAGTTGCGGTTGTCGATGGTGGCAACAGTACCGGTGCGCATGATGCGCTTCAGCTCGTACCCCTCCAGCTGGGTGACTTCGGCGACGGCTTCCTGCAGGGCGACCTGCACCTCGGCCAATGCGGGAATGGGGACCCAGACGGGCAGGTCATCATCCAGCACATGATCTTCGCGCAGATAGGCATGGGCCAGAACGAAATCGCCCAAGGACTGGCTGTTGCGCAGGCCCGCGCAATGGCCAACCATCAGCCACGCATGGGGCCGCAGCACCGCGATATGGTCCGTCGCGGTCTTGGCATTGGACGGGCCGACGCCGATATTGACCAGCGTGATCCCCTGCCCGTCGGCGCGTTTCAGGTGATAGGTCGGCATTTGCGGCATCTTGGTCAGGGGCGTGATCTGCCCGTCAGCCGTGGTGATTTCCTGATTCCCCGGCGCGACGAAACCGGTATAGCCTGCGTCGGGATCGGACAGAACGCGGCGGGCATAAGCCTCGAATTCATCAACATAGAACTGATAGTTGGTAAACAGGATAAAGTTCTGGAAATGCTCGGGTGATGTGGCCGTGTAATGGGACAGGCGGGCCAACGAATAATCGATGCGCTGCGCCGTAAAGGCCGACAGATATTGCGTGCCATCGGGCTGGGGCACGGCCACGCCATTGACGATATCATCGTTCATCGTATTCAGGTCCGGCACGTCGAATACGTCCCGCAACGAAAACGACAGCACCCCTTCCTGCGGCACAGCCAGATCACTGTTCGAGGCGACGGCAAAATGCACCGGCATCGGCGTATCGGACAGGCCGATCCGGACCGGCACACCGTGGTTGCGGATCAGCAGACCCACCTGTTCGATCAGGTAGTTCTGGAACAGATCGGGGCGGGTGATGGTGGCCGCATAGCTGCCCGGTTCGACAACATGCCCGAAGGACAGTCGCGAATCGGTTTTGGTATGGGTCGGCACCGTCAGGCGGATTTCAGGATAAAAAGCACGATAGCGGGCCGTCGGTTCGGCACCTTCCAGAACGCGGGTGAAATTTTCCAGCAAGAACCCCGTTGCCTGATCGTAAAGCGACCGCAAATACTGGATTGCTTGCGCGGCATCGGTGAATTCGCGGCGTTCGGGGGTCCGGGGGCTTTCAACCGGCAGGAATCGGGAATCCGTTGTCATATGTTCATGTCCTTCTTTGGAACAAACCCTGCCAGCACCGCCTGCGGCAGGCAAGCGTCTGGCGCTGCCTGAAACGCGCGGTTACGGTAGCGTCATGGAAATGCTTGTTTTCGGTCATGGCTATTCGGCCAGCTATCTGACGCCCCTGCTGATCGCACGGGGCTGGAATGTCACAGGCACGACGCGGGGTGATACCGCCCGCGTTGCGGCATCGGGCGCGCAGCCTTTGCTGTGGCCGGGCCCACGCCAGCCTTTGCTGGATGCCATTGCGCGGGCTGATGCGATTCTGGTGTCGGCGGCCCCTGCTGATCAGGGCGATCCGGTGCTGGCCGATTTTCGCGACGCGCTGGCGGCATCCCGTCCGCACTGGATCGGCTATCTGTCGACGACGGGTGTGTACGGCGACCGCAATGGCGGCTGGGTGGACGAAGACAGCGTGCTGGACGGATCGGGACCCCGTGGTCAGGCCCGCATCAGGGCCGAGGCTGACTGGCAGGCCCTTGCCCGTGCCCATAATCTGCCACTGACCATCTTCCGGCTGGCGGGCATCTATGGTCCGGGCCGCGGGCCGTTCAAAAAGGTGCTGGATGGCACGGCGCGCCGGATCATCAAGGAAGGTCAAGTCTTTTCCCGCATCCATGTGGAAGATATCGCGCAGATCCTGCTGGCCTCGATCCAGCAACCGCATGGCAGCGGTATCTACAATATGTGCGATGACGACCCTGCCCCGCCGCAGGATGTGATTGCCCATGCCGCCGGATTGCTGGGCATGCCTGTGCCCCCTGCCGTGCCCTTGGAACAGGCGCAGATGTCGCCGATGGCGCGGTCATTTTACGCCGACAGCAAACGCGTGCGGAACGACCGCATCAAATCCGAGTTGGGCGTCGAACTGCTTTACCCAGATTACCGCAGCGGGCTTGCCGCCCTGTTGCACACCGAAACCTGAGGCTGTGCGCCGCATTGCAACCGCCCCCGCCCCATGCATGGATCGCGACATGACACAGAACCATGATGTTATCATTGCCGGAGGCGGGCTGAACGGCCCCGCATTGGCCTTGGCGCTGGCGCAATCAGGCCTGTCGGTGGCGGTCATCGACCCCCGACCTGCCGATGCCCGCGCCAGCGATACCTTTGACGGGCGGGCCTATGCGCTGGCCGTTTCCTCGCAACGTTTGCTGAAAGCGCTTGGACTGTGGGACGGGCTGGCCGCCGACAGCCAGCCGATCCGGCAGGTCAAGGCATCGCAGGGCCGCGCAGGCGAAGGTGCTGCGCCGTTTTTCCTGCATTTCGACAGCGCCGAGACCGAGGAAGGCCCCGTCGGTCACATGCTGGAGGATCGCTTTCTGTACAAAGCCCTGCTGAACGCAATGCAGGGCAGCGTCACCCATCTGTCCGGTGTGGCGGTCAGCGGCCATCAGGTCGATGCAGCAGGTGTGACGGTGACCCTGTCCGATGGCCGCAAAATGCAGGGGCGGATGCTGGTCGGTGCCGACGGGCGCGGGTCGGGTGTGGCGAAACGGGCGGGTATTGCGCGGCGCGGCTGGGATTATGGCCAGACGGCGCTGGTGGCCGCCATTGAACATGATCTGCCCCATAACGGCATCGCGCAGCAGTACTTCATGTCCTCCGGCCCGTTGGCAATCCTGCCGCTGACCGGCAATCGCAGCAGCGTCGTCTGGTCCGAAACCCGTGCCAATGCCGAAGCGATCCTGACGCTGGAGGATGATGATTTCCTGTCGGTCCTGCGCCCGCGCTTTGGCGATTTTCTGGGCAATATCAGACTGGCAGGGGCGCGCTTTTCCTATCCACTCAGCCTGTCGTTGGCTGACAGCTATGCCGCGCCGCGTGTGGCATTGGTGGGTGATGCGGCACATGGTGTGCATCCGATTGCCGGTCAGGGGCTGAACCTCGGTCTGCGCGATGTCGCAGCCTTGGCGCAGGTTTTGGTCGAGGCGACGCGCCGCGGCGAGGATATCGGGTCCGAGCTGGTTTTGCAGCGCTATCAGGCGTGGCGGCGTTTTGATGCGACCTCACTGGCGCTTGGCATGGACAGCGTGAACCGGCTGTTTGCGACGGATAATCCGGTTATCTCGGCCATAAGGCGCTTGGGGATGGGCGCTGTCACAGCGATGCCCGCCCTGCGGCGCGGATTTATGCGGCAGGCTGCAGGTCTGTCGGTCGATCCGATGCCGCGTCTTCTGACGGGGCGACCGCTTTAGAACTTTCCCCGCAGCGGCTTTATCTGCATAGGCTGCCATCAATGCGAAGGGGGCAGCATGACACAGCATCTGGGCCGGTTTCTGGACGATCTGGACCGTGACATCCGCGCTTCGGCGGATTGGGGCAAGGTTGCCGACTATATTCCGGAACTGGGTGGCATCGATCCGGCGCAATTTGGCATCGCCGTCGCTTTGGCGGATGGCCAGCTGTTGACCGCAGGTCAGGCAGGCCAGCCGTTTTCCATCCAGTCGGTCAGCAAGGTCTTTGCGCTCGCCTGCGTTCTGGGGCGGATCGGGGAACAACTGTGGCTGCGGGTTGGTCGCGAACCCTCTGGCGACCGGTTCGATTCCATCTTGCTGCTGGAACAGGAAAAGGGCCGTCCGCGCAATCCGTTTATCAACGCCGGTGCGCTGGTGGTGACCGATGAATTGCTGACAGGCCGCAGCCCGAAACAGGCCCTGTCCGAGGTGATCGGCTTTCTGCGCACCGCCGCAGGGGATGATGACATCCACATCGACAAAGCCGTCGCCGAATCCGAGGCGGCACATGGGCATCGCAACGCAGCCCTTGCCCATTACCTGCGCAGCTTCGGCAATTTGCGTAATCCGCCGGATCATGTCACCGGCACCTATTTCCACCAATGCGCGATCGAGATGTCATGCATCCAGCTGGCCCGCGCCGGTCGCGTCATTGCCGGACTGGATTGTGCGCCAAATCTGCTGTCGCGTGTGAAACAACGGCGGATCAACGCACTGATGATGACTTGCGGCCAATATGACGGGTCAGGTAATTTTGCCTTTCGGGTTGGGCTGCCTGCCAAATCTGGGGTCGGTGGCGGGCTGCTGGTCATTGCACCGGGGCGCGCCTCTATCGCGATCTGGTCGCCGGGGCTGGATGGCTGGGGCAATTCGCAGGCGGGCACCTTGGCGGCCGAAAAGCTGGCCGAATTTACCGGCTGGTCGGTCTTCGGCTAAAGCAACCTAGGCCGCCAACAGCTGGCCTGCATGGCGCAGGTCCGACAACAGCTCGGCCCGCGCGGTGGCGGCGCGGTCATCAGGCAGGCGCAGGATCAGGCTGGGGTGCCATGTCACCAGAACCGGCCCGCCATCTGTGGCCGCCTGAACCTTACCACGGCGCGGGGTCAGGGGCGATCTGTCCCCTGTCAGTGCAAAGGCCGCCGTTGCGCCCAAGGCCACCGTCAGCTTGGGCGCGACAAAGCGACGTTCCAGCCCCAGCCACCAGCTGCAATGTTCGACATGCGATTTATCGGGCGTCTGGTGCAGCCGCCTTTTGCCCCGCGGCGTAAAGCGGAAGTGTTTGACCGCATTGGTCATCCACGCCTTATCAGGGTCAAGGGCGGCTTGGGTCATGGTCTGGCGCAGCAACTGCCCTGCAGGCCCGACAAAGGGGCGACCGGCCAGATCCTCTTGATCGCCGGGGGCTTCGCCGACAAACATTAGACCCGCATCGGGATCACCCTGCCCCCAGACCGTCTGCGTTGCATCATGGCACAATTCACAGCGTGTGCAGCGTGCCGCCTGTTCCTGTGCCTGAGTGATGGTTTCCGCAGGCGTATCCTGCGGCTGTTGCCTGATACGTGCTGTCACCTTGGCGGCGAATTGCGGGGCATCGCTGGCCCCCGCATCGCGCATTGCCTGAACACGTCGCGGCGCATCGGCCAGCATATGCGGGATCAGATGTGTTTCGGGCAGGTTCTTCCAGTATTTCATCGGCATTTCGGACCGCATCGCATTCGTCTTGATACGGGCCGGATTGAAAATATTGGCAAAATAGGTCTGCCACAAACCGTGGCTGGCATCCGCCGGCAGGTCGGGACGGGGTGCAGGTGGATCAAAGGCGATCCGGTCGCCGGTAAAGCGGGCAATCCCTTCCGGCGTGGCAATCAGCCAGTCCATATCGGCAAACCGCTTGGCGAAGAAGGGCGTGCCCGCTTGCAGGATCAGATGTTCCGGTTCGAACCATGCGCCGAAGCTGCGGCGGTTGCCCGTTGATGGCAATTCGTGAAAGCGGACAAAGGCGTGCATTTTGTGGATGTCACGGCGCACCGATTTGGCCAGACGGTTCAGGCGGTCCATCAGCGGATCGGCAGGGTTGCCCAGAAACGCACGGTCGGTTTGTGCGCGCCACAGGGCGGTATAAATCAGCGCCCAGCGTTCCGGATCGGAATGGCTGCTGACAGTTCTGGCCAACTGCAGAAAATCCTTGGTGGCGGTGACGGGCGCATCATTTGGCTGCGCCATCGGATCACTGCCGAACAGATCGGCGGGGGTGTCAGGATCGGCCCATGTAATCCGATCAGGCGTAACACCTGCACCGACCAGCTGTCGGGCGGCATCACGCCAGCCCTCAAAGCGATCAAATCGGGGCAGGTCAATGCGGATCATCAGAACAGGGACAGCTGTTCTGGCGCGGGGGCAAAGCGGGCGCGCAAACCGTCGCTGTCGGTCAGGGCGCCGGGGTGCCAGTCGGGCAGCGTTACAAAAGACCGCGCTTTGGACATGATCGCCCCCATCCGCAACAGATCGGCATAGCGCACCGCACCGCTGCGCCGTGCCGCAAGAATACGCCCCACTGTCTTGGTGCCAAAGCCCGGCACCCGCAGCAGCATTTCACGTGAAGCATTGCGCACATCGACCGGAAACTGTGCGCGATTGGCCAAAGCCCATGCCAGTTTGGGGTCAATCGCAAGGTCAAGATTGCCCGACGGATGGGCCGCACCAATCTCCTCGGCGTCGAAACCGTAAAAGCGCATCAGCCAATCGGCCTGATACAACCGGTGTTCGCGGATCAATGGCGGCTTGATCAGCGGCAGCGCGGCAGAGGCATCTGGGATGGGACTGAAGGCAGAATAATAAACCCGCTTCAGATGATACCCCGAATAGAGGTTCGATGACGTTTTCAGGATATCGCGATCTGTCGCGGCATCCGCCCCGACAATCATCTGCGTAGATTGCCCCGCTGGCGCAAAACGTGGCGGACGCTTGCCGGTATGGCTGCGATCCTTGGCAGCCTCGCGGCCCAAGCGCACATCCGCCATGGTGGCACGGATGGTTTCGGGGCGCTTTTCAGGGGCCAGCTGACGGAGGCTGGCGTCTTGTGGCAATTCGATATTCACCGACAGGCGATCGGCATAAAGCCCGGCCTCGGCCACCAGTTCGGGGGCAGCATCGGGAATGGTCTTCAGGTGGATATAGCCTTTAAAGCCGTGATCGACCCGCAGCATCTTGGCGATCTGCACCATATCACCCATCGTCTGGTCAGGGCTGCGGATGATGCCCGATGACAGGAACAGACCTTCAATCATGTTGCGGCGATAGAATTCCAGCGTCAGCTTCACAACCTCTTCAGGGCTGAAGCGGGCGCGTTCAACATTGCTGCTGACGCGGTTGATGCAATAGGCGCAATCATAGATGCAGAAGTTCGTCATCAGGATCTTCAGCAGGCTGATGCAGCGACCGTCCGGCGTATAGGCGTGACAGATGCCCGTCCCGCCCGCCGATCCGATGCCGCCGGATTGCGAATCGCGCCGCGTTGTTCCGCTAGACGCACAGGATGCGTCGTATTTCGCAGCGTCCGACAGGATCGCCAATTTCTGATCAAGAGTTCTTTGTGCCATGAAGGCAATATATGTTCATGCTCCGTTCCGATCAAGCGACGTTGAGTGAAACAAACTGCGTGGAACTGTCACGCCTTTGCGATTGTTCAGTGGCACTGCCATCGTTCAGACGTGATGTGCATCGCAACCGCGAAAGGATAAGATCGGCGTTATGAACATTCGCTCACTCGCACTTGCGCCCGCCCTCATCATCGGACTTGCCTTTCCGGCAATGGCCGAGCGTATCTCGCTGTCCGAGATTTCGCGTTACCTTAACAGCCTGACGACGCTGACGTCGGAATTTACGCAGGTGAACCCTGACGGTACCGTGTCCACGGGCACCGTCTATATCCAGCGCCCCGGTCGTGTGCGTTTCGAATATGACAACGACTCGACACTGGTTCTGGCATCGGGTGGCAATGTCGCCATCTTTGACAGCAAGTCGAACGGTGGCCCCCAGCAATATCCGCTGTCGCAGACACCCCTGTCAATTATTCTGGACGCAAACGTCAATCTAGGCCGCGCCAATATGGTCACCGGCCACAGCGAACAGAACAACGCGACGGTAGTAACCGCCCAAGACCCCGAGCGTCCGCAAAACGGCAATATCCAGATGGTCTTCTCGAACCCGACCGAATTGCGCCAGTGGATTGTAACCGATGACAGCGGGCAGAAAACCACTGTAATCCTGGGTGAAATGTCGAAAGGCGGATCCATTCCCGCCTCGCGCTTCTCGATCCGGTCCGAGCTGAACCGCCGTTGATCTGATATACCGCCGTGGCCATAGGGCATTCTATGGTCACGGCGACCGATGCGACGTTGCGGGCCTTTAACAGCCTTCCACCCTGTTGTTTGACGTTGCAAGACTGCCTGCCTAGGGTCGACCCGATGCCGCAAAAGTCGGCCAGATCAGGAAATCCATAATGCCCCTTCCGCCACATGACCACGCCATTGCCGTGCGCTATCAGCAGGCATCTGCCGAAATTCGGGCGCTACAGCGGCAATGCTATACTCTGGCAACACTGCGTCTGCGCGACGCGGTTGCAAAAGCAGGCGGTGGACAAGGGTTGGCGGTCCTTAGCGATATCGACGAGACTATTCTGGACAATAGCGCGGTTATGGCACTGGCCATGCATCAGGACGGCATGTTCGAAAGTGCTGAAACATGGAAGTTGTGGGAACGCGAAGGCAATCCCCACCTGCTGCCCGGTGCCGCAGAATTTTTCGCGTTGGCAAATGAATTGGGCGTTACAATCTTCTATGTCTCGGACCGGTTTCAGGAAAACAAACTGGCCACCATTGCGACCTTATCGCAGCTTGGTTTACCACAGGTCCATGCCGGTCACGTCCTGCTGTTCGGCCCACCCAAGGCCGAACGCCGCGCCGCAGTCGAACGCAATCACAGGATCATCCTGCAACTTGGCGACACACTTCACGATTTCCACGAAGCATTTGCCGGCGCCGAACTTGTTGACCAGCACCGTTTGACTGATGATCACAGCGACCGTTTCGGTCAAGACTGGATCGTCTTCCCGAATGCGGCACATGGAACGTGGATGAAGGCAGAGTTGAAACCGTGGCAGCGGCCCTGAAGAATACGGGACGCATTTTGACGGTATCAAGGAGGTCGGAACTGATCGACCGCATTCTGGACAATACGTGCGGGCAAATGGCTTAAAGTGCCTATCCTGCACTTTAAGCCATAAAGGAATTACCCTTTAACTTTTTGAACAAGTTTGTTCAGCAGGGAATTCGCCTGTTTCTCTTGCGAGGACGGATGGTTCTGTTCGACAAAACCACGCTCCGAAGCAGCGACCATCATATCTTCCAGTTTATCAATTCGCTTTTTGATAACGATCAAAGCAAAATAGATATCCTCAAGATCAACCCGATCAGGATGTGGTTTTACATCCTCACCTTTTGGAGGGGACGTTTTCTTGTGCTTTCCGCCATGGGCAAACTTTTTGAACTGCGCCAGGTCGTTTGCTTTGGCAGCCGCAATCATTTTGTAGGTACGGCCATCTTTTGAAAAGGCCAGACCGGTTATATCCTCGGATGAATACTGTGAAATGATTGCATGAATTTCATTGAACAGCAGATGCAGATCATCTTCAGCCGCTTTTTCACTGATCCAGGCATTTTGCTTGGCCACCCATTCGATCAGCAGGGGAAGATAGGATTCCTGTTCATGTTTGACCAGCCATTGCCTGATGTTGTCATGATGCTTGAACAGTTTGAACAGGCTTGGACCGACATTGGACATGGTTTGTCCGGGACGGGCCATCCGGTGATAACACAGCACCTCGGGCAGCAGTACGACTTTTTGTGCTGACAGGACGCTTGCCCAGTGAAACGGATTGTCTTCAAAGAAATAGTCACCGACCGGAAAGCGGATCTCATTGCGTTGAATCATCTCGCGGCGATAGATCTTCCGCCATGGAACAGGCGAGAATTCGATCATGCGTTTTCTGGACTCTGGATCCAGCGAGATCGGCGTGATCGTCTCGATCTGTTCCCAATGCTTTTTGTCATCCGATTCAACGCGTTCACCAGTCACCGCATTCTGCAGCATGAACTGGCATATCGCCAGATCCGCATCATGTTTGACAGCTGCACGATACATCTTACCGAACATTTCGGAATCATAGACATCGTCGCCATCTGCGAAGCCGATGTAGTCCCCCGTCGCGACCTCAAGCCCTGCGTTGGCAGCGGATGCCACGCCGCCGATAGTATTTTCCTTGAACAGGATCGGTTTCACGCGATTGTCCAAATCGGCATAGCTTCTAATGATTTCTACGGTTTGGTCGGTCGATCCATCATCCACAACAATGACTTCAATCTCTCCGATCGATTGGGCCAGAATTGAATCAATCGCCTCCGAGATATAGTCCTGAACGTTATAGGAGGTCACAATTATCGAAAGCTTCGGATTCGTCGTCATGTTCAGCCCCTGTAAAAATGGTCTTTGATCTTGTTTCCAAGACCTGGTGCGCGGCGGGACTGGATTAGAACGAAATCCTCAAGATCTATCCGTGACAGAAGTTGTGTGGTCAATTCGTCGAAACGGCGATGCATTTTCTTATCCACGCGGCTTTTCGACCACGACAATAGCCGCATCGCGAATTCCCAGTAGATATGGCAATAGCGCCGCCGCATATGCGGGAAATTAATCAGAAAGTCATATACCTGATTAAGTGCGGAAAAGACTTCCAACCGTGTTTCATTGCGATGGTTTGTAATATTTCCACCGGATGATTTCACAATATGCGAACAGATAACATCGCGTGAAATGATAATTTCTTTGGCCATTAGCAAAGTGGTCCAATGGCCCAGAATATCATTATTAACCTTTGTGCTACCGAACATAATCTCGGAGGCTTTATAGGTTGCCGTGCGGACAATTTTATTCCACGGATAATTGGTAATCAAAAGCAGCAGTGAATTACCCTCTAAGGTAAACGTGCTGCTTTCGTTTTTACCTAAAGACTTATTAAAAATCCTGATGTCTTCTTTATTCATTTCCGAACCAAGGTCCGGCGTATCCCGTTCGTAAATATAGGAACAAATAGCGACATCGGCCTTTTCGTTGGCTTCCAGCTTATCCAATGCCGAACGGATAGCTGCGGGATGTGGCCGGTCATCGACATCGAAGAAGATCGTGTATTTCCCCGTCACCTTTTCCCAACCGCAATTCCTGCAATGTCCGGCTCCAGCGTTCTTCGGTAACTTTATTAGCACATCGTTCGATTTAAAATCGAGAATACGTTCAAGAATATTGACTGTATCATCCGTAGAACAATCGTCGACAAAGACAAATTGAACGCCAAGTGGAAGAAGTTCTGCAAATTCCTGGTGCAAATTCTCGACATATTCAGCACCGTTAAAAACGGGAATTACGATACTTAGAAGGGATGTGTTCATCACAAGGCTTTCGTTCGTATAGCGCTTACAGGGGGAAGAACTTTAAGCGGCTTCATTCAAGAACTTCTTCGCAGTTTCGAGCGCTTCACCGATGGTAACATCCATATCCAGATAGCGATACGTTCCAAGCCGGCCGACAAAGGTCACTTTGCTTTCAGCTTCAGCAAGTGCTTGATAGTCTTCCAAAAGGGCCTTTTCCTCGACCAAACGGATCGGATAATACGGCGTATCGCCCGGCTCGGCCAAGCGCGAGAATTCGCGATAGCAAACGCTGGCTTCGGTGCTTTCCCAAGGACTGAAATGCTTGTGTTCGGTAATGCGTGTATATGGCACTTCGGGGTCGCCATAATTCATGACCGCACAGCCCTGATAATCGCCCTGATAATCAAAACGTTCAAAGTCGAGCGTACGGTACCCGAGACGACCCAGTTTATAGTCGTAATAACCGTCCAACGGGCCGGACCAGAAAACATGGTCGGCATCATCGGCCATCGAGGCGTTATAGGGAGTCTCAAGCTCGACCGTGATATTGGGGTGGTCAAGGATCGCTTCGATCATGGCCGTATATCCGTCCCGCGGCATCCCTTGGAAGCGGTGGAAGAAATAATTGTCGTCATAATTGAAGCGCACCGGCAATCTTTTCAGAATTGCTGCTGGCAGTTCTGTCGGTGAACATCCCCACTGCTTTTCGGTATAACCTTTAAAAAAGGCTTCATAAAGTGGGCGGCCAACAAAACGTAATGCCTGTTCTTCAAAGCTTTGCGGATCTTCGATCGTCAGATCGGCCTGCTGAGAGATAAACTTGCGGGCTTCATCCGGACGCATCGTTTTATTGAAAAACTGGTTGATGGTCAAAAGATTGATTGGCAGGGAATAAACCGCCCCCTGCGTCGTCGATTTCACACGGTTCTGGAACGGCATAAACGTCGCGAAGCTATTTACATAGTCCCAGACGGTTTCATCGTCGGTATGGAAAATATGCGGACCGTAGATATGCATCATTACCCCGGTCGCTTCATCGCGCGAGGTATGACAATTTCCGGCAATATGGTCACGGCTGTCGATGATGCGGCACTGATGTCCGGCGTTGGCCAACTCTCGCCCGATAACCGCGCCAGAAAGACCTGCACCTACAAGTAAGAATTTCATCAAAGACGTCCTGTTCATACTGGTTTATTCACGTCTAGCTGTCATTTTTTTACCTATTGAAGCAAGGCCTAATCAAAATTTAGCTGATTTTTTAGGCGAATGGCGATAGCCCGCCGGAACGCAAAGCGCAATTCCATTCCATATAGGCGATTATATGGCCAAGTCGTAGAAACGTCATATGCATATAGTAAATACATATCGCGAAACACTTGAATCTTGTGCCTGCTATGCGGTTCAGGCTGAACTGATATGACCTGAATCCCAAATGCTATTAACAGCATTATGTTCAGTGCAATTCGTGATCACCGTATTCGCAGAAATGTATTTTTGATGAATGCGGAATGTCTGTGAACGCGATTCACGACAAAGCCATCCTAGTTTTGATCACTAGCTGTGTCTTTGCGATAGCGCCGCCATAGCCGGCGCTATCGCAAAGACATTATGTTCTATCAAGCGAAAGACTGCAGATACACATCTGCAGTCTTTCGTTATGTTCCCCAAGGCAGAAAAGAACCTAGTATTCTACTTGATCGGGACCAGCCCATTCGCTCTTATCAGCAATTCAAATTCGCTTTGTGGATGCGTTTGTGTGAATTTAACCGCATCATTCTTGATCGGCGCAAACAGACCTGAAAGTCCGGTGACATGCGGATACTGTTTCGCAATCGCCTTATTGCCGTTTTCGTACACAGCAAGCAGCGATTGCCGCTGTTCCGTACTCAGAAGCCTCTGCTTGTGGCCATTAACGGCTTTATACAGCTTATCAAGTCTGATGACCTGATTGACCAGACGGTTGTGATAAGGTTCTGAAAAGTTCAGGGTGTTGCAATGGCGTACAAACTCCAACGCGCTTAGGGACAGGCTTGCTTTGTGATCGATCATCGCGCCGGTTGGCTGGACGAAACCTTCCGCACCCGGAAGGCCGATACAGCTCAGGAAATCCTGACCAATATCACCATTAACCATGAACTTGCGGTCGAAGACACGAACATGGGTCTGATCGGCGGCTCCGCTCCAACGCTCGATCAGGGCTTTGTAATCCAGATACGGATGGGGTTTACGCAATTGTTCTTCGATCGTGACGGTAAGTCTGGGCTTAAAGTCACGGATCTGCTGGCCATATAGGGATTCAAAGTAATCATCCTGACGGCGTAAATAGCAGACGACATGAATTTCAACGTCCGGCAGAAAGTCGCGAATGACCTTCGGATGATGCACCCATTCGAATTCTTCCGAGCTGATGACAATATTTTCGTAGCGCGTTGAACCAATTTCACGCTTGAACCGCTGCCAAAGTGGAATGTCGTGAATGGGTGCGGCAGATTTCGGGCGCTGGAAGATTGCCTGGCCAATCCGGTGTTGGGCATGATTCACGCGACCAGTTTTAGGATAATAATATCCCATATCTTCTAGCCGGTCAGCGTTCATGCCCAAGAAATGCTGCAACCACGTCGTTGCGGTTTTATGCGTGCCGATATGAATGAAAAGTTTCTGGGTCATCTGATGGCCTCGATTATTCTGCTTGTTCAATCTTCGGGCGGAAGCTTAACCCTTTGATGATTGATCCATAAACCTCACGGCGCAGGCGGTGGGGAACGTCATTTGCCCGCATCTGGTTTCGAACGCCGTAGGCATAGGCCAGAACGTTCATCAACCCGCCTTCACGACGGCGGAACGATGTTTCATTTCTGGCACCATACTTGAATTTCCACAGGCTCTTTTCATCAACCAGTCCGAAATTGACGCCACGGTTGTCCGGTGTGTCATGCACCACGCGGCTTTCGGGAACGAAGATACCGGGATAGCTGCGGGCAATACGGCGTGTGTATTCCGCGTCATCGAACCAGATGAAATAATCGGCGATTGGCAGACCATGTTCAGCAACGGCCCAGCGCGGGATCATGACTGACACGAATGAACAGCTGTCAACCAAAGCCCATGGCTTATCAGGTTGCACGAAACGCGCCCAATCCCAGACTGTGCGCGGGCAGTTCATCTCGCAAAGAGAGCCATCAATCCATTCGACACGCGAGCAGGCAAAGCTGGGCCGCCATTCGTTTTGGGATTGGAATTCGTTCAAGGCACTGTAAAGGCGTTCAATCGCATCGGGTTCCGGATAGGCATCATCATCCGAAATCCAGAAATATTGCGCGCCCATCTGATAGGCGGCTTTCATTCCCGCATGGAACCCGCCAGCGCCGCCCACATTGCTTGGCAGTTTCAGGTGACGGATAGAGGGGTCGGTCTTGGCACGTGCCTCGACCATTTCAGCCGTATCATCAGTCGAGGCGTTATTGACGACAAGCACGATATCGGGCCGCATCGTCTGCGCGGCCAGCGCATCAAGGACCTTCATCAGTTTTTCCGAACGATTGAAGGTCACAATCACCGCGGCTGTCTTGTTCAGAACACTCATTCGTTCAGTCCCCCAACGCGTCTTCGACAGCCGCGCGATAGATCGGTTTCAACACTTCCTCTGCGGTCGGATCGGCGGATAGCTTTTGCCATTTTGCACGGATGCCGTCCTTTTGACGCTGCAGGAAGCTGTTGTCATTAAACATGCGGTCAATCGCGAACACCGTCTGACGCACCCCTTGATAAGGCTGGGCCGGGACAAGAAGATCATCAGGAAGCAGTTCGTCCTGAGAGCCGACGCGGCTTGAAATCGGAATGCAGCCATGCGTGATCGCTTCATAGCACACCAAGGCCAGCCCTTCGTTATTGGACGGCAGAATCAGAATATCCGATTGTTCCAGCAGTGCAGGGACATCTGTATTCCCCGGCAGCTGTGCGACCTTGCTGCCCAGACCATAGCGGCGCAGCAATCGCGTCACGGCATGCTCGAACGGGCCTTCGCCGACCATTGTGGCGCTGAAGGCTACGTTGTTCTTCTTCGCCCAGACATCCAGCGCCCGAAGCGTTTCCACAACCACCACAGGGCGTTTCTGGTAATACATCCGCCCGACAAAAGCGACATGCAGCGTTTTCTGACCTGCCTGCAACCTTAGGTCCGGCATGGGAATCTGGCCATCCTTACGGTCCAGCATCCGGCCAAGAACAACCTTGCTTGGGGGCGCGTTGAACTGTCCCTGCATATAATCCACCAGTTCACCGCTGATGACATGCTGCACATCCAGATAATTCGACCACACACCCGAAATCCGCGGATAACCGCCATCGGCATGTTCGACAATATGAGTGCTGTCGATCGTCTTCACCCAAGGCATGCGGGATCGCAGCAACGGCAGCAATTCATAGAAGGGAATGCAATGATGGTTGTGCACAAGCGCGATGTTTTCTTGCAGGACCAGCTTCTCGACAAAGCGGGCCCATAGGTGGTGCGGCAACCACCTGTCCAGCCGGATAAACGTGACATCGGGGTGATCCGGCAGCCTATCGGCATAGCGCTGAAGCGACGGAACCGAGGCGACGACGAAAACGCGCAAGCCGGATTCAAGTGCCCAACGGATGGTATCAAAACCCAGCTTTTCAGCCCCGCCGGTTTCCAGCCAATGCATCCCGATCAAGGCCGCAGGGCGCTGTGTCGTTTCGGGGCGCTGCGCGTCGGGCAACAGATCGGCGCCCTTATTGAAAGAAATGGCAGTCATCCGGTTACGACGACCCGCATGCCGCTTGCGGCGCATTTCGGCCTGAAACCTAATATATTCATAGGCCATCGGGCTCGCGGCGAACAGCCTGCCCAATCTGGCTTGCGGCCTCCACGGAGCATCGGTTTGCTTTGTTTCCGAAGGCAAAGGCGGGCGCGGAATCGAAATCCGTATCGTCACCTCTGGCGAATCCTCGCGAAGTCCGGGGCGTTCGATTGTTCCCAAAAATTGTGGACCCAAATCTTGTGGGCCGGGAATATAAACGCCCTCGATGACCTCTGGCTTGGACCAGACAGCATTGATCCCCAATTCGACAATATAGCGCAGATGCTGGGTCGTAAAAATCCGTTCATAGATAGCGCGAAATTCTAGAATCTGGCTCTCGATATAGGAAGAAGCCGCAAGAGAGGCCGTTTTCGACATATGTGTAGATTCCCGAATTTCCGTTATCACTGTTCTATTGGCCCAAGTTATCAACCGCAGCAATGAACATGCGAAAAGCTACATGAGAATTCCGGACTGTTCCATCCCTGCCCGAAGATCAGGCTTTCCATCAATAATAGTTGATAGATATGTATTTTTTCCTTGCCGGACCAAGGGCTCAGGTGCGGTGGATAGACGTTGTGATAGCGAACCCCAAACCCGACTATTGCGCGGCGTCTCGCATCCGGCGAATGTTTGCAAAGGTTTCAGCCGCACGCAGACCACGGATTTCGGATAACGCTTTTGCACTCTGGCTTTCCAATGCGCGAATCCGGTTGTTCAGACCTGAAATCGCCTGTTCCAGCGACTTGTTCTGCCATTGAAGAACCTGACCGTCTATATCACCATTCCGCAAACGTTCCGCGACCGGCCAAATCTGCTTTTCCGAATTTTCCTTGGCAACCCCGGACCAGATATAATCCGGAACCTGTTGAAGCGCGGATGAGGCTGCCTGCCCATAGCGATAGCGTGCGCCCGCCTCCAGACGCGTGATATGCCATGTCATATTGTTCAGAAGCCACCGGCAGGCCACAAGCAGATTGTCACGGTCATCAACCGCAAAGCCGCCGATAATTGTTTTGAAATGGGTGAAGAACGCCACCAGTTCGATTCCGGTCGAGGCCATCGTCTGACCGGGCCGGTTGATCCGGTGGCAGCATGTGACAGCATTGATAAAACCTATGCTGTTGGCGGCCAGACAGACTGCCCAGTGGAACGGGTTGTCCTCGAAGAAAAAATCACCCTCGGGAAAGCGCAGCTTTTCGCGTTCAAGAAAATCACGGCTATAGAATTTGCGCCAGGGAACGGCGATCATATCAAGGCCAAGGATGCGGCTTTCGGTCAATGGCAGACCGTTGACCAGTCGTGCCCAACGTTGTGCATCCGCTGGGTGCTTGATCCTGTCGGCTTTCTGATCGAATTCCAGATAATTGGTAAACAGGATATCGGTCGGGTGCATGGCCCAATGCGCCCTTGCACGCCGGAAACCTTCCGGTTCGATCCAGTCATCGCCATCAACGAAAAAGACCGTATCCTTGGTCGCTTCTGCCAAGCCGATATTGGCACCGATCCCGACGCCACCCATAGTATTTGTACCAAGATAGACCGGACGCACGGCAATATCCGCACCAAAGCCTGCCTGATCGATGAACGTCCGGACCGCCTCGACGGTGCCGTCATCAGACCCGTCGTCAATGACAATCACCTCATCGCCGGCTATTGCGACGCCGGCCACGGATTGCAGGCAGCGACTGATATAGGGTTCGATATTATAGGTCGTCACAATGAAGCTGATCGACATGTCAGGCCCCTTCCGACAATAGGAACTGCACGATATCTGCAGCGCGATCCGGCTGCTGCGCTGAAAAAATCTGGAACTCGGCCGGGGTAAAGCGCAGATAGCTATCGGTCGCCAGCTTTTGGAACAAAGGGACCAGATCAGGATCAACACGCTGTAAGTTCCAGCGACAGATATCATCAAGGAAATGGATAAAGCGCGACATCAACTGGTTGTCGTTCGCCTGCCGGACCTGTTCGGTCAGTTCCGATAGAATGCCGCCAAGGCACAGCCGTTCCTCGCCAGTGCGGGACGTCAAATGGTGTCCGCGATCCCCGATGACATGCAACGCCCCGATATGATCAAGCGCCTGCACCTGACGTGCTTTCAGGAAGCTGAGCCAATGCAGACTGATGTCATTGTGCACCGGTGTCTCAGAGCACCTGATATCATTGTCGCGCAAGAAAGCCGTTCTGTAGATCTTGTTCCAAGGATAGGCACTGATCATGATCAGGTCCTGCCGCTCTTTCGCGGTCAGAATTTTTGCGGAATTTCCGGCCAAGGCCCTGTTCCACATGGCTTCCTCGGTCTGGAATGTCCCGCGACGGCCCTCGGTTTCCTCGACCCGGGTATCGCTGTGCCGAAAAATCGTGAAATCGGCTTGCTCCGCCTGCAAATGCCGTTGCCAGATCAGCGGTAGATCAGCGCACAACCTGTCATCGGCATCAAAGAACAGGACGTTGTCGGTTCTAACGGCGTCCAGCCCCATATTGCGCGCATGTCCCGCCCCTTTCTGAGTGGGCGAGCGGAGATAGGTGATATCCAGACCCAAGGTATCTGCCCCAAAGCCCACAAGCTGTGGCGTGCAGGCAGGTTCCGAGGCATCATCGGCGATGATAACCTGAGAAAATATCCCCATCGTCGCGATCTGGTCCAGAAGAATTGCAAGGTCTTCAGGCAGGTTCCAGACCGGGATAACGATAGCCAGCTGACCCTGTTGCATTTTCAGGGTCACACCGCAAACAGCCGAAGATCCAGCAGATCGATATCCACATCCCCTGCCCTGAAGAACAGGATCAGTTCCCGCCATTTGGCCTGTTTGGGCAGATCAACTGCCGATGCCAGATCCAGCACATCCAGATGCGTGCTGGGTTGGGCAAATGAAACCATCGTCTTGGAGAAGAACGTATCGACGAAATGTTCGCCATTTCCCGACCGGACACACAGGCGAGTGGTGATCGACGATGCCGCCTGACTGCGCACAACAACCCCCAAAACAGCCGTCGATCCCAGATTCAAATCGCCCAGTTCGATATGCAAAGCCTGCCAAAGCAGGTTTTTGGACGAACGGATGCTGATATTCAGCATGTTCGAAAGATCCGAGGTGAAATTACCCGATACGTCCGAATTCGGGTCACATGACATGAAAACGCCATCAATGACCTGATGCTTTCCTCCCAAAATCTCGCCCTGCCCTTCATGCGCGCGCAGCATCTGCAGGGTAAAGCGGCTATGGGCATCCGGGCCGATAAGGATGTTGTCTTGCATAAGAGGTGTGCCTGATAATATTGGTCTTTCGCGCATCATAGCGACGATGGCACGGCACTGCCATCGTCAAGACATAGGACCGGCGTCAATTGTCGCGGAACAGGTCGCGCGTAAAGATCTTATCTGTAACGTCGGAAATATCTTCGGTAATCCGGTTCGCAACGATCAGATCGCTGACTTCCTTGAAGCGTAACAGATCACGTTCATTGCGCGAATTGAGGAAGCTGTCTTCCGACATCGTCGGTTCATAGATGATGACCTCGATCCCCTCGCCCTTGATCTGTTTCATCAGGTCCTGAACAGAACTGTCACGGAAATTGTCCGAACCTGCTTTCATCACCAGCCGGTAAATTCCGACACATTGGGGCTTTTGCGCGATAATCCGTTTTGCCAGAAAGCTTTTCCGGGTCTGGTTCGCCTCGACAATCGCACCGATCAGGTTTTGCGGCACGTTCTGGTAATTTGCCAGAAGTTGCTTGCTGTCTTTTGGCAGGCAATAGCCGCCATAGCCGAACGAAGGATTGTTGTAATGGCTGCCGATCCGCGGATCCAGACTGACGCCTTCGATGATCTGACGGCTTTGAAGGCCGTGGGCCAAAGCATAGCTGTCAAGTTCGTTGAAATAGGCGACCCGCATCGCAAGATAGGTATTCGCGAAAAGCTTGATCGCCTCGGCTTCATCCGGATCCGTCAGAAGAATCGGCACATTCTCTTTTATCGCGGCACCTTCAAGCAGCTTGGCAAAAACCTGCGCACGCTCGGATCTTTCGCCGACAACGATACGCGAGGGGTGAAGGTTGTCATAAAGCGCCTGACCTTCGCGCAGGAATTCCGGCGAGAACATGATCTTGTCAGAGCCGGTTTTGGCGATCAAGGAACGTGTATAGCCAACCGGAATTGTCGATTTGATAACCATCACAGCTTCCGGATTGATCCGGGTCACCTGCTCGACCACGGATTCAATGCTTTCGGTATTGAAGGCATTCGTTTCGGGATCATAATTGGTAGGCGTGGCGATAATGACAAATTCGGCGTCGGCATAAGCTTCTGCGGGATCCATCGTTGCCTTCAGCGACAAGGTCTCTTCGGCCAGATAACGTTCACATTCGGCATCGACGATCGGGGATACGCCTGCCGACACCATCTTGATCTTGTCCTGAATTACATCAATCGCAATCACATCGTGATACCGTGCCAGCAAAATTGCATTGGACAGCCCAACATAGCCAAGTCCCGCGATCGCAATCTTCATATTCAGCTATCCTTCAATACTTGTAGATATGGACATTGCAGAAGTCCGGTTAATTCTCCAGTCCGGATTGGAGCCTTTTATATGCTGGCTTCCTGCATCCGGCCTGTTTGAAATAATTTATTCACCTATTTAATCGCCTTACCTAAATATTTGGCAATCTATGGTCAGGGGATCTTTGCATATTTCTCTGCCATCTCAGCATTCAGACACTATCAACATATAGACCGTCAACTTGGGCCTGCAGCTTATCCCCTTTGTGAACTGGACAAATTTCTGCAGGGCGTACGGCGCCATCATGACATTGCCATCTAGTTGCCCGAAGCTTGGCAGTTATGTTAGTGGTCGCGCGAAATGGACGGGCACCACGGGCCTCGTGCGCACCCTATCAGGTCATTTTCAGGCATATGCTACAGGACGTTCCGACCCTTACCGCAGCCGTGGTCACGCATAACCGGCTGGAAAAACTGGTCACGACAGTCGAACGCCTTTTGTCCGAACCCGTCAGCCGTGTGGTTGTGGTCAATAATGCCTCGACCGATGGCACGGCGGCATGGCTGGATCAATTAACGGACCCGCGCTTGATTGTGCATCACAGCAAGGAAAACCTAGGTGGTGCGGGGGGATTTTCCATTGCGATGGAAATTGCGCGTAATCGTACCGATGCGGATTGGATTGTTGTCATGGATGACGACGGGCGGCCCCATTCCGGTACGGTTGCAGCTTTTCAGCAAATGGACCTGACAGGTTGGGACGCGATCGGCGCTGCCGTTTTTCATCCTGACGGGCAAATCTGCGAAATGAATCGCCCCTATCGCAACCCTTTCTGGCATGCAGGTCGTTTTCTGAAGACATTGGCAAAGATGCCCTTGGGAAAGGGACGGAACGGCTTCCATCTGTCGGATCAGGATTACCGTAGTGATGGCCCGATTTTGCCTATCGATATGACCAGCTTTGTCGGGTTCTTCGTTTCACGTTCTGCATTGATCCATGCGGGCCTGCCCGATCCGCGCTTGTTCATCTATGGTGACGACCAGCTGTACACGCTGCAAATGCGCCGTAAAAAGCTGCGTATCGGCTTTGCGCCGCAGGTGACCTTCGAACATGACACACAGGCCGTTCAAGGCAAAAACGGGTTGATCCTGCGGCCGCTGTGGAAAGTGTTCTATATGTATAGAAACGCTTTGATGGCATATCGGGTGGCGGCGGGACCGTGGTTCTGGCCTTTGGTTCCAGTTCTGCTGCGCAAATGGCGGCGCAAAGCCGGGGATTATGGCGATGATGCCGCCATGTTCCGGACAATGCTGGAACTGGCCATAGGCGACGGCCTGCGCCGGAAACTGGATCGCGAACACGCTGACGTCGTCGAACGGGCGGGTGGTGATCCATCCGGCAGGGTCTGAACGCCGGCCCTGTGAAGGCCGGCATCTGGATTACACCAAGCGTTCCGCGTGCCATTCCACATGTTCGCCCATCAGGCTTTGGACAAAGAAATAGCTGTGGTCAAAGCCCGCCTGCATCCGGAACTGGCCGGGTTGCCGACGCTCCATCATGGCATGGGCCAGTGCTTCGGGCTTTAGCAGGTCAAGGAACTGGTCGCTGCTGCCCTGATCGATCAACACCTCGCCCGGATAGCCGCGTTCACGCATAAGCAGCGTGGAATCATGGGCGTGCCACGCGTCGGGGTCGTCCCCAAGATAAGCAGTCAGCTGTTTGCGGCCCCAGTCGGATTCAGAGGGGTTCGCAATCGGCGCAAAGGCCGACACCGACCGGTATTGTTCGGGATGGGTCATCGCGATGGTCAATGCCCCGTGCCCGCCCATCGAATGGCCTGTGATGCCCATCGCTTCGGGGTCGATAGCAAAGCTTTCGGTCAGCAGTTCGGGCAGCTCGTGGACGATATAGTCCCACATCTGATAGTTCGGCTTCCACGGGTCCTGTGTTGCATTGACGTAAAAGCCCGCGCCCTTGCCCAGATCATAAGCCTCGTCATCAGCGACATTGTCACCGCGGGGCGAGGTGTCGGGAAAGACGATCGCGATACCGGCTTCGTCGCACCATTGCTGGGCGGCGGCTTTGGTCATGGCGTTTTCATGGGTGCAGGTCAGGCCCGACAGATACCACAGCACCGGTACACGGCCATAATGCGCCATCTGCGGCAGGAAAACCGCAAAGGTCATATCGGTCCCCGTCACCTGCGAGCGGTGGCGATAGACGCCCTGTGTGCCTCCAAAGCTGCGGTTTTCTGAAAGGGTCTCAAAGCTCATGGGGCTCTTCCTTCAGGGTCTGGAACATGACCAGTGCATCGACGGGGCCATGCTTGGGATGAAGAAACGCATCGGGCAAACGCCCGACGATATCGAAGCCTGCCTTTTGCCACAGATGGATGGCATCCGCATTGGTCGAGACGACAAAGTTGAATTGCATCGCCCGGAAACCCTGATCACGGGCCCAGACTTTGGCCTCTGTCACAAGCGTCCGCGCAATGCCCGTGCCGCGTGCGTCGGCGTGGGTGGCAAAAGAGGCATTCGCCACATGTGAACCGCCCGCCGGACGGTTGGCACCGACATGGCTGGTGCCAAGAACACGGCCATCCAGTTCGGCGACAAAAGCAGTGAAAGGGTGGGCGAACCAATCCTGCAAAGCCTCATCCCGATCGATGTCGCGGGGCATGCAATATGTTTCGCCAGCACGATAAACGGGGCGCAGGATGTCCCATATCGCGTCATTGTCTGCGGGAATGGCAGGGCGGACAACCGCCCTGCCTGCCGTTATCATGCCAGTTCATCCACGCTGCGGATGACCTTGCCCAGAAGCCCGTAATCCAGCGCCTCTTGCGTGTTCAGCCAGAAGTCGCGGTGGGTGTCTTCCTCGATCTTTTCAACCGGTTGGCCAGTGGCATCGGCAAAGATGTGGTTCAGACGGTCGCGCATCAGGCGGACCTGTTCGGCTTGAATCATCATGTCCGACGTCGTGCCGCCGATCCCGCCCGAGGGCTGGTGGATCAGGAAGCGCGTGTTGGGCAGGCAATAGCGGTTCTCTTTTTCCGCAGCGACAAAGATCAACGCGCCCGCACTTGCTACCCAGCCCGAACCGATGGTGCGCACGGTGGGACGGATGAACTTGATCACGTCATGGATCATGTCACCCGATTCCACATGACCACCCGGAGAGCTGATCAGCATGTTGATAGGTTCGTCGCTTTCTTCGGCCAGGGCCAGCAGGTGGGCAACGGTGCGCTGTGCCAGCTTGTCGTTGATTGCACCCGCCACGATGACCGTGCGTGATTTGAAATACAATTTGCCGATCTTGTCGCCTTCGGGCAGGCCCAGACCACCGTCCTTGTCGCCCTTGGGCTGGCGGTCGTCGTCTTCTTCATGATCGTCGTCGTCATCCAGCCACTGATGGCGCATTGGCCTGCTCCTTCTTCGTTCTTGGGGCGTCGGCGGGGCCATGCGGCCCCGCTATTCTTTTACCTAAGCAGCCATGAACGATCAGTAAAGGACGACCGAGCGGATGGATTCACCGCTATGCATCAAATCGAAGCCTTTATTGATGTCATCCAGTGACATCGTATGCGTGATCATGGGGTCGATCTCGATCTTGCCGTCCATGTACCAGTCAACGATCTTTGGCACATCAGTCCGCCCACGAGCACCGCCAAAGGCCGTTCCCTTCCAGACGCGACCTGTCACTAATTGGAACGGACGGGTGCTGATTTCAGCCCCTGCTGCCGCCACGCCGATAATTACCGACACACCCCAGCCGCGGTGGGTGCATTCCAGCGCATCGCGCATGACCTTGGTGCTGCCCGTTGCGTCAAAGCTGTAATCAGCGCCGCCGATCTGGTCGAGGGGAGTCTTGGTCATCTCGACAATGTGACTGACAATGTCGCCGTCGATTTCCTGAGGATTGACGAAATGGGTCATGCCGAAACGCTCGGCCATTTCCTTGCGGTCATTGTTCAGGTCGACACCGATGATCATATCGGCACCAGCCAGACGCAGGCCCTGCACGACATTCAGACCGATTCCGCCCAGACCGAAGACGACAGCCTTGGCACCGATTTCCACCTTGGCGGTATTGATGACGGCACCGATTCCCGTGGTCACGCCGCAACCGATATAGCAGATCTTGTCGAAAGGCGCGTCTTCGCGGACCTTGGCGACCGCGATTTCCGGCAGCACCGTATGGTTCGCAAAGGTCGAACAGCCCATATAGTGATAGATCGGCGTGCCATCCAGCATGCTGAAACGGGTTGTCCCATCGGGCATCAGGCCCTTGCCCTGTGTGGCGCGGATGCGCGTGCACAGGTTGGTCTTGCCCGACAGGCAGGATGCACATTCGCGGCATTCGGGCGTATAAAGCGGGATAACATGATCGCCGACCTTCAACGAGGTGACGCCTTCGCCAACCTCGACCACAACGCCTGCGCCTTCATGGCCCAGAATCGCGGGAAAGATACCTTCGGGGTCCGCGCCCGAACGGGTAAATTCATCCGTGTGACAGATACCTGTGGCCTTGATCTCGATCATGACCTCGCCGGCTTTGGGGCCGTCCAGATTGACCTCCATCACTTCCAGCGGCTTACCTGCCTCAAGGGCTACGGCGGCACGGGTTCTCATATTTATCGTCTCCTATCGATCCGGCAGGCTTTCGGTCAGGTCGAAGGGGTCGGCCAGCGTCCCCTCCGGCAGGATAAAACGGTTCTGGCCCATTCACGGCAGGCAGGCAAGGGACCCGCCTGTCCGGCACGCGTTGCAGGTTTAAACCGCAGGAAATAGGGCGCGGAATTGATCAGTTCTGTGCAGGTTAAAAAAGCCCGCCCTGTCAGGGGCGGGCCGCAGTCGCTCAGCTTAGCTGGCCGGGGTCGATGATACGCCGACCTTGGCCGGACGCAGCAAGCGGTCATGCAGGCGGAAACCGTTATCCATCACCTGAATCACCTCGCCGGCGACAGTACCGGGGGCGGGGGCTTCGAACATCGCCTCGTGGAAGGTGGGGTCGAATTTTTCGCCCAATTCGGGGCGGATGACGGTGATGCCATGTTTGGTAAAGACATTGGACAATTCGCGCAGGGTCAGATCGACCCCCTCGATCAGGGCCGAGGCTGCGGCGCGTTGTTCATCCGTGGCCGCATCCAGCGCGCGGGTCAGCGCGTCATGCACGGGCAGCAGGTCCCGTGCCAAACGCGAACCGCCATAATTTTCTGCGTCGCGACGGTCCTTGTCCGCCCGCTTGCGGGAATTTTCCGCATCGGCCAGCGCGCGCATCCATTTGTCGCGCATCTCGTCACGCTCGGCTGTCAGGCGAAGAACGGCATCTTCGTCCTGATCCGCCAGCGGATCATTCAGGAAATCATCCATAGGCTGTTCATTCTGATCGGTCATCTTCAGTTCATCCTTTCCGGCCGGACAGCACACGCCCAACCAGCTGCGCGGTATAATCAACGATCGGCACGATCCGGCCATAGTTCAGCCGGGTTGGTCCGATAACACCGACCGCGCCTACAATCTTACGATCGGCATTCATATAGGGTGAAACCACCAGAGCGGAACCCGAAAGTGAAAAAAGCTTGTTTTCAGAGCCGATGAAAATGCGAACACCCTCGCCCCGCTCGGTCAGGTCCAGAAAATCAACGATATCGCGCTTGCGTTCCAAATCGTCGAACAGGATGCGAATCCGGTCGATATCGGCCACTTCGCTGTCCAGCAGGTTCGCACGCCCCCGAACAATCAGCCGCGGATCGGCGGTTTCGGGACCCCAAAGTGCAATCCCTGATTCGACCAGCTCGGCTGCCAGTACATCCAGTTCGCGCCGCCGGTTCGAGATTTGCTGGGACAAATGGCCGCGCAGTTCCGCGACGGTCTTTCCTTCGGCCATGGCGTTCAGGAAATTCCCGGCCTCGCGCATGGACGACGGGGTCTGGCCCGGTGGCGGGGTGAAAATGCGGTTTTCGACATGGCCGTCGGCAAAGACCAGCACCACCAAGGCGCGGTCGATGCCAAGGCTGACAAATTCGATATGCCGGATCGGTGCTTCATGTTTAGGCATCAACACCAATGAGGCGCCGCGGGTGATGGACGACAGTGCCGTGCTGACCCGATCCAGCAGCACGCCGGTTTCGGGATCGTCATTGCCAAGGGTCTGGTCGATGGCCGCGCGGTCGTTCGGGGCAACCTGATCGATCTCCATCATGCCATCGACGAACATCCGCAGCCCCTGCTGGGACGGCAACCGCCCCGCCGAGCTGTGCGGGCTGTCTAGTAACCCCATGAATTCAAGGTCTTGCATGACGTTGCGGATCGTTGCGGCGCTGATTTTTTCCGACAGCGTGCGCGTCAACGTGCGGGAACCCACAGGTTCACCCGTATCAAGATAGCCTTCGACCACCCGACGAAAGACTTCGCGGGACCGGTCGTTCAATTGATTCAACAGCGTTTCCTGGCTCATATGCCTCGTGGGGTTGCGGGACAGTGCCCTCGGGCGGTATTGGACAGATTATCTTCACGAAAAGGATGAACCATGCGCCCCTCTGGCCGGAATCTAAGCGAAATGCGCCCGATTTCAATTGAAACCGGTGTCATGCGCCATGCCGAGGGGTCATGTCTGATCCGTTGCGGCAATACCCACGTGCTGTGCACGGCAACCATCGAAGACCGTCCCCCGCGGTTCCTGAAGGGGACCGGTCTGGGTTGGGTCACCGCCGAGTATGGCATGTTGCCCCGTGCCACGAACAGCCGCAACCGTCGTGAAGCCACCAGTGGCCAGCAAACCGGTCGCACACAGGAAATCCAGCGCCTGATCGGCCGCAGCCTGCGTGCGGGCATCGACCGTTCCGCATTGGGTGAACGCCAGATCACCATCGATTGTGACGTCATCCAGGCCGATGGCGGCACCCGTTGCGCCTCCATTACCGGCGGCTGGGTCGCACTGCGTTTGGCGGTGAAAAAACTGCTGAAGGCTGGTGTTGTGACCAGTGATCCGGTCATCGACCATGTCGCCGCTGTCAGCTGCGGCATCTATGCCGGACAGCCGCTGGTCGATCTGGATTACGCCGAAGACAGCGAAGCAGGCACCGACGGCAATTTTGTCATGACCGGCGCAGGCCGCCTGATCGAGGTGCAGATGTCTGCAGAAGGCGCGACCTTCACCCGCGATGAAATGGGCAAGCTGCTGGATCTGGCCGAAGGCGGCATGGCCGATCTGGTCGCCGCACAGAAGGCAGCACTGGCATGAGGAAGTTTACCGAAAAACGCCTGCTGGTCGCCACACATAACGCCGGCAAACTGGCCGAGATGCGTGCCCTGCTGGCTCCTTACGGGGTCGAGGTTGTCGGCGCGGCTGATATGGGTCTGGGCGAGCCGGTCGAAACCGAAGACAACTTTATCGGCAACGCCCGTATCAAGGCCCGCGCCGCGATGGAGGCCACCGGTCTGCCCGCCCTGTCCGATGACAGTGGCATCAGCGTTGATGCGCTGGATGGTGCGCCCGGCGTCTATACCGCCGATTGGGCCGAAACCGGAAATGGCCGCGACTTTCCCATGGCCATGAAGCGCACATGGGACGAGCTGGAGGCCATTAACGCCCCTGCCCCGCGTCTTGCACAGTTCCGTTGCACGCTGGTTCTGATGTGGCCGGACAATCACGAGGAAATCTTCGAAGGTGTGCTGCCCGGTCAGGTCGTCTGGCCCCCGCGCGGTGCGGCCGGACACGGCTATGACCCGATCTTTATGCCCGAAAGCCATGACATCACTTTGGGTGAAATGTCGGCCGAAATGAAAAACATCCTTAGTCACCGTGCGATCGCAGTCCAGAAAATGCTGGACGCTGCCTTTACCTGAGGGCTTCGGCTCGTCCCGTTAGGGGCGAGCCGGTAATTTTCAGGACAAACACCCCGATCCGCATCAGGGATATGGTATTTCCGACATGACAACGACCTCCGAAGATTGGCGCGCTGGCGGTTTTGGGCTGTATGTCCACTGGCCCTTCTGTGCATCGAAATGCCCCTATTGCGATTTCAACAGCCATGTCGTTGCACATGTCGATCAGAAGCGATGGGCCGATGCCCTGACCGCCGAAATCGCCCGTGTGGCCGCAGAAACGCCGGATCGCCACCTTGGCAGCATCTTCTTTGGCGGCGGCACCCCGTCCCTGATGTTGCCCGAAACCGTCGATGCCGTCATTCGTGCGGCGCAAGCCGGTTGGGGTTTCACAAACAACATCGAAATCTCGCTAGAGGCGAATCCGACCAGCGTCGAGAAAACCCGCTTTCGGGGCTATGCGGATGCCGGTGTGAACCGCTTGTCCATGGGCGTGCAGGCGCTGAACGACGACGACCTGCACCGCTTGGGCAGGATGCATTCCGTGGCCGAAGCCCGCGCCGCCTTTGATGTGGCACGTGATACCTTCCGGCGGGTCAGCTTCGATCTGATCTATGCCCGTCAGGGTCAGGAACGCGACGCATGGCGCGCCGAGTTGAACGAGGCACTGTCGATGGCCGTGGACCACCTGTCGCTTTATCAGCTGACCATCGAGCCGGGCACAGCCTTCGGTGCGCGTGCAGAAATTGGAAAGCTGCGCGACCTGCCTGATGATGACCTGTCCGCCGATATGTATGCCGACACGCAAGATATTTGCGCCGCCGCCGGGATGACCGGATACGAGACGTCGAACCATGCACCTGCCGGATCGGAAAGCCGCCACAATCTGGTCTATTGGCGTCAAGGTGACTGGGCCGCTGTCGGCCCCGGTGCGCATGGCCGTATCACCCTGCCCCAAGGCCGCATGGCCACCGAGGCCCATCGTGCCCCCGGCGCATGGCTGGACGCAGTTGAGCAACGCGGAACAGGTGAGCTGCCGCGAGAGTTGATCCCTTCAGAAGAACAGGCAACGGAATATTTGTTGATGTCGATGCGACTGAACGAGGGGCTGGATATGACCCGCTATGAAAAGCTGGCTGGTCAACCCTTAGATGAAAAGGCAATTGCCTCATTGATCGAACTGGGGATGGTCGAACAACATCACGACCGACTTTGTGCAACAGATGCGGGGCGACCTGTCCTGAACGCGATTTTGCGCGAATTGGCGCTCTGATATGCGTCGCAGATTATGGCTGGTGATCGGTTGGTTGTTTACAGGGCTGGCAGTCATCGGCGTTGCCTTGCCCGTCGTTCCAACGGTCCCGTTTTTGTTGGTCGCAGCTTGGGCCTTTGCCAGATCATCCCCCGTGCTAAGACAGCGTATTCTGGACCATCCGACCTATGGACCCTCGGTCCAAGCGTGGCAGGAACGCGGCGCAGTCGGCAAAAAAGCCAAGATTTGGGCCATCAGCGCGATGACAGCCGGTGTCGGCTTTTCTTGGTATGTCGGAATGCCCGATTGGGTCGTCGTGACACAAGCCGCAATATGCAGCTGCGTTGCGGTTTTCCTGATAACCAGACCATGCAGATAAACCACGCTTATTTGGTGAGTTGTTCGCTGGTAAACACCATATAACGTATCAGGATTGACCGCCCAAAAGTTGGCAAAGCCGGTCCAGTTGATCCAGATCCTTGTAGGAAATTACCAGTTCGCCACCACTTGAACCTTTATCATTAATCTGGACATTCATTTTTAGATTGGCCGATAAGTCACCTTCCAAGGCCCAGGTATCCGCATCTTTATCGGTATTTTTGGCTGACTTACGCTGCTGATTTTTCTCGGGCTGGGACAGTTTACGTACCATTTCTTCGGTATCCCGAACCGAAAGTCCTTTTTCGATGACTTTTCGTGCCAGTTGCTGAGCATTTGGAACCGTAATCAAAGCCCGTGCATGCCCGGCACTCAATTTGCCATCCTTGACCAGATCCTGAACCTGATCAGGCAGGTTCAGCAAACGTAGCAAGTTCGCAATATGGCTGCGGCTTTTGTTCAACGCTTCTGCTAAACGTTCCTGCGTATGACCAAAACGGTCCATCAACTGCCGGAACGATGCCGCCTCTTCGATCGCATTTAGGTCCGCACGTTGAATATTCTCGATAATCGCGACTTCCAGAACCTCGGTATCTGACATCTGGCGGATAATCACCGGAAGCTCGTGCAACTGCGCCATCTGCGCTGCGCGCCAGCGACGTTCCCCCGCAACAATCTGATAAATGCCGTCATCGTTCGGATGGGGCCGAACAATCAACGGCTGAAGAACTCCACGCTGTTTGAGCGAGGCGGATAGTTCTTGCAGCGCATCGGGGTCGAACGTACGACGGGGCTGATCCGGATTCGCAGTAATTTGTTCAATTGGAACAACGATTTGATCTTTTGAACCGCCCGTTGACGTATCTGCTGGTACAACAGCCAGATCCATATCCGCCATCAACGCTGAAAGTCCGCGACCCAAACCCCGTTTTGCTATTTTGCTGTCAGACATCATGCATCCTCCGTCACAAGATTAAGCCTGTCACAGAATTCCTTTGCGAACTGGCGATATGCTACGCTTCCCTTGGATTGCGGATCATAGGTCAGAACAGGTTGGGCATGGGACGGCGCTTCGGATACCCGCACATTGCGTGGGATCACGGTCGGATAAACCAAATCACCCAGAGTTTCGCGGGCATCAGCTTCCACCTGCTGAGACAGGTTGTTTCGATAGTCGGACATGGTCAGAAGAATTCCATTAATCCGCAGTGCAGGATTCGCGCCTTGCCGTACCTGTTTTACCGTACCTAAAAGCTGGGAAAGTCCTTCCAAAGCATAGAATTCAGCTTGAAGTGGGACCAGAACGCTTGTTGCAGCAACCATAGCGTTTACCGTTAGAAGTCCAAGCGCCGGCGGGCAGTCGATCAGGACAATGGTGCCAGCAGGCGCCAATGAAAGCTGTTTCGTCAGCAAGCGCGTCCGATCCGGCGTTTGCGACAGTTCAACATCTGCGGATGCCAGATCCGATGTTGCTGGCACGACACTTAGATTCTGAATATCGGTATCAACCGCAGCTTGCAGCAGACCAGCATCGCCGGTCAAAAGATCATAAACCGTATACTCACGTTGATCTGTCGATATACCTAATCCGGTCGAAGCGTTCCCCTGAGGGTCTAGATCAACCAATATCGTAGGACGTCCGGATTGCGCCAAGGCTGCGGCAAGATTAACCGCGGTTGTGGTTTTCCCCACGCCGCCTTTCTGATTTGCGATTGCGACGATCTGCTGCTCACGCATGCGACACTCCGGATATCTTCAAAATTGCAGCCTCTGAGTCGGTTTTACTTGGAAACTGTTCTGATTTAAACTGCCAAGTTTCTTCCGCCGCGACCAGTTCTTCTTGCCACTTTCGCCCTTTCATTAACCAAGCAATACCGTCTGATGAAAGATGCCACGAGATATAACCAAGAAGCTTGGGTAAGGCCGCAAGTGCCCGCGCAGACATATAATCCGCGTTTAGGGGGCTAATACTTTCAATACGTTGAGGGAGTATAGAAACATTTTTAAGACCAAGCTCACGTATGACAGTTCGCAGAAATTCACACTTGCGCTTATCGCTTTCCACAAGCGTTAATTTTAGCTGCGCCTTACGAAAAGCTATTGCAATAACCAATCCGGGCAACCCACCCCCGCTGCCAATATCGACCCAATGACCATTTGGCGTTTCCATAATCTCGGTCAGTTGAAGGCAGTCTTCAATATGACGATTGCGAAAATCTACCAAGGTCGAGGGCGCGACCAAATTAATCTTTGGGTTCCATAGGGTGACAAGGTTCACATACTGATCCAGAAGATCATGTGTTTCACGTGAAACGTTGCTCATGCTGTTTTACGCATATGCATTTTTCCTGCAGCTATAAGAAGCGTCAAGGCAGCAGGCGTCATTCCCTCAATCTTAGCAGCATCAGCAAGTGTGTCTGGACGGGTTTCGGACAGTTTTTTTACAAGTTCGCCTGAAAGTCCACCAAGCTGAGTATAATCAAGATCGTTACTTAATCTGGTCTTTTCATTCGCTCTAATAGCAGCGGCATCCTTGCTCTGACGATCGCTATATTGTGCATATAAAGCATCATTCCGAAGTTGATGAAGTGTTTCACGTGAAACCTCGCCAAGTTGCGGGACCAAATCGACTAGCTTATCAAATTCGATATCTACCATTCCAAGGAGTGTAAAAACGGATCGCATTTGTCCGTCCAACCGAACTTTAAACCCAGCTTTCGACAATTCGTTTGGCGAGAACTTCATAGCGTCGAACATAGTTCTTGACGTTAGGTATGCGTCTTGCCGTTTGCTAAATGAAGCCTCTCGCTCGGGGGTTATGCATCCGATTGAAAGACCAAGAGCTGTAAGTCGTTGATCCGCGTTATCCGCGCGTAGGCTTAACCTGAATTCTGCACGCGATGTGAACATACGATAGGGTTCTGTAACACCCTTCGAAACAAGATCATCAATCATTACACCGATATAACTGTCTGCCCGGCTAAAAACCAAAGGTTCTTTATCCTGAGCATGTAGGGCAGCATTTAAACCGGCCGCAAGTCCCTGCCCCGCTGCTTCTTCATATCCTGTGGTCCCGTTGATCTGACCCGCCAAAAACAGACTTGAAATAGATTTGACTGACAAAGTTTTGTCCAGACTGGTCGGATCCACAAAATCATACTCAACCGCATAGCCCGGCTGTAAAATGACCGCATTCTCCAACCCTGCGATCGAACGAACATATGCTTCTTGAACATCTGCCGGAAGCGAGGTCGAGATACCATTTGGATAGACCGTATGGTCATCTAGCCCTTCAGGCTCAAGAAATATCTGATGGGAAGTTTTGTCCGCAAATCTGACGACTTTATCCTCGATTGATGGGCAATATCGCGGCCCACGACCGGCAATATGGCCACCGTACATCGCAGAACGGCCCAAGTTCTTCCTGATAATCTCATGAGTTTCAGAATTGGTATGGGTAATCCCGCACGAAATCTGACGCGCTGATGGCTCGTGATTCATATACGAAAAAACTACAGGTTCTTCGTCGCCTGGCTGCATTTCAAGCCTATCCCAAGCAATAGTGCGGCCATCCAAACGAGGAGGTGTACCTGTCTTCAATCGTGAGAGTGGCAAATTGAATTTTGCCAGTGATACGGCCAGATCATTTGATGCATTATCACCCCAACGCCCGGATGGTTGGGAGACGTCGCCGATATGAATAACGCCGTTCAGGAATGTTCCAGTTGTTAAAATTGTCGCAGAAGACGTGATTTCTGACCTATCAGTCAGTCTAACGCCGGTCACATTCGAAAAATCGCCTAGGAATTCCGATACTTCAGCAAATATCAAATCCAGCCTTGGATATGTGCTTATTAATTTCCAAGCTTCCGCACGGTATATTGCGCGGTCCATTTGCGCCCGCGGCCCCTGCACTGCCGGACCTTTACGACGGTTTAACAAGCGGAACTGTATACCTGCCTTATCAGCAATACGTCCCATAACGCCATCAAGTGCATCAACCTCTCGGACCAGATGACCTTTCCCAAGGCCACCAATTGCCGGGTTACATGACAGGGTGCCAATATCTTCCTTACGCATTGTAATCAACGCAACGGAAGATCCCATACGAGCGGCTGCCGTAGCGGCCTCAAGCCCGGCATGTCCTGCACCAATCACGATGACGTCGTAATGTTTCACGTGAAGCAATCCCTATTTCCCGATGCAAAACGATGAGAATATCTTATCAAGATAGTCTTCCGCATCGATTCGTCCAAGTAATCTATCCAAGGCGTGATTGGCCTTGCGTAGGTGTTCTGCAAGAATTTCGACAGGTAGATTGTCGATGTCTGTCAGCGCCTCATGCGCCAATTGCAGTTCGTTTAGCTGACGCTCGTGACTAACGATACCGGCATTGGCCACGCGGACAGATAACATGTCGAAAATCTGCGTCAGCAAACTATCGACACCCTCGCCGGTCATGGATGACAATTCTAGTTGCTGGTTCGATTTGTGAAGATCACTTTTACTTTTTGCAACGATGTCTCCCTCGACATATAGGTCATCCACCGCAAAACCGTCTTCCGAAAGATGTATTCGAAGATCCGCCGCAACCGCCCTCGATTTTGCACGTTCGATACCGACGACCTCAACCTCGTCATTGGAAGTTCGCAATCCTGCGGTATCCAGAATGGTAACAGGCAGTCCTTGAAGATCCATTCGTAATTCAATGACATCGCGGGTTGTACCGGCAACTGTCGAAACGATAGCAACATCCCGCTTTGCTATCCTGTTCAAAAGACTTGATTTTCCAGCGTTTGGCGGGCCAACAATAGCCACTTCAAAACCCTGTCTGATCCGTTCTGCGCCGCTAAATCCGTGAATTTCTTGTTCTATAGACTGTCTTAAATTTTCAAGCAGCGAATAGACTGCATCCGGAACATCGTCCGGAACTTCTTCATCAGCAAAGTCGACACTCACTTCGACGAATGCGCCGGCCTCTATTAACCAAGCCCGCCATTCCTCGGATTTTTGCGATAGCTCGCCGCCAATTGAACGCATGGCAAGTTTACGTTGGGCCTCGGTTTCGGCGGCCAGAAGATCGCCAAGCCCCTCGATTTCTGAAAGATCCATCCGGCCGTTCAAAAAAGCACGGCGTGTAAATTCTCCCGCTTCAGCAAAGCGAACACCAGCTGCCAGCAAAATCGCCGAAACTCGTTTAGAGATGACCGGGGCGCCATGAAGGTGCAACTCGGCAACTTCTTCACCAGTAAAGCTGCTTCCTGCGGCGAACCACATGGCCAGGACCTGATCCACGACTTCATTTTCGTCAAACAGATTGCGGAAATAGGCATGTCGGGGATTTGGCATGGATCCAACCAATGCCTCTGCAGTCGACCGGGCACCATCGCCGCTCAGTCGAATTACAGAAACTCCCCCCCGCCCGGGCGGGGTGGCTTCGGCAAAAATCAGATCCATTAGCTAACCTCGTCAGGCGTTCATCGAATCGAAGAACTCTGAATTGCTTTTGGTTTGCTTCAGTTTTGAAATCAGGAACTCGACAGCATCGGTGGTGCCCATCGGGTTCAGGATTCGGCGTAGAAGGTAAGTCTTCTGCAAATCCTTGGCATTGACCAGCAGTTCTTCCTTACGCGTGCCCGATTTAAGGATATCCATCGCCGGGAAAACGCGTTTATCGGCAACTTTGCGATCCAGAACGATCTCGCTGTTGCCTGTGCCTTTGAATTCCTCAAAGATCACTTCGTCCATCCGCGAACCGGTATCGATCAATGCAGTTGCGATAATCGTCAGGCTGCCGCCTTCTTCAATGTTACGAGCAGCACCGAAGAACCGTTTTGGACGCTGCAAGGCATTTGCGTCGACACCACCGGTCAACACTTTGCCGGAACTTGGCACAACGGTGTTGAACGCCCTACCAAGTCTTGTGATCGAATCAAGCAAGATGACGACATCTCGTTTATGCTCGACCAAACGCTTGGCCTTCTCGATCACCATTTCCGAGACTGCAACGTGGCGGCTGGCCGGTTCATCGAAGGTCGAGGAAACGACCTCGCCGCGCACACTGCGCTGCATGTCGGTGACTTCCTCGGGGCGTTCGTCGATCAACAAGACGATCAGATAGCACTCGGGGTGATTCTTTTCGATCGAATTGGCAATATTCTGCAGCAAAACGGTTTTACCGGTCCGCGGCGGCGCCACGATCAACGACCGCTGGCCCTTACCGATCGGGGCAACCAGATCGATGATCCGCGCACTGCGGTCCTTGATCGTCGGATCCTCGATTTCCATCGTCAAACGGTCATTCGGGTAAAGCGGCGTCAAATTGTCGAAAGCCACCTTGTGGCGGGCCTTTTCAGGCGCCTCGAAGTTGATCTGTTCGACTTTCGTCAGTGCAAAATAGCGCTCGTTATCACCAGGCGCACGAATCACGCCCTCGACCGAGTCGCCGGTCCGCAGCGAATGCTGACGAATCATGTCGGGACTGACGTAAATATCATCCGGTCCGGGCAGATAGTTTGCCTCGGTCGACCGCAAAAAGCCGAACCCGTCCTGAACAACCTCCAGAACGCCTTCGCCGCCGATATCCCAGCCCTCTTCGGCATGCTCTTTCAGGATCGAGAACATCATCTCGCCCTTACGCATGGTCGAAGCGTTCTCGATTTCCCATTCCTCTGCCATAGACAGCAGATCAGCCGGGCTTTTGGCTTTCAGATCGGAAAGATTGAGGCGTTCTTCGGTCATATTGGCGCATACTTTCGGCCGTCCAATATGTCGGACGGCGAAGAAAAAGTGTTCTGGGAATCCTGCACCGGACGGTCAGGGTTGCGGGGCATTTAATCCGCCCCCCGCCACGAGTCAATCTTTACGATCAGAACTTGACGATAACCGCCAGAACGATCCCGACCATCAAAAACGTCGGTAATTCGTTCATCATCCTGTAATTCCTGCCTGATTTCGCCTTTTGAACGGCCAAATTCCGGCGTTCACGGGCACACCACATGTGAAACCAGGTCATTCCCAAGACGCATCCGGCCTTCACCCAGGGCCAGGTCAGTGACCAATCGATGATTCCCGGCGTCATCACCAAGGTCAAACCGCTGATCCATGTCGCAACCATCGCCGGATTCATGATCAGACGCAGCAATTTGTCCTCCATGATGACGAAACTGGACGCCGGTTCCGCCGGATTCGCACCACGTTCTGCGTGATAGACGAATAATCTGGGCAAATAGAACACGCCTGCCATCCAGGAAATGACGGACATGACGTGAAACGCCTTCACATAGGGATAGATTATCAAAAGCCAGTCGAACATGCGCACCTCTCTCCTTCTCACTTAAATAAAAGAAAAGAGAAAAGGAATGTTGTTGAAGTAGGGGCTGTGGATAGGAGGATTTCTGTGTTCTTCACTGGCAAATCCCCAGAATCAAAAGCTGTGGATAAATGTGTTGAAAATTAATCCTGTGAAAAGAAAATCTTTTGTAAACAAAGTTATCTTGTGTGGATAATTTTGAGGATAATGATTTGGCGACAGATTCGCCCACAGATTCGGTGTTTTGCGAAATCAAGTTATGCACTTGTGGATGACAGGGGTGTGTTCGTCCTTTGTTTCAGGGCGAAAATCAGCCACCGACAGGGCTTGACCGACTTGCCACCAAGTGCCGGACCGATTCCCCCCGCAATCTGTCCACAGGGTTCACGGTGAATGCGTGAAGCGCTTGCGCGCCTTCACGGCCACAGGGACAAATCTTGTGTATTCTTTGATCTTTTTCCGGCGTGATTTGGGCCATAGTCTGACGGACACCATGAACCGCGAACAACAAAGTCCCCCATGACCGACGATATGCCAGCCAATCCGATCATCCATGCCCCGCTTGCGGGGGTTATCGGGATGCCGATCGCCTATTCCCAGTCACCGCGACTTCACGGACATTGGCTGTCCCGATACGGATTGGCGGGGCATTATGTGCCCATCCCTGTCATGCCGGAACATCTGGCCGAGGTTCTGCGCGTTCTGCCGCGTGCCGGTTTTGTCGGAGCGAACGTGACGATCCCCCATAAAGAGGCGGTTCTGACCCTTGCCGATACCGTCACAGACCGTGCCGCGTTAATCGGCGCGGCAAATACATTGATTTTCCGGTCCGACGGGAAGATCCATGCCGATAACACCGATGGATACGGCTTCATTGCAAATATCCGACAGAAAGCCCCCGATTGGCAGCCCGATGCCGGCCCTGCGGCGGTGATCGGTGCCGGTGGGGCGGCGCGGGCCGTGGTTGCCTCGCTTCTGGACAGTGGCGTGAAGGAACTGCGGATCTCGAACCGGACGCGCTTGCGGGCCGAACAGATCAAGGCGGAATTCGGCGCAAGACTGGTCGTTTATGACTGGGCGCAGGTCGGCAATATGCTGGAAGGGGCGACAACCGTCGTCAATGCAACATCGCTTGGAATGAAGGGAAAACAGCCGCTGCGGGTGCCAATGGATGCGCTGTCGCCGGGCACATTGGTCACCGATCTGGTCTATATCCCGCTGATGACCCCTTTCCTGACCGAGGCCGAGGCCCGCGGATGCCGCATCGTCGATGGTCTTGGCATGTTGCTGCATCAGGCAGCCCCCGGTTTCGAACGCTGGTTCGGGCGTCGCCCCGATGTCGATGACGAAGCCCGCCGGATCATGTTGGAATGACCTATCGTCTGGGCCTCACCGGCAGCATCGGCATGGGAAAATCGACAACCGCGCAGATGTTCCGCGATCTGGGACACCCCGTCTGGGATGCGGATGAAGCCGTCCACCGGCTTTATGCCGAACAGGGGGCCGCCGTTGCGCCGGTGTCCGCGATGTTCCCAACAGCTTTGGCAGGTGGGCTGATTGATCGCGCGGCGCTGAAACAGGTCTTGGCGCAAGATCCCTCGGCCCTGGCGCGGCTTGAGGGGATCGTCCATCCGCTGGTCGCCCGCGACCGGCAGGATTTTATCGACATGCATGCGGATGCGCCTTTGGTGGTTCTGGATATTCCGCTGTTGTTCGAAAGCGCATCGCCGCCGGAACTGGACGGTATCGCAGTGGTTTCCACCGATAAACAGACACAGCGGGCGCGTGTCAGGGCACGGTCGGGAATGACCGATGACACCTTTGCGATGATCCTTGCACGCCAGATGCCCGATGCCGATAAACGAGCCCGCGCCGATTGGATCATCCCGACCGATACGTTAGAGGGCGCGAAAAACGCTGTTGAAGCCATTCTTGGAAAGGTCATCCCCCATGCGTGAGATCGTTCTGGACACGGAAACCACCGGTTTTGACGCCGAAAACGGCGACCGTATCGTCGAAATCGGCGCGTTAGAGCTGTTCAACCATCTGCCGACCGGCAAAACCTTCCATGTCTATATCAACCCCGAACGCACGATGCCCAAAGGGGCCTTTGATGTTCACGGTCTGGGTGACGAATTCCTGAGTGATAAGCCGAAGTTCGCGGCTATTGCCCAAGGGTTTGTCGATTTTATTGCCGATGATGCCAAGCTGGTTATTCATAACGCCAGCTTCGATATGAAATTCCTGAACGCCGAACTGAAACGCGCGGGTTTTCCGGTCATTCCCTATGAAAGGGCGCTGGATACGCTGATGCTGGCGCGGGAAAAATTCCCCGGCTCGCCCGCGACGCTGGATGCCTTGTGCCGGCGTTTCGGGGTCGACAACTCGAATCGTGAACTGCACGGAGCTTTGCTGGACAGTGAATTGCTGGCCGAGGTCTATCTGGAACTGATCGGCGGTCGCCAGCCCGATCTGATACTGGCGCAGGCCAAGAACGAGGATGATAGCCCTGTCGACGGCCAGATGCGTCCACGTGCCGCGCGTCCAAAACCCTTGCCCGGTCGTTTAACCGAAGCCGAGGCGGCAGCACATACCGCCTTTGTGGCCAAACTGGGCGAGGAATCGGTCTGGGCGCGGTACGATCCGGCCTAAGGGGCAGGCTTGCCCCATAAGACTGCGGGCAAAAACAGGAAACGGGGTACCATGTTTGGCTGGCTAAGGGACATCGGCAGTTTCTGGGGTGCCATTTTCGAGCGGATGGACCAGACCCATATGACCCTGATCGCAGCAGGCGTCGCCTTCTATGGGATGTTTGCAGTTTTCCCCGGACTTGCCGCCATTATCGCCTTATGGAGCCTGTGGTTCGATCCTGCCGTCGTTCTGACCTATCTGAACGTTGCACATGAGTTTCTACCTGACGGAGCCTCGACGATCGTCGATGATCAGGTGAATTCTTTGACATCTAACGGGCAGACATCGGTGGGCTGGACCTCGTTTCTGTCCTTCATGATCGCGACGATCGCTGCGCGTGCAGGGGTCGACGCGCTGATCCGGGGTCTGAATGCGGCCTATGGGGTCAGGGCACATTCGACGATATTCGGTTTCGTGCTGGCCTATGGGCTGACGCTGGTCATTGTGGGGATATCGCTGGCCGGATTGGCAACCATCGTAATTATCCCGATTTTCCTGAATTTTTTCGTCATCGCGCCGGTCCGGTCGATCATGGTGACGGCGCTGCCTTGGGCAGGAATGTTCCTGCTGGTGATCCTGACAATTGGCGTGTTGTACCGCTATGGTCCCAACGTCAAAACGCCACGGACGCCGATTTTCACATGGGGGGCCTTGGCTGCGGCCTTGCTGTGGGCGGCAGGATCAATTGCCTTTTCGGCCTATCTTGGCAGTTTCAACAGCTATAACCGCATCTATGGGTCTATCGGTACGGTGGTCGCCCTGTTGATGTGGCTGTATCTGGCGGGGTTTTCAGTGCTGCTGGGGGCCTTGATCAATGTCGAACTGGCCCGCCGCCGCCGTCTGCGTAAAGCACGCGAGGCGCGGAAGGGTTTTGTCGAAGCAGTAGCACAGAAATAGCAAAAAAAGGCGCCCCGAGGGGCGCCTTATTGATCATAACATGGTGCTGGGCTTATGCCTGCAACCCTTCGGTCGAGGCAAAGAACATGGCTTGGCTGACTGCCGAACGGACCTGTTCCTCGCTGTAAGGTTTGGAAATCAGGAAAGCCGGTTCCGGACGGTCGCCCGTCAGCAGGCGTTCGGGGAATGCGGTGATGAAGATCACCGGAATGTCGCCCATGCTGCCCAGCAATTCGTTGACAGCGTCCACGCCCGACGATCCGTCCGCCAGCTGAATATCTGCCAGAATCAGGTCGGGACGCTGTTTGCCTGCCAGATCGATGGCTGCGGTATGGGTGCGTGCGACGCCTGTAACCTCATGGCCCATGGCCTGTACGATGCCTTTCAGGTCCATCGCGATGATCATCTCGTCCTCGATCACCATGACCTTGCCACGCAGGGTGCTGCCCATTTCGTTCAGGGCGATCTGGACCAGTTCCTCTGCCTCGGCGGTGTCGATCTGCATCACGCGGGCGATCTGATCGGTCCGCAATTCCTCGATCGTGCGCAAAAGCAATGCTTCACGTGAATTCGGCGTCAGGCCACGCAGGTGGTCTTGTGCGCGACGTTCACGGGCCGACATATCAGCCTCTTCCACGGGCTGGCCGGAACTTTGCCAGATTGCATGGAAGGTCTTGAACAGCGCGATACGCAGATCGTCTTCACCATCAAGCACGCTCCGGTCGGATAGAATAGCCTCGAGCGTGGCGGCCGCATAATTGTCACCAGCACTCTGGCTTCCGGTCAATGCGCGCGCGTAACGCCGCAAGAATGGAAGCTGTTTGCCAATGGATTGGGCCAGATCTGCTGCAGTCATCACACAGTCCTTTTAATTCGTATATTGCAAGGAACCATCTAGACCCCCTATCGGTTGCATACCTGTGCGCACAAGTTTGTCGGGACTAACATTAATATGACACCAAAGCGAGACGACCGTCGGAGAGCGGCTGTGGAAAAACAGATAGACGAGAACCTGAAGAGGGTCTACGAGCAGGACGCCACCAATGACGTTCCGGATAGATTTCTTGAGCTTTTACAAAAGCTCAAGGACCAGGGATGACGACATCCCAGGCTATTTCACACTCTGAATCCCTGTCCCATGGTGTCCCCTTCTTATGACGAATTCAGCCCTGCCCGATCCCCGCGATCAGTTGGTCGACCATCTTCCGGCCTTGCGGGCCTTTGCCCTGTCTTTGACGCGTGAAGGCGCGGCAGCCGACGATCTGGTGCAAGACACCATCGTCAAGGCATGGACAAATATGGATAAATTCCAGGCTGGCACCAATCTGCGTGCATGGCTGTTTACCATTTTGCGCAACACATTCTATTCCGCCCGTCGCAAAACCAAACGCGAGGTCAGCGACAGTGACGGCATCCATGCCGCGCGCCAATCGACCCGTCCGGACCATGATGGCCGTCTTGCGATGCGCGATTTCCGTGCAGCTTTCGAAAATCTGCCCGACGAACAGCGCGAAGCTTTGATTCTGGTCGGCGCCTCGGGCTTTTCCTACGAAGAAGCTGCCAATATGACCGGCGTTGCTGTTGGTACAGTCAAATCGCGCGCCAACCGTGGCCGCCGCAAACTGGCGGAACTTTTGCATCTGGAACAGGGCGAAGACCTGAACATGACCGATCAGGCAACGCTTGCGGTGATGGCTCAGAACAACTCCAGCTCTCGCTGAGGGGCGGGACATGCTGAGGCGCATCACGGACCGGTTGGAATTTACGCGGCGCCTCGGGTTTCGTCTGGGTGCGCTGCTGTCGGTTGCCATTCTGCCCATCGGCCTGATTTCGCTTGTCCAGAACCTGCACCTGTCACAAGAGGCTGAACGCAGCGCCGAAATTGCCCTGTTAGGCCGGACAGCTTCGGCGGCTTCGGGTGAACGGGCTTTGCTGCAAAGCGCCTTGGGTTCTGCTGATGCCTTGGGGCCTGCCGTTCTGGAAACAATGGATCGGCCCGAACAATGCGCCGAGCTTTTGCGAAATTTTGTCCAGCGCAGCGGCACTTATTCCCACGCAGGTTTCGTTCCGGTGAACGGTTTCATGCAATGCAGTTCCGACCCTGACGCGTTGGAAGGGTTCGATCTGGCGAACAACAACGTCTATAAGGAATTTCTGGCGTCGCCCTCGACATGGGTCACGTCGGTCCGGCGCGGGGCTGTCACGGGCAAGGCCGTCGTGGTCGTGATGCAGCCGCTGTATCGTGATCGCGAACTATTGGGATATGTCTCGCTTTCCCTGACGCAGGAATTGCTGCGTTCTACGCATTCGATGAACTTCGGCACCGAAGGCGCACGGATCATGACGTTCAACAGCCGTGGAACGGTCCTGAACGGTGATGATATCGCTGCCGAAGATACAAACGACCTTTTGCCCCGCGATCAGGACCTTGTCAGCCTGCTGGACAAGGGTGAGGCCACATTCCGTGCCACCTCGAACGGCAATGAAACCCGCGTTTTCACCGTTGTCCCTGTCATTCCGGGCCTTGTCTACGCCCTTGGCAGCTGGAGCCCGCAAACCGCAGGCGTAGGTGTTTTCCAATTGTCACGCTTCGGGGCCGTGCTATTGCCCGCTGCCTTATGGATCGTTTCGCTGGCGGTGGCCTATTTCGCAGTCTTCCGGCTTGTACTGCGTCATATCACCGTTTTGCGCGGGCAAATGCGCCGTTTTGCCATCGGTAACCGTGAAAGTGCACCCCCCGTCCTGCAGGACGCCCCGACAGAAATTGCCGATGTCAGTCAAACTTTCCACAATATGGCCCGCATCCTGATCCGCGACGAAGAGGCGATGGAAAAAGCCGTCGCTGAAAAAACCGTTCTGCTGAAAGAAGTGCATCACCGCGTCAAGAATAACCTTCAGCTGATCGCCTCGATTATCAATATGCAAAGCCGGTTGATCGACGATCCTGATGCCAAGCGTGTGCTGCGGTCGGTTCAGGACCGTGTGGCGGCGTTGGCGACAATCTATCGCAACCTGTATCAGGCCGAACAGCTGGACGCGGTCAATGCCGACAGTCTGATCACCGATATCATCAGCCAGCTTGCGAATGTGTCACAGGATTCGGGCCGCAATCTAAAGGTGACAGCCGATATCCAGCCGCTGACCATGCTGCCTGATCAGGCCGTGCCACTGACCCTGCTGGCGACCGAGGCATTTACCAATGCCCTGAAATATGCCGGACGCGGTCCTGATGGCGAAGGCGCATGGGTCAAGGTGTCGCTGACGTCCCCCAAGCCGGGCATCGGTGTGCTGGAAATCGCCAATTCCCTTGGGGACGGTGCTGCGGAACGCGGCACGGGTCTTGGCAGCCAGTTGATCGAGGCATTCTCGATGCAGTTGGAAGGTAATGTCGAAACACAACATCTTGAAGATCGCTACAGTCTGTCGATGTCCTTTAAACTGGCACAGGGCAGTCATCCGCATGCAGGCGAGACCCGCAAAGTCGTCCTGACCTCGGCTGCGCGGGCAGGATCGCGTCACTAACCGGTCAATTCTAACCCGCGCTGTCGTGGCATGCTTGCGCCGTCGCTGTGGTGGTTTATCTTGGCGGTTATGAAAAACGAACAAAGCTATGATCTGGCGACAGGACGCGGGCTGGTGGCCTGCCCCAATTGTGACGCCCTGCATGTCGAGGAAGATCTTGAGCTGGGGGAAACCGCACGCTGTATCCGTTGTGGAACGGTTCTGGCAAAACCGCGCGAGGGGGCGTTCGCACAGCTGATTGCGCTGTCCTTTACCTCGATGGTGCTTCTGGTGGGGGCTGTCTTCTTTCCCTTTCTTCAGGTGTCGGCCATGGGCTTTGGTAACGCCAGTTCCCTGTTCGACGTCGCATTGGCCTTTGCTGACGGTGTTCTGCTGCCCTTGGTGATTGCAGTTCTGGCCATGATCATCGGCCTGCCGATCACCCGCGCCTTCCTGTTGGTCTATGTGCTGGCACCGCTGGCCAAGGGGCGTGCGCCCTATCGCCACGCGGCCCGTGCCTTCCGCTGGTCCGAAGTGATGCGCCCCTGGTCCATGGCCGAGATTTTCGTGATCGGCACGGCAGTCGCTCTGGTCAAGGTCGCCGGTCTGGCGTCGGTCCATCTGGGACCGGCCTTCTGGGCGTTCTGCGCCCTGATCTTCGTCAATATCGCGTCAAAAGCCTTCATGTGCCAGACCTGCATCTGGGACGCGATCGAGGATGCGGGCCAAGCCACCGAATTCGAACCCAAACAGACAAGGGTCAAGGTATGAGCGCGCCTTCCGAACACAGCGGTCCCGTCATGACCGCCCATCGCGCAGGTCTTACCGGATGCCACAGCTGCGGTCGCGTTTGGCCGCAAGACCATACCAAATGCCTGCGCTGCGGTACGCATCTCAGCCCGCCGGACCGCCGCAGTCTGCAAAAGGTCTGGGCCTGGCTGATTGCCGGACTGATCATGTACATCCCTGCGAACCTGTTCCCGATGATGAGCACGCAGACATTTGCCGGTCTTGCAGGCAATTCGGAATCCACGATTCTTGGCGGCGTGGTCGAACTGATGCATCACGGCAGCTATGATATCGCGATCATCGTATTTGTTGCCTCGATCATTGTGCCGGTCGGGAAATTCATTGCCATCGCATGGCTGGCGATTGTGGCGGGACGCCCTGCCACCGTCGATCAGGCCCATACGCGGCTGAAAATCTACGAGGTGGTCGAATTCATCGGGCGGTGGTCGATGATCGACGTCTTTGTCGTCGCGATTCTGTCGGCGCTGGTCCAGTTGGGCTTTATGGCCTCGGTCCATCCCGGACCTGCGGCAGCGTCATTTGCGCTGTCGGTTGCCTTCACAATGCTTTCCGCGCAAAGCTTTGACGCGCGATTGATCTGGCGTGGCCTGCCATTGCGATCAAGAACCGGCTAATACGCCCTGAAATCACCAAGACGGCCAAGGACAGCAAATAGATGACTGACAAGCCAGAGCCCCTGAAACCGGCAAGTCCGGTCCGAAAGACCGCTGCGCGTGCGGCCCAGGCGGGCGTGAACGTCATCTGGATCGTGCCCATTGTCGCGTTGATCGTAACTTTGGGCATCGCATGGAATTCCTTTCGTGACCGCGGCAGCCTGATCGAGATCGAATTTGCCGATGCCACAGGGATCACCCCCGGCGACACCACCCTGCGTTTTCGTGAAATTACCGTAGGTCAGGTCGAAAGCGTCGCCTTTAACGATGATCTGTCCAAGGTCATTGTGTCAGTGCGCGTGGACGGCGATGTGGCCCAATATATCGACAGCGACGCGTCTTTCTGGATCGTACGGCCACAGGTCAGCGCACAGGGCGTGACCCGTCTGGATACCGTCCTGTCGGGGGCCTTTATCGAAGGCTATTGGGACGCCGACGTGCAACAGACTGCGACCGAATTTACGGGCCTGCAGCGTCCGCCGCTGGTCCGTGGCGATCAGGCGGGCACATGGGTCAAGCTGTCCATGCCAAGCGCCGACGGCATGAGCGAGGGCGCACCTGTCCTGTTCCGCGGTGTCGAAGTCGGTCGCGTCGAAAACATCCGCCTCTCCGAGGAGGATGACAGCGTTCTGGCCGATGCCTTTATCGAAGCACCCCATAACGCCCGCCTGACCACAGCCAGCGTCTTCTGGGACACTTCGGGGTTTTCGCTGTCTTTGGGGGCACAAGGGATCAGCTTCAACGTGAATTCGCTGTCGTCGGTTCTGCAGGGCGGCGTTGCCTTTGATACCATCGTCAGCGGTGGCAACCCGATCGAGGCGGGGCATGAATACCCGATCCTTGCCGATGAAAGCAGCGCCCGCAGCACCTTGTTCGCGACCGATGACAACGACCGCCTGCGGGTCGGCATGTTGATCGACGATTCACTGCAGGGTCTGGAAAAAGGCGCTGATGTCCAGTTCAAGGGCCTGCGGATCGGTCAGGTCACCGGACTGGCGGTCAATGTCGCCACCGATGATTCCGACAACGCCGAGGTCAAGCAGCTGGTGACGATGGCAATTTCTCCGCGCCGGATGGGTCTGCCTGATGATGCCACAGCCGAAGACGCCTTGGCCCTGCTGACCAATGAAGTCGCCGAAAGCAGCCTTCGCGCCCGCGTGGCCAGTGCAGGTTTCTTGGGAACGTCCTTGATGGTCGAACTGGTGCAGATCCCCGGTGCGGAGCCTGCCACAGTCGATGCGACGGCTGAACCCGTTCCGCTGATCCCCTCGGTCGAGGGTGATCTGGATGATTTCACCGCCAGCGCGCAGGGTCTTGTGAACCGCATCGGCAACCTTCCGATCGAGGAATTGCTGAATTCGGCCCGCGATGCCTTGGACAGCGTAACGGCTTTGGCCAGCAACGAAGACACCCGTGCGATCCCCACCGCCCTACGCAAGGCGATCGAGGATGGCAGTGTCGCACTGTCCGATATCAGCGGCATCACCGGCGATCTGCGTGAAGCCAATAGCGGCGAAACCATCGCCCGCATGCTGGATGAGGCGTCATCGGCCTTTAAAGCCATCACCGATGCTGCGGTCGATATTCCCGAAATGGTCGACCAGATCGACGTCGCCGCCGCCTCGGTCGAGGAATTCGGCTTTGCCGAGGTCAGCGTTCAGGTCGAAGGCATCCTTGCCGATTTGCGCGCCATGCTGGGCAGCGACGATGCCGAAGCCCTGCCACGCAACCTGTCCAACACGCTGGAAGCAGCCAGTGGTCTGTTAAACGATCTGCGTGACGGCAATGCGGCTGGCAGCCTGAACAACGCCCTGGATTCGGCCAGCAGCGCTGCCGATGAAATCGCCCGTTCGGTGCAACAGCTTCCGCAGCTGATCCAAAGCCTGCAAACCACCGCAGCACGGGCCGATACTTTGTTTGCCAGCTATGGCAGCCGGTCGGCCTTTAACAACGAACTGATCAGCGCCCTGCGCGAACTTAGCCGCGCTTCGGCTTCTTTCGGCTCGGTCGCGCGGCTGATCGAACGCAACCCCCGCGCCTTTATTCTGGGACGATAAGACATGACGAGACTTTCCCTTCGCCTGCCGCTGGTCGCCCTGTCAGGGCTTGTTCTTCTGGGGGCATGTTCCGATCCTGAAAAGACCGGTCGTTTCCTGATCGATCCGCCCACCCAGAATGTGCGCGTTGCCAACCGCCTTGGCACAGCCGAACTCAAGGATGTGTCCCTGCCGGAATATGCGTCCGATCAGGAAGTCGCGTTCCAGACGGCGGATGGTGCCGTGCGGTCGAACCCGAAGAACCTTTGGGCGGACACACCTGCGCGTTCTTTCACCACCACGCTGGCACGCGCCATCAGCGATGTGTCCGGCGCAACGGTCATCGGCGAACCATGGCCACTGGCCGAACCCCCCGCCCGCGTGTTGGAGGTTCGGGTCGAACGTGCCCTTGCACAGGCCGATAACACCTATCGTCTGTCGGGTCGTTATTTCGTGTCCGATGACGGGCTGAATGGCAGCGGTGCAAACCACGCGCGCAGCTTTGACATCCGTGTGCCGATGGCAGCCCAAACCCCCGAAGCAACGGCCACTGCCGCAAGCGAGGCGATTTCACTTCTGGCCCAGCAGATTGCAACCCTGTCTGGGCCGGGTGCGACCATTGCCACCAAACAGCCCGCGCAAAGCGATCCGTTCAACCTGCCGCCTTTGTTCTGAAGATAATGCGGGGGCCGGAAACGGTCCCCTTTTTTATCAGGCCAATGTGTCCTGCAGCTGTCGATGCAGCTTTGGCCCTGCGACGATCAATCCGTCAACCTGTGCGCGGGGGCTGTTGAATTGCATGGGCTTGCCACGGCGGTCGGTGACATGCGCCCCCGCCCGTTCGGCAATCAGGCTGCCTGCAGCAATATCCCATTCCCACGCCGCACGCAGCGACAAAGCGGCGTCAAAGCGCCCCTCGGCTGCCAGTGACAAACGCCATGCCAGCGATGACCGGAATTCCCGTTTGAAGGGCGGCATCACGCCGCTGCGCCAGTATTGGGCATCAGAAATGGCGCGATAGGTCAGCACCTTGGCCCCGTCGATATCGGGATCGGTGGGTGAAATCGGCTGGCCATTCAGCAAGGCGGGACCGTTTGCGGTGGCGGTATAGGTCAGATCCAGCACCGGCAGGTGAACGACCGCCGCGATAATGCGGGCACCATCTGAAATGGCCAATGAATGGGAAAAGCCGTCCTGTCCGTCGATAAAGACACGGGTGCCATCAATCGGATCGACGATAAAGCAATGTCTGGCATCCAGTCGGGCGGGGTCGCTTTCGCTTTCCTCGGACAGCCATCCGTAATCAGGGCGGGCGCTGCCCAGTATTTCCAACATGGCGTCATTGACCGCCAGATCAGCTTCGGTCACAGGGCCTGCATCGCCGCCCTTGTCCCAGACCTCGGGGTTGCGACGCCAGTATTTCATGGCAATGACGCCCGCGTCCTTGGCGGCGCGGGTCAGCAGGTCAAGATCGGCATCAGGCCCCTGCAACGGTCATCCCCTGCACCAACAGGCTGGGCACCTGAACGCCGCGCCACGGCAGGGCGTCATCGGCGGCAATCAGCGTCATCAGCATGTCACGCAGGTTGCCAGCAATGGTGCATTCGTTGACGGCATGGGTGATCTGGCCGTTTTCAACCCAGAAGCCCGCAGCGCCCCGTGAATAATCACCCGTCGTGCCGTTAATCGAGGCCCCCAGCATCGAGGTGACGACAAGCCCGCGCCCCATCTGCGAAATCAACTGGTCCTGCGTGACATCACCGGGCGTCAGGATGACATTACCGTGGGTGGGCGACGGCGATGATGCCATCCCGCGTGCTGCGGATGCCGTGCTGTCCATACCCAGCTTGCGCCCTGTGGCCAGATCCAGCGTCCAGCCCTGCAAGACGCCATTGCTGACGATATTGCGCGGACGCGTTGCTAGCCCTTCGGCGTCGAACGGACGGGACGAGGGGTATCCGACGCGCAAGGGATCCTCGGACAGGGTCATATGTTCGGGCAGGATCAGTTCGCCCATGTCCTTACGCAGCCAGCTGGCCCCGCGGGCAATGGCCGATCCGTTCACTGCTGACAACAGATGCGCGATCAGCGACGATGACACGCGGCGGTCAAACAGGATCGGAAAGGCACCGGTGGGCGGCTTTTTCGCACCCGCCCGCGCCAGCGTGCGTTCGGCGGCCAGCAGGCCGATTTCCTCGGGGGTGGGCAGATCGGCGGCGTAAACGCGGGATTCGCCAGCATAGTCGCGCTCCATCCCCGTACCTTCGCCTGTGATGGCGACGGTGGACAGGACATGGCCGGTCCGCGCATAGCCACCCGAAAATCCGTTCGAGGCCGCCATCCACATCCGCCGGTGGCTGTAGCTGGCATTGGCGCTTTCGATCTGGCTGATACCCTTGACCGACAGGGCGGCCGCTTCGGCGCGCATGGCCATATTCTGCAGATAGGCGGGGTCCGGTTCGGGCGCGTCATCGCAGATTTTCAGGCTGTCGGCATTGCGGATGGTTGCCAGCTGATCGGGGTCGGCAAGGCCAAGATAATCATCGACCGGTGCTTCACGCGCCATGGCGACGGCACGGGCGGCCATCTGTGCAATGGCCTCATCTGAATGGTCCGACGATGATACCGCCGCCTGACGCCCGCCAATCAGCACCCGCAGGCCGATGTCGATGCTTTCGGCACGTTCCGCCTGTTCCAGCACGCCCCCGCGCACATCGATCCCGACCGATCGGCCATCGACAGCCAAAGCATCGGCCTGATCTGCGCCAGCGCGTTGCGCGGCGCTGATCAGCGCCTCGGCCAAAGACTTCAGGCGGTCGGGATTGGCAGGGGTCGCGGTCATGCAGCACTCGTCTATATTGCGAAAAATGGCCAGGGGCCGCGACCATCAAGACCGCGGCCCGTTGTCTGATGGTTACTTGACCTGCTGGCCGTTTGCAAAGATAGAGCCGCCTTTGCGGAATTCCAGCTCGGTCGTCAGGGTTTCGGGGTCGCCTTCGGCAGGGCGTGCGAACATCGCCAGCATCATGCGGATGCCCATCATCTGCTGTTCGGGGGCAAGGCCCATGGCGACGGCATTGTCCAGCAGACCGTTAATACCCGTGAAGGTGCCGTTGATCTTGCCGACCGGCTGGCTGGGATCATCGCCGAAGGTCAGATCACCCGTCACATCCGCCGTCGCACCCACGGCGTCCAGCGACACATCCTTGATGGTCAGCGCGCGTGGCAGCAGGGGCGTTGTTTCGGATTCGCTGAAATCGGGGGCGAAGAAATCCTTGACCATGACGGCCATCCCCTCAAGGTCGACCATCAGGCTGGCCGGATCATGTGGCAGCGTGTTTTGCGGATCGATGGCCTGCCAGATTTCATCGCTGAGGATCAGATCCTTCAGGCCATAGGTCAGGGCAAAGGATTGTTCTTCTTCGGCAGCAAGGACGGGCATCAGGATGCGGAAGCTGTTTTCGGCCACCGAATAGGAAATCGGGAAGGGCAGGTCATCCGAAACCATCTCTGCCGACATATCCTCGGCCTTGCCCTCATAGCTTAGATGGTCCTGATCCATCGACATGGTCACAGTGCCATTGGCGGCGTCAAAAGACCCCGAGGTGTTGCTGGGCTGTTGACCGGGCATGCCAGCTGTTTGCGAGTCGATCGTGCCTGACAATGCCCCCATGGCAAAGCTTGCCTGTCCGGCATAACCCGCCCGCAGCGCACCCGAGGGGTCGGACGCCATATCGGTTTCCTGCGCGGGGGTACTGCCGTTTCCCTGAAAGGTCACGTCCTTCACGGTGATGGCGGATTTGAAGCTGTCCTTGGGGCCGTCGGGATCAACCGGCTTTACAGGCTCGCCGGTTGTTTCGTCATATTGGACCGCGGGGCCTGATGCCGAAATCTGGAAAACTGCTGATCCGACCGAACCTTCGAAGGTCTGGTCCGTTGCGCCGTTATCACCTTCGGATTGCGCCTGCTGCGCCATCAGATCGGTCAGTTTGATCACGACGGGGGTCTTGTTCACCTTGTCCAGCCCCTGACCTTCCATGGTCACCTGCGGTGCGCTGACGCTGTGGTTCATCGCCTCGGGGGTGCCGGTGGTCAGGGTTTCATTGCCGGGGGCGTCGATCTTCATCGCAAAGCCGATGGGGTCTTTATCCTCGGTCTGGCCATGCATCTCCAGATCCATCTGCCCTTCGATCACCGAACGCACATCACCGCCGCCGGTCTGTTGCAGGACAATTTTCGGCACTGTCAGCTTAAGGTCGTGGTCTTTGTCATGGGGCATCAGGACAATGTCGGTGACGGTCAGGGTACCGCCTGCCTCATCCGTGTTACCGACCTGCATCTGATAGCCCATTTCCGTATAGGTTTCGCGCAGGTTGTCCCAGACTTGTGCTGGGGTCACATCGGCAAGCAGCGGGCTTGCACCCAGAACAAGGGCGATGGTCGATGTGGCAATCGGGCGATACATGGCAAAAACCTTTCGGACGCTTGATGTCTGCAGGATTGTTGACACAGTGGCCCCTAAAGGTGAAGGGAACAGTTCGTGATCCACTGCCAGCATACACAGGGTATTTGCCTGCTGACCATTGATCGGCAGGATAAGGCCAATTCGCTGACCGCCGATATGCTGCGCGCATTGACCGCAGCCCTGAAGGTGCCGCACGACACTCGGGCGGTGATCCTGACCGGCAAGGGGCGTGTCTTTTCCGCCGGTGCCGATCTGGACGAAGCACGCGCGGGACTGGCCACGTCGCCCGAATGGGAACGGCTGTCGGCGCGGATGGCCGCAATGCCTTGCCTGACCATTGCGGCGTTGAACGGCACGCTGGCGGGTGGGGCGTTCGGCATGGCGCTGGCCTGCGATATCCGGCTGGCTGTGCCGGAGGCGCGGTTCTTTTATCCGGTAATGAAGCTGGGCTTTCTGCCGCAGCCAAGCGACCCTGCGCGGCTGGTGCATCTGGTCGGTCCGGCACGTGCCAAGGTGATCCTGATGGCAGGCCAGAAAATCACCGCCCCCGAGGCGCTGTCATGGGGGCTGATCGACCGCATCGTCGATCCCGCGGATCTGATGCAGGCAGCGATGGATCTGACCGCAGATTGCGTGACCGCCGCGCCCGAACATGTCGCGGCGATCAAGGCAATGTGCGATCAGGCGTAGGCGGCCTCTTTGCCGAAATGACGGCACAGCATGTAATAGACCACAGCACGGTATTTGCTGCGGTTGCCGCTGCCGTATTGGTCCATCACGGACTGGATCGCACCGTCCAGATCATCGGATTCAGCCAGCCCCAGCTTTTTGACCAGATAGCTGTCGCGAACGCGGGCCACCTCGGATTTGTCGCTGCCGGCGATGGTTTCGGCATCGGCGCTATAGATCGAGGGGCCGCAGCCGATGGTTATTTTGCGCAAAAGATCCATGTCGGGTGTCTGGCCCAGCTTGGTTTCGATATCGCGTGCATATTTGGCGATCAGGTCGTCACGTTTGCCCATCGGCACCTCCCGTTTGCTGTTTGACCTGATCACGATGGTCGCAAGCCAATCATTTATCAAGCGTTTCGGCCATAAGGCGGAACGATGTTCTGTCAGGGCCGTTCTGTGGCGACGGACTGTTTCGGCACGTCGGGTGCCATCCCAAAGATGTCCTTATTTCTGCGCCGCGGCTTGCGACCGGCAGGGCAAGGCCGCATCTAAGGGGCAAGAACACAAGGAGATTTTCGATGCGCCACCTTATCGTTGCAGCCGCTTTGGCCATGACCACCGCCCTGCCCGCCGCCGCTGATACGATCCGTGTCGGCATGTCGGGGGGCTATTTCCCGTTCACCTTTACCCGCGCCGACGAATTGCAGGGCTTCGAAGTCGACTTCCTGAACGCCATCGGCGAAGAAACCGGCGATGACATCGAATTTGTTACTATGTCCTTTTCCGGTCTGATCGGCGCCTTGGGATCAGGTCGCATCGACACCGTCGCCAACCAGATCACCATCACCCCCGAACGCGAGGCGACCTTCGCCTTCACCCAGCCCTATGTCTATGACGGCGCACAGGTTGTTGTTAAAGCGGGCAACGAAGATACAATTTCTGGCCCCGAAAGCCTGAAGGGCAAGTCGGTTGCCGTAAATCTGGGATCGAATTTCGAAACCCTGTTGAACGAATTGCCCTATGCCGATGAAATCGACATCCGCACTTATGAAAGCAATATTACGCAGGACACCGCGCTGGGCCGTGTCGATGCTTTTGTGATGGACCGTGTGTCGTCGTCGCAGGTCATCGCGCAAAGCCCGCTGCCTTTGACGCTGGCGGGTCAGCCGTTTTCGGAAATCCGCAACGCGCTGCCATTCCGCAACGATGACGAAGGCAAGGCCCTGCGCGACCGCGTCGATGCCGCCATCACCACGCTGAAGGAAAATGGCAAACTGGCCGAGATTTCGCATAAGTGGTTGGAAGCTGATGTGACCCAGCCTGCTGCTGCGGCTGAATAATATGCGGGGATTGGACACCGCCTATATGCTGGACCTGATCCCCGTGATCGCCAGCTATGTGCCGCTGACGCTGTTTATGGCGATTATGTCGATGATCGCCGGCCTTGCACTGGCGGCGGTCATGGCGGTCATTCGTGTGATTAAGGTGCCTTATCTGCACCGGATCGTGGCGGTGTTCATCAGCTTCTTTCGCGGCACGCCTTTGCTGGTGCAACTGTTCCTGTTCTACTTCGGCCTGCCGCAACTGGTGTCGGGACTTCAGAATCTAGATGGGGTCAGCGCCGCGATTATCGGCCTGACGCTGCATTTTTCGGCCTATATGGCCGAAAGCATCCGTGGCGCGATCCTTGGCGTCGACCGCAGCCAGTGGGAGGCTGCGGCTTCGGTCGGGATGACCCAAAAGCAGGTGCTGACGCGGATCATCCTGCCACAGGCTGCGCGGACCGCTGCGCCGACCTTGATGAACTATTTTATCGATATCATCAAAAGCACATCACTGGCCTTTACATTGGGTGTGACCGAAATGATGGGTGCCGCGCAGAAAGAGGCCTCTAGCACTTTCCTTTATCCCGAGGCGTTCCTGGTTGTTGCCGTCTTTTATTGGGTCATCGTCGAGACGCTGTCAGCCGGTCAGCGCCGCTTGGAACACAGACTTGGAAAGGCGGTCTCCAGATGAGCTGTCAGATCGACATCAAAGGATTGGTCAAGCGCTTTGGTGATAACACTGTCCTGAACGGCATTGACCTGTGCCTGCAACCGGGTGAACGGATGGCGATTATCGGTCCATCGGGCACCGGAAAATCGACATTGCTGCGGTGTCTGAACTATCTGGATCGACCAGAGGAAGGCCGTATCACGATCGGCGATCTGACAGTCGATGCAGAAAACGCGCAGAAATCCGATATTCTGGCGTTGCGCCGCCGGACAGGCTTTGTGTTCCAGAACTATGCCCTGTTTGCCAATAAAACCGCCCGTGCGAATATTATGGAGGGGCTGACCACGGTGCGCGGCTGGTCCAAGGCACAGGCAACGGAACGTGCCGATCAGATCCTGTCACAGATCGGACTGGGCGACCGTGGCGACAGCTATCCGGCAGCCATGTCGGGTGGGCAGCAACAGCGTGTTGGCATTGGTCGTGCGATGGCGCTGGATGCGGAACTGCTGCTGTTCGATGAACCCACCAGCGCCCTTGACCCCGAATGGGTGGGCGAGGTTCTGGATCTGATCCGCCGCGTTGCCGATGGTCGCCAGACGATGTTGATCGTGACCCATGAGATGCAATTTGCCCGCGAAATAGCGGACAGGATTGTCTTTATGGAAGGGGGTCGGATTGTCGAACAGGGTCCGCCATCACAGATATTCGGGAATGCTCAGGATGACCGGACGCGGGCATTTCTGCGTCGCGTGGGCTGATCACAGCCCTGCGACGTCATAGTAATTCTGTGCGTTGGTGTCGTCGTCAAAACCGATACCAGAAGCAATGATGCAGCTGGTCTGGTCCTGACGGGCAGCAACCAATGTCCAAGTGCCCAATTGGTCCGAACCCCAAAGCTCGGTCCCGTCGACCTGTTCGGCATGAACGGGCATTTCGTTAAAATCATGTTCCAGCGTCTTGGCAATTTCCGCGTCACTGGCACAATAGGGCTGATCTTCGGACGCCTGTTCCGACACGGACAGCGACTGGACGTCGCGCAACAGCGTGGCGGTGTCGGTCCCCTGCATCGCGCTCCAACCCTGAATGGGCTGGTCGGCGGGGGTGGCGGCCAAAGCGGGCATGGCCGTCAACAGCGTCACGCTGCCGACCATTGCAAGGCGGGCGATGCGGGTTGCGGTGCGGGTCATGATATCAGCCTTTCGTTTCGTTCTGTGCGTGTGTTCTGCCAGTAAAACGCGGCTTTTGACGGCAAAGTTCCCCTAGGCCCATTGGCGGGCCAGCATCAGCCGTGCTTCCAGCCCTTCGGTCTGGTGGTGAAACTCCAACCGTCCGCCATGTTGTGCCGCGATGGTCGAGACAATCGCCAGACCCAATCCGACCCCCGTTTGCGCCCCTGCATTTTCGCCCCGCTGGAAGGCACCCGTCAGGCGGGTCATGTCGGATTCCGTCAGCACAGACCCGCGATCGGTGATGCTGACCCATGCTTCATCCGCACTGGCATCCACGGTGACAACCGCTTCGCGTCCGTATTTCAAAGCATTGTCGATCAGGTTCGATAAGGCACGCCGCAGGGACGTCGGCTGGCCGCGCATCAGGACGGTGTGATTGTCGATCATCGGGCGGGTAATGGCCCGCGCAAACAACGTGCCGCTGCGGGTTGGACGGGGGGCAGCGGCAGCCAAAGTGACCGACAGGCCGACATCCTGATAATCGGCGACCACAGCCTCGGCCAGCGATGTCAGGGACAAGTTCCGGAACGGCTCGGCCCCGATTTCGGCGCGGGTATAGGTCAGAACGCCATCGATCATTGTGGTCATTTCGTCAATGTCGCGGTCCAGCTTTTCACGCAGGGCCGCATCCTCGATCAAGGCGGTGCGCAGGCGCAGGCGGGTGGCAGGCGTGCCCAGATCATGGCTGACACCTGACAGCACCATGGCGCGGTTTTCCAACGCTGCACGGTCTTGGGCCACAAACAGATTCACGGCCTCGGCGGTCTGGCGCAATTCCTCGACCCCGCCGATGGGCAGGGCGGCGTTGCGGGCGCGATGATCGCCAAGGGCGGCGGCAAAGGCGGTAAAGGCGCCCGACACTTCGGCCACCCATCCCAGCAGCAGGGCCGCAGCGCCGATCAGAATGGCGGCGGCCAGCAGGCGACGGTCCGGGGGGGCGGATTGGCATCCCCAGACAGGACTGCCATCGACGCGCAGCCAAGGGCCGGTGTCCAGTTGCACAAACAGGCGTGGGTCGCTGCAAAAACTGGCCAGCGTGCGGGTGATCGAGGCCAGCCCCGCGGCTTGCGTCCCGCCACCGACGCTTTCGACGCGCGATGCCGGATACCGGATGTCGGGCGACTGGATGCGGATCGACAGACGCGCCCCGCGCGCCAGATCGGGGCGCCCGCCCCCCGTCAGCGTGATCAGTGTTTCGCGCCATCCGGCAGGCAGTGCGGGCTGGTCCCCCAGTTGCGTCAGGCTGATACCGGCAGGCAATGCGCCGCCATTGTCCAGACTGTCATGCAGGGTCAGCCCTGCGACATAGGCGTCTGTCAGATGCGTCCGCCATGCGGCATTGCTGCCCATCCACAGCCAGACCCCAAGCCCGCCGGACAGCATGGCCAGCATCACCCACAGGCTGGCAAGGCGACGCAGGCTAAGCCGGCTCATCGGCGGTCACTTCGGCGGTCAGCACATATCCGGTGCCGCGTTCGGTGCGGATCAACGCGGGGTCGGTCTTGTTACGCAGACGGCCCACCAGCACGTCGATGGCGCGGCCTTCGGCGGCTTCGTCATCATCCAGTGCTGCGGCGATTTCTTCGCGGGTCAGGGGGATCAGGGGGTTGGCCAGAAACACCCGCAGCAATTTTGTTTCACGTGAAGAGAGCGAAACCTGCCAGCCGCCGGGGGCTGTCACCTCGTCCCGACGGGCATCATAGCGCCAGCCCTGAAAGGTCAGCGCCCCGTCGCGGCGGCGGTGCGACAGGCTGGGCGCGCGACCTGCGCGACGCAGAACGGCGCGGATGCGGGCCAGCAGCAGGTCGGGGTTGAAGGGCTTGGCGATGTAATCATCGGCCCCCACCTCGTATCCGGCCATGCGCTGGTGGTCGGCTGACAGGGCCGAGACCATGATGATCGGCACATCCTGCGCCGCCCTGATTTCCGCACATAACGCCACGCCGTCATCGTCGCCCAGTGACACATCCAGCAGGATCAGATCGACCCGCCCTGCCTTGAGCGCGGCCAATGCGCTGGCGCGGCTGTTGGCCAGCGTCACATACAGCCCCTGTCGTTGCAAATATGCCGCCAGCATTGTGGCCATATCCGTGTCGTCTTCTACCAACAGCAACCGATGCAGGCTCATGCGTTGTCCCCCCTGCCGACAGCACTTAGCACCGTGGCATGGCCTTACGTAACAGTTTGTAACACGGCAGCGTGATTTATGCGTTTTGCATGGCTGCAATGCGTTGCGGTCATGGCTAATGATTTGCCATTATAGGATCAGCATGCGGATGAGCGAATCCGCGCTGACAAGATCTGGGAGGATCCATGAACATCAAATCCGTACTGGCGGCCTCGACCGCTGTGATGCTGGCTGGCCCCGTCATGGCTGAACCGACCGTAGAGGTATTGCACTGGTGGACCTCGGGCAGCGAGGCACAGTCCGTCGCGGTCCTGCAGGAACAGTTCAAAGCCGAAGGTGGCACTTGGACCGATATGCCCGTCGCGGGTGGCGGCGGTGACGCCGCAATGACCGCGCTGCGGGCGCGCGTTCTGTCGGGCAATGCTCCGACCGCCGTCCAGCTGAAAGGCCCCGCCATTCAGGAATGGTACGAAGAAACCGGTCTGGCCGATATCAGCGCCGTGGCCGAAGAAAACAACTGGGCCGACGTTCTGCCCGCCCAGATCGCCGAGCATATGAAATGCGAAGGCCAGTGGTGTGCCGCGCCTGTCAACGTTCACCGCGTGAACTGGCTGTGGGGCAACAAGCAGATCCTTGACGATAACGGCATCGAAATGCCGACGACATGGGACGAATTCAACGCTGCTGCCGAAAAGCTGCAGGCGGCGGGCATCACGCCTTTGGCCCATGGCGGTCAAAGCTGGCAGGATGCGACCATCTTTGAAACGGTCGTGTTGGGTCTGGGCGGGCCGGAATTCTTCCAGAAGGCGCTGATCGATCTGGACCCCGAGGCGCTGAATTCCGACACGATGAAGCAGGTCTTTGACGAAATGCGGATCATCCGCGGCTATGTCGATGACAACTTCTCGGGTCGTGACTGGAACCTTGCCACCGCGATGGTCATGAATGGCGAAGCTGCCTTCCAGATCATGGGCGACTGGGCCAAGGGCGAATTCCTTGCTGCGGGCAAAGAGCCGGGCACCGATTTCGTCTGCGCACAAACCCCCGGCACCGGTTTCCTCTATAATGTTGACAGCTTTGCCTTCTTCGAGCTGGACGGAGAGGAAAAGCAACAAGGTCAGGCATTGTTGGCCAAGCTGATCATGGGTCCGGAGTTCCAAAAAACCTTCAACCTGAACAAGGGGTCGATCCCTGCGCGCACCGATATCGCGCTGGATGATTTCGACAGCTGTGCGGTGGAATCCAACAAGGCGATGACTGCCGGTGCCCAGAACGGTTCGCTGCTGCCGTCCTTTGCGCATGGCATGGCTCTGCGCGGTGCGCAGGCTGGTGCGATCACCGATGTGGTGACGGCGCATTTCAACAGCGACATGTCCTCGGATGATGCCGTGCAACAGCTGGTCGATGCTGTCGCAAATTCAATGTGATCACGACGTGACGGCCCCGCGCCTTGGCCGGATGCCAAGGCGCGGGGTTTTTCTTTGGGAGTAGTCCGATAATGGAATGGCTTGAACGCAACGTACCCAAGATGGTTCTGGCGCCGTCATTCGTGGCAATCATGATCTTTGTCTATGGCTTCATCGCCTGGACCGCATGGATCAGTTTCACGAAATCACGCCTGATGCCGAAATACGACCTTGATGGCATCGGCCAATACAACCGCCTGTTCGCAGCCCCCCGTTGGGATGTCGCGATGAACAACCTGTTCATCTTTGGCGGCCTGTTCATCGTCATCTCGATGATCATCGGTCTGGCGCTGGCGATCTTTCTGGACCAGAAAATCCGCGCCGAGGGTGTCTTGCGCACCATCTATCTGTATCCGATGGCCCTGTCGCTGATCGTGACCGGCACCGCGTGGAAATGGATCCTGAACCCCGGTCTGGGCATTCAGGAAACCGTGCGCGGCTGGGGCTTTGAAAGTTTCACCTTCGACTGGATCATCCGCCCCGAGATGGCGATCTATACCATCGTTCTGGCCGCCGTCTGGCAGGCATCGGGCTTTGTCATGGCGCTGTTCCTTGCGGGCCTTCGGTCCGTCGATGGCGAAATTATCCGCGCCGCACAGGTCGACGGCATCCCGACGCATCGTATCTATTCCGCCATCATCATCCCGACGATGGCCCCGATCTTCCTGTCGGCCTTCATCGTGCTGGCCCACCTTGCCATCAAGGCCTTCGATCTGGTGATCGCGCTGACGGGCGGTGGCCCCGGCTATGCGACCGATCTGCCCGCGACCTATATGTATGCCATGGCGTTTTCGCGCGGTGATCTGGGTCAGGCGGCATCAAGCGCCATGATCATGATGATGGTCATCTTCGCCATCGTCGTTCCTTATCTTTACAGTGAATTGAGGCCCCGCCGTGACCAGTAAAACCATGCTGCGACTGGGCCTGTATCTGATCCTGATCCTGTTCGCCCTGTTCTATCTGATGCCTCTGTTCGTCATGCTGACGACATCGCTGAAATCGCTGGAGGAAATCCGCACCGGCAGCCTGCTGGCCCTGCCCCGCGACATCACCTTCGCCGCATGGTCCGAGGCATGGTCAACCGCCTGCGCGGGCACCAAATGCGAAGGCCTGCGTCCGTTCTTCTGGAACAGCGTGTTGATGGCCGTGCCTGCGGTGATGATCTCGACCGTGGTGGGCGCGCTGAACGGTTACGTCTTTGCGCAATGGCGCTTCAAGGGCGCGAACCTGTTCTTTGCGATGATCCTGTTCGGCTGCTTTATCCCGTTTCAGGTCGTTTTGTTGCCGATGGCGCAGATGCTGGGCCTGATGGGTCTGGCGGGCACCATCCCCGGACTGATCTTTGTCCATGTCATCTATGGACTTGGCTTCACCACGCTGTTCTTCCGCAACTATTATGTCACCATTCCGCAGGAACTGGTGAGGGCGGCCAAGGTCGATGGCGCGGGCTTCTTCCGCATCTTCTGGTCGATCTTCCTGCCGATCTCGCTGCCGATCATCACCGTCTCGGTCATCTGGCAGTTCACGCAGATCTGGAACGACTTCCTGTTCGGCGTCAGCTTCAGCGGGGCGGGCAGCCAGCCTGTCACGGTCGCGCTGAACAACATCGTCAACTCCACCACCGGCGTCAAAGCCTACAATGTCGATATGGCTGCTGCGATCATCGCCGCGCTGCCGACCTTGCTGGTCTATGTCGTCGCCGGAAAATACTTCATTCGCGGCCTGACCGCCGGTTCCGTGAAAGGGTGATCCCATGCCGATCCTAGAAATCGACCACCTGCAGAAATCCTATGGTGACACCCATATCCTGCACGACATCAACATCAGCATCGAAGAGGGTGATTTCCTTGTGCTGGTCGGGCCTTCGGGCTGCGGCAAGTCCACGCTGCTGAACTGCATTGCAGGGCTGGAACCGATCAGCGGCGGCGATGTCAGCATCGCGGGGCGCAACGTCACCGGCGTCAGCCCCAAGGACCGCGACATCGCGATGGTGTTCCAGTCCTATGCGCTTTACCCGACGATGTCGGTCGCCAAAAACATCACCTTCGGCATGAAAGTGCGGGGCGTCGACAAGGCCACGCAGGACCAGAAGCTGGCGCAGGTTGCGGGCCAGTTGCAGATCGAACCGCTGTTGCACCGCAAGCCCGGTCAGCTGTCGGGCGGCCAGCGTCAGCGTGTCGCCATGGGCCGTGCCTTGGTGCGTGACCCCAAGCTGTTCCTGTTCGACGAACCTCTGTCCAACCTTGATGCCAAGCTGCGCGTGTCCATGCGGACGGAAATCAAGAAGCTGCATCAGGATCTGAACGCCTCCATCGTCTATGTCACCCACGACCAGATCGAGGCGATGACGCTGGCCACCAAGATCGTCGTCATGAAGGGCGGCGTGATCCAGCAGATCGGCACGCCGGCGGAAATCTATAACCGTCCGGCGAATATGTTCGTGGCTGACTTCATGGGCAGCCCGGCGATGAACCTGATTCCCGCCAAGGTCCGCGCCGAAGACGGCCAGACCCGCATCCAGATTGAACGCGCGGGCATGGACCCGCTGGTCATTACCGATCCGGTGGCCCGCAACCTGCCCGCCGACATCATCCTTGGCGTTCGCCCCGAGGATATCCATGAAGCGACGGGCAATGCCCATCTGCCCGGCACCGCCGAAGGCGCGGGGGGCGATGTGATGATCGACATCGTCGAACCGGCGGGTGCCGACACTTTCGCGGTGACGCAGCTGGGCGGTAAGGCGGTCACTGCCCGATTGCGGGCAGAAAGTGCTGTTAAGGCCCGTCAGCCGTTTCCGCTGGCATTCGACCTCTCGAAAGTGTCGTATTTCTCGCCTAAGGATGGCGAACGGCTGAACTGAGGAAGGGTGACGGCGATGGCAATGCTTTTGGGCGATGTGGGTGGAACCAATGCGCGGCTGGCGATCGCCCGCAACGGGGCCATCGATCCGGCGACTGTCACCCGTTTCAAGGGCGACGATTATGCCAGCTTCGATGATGTTGTGCGCCAGTATATGGCAGAACAGCATCAGCCGCATGTGTCATCCATGTGTATTGCTGTGGCCGGTCCGGTCAGCGGCGGGCGGGCCAGCCTGACAAACCGCGACTGGTCCTTTGATGAAACCAATCTGGCGCGCCTGACCGATGCCGATCATGTGCGCCTGATTAACGACCTGACCGCACTTGGCTATGCCACGCCGGTCCTGTCGGGCGATGGCGTCAGCGTCCTGCGCCCTGCCCTCGAAGATCGCGCCCGCAACGGCCAGTCGCTGGTTGTCGGTCTGGGCACCGGCTTTAACGTCTGTGCCGTGCGGGTGTTGCCCGGCGGCACCATCACCGCGCTTGAGGCAGAAGAGGGTCACACCCACCTGCCCGCTAATATCATGGCATGTCTGATTGACCGCGTGGGTGCAAATGCCGCCGCCGGTTTCTTCTCGACCGAGGAAACATTTGCAGGTCGCGGGCTGTCGCGTCTGCACGCAGCCATGACTGGTACCGAACCCGTCCGCAGCGAACAGATCGCTGCCGCGGTGGCGGCGGGCGATCCGCAGGCGATTGAAACCTATGACTTCTTCGCCCGGCTGGTCGGTCTTTTGTGCCGCGAACTGGCTTTGCGTTTCATGCCGCTGGAAGGGCTGTTTCTGGCAGGCAGCGTCGGGCGCAGTATTGCTGACCGCATGGGCCACTTCGAACCGGCCTTCCTGTCGCAGACCCATATGGGCCATATCCCCGAAAATACGCCGGTTATGCTGATCCGTGACGATATGGCGGCGTTGCACGGATGTCTGGCCGCGCTGGGCTGAATACCGCCGAACGCAGGTGTGCCATACGCATCTGTTATCCAACTATTGCTGGATTCCATGACCTAACCCTGTTTCAATTGCGTTAAGCAATTAAGAAACAGGGCGGTGCGATGCAGGCATATTTCAAGGCAATTCTGGTGGCCTCGACGGCGCTTGTTGGTCCGGGGGCGGCTTTGGCGCAATCCTCATCACCATTTTCGGGGCTGTTCGGCGGTGGTGACAGTCAGGCCGACAGCCCGGTGACACTGGACATCAATGTCACCGGCCCTGACGAGGGGCTGGAAAGCCAGATCCGCAACACCTCGTTGGTGTCGGGTGCGTTGGATGAAGACCGCACCACCGGACAGGACGTTCTTGCCGCCGCACGCGGCGATTACGCCCGTATCCTTGGCGTGCTTTACAACGAAGGCTATTACGACGGCACCGTGGATATCCTGCTGGACGGGATCGAGGCGTCGTCAGTGGCCCCGCTGGATGCCCCCGAGGTGATCCGCCGGGTCGAAATATCGGTCAATCCGGGTCCGGTTTTCCGCTTTTCGCGTGCTGAAATGGCACCTGTTGTCCCGGGCAGCAAGGTATCGGACGAATACGCCGTCGATCAGGTGGCAGGCACCGGCACAATCCGTCGTGCTGCATTGGCAGGGGTTGATGACTGGCGCAACTATGGTCACGCCAAGGCGGATCTGGGCAGTCAGGACATTATTGCCGATCACGACCGGCAAAGCGTCGACAGCCGCATCGCGCTGAACCCCGGGCCTGCAGTAACCTTTGGCCAGATGACCGTCAGCGGCAATGAACGCCTGAATGAACGTCGCCTGCGCAAGATGGCCGGCTTTCCCGAAGGCGAACGCTTTGATCCGAAAGAATTGGACACCGTCCGCACCCGCCTGCGCCGCAGCGGCGTGTTTTCGGCCATCACGCTTCAGGAAAGCGACAATCTGAATGCCGATGATTCACTTGATGTCGATCTGGCGGTGATTGAACAGAAGACGCGCCGGATCGGGGCAGGGTTCGAAATTTCCAGCACGGACGGGGCGCAGGTGTCGGCCTATTGGTTGCACCGTAACCTGTTTGGTGGCGGCGAACGTCTGCGTATCGACGGAGAGATCAAGGACGTCGGGTCCGACACCAGTGGCCGCGATGACGCCTTTACCATCCGTCTGGATCGCCCTGCGACGATCACCCCCGATACCACCGCCTATATCGAGCTGGAAACCGAACGTAACCGCGAAGAGGATTACGACGAGGATACGGCCAGCATCGGGGTCGGTTTCAACCATATCTTCAACGAACAGCTGACCGTGAACACCGAATTGGAATACCAGTATTCGCGTGTTTTCGACGATGGCGAAGAAACCGACTTCAATGTTCTTGCCCTGCCGACCGAGGTGACATGGGACAAGCGCGAAGAACCCAATAACGCCAAGCGTGGCTTCTATCTGTCGGGCGAGATCGAACCCTTCATCGGCTTTGACGACACCGGATCGGGCGCAAAGGTTCTGGGTGAGGGGCGCGTCTATAAATCCTTTGGCACGGATGACAAATTCACACTGGCCGGACGCGCCCGCTTTGGCAGCATTTTCGGCAGCGAGATCGAGGAAACTCCGCGCAACTATCTGTTCTTTTCCGGCGGTGGCGGCACCGTGCGGGGGCATCCTTATGAATCACTGGGCGTCGATGTGATCGAAGGCACGGATGGCACCATCACCACCGGCGGGATGAGCGTGGCAAACGCCACCGCCGAAATCCGTTTCCAGGTCCGCGAAAAGATCGGCCTGGTGGCCTTTGCCGATTACGGCGAGGTCTGGACCGAGGACGGTTTCGGCGGCGACAGCGGCAGCCAGTCAGGGGCCGGCGTCGGCGTCCGCTATGACACGCCGGTCGGGCCTTTGCGCTTTGACGTGGCAGGCCCCGTCAGCGGCGATACCGCTGACGGGGCGCAATTCTACCTTGGATTAGGGCAGGCATTTTGATGCGCAAGTTCTGGATATACGCTTTCGCCCTTCTGTTTCCGCTGGCCATCATGGCCCAGAGCGTGGCCGAAATTTCCGAAGATACGGATGACGACAAAGGCTTTCTGACAAACCTTCTGGAAAAGAACCTGTCCGGCGATGGCCGTCAGGTGCAGATTGACGGCTTCGAGGGCGCATTGTCGTCCCGCGCCACCTTTACCGAAATCCGCATTCTGGATGACGACGGCGCATGGCTGACGCTGAAGAACGGGGCCATCCAGTGGAACCGTTCGGCGCTTCTGCGCCGCCGCGTGGAAATTGCCGAACTCTCGGCCGAGGAAATCCTGCTGCCACGCAAACCCTCAAGCCAGGATTCGGACGTGCAGGCCGAAGCAACCGTTTTCGCACTGCCCGAATTGCCGGTGTCGCTGAACATCGAAAGCATTCAGGCCGATCGGGTCGAATTGGGCGAACCTGTAATCGGGGTCGAAGGTGCCTTGCGCATCAGTGGCGGCCTGTCCCTTGAAGGGGGCGAAGGTAAGGCGCAGCTGACCATCGACCGCCTTGACGGCCCGCGCGGCCAGTTCGTTCTGGATGCAGGTTACGCCAATGAAACACAGGTCCTTAGCCTGAACCTTGCCTTGGACGAGGCGAAGGACGGCATTCTGGTCAACCTCGCCAATATCTATGAAAAGCCCGCCGTGACCGCGCAGATCAGCGGAGAGGGCGAAATCAAGAATTTTGCCGCCGATATCCGCCTGTCCACCGACGGCACGCAGCGCATTTCGGGCCGCGTCAGTGCCAATGGCGAACAGCAGGACGGTACGGATGGCACCGGATTCCGGTTCCAGCTGGGCGGGGATGTCGCCAGTTTGCTTAGCCCCGAAAACGGTGCGTTCTTCGGGAAAAACACCCAAGTGCTGGCCGAAGGCTGGCGTGCCGAAACCGGTCGTCTGGAAATTCCCGATCTGGACATCCAGACCGAGGCGCTGCGTATCAAGGGATCGCTGTCGACCAATGACCAATCCGCCCCGCAAAAGGCGGCACTGCTGGTAACGCTTGGCCGTGATGCCGATGCACCGCAGGTTCCGGTCCAGATGCCCTTTGCGGGCGAAAACTCGACCGTGGAAAGCGGACGACTGTCGCTGGATTACGACGCGGCCCAAGGTCAGGGCTGGACGTTGGACGGGCGCGTCGGTGCGCTGAACACCGGACAGATGCAACTGGGTGATCTGGACCTGAACGGTTCGGGCGAGGTGGTTCTGGACAATGGCGCCCTGTCAGCTGTCACCGGCGGTATCGAATTTGCCGCCAGCAGCCTTGGCTTTGCCGATGCCGGACTGGCGCAGGCGATCGGCGATAAGATCGACGGCAGCGCCAATTTCGATTTTGCCCCAGGCAATGCGGTCGATATTTCGGATGTGACGATCAACGGGTCCGATTACGGGGTCGACGGGAACTTCCTGATTTCGGGCCTGTCCAGCGGCATCACCCTGTCGGTCGATACCAATGCCCGATATTCCGATCTGGGACGGCTTTCGACGCTGGCCAACCGGCCCGTGTCGGGACGTGCCGATGCCTCGGTTACGGGGTATTATACGCTGCTGAACAACAGCTTCGATATTGATGCACAGGTGGTCGGCAATGATATTGCGGTCGATGTGCCTCAGGCGGATCGCATGCTGGAAGGTCGGTCGACGATCGATCTGAAGGCCCGCCGCGACGAAATCGGCATCGAGATCGAGAATTTCGCCGTCAATGCCAAGCGCCTGACTGCCACAGCGCGGGGTCTGATCAGCAGTCAGTCCAGTGATGTGACGGCGCAAATCTCTATGCCGTCCTTGGCCGATGCCGATCCGTCCTATGGCGGGTCGTTGCAGGCTGATGCCCAACTAAGCGGTGCACAGAACGCACGACGTCTGACCATCACCGGTCTGGCCGATGATCTGAAGATCGGGATCGAGGCGCTGGACAATGCTCTTTCGGGTACCACCAACCTGACCGTCGTGGCCGCAGAAAGCGACGATGGATACCAGTTGGAACACTTCCAGCTGGCCAATCCGCAACTGAGCGCGGATGCCAGCGGCAGCTTTGCCGAAGGGGCACTGGACGCGATTGCCGAATTCGATCTGGCGGATCTCTCCTCGATCAAGCCGGAATGGTCGGGCAATTTCAACGCCCGCGCCACGCTGGGTGAACAGGATGGCGCAAGGGTGATCGATGTGACCGGCACGGGCCAGAACCTGTCGCTGGGACAATCGGGCGTTGACGGAGCCCTGACCGGCACCACGCAGCTAAGCCTGAAAGCGACCGAAAAAGACGGCGTTGTCACCATTCAGGACGGTGTTCTGAAGAACAACCAGATGAACGCCATCGTTGCAGGCACCTATGGTACCGGCGTTACGGATATTACAGGCAACGTCGATATTGCCTCGCTTGCGCCCTTCGGGGCTGGCTGGCGCGGTACGCTGAAAGCCGATGGCAGCTTCCGCGAGGCCGGCGACGGTATCCGCCAGCTGGAACTGAACGGCACCGGCAGCAATCTGTCATTCGGGCAGGCGCAGGTGGACGGAGCTTTGGCCGGCGAGACCCGTCTGCGGGTGACGGGCACCGAACAGGATGGCATCTTTACCATTCAGGACGCAGAGGTCGAAAACCCGCGGCTGACAGCCTCGGCCACGGGGCAGGTTGGCGTGGGGGCAACGGATGTCGATGCCACCATCAACGCCAGCGACCTGCGGTTTATCGGCAATGGTATCCGCGGCGCGGTTACGGCTGATGCCCAGATCTCGGATGACGGGACGACGCGGCGCATTGCGGCCACAGGGACCGCGGATGGTTTGGCCATCGGACAGGACAAGGTCGATCCGGTTCTGGCAGGCCGGACCAGCTTTGATCTTGCGGCCAGCATGGATGGTCAGGGGCTGTCTGTGCAGCGGCTGAATGTGCAGAACCCGCAGGTCACTGTCACCGCAGACGGATCGCCTGCGTCTGGGATCAATCTGGATGCGCGTCTGGCAAATCTGGGGGTGATCGTTCCGGAATTCCCCGGTCCGGTGACGGTTGCAGGGACCGTCCGCGAACAGGGTGCCAATGTGGCGGTTGATCTGCGTGCCACAGCACCGGGGGATGCGGATTTGCGTATTTCGGGAACGGCAGCACGGGATGGCTCGACCGTGGATCTGGCCATTAACGGCAGTGCGGATTCATCGCTGGCCAACAGCAGCCTGCGGACCCGCAGCGTGACCGGCCCGCTGGCCATCGACCTGCGCGTTCAGGGGGCACCGTCGCTGCAGGCGCTGGCCGGTCAGGTCAGGTTGCAGAACGGCCAGATGTCCGATCCGGGTCTTGGCATGCGGCTTGAGGGGATCAATGTCACCGCCACCTTCAACAACGGTCGCATCAATGTCGATGGGGTGTCGAATGTGGCCGCTGGCGGCAGCCTGTCGTTGCAGGGGCCGGTTGATATTTCGAACCGGACCGTGGATATTGCGATCGGTCTGAACGATGTCACGCTGCGCGACCCGAACCTGTACCAGACCGAACTGGCAGGCAATCTGCGGATTGCAGGTTCGATGACGGCGGGGCCACTGGTCTCGGGGCGTATCGATCTGGGCCAGACGGAAATCCGTATCCCCTCTACGGGTCTTGGGGGGGCGACGGCCATTCCCGACATCACCCATGTCGGCAGCCAGCGCCCGCCGGTGCGGGCCACGCGCGCGCGGGCAGGTCTGGACGGCTATCCCAGCAAGGCCGCATCCGAGGCGGGGCTGGCAGGTCCGCCCGCCACGCCGCCCGCCAATCCCCCGCGGCTTGATCTGGTGATCAACGCCCCCAACCGCGTGTTTATCCGTGGTCGCGGTGTGGATGCCGAACTGGGCGGCAGCTTCCAGATTCAGGGAACGACGCGCAATGTCATTCCTGTCGGCAATCTGGAACTGGTGCGTGGTCGGGTCGATCTGTTGGGCAACCGCTTCGATCTGACCGAAGGTCTGGTCGAACTTCAGGGCAGTCTGATTCCGGTTATCCGCCTTGTTGCCGAAACGGAACAGGACAGCATCACCACGCGTATCATCCTTGACGGTGAAGTGACCGATCCTGTCATCACCTTCGAATCCTCGCCCGAACTGCCGCAGGAAGAGGTTCTGTCCCAGCTGTTGTTCGGCCGCGGTCTGGACAGCATCAGCGCCCTTCAGGCCGCGCAACTGGCCAATGCCATTGCGGTTCTGGCTGGCAAAGGCAGCAGTGGCATCATCAGCAATCTGCGCGACAGTGCGGGACTGGATGATCTGGACCTGACGACAGATGATGACGGTGACGTGCAGTTGCGTGCCGGACGTTATCTGTCAGAAAACGTCTATACCGATGTGCAGGTGGGTGAAGGGGGAACAACCTCGATCAACCTGAACCTTGATATCACCAAGACATTGCGCGCGCGTGGTTCGGTCGGAAGTGATGGAGACAGTTCGCTGGGGGTATTCTTCGAGCGCGATTACTGATCGTTTCTGTCACATGAATGCGAAAGGCCCGCACCTGATTGGTGCGGGCCTTTTCATATCCGGCTCAATCGACACCGATTGCATGGGCCAAAACCGACGACGGATCACCCTGCCCCAATGCGATCGGTTGCCCCGACCCCACCCGCAGTCGCAGCATCTTGCGACCGCCGCTTAGGTAATTAACGGTCCAGCCCAGCAACTGACCTTGTGGTCCCGCCATGGCGCCGCTTGTGGGTGTATGACCGGTGGTTTGCATCAAGGCGTCGCGCAGCGCCGCAAAGCCGGGACCTGTCTTGCCGGTAAGGCTGCATGCGGCCAAGGCATCGGACAAAGTGGTGGCAGGATGGTCCCACAGATCGTGATAGATCTGGTTGCCCAGAACCAGTTTGCCGTCCGGTGCAAAGACCGCAATGCCATCATCCAGCGCGTCCAGCACATGTGACCCCAGCAACAGGTCGGCCCTGAACTGGCGGGTCAGTGACATTTCCGATGTGATATTTTCGAACAGGAAGGCCACGGCCCCGTCCGGATGGGGCCGTCCGGTGACGCGATAGGTCTGGCCGTCGGGCAAGGACCATGTTTCCAGATGGTGGCCGGTGGCGGCTGCATTTTCCAGATTGGCCATATGCTGGCGCCAGCTGCGATAATCCTTGGGTTCAGGTACCATACGCTGTTCGCGCAGCTGGTCCAGAAAGTCGAACAGCGTCGGTCGGGCGGTCAGAAATCCGGTTGGCAGGTGGGTCAGATCGATCAGAGCCGGATTGAACAGCTGCAATTTGCGGCTTTGATCGAAAATGGCCAGCCCGATGGGAAGATCGGCGAATGTCTTGGTCAGGGTCTGCACGAATTCCCGCAAGGACCGTTCCGCACGAACGGCAGCATCGGCGGGCAGGGCGAACATCATCAGATGGTCACCGATCCGGTGGCTGTGACAGTCGTACCATGACACGATGCCCTTATCCTCAAGCGCGGCGCGGCGGTTGCCGTGGCCTGCGCCCGGAACGGGGCGGGGGGTGTCCAGAAGTTTGGGCAAAGGCCAGCCAAGGGCCCCTTCGCTGCGCGCCTCGGCGCGGCGCAGATAGGCGGCATTGGCCCACGTGACCTGTTCATCCGCATCAAGACGCCAGACCAGCATGGGCGTCTGGTCCAAGGCACCGCGCAGCAGATGCAATTCCTCCTCCATCGCTTGCAGGGACATCGAATCGACGACCGTGCCACAATGCTGCGCTTCGGGGTCGGTGACGGTGACGCGCCACAGACCATCGCCCAGATCCTCGGCCAGCAGGCGCAGGGCGGCACTGCCCTGCCCCTGACGGCCCAGCATTTCGACCCGCCCCAGTTGCGCCAACTGTGACAAGCGCTCGGCGGCATTGTCAAAACGCGGCCCGATCCATTGCATCAGACGCAGCCAGTCGTCATCGGGCAATGCCACATGTTCCAGAAAGGCACGTGCGGGGGATGTCGCGTCGATCAGGCGGTTTTGCCGGAACAGGAAGACGACCGGCTGGACCTGACCGTCCATGGGGGCGGCAGGTCGTGTTACACTGCCCTGCCCTTGCCTGCGCCGGTCCCACATGCGGATCATCCCCACCGCCAGCAGCACTGAAACGGTTCCGCATGAAACCGCTGTCAGGACAAGTTGTGCGCCTTGCATATCCATTCGAAACGTCCCCCTGATGTCTGACGGAACATAGGACGGGCGTGATTAACAAGCTGTTAAGATGCGTCAGCTGTCGATGTTGGGATTATGTGACAGTGCCAGCCGGTCCACCGAGCGGATGCGGTCTATGGGCCAGCGCACGGATACGATGGCCCCCGGCCCGCCGTTGGCAAAGGACAGCTTGGCCCCCGACCGTTCCAGCAAGGTCTTTGCGATGAACAGCCCCAGACCCATGCCTTCGTAACTGCCGCGCTGCGCCTCCGAGCGTCGGCTGAGGTAAGGGTCGCCGATCCGTGACAACAGATGTGGCGGATAGCCCGGACCATCATCGCGCACGGTAACCGTCAGCGTTTCCCGCGTGACCTGCGTTTCGATCACCACGCGGTTTTCGGCAAAATCCACGGCGTTCTGGATCAGGTTGCGAAGGGCGTGGATGATGGCGGGATCGCGGCGGATCACGGGGCCATCGGCGATAATTTCCACCAAGGGGCCGCGATCGGCGTGGGGGGCTGCGGCATCCTCCAGCACGGCGCGCAGGGGGGCGGCGCGCATATGCAGGTCGTCTTTGCCCGCGCGCCCCATGCTGCGCAGAATTGCAGCACAGCGGTCGGCGGAATTGCGCAGGGTAATCGCATCGGCGTGCAGGTCGGGATCGTCGCTCAGCTCATCGGCCAACTCTCCGGCGATCAGTTTGATGGTGGCAAGGGGGGTGCCCATTTCATGCGCTGCTGCCGCGACAACGCCGCCCAGATGCTGCAGCCGCTGTTCGCGCGACAGCGCCATTTGCGTCGCAAACAGGGCGTTTGCCGTGTCCGACAGTTCTGCCGTGACGCGATGGGCGTAGCCTGCGAAGAATACCACCCCGATGACCAGCGCGACCCAATGGCCAAGCTGCAAGATCGGCTCCATCCGCAGGATATCACCGTCGGGTTCGCGCAACGACAGGCCAAACACCGCCGCGAACGAAATCAGCGCCACGGTGGCCAGTCCAAGCGCCAAGACCTGCCGCCCGTTCAGCGACGCTGCAGCAATGGTCACAGGTGCCAGCACCAGAAGCGCAAAGGGATTTGCCATCCCCCCCGTCAGCGCCATCAACGCTGAAATCTGCACCAGATCGAAGCTGAGCTGCAGCACCGCCCGATTGGGCGATGTCCGCTTGGGCGGACATAGAAACAGCCACAGGTTCATCAGGATCGACGCTGCGATCAGCAAGATCACCGGCGTTTTGACAAAGCCCACACCCATGAACCATGCCACGATCACTGCCGCCATCTGTCCCGATATCGAAAACCAGCGCAACAGAACAAGTGTCCGCATGCGGATGGGTTCGGCATTGGGTGTGTTGCCGGTACGCATGGCTTTGGTCAGCGGGTCGTCGGCTGGGGGCAATTGGGTCATCATGAGCCTGTGCTGCGACATAGGAAGCCTTGATACCCCTGACCCGATAAGCGATCAATGCGCGCATTTGACACTCTTAACAGGAGGCCAGCATGGTCGACCGCAAAATCCTGCTGATCGGATCCGCAGCCACGATCGCCGTATTGCTGGCGGGCACTGTGATCGTGACACAAAGCCGTGGCGGGGATGCATATGCCCAATGCACCAAAAGTGCTGTCGCGGGGGGTATGGACAGCTTTGGCACCGATTTCACCCTGACGCGTGATGATGGCGTCCGCGTTACCGCCGCTGATGTATTCACCAAACCGACGCTTCTTTATTTCGGATATACCTTCTGCCCCGATGTTTGCCCCTTGGACAGTGCACGCAACGCCGAGGCGGAAACCCTGCTGCAAGAACAGGGTAAAGATGTGCAGACCGTTTTTATAACTGTCGATCCAGCGCGTGATACTCCAGAAGTTCTGTCAGATTTTACCAGTTTGTTTTCGGATGATATGATCGGGCTTACCGGTTCCGAAGATGAAATCGCCGCAGTTAATAAAGGATGGCGAAACTACTTTAAATTGCAGAACGAAGATGAACCGGAATACTATCTGGTCGATCATATGACCAATACATATCTGGTTATGCCCGGCAATAAAACGGTTGAGTTTTATAACCGTGATACAACCCCCGAGGTTATGTCTGAAAGCGTAGGTTGTTTTATGGATGCCGCAGCCTAAGCCAAATTGTCACAGAGGTTTGAAAACGGGCCTTTTAGCGCCCAAATTCAAATGAATTGGATAAAGAGCGCAAGGATGGATAAAATGAATGTGAAAGTTGGTCCCGATCCCACGCTTTTACTTGTCGATGACGATGAAATATTCGTGACTCGCCTTGCGCGTGCGATGGAAAAGCGGGGATTTCAAACCGAAACCTCTTTGACGGTGGCCAGTGCTTTAAAAAATATCCAGAAAAACGCTCCGGCCTATGCCGTGGTCGACCTGCGGCTGGAAGATGGTAACGGTCTGGATGTTGTCGAGACTTTGCGCGAAAAGCGCCCCGATGCCCGTATTATTGTTTTAACCGGTTATGGCGCGATCGCGACAGCCGTTGCTGCTGTTAAAATGGGGGCGACTGATTATCTGGCCAAACCGGCAGACGCAAATGACGTAACATCGGCATTACTTTCCAGTGGAGAATTATTGCCGCCCCCCCCTGAAAACCCGATGTCTGCTGATCGGGTGCGTTGGGAACATATCCAACGTGTATATGAGCAGTGCGACCGGAATGTCAGCGAAACGGCCCGTCGCCTTCATATGCATCGTCGGACGTTACAGCGGATTCTTGCCAAAAGAGGTCCGCGTTAATTGTTTCTTAGCATTTATATCCTAAGGGATATATTGAATTAATATTATATGCTAATATATATAATGTTAATTATTCAGCGAATGTAAAGAAAAGCACAAATGAGCATTGATTTTGACAAGATGTCCCTGAAAGAAATGCAGGATCTGCGGACCCGTTTGGACCGCGCTATAAATTCCTATGAGGACCGTAAACGCCGCGAGGCATTGGTCGCGATCGAGGAAGCAGCGCGTGAACATGGTTTCAACCTGTCCGAACTGACCGGCAGCAAGCCAAGCCGTACGGGCACCGTTGCGCCGAAATACGCGAACCCGCAGGACCCGACGATGACGTGGACCGGTCGCGGTCGCAAACCGCGTTGGGTTCAGGAAAGCCTTGCCGAAGGTAAGGAACTGGACGACCTGCTGATCTGAGGCATACCGATTTTGTGATTTTCTTCAAAGGGGGGCATTGCCCCCCTTTATCTATTGTCGATCAATTTTAACAAATAGTCGAACTGACCCAGAAAGGCCTGCCGCGTTTCAGCGGGCGGTCGCAGGGCGATTGTCCAGTCTGTCTGCCCCAAGGCTGCAGGAATCGGAAAGAAACGCTTGGCTTCCGGTTCCGAAAATCCGGCAATGGAGGTCGCCTCAAGCCGTGCCGAGATACGATCCGCTGCTTTGATCCGTTTCTTGACGACAACAGGCAAGACCGCTGGCAATCCGAACCGGCGATGGATGGCAGATGCCAACCGTTCGTCCATGGCACCGTATTCATGCCCAAGGGCGGCTTTGACGGGCGAGATCATGTCACCGATGACATATTCCGGTGCATCATGCAGCAACGCCGCCAGTCGCCACTGCGGTTCGGCTTCGGGGTGGTGGTGGGTAAAGATCTGTTCGACCAGCAAGGAATGCTCGGCCACGGAATAGGGCCAGTCACCATGCGTCTGGCCATTCCAGCGGGCCACAAAGGCCAGCCCATGGGCGATGTCGCCAATTTCGATGTCGAAGGGGGTGGGGTCCAGCAGGTCAAGCCTGCGGCCCGACAGCATCCGCTGCCAGGCACGCGTGGGCCGGGTGGCCATCAGGTCTTACGACAGACGCTGGTCAGCAGGGGGTTGGTTCTGCTGGGCGCGGCGCGCCAGTTCCTGACGGTACAACGCCACAAAATCGACCGGATCCATGTTGAACGCGGGGAAACCGCCGTCGCGGGTCAGATCCGATACGATGCGACGCACAAAGGGGAACAACATGCGCGGGCATTCGATCATCAGGAAGGCATGCAGCTGGTCTTCCGGAACGCCGTCGATCTGGAAGACCCCGCCGTAATCCAGCTCGGCCAGAAACAGCGTGCTGCCTTCGGTCTTGTTGGTCGAGGTCACGCGGTATTTGGTGATCACCTCGAACTGGTTGTCACCACCGCGCTTGCGCGCATCAAGGCTGACCTGAACCGAGATTTCTGGTTGGACATCACCGCTGGGTGCGCCTTTCTGGGCGACCATATTCTCGAACGACAGGTCGCGGACGAACTGTGCCAAAATCTGCATACGGGGCTGTTGCTGCTGCTTGGGCTGCGGCTGTGCCTCGGCACCGTTTTGCGTGTCTTCGTCGGCCATGTTCTTCCCTCAACGTTTATTTCTTAAATTAGCATGCTTGTATCAGGCAGCATTCACTCCCTCAATCCCGTGTCCAGCCCGAACTGCCCGGAGGGTCAAGTTCCTGCGGATTACGGGGACGGGTTGGCTGATCGGGATCGGTGACGACGAATTCGCCATCAATGGTCCCGTCATCCCCACGCGGGCGATAGCCGTTGCGGTTCATCTGTGCACCCATCTGCGTCACGGTGACACGGCTGGCGATCTGTTGCATGACCTTGTCACGCAATTTCGGGATCAACAGCAGCATGCCAAGGGTATCGGTGAAGAACCCCGGTGTCAGTAGCAGCATACCGGCCACCAGAATCATCACGCCATGGGCCAGCGGTCGGGTCGGGTCGCGCATTTCGCTGAAGCTACGCTGGACTTCCTGAAAAGCCTGTGCCCCCTGACTGCGCATCAGACTGGTGCCGACAATGGCGGTCAGAACCACGATGGCCAGCGTCGGCCACAGCCCGATCAAACCGCCGACCTGAATGAACAGGCCGATTTCGACGATGGGGACCAGAAGAAACAGCCAGAACAGCCGCATGGGAATTCCCTTTCCTTTCGGCGCGGAAACTGGACTTGCGCCTGTACCGTCCCTACATAATGGCCTAACCGCCATTTACAAATCCGTATCGATCTTGAGGTTGCCCTTATGTCCAACCCTTTGCTTCAGCTGCTTGTCCTTGCCGGCATCGCGATCTTCCTGATCCTGCGGCTGCGAAACGTGTTGGGCACCCGCGACGGTTTCGAACCGCCGAAGGTGGAAACCCCATCCTCTGCCCCTGCCAGATTCGAGGTGATCGAAGGATCGGCCGATCAGGTGGATCACGACATTCAGGACCACGCCGAGGATGGCACCCCTGCCGCCGCTGCACTGGCCGCGATGAAGCAGGTAGAACCCTCGTTCGGTGTCCGCGACTTCCTGTCGGGATCGCGTCAGGCCTATGAAATGATCCTGATGGCCTTCGAACGCGGTGACCTGTCCGATGTTCGCGCCTTTCTGTCCGAACCGGTCGCGCAGGCGTTCCAATCGGTGATCGACCAGCGTACCGCACAGGGTCAGACGGTTCAGGCGCAATATTTGGGCACCCGTGATACCGCCCTTGCCGCAGCCGAATTCGATCACGCGACCGGTATAGCCGAAATCTCGGTCCGGTTCGTGGGGGAATTGATTGCTGCAACGATGGACGCAGATGGCAATGTCGTTGAAGGTGATCCCAAGGTTGCCCGCAAACAGAAAGACGTTTGGACCTTTGCCCGTCATATGGGCGAAGATGATCCCAACTGGCAGCTTGTCGCGACTGGCTGATGCGGCGGCGCAAGGGTCTGACGGCCGAAGATAAGGAAATCTGGGCGCTTGTGGCCCGAACAGCCACGCCGATGCATAAGACATCGCTGCGGCTGCCAGGCGCGGCTGAAGAACATTCGGCTCAGCCCCGCACATCTGTGACGCCACCGGTTCCACAGCCCTTGCCCCGTTTCCGCGTCGGTCAGACAGCATCCCAGCAAGCACCGCGACTGGCGAAACCCGTTTCCCCCGCCGAACGTCTGTCTGCGGCCGATCTGCGGATGGACGCGAAAACCCACCGCAAGATGAGTCAGGGCAAAATGCGGCCCGAGGCGCGGCTGGACCTGCACGGTATGACCCTGTCTGCGGCACAGCCCGAACTGATGCATTTTATCATGTCCTGCCATTCATCCGGATTGCGGCTGGTGCTGGTGATCACTGGCAAGGGGCGCGGCGATTATGGTCCGTTGCCGACGCGGCCGGGGGCCTTGCGGCATCAGGTGCCCTATTGGCTTCACAGCCCGCCTTTGTCGATGGTGGTCCAGCAGGTCACGGCCGCACATTACAAGCATGGCGGCGAAGGGGCCTATTACGTCTATCTGCGCCGGCATCCCTGACCCATGAAAAAGCGCGCCCCGATCGGGACGCGCTTTTTGTCATATCAGTCGCGGTCAAAGCGGTTTGCTTGTCTTTGGCCCCGCGAAATACCAGATGATGAAACCAATCACCGGCAGCACAAGGATCAACAGGATCCACAACAGCTTTGCCTTGGTGCTGGTGTTCGTATTGATGATCTGCGCGATCGCCCAGACATCCAAAACGAAGATGATGACGCTAAATAGCCAACCCATGTGATCCGTCCTCTGTCAGAATTCACCAACCGAACACGGTCACATGGTATAGGTTCCCTTGCCTTACAGCACGTAGCGCGACAGATCGACCGAACGCGACAGATCGCCTAGATGCTTTTCGACGAAGGCATCATCGACGCTGATGGTTTCGCCTTCGCGGTCCGGCGCGTTGAAGGACAGTTCCTCGAACACGCGTTCGATTACGGTATACAAACGCCGCGCGCCGATATTCTCGACCGAGCTGTTGACCTCGGCGGCGATGCGGGCAAGGGCGGCGATACCGTCATCGGTAAAGCTGACCGTCACCTTTTCGGTGGCCATCAGCGCCGTATACTGGCGCGTCAGGGCGTTGTCGGTTTCGGTCAGGATGCGGACGAAGTCACCTTCGGTCAGCGCACGCAATTCAACGCGGATCGGCAGACGGCCCTGAAGTTCGGGCAACAGGTCCGACGGTTTGGCGACATGGAACGCCCCCGAGGCGATGAACAGGATGTGGTCGGTGCGGACTGCGCCATGTTTGGTGCTGACGGTCGTGCCCTCGATCAGGGGCAGCAGGTCGCGCTGGACGCCTTCGCGACTGACATCACCGCCACGGCCTTCGTTCTTGGCACAGACCTTGTCGATTTCATCGATAAAGACAATGCCGCTTTCCTGGACATTTTCAAGGGCGGCAGCTTTCACCACCTCATCGTCCAGCAGCTTGTCAGCCTCTTCGGCGATCAGCAGGTCATAGCTTTCGGCGACGGAGACCTTGCGACGCACGCGACGCCCGCCGAATGCCTTCATCAGGCCCGACAGGTCCATCATGCCGCCCATCTGCTGACCGGGCTGGCCGGGCATTTCCATCCCGCCAAGCGGGTTCGAATTGTCCTGCAATTCCAGCTCTATCACGGTGTCGTCCAGCTGGCCGTTCTTCAGCTTGTCCCGGAACATCTGGCGGGTGCCGTCGCGGGCATCCTTACCGGCCAGCGCCTCGATCACGCGATCCTCGGCGGCTTGGCGGGCGCCTGCCTTGACCTCGTCGCGCATGCGTTCACGGGTGTCGATGACGGCGGCATCGACCAGATCGCGGATGATCTGTTCGACGTCACGACCGACATAGCCGACTTCGGTGAATTTCGTCGCCTCGACCTTGATGAAGGGGGCATTGGCCAGCTTGGCCAGACGGCGGCTGATTTCGGTTTTGCCGACACCTGTTGGTCCGATCATCAGGATGTTCTTGGGGTACACCTCGTCGCGCAGGTCATCGCCCAGTTGTTTGCGGCGCCAGCGGTTGCGCATGGCCACGGCCACGGCACGCTTTGCCTCTTGTTGTCCGATGATGAAACGGTCCAGTTCGGACACGATCTCGCGCGGGGTCAGGTCGCTCATGGTGGGGAATCCTTTGTTGGCCTTGGGGCGAAACGGGTCTTAGCTGTCCGCGGTTTCGACGGTCAGACGGCCATTGGTGTAAACGCAGATGTCCGAGGCAATCGCCATCGCCTTGCGGGCCACGGCTTCGGCATCCAGATCGGTTTCCAGCAGGCCACGCGCAGCCGCCAAGGCGAAATTCCCGCCCGAGCCGATGGCCGCCACGTCATGTTCGGGTTCCAGAACATCACCCGCGCCTGTCACGACCAGCAGGTCGATGCCGTCGGTGACGATCAGCATGGCTTCCAGATTGCGCAGGTATTTATCGGTGCGCCAGTCCTTGGCCAGATCCACACAAGCACGCTGCAACTGGCCGGGCGCTGCCTCCAGTTTTTTTTCCAGCCGTTCCAGCAGGGTAAAGGCGTCGGCGGTCGATCCGGCAAAGCCGACAATCACATCGCGGCCACCGGGGGACAGGCGGCGCACCTTGCGGGCGGTGCCCTTCATAACCGTCGGTCCGACGCTGACCTGACCGTCACCGGCCACAACCACCTTGCCGCCGCGGCGCACTGCCAGAATGGTGGTGCCGTGCCAGCCGGGGAATTTGTCATCTGCCATGGGGCGCTGCTCCGAAAAGATTTACGTTATGTTGCAGATATGAGCGGCCCGCCCCGCTTGCAACCCGTTGAAAATCACGCATTCGCGCCCTAGCGTGACCGATATGGGCATTGAAAAACTGCTGACCGTCTATCTGCACCAGCCGATCCTGCAAACCGCGCAGGCGGGCAAGCTGGGCTTTCTGAACCGGATGACGGCGTTGCTAAAGGCGCAAGGTTGGCAGGTCACGATCCGTCAATCGGGGGAAGCCGCGCGTGCGCAGGCCCCCGACCGGCCCGGCTATGCGCTGTTCAATATGGAAAAGCCGACCCATGACCGTGCTTTGACCTTCCGGCTGGCCTATCACTATCCCTTCTGGCGGCTGGAGCCTTTGGCCGAACGCTGGCGCTGGCCGGTGGCTTTGGCAACATTTGACGGGGCGCAGATCGATCATGCGGCGTCGCGTGATTTCGCACAAAAGCTGCGCGACCGCGTTCTGCCGGGGCCTGATCCTGTGCGGGGCGACCATGTGCTGATCCCGCTGCAAGGCCATATACGCCGCCAGCGCAGCTTCCAGTCGGCCAGCCCGCTGCAGATGGTGCGTGACGTGGCCGAAACTAGGCGGCCCTGCACTGTCACCCTGCACCCGAAAGAGGTTTACGACGATCAGGATATCGCCGCCCTGCATAAGGTCGCCAGCGCCCGTCCGAACCTGACCATTGGCGGTGATACCAAGGCCCTGCTGCGCGATTGTGCCTTTGTTGTTACACAAAACAGCGGCGTCGGGTTTGACGGGTTAATTCTGGACAAGCCAGTAGTGCTGTACGGATTGTCCGATTTCCACCATATCGCGCTGAATGTGGCACAAATGGGGGCCGATAAGGCATTGGCCCGCGCGGCGGACCACAAGCCACCGACGGCCAAATACCTTGACTGGTTCCTGCGGCAGACCGGTCTGGACATGATGGCCCCTGATGCGGATGCCCGCCTGTTGGCAGCCATGAAAAAAGGCGGCTGGCCCGTCTAAGGGGCCGCCGCCTTTCGTATTGCCTGATCAGGCGATCAGATGGATTCGTCAATCCAGCTTTTCAGCGCCGCTTTGGGGGCAGCGCCCATGCGGTTGGATACGACTTCGCCGCCTTTGAACATGAAAAGGGCCGGAATGCCGCGCACGCCCAACTGGGCCGCCTGTTCGGGGTTTTCGTCGACGTTGATCTTCACGATCTTGATCTTGCCGGCATATTCATCCGACAGTTCTTCCAGTGCGGGGCCGATCTGTTTGCAAGGGCCGCACCATTCGGCCCAGAAATCAACGATCACTGCGGTATCGGCCTGACGGACCTCGGCGTCGAATTCTGCGTCATTCACATGCACGGTTGCCATGCTCAGCTCCTATTTATTCCAGGGCCGGAGGGGACCGGCGATCGGGTTCCCCCAACAGCTAGGATCGGGGGGCGCTTTGGTCAAGGGGCGCGCATGACGCTATCTAATGCCTGATCCAGTATCGCATCAGGCAGCTCCATCATGTTTTGCGTCTGTGTCCACAGCACCGCGACCTTGACAGACCGGTCCGGCCAGATGCCCCGCAATGCCGTGCGATAGGCAGCCATCTGGCGCAAAATCCCTTCGGGCGTGGCCTCGGGCGTGTCGGGAACAGTGCTGTTGGTTTTGTAATCCACGGCCAGAACTTCCGTCGGGCTGATGACCAACCGGTCGATGATGCCGTTCAGGATACGGCCATCGGGCATGGGGGTGGTGATTGCAACCTCGGCCAGAACCTGCGTGTCGGGGGCAGGACGCAGAACCTGATCCAGCGCGGGGGCGTCGATCAGCAGCGTCACCTCGGACAGCAGGTCGTCGATTTCACCAGCATCGGCCAGACCGCCTTCGGCACCCGACAGCAGGGTACGCGACAGGCCCGCCCATGTGTCGCGCGGATAGGCGGGCAGATGTTCCAACAGCAGATGCAGCCGCGTGCCCCGCAGCATTGCGGCATCACGGTCGCCCTGCGATGGTCCGCCGATGACCTTGGCCCCGCCCAGACCGGTTGCGGTCAGGACACTGACATAATCTGCCGGATGTGGCGGCATCCGCATGGCCCAGTCGGGCGGTGCTGTCGTGACCACAGGGGCGGTTTCGGCATCGACCGCCTGTTCGGGCCAATCGCCAAAGGACAGACGCAAGCCGTCGCCCAATCCGGCCACTGGCAGTTTGCTGCGGACCAGATCGGTGCGCGTGGCCCCGTCTGCAATCATCGAATACCAGCTTTCCAAAGCATCGCCGGTATCGCCCGCCGCGGCCACGACCAGCCAGCTTTCCGCACGCGTCATCGCGACATAAAGCAGGCGGCGGCGTTCCTCGTCCTGTTTCTGGTCCCATTCGGCGACGGCCAGTGCGACGGCGTCACAGCGTTCGGTGGCAGCCCCTTTCCAGACGGGCATATCATCGACGCGCACAATCCGCTGGCGGCTGTCGGCACGGCGCTTTTGCGTTTCGGGCAGGATAACCACGGGGCTCTCCAGTCCCTTGGATCCGTGAACCGTCATCACGCGGATCAGGCCGCCCGCGCCGCTGGGCAGCTGGCGTTTGACCTGCACGTCATCGCTCTGCAGCCAGACCAGAAAACCGGTGAGCGAGGGCGTCTCGACCTCTTCATAGGCGATGGCTTGGGACAGCAGTTCGTCAATGCCGTCCTCGGCCTCGGGGCCAAGGCGGGCCAGAAGGGCGGCGCGACCGCCGTGGCGGGTCAGCAGGCGGGCGATGATGTCATAGGGGCGGACATAATCGGCACGGGCTGCCAGATCGTTCAGGATATCCAGCGTGGCCGTATGATCCGATTCCCGCAAGCGTTTCCACAGGAATTCGCCCTTTTTGCGTTGGGACAGGCGGAACAGGTCGTTTTCGGACATGCCGAACAGCGGCGACCGCAGGGCGGCGGCCAGTGACAGGTCGTCTTCGGGGGTCGCCAGAACCGAAAGGGTGGCGGTGATGTCGCGCACGGCCAGTTCTGCCGCCAGTTTCAGCCGGTCGGCACCGGCCACAGGCAGGCCGGCGACCTTCAGTTCGGCAATCAGCGATGTGAACAGATCACTGCGTCTTTGCACCAGAATCTGCACATCTCCGGCCCCGATGGCGCGCAGCTTGCCGGATTTTGCATCCAGAATGGGCGTGCCTAGCATGTCGCGGATCTGGCGGGCGACGATACGTGCCAGTTCGGTATTCGCATCGTTTTCGGCGGGCGCATCGACGGGTTGGGTCCAGTCGGGGCGGTCGGGCGTGTCGGGATCGGGCAGGGCGGGCCAGATGTCGACGCGACCGGGCAGGGTGCTGCGAAAGGCGACATGGCGGGGCGGATCGCCCAGACCCTGCGCTGCATCACCCTGAAACACCGCATCGACCAGCGACAGCACCGCGGGGGATGACCGGAAGCTGTGCGCCAGACCACGCCGCTGCATGGGTTGCTGGACAGCGTCGAAATCTTTGTCAAAGCTGTCGCGCATATCCTCGAAGACGGCGATATCGGCGCCTTGGAAGGAATAGATCGACTGTTTGGGATCACCCACCACGAACAGCGTGCGGGGGCGGTCCTGCGCGCCTTCGCCATTGGTGAATTCATCGGTCAGGCGGCGGATCACGCGCCATTGGTCGGGGCTGGTATCTTGTGCCTCATCCACCAGAATATGGTCGATGCCGCCATCCAGACGCCACAGCACCCATTGCGCCATGCTGGATTCTTCCAGCAGTTGCGCGGTGCGGTGGATCAGGTCATCGAAATCCAGCCAGCCATGGGCCGTCTTTTCCGCTGCCATACGGGTGGTAAAGGCATGGCCAAAGCGGTGCAACGCCAGCGTTTTTTCAGCGGTGGACAGGGCCAGCGCCTGCGGACGGGCCAGTTCGACGCGCACCATCAGGTCTTCGAAATCAGCCATAAAGGGCACGCAGGCTCCAAGACGCAGGTCTTTGGTGGGAATGCTGCCGGTCTTGGCGCTGAACGGAACCTTGGCGCTGCCGCCGGTCAGCAGACAGCCGCACAGGCGCCACAGATCAGCCATCGACGGATCGCGCCATCGGCCTTGGGACAGGGTGGCGGCCAGTTTGGCATCGGTGGATTTACCGGTCCGCAGAACGGGGATCAACGCGTCGAACAGATCGCCTTCGGACCCGGTAAAAACATCCGACAGCAGAGCGTCGGCGGTGACACCGCGCGGCAGGTCCAGCGCGGTCCAGATGGCATTGGCATCGGGGGGCGTCAGATAATCGCCTTCTGACAGGCCCGCCAGAAAGCCGTCCAGATTGTCGCCCGATTGCAGGCTGGTCAGATCGCGAACAGCCGGATCGTTCTTTTCGGCCATTTCATCCAGAATACGCGCACGCAGGGTGCGGGCGCTGCGATCATCCATTTCGCTGAAACCCATCGGCACGTTCGCCTCTAGGGGAAAGCGGCGCAGCAGAGCGGCGCAAAAGCTGTGGATGGTCTGGACCTTCAGCCCGCCGGGGGTTTCGATGGCACGGGCGAACAGACGCCGCGCCTCGGCCAGATCGGGGTCGCCGCCTTCACCCAGCTGCGCCAGTTCGGCCCGCAGATCGGGTTCGGGCAGCATTGCCCATTTGCCCAGACGCGACAGAAGGCGGTTCTGCATCTCGGTCGCGGCGGCTTTGGTATAGGTCAGGCACAGGATGCGTTCGGGCGCGGTGCCCGCCAGCAACAGGCGGGCCACACGATCGGTCAGCACGCGCGTTTTGCCGGACCCTGCATTGGCGGTCAGCCATGTGGTGCGGGCCGGATCGGCGGCGGCAATCTGGTTCTGCGTGGCTTCATCCATCATCGCCCACCTTTTTCGGTTCTGCGGTATCGGTCAGCGCCCATTCGCCATAACGGGCCAGATGGTCATAATCACCGGCATAGGATGTTTTTTCGGGCGCGCGCATGGCGGTAAAACCTGCCTGACCGGTCAGATAGGCGGCGATCAGTTCGACAAAGCCGTCCCATGTTTCGCCTTCGATACCGTCGCTGTGGTCACGTTCGAATGTCTTTCCTTCACCGCCCAGCTGGATATAGCGGATGGCTGTTACCTCCACCGGCCCAAGGTCGGAAAAGCCGCCACGGCGGGCCATAGCGGCCTCTAGCATTAGCTGCTTGTCGAAATGGCGGATCTGGGCATCGGTGGGCGGGCTGCCGGATTTATAGTCATAGACCACGACCTGACCGTCATTCAGCAGATCGATGCGGTCGGGTTTGGCGGTCAGGGTAAACTCCATCCCCGGCACCGACACGCGGCCACGGTTTTCAATGACCGTCGGGCTGCCTTCGCCAAGGCGGGCCAATTCGTCGGCCACGATGCGGTCGGCGATGCCTTCGATCCGTGCCGCCCAGAAGGCGCGGGCGGTGGGCCATGGCACTTCCTGTTCAAGGGTCGCATGGGTGATGGTCAGAAATTGCGCCTTCAGAACCTCGGGCGGGGTGTCGGGGGCGGGGCGGGACTTCAGCAGCGCCTCGACGATGGCATGCAGGGTCTGGCCGCGCAGCGCCGCATCCGGTTCCGAGCGTAGGGGCGGCAGAGGGCGCAGGTTCAGCACGCGCTTGGCATAGACCGCATAGGGGTCGCGGATCAGCAGCGAGATATCCGTCACCGGCAATTCGCCAAAGGGTGGCGCGGGCGGAATGGGGGATGGACGGCGCGCGGGTGCAATGGTTTCGGTCGGGCGTGCCACAGCGTCGGCCTTGGCCAGCCAGTCATTGCCACGCGCACGCATATCGGACAGCGCCTGCGGGCCGTTGCGTTCGGGCAAACCGCCCATCAGGTTCATCATCCGGTTCAACCAGCGTGAAGGGATGGTTTCCGCCTCGGCGTCGCGGCGGGCGCGGGTCAGGATGACGCGCTCGGCGGCGATCCCCTGTTGAAAGTCATGCGCCGCCAAACCGATCTGGCGTTCGGGCACCGGCAGACCAGCCGCCAGCCGCATCTGGCGCGACAGCCACGGGTCGGGGGTCAGGGGCTGCGGCCAGCCGCCTTCGTTCAGCCCCGACAGGATCACGGTGCCATTGGCATAAAGACGCGCCTCGCGCGGGCCACGGATGCGCAGACTGTGCCAAGTGGCGATATCTTCGCGCACGGCCTTGGCTTGCAATTCGGTAATCAACAGCGACCGTAGATCGCTTGGCCCGATATCGGGGCCATGATGGGCATGTTCCAGCAGATAGTCCAACACGGCGCGCGACATAGTGCCCGCTTTGTCCTGCCACAGGCGCGACGTTGCCGGATCGCCATCGGGACCCGCGGCCAATGCCTCGGCCAGTGCAATCACATCGCGCAGGCGGTCGGCCAGAGGTCGGGGACCACGGTCCAGTTCCAATGGGGTGATGCGGTCTAGAATACCGGCCAGCCAGCCAGCCCAGACCTTGCGGCTGTCATCGCCCTTGGTGGCCCAATCGGCCAATGTGTCGCTGTCGGGAAAGGCGGGGCCATGCTTACGCAACTGCAATTCCAGATCGCGGGTGTTGCGCAGGATGTCATTGCGGCCAATGACCTGCGATCCCGTGGCGGTCATCGGATGTTTCAGCAGGATCAGCAGGCGGTCAACGGTCAGCGCCTCGCCGAACAAGGATGCGATCTGGCGCAGGAACAGGCCGGGGGCGGTCAGCGACAGGGGACGGCCCGCGCTGTCATCGGGCATGATATGCCAACGGTCCAAAGCGGCGGCCACGCGGCGGATCAGCGAACTGTCGGCGGCCATCAGGGTGACGCATTCGTCGCGTTCGGCAGCATCGCGCATGACAAGGGCGATGGCTTCGGCCTCCTGGCCGGGCTGGTCGGCCTCGATCAGGGTCAGGTTTTGCGTGGCGGGGATCAGGTCGGGCAGGTCGGGACCTTCGGCAATCCATTGATCGGTCACGGGCGCGGGGCGCAGGGCCAGCGACATCAGCTTGTTCAGTTCAGGTGATGTCGGCTGGGCATCGGTCCAGCGCGTTGGATAGCCCGCATCACGAATCAACAGTGCAAACCGTGATTGCGGGTGGTCATCTGCCGCGTCGCCCAAGCTGTCCCAGACCGGTTGTGGCTGGTCGAAATCGAAACCGGGCAGGACGACGGCCCCCTGCGGCAGCGCGGCAACCGCCTGCATATACATCCGCGTCGCACCGTGGGACGCGGTCGATCCGGCGACAATCACCGGCCCGTCGGGAATGTTCAGCCCTTGCGCCCAATCGGTCAATGCAGCTTCGGCTGCGACGCGCTGGCGGGCGGCGCGGTCGCGCCATGGTTCGTCCAGATGGAATTTCGCAGCAATCGCCAGAAATCCCAATGCGTTTTGCCAGTGACGGGCGTGATCACCGGTATCGATATTTTCCAAAACCTCGAAATCCAGCCCCTCGGTCTGCATTTCGGTCATCAGCTTGGACAGAGAATCTGCCAGAGCGGGGATGGAATGTCCCGCCCCCAGTTCGGGGCGCAGTTTGACAAAGCGGTCAATCAATTGCGCCAGCTGCAGGCGGCGCGCCAAAGGGGCCTCGGGCAGTTGCGGCATCAAGACCGGCCCCGGATCGACCGAGGTGATGGTCCGCAGCTTGGGCAGCAACAATGGCCCCGCGCGGTCGAACGCCAGACGGATTTCGCCCATCGTTTGCGAGGCATTGACCAGAATGGTGACGCGGGCCAAAGCCTCGGGGGGGTGACCGGCCATGCGGGCCATCAGGCCACGGACGAATTCCTCGGCGAAATTGACACCGGGGGGCAGGGCGTAAAGGCCGCGCATGTGATCACCCATCCAGCAGCGCCTGTGCCATCGGGATGGCGGCGGGATAGCCGACATCACACCATCCGCCGTCATGGACCATGCCAAAGACGCGCCCTTTGGTGATCAGCATGTCCCACAGGATGTTCAGCGAAAAGGCCGTGTCGGTAATGTCGGCCAGTAGGTCTGGCCGGATGATCTGGGCACCGGCATAGACGTAATCGCCCTTGCGGGTCAGGCCACCGGTGGCGTCCATGCTGAAATCGCCAGCACCTTTGCGGGCTGTTGCCTGTGCGATGGGGATCAGCACCAGCAGTGCGTCCATCCGGTCGCCGTCCCATGCCGATTGCAGCGTGGCCAGCGGGTTCGGTCCGGTCCAGACGACATCGGGGTTCAGCGTCATCACCGGCCCGCGGCCCAGCAAAGGCAGCGCCTGACGCAAGCCGCCGCCGGTATCCAGAATCAGGTCAGGTTCGGGGCTGATCGCCACATCCTGTCCCGCCAGATGCGCGGCAATCTGATCGCCCAGATAATGCGTGTTCACCACCACAGGCGCACAATCTGCGTCCCGCCCCAAATCCAGCGCGCGGTCCAGCAGGGTCCGGTCCCCGACCTTGACCAGCGGCTTCGGGCAGTTGTCGGTCAGCGGGCGCATGCGTGTGCCAAGCCCCGCTGCAAAGATCATCAGGGGCAAGGGCATTTGGCGCGGGTCCTTTCGATCAGATCGGCATCAGGGGCGGGCAAGGCATTGACCTGCGCGGCCAGTTCGGCAAGCGCCGGATGTGCAAGGTTGCGTTGGATGAATTCCCAGACGCGCGGCATGAAATCCAGATAGCGCGGCTTGCCGTCCCGCAGACACAATCGGGTAAAGATCCCCATGATCCGCAGGTTCCGCTGTGCGCCCAGCAGGGCATAGGCGGCGCGAAAGCTGTGACCATCATGGCCGGTGGCGGCAAGGTAACGGTCGATGCAGGATGCCTCGATTTCGGGGGGCACATCGCGGCGGGCATCTTGCAGGGCCGATACCAGATCATAGGCCGGATGGGCGGCCACCGCGTCCTGATAATCGATCAACCCAAGGGGGGCGGACCCGCGCCAGATCAGGTTTTCGGCATGGAAGTCGCGCAAGGCAACGACGGGCGGCAGGGTTGCCAGCTGGTCATGAAGGCGGGCGATGATGGGGGCAATTTCCGCGCCACCCGTGATACCAGCCGCCTGCGGATACCATTCGGCAAACAACCCAACCTGATCGGCCAGTGCCGTCGCGTCCAGCGCGGGCATGAAATCAGGCACCGGCTGGCGGTGCAGATCGACCAGCAGATCGGTCACGCGGTCATAGACCGAGCGCGCGGCATCGGGGTCACGTTCCAGCACCCGCGCCACCAGATCATCGCCCAGATCCTGCACCAGTGCCAGACCGTTGACCTGATCCTGTGCCAGAACAGCAGGCGCACCAAAGCCGTGGTCCGTCAGCCAATTGGTCATGGTCAAAAACGCAGGCATCGCACCTGCGGGATCATCCATCAAAATCGCCGTGCCCTGTGGCCCATGCAGCCGGAAATATCGCCGCGCCGAGGCATCGCCCGCCAGCGGCATCACCCGCGCATCGCCCCAACCGGCCTGCGTGACAAAGGTCGCGCGTGCGGCCATGCGGTCGGCACCCGCGAAATCCAGATCGATCTGGCGCAGGTCGGGGTCAGGGCAATTGGCAATGGCGATCCGCAAGGGGTCGGGCGGGGTTACGTCCAGCCGGTCGGGCCATTCGATCAGGCAGATGGCGTCCTGCATGGCGTCATCCAGACCCAGCTCGAACAGCTCGGACGGGTCGGTCAGGCGATAGAGGTCGGCGTGCCAGATCTGGCTGCCCATCGGGTCGTCATAGGTCTGGACCAGCGTAAAGGTCGGGCTGGGCACATCCTCGGCCAGATCGCCTTGGCGGGCGCGGATAAAGGCGCGGGCGAAATGCGTTTTGCCCGCCCCGACAGGACCGTCCAGCAATACGGTCTGACCGGGGTGCAGATCGGCGGCCAGCATACGGGCCAGCGCGGCGGTCAGGGTTTCATCGGCGATCAGGGTCATATGTCGGCCTTTCGCAAGATTGGATTACAGCCCCAGAACGTCGTTCATATCATATTCCCCCGGACCTTTGTCCTGCCCCCAGATGGCGGCGCGGATCGCACCACGGCCAAAGATCGCACGATCGGTCGCCAGATGGCGCAGCACGACACGTTCGCCGTCGGCGGCAAAGATCACATCATGTTCGCCAACCACATCGCCGCCGCGAATGGCGGAAAAGCCGATGCTGCCGGTGTCGCGCGCGCCGGTGATGCCTTCGCGGGCAGGGGTGCGCAGGTCGTCCAGACTGGCACCGCGACCTTCGGCGGCAGCTTCGCCCAGCATCAGGGCGGTGCCGGACGGGGCATCGACCTTGTGGCGGTGATGGGCCTCGACAACCTCGATGTCCCAATCGGTTCCAAGGGCGGCGGCAACCTTGCGGGTCAGGCCGACCAGCAGGTTGACGCCAAGGCTCATGTTGCCGGCGCGGATGATGGGGGCGTGGCGGGCGGCGGCGGTCAGCTTGTCCAAGTGGTGCTGTTCCATGCCGGTGGTGCCGATCACATGCACAGCGCGGGCCTGTGCGGTCAGTTCGGCAAAGGCGACGGTCGCATCAGGGGCGGTAAAATCAATCACGGCTTGTGCCTGTGCGATGGCGGTGACGGCATCATCGGTGACGGTAATCCCCACCGCATCACGGCCCAGCACCTGGCCGACATCGCGCCCGACCCATTCATTGCCGCTGCGTTCCAGGGCCCCTGCAAGGCGGACGTCGGGGTTGTCAAGAATCAGCCGGATCAGCATCTGGCCCATGCGTCCGGACGCGCCGGTGACCACAATTCCGGGGCGTGCCGGTGCGTCTGTGTTCTCAAAATCACTCATCTGTCACCCCTGTTGGCTTTTACAGCGTCATATCCCGTTGCGGGCCGGCCCGCGACCCCCTACATCGGGGCACATGGCAGAGAACCGCAATTCCCAAGGTCGTGGCCCGTCGCAGCGTCAGTTGCGTGTGGGCGAATTGATCCGACGCACCCTATCCGACGTGCTTTTGCGCGCGGATGTGCATGACCCGGATCTTAACCGTCACTCTATCACCGTGGGCGAGGTTCGCATGTCGACCGACCTCAAGGCTGCGACAGCATATGTGCTGCCGCTTGGCGGGCGTGACGCGCAAGAGGCATTGGCCGCCCTGCGCCGTAACATCCCCGAGCTGCGCCATCTGGTGACCAAGAAGATGACGCTGAAATATGCGCCCCAGCTGATCTTCCAGCTGGACGAAACCTTCGACCGCATGGACGAAACCCGCCGTCTGTTCGAGGATGAGCGCGTCCGCCGCGATGTCGAGACACCCGATGAAGACGACATGCCCGAGGATGGCGATGACCGCTGATCTGCCCCGCCGCCTTGCGGTTGCGTTGGGGATGCTGGTCGCGTTGGCCCTGCCTGCGGGCGCGGCCACCTGTGATCGTGTCGAACATGACGGTCAGGGATATGTGCTGTGCACGGTCCCTGCATCCGAACAGGCTGATCTGCAGCTGTGGCAGAACGGGGCCGATGACAAGCCGCTGCGTAACTTCAACAATGTTCGCCGGACGTTGGGCGACGGGCAGTCGCTTGGCTTTGCGATGAATGCGGGGATGTTCCATCCCGATTATCGCCCCGTGGGCCTGCTGGTCATTGACGGTCAGGAACTGTCGCCCATTGTCACCGGTGCCAGCGACGGTAATTTCGGTCTGTTACCGAACGGTGTGTTCTGTGCGGGCGGGGACCGTCCCTTTCAGGTGATCGAAAGCCGCGCCTTTGCGGCAGCACGTCCGCAATGCCGTCTGGCAACGCAATCTGGACCGATGCTTGTGGTGGATGGTGAATTGCACCCGCGCTTTTTGGAAAACAGCGACAGCCGCTATATCCGCAACGGAGTTGGTGTGTCGCCCGACGGGCAGACCGCATGGTTCGCCATTTCCAGCCGCCCCGTGACCTTCCATGAATTTGGCCGGATGTTCCGCGACAAACTGGGCGTGCGGGATGCGCTGTATTTTGACGGTTCGGTGTCGCGGCTTTACGCGCCTTCGGTCAATCGGGCAGATTTCGGACGCAGCATCGGGCCGATTATCGGACTGGTCGAACAGAACTAAGCCCTTGGCCGGTTGACGGCGGGCACGGGCGGGGCTATGCCCCCGCCCCTTGATTTTCAGGAGTATCGGATGGCACGCAAAAAGGGCCGTGAGGTCAATGGCTGGCTGATCGTGGACAAACCCGCAGGGGTCACCTCGACCGCGGTTGTGGCAAAGGTGCGTTGGGCACTGGATGCCAAGAAGGCGGGCCATGCAGGTACGCTGGACCCCGATGCGACGGGCGTTCTGGCCGTGGCACTGGGTGAGGCGACAAAGACCGTTCCCATCATCACCGACGCGCTGAAATGCTATGATTTTCTGGTCAACTGGGGGGGCGAAACGGCCACCGACGATGCCTCGGGCGAAGTGGTCAAGACCGCCGATGCCCGTCCGACTGAAGCGCAGGTGCAGGACGCCTTGGCCACCTTCACCGGCGAAATCATGCAGATCCCGCCCGCCTATTCCGCCGTCAAGGTCGATGGCGAGCGCGCCTATGATCTGGCCCGCGAAGGCATTGAAATGGAATTGGCCGCCCGCCCCCTGTGGGTCGAAAGCCTGAAGTTGCTGGAGGCCGGTTCCGACACCGCGCGTCTGGAAATGGTGTGTGGCAAGGGCGGCTATGTCCGGTCCATCGCCCGCGATCTGGGCCGTGCCTTGGGCTGCCTTGGTCATGTCGCGCATCTGCGCCGCACATGGTCCGGCCCGTTCGAGGCCGAAAACGGTGTTGCCTTCGACAAGGTCGACCGTGAAGGTCAGGAATGGCTGGAAAGCCAGCTTTTGCCACTGGAAACAGGTCTGGCCGACCTGCCCATGGTTCGCGCCACGACCGAAGGTGCCATTCGCATTCGCAATGGCAATCCGGGCGAAGTGACCAATGGTGCCGAATGGGGCGAACTGGTCTGGGTGTCCGATGCGACCGGTCCGGTTTGCATTGGCCGCTATCAGGGCGGCATGGTCCAGCCGGAACGCGTCTTCAATCTGTAAAGCCGACCGGCGCGCGTCACCTTGGGCGGCGCGCGCCCTGAAACGGCCCGTGGCCCGCCGCATCGATGCGGGCAATCGCATCGGGGATGGATTCGCGGATCACCGCCATCTGCCATGCCGTTGCGTGGATCATCATGTCAGATGACAGCGCCACCGCCACATGCCCCGGCCAGAACAGCAGATCACCGCGCTGGATGCTGTCTGTCACCGGAAACGCATCACGTTGCAGATCGCTGTCACCGGGGCAGGAAATGCCGCATTCGGTCAGTGACAACTGCGCCAGCCCCGAACAATCAATGCCCGACCGGCTGTTACCGCCCCACAGATAGGGCGTCCCCAACAGCGTTTCCGCCACCTGCGCCGGATCGGTCGCAGGCTGGTTGCCGATATGCTGGGCGGGGATAAAGCCGCCGCCGGCCAGTTCGGCAAAGCCATCGGCAATCGCCACAACTGACAGACGCGACCCGCGCGTCAGGGACATGCGTTCGGGCTGTTTCATATTCGCGACCGGATAGACATGCGTGGCAGGGGCCGTGACGCGATGGGTTAGCGTGGGCAGGTCATAGGTCAGCGCATCTGCGCGGACCCAGCCGCAATACCGGTCCAGTCCGGACTGGATAAAGGCAAAGCCGTCCTGTTCGTCGATCACTGTCAGGTCAGTGCCAAACACCAGCTGCCTGTCGCGACGACCGTCGGGGGCAGTCAGGATATCGGTCAGCGGCACGACCAGCCGCGCAGGGCGTCCGGCGGTATAGGCGGGGCGGTCCAGCTGGCCGCGCAGGGTATCCAGCGCGACGCGGTCTGTGGCGGGGGTCAGACGGCGATCCATCAGGACAGGATCGCGGGCAGGGCGGCCAGAATGGCCCGCGATCCTTGGCCGACGCCACCCTTGGGGCGACCGGGGGCGGCGGTGGGTTGCCAGCCATAGATGTCCAGATGGGCATAGCGACCTGCGCCATCTGCAAAGCGCTTCAGGAACAGCGCTGCCGTGATCGACCCCGCCATACCGCCCGATGGCGCGTTATCCAGATCGGCGATGCCCGGTTCGATCAGACCTTCATAGGGTTCCCAGAAGGGCATGCGCCACAGCGGGTCATCGGCCTGCATCGCTGCCGATTGCAGCGCAGTGGCCGTCGCATCATCATCGCAATAAAACGGCGGCACATCCGGCCCCAAGGCCACGCGCGCAGCCCCCGTCAGCGTCGCCAGCGAGATCATCAGATCGGGGTTTTCCTCGGCCCCGTAAGTCAGGGCATCGGCCAGCACCAGACGGCCCTCGGCGTCGGTGTTGTTCACCTCGACCGACAGGCCCTTGCGGCTGGCAAGGATGTCACCGGGGCGGAAGGCATTGCCCGCGACACTGTTTTCGACCGCCGGGATCAGCACCCGCAGCCGGATGTTCGCCGCCGCACCGGTTTTTACCAGCATTTTCAATAGACCAAGCGCCGTCGCCGCCCCGCCCATATCCTTTTTCATCAATCCCATAGAGGCACCGGGCTTCAGGTTCAGCCCGCCTGTGTCATAGCAGACGCCCTTGCCGACAATGGTCAGCATCGGTCCGGTGTCACCGATACGAATGTCCAGCAGGCGCGGCTCGGTTGCCGAGGCACGACCGACGGCATGGATCAGCGGGAAATTGTTTTTCAGCAGGGCGGTGCCGGTGGTTACCTCGATCTTGCCGCCCAGATCGTTGCAAAGGGCACGGGCGGCTGCCTCCAGCTTGTCGGGGCCAAGGTCGCTGGCGGGGGTGTTGATCAGGTCGCGGGTCAGGAATTCGCCCGCTGCAATGGCCAGCATGCGGTCCATATCCACGCCCTGCGGACAGACCAGACGCGGACCCTGCGGGGCCACACCGGCATAGCGGGTAAAGCGGTACTGGCCCAGCAGCCAGCCAAGCGTCAGCTGGTCGGGGGTCAGGCCGTCGGGCTGGTTGGCCAGATGCCAGTCGCCTTTCGGCAGCGCATGGGCGCGGGCCAGCTGGAAACGGTCACGTCCGCTGGAATTGCGGTCGCCCAGACCCATCAATGCCCCGCGAACCCCGCCATCTTCGGACGGCAACAGGCAGATCTGACCGGCCTTGGCAGTAAAGCCACTGGCGTCGGGCCATGCGCCTGCCTTTGCCTCGGCGGGCAGATCCTGACCGCTCCACAGCAGCCACAGGGGGCGAGTGGTTTCGGAATCGGTGGCGAATTCGGGGGTCATGATGTGTTCCTTAGCAGATCGGCGCCAGCCTACAGATCGTGCAATTCGCTGCAACCCCAACCGCCGGTGTCACGATATGGCCGCCCGATCCCAGATAGCGGTCAGGGAAAGGTTGCCCACACGTTGCAGCCGCGCCCTGATGGCGGCCAATGCGGGCAGATCGCCCCGTTCGGCTGTGCTGCCCAGATCCATCGCCACGCCTGCCAGCGATAAAAGCCCGATCTGCCACGCCAGACGCGCCATATGTTCTGAATCGGCCACGGTTCTGGCCAGATCACCTGCGGCCAAGGCTGCTTCGGTCGTGGTCAGGATGGTGGCCAGTTGTTCCAGCGCCAGCCCGATAACATGCTGCGCTGCCGTGTCGCCAAGTTCCGCCATGATGCCAGCGATGCGCTGGCTGTCCACCCGAACCGCCTCTGATACGGTCAAACTCAGGATTTCTGCCATTCGCATCTCCGATGGGTGTTGCCCCGTTTCAGGGGGAACATGAGGGCAACCCGTGAAGAAAGCCTTGCCAGCCCGCGAAGAAAACGCTCGAATTTGTTTCAATCCGTGCCTATTACGCATGTTCAGAAAGTGAGGTTCCAGATGCACAACCTGTCTCCGTTGCCGCAATATCTGATCAAGCGCTATCAGGGGTGGAAAGCCACGGCGCATGCCGAAAACCACGCATGGTACCGCCGCCTTGCCACCGAAGGTCAGCGCCCCCGCGCGATGGTGATTTCCTGCTGTGACAGCCGCGTGCATGTCACCAGCATCTTCGGGGCTGATTCGGGCGAATTCTTTATCCACCGCAATATCGCCAATCTTGTCCCGCCCTATGCGCCCGACGGATTGCAGCACGGCACCTCGGCGGCGGTCGAATATGCCGTGGCCGCGCTGAAGGTCGCGCATCTGATCGTGGTGGGGCACACCCATTGCGGTGGCGTTGCGGGATGCCACGCCATGTGTTCGGGTCACGCCCCCGAGCTGGAAGAAAAGACCAGCTTTGTCGGTCGCTGGATGGATATCCTGCGCCCCGGCTATGATCGCGTAAAGGAACTGCCCGAGGCCGAGCAGGTCGGCGCGCTGGAACAGGAAGCGGTTCTGGTGTCCATCGAGAATTTGATGACCTTCCCCTTTGTCCGCGACGCGGTCGAGGCGGGCACGCTGTCTCTGCACGGTCTGGTCCATGACATCAGCGAAGGTACGTTGTTGCAGGCCGAGGATGCAGGCAAGAAATGGGTCCTGATCTGACGGACGCCATGAAAAAGGACGGCAAGGCTGATGCCTGCCGCCCTTCCTTATCTGTCTGAAAGGCTGATCAGCCTTTTTTCAGAATCTTGTTGCCCAGCAATTCCGCGATCTGGACGGCGTTCAGGGCCGCGCCTTTACGCAGGTTGTCGCTGACGCACCAGATGTTCAGGCCATTGTCCAGCGTGCTGTCCTGACGGATGCGGCTGATGAAGGTCGCGTAATCACCGACGCATTCGACGGGCGTGGTGTATCCGCCGTCTTCGCGCTTATCGACGACCATGATGCCGGGGGCTTCGCGCAGGATGTCGCGGGCCTCGTCCTCGTCCAGGAAATCCTCGAATTCGATGTTGATCGCTTCGGAATGGCCGACAAAGACAGGGACGCGGACGCAGGTCGCGGTGACCTTGATCGACTTGTCCATGATTTTCTTGGTTTCGGCGACCATCTTCCATTCTTCCTTGGTCGAGCCGTCTTCCATGAAGACGTCGATCTGCGGAATCACGTTAAAGGCGATCTGCTTGTGGAATTTGTTCGGGGCCACTTCCTGACCGGGGACATACATGCCCTTGGTCTGGTTCCACAATTCGTCCATGGCATCCTTGCCGCCGCCCGACACCGACTGATAGGTCGAGACGACGACACGCTTGATGCGCGCACGTTCATGCAGGGGCTGCAGCGCCACAACCATCTGCGCGGTCGAGCAGTTGGGGTTGGCGATGATGTTCTTCTTGGAATACTCGACGATGGCTTCGGGGTTCACTTCCGGAACGATCAGCGGGATATCGGGGTCATAGCGATAGAGCGAGCTGTTATCGATGACAACGCAACCGGCAGCCGCCGCGATGGGGGCGTATTTCTTGGTGGCGTCCGACCCGATGGCGAACAGCGCCATATCCCAACCGGTGAAATCGAATTGTTCGATATCCTTGATCTTGAGAGTCTTGTCGCCAAAGCTGACTTCGGTTCCCTGACTGCGACGCGATGCCAGCACGGCAATCTCGTCAATCGGGAACTGGCGCTCATCAAGGATGTTCAGCATTTCGCGGCCCACGTTTCCGGTGGCACCTGCGACGACGACTTTATAACCCATTTTCCGGGGACTCCTTCTTCTGCGGTCGCAGGGCATTTACCGCAGTTGCAGGGTTATGGAAAGGGCTTGGCCCCTAGCGCCGCAGTCGCAGGCGTGAATCGCTGTGCAGCAGATCCTCGACCCATGCGCCTTCGGCACCGAAATCATGGGGGACATCATCGGCACTGCGGCGACCCGACAGGCTGAGGCTGGCGAAAAAATCAAATCCGTAGAGCGTCAGCGATGCCAAGGGGGCCCGCAGCAACAGATCGATCATCATCGCGCCGGTGGTGGGCGGCGCGGCCAGCCGGTCGCGCAGGGCGTCGTAATCGGCCAAGGGGTGCAGATAGAACCCCGCGCCGCTGGCAGATTGCCAGTCCAGCCGCTTGCGCTTGGGCGACATCCACAGGATGCGGTCGGGGTCCAGACGTTTGCGATCCGCGTCAGGCAGGCGGGTGGCCAGCGCCAGCCAGTCGGTGCGGCTGCCATGACTGATGGGGCTTGGCATGGGCGCGCGGTTGATACGGATGACCAGATCGGCGGCGTCGATATCCGCGCCGTGCCGCGTTTCGGCCAGTGATCGCGCATTGCCGATCAGCGCGACATGCCGCCCGTCCAGATCGGCGAGCAGGTTTCCCTGCGGGATCGACATGCGGGCAATGCGACTGTCGTTGCGCAACAGTCGCGCGGCGGTGAAATCAAGCCGTGACAGGGCAGGGGCGTGGGGGTCGCTCATGATTTCGCCAGCAGGTCCTGATAGACGGCGACGATGGCACGGGCCTCGCCCTCGATCGCGTGGTTGGTGGCGACATGGGTGCGGGCGGCATGGCCTGCGGCTGCGCGGCCCGCATCATCATCCAGCCAGCGGCCAAGCGCGGCGGTCAGGGCAGGGGCGTCATCCTTGGGAACAAGACTGCCGGTTTCACCATCGCGGATCAGCGTTTCATAGGCACCGACGCGCGCAGCGACGGTAAGAACGCCGCAGGCCATCGCCTCTAGCGGAGTCAGGCCGAAGCCTTCCCACCGGGCGGGGGCTGCGAACAGGTCCAGCGCCTGATAATGCCGCACGACCTGATCCCAAGGCAATTCGCCCAAGAAACGGATCCGGTTCGAAAGGCCCGCGGCCTTGATCTGCGCCAGCAGGTCATCGGTGAAGGCGCGATTGTCCTGCGTGATGCGGCCAGTGAAGATGATCTGGGCCTTTGGGTGCTTCGGCAGCAATTCCAGCCCCGCCTGCACCAGCAGATCGACGCCCTTTTGCGCACGCACCCGCCCGAAACAGCCGATCAGCACCGCGTCAGGGTCCAGCCCCAGTTCGGCCCGCAGGGCGGCGCGGTCGGGTGCGGGGTGGAACACCTGCGTGTCGACACCGTGCAGGATCACCGTCGCGGGGCGTTCCAGATAGCTGGCCGCTTGCGGCGATGTCGCGATCAGCGCGTCCTGTTGCCGGATCAGCCAGCGGGTAAAACCGGTGTGGCTGCGCTGTGCGGCCGATGTGAACAGCAGCCGATATTTGCGGCGCAGCACGCGGCGCAGGATCAGCCCAAGCGCCATCTCCGTATTGCGCCGCGCATGCCAGACGCGCCAGCGGTCGCGGGGCAGGGTGGCCGCGCGTGTCAGCGGGATATGCGGCACGTCATCGGGCAGGCCCGGTCCGGTGGCGCGAATGGCGATCATCCCCGCCTGCACGGGGATCAGGCGGACCACGGTGGCGGTGACGCCGGACAGCCGGCGCTTCAGGTTCGGTGCCACGACCAGTGGGGTGTCATCCATTATCAGCCTCGGGCGTCAGGAAATACAGCAGGAACCCGACCACCAGCGGGATCAGGAAGAACAGCCACAGCATAGCGAATGCCTGCGCCGAGGGGTAGGCCGCCTGCGCTGCCCCGAAAACCGGCCGCGAGGCAAACTGCATCACCCCCGCCCCGCCAATTGAAAACATATTGAGGAAGGTCACCCCGCGCCCGACAAGATGTTGTGGCAGAAAGGACTTTCCATGCGCCATCAGCAAAGGATAGCCGGACCCGAAAAATCCCAAGGTCATCAGCTGGATCACCGCCCAGAACGATCCCAGCCCGGGGGCCAGCCACATGGTCAGCAGGGCTGCGATCATCATGCAGGTGAAAACCATCATTGCCCGCCGCGCCCCGCCCAGCAACCTTGTCGCAGGACCGGCGCAAAAACTGCCCGCCACCATCGCTAATCCCATAGCCAGCGTATAGCGACCGATCTGTGTGGCATCGGCGTGGTGGACCTGCTCCAGCCACGGCCCCGCCCACAGCCCGCGAATGGCCGCAGCCACGGCATAGTTCACAGCAAACAACGGCAGAATAAACCACAGCGCCCGCAGGCGGACGATCTGCCCCAGTGAACCCCGCGGCTGATCGTTCCCCAGGCGTGCAGGGTCGCGCACCTGCGCCAGTATCAGCCCAGCTGCGAACAGGGTCACCACGACCAATCCCCAAAGGGTGGGCCGCCAGTCGAATGTCTGGACAATCCAGACCAACGGTGCCGCGCCCAGAATATTGCCAAGCGACCCGAAGCCTACCAGCATTCCCGCCAGTGTCCCGAAAGCCGACGCAGGATATTCGCGGGCGAAGATGTAATAGGGGCCCATCAGGGCGGGCGAACAGCCGACACCCAGCATCGTCATGGCAAGATGCAAATGCCAAGGCGCTGCGGCCAGTGCAAAGACAGCTGCGCCACCCGCCCCGCCAACCGCCAGTAAAACCCCGACGGTGCGCCGCGGGCCCCAGCGGTCAAGCGCGGTTCCGACCGGCAGTTGCATGGCAGCGAATGCCAGAAACCATAGTCCTGACGACAGGGCCAGATCACCTGCCGTGGCACCCAGTTCCTGCCGCAGGGTGGGGGCAAGCACCGCCAGAAATGCCCGATAGAACTGGCTGAGCATATAGCCCAACACCAGACTGATAAGCCCCGCTGAAAATGCCGGCATGTGATCCTCCGTTCCCCGAAGGCAGGCTGTGGCATCGCAGCGGCGTCCGCAAGTCAGGACAAACCTAGTTTGCGGCAGGCATCTGTTCGGCAGGTTTGGTGTCGCCGCCCATCGCGATCAGGCGATCGACAGTGCCCTGCACATCTGGACCAAGGGTCTGGCAGGCGTCGGCATCCTCCATCACGCTGAAAGCGGGGCGGAAATATTCGCGGTCATAGGTGATGGGATCCAGCCCCAGCTTTGCCGTCAATGAATCGGTCGTGCCTGTCATCAGCTGCCATGCGCCATCGCTGACATCATATTCCGGACAGTTCGAGGTGATGACATTGGCCTGCGCCAGTTCACGGGCCAGATCCTTGGCCTGCGCGTCATCCAGCCCCGAAATATCGGGCAAAGGCACAACCAGCCTGTCGCCTGGAACCCCGTCGGCCCCTTGTGCCCATGCCGTCGCACCCAGCAGGATCGTTCCTGCCGTTACCGTTGCGGTGATGATGACATTCCAGCTTTTCATCGCAATTTCCCATCGGTCACTTTGCAGATAGCGTGGGCGAGGCTATGCGCATCTGCAAGGCAACTCACCGTGATCGCCCTCGTGATCTTGACCATGCGACAGGGCACGTCTAACCCCGAAGGCACGCCGTGCCTGGCGTCAATGGAGGGATCATGTCGGACCAATACTCGCTTCTTATCTTGCCCGGTGACGGGATCGGCCCCGAAGTCATGGCCGAAGTCGTCAAAGTGATCGGGTGGTTTGAAACCCATCGCGGGATGAAGTTCGATGTCAGCCACGATCTTGTCGGCGGTGCCGCCTATGACGCGCATGGCGCGCCGTTGTCGGATGCAACCATGGCCAGGGCCCAATCTGTCGATGCGGTGATGCTGGGCGCTGTTGGCGGCCCGAAATACGATGTGCTGGATTTCAGCGTCAAACCCGAACGCGGCCTGTTGCGCCTGCGTAAGGAAATGGACCTGTTCGCCAACCTGCGCCCTGCACAATGCTTTGACGCGCTGGCCGATTTTTCCAGCCTCAAGCGCGAAGTGGTGGCCGGTCTGGATATCCTGATCGTGCGTGAACTGACCAGCGGTGTCTATTTCGGCGAACCGCGCGGCATCCATTCCGATGATAACAACCCTGAAAACGAAGGCGGCCGCGTCGGCATCAACACCCAACGCTATACCAGCGGCGAAATCCGTCGCGTGGCCCGTTCGGCATTCGAACTGGCCCGCCGCCGCACCAATAAGGTCTGCTCGATGGAGAAGGCCAACGTCATGGAATCAGGCATCCTTTGGCGCGAGGAGGTCCAGTGGGTCCACGACAACGAATACCCCGATGTCGAACTGACCCATATGTATGCCGATAACGGCGCGATGCAGCTGGTCCGTCGTCCGCAGCAATTCGACGTCATCGTCACTGACAACCTGTTCGGTGACATCCTGTCGGACGCTGCCGCAATGCTGACCGGCAGCCTTGGCATGCTGCCTTCGGCCAGCCTTGGCGCGAAAATGGCCAATGGTCGCCCGAAGGCCATGTACGAGCCCGTCCATGGATCTGCCCCCGATATTGCCGGTCAGGGCAAGGCCAACCCGATTGCCTGTATTTTAAGCTTTGCGATGGCTTTGCGCTATAGCTTCGACGAAGGCGACGCTGCGGCGGAACTGGAACGCGCTGTCGAGCATGTCTTAGCTGATGGAATACGCACGGCGGACCTGATGGGTCCCGAAGGCGGCACGCCGGTTACGACGGCGCAAATGGGTGATTACATCATCAAGGCTTTGTCACAGGAGAGTTAATGGCACTTTCAGGGAACGTAAAAGGAGCCCTGCTGCAGCTTGCAGCTATGGGGATCTATGCAACGCATGACGTGGTCATCAAAACGCTTGGGGAAACCTATCCGGCGCTTCAGATCCTGTTTTTCGCATCCCTTTTATCCTTCCCGCTGGTGTCCCTAATTCTGATGAGCGACCCCCAGCCCGGCACATTGCGTCCCAGTAATCCGGGCTGGGTGATCCTGCGAACAATCTGCGCGGTCATTTCGGGGATGGCAGGCTTTTATGCCTTTTCGAACCTGCCCCTGACACAGGTCTATGCGATCCTGTTCACCACGCCTTTGCTGATCACATTGCTCTCTATTCCGTTGTTGGGGGAACGTGTCGGTATCCACAGGCTGGCCGCCGTTGTCGTCGGCCTTTCGGGCGTCATGATCGTGCTGCGTCCGGGCACGCAGGAACTGCAACTGGGCCATCTGGCTGCCATGTGCAGTGCATGTGCCGGTGCAATTGCTGCTGTTATCATCCGCCGCCTTGGCCGTCGTGAACGCCCGATGGTGCTGATGATGTGGCCAATGCTGGGCAATTTCATGGCCACCGGTGCCGCGTTGACCATCAGCTATGAACCCATGCAGCTGATCCATTTCGGCATGACGGGCATCATTGCCAGCCTTGGCCTGATCGCCAGCTTTCTGGTCATCATCGCCTATCGTGCCGGAGAGGCAGCCATCGTCGCCCCCATGCAGTATTCGCAGATCCTCTGGGCCACCGGCTATGGCTGGTTCCTGTTCGGTGAAAGCCTTGATATGCCGACCCTTATAGGTGCCAGCGTGATTATCGGATCGGGCATCTATATCGTCGTGCGCGAAGCCCGCGGAGGCGTATCCACCAATCGCCCCGTCACATCATCCCGCATGCGCAGTGAAACCGTCACCGCCCCCAAATCGACAATCATGCAAAGAATGTGGCCCCATCGCCGCTGAATCCGGCTTGCATCCCACCGTTTAGGGGTTTATTTCGCCCCTACGGTCGGAGCGTAGCGCAGCCTGGTAGCGCACCTGCTTCGGGAGCAGGGGGTCGGAGGTTCGAATCCTCTCGCTCCGACCATTTTCCCGATTGTAATTCGTCACTATAGTTGTCCTTTTTCGACAACTATTCTTCCTTTTTCGCCAGTTTGAGTTTCCTCAACCGGCCTGAAGACCTCTTTTGCATACAAGGCTGATGTTCAGACGGCATGTAAGAATTGAGGCGAAGGGGTCGCAGCAATCATGCGGCGTTGCGGAAAATGGACCGATGTCCCATGCAAACTAGCATGATGCTTTCGGCCCACCGCCGAAATTCGCTATGGTAGTCATAGCTGCAACGCAGCTTCCCCGACCGACCTTTCGTGACATCGCGCAGCAAAATCGGGTGAGCTGAAGGTCTGCTGTGCGGGTGTGGTTTCAACTGATCACTGCAAGCGCGAAAATCAAACGAAGACCAGATTGGCATCAACAGAAACGGCGGGAAGCAGACATTCTCTGCAGGTGCGAAACGGTCACTGCCACGCTGATGGTGCAGACATTCAGCAAGCGATTGTAGGCGGCTTGGCGGTGTGCCACACTCCAGATACAAGAGTTTACATTTTTTTGGGCATTAAAAAGCTTTGAGAACGTTGCACGAAATCCAGTGCCATCATTTTTGAAAGAATGGACAACGGACTTTAGCGGCGAATTCACAAACCATAGTAGGCTGAAACCCTGACGCGGAGAATAAGTCATGAGTGAAGCAGTGGGGGATTTCTTTGCCCACGGTACCAGATGGGTTCGAGCCGATTTTCACTTACACACGCGGGCAGACAAAGAGTTTAAGTTTGATGGCGAAGGAGATCGCTTCGTCTCATCCTACGTTGAGGGGTTACAGGCAGCGGGCATCGGTCTTGGCGTAATCACCAACCACAACAAATTCGATGTTGGAGAGTTCAAAGCGTTGCGTCGAAAGGCGCGCAAAGCGGGCATCGGGTTGCTTCCAGGGGTCGAGTTATCGGTCAATGATGGCTCGAACGGCGTTCATACTTTGATCGTGTTTTCAGATGAGTGGCTTGAAGGTGGAAACGACTATATCAATCAGTTTCTCGGGGTCGCATTTTCCGGCAAAGTCCCAAGTCAGTATGAGCAGGAGAACGGTCGTAGCAACGATGATCTTCTTGCTACACTGAAGAAGCTCGAAGCCTACGGGCGTGATTTCTTCATAAATTTTGCCCACGTAGAGGCCAATAGCGGCCTGTGGAAGGAGATCAGTGGCGGTCGCATGAGCGAGCTGGCAGCTCAACCGCTTATTCAGAAATACACTCTCGGGTTTCAAAAAGTTCGAACACACGACAAGGCCGATGCTGCTTGTCGGACCAAAGTTCAAGGCTGGTGGGGGGATCAGTATCCCGCTGAAGTTGAGGGGTCTGATCCCAAGGCTGTCGAAGAAATTGGTAAGGGGCGAAAGAGCTATATAAAAGTTGGCGATCTAGGGTTTGATGCCGTCAAGTTTGCCCTTACCGACCACGGGTTTCGGGTTGCCCGTGAAGCGCCTACCGTCGAACACTCTCATATCAACGCTATCCGATTTGAAGGTGGGCTTCTGGATGGCAAGCGGGTGACGTTCTCACCCCATCTAAACTGCTTGATCGGCATACAAGGCAGCGGAAAGTCCTCGATCCTTGAAAGCTTACGCTATGCCCTAGACGTACCATTCGGAGATAAAGCTCAAGATCAGGACTATAAGAAGGGCCTTTTGCCTTTCATCTTGAAGAGTGGTGGCAAGATCGTTGTGGAGGCTACCGATCGCCACGGTACGCGCTTCGAGATTAGACGCCTTCTCGGTCACGCGCATGAAGTCTACGTTGACGGTGTGCTCCGGCCCGGCGTTTCTATCCGTGAAACCATCATCGCGAAGCCTCTTTACTTTGGCCAGAAAGACCTTTCTGCCGCAGGGAAAGGTTTTGGACACGATCTCGTCGAGAAGCTGATGGGTGATAGTTTGAAGGACGTTCGGCAGAAAATTGAGGAGCGTCGCGGTGTGCTTGAGCAGGCCATCGACGCGCTGAAGTCCTTGCATAGCGATGTCGAAGATCAGGCCACACTGGAAGAGGAGCTCAAGGATGTCGAATTTCGCCTGGAGCAATTTGACAAACATGGCGTCAAAGAAAAGCTAGATAAGCAAATTGCCTTCAGTAGTGACTTGAGCTTCTGCGAGAGCGTCGATGAAATTGCCAAAGAATGGCACGGATCGTTGGATGAAGCGGTTACCGAGACCGAAGAGCAACTGGCTACGCTCGAAGCGCAGAAATCAGATTACAATGCAGAATTCTTTGAACGATATGCCAAGAAGATCGAAGCGCTAAAGAAGAGCGTTAGCTATGCGCGTACGATCGTTGTTTCCTCAGGGACCGTTAGCACCGATCTTTTGGAACTCCGAGAAGAATTGTCGGCTGTGAAAGACGGTCTCAAAGAAGAGTTTGCCGAAGTTGAGCGTGAGCTGGTTCAGGCTCTCGAAGAGCAAGGCGTAACGTCAATCGAGCCCGATGCCTACATCACGCTGACAGATCGAAAGAGCGAACTGGTTGCCGGGATCTCGGATCTCACGAAGAAGACTGCAAAAGCTCGCACTAGGCATGATGAGGTGCTTATGGCACTCGCTTCGTTGAACGACGCGTGGCACGAAGAATATAATCTGATCTCGAAAGCCTTAGAGACCATCAATGACTCGCAGGGCTCACTTAAAGTTGAGGGCGTCTTCAAGGGTGATAAGGCAACGTATAAGTCTCACATTGACGGTTTGTTCAAGGGGAGCGGTCAGCGTAAGGAGACGTATGATTCACTTGCGAAGGAGTACCCTGACTTTGGAGAGGTCTTTAAAGACCTAGAGGAAGCATCCAAGCACGCAAAGAGTAAGGCGACTGCGTTCCAGGAACTTTTCTTGGGCAGCATCAAGGAGCTTCTGACTTTCCAGATTCCGAACAGCTATGATGTGACATATCATGGTAGGCCTCTGCGCTTGCATTCACTTGGTCAGCGCGCCTCTGCGATGATGCTTTTCCTTTTAAGTCAGGTAGGAAATGACCTCTTGCTCATCGACCAGCCCGAGGACGATCTGGATAGCCAGACAGTTTATGAGGAAGTCGTCAAAATTGTCAGAGCCATAAAGCCGAACCGGCAGTTTATCTTTGCAACCCACAATGCCAATTTTCCGGTACTCGGCGATGCGGAGACCGTTACAACATGTAGCGCCACAGATGAAGAAATAGCGGTCGCTGTAGGAAACATCGACGACCGGGCCTGCCAAGAGAAGGTCATCAAGATCATGGAAGGCGGTCCCGAGGCGTTCGAACGTCGAAAAACAATCTATCAAATCTGGAAGCCGTCTGCTTAACGCTAAGCAAATTGGATAATTTTTGATATGTTTGATTTTAACGCCCTTTTGCTCGAGAAAGTTCAGAAAGTACCCAGAGAATTCGCTAAGCCCATCATGAATTAATAGCAGCTTCGTCAGCATAGCTGACGTCTACAAGTCTTCTGATAACGCGATCACGGCGAAAGTCTGGTTTGACGGGCTGCACTGCAGCATTGAGCTAACTGTGTGGATGGCAGCTTTGGGCCGGGAGTGACGCGCGCACCCGCGATGACTAGGCGCGACCTCTGCTGCACCGCCGAAAGTCCGCTCCGAGCCCATGCTGTTGAAAAACTCCTTCAATCCGCGTCGGCAGGCGCTGGATCAGAATTTTGTTCTGCCAGAGGGCGAATTTGCCTCTTGAACGGGGCGCTATCCTCGCTGGCGAAAACAAGCGTTCTGAAAATTCAGGCTGCTTTGAGCCCGCCCGACTTTTTCAACAAAATAAGCCCATCAGCGACATTGATGCCAGCTGCAGCGAATGCAGGCGCGGCAGGAACGAACGACCCTTAGCTGCCTTTGACGCAAAGGAATGGTCGCTGCGGTGCGGGCCGCAAGATTCGTCATTCGCCGCGGTTGCAATATTGACAAAGGGCTAAGGTCGGCACTGCGGTAGGCGCGGTCATTTTCTTTACGTTTCGAGCCTATCAGGATCTTCCTTTTGCGGGCGCACATTATTCACCCTAAAGTGGACCAATGACCCAAGATATTTTGACCACACCGCAACCGATCCTGTGGAGCTTTCGACGCTGCCCTTATGCAATGCGGGCGCGGATGGCAGTGTTGAGCGCGGGGCTAGAGGTAGAACTGCGCGAGATCAAATTGAAAGATAAACCGCAGGCGTTTCTTCAGGCCTCGCCCTCGGCCACGGTGCCGAATTTGCAAGCGAGTGATCTGAACTTGGATGAGAGTCGCGACATCATGCGATGGGCGCTTGGGAAAAGTGATCCGCATGGGTTGTTGAACATGCCGAGTATTGGCGAAACCCTGATTGCCCAGAACGATGGGCCTTTTAAAGCTGCGCTGGATCACACGAAATATTCAGACCGCTATCCTGATCTGGATGCCAAATCCGAACGGGCGCAAGCATCCAACTTTATTCAGTCTCTTGAGACACAGCTGGCAAAGTATCCTTTCTTGACGGGCGACAGGCCCACACTCGCTGACATTGCGATTTTTCCGTTTGTAAGGCAGTTCGCCCATATCGACCGTGCCTGGTTTGAAGCGCAGCCTTGGCCCAATGTGATCCTTTGGCTGGACAGTTTTATTCAGAGCGCCGACTTTCAGAAAGCCATGACGAAAGTCATTGTTTGGGAAGAACACGCGAGTCCATATCTTTTTGGCCAAGCATCTTAATAGGTCTGATGATGGCAGGAAAATCTCTTAACAAGAAGAACTTGGAAGCCTTGGGCGCCGAAGTTCTAGCTGAGCTGCTTATGGACGCTGTCAAAGGCGATGCGGCCCGGCAGCGGCGGGTGCGGATGGCATTGTCCTCAGAGCAAAGCCCGAAAGAGGCCGCCGCTGACATCCGCAAGCGGATGGCACAAATCCGGCGCGCCAAAAGCTGGATCTCCATGCGAGGGCAGCACATGTTGGCCAAAGAACTTAATGGTTTGATTGACGTTATTTTGAACCGCGTTGCATCTGAAGACGTGGGCCTTGGCTTTGATCTGCTTTGGTCGTTATTGCAACTTGCGCCCGACATTCATGCCCGTACCGACGACAGCAATGGTACAATCGGCGACGTCATGGATGCTGTGATGAACGCGATCCAAGCACTCGCCCCACGTCTTGATCGCAACGCCGAGCAGCTTGCGGATCAGGTGTTTGAGGCCCTCCAAGACAACGGCTATGGCGAATTTGATGGCGCTATCCCTGCGTTGTCGCAGGCATTGGGCGATCAGGGTTTGACAGCGCTTAGGGTACGTGCGGAAATTGCGATGGATGCGCCTGTCACCTTGGACGAAACAGAGTATTTCGGGGTTCTTATGAGCGCCGAACGTCGCCTTGAAATGGCAAAGGACAGTCAGAACAGAACGCTTAGAATGATCCTATCGGACATTGCTGATGCCCAAGGCGATGTGGATGCGTGGCTGTCGCAGTACAGCGCACAGCAATTGACGTATCACACGATTGCGCCGGATGCAGCGCGGCGGCTCTTGACGGCGGGCCGCGCCGAAGATGCCCTGCGGATCATGGACACCTGTATCGCCTCTGAGAAGGACAAAGACCGCACCTTTGATACGCCAGAAGTCGACAGCGCCCGTTTCGCCTGCCTCGAAGCCTTGGGCGACGAGGACAGCCTGCGCAGCGCCATGTGGTCCCGGTTCGAAACGACGCTTTGCGCCGAGACCCTGCGCCGCTATCTCTCACGCCTGCCCGATTTTGACGATGATGAGGCGCTGCTGAATGCCCGCACCCATGTGCGCACCCACCCAGATCTTCTCCAGGTACTCATTTTTTGCATGAGTTGGCCCGATGCAAGGCTTGCCGCTGATGTGATACTGTCGCGATACGCAGAACTGGATGGCAATACCTATGAACTCCTGACCCCGACATCCGAGTTTCTCAAGGCCGAACATCCCCTGGCCGCTACACTGGCTTTGCGGTCGATGATAACCTTTTCCCTTCAAAACAACCGCGCCAAACGCTACCGCCATGCCGCCCGTCATCTCGCCTCCTGCGCCCAGGCCGATATGGCTATTGCGGATTACGGTGCCTTTCAAAGTCACGATGCCTTTTTCAACGACCTACGCCGCAAGCATCCACGCAAACACGCTTTTTGGGACAAGGTCGAACAACAGGGCCGGATCTAAAAGACGTATGAGAAAGTGGCTTCCGGCCCAAACCAGCCTGCAAGGTACTCTAGGAAGTTGCGAAGCAGCTTCAGCGAAGCAGAAATAGCTTTCGTTACAGAGCTGCGACAGAGGGGCCTTATGGTTAGCCGCTCTTCGCGAACAAGGACCGTTGGTTTTTGTTCATATAAGTCCAGGCCACAAAGCGACTTGTTTTTTGCCCCTGTGCCATATCGACGACTTTATACTCAGCAACCTTTGCTCTCTTTAAAATTCGACCGAGCGGCTGGAGGTTGTCCTTTTTCGACACAAGAGAGGTAAACCAAAGGCATTGGTCAGCAAACTCAACGCTCTGTTCAATCATACGAGCAACAAACTTTATCTCGCCGCCCGGATACCAGAGTTCAGTATTTTGCCCACCAAAGTTGAGTTTTGTTGAATGCCCTTTTCCAAGGTTCTTCCACTTTCGCTGGGTGCCCTTGTTTGCTTGCCCGATGGACGCATGAAAAGGTGGATTGCACATAGTCAAATGAAAAGCCTCATTGAGCTGGATCACCCCGCGAAAAATATTCTCGGGTTTGCTCTGTTGCCTAAGGGTAATTCCCGAACTATTAAATTCACAGATTTTCCGTGCCGAGTTGATCGCTCCGGCGTCGATATCGACGCCTGTGAAGTGCCAGCCGTATTCGCTTTGCCCTGTAAGCGGATACACCAAGCTCGCACCAGTACCTATGTCTAAAACCTTTATATGACGCCCTCGCGGGGTCGTCCGGTCATTGCTCTCTGCAAGCAGATCCGCGAGATAGTGGATGTAGTCGACGCGGCCCGGAATTGGTGGGCACAAGTAATTTGCGGGAATATCCCAATAATCGATATCGTAATGCGCTTTTAGCAACGCACGATTTAGCATCCGGACCGCGTTCACGTTCTGAAAGTCAATCGTCGTCTGACCTGACGGGTTGCGGGTTGTAAATGCCTCCAGCTCGGGTGTCTGCGCCACCAGACGAACGAAATCGTAGCCCTCTGAGTGTTGATTACGAGGGTGCAGCTTTGGTTTGGTGGCCATGGAAACGCCTTCATCAAAGTTTGGTGGACGTCGCTCGCCAGACGGTTCCATCCTTGTAAGCTTTCATGCGTAAATAGTAAAATACAGAGCTGCTTGTGGGTCGCATGACCGGTCGCTCCGCGCGCGGAGGCTGGAGATTTGGTCAGTAAGCTGATTTTCCCCAGCGCGCTGTGTTACTCAGTTCTAGTAGGTCAGTACGGAAACGGCCCTTAGCCGACCTTCGCCCCACGGTCCGAATGCTGCGGTGCGGCCCGTCGAAGCAGCCGTTCGCGCATCGCGCAGCATTTTTCGACTAATACGTCGGTCTGCGGACGAAGCAGACCTTCACCGTGTCATCGCCGATGTCCGCTTCTCTAGCTTTTCACACTGACAGCCTCGGTCTCGATGGTCACATGGGAAAGCTCTGCCAGATGAGCGAGTCGCTCACGGTATTCCGACGGCTGGCGCGGCGCCTTGGCACGGACGGCGATGATTGCCCCGTGATGACCGGGGCCGAGTTGCCAGACGTGCAGGTCCGTTACCTGCTCCCCCTCGTTTTCGATGGCTTCGCGGATCCGGGCAGGAAGATCCTCGTCCTCGGGAAGGTAATCGACCAGGACGGCACCGGCGTCGGCAACAAGCCCCCAGGACCAGCGGGCGATAACCAGGGCGCCAACGATGCCGATTATCGGATCGAGCCACACCCAGTCGTAAGCGCGACCGGCCAGCAAGGCGACGATCGCGAGGACTGATGTAAGCGCGTCGGCGAGCACGTGAAGGTAGGCTGCGCGAAGATTGTTGTCGGTCCCGTGGTGGTGATCGTGCGCGTGGCCATGATGATGTCCGTGCCCGTCGTGCAGAAGTGCCGCGCAGCCGAGATTGACGATAAGACCGATGATCGCGACGACGGTTGCCTGTCCGAAGTTGATATCGACGGGGTTTGCCAGCCGCACCAAGCTCTCCCAGCCGATCAGCAGTGCGACGATGCCCAGCACCACCGCGCTCCCGAACCCGGCGAGATCCCCGACCTTGCCGGTGCCGAAGGTAAAGCGTGAATTGCGCGCGTGGCGCTTCGCATAGCGGTAAGACAGGGCCGTGATCATCAGGGCCGCAGCATGGGTCGACATGTGCCAGCCGTCGGCCAACAGCGCCATCGAGCCGTAATAGGTGCCGGCTGCGACCTCGACCACCATCATCGTGGCGGTGGTGGCGATGACGGCCCAGGTGCGTCGGGCGTTCCGGTCGTGCTGAGCGCCAAGAAAGACGTGATCGTGCGTTCCGTCTTGAGTCGCGTCAACTGCCGATGAGCCATGGTTGTGAGCGTGATCGTGCATGATAATGTCCCTTTATTTCAGGTAGCTGCGCAGGACGGAGGACAGATCTTCGACGCCTTTTCGCCGCTCCTCTTCGTCATCGGCACCGAGCACGTGATGCTGGAGATGCGCCTCAAGAAGCTCATTGGTCAGTCCGGCGATGGCGCCGCGAACGGAGGCAACGAGATGCAGGACCTCCCCGCATTCTTTCTCCTCGTCGACGGCGCGCTCGATCGCTTCCATCTGCCCGCGCAGCCGCCGGACCCGTCCGAGGAGCTTTGTCTTGTCACTGGTCAGATGGCTCATCGGGTTGTCCTTATATAGGGTAGGGGGTATAGGTATTTTGAACACGTTCCCTGAAGAAGTTCAAGCGTGGAGCGCCAAGGCGCACTAACTGCTCATCAGACCTTGTTCCGCCGGAAAGCGGCGTTTCACCAATCGTCGGAGCCCATTAATGTCGACAACCATCAAGCTCGCGATCGGGAGCATCTTCGTCGGCGTGATTGTCCTGGCGATCAAGATGCTCGCATGGTGGCTCACCGGATCGGTGGCGCTGTTTTCCGACGCTCTCGAGAGCACCGTCAACGTCGCAACCGCGTTCGCAGCTCTGATCGCGATCCGGATCGCGGCGCGTCCGGCGGATGCGTCCCACCCTTACGGTCATGACAAGGCCGAGTTCTTTAGCGCGGTGCTTGAGGGCGTGATGATCATAATCGCCGCGCTTCTGATCCTGCGCGAGGCATACCACGGGTTTCTGAATCCGGTGGCACTCGACCTGCCGATCGAGGGCCTCCTAGTGAACGGTGTTGCGACCGCCATCAACGCAGTCTGGGCGTGGATTCTCGTGAGACGTGGTCGCGCGGCGAAGTCGCCGGCACTGATCGCCGGTGGGAGGCACCTCTTTACCGACGTCATAACCTCTGCCGGCGTAGCGTTCGGGGTTCTTCTAGCGATCGTGACCGGGTGGTGGATACTCGACCCGATGATGGCAGCAGGGGTTGCGATCAACATCCTCTGGTCTGGGTCAAAGGTGGTGAAGGAATCATTGAGCGGGCTGATGGACGAGGCCGTGCCGCAAAATACGCTTGAAACCATTCGCACTGTCATCTCGAGGGAAGCCGATGGAGCGATGGAAGCCCACGATCTGCGGACCCGGCATGCTGGCAGCTCGACGTTCATCGACTTCCATCTCGTGGTGCCCGGCGAAACGACAGTGTTTGATGCGCACGAGATCTGCGATCACATCGAGGCTGCGCTTATGGAAAGAGTGCCTGGCGCGATGATCACCATACATATCGAGCCAGAGCACAAGCAGAAGCACTCTGGTATCGTCGTCTTGGCGTGAAGGTGACGTCCGCTGAGGTTAACACTGCTTCTGGTGGATCATAGCGAACGTTCTTGGCTGTCCAGCCATATCAGCCATTCGCCACTTTACAGAAATTCGGCAAATTGGGCTCAAACCGGACTTGCGGCGGTGCGGCACGTAAACCTTGACCTTGCAGGCTTCGGTGCGACCAACCGGATGACCGGTTCCAGCCTTGAGCGGTCTCATGTTTTGTGACCAGTCAGTCGAGAGAGCACATGCAGGGAAGGCGAAAGCAGACACTCGCAGCCATCTACATCAGCGTCTGCTAAGCAGCACAAAGTATGAATTCACCGCGTTTGCGCCACTGGCCGTGTTCATCAAAAAGCTGTTTTTGTGTTATACGTCAAAGAGATTGCTGCATGTCTCAAACCATGCAGCCAAACCCTTATCACTCGGCGTTCTCGACCAGCCAGGTGGCCATCTTTTCAATCTCACCAACCTGTGCGGCAATAATTTCGCCTGCAAGTTCGATCATCTGCGGGTCATCGCCATGCTCGAGCAGAACCTGCGCCATGTCGATTGCGCCTTGGTGGTGGGCGATCATGGCACAGGCGAATGCCACATCGGCATCCTCATGCATAAGACCTTCTTCCATTGCTGGCATGGTGATTGCCATCCTGCGCATGTTTTCCCGCACATGTTCTGGCATTGAACCTATATTGGTGCTCTCGGGCACCGTATCGTCCGCCTGACCACCGTGGCCCATTGCCGAATGATCCATTTCCCCTGATGCAGAGGCAGTCGTGCATTGTTCGGGAAGTCGGAACTCGGCATCCTGCGCAAGGGCCGGTGCTGAAAGTGCAAATGCCGCAATGGCAGCTGCGAAGGCGGTCGTCGTCATGTTCATTTTAGAACTCTCCGGTTTTCATCGACATAAAAAATTTTGTGAGGGACGTTTCAGGCCAGGATCCACATCGCCAGCATCCAGAGCCCCATGCCGAGCATGATCAGGTTCTCGCTAAGTGAAATGAACCCAAGCGGCACATTCGATCCGCCGCCAACACAGGCGCATTTCAGGTCACGCTTTTCGATATAGACCGCTTTGATGACGCTCACCGCACCGATGGTGCCGATGAAGATGCCAACCGGTGCCACCAGCCAGATCAAAGCGGAACTGGAGCCGATCAGAGCCATCATGCCCACGCCCGCATAGAGTTCGGCGAAAGGATAGGCAAAGCCGTAGGGGACGTATTTCTGGGCCAGCAGATCGTAGCCGAGAAAGCCATTCACGAAGCCCTCTACGTCCTGCAGCTTCTGGATCGCAAGAACGACCATCGAGGCGGCGAAAAGCCACTTGAGGAACGTGAGGAATGGAAAGCCGTCGTAAAGGTTCATCACGATGGCAAGCGCCATCAACGCCGTGGCGGAAAAGATCGCGATGACGGGCGTATAGGTGGTGTCGTCCTTGCCCAGAACCTTATGGCCGAAATGTTTCTTCAGGTCGGTATAGCCGCCGACCTGTTCGCCGTCGATGAAGGTGATTGGCGTTGTAGCAACGCCATGCGCTTGCTTGAAGGCGTCCACTTCGTCGCGGGTCGTCAGCAGGTTGTCATCTACGGTATAACCTTTGCGCTGCAACATGGATTTGGATTTCAAGCCGAAAGGGCAAAGATGGCCTGGCATGACCATCCGATAGAGTGACGCGGTCTTTTCCGGGCCCTTGCTTTTGGCGCGGGCGGTCTCCGGACCATCGATCATATCTGCAGTCGGCATGAGATGTTCTCCGTTTATCTGCTGTCGGTCACTTGTATTGTTCATCGCGGGGGGTGCCTGCAGGCGCATCTCCATTCGCCTCGATATCCGCGATGTAGAGCTTCATTTCCGCAATTTCGGCGCGCTGCGCGTCAATGATCGCATCGGCGAGTGCCCGCACGCGGGGGTCAGAGATATTGGCACGTTCACTGGTCAGGATCGCGATGGAGTGGTGTGGGATCATCGCTTTCATCCACGCCACATCGCTGACCGTCGCCTGTGACCGGACCATCCCAAGGCCAAGTGCAAACGCAGCCAAGGCACCGACGAAGATCGCCACGTTCGCACGTCTGTTGGCATACATTCCCAGCATAAAGGCGAGCATGATGATCGCCATGATGCCCCCCATGTAGAGGGCCATCCACATACGGGTCTGCGAGAAGAAAACATGATCAAGCGAATAGGTATTGAGATACATCAGCCCGAACATCACGACCGTAGAAGTCATGATCATCCAAAGGAACCGTCCGTATCCGCCTCCCTTGCTGCCAGACCTATCGTGATGCGTCGCGCGTCGATCCACTGTAATGTCTTCTTTCTGTGCCATCGCTTGCCTCGCTCATATACCCATATGGGGTATATAACAAGAAAGTCGATGGCAGGTTCCAGAATGCAGGGAGACGCGAAACGTGAAGGCAAATAAGGACAGGACGTTGGACCGGCTTTCCCGGCTGGAAGGACAGGTGCGAGGGGTCGCCGGTATGGTCGAGGCGGACCGCTACTGCATGGACATTCTGGCGCAGACCGCGGCAATCCGTTCTGCGATCCTTGGTGTCGAAAAGCTTATCCTGGAAAACCACGCAAAGCATTGCGTCGAAACCGCCATCCAAAGCGGTGACCCTGAAGAACAGCGCGCGAAGTTTGCCGAGCTAATTGGGCTTCTGCAAAAGGCGTCGCGGTAAAGTATCCGGTCAGGCTACTTTGGAGGCGTCAACATTCATCGTTTTTGAACACTGTGAGATAGGTGCAGGAGAGGCGGGCATTCAGTGATCCGCGTTACAGCTTTGGAACTGCCGCTTGTGAATGCGTTTGCCCGCCTGTGAAAGCAGTATGACCTTTTGGTCGGGCAAAAGGTCAAAATAGCGTTTTTGCTTGACACTCGCAGGCTGTCTTCGGGATCGGCAATTACGGTTCTAGTATTGCCCGCCTGACAGTGGATTCCCCGTCTGGAATGTGTGGGCGACGCTCTAACAGTGTGCGGCGCAACGTTGCCGCTCCCCCGATGGGATTCATGCGTCAGGTGTGGAACACTAGCTATAGTCACATCTCTTGGGCAAACTGTTTCACAGCTGTAGAACAGCATCGACGCGAAGAGACTATAGTCCGTTCATTCAGCGAGGGCCTTTGGCATCCTCCAGCATCAGATCGTCATGGTCACGACGACAAGTCACCTTTCTCATGTCCAAACAGCTGAGCGCCCTGATGCGCGTGATCTGGCCTTTCGAACTCGAGGGTCGAATGCAAGATGGCAAACTGCTCACTCAGGCGGTGTTTGATCGCTGCCTTCACAGCCTCGATGCTGCGCCATCCCTGGTCGGTCAGGATCACGTGGCAGTCGAGCGCGGCATCGTGTTCCTGCATCTGCCAGAGATGGACATGGTGGACATCCTGGACGCCCTCTGTTTCGCGAAGTGTGCGGACAACGGCATCTCCATCCATGTCCGGGGGGCTGCCCAGCATCAGCGTCCGGATCGGATCGCCAATTTCGGTCGCCGCCAGATAAAGAATATAAAGAGCAATCCCGATCGTGATGGCCGGATCGACCCACCACAGGTCGTAGAGCAGGATCAATGTGCCACCGACTATGACTGCAACTGATGCAAGAGCGTCGGACAGGTTGTGCAGAAACAGTGCGCGAATGTTGACGCTGCCTTTTTGCATCGACCAGGTCAAAAAGGCCGTCAGCGTATCGATGACCAGCGCCACGCCACCGAGGATCACGACGGTCCAACCGGCCACCTGCGGCGGGTCGATCAACCGCATGCCGCCTTCGTAGAGCAGGTAGACCCCGATCAGGATCAGCGTCGTGTAGTTGATCAAGGCGGCGACGATTTCGATCCTGCCATACCCGAAGGTCATGGCAGCATCTGCTGGACGGCGGGCGATCTTGCGAGCGGCGAAGGCGATGACCAGCGACGCCATATCCGAGAAATTGTGAAGCGCATCGGCAATCAGTGCCAGGCTGCCCGACAGAAGGCCGCCGATAATCTGAGCAACTGTCAGGAGGGCATTGGCCCATATCGCCAGCGATACGCGGCGATCGCCGCTGGAGGCATCGAGATGCGTGTGACCCTCACCATGTGGCATGTTTCATCTCCAAGGCTGTTGTCGATGTCATTGCTGTTCGTATCCTGACCAAGCGCAAATCTAAAAACAATCGGAATTCATCGGGACAGGGTCCCATATCCGATCTATCCAACGCGAGATCCTGCTATTCCAATGCGCGGCGGATCTTCGGCACCGCATAGCGATAGTCCTCATGATAATCGATGATGCTGACAAAGCGTCCATCAGCATCGAACAGGAACACGCCCGCCGTGTGATCCATCGTGTAATCACCGTCATCCTGGGGCACTTTCCTGAATGACGCTCGAAACCCATCGACGGCCTGTTCAATCTGGGGCAGAGGGCCTGTCAGGCCGATGATCCGGGGATCGAAATTCGACAAGTAATCGCCCAGGATCTCAGGCGTATCCCGCCCCGGATCGACCGAAATCAGCACCGTGTTCATCCGGTCGGCCTCGGGACCGATCTCTTCCAGCCAGATCGAGATATCGCTCAACGTGGTCGGGCAGATGTCGGGGCACCAAGTAAAGCCGAAAAACACCATCGTCGGACGGCCGAGCCAATCCTTGGGTTGAACCGTGTCGCCCGATTGGTCCGTCAGGGCAAAGGACATTTGATCGATCGGCAACGGCAGGATGCCCGCCGCCTGCCGATCCCCATCGCGTGTCTGCCACCAACCGAGAACGAGCATGAACAATACCGCGGCAACTGCTACGACGCCGACGCGCATCAGGGTTGGAGGCTTCATTCGTCGGGTGAGGGGCAGGTGGGTTCGCTGGCGCCGATATTCTGGATAGTGACAGGGATGGTCACCTTACCCGCATCTCGGAACGTCAGGGTCACGGGAAAGGTCTCGCCCTCTTCCAATACCTGTGTCAGCTCCATCAGCATGGCGTGATAACCCCCCGGTTCCAGCGCGACCTGGCCCTCTGCGGGGACCGGAACCTCCATCGCATGGGGCATCGAGGCGACGCCGTCGGTCATGACCGTCTGGTGCAGCATGGGCATATCTGCTGCAGGTGTGGTGATGGACATCAGTGCATCATCTGCCGTGCCGGAATTTCGGATGGTTAGATAGACCACGCCGGGCCGCGCTGTGCCAATGGAGGCACGGGACCATGCCTGAGAGACCTCCAGGGGACCGACCGTCACGGTTTCGCAGGCCAGGGCAGGGCCCGCGGCGGCGATCAGGGCGAGGGTGGCGAAGATGCGTTTCATGTGGGTCACAATCTGGCTTGAAGGTCGGCGACGATTTCGGATGCGGGCGTGCCGTAGGTGAACTGGCCAAGCCAGTCCCCCTCGGGGCTGATCAGATAAAGACCAGGGCTGTGGGACATGGCATACCCATCAAGAGCCTCCAAATTGGCTTCACGCTCGTAATAGATGCGAAAACTGTCCGCCGCAGCGCGGGTTTGTGCCGCATCTCCGGCAAGGCCCAGGATTGAGGGATGAAACGCCTCGGTATACTCGGCAAGACCCATTTCCCGGTCGCGCTCGGGGTCGATCGAAATGAACAGCGGCTGCACCTTGCCTGCCTGATCACCCAGATCGTCCATGACCTGAGCCACCTCGGCCAAGGTGGTCGGGCAGATATCAGGGCAGTTCGTGAACCCGAAAAATACCAGAAGATGCTTGCCCTCGAAATCGGCCGGGGTGCGCAGACGTCCTCCCGCGTCGGGTAGGCTGAAGGTCGGACGAAACGCCGCCTGAGCGATCGGTTCGGGGCTGCGGTCGACGAGCAGAAAGACCGCGCCGACAGCCACCAGCGCCACGGCAACAGCCGCCCAGAGAAATTTTTGAAGCGTGGTCAGCCGCATGTTGCCTGCATCCGTGATCGTTTCCCGAGGCCTAAAGCCTCTAGCCACATGAGCTTCAAGCGAGAAAGCCTGCCGTCACGCATTGGTGACACCAAAGTCAGCCCAGAACTGTCGCCAACAGGTTCACGTTCAGCACGATGATGGTGACGGCGATCAGGGCGCACAGGCCGGTCAGCCAGCGCGGGGATACCATCGGCCCCATCTTGGCGCGGCTGGCGGTGAACATCACCAGGGGCACGATTGCAAAGGGCAGCTGGAAGGACAGCACGACCTGACTAAGGATCAGCAATTGTCCTGTACCCTCTGTGCCGTAGATCAGGATCACGACGGTCGCGGGCAGGATTGCGAACCCCCGGGTGATCAGGCGCCGCAACCAGGGTTGCAGCCTTAGCCGGACAAAGCCCTCCATGACGATCTGTCCGGCCATTGTGGCGGTCACGGTCGAGTTGAGACCCGAACACAGCAGCGCAATCCCAAACAGGACCGGAGCGATGGATGATCCCAGAAGCGGCTCCAGAAGCAGGTGCGCCTTGTCGATCTCGGTCACGTTGTTTTCCCCGGCCGTGTAAAAGGCTGCGGCGGCCAGGATGAGGATCGCGCAATTGATCAGCAGCGCGAACATCAGCGCGATGGTCGAATCCCAGGTTGCCAATCGCAGGGCCTCCCGTTTGGAGGGCAGGTCCAGCCCGTAGGCGCGTGTCTGCACGATCCCCGAATGCAGATAGAGGTTATGCGGCATCACGGTGGCCCCGATGATGCCAAGCGCCAGATACAGCATGTCGGAATTGCCGATGATCTCCCGGCTTGGTGCAAAGCCCGCGATCACCGCACCCCATTCGGGGTCGGCCTGCGCGATCAGCACCCCGAAGCAGACAGTGATCGTTCCCAGCAAGGCGATGATGAAGGCCTCGACCCACCGGAAGCCCTTGTTCTGAAGCCACAGGATCAGGAACACGTCAGCAGCGGTGATGAAGATCCCGATTTCGAGGGGGATGCCGAAGAGTAGATTTAAGCCGATGGCGGTGCCGATGACCTCGGCCAGATCGGTGGCGATGATGGCCAGTTCGGCAAAGATCCACAGTGGGATCGACACCCACCGGGGATAGGCATCGCGGCACGCTTGCGCCAGATCGCGCCCCGATGCGACCGCGAGGCGGGCGCAAAGCGATTGCAGCAAGATCGCCATGATATTCGACAGGAGGGCTACGAACAGCAGCGTGTAGCCAAATGCAGCACCGCCCGCCAACGAGGTCGCCCAGTTGCCGGGGTCCATATATCCGACGGCGACCAGGTAGCCGGGACCGATAAACGATAGAAAGCGCCGGAAGCGGGTCGTGCCGCCGCCCACGGCGATCGTGCGGAACACTTCGGACAGGGACGGGGTGTCGCGCTCATGGCGCCAGGCAGAACGAGACATTCAGCGCGACCTTCTTCGAGAGGAAAAGTTAGCTAAGGCTAACAATCTACCCGCCGGCTTTACCCGTCAATCGATAAGTGCGACACTTGCCAGATGACCGCAGATATTCATGTAGCCGAAACCACCAGCGATCCTGTGCACCCGGACAATCGGGCGGAGGCCTTTCATGGCGTCCGTGCTGCCCGGCGCAACGAGCTGGCCGAAGATTACGTCGAACTGATCGCAGAGCTGATCCATGAACAGGGTGAAGCCCGGCCGGTGGATATCGCGGCACGATTGGGGGTGCGCGCGCCGACGGTCACCAAGGCCCTGGATCGCCTGGCCCGTGAGGGACTGATCACGCGCGAGCGATACAGGTCCGTCTTTCTGACAGAAGAGGGACGACGACTGGCACTGGAATGCCGCCGCCGCCATGCCATTGTGCTGCGGTTCCTGATCCGCCTCGGCCTGGATGCCGAGACGGCGGAACGAGATGCCGAAGGGATCGAGCATCACGTCAGTGAGCGCACACTGGCCTTGTTCGCGGCCTACGCCGATCGGGCCTAGGCCGCCCGGTCAGGATGCCTCCACGGCACTGCGCACATCCGCAAGCAGGCTGTCCATGCTGATATCCGTCATCTGGCGACCATTGAGAAAGAAGGTCGGTGTCTGGCGTACACCGATCGCCGCGATATCGGCCGCGTCCTGATTGAGGATGCCGACGATATCGGGGGACAGACGGGCTGTCTGCGCCTTTTCCATATCCAGACCGGCCGCAGCCGCAATTTGCCATGCAAGGTCCATTCGCGGTGCGCCATGGACAGCCCATTCCGGCTGCCGTTCCAACAGCGCATCGAGGACAGGCTCGAACTTGTCCTGCATACGCGCGGTCTCCAGGATGCGGACCGCCTCGTCGGACCCCTCGTGAAACACCGCATAGCGCATCACGATGCGGACCTGATCGGGAAATTGTGCGCGAATGTCCTGAACGACCGGATGAAAGGCGCGGCAAGCCTCGCAAGATGGATCGAAGAACTCGACCAGCGTGACCGGAGCGTCTTCTGGTCCAAAGCTGGGCGCGTGACCGCGGACCAGCATGTCTGTTTCCACAGCCGGGGCAGCAGCGGCCAGGGTATCCGCTTCGGCCTGACGATTGCGCGTCAGCACGAGCGCGCCGCCGGCAAAGGCGGCAATCCCGATGGCAGATGTTCCGATGAGCACGGTGCGGCGGTTCATGGGCGTTTTCCTTTCGACAAGATGAGGCAGGCCAGAACGGCTGCAAAGGCGGCGAATGCAAGATAGGGAATGGGCAGGTTCAGGATCGTCTGCGCCTGGTCGGTGCAGGACGGGCCGTCCTTGGTGCAAGGCGCGATGCTCTGCGGGATCAGTCCTGCGTAAAGTCCCGAATGCCAGCCGGAAAGGACCAGCCCGGCCAGCGCCAGTGGCAATCCGTAGAGACGTGCCAGACCGTCACCGCGCCACAGCGAGATTGCCAAGACAGGCACTAACGGAAACATGGAGATCCTCTGATACCAGCATAGGGTGCAGGGCATCTGCCCCAGTATCTCGCCGATGAACAGCGCGCCGAGCGTAGCGGCGAGTGCGACCAGAAAGGCAGTTGATATTGCAATATCATTCCGGGACAGGCCCCGGGGGTCAGGTGCGGTCAAAAGAGAGTTCCTTCGAGCGGGAGGGACGGAGCATCGCTGTCAGCACAAGCAAGGCGCCGAGGCTGATCGCGATGTCGGCCCCGTTAAAGGTCGGCCAGTGCCAATCACGCCAGTAGACATCCAGAAAATCGGTCACGGCACCTTGCCGCAGGCGGTCGATGATATTGCCCACAGCACCCCCCACGATCAGCGCGAGGCCTATGCCTTCGCGCTTCGTATCCGCCCGGAAGGCCATTCCCGCAAAGATGATCGCCAGGGCACCTGTCAGGGCAACCATCAGCAAGGGACGACCTGCCATTAGGTCGGACATCATGCCGAAACTCGCCCCTTCGTTGAAACCAAGCGTCAGATTGAAGCCGGGAGAGACGGAATAAATTTCCCCGGGAGACAAGCTCCGCAGGACCGCGAGCTTGGTGATCTGATCGGCAGCCGCAGTAGCGACGATCATCCCCAGGATCAGAAGCGACTTCATTGCAGTGACCTTTCCCGGATGCCGATCCAGCGCGGAACAAACTGGCAATATGTGTCGTAAGCAGGGCCAAGCGTCCGCCGCAATTCACGTTCTTCTGAGCGGACCTGAACAAGCGCCGAGCCTGCAAACAGCAGGACCCCAAAAATTGTCGGGATGGAGGGCACGGCCAGAGCGGTTCCGAGCAGCAACATGAGCTGACCCACAAAAACCGGGTTGCGGCTGAAACCGAACAATCCAGCCGTGACAGGTGCGCCGGTCGCCCCCTCGGCCACCCCGATCCGCCATGACGCAGCCATCGACATCTGGGCCGCGAATGCCAGCATCGCACCCAGGCTGGCCGTGAACAGTCCCGCCAGACCGATCCACACAGGATTTTGGAAGGACCGCAGGGGATCAAGATCGCCCATGCTCGGCATGAGACGCCATGCCAACGACCCAAGGAGGGCCAGAGCGAACGCAGCTCGGAAGCCTAGCGCTGCAAGACGGTCGCCGCCCGTGGCGTGACGGAACAACCAGACCGGACGATGCGCCTCCCGGGCATTGATCGCAGAGCCCCAGAAGAACAGGGCCAGATAGGCGCCAAGAAGAACCAGCGCTGCATTGCCCATTCCAGTCATCATCGCCTCAGCGCTTCTGTTCGGGATTGTAGCGCAAGAGGCGCAGGGCGTTCAGGGTCACCAGAACCGTCGCGCCCGTATCAGCCAGGATCGCAATCCATAGACCGGTCATGCCAAGGACGGTGGTGACCAAGAAAATAGCCTTTAATCCTAGCGCGATACTGACGTTCTGCCGGATATTGGCCATCGTGGCCCGCGCCAGCCGGATCTGGGCCGGAATATCAGTCACCCTGTCGCGCAGGATGGCAGCATCGGCCGTCTCCAGAGCGACATCCGTGCCGGAGCCCATCGCGACACCGATGCTGGCCTGTTTCAGGGCAGGGGCGTCATTGATGCCATCCCCGATCATCATGACGCCACCTTGAGCGTTCATGTCGCGAATGGCGGCCAGCTTGTCTTCAGGCATCATCTCGGCCTCGAACCGGATATTGAGCCCCTCGGCGATGGCGGCAGCTGTGCGGGGGTTGTCGCCGGTCAGCATGATCGAGGAGATGCCCATTTCGGCCAGCTGGCGCACAGCCTCCGCCGCATCGGGCCGCAGCTCGTCACGCATGGCGATGAGACCGAGCGGGACGCCTTTGCGATAGACGGCGACGGCGGTCTTGCCCTCATCCTCGAAGATGGTCGCCTGACGCAGGCCAAGACTGTCCAGGCCATCGTTCTCCGACGCATGCCGGGGTGAACTCACCCATGCCAGGGCATCTCCCACGGTCGCCTCGACCCCTCGTCCGGTCAGGGCGCGTGCATCGCGGGCGGGCAGGGGAGTGACGCCCGCCGTCTTGGCCCTGTCCAGGATCGCCACGGCGAGGGGATGGCTCGATCCGCTCTCGACGCCCGCGGCGACCTCCAGCAACTGCGCCTCAGTCGTGGTTCCGAACGTCACCAGGTCAGTGACCTGCGGACGTCCGTGGGTCAGCGTCCCGGTCTTGTCGAAGGCGACATGGGAAACCTTGGCCGCGGCCTCGATCACTGCGCCGCCCTTCATCAGCATTCCCCGGCGCGCGCCGGTGGACAGGCTCGATGCGATCGAGGCCGGAACCGAAATCACCAGCGCACAAGGGCAGCCGATCAGCAGGAGCGCCAGTCCACGATAGATCCAGGTATCCCATGACTGACCGAACATCAGCGGCGGGAGCACGATGACAAGCGCCGAAACCGCAACGATGGCAGGCATGTACCACCGGCTGAACCGGTCGATGAAGCGTTCCGTGGGGGCGCGGGCTTCTTCCGCTTCCTCGACCAGCCGGATAATCCGGGAAATGGTGTTGTCCTCGGCCGCCTTCGTCACAGTGACCCGCAGGACAGCTTCGGTGTTGATCGAACCAGCAAAAACATTTTCGCCCGGGCCACGTGTCCGGGGAATACTCTCACCCGTGACCGGGCTTTCATCGATGCCCGATGTGCCTTCCGTTATCTCGCCATCTGCGGGAATGCGATCACCCGGCCGGACCAAGACGGTCTGGCCAATGACGAGGCTGGATGCTGCAACCTCACGGGTGGCGCCGTTTTCTTCTAGCAATGCAGTCTTGGGGACGAGATCGGCCAAGGCCCGTATGCCGTCGCGTGCCTTACCCGCCGCCACACCCTCCAGCACCTCACCCACAGCAAAGAGAAAGACCACCAGTGCCGCCTCTTCGGCGGCATTGATGAACAGCGCGCCCAAGGCGGCGATGGTCATCAATCCCTCGATGGTGAAGAACTGGCCCAACCGTGCTGCGGCAAAGGCGCGACGTGCGACGGGGGCAACACCGATAAGGCAGGCCGCAACAAAGGCCCAGGTCCCGATCTGCGGGGCGATCAACTCCATTGCCCAAGCCGCAGCCAACAAGAGCCCGGTCAGGATGACCAACCTGCCCTTGCCGGTCTGGTACCATGCCTTGCCGCGGTCGGCCGGGTCGTCATGGACGTGACCGGGGCTGCCATGGCCGGAGTGGTCGGTCTTCGCCACAGCGGGGTGATCGGCGTGACTGTGGCCATCATGGCTCTCCGGCCCACTCCCCGGGAGCACGAAATCCTTCTTGCCAGGTGCGCGCGGTGAAATGCCGTAACCGAGCGACCGAACGGTCTTTTCGATCTTGTCCTGATCGGTTTTGCGTTCATCGAGGGTCAGGCGCAAGCGTTCGGACATGATGCCGATCTCCACGTCACTGACGCCCGGCAGGCGGGACACGGCGCCCCGCACCTTTGTCGCGCAGGAGGCGCAATCCATGCCGGACACCGTCCAGTCGCATGCCGTCGTGCCGGTTTCGTTCGTGGTCGTCATCATTCTCTCCTCTGCGGAAAGCAGGGCGGTTGCCATCATCGATTCGGAGGTCTACGTCCTCTAGCAACTATAGGTTCAAGGAGAATCTTCATGCTGACCATCGGAAAGCTGGGAACGTCGACGGGGGTCAAGGTGCCGACGATCCGCTACTACGAGCAAATCGGCCTGCTGCCCGAAGCCGAGCGCAGCGCCGGTAATCAGCGCCTTTATACGCACAAGGCCCATGAACGACTGGCGTTCATCCGACACGCCCGCGAGCTTGGCTTTTCCCTGGAGGCGATCCGCGACCTTCTCAGTCTGTCGGACGATCCTGATCAGCCCTGCGCCGCAGCCGACGCCATCGCCAAGGCGCAGCTTGCCGAAGTCGAAAGCCGCCTGGCCCGCCTGACAGCCCTGAAAACCGAACTTGAACGCATGGTGGTCCAGTGCGCAGGTGACCGGATATCCGATTGCCGGGTCATCGAGGTATTGGGCGATCATTCGCTGTGCGTCACGAACCACCCCACGATCGGCGATGCCGGTCAGTGAATGGCTGGCGATGACCGAAGCAGATGCTGGTGAGTGTAAGGCCCGAATGCAGCGGACATCCCGTCAGAGCATCCGGTGCCCTGACAAGACCGTGATCAAGAGGCATTTTATCTTGAACCTCTAGCTGCTTTAGGTCGCAAAACGCGCGTGTCGATGACGAGAGGCGAAAGACGGCATGAACCAACAAAAGCGGCGACAAATTCGATGCTGACGGTCATTGCGGCCCTGATAGGCGGGGTGCGTGGGTTCCAGCGTGCTGGCGCCCTGGGTGGCACCCGACTGGACAAGGCTCAATATGTGGTTGGATACGCGATCGCTTTTGGCCTGGCAGGAACATTTGCCGGTGTCTGCATCGCCCGCCTTTTCGAACTGTAGACGACCTATCGATGCTGCGTGGGGGCCTGCTCCCCAATGCCAGACCTTATTGCCTGACGGGAAACCAGACCTGATGATCTTGCAAGCCTTGCTGACTGCCGGCGCGATTGCCGTCACGACATCATCGCACGCCGAAACCCCGGCCGAACTGTCTCACCTCACCGAGGCAGTCGCCCCCATGTCGCGACATGAGGTCGTTCCGGGAGACACGTTGGATTCGATATTGTCGCATGCTGGTATCGGCGTGTCTCTCCGGACCGAGGCGGCGCTGGCGATTTCCGATGTTTTTGATCTCTCGACCCTCAGCCCTGGACAGATCCTCAGATGGAGCGTGTTTTCCGACGATCCCTGCCAGCTTGCCCGTCTTTCGCTTCTAACCCAAGACGGAACGGACATCGTTCTCGATTTCACGAAACCTCTCGAAGCATCCTTGATCAAGACGGAGATCCTTCTTCGGGACCGCCGGGAAACTTTTATTCTGGACAGCTCTCTCTTTGAGGCACTCGCCGCCCGCAATGCGCCCGAAAGTTTCGCAGTTGACCTTGCGGCGCTACTGGCAGGCCAGATCGACTTTCGAGACCTTGAAGGAACCGAGCGCATCGCATTGATGTGGAGCGAAAATATCTTGCCTGACGGAACGGTCGTGGGTGAACCGCAACTCGCCTACGCTCGGGTCGAAAAGAATACGGACATCTTCGAGCTCGTGACCGGCTCGGTTGAACAGCCTTTCATCCTGTTTCGGAATGGTGCGCAGGTCCAACAGTCCGCGCGGCCTGTCGCGGGAGCCCGGCTGTCTTCGGTCTTCGGCAAACGCCGGCACCCCGTGCTTGGCACGCAACGAATGCACACGGGGGTCGATTACGCCGCACGGACTGGAACACCCGTCAGCGTCACCGGAGCAGGAACGGTTGTTTTTGCAGGAACCATGCGGGGATATGGTCGGACGATCGATGTCGATCACGGCGGGGGCGTTTTGACGCGCTATGCGCATCTTTCGCGTTTTGCCGCAGGGATCGCTCCGGGTGTCGAGTTGAACGCCGGGGCCAGGATCGGTGACGTAGGCGCAACCGGCCTCGTCAGTGGACCTAACCTTCATTACGAAGTTCGCATAGACGGTAAGCCAACGGATCCCATCAAGGAAACACCAGCGCCCCGAACAGCGATCGCCAAACCGACTGACCGCGTCATGCTGACAGTAGCGCGTCTCTCCACCGGCTACTTTCTTCGCGACGACACGGGAACGGAAAGCTGATGGCACTCAAACATCTTCATCGGCCGGATCGAGGGGCATAAAATGATCAAACTGACACGACGCGCCGTAATGATGGCAGCCGCAGCCAGCGGTCTGCCGTCTCTATCCTGGGCTGAAAGCCTTCCTACCATCCATGTCGTTGAGGGCCGCGGCTGCGAATGTTGCAAACAGTGGACCAATTATCTTCAGGAAATGGGTTTTCAGGTCACGAGTGAAGAGCGGTTTGGCACCTTGTTGATGCAGCACAAGATCGATCTGGGCGTACCGATAGAACTGACTTCCTGTCATACCGGCAGCGTTGATGGCTACTTCCTGGAAGGACATGTCCCTGCTGACGATATCCGGCGCCTGCTCCGAGAGCGCCCAGAAGCTCTCGGTTTGACAGTTCCCGGAATGCCATACGGAAGTCCCGGCATGGGCCCGGAAACAAAGCGCGACGCATACGATGTTCTGCTTGTGCGCCGAGACGGTACCAGTGAAGTGTTTACCCGCTATCCTGAAGCAACATAAAAAAACATCCGAGCAGGAAACACATCGATGACAAACTTCTCCCGGCGCCATGCCTCGCTAGCTTTGCTTGCTCTTCTCGCTGCATGTGGAAAATCCGGGCCGTCGACCACCCCGGCACGAGGAGCGATACCTCAGTTCAAACGGTACTCAGGCCCCCCTGTCACTCAGGTCGTGGTCAACAAGGCTGAACGACGGATGTTTCTGCTGAACGGGCAGACCGTTCTGAGATCGTATAACTTTGGCCTCGGTAACCAGCCGCTCGGCCCAAAGCAATTCGAGGGAGACGGAAAAACGCCCGAGGGGCTATACTACATCGACCGTTTCAACCCACGGAGCCGATATCACCTATCGGTGGGCATATCTTATCCAAATGAACAGGATAAAGCTTATGCGGCTCAATTCGGCCGAAGTGCGGGCAGCGATATCATGTTCCATGGCCGCGGCCCCGAAGGCAATGTCTTCGCACCGAAGAACCGTGACTGGACTGCGGGTTGTCTGGCGTTGACCGATCAGGAAATCGAAGACGTCTACGCGATGTTGCAGCCCGGTGTGCCAGTGATGCTCTACCCGTAGCAGGAGACGAACAAGTCAAGGCCGAAACATAAAATTGCAACGCAGCCTATTCCAACGGCGCCCCTTGTGCCGACGGCTGAAAAGTCGTCGGCGCAAGTGGTATTTCGCTGTCAGAACACCGTGACTTGGGTGCCTATCTCGGCGACCTCGAAGAGTTGGGTGACATGTTCGTTATAAAGCCCATAGCACCCGGACGACGATTTCCGCCCGATCTTGCGCGTATCTGCGGTGCCATGCACGAGATAGGCTGGCCAGGACAGATAGAGCCCGTAAGCTCCAAGGGGATTTAAGGGATCGCCGCCCGCCACCCGCTGCGGAAGATTGGGATCTTTCTCGCGCATGCTGGCCGTTGGTGTCCAGGGCGGGTTCTTCACCTTCCGGACGATTTCTGCCTGACCCCGTCGCGTCAGATCTTCAGTCATCGGGATCGAGCAGGGAAAGATAAACTGGACACTTTCGTCGGCCGACCAGTAATGCACCGCTCGGGATGTGACGTCCGCCAGAATGACACCTTTCCCGATTGTGGGATAGAATTCGCTCCAATGCCGTGCCCGGAATGACGACAGATTGCGCTCCGGCGCACTACTGGTCGCGGCCGGGACGGGTGCCGGCGTACTTTCATAGATAGGCTGCCCGGTATAGGGATCGAGACCCTGACCAAACGCCGATGTCGCGGGGACAACGACCCCGGCCGCCGCCAGTCCCCGAAGAAAAGTCCTCCGATCACTGAACGTGGGATGATTGACCATTTCCGCCTCTCGTGTTCGCCCTTGGCATCTCTGATCAGACAATAGCCAACCACCGGACACCAACCTAGCCCAAGTGGGCGATAATTTGCGCCGACGTGAGATGTTCGCAACACGCACGACAATATGATCGTTTGGCCTGACTGATAATCTAAAATGATCAGACTTTCGTCACGATCGAGACCTACCGGGTGAGGCAAATCAGGGGCAATTAGATCATCAGAACCTTCCGACGCCAAAAATCAGCCGTTAGCACAAGCGAACTTGATCTTGGGGCTTTATTTTTTGTGTTGGGCCGGTTGCATCAAAGCACATGCTGTAACGATGTAAAACGCAGTATAGGAGCACACAACATGTTGACACGGCGACACTTTATTCAAACCACCACTGCGCTGTTTTCAGCGTCCGTTTCCAGCCCACTGTTTGCGGAATCATGGCCGACTGTTAGTCAGAAGGCAGTATGGGACGCACAGGTTACCCCTCCCGGCTATAATGCAGCAACGTCTAACCCGTGGGGCTTGCACCCGCGTTTCTTACCGCAAAGAGTGCAGGCCAACGAGGGCCTGGTGCCGGGTGATATCCATGTAGATGCTGTGGCAAAGTATCTTTACCACATCGAAGCAGGCGGAACCGCGATGCGGTACGGCGTGGCCATCGGCAGGGGCGATCTGTATGAGCCTGGAGTTTATACGATTAAGCGAAAGGTCGAATGGCCACATTGGACACCCACGCAAAGCATGATTGCCCGAGAGCCAGAGATTTACGCTCAATTTGAAGGTGGGGTGGAACCCGGCCCTGAAAATGCACTCGGCTCACGAGCTCTTTACCTCTATGTCGGCGAAAGAGATACCTACTTGCGCATCCACGGAACCCCGTTTCCCAGAAGCATTGGCACAAGTGCCAGTTCTGGTTGCGTCCGGATGGTCATGGCGCACATTAACGATCTCTATTCGAATGTCGAAATCAACTCTACCGCATTTCTTTATTCGGCTGCGGAGAGCGTAGCGACACGGAGCTAGAGTAGCCTCGGTTGTGAAATCCGACCCCGGCACAACTCGATCAGGTTGAACCCTGCGATTGCATGCAAATCGGACGACCCTCAGCTGTAGTCAGCGGAAGCAGGGTTGTTTCGACCTGCCCGCGATGTTCGTACCAATAGCAGTTATCATCCGGGAGAAGCCGCGCCGTGGCAACGTCCTGCCCCGGCGCGACGAGAGCTATGAGGGTTGGCGGAAGATTTTGGATATCGGTTTCCGGCGCTGCTGTCCGGGCTGTCATGTTTCCACAACCGGCGGTGATCAAGACAGCTGCCAAGACCATGAAGGATCTATTGTTCATTTCTGTGTCCTCGTGCGCGTTCGCCTTGTGAGCATATCTTTCGCATTCAACATCGCTGCGCACAAGCTCGCCGGGTAGGCTCCTGGAACCCATCGTCTTGATCACGCGACAAGGATTGCGCACCAATTGGGCGGGGAAGATCTCATAGGCGCGCTGCACGACGCGCGCAGCCTTTGCGGCTCCCGCCGCAGGGGATGAGAATGTTCGGGTCTGGGACCTGAGCTTCCAAGAGTTGCCCTTTGGATGAGTACTGCTCACTGGTGCGTCTTCACAAACAGGGAATTTATTAAATCAAATATCTCAATTTGTTGTTATATTTCTGTCTGTCCCCGGAAACGTCCGTAGACCCCACCCTGGAAGCGCTAGCCCAAATGCGACAATGGTTGCCGGGAGAGTTTCTCCCGTCTGTAGCCGCGTCCGGGTATGTTAGCCTTGAACACCTCGGCAGGCGTTCGGAAGCCGAGGCACTTGCGCGGCGTAGCATTGAGGCCCGCGCAGAGCTGACGGAGCTCCTCCTGGGAAAGCGTGTTCGGATCGGTGTCGCGGCAGAGCCATCGTCTGAGACGCTTGTTGGCGTTCTCGACGGCGCCTTTCTGCCACGGTGACTGCGCCTCGCAGAACCAGGTTTGGGCGCCCACCTCCGCCTGCAGATGCGGCCAATCGATGAACTCGGAACCACGGTCAAAGGTGATCGATCGGCAGGCATGCCGGGGCAGGGGCGTCAATGCTTGGGCGATCTGCGCCATGATCGGCTTGGTGCGCTTTTCGGTGTTCTTCAACGCGACCAGGAAGCGACTTGTGCGCTCGATCATGGTGGTGACATTGGCCGGCCCGTACTTCTGCCGGAACAGCACCAGGTCAGCCTCCCAGTGACCGAACTGCTTGCGATGCGCGATGATGTCCGGGCGGAACAAGATGCTGAGTTCAGGCGCAAATCTCGGTGGCGGGCGCTTGCGAAGCCGGTAGCCCCGACGGCGCCGGCGGCCAGAGGGCAGGTGGCGCCACAGCTCACCTCGACGACCGTCCTCGGAATAGATGTGCTGATAGATCGTCTCTTGGCAGACCCGGCGCGGGGCACTCTCATATCGCATCCGGCCGGCAATCTGCTCGGGGGTCCAGCCGGACCTCAGGCAGCGCTCGACTTGGTCACGGAGCCCGGGATCACGCACCAGCTTGCGCTGCCGGGTCCGTCGTCCATCCGAATAGCTTTGCGCTACGACGCACCAATAGCCGCTGAGCTTCGGGATCTCGCCGTCATGGAAGTGATTGCGCCGCAGCTCGCGGAAGATCGTCGAGCGGTGCCGGCCAAGCCTGCGCGCCATCTCGTCAGGGCTCAGCTTCATCTGCCGCCAGCGCTCGATCTTGCGGCGCTCGGAAAGGGAAAGGTGAGAGAACCGAACCTTCATTCTATGATCCTTTCATGGCTCAACCCATTGTTGAGCACAGAAAGTCGCATTTCAGGATAGCGCGTCCCCCCTCTAGTTCATACACTCCAATAAGCTATGTTATGTAACGCTGTGCAATTTTTTGGTCATTGTCATCGCTTCGCCGCGGCGTTGTTGCGCAACTCCGACGATGAAGGATTCACTTCGTGAATCCATACCGTTAGAGGCGCCTGATGAGCAAACCATCACCCGCCCGCTACCGCACCACGAACTGGTCCAGCTACAACGCATCGCTGCGGAAGCGGGGGGCCCTGCTGATCTGGGTCGACAAGGACATGACCTGGCGCGCGCCGCGTGGCGGTCGGCCCGGGCGCCCGCCTACATTTTCCGATGCGGCCGTGCAGTTCTGCCTGTCGATTAAGGTGCTGTTCAAGCTGCCGTTGCGCCAGACCGCAGGGATGGTGGCCAGCCTGCTGAAACTGGCGGGGCTGGACTGGCCGGTGCCCGACTTTTCCACCCTGTGCCGCAGGCAGAAGACGCTGGCCGTGCAGATCCCCTATCGCCGCTCCGACGGGCCGCTGAACCTGTTGGTGGACAGCACCGGGATCAAGTTCCTCGGCGATGGCGAATGGCAGGCCCGCAAGCATGGGGTGCAGGGGCGGCGCCAATGGCGCAAGGTGCATCTGGCCATGGACCCGGCCACATCCGACATCCGCGCCGTGGAATTCACCACAAGCCGTGACGGCGACAGCCCTGTGCTGCCGGACCTGCTGGGACAGATCCCGACGGACGAGCAGATCGGCACGGTGACCGCCGATGGCGCCTATGACACGCGCCGCTGCCACACCGCCATCCTCGCGCGAGCGGCCAACCCAATCATTCCGATCCGCAAGAACGGGCGGCTGTGGAAAGACGATTGCCCGGCCGCGCGCGCCCGAAACGAAACACTGCGCGCAACCCGACATTATGGCAGGGCGTTCTGGAAGCGCTGGACCGGATACCACGCCCGCAGCCGCATCGAGGCGAGGATGCGCTGCCTAAAGGCCTTCGGTGAGCGCATCATGGCCAGAGATCCCGACCGCCAGACCGCCGAAATACACATCCGCATAGCCCTCATGAACCGCTTCAACACCCTCGGCACCGCCGAGATCGTTCGCGTGGCCTAACGTCATAGGGGTAAGGGGCAGTCACGTCTCAGGCACGAGTTGCGCAACAACGCCTATTCGAATAGCTGTTTTTCATGAACAGCTTGGGGATTGCCACAGTTTTGACGCTGATCGCGACACCCGCCATGTTGATGTTTGGCGAAAAGAAGGGGCGGCGCGATAAGCCCGCAACAGCTGCTGTGCCTGCCAAATGAGGAAAAACACGTTTTCAGACAACCGCCCTATGCCCGCCAAAGGAAGCATCATGACAGAGACGAAACAAAAAACAGCCATTGTAACCGGCGCATCGCGCGGAATAGGCGCAGCGATCGCGGCGAGGCTTGCCCGCGATAGCTTTAACGTGGTCGTCAACTATTCTGGGAGCGAAATGGCGGCCTTGGAAGTGGTGGCAAAAATCGAAGCTGCTGGAGGGCGTGCGATGGCAATCAAAGCAGATGTCTCTGACGTATCGGCTGTGAAACATCTATTTGACAGCGCCGAGACAACATTTGGCGGCATAGACGTTTTGGTGAACAATGCAGGCATCATGAAGCTGGCAAAGATCGTCGATAGCGACGACGATCTTTTCGACAGTCAGGTCGCTATAAACCTTAAAGGCACGTTCAACACCATGCGCGAGGCCGCCACGCGCCTGCGTGACGGCGGCAGCATCGTGAACCTGTCCACCTCGGTCGTCGGGCTCAAGCTGGAGACATACAGTGTCTATGCGGGCATCAAAGCCGCGATTGAGACGATGACCGGCATCATGGCCAAAGAGATGCGAGGCCGCACTATCACCGTGAACTCCGTCGCCCCCGGCCCGACCTCTACCGAGCTATTTCTGGACGGAAAGTCCGATGAGTTTATCAATAAACTGAAGATGATGTCGCCGATGGAGCGCCTTGCCACACCAGAAGATATCGCCAACGCTGTGGCGTTCCTTGCTGGTCCAGATGGCACTTGGATCAACGGTCAAACCTTACGTGCCAACGGTGGTCTGGTCTGAGCTAGCTCAGTGAAAGGGAAACCAGCCAAGAGCAGCCGAATAATAAAAGAAGGGGGCCCCCTTCTTTTTAGGTTTCAGCCGTCAGGCGCTATGCCTGCTTTTAACAAGACGGCATGCTCGTCGTTTTTCCGCATCAATGACTGGCGTTGCGGATGCTTTTTAGAAATTCGCGCCCGCAGCGAAGGTCTGCAATCCGCCCTTTCTACAAGATGCAGTCAAAAACTTGGAACGTCTTGATCGGTCACATGAACCAGTGAACCGGTCACGGCAAATTCGTCTTCTTCCGCTTTTCAATGGTCGTTAGGTCATGGCGCTTCCAAATTACCCTGACGCACTGGCTTGAAATATTAATACCTTCGTTCCGGAGTTCTTGAGACAAGCGGGCCTGCCCCAGAGCGGGTCGCGAACGGGATCTTTTCAGAATGGCAACTTCAGCTAAAGCTTTTTCTTCTGGCAGCAGCTTGGACCATGTTTGTCCAGATTTAGGCCTTGGCTTAACTGGCAGAAGGTAAATCTGAGGCTTCTGAACATCAGCTCGACGATAGAATTTGCTGAGGCTCTTTTTATCAATGTATGGTGTAATCCCTCGGTTCTTTAACCTGTTGTAGATTACGCCAGGTACTATTCCCGTTCCACGGGATATGTGGGCAAGCGTAATATATTTTTTTTGGAAAGCGACCATAGATTTCCAAGTGATCATTTCGATCATATAGCGGCTATCAGAATTGAAAGCTCTGACTGACGAAAGATAATCATTTTCCAGCAGCCAGTTGAGCGTCGTGTTGGAGACTCCGAGATGCAGGAAAGCAGCAATCCGGGGTAGCCCTGGGTTCTCGGTTTTTGGCAGAGCAGCGCGAAGCTCGGAAACAGAGATAACCAGATGATCCAGCCGATATTTGCCGTTCAGCAATCCTTTCGGCTTGATTTTCCCCTTTAAAATGATCTCAACGATCTCTGCCAGGTTGCTGTTTACTCGAACAGGAACCTTTGAGATCTGGCCCCAGTCATTATTTTGCAGAGGTGAACGAAGCGTAGGAAGGTTGCCGCAAAGTGCTTCTTTGAAGGCATCGACGTCGTCGACCAAGTAATCGCAATACTTCCTTTTCTTATGACTCTGGTCTGTTCGCGGGAGCAAAAGGCGCGCAGCAGCGAGTTTTCGAAACGATTCGACTGTAATACCCAACTGTTTGGCTGTCTCGGCTTCAAACAGCAGACTGTCTTTTTGACGTCGCAGCCCTTCGACAACTTCTACAGTCAAGGGGCCAGACAGTATCACCTGACCAGCCGCGCCTTGTGTTGCTAACCCATGCGCGACGAGCATGTCCTTGAAAAATTCAAGGCGCTTCTTGACTCGGATGCACGCGGAATTCAACGAATGCAGTTTTCGTTCAGGCAGCACCTTTCCCAATACGACAGATCCGCTTTTGAACGGGAAACACTCGATAAAGTACTCCCTTACTACCTCTGTGATCGGCACAGTATTCGTGCTTAGGATTTTTCTTGAGTTGGCAAGAAATCTTTGGAACTCTCCAAACTGTGGATGTGGCTGATTGCCAACCATTTCAGGGTCACTTCGACGCAATTCCTCCAGTGTGTTGATCAAGTGTGCGGGGCCTTCAGCCAAAATAATGAAACCAACTTCAGCTGCCTGTCTTCGCTGCTCATTTGTCAGGGTAAGAAACCGGCGTTGCTTACCATGCTTAATAAGGCTTCCAAGGAGCTCAGCCGCTTTGCATAAAGTCGAAATTTCAATCTGGTCTACCCAGTCGTCGCTCATGAGACGATAGAGCCGATGGGAGAGATAGGCTTCCATACTGGTCGCAGGATAGGCCTCGCTGCTACTCGCCGGATGGGTTATTTTATCCCAATCAGCGACGATTCTTGCAGTGACATCGCGATAGTTCACCGGTTCATTCTTCTGGGGCAAGGTAATGAGCCGAACCGCATGCCGGTCACAGGCTGCTACATGTCTAAGTTGCCAATGTAACTGGTGTGTCGGGTGCCATTTCGGGTCCTGACCCGCATGATCTTCCTTGAGGCAACAAGGACAGACATATAGGTTTGTACGTGTTAGAGCTTGTCGATGCAGCACTTGCTTGCCGACAAAAAACTCTTTCGAACTCACTACCTTGATCGTCGTGAATTCGAAGGTTTCCGAGCCAAGACCTGCCAATTCACGCAATTGGTTTAAAGAGATATCATCGCCGCGAGCCAGCGCATCAAGATCAATACCGAGATCTTCTGCAAACTGGCAAACAGACCCTGCAAGATTGCGCCGGGCTAGTCGCGAAAAATACGCTACTGGGTATTCACGGGCGGAGAGTGGCAGGGTTAATGCAAGGCGGGTCATTCCTCACCTTCCCGACCAAGCAGCTTTCGGACATCAATACGTTCGAAATCATCCGCGAGGAAAGGATTGAGTCCGGCGATGCAACCAGAGCGTCTCGAAAAGGCCATAGCAAAATGTTCGATCGCGAGGCTTGACGCACCTGAGTGCAACGCTTCCTCAATGCCATCGATTGTTATTTCGATCAGCAGGCCAAATTCCCTGTCTGCAGCGTGAACCAGTCGAGTCGCGACATCTGATGCTATTGTCTCTGGACCCCAAGGAATACCCACTTCTTTCGAATAGAAGCCAACTAAAGTTCGAACCTCGCTTATATCACCCAAAGGGCTGAGACGCGGAAGCTCTATCGGAAAGACCCGCCTCGCCAACTGCGGGTCATAGTTGAGAAGATCCTTCAATCCTGGCGTCCCAGATAAAATAAGGCCAACGGGCCAGCTTGGAGATTGCATAAGTGATTTTAAAGTGTTGATCACCGACTGCATTTCTTTTGGCGTCTGATGCCTGGCAATATCCTGCGCTTCGTCAAGATGTAAAAAGAGGACTTTCCGCTCTTGGAGAAAAGCCTTCACAAGTTCCCAGATCGCGTCGGTGGTACGTTCTCGCCGCAGGGGACGGCCAAGTGCTTCAAGGATAGCTCGTCCCACAGATTTTAGTGTTGCGGGTGATGGAATTATTAGGCTGACGATGTCGCAATAATCTTGTCCCTCTTCGGGCAGGATTAGATCAGGTGTCTTGGTCAAAAGACGATTTATAGCAGTGGACTTTCCGCTTCCTGAAGCTCCGATCAGGGCTATAGCACGTGCTTCGCGCGCTTTTCCAATATCGACCTCTACTCGTCGATTGCTCAGAAGGCGTTCAAACTGTCCTTCTAGTTGTTCATAAATCGGGTGGTGCGCGAAATGCGTTCTGAGCATCAGCATACTCCGTGCAATGCTTTGACCAGTGTCAGTCACGTGAAACCCTCCAGCTAGGCGAAGGATCTGTACTGGGATCAATGCGAGTGTCATTGTCATTGCAATGATCAGTCGGCGATATCGATACTTGCGAATGAATCACATCATTCAGCAGATCACCTGTGCCGACGGCTGGAGCACCACTCGCGCATGTTCCTTCAGGCCCGATGCTAATGCCCATGAATAAATGGCGTTCGGCACGTTCCAGATCAGCCGTGGACAACTGATTTGGCATAATTCTTCTGAGCGCCTGTGCGCGCGTGTCAATTGTCTTGATCTTTTGACGAGCATCCCAAATGTCCTGCACGGAGAGTTGGGCTTGGTCCTTGAAGCTGGTCCGCAAATTTCGAACAATCGATTGCCATTCTTCAAGAGACAGCGCCCATACCGCTTGGTTCACAGCTTCAGCAGTATACCATTTGTTGCCGATCCAAACCGAAATATATGTCAGAGAAAGTGGGTCGACACGAATTTTCACATCCCGCTGTCTGCTGTGAAGAAGCATTTCTTGTAGCTTGGTGCTGGTGTAGTTTATCCCAAACACGCGAACGCCATGGCGGGATAGTTTTCGCTCGAGTTCGAGCCCAAACACCGCTCGTCGGTTGTTGGCATCCGGCGGTAGCGTGACCCCTTGTTCGGAAGCAAGCCGCTTCCAAGCATTTTCTGGGGTTTCCCCGCCCAATCCTGCATGCGGTGATTTGTGGTAAATATCGACGATAAAGAGAGTGATGATTTGCGCCAAATCATCATCTGTCAGTGCGGCAAGTTTTTCCGACGGGTAATCGCCTCGTTCTCTTGGGTTGCCAAAGGTTCGTCCGGTCAGCATTGGAGCGAGCTGCTGACCCAATGTTCTAAAGATCCTTTCGACCCGAGCTCGCAACTTCGGCTGCCCAGCAGCGGGAGCCTCATAGGTACCACCCAAATCGCTGACTGCCATCCGAATTAATTTTGCAGTAAGAGTTACACCCTGATCGGTGACGACGGTGCCGATACCACCATATTGATTCCAAGGCGAAGAGCAATTTGCGGCTTGCGAAATGGGGGTCTTGTCTTGGGTGATCAGATGCAGCACCGCCAGCGCGTTTTCCGTCTCAGGCTTTTCAGTCAGGCGAAATGCGACAATGCATCGGGTCGCACAATCGATCGCAAGACAGAGCCATCGACGCCCGACATCCAAACGTGCCCGCTCTTCTGAAGAAAAACGATCAAGCGCACCGCTTTCGCCAAGAAGCGACATGAGATCAATTTCCCAGTCGTCCATCTCGATCCGCTGCATCGGATGCTCAGCAAGGATTCCGTTTTCATAAAAACTAAACTTGTGCTTCGCGTATTCGATACCGTGACGCTGCACGGTAATCTCGAACGGATCCAACTGTCCAATGCGCCTTTCCACGGTCCGGATAGAAGGAATTTTGAGGGGCCGTTTGCCGTGTAGCACCCGTTCGATATTGCACTCTGTAAATATCTGGCGCGTATCACTAGCGATTTTCGTTTTTGTCGGCCGCCTGAGATCCAGATAGTTTGCAACGCATTCTGTGAGGAGTTCCTTTTCTTCCTGCTGGAAATGAATGTAATAACTCGATGGAGAGCGCTGTTTGCGCATCAGCGCCAACGGTGTTCCTCCGTATCTCTCGTACTGCCTTACCCATGAGAGCAGTGATTTCGGACAAGGTGCTTGTCGCGATTTCAGTTCGAAACCTACGCGCCGCTGTTTCCCAAAATACTGCCGGCGGTAATCTTCATCGTTGATGCGGTTGGTCATAGACGGAAGGCTTTTAATTACAGACCTTTCCGTTCTCTTCACTTCACCCTGTCGTTCGGCAAATAAAAACAACTCTACCCATGCAGCCTGCCACAGTAGCCGCTCGCTGTGTTTCGCCGGTAGAGATGATAAGTATCGGGTATCACCGCGAAGACGACGTGCTGCCGAAGATGCGGTGAATTCCCCGCGCAAAAAGGCTACATCTGGCGCGGCAAGAAGGTCTATAATTTCGCTATGTGTGTATGATCGGCTAATATTTGGGTCTTCAATGCGTTCCAAAATAATTCCGGATGAGCACTGAGACTGAACTCTGTGCTTAACACCCGAGATGCAGACGCAATCGGTTGGAGAAAGGCGGAAACGGACAGTCATTTGCCAACCTCCGCATGGATAACCGTCGAGGGACGGATGTCCACTTTACCGATCGTACTCGCTAGTCCCATGTAGACAGCCCGGAAAATCGCACGAAAACCGCGTCCCTCTAGCCCGCTGGACGCGACTAAAGAAGCAATGGTGATGTCCGTATTCAAATTTGCCAAAAGGTCTAAAATTTTTGCGTCGGCTTCCGGATCTGTATGTCGACGAAATTCATGGAACCGTTCTGCATTTCTAGCCTCGCAAGGTGCAAAGCTCTGTTCGGTAATAAGAACCAGTTCCTTCGCATAGCTAAGAGGCATATCTATGCGAATGAGGGCAAGTTCGTCACGAAAGCAGGTACGTTCGACGAGACGATGAGGTTTTACTGCTATCGCCAATCTGGTCCCGCATCGCTGTGTTACCAAGAAGTCTGGGAAATGCTTTTTTAGGCAGCCTTGGCGACTTCGGTAGGAAATGGGGGCTGATTGCTCATGGATATTGACGATGTCACTACGCCCAGAGAGCAAGTAGAATACCTTTTGCTCCAGCTTGCTCTCAAACACAAAGTGCCGTGGTCCCGAATCTTCCGGAAGATGAGCTGTAATCAGCCCCCGACTGCTGCCACGTGACCGCGCCGGCGGCATTCGTGCAGAAAGACTGCGAGATGGCGGTTCGTAAATGTCGATTTTGTTATTGATCATGATGTGTCAGCCCGGCGACCGGTCGCTCACGACCGATCACCCAAGGGCGTGCCTCCTTTGACATGAAACATGGATCAGGCGCCGCTTGAAGCGGTGCGCTGCCTTGACTTTTTGAAGCTGTCGCATAAAGATCGGAGGACGAGTACCAATCGTGATCCGACCTCGGGAGCGCAAGCTTTCGAGGTCATTTTTTATTAAACGGTCATGATCACACTCCTTTCTACTTTGCAGGATAACGGTCAGGCCAGATTTCTCTTGGATTTAGCTTCAGATGGTCCGCAATAGCTTTTTCGATCCGTTCTGAACGTCGATGTCCTTGACTGACCATAGTCACAAAGCTTGATCTGCATCCTAGCTCGGCAGCTATGTCGACAAAGGTCACGCGCAGCACACGCAACTTACGTTTCACTTCGTCGTGGCGTTCTATGTCCAAGCGCATCCGAATTCCCAACATCTGGTGTAGTGGAGAACCGATAGTAGTGAAAAGATAACATATACGAATCATGCAATCAACGTAATAAAGTAAGATATATCATGTGGTTGTCAGATTTGGACCCGCGGTGAGCCATAGCATCTAGGAGGGGAAATGGTAGGAATTCCGCCGTCAGCCGAGTTGTTTACTAAATACTGCCGAAGTCAGCCAAACCTGCATTATCTCCTGCCCCATCCGCTCTATCCTGCTCTGCCCGAAATCGCTCCAGAATTGCTTCTTCCTGGCGGGAAGACGTATCAAAGCGATCAGCGAGCAAGGCGAATGTCAGAGCTCTTGAAAAAGGATCCGCGCAACGCATACGCTCTGGCGGCGAGCGAGGGCTTGAAACCAGAGCAACTTATTATTGAGCAATATGCTGCAGGCATGACGATCCGGTACATTGCGGCTATTTTTCACAAGCGTCGCTTATTTATCTCAGCAATTGTTCAACCAGTTTTTGGCAAAGTGGCATCGGGAAACCACTGTCGCAACATCTCGAACGATTGTGTTCGCGCCACTTATATTGGGGCTGGTCAACGTAGCACTCGCAAGACTGCAAAGCTCCTAGGTGTTTCTGCAGATACGATTTCACGAAGACTGCAGCAAACCATCGATGGCTACCTGGGGTCATGAAATTTTCACTTAAGTGACGAGAAAGCCTGATGCGCGTCCTTTCGGGTCTAGTGCCTACCAAAATCGTTCGTTGTAGGACCTACACTATTTGACGCAGATCGAACCTAGCAGGCTGCTGAAATAGTCGACGCTCGGGAACGTTGTTCTGCCGATCTGGTGAATGCAACCTTCGCTGGTCAACAGGGGGCCGAGATTTTCACCCCCATGCAGTCGCCTCTGGCTTCATGCCCTCAGCGATCTGGGTAGTCGGGCCAGGTTATTGGCGGCCATCGTCAAAATGAAGTGGGATCGCACCCGTTCGACTTTGCAATATACAGTTTGCGCCATGCCGCCGCCTGTCTTGGCCCGGCCGAAGGCCTCCTTGATCCGCTTTCAAGACTTGATCGATAAGGCGTATCCCTGATGTCGGGTCGTGCGCCTGTCGATCGCTGAGTATCGTAATTTCTGCGCGACATGTGGGGGGGGCGCAGGCCTTCCTGGGGTCGGAGACGAACTAAGCAGCATCATACCCCTTATCCGCCCCGGCCGTCAGTCGCCGGGTCGATTTGGGGGAAACCGCCTTTCGCTTATGTCAGACGTTCGTAACACTGTTCCGAGGCAGAATGGCAGTTTCGGCGTTCTGAGCCACTGGTTCGTTGCATCGCCGGTAGGCCGCTTCCCGCCCGCCTTGTTCATCGGTGCATCCATCAATCACCGATGGATCACCTCCTCTATTAAAACGAAGAATATCACCTTGGCGAGAAGGGAAAGGTTCATTGACAGAAAACAGCATAAGTATCTGATATCACGTCATCAGAAAGGCAAAGTAGCTTGTCGTTTTACAATATTTGTAATTCGTCACTATACTTGTCCTTTTTCGACAACTATTCTTCCTTTTTCGCCAGTTTGAATTTCCTCAACCGGCCTGAGGACCTCTTTTGCATACAAGGCCGATGTTCAGACGGCATGTAAGAATTGAGGCCAAGGGGTCGCAGCAATCATGCGGCGTTGCGGAAAATGGACCGATGTCCCATGCAAACTAGCATGATGCTTTCGGCCCATAGCGGACCTTCGAGCGCCGCGCAGCGATTGCCCGCTTAGAGCCCAAAGTTTGCTAATGCTGCGCGTGGGGCGAATGTCAGCTTCCGTGTAATTCATCGCGCCCAGGTTCATTCGGGTCACTGGAGAACAGCGCGATCTTGTTGCCGTGCGGGTCACGAAGATAGCCTACATAAAAGTGGGGGCCGTATAACGGACGAAAACCAGGCTGCCCATCGTCGGAGCCGCCTGCGGCCAGCGCTGCGCCATGAAGGTCACGAACCTGGCTTTGTGATCGCGCCTGAAACGCGACCATGACGCCGTTCCCAGCCGACGCAGATTGCCCATTGAAGGGGGATTTGACGTAGAAATCTGGCTGAACGGGGGGCTGACCTGGCACTGTAGGCAAGATGTAGCTCAGGTCTCCTTGATACTCTTCGAGCCCGTAGCCCAGAGCTGGGAGGAACGCCGAGTAGAAGCGCTCTGCCTTCGCGATGTCGTCTGCTCCAACGGTGACGTAAGCTATCATATTGAGGCTTTCCTCCAAGTAGTTCGGCGTTGATGGTGGGATCACCGTGTCGATGACAGAATAGCACAATCGGAAGCTGTCATTGTAGTAGCCGCAGCGAAAGCTCACTTTGTCCGCATAGCGGATATCGGTGCGGAACGCGGCGAAGGTCGGCTATCCGCCGTGTTCGCCGGTGCATCCATCAATCACCGATGGATCACCTTCGCTATTAAAACGAAGAATATTACCTTGGCGAGAAGGGAAAGGTTCATTGACGGAAAACAGCATAAGTATCTGATATCACGTCATCTGAATGGAAAAGTAGCTTGTCGTTTTACACCGATGAAAAGCACCAGATAGTTCTTCCTTTTTGGTCAAAGAAACTGCCTCTGCCCGAACGAGGCGTGACAAAAGCGTCCTTTTGCTACGTCGTGCATGAGAGCCCTTTGTGCGGGACGTTTCAGCCATTCGGTGAGGTAGTCTTCAAGGCCCAGAGCCGACCTTCGCAACACGCCGCAGCGGATGGCCGGTCCAACTCCCATTGCGGACGTTGATGCTTAGCACAGAACGTAAATACCGATTTCGGAAACGACATTTCATAAGGATCCGAAGCACGACCAAGCGGCTTTAATATATTTGCCAACCAGAGCGCACCGACGTGCATGGCACATTTAGCTTGCTGCGGTGGAAGAAGGTTGCCTACCAGCACGACATCACAGGAAGACGACACCTTACTTTCTCGAAAAACGTGCCATGCCGGGCAGTGAACAAAAGACGGAATTAGCGTCGTCGAGCCTGCCCCAGAAGAACTCTCGGCCCAAGCTCTCCAGTCGAGGTACCGCATGTTGCTTGAAGATCGCTTCGCTCGTTGCAGCTGATTCCTTGTTGGTGAAGGCCTGAGAGATCATGCTGATCGTCCATTTGCCGCGGGCGGCTGGGGGAATGCCCTCGTTCAATTCCGACAGTCGACGCTTTACGTCGTTCGAAACACCGATTTTCATGGCAACAGCCTTGTCTCCGAACTCTCTCTGCCGATCGAGAAGGGCATGCCCGTCGCCGTCAAAAACAGCGAGGTAGACGTAGGTCTCGCCATCCTGATAGGTGGCTGTGCGCTCGCCGTGGCTGCCAGGAAAAGCCCGAGACGGTTTGAATACGTTGCTAAACGGGACCGCTTCTGCCTGCTGCGTTTCCACCGGGGGGTCACCGAAGACATTGACCTCCCGAACCTTGATCTTCAGGGCCTGTTCGATCTCGTCGTCATCTAGGTCCGCTCCGTGAACGGCCAGCGCCTGCCCAGCCTCAGCGCGATAAGAGCGATAGGCGATCTGGCTGATCAGCAGCTTCTCCTCGGTACGCCATGCGCGGCGCACTGGAATGGCGTGGCTCCATCGGCCCAACCAACCTCGCTCGCGTTTACGCGCCATGCCGACGTCCGATGCTTTGTCCTCATCGCGGATCGGGCGCGCTTCGATTTCGAGGAAGCCCAGAACGTAGGAACGTTCGGCCTTGTCGGTCTCGGAGGTGCTGGCACCGTAGATCATGATCAGATCGCCGTCGTTCAGCTTGCGCAGATAGGCGTCGCGGTCGGTCGCCTTGGACCAGCCAACGTAAGAGGTGGTCGCAGGAATTCGGACCAGTTGCTAAGCTTTAGCGATTGACGAAGGACTGACCTGAGATGACGAAACGAAAGCGCTATTCTGCGTAGTTCAAGGCGAAGGT
>NZ_QQVY01000020.1 GCF_003590715.1 Paracoccus sp. JM45
ACACACGATCCGTCACCACAAAGCGCTGCTCGTTCATCCCAACCTCCGTTTGGGAGATTTGAATCAGAAATCAAAACCTATGGGAAGTATGATTGTCCACGGGCCCTAATTGCCATACCGAGAGTAACCGTTTTTACGACTTGTCACCCGTGCGCGCGACCAATTAGCCGTCAACAAAGGAAGCTTCTTGATTTGACGTTGGTGGGCTAATGACACTGATATCTTAATAAATATTTGCTTAATAATTTCAACAGAGTGCGTTCGATTTCCGCGTATTGTTTAGAATGAATATACTGTTCAAAACACTATTGGAAACTGACAGTCGCAGTCAATAGAGTAGACGTTCAGATAACACATCACTATCCGCCCGTCCGATCTAAATCCTCAGCAGCGTTGCCAAATCGTGGCTGAATATGGCAACGCTTGTTGAACTATTAGCTGACAAGCGCTTTGGCATTCTGAATGTGGCGCACGGCCAGTTTGCGGCTTGTGCGGCCAGAGGCCAGATAGCGCGCCGACATGGGTGTATAGTCCCTGTCCAGAAGTTCGGGGAAAATTTCGAAGATCTCTTCACGTGCGGCAGTACTCAACGAGTTAATCGCCTCGGGGCCTGTATACAGGGACTCGGTCTGCGCGCCGTTCGAGTTGATAACCTCGTGGCGGTCAAACAGGACGTGGAAATATTCGACGCCCATATCGTTATCTACAACGTCAATGCCTTCGATCTGGCAAAGATGTTTTGCCGCGACAAGAATTTCGTCGGTGTTAAACATTTTCTGCGCAATGCGCGACCGGACCAGAACGCGGTGCTGGGGCGATACCAGAAGATCCTGCGACGGTATATCTGCGCCCAAAGCATGCTTGCGAATCCGGATAGGCCGCATTTTTTCGTTTTTCGCCAAAATATCGGCGGGCAATTTGCGCGAACCGATCCAACGAATAGGCTGCAGACCATTGTCGGCAGTTTTGACCAGCCCACCGACAGGCAGTTCCTCGACCAAGCAGGGACCATCGGCGGTGTCGATCATTGTACCACGGACAAAGCAAGGAAAAATAACGGTGTAGGAGGCAGTCGTGTCACTGAAATCCAGTTTTCCGTCATTGTCGCCGACGTTCGGATCCCCGTTTTCATCGGTCTCAAGATAGGTCAGCGTCGTCGGTATCGTGCTGAGCCCGCCGTTGATGTCATACAACAGATGCTGACCCGACGGGCTGACGCCCTGAATTTCGAATACAGTATATTCATCGCCGTCGCCCAGTCCGGACACCAGATCACCTTTCGGGACAAGCCTGTCATAGACAACGGTCCATCCATCCTGCCCGTTTTCGGGGTCTTGATCGCCGGTATCGGTGGCAGGATTATAGACGGATAGTGTCCACTGTTGCCCGTTCGAGAATTCATCCGTCGTATCCGGATTGTTGACGTTACCGGTCCAGGTAAGCCGATAGATTGTCGATGAGTCACCAAGTGCAGCGGCGTTCTTGACAACCATTCCAAAGCCATCACCGCCCCTATTCAGTCCCTGAGGGGGATCCGGCTGGGTTGACGTCAATGCGGTCATATCACCAGAGAGGTAAATCGGTCCAGTATAGGGCATAATCTCACTTCCAAAATTTGGTGTGAGAACGCCTTGAGAAAGCGCCGATATGCGCCTTTCAAGTGGCTTACAGACGATCTCACCATCGAGCCATTGATGGTGGTAAACCGTCTAAATTTGACACCGGTCAACTTTGAACGCGCGGAACTATGCGTAATTGGCGCATACATATACCAACGACTATGTAAATCTATATCGCGGCATATCCTTTAGGTTGTTAGCGACCAATGATGATCTTCCGCAGTTTGAATTTAGCAATCCGAAATTTCTGGCACGCCATGTGATTTCGATCGGTGATTCGCAGGTAAATCAAAGATCGCCCTGCCCTGTTCCTCCGTTAGACGTATCCAGAAACGCTTGGGCTGCGCGGCTGATATGTCGTTGGGTCGGTCGCAGAATGGAGAATTGTCTGGCAGGCAAAGCGAAGGGCAATTGCACCAACCGGTTTGCGGTAAGGGAATCTGCGACGACAAGATAAGACAGGGCGGCGATGCCGGCACCCGCTTCGGCTGCTGCACGGACAGCTTCGTTCGAGGGTAAAACCAGTGCTATGTCCAGCGTGGCACAATCGAACTTGGCCTTATCCAGCGCCTGTTCCAGGATGCGTCGCGTTCCTGACCCCTGTTCCCGCATGATCCAACGGGCATTTCTGATGTCACGGGGAATATTTTGCGGATGCGACACCAGAACCATCTGGTCGGTGGCCGCCCACATCAATGACAGGTTCGGCGCCGCTGGAATATCCTCTACAAAAGCCAGATCTGCTTTGCCCTCGGACAGTGCCACGCATGCAGCTTCGGTATTCAATATCTGCAATGTCAGCTGGATCCCTGGATAGGTTGCGTGGAACCTGTGCATGCGGGAAGGTAACCAATAGTTAGCGACCGTTTGGCTGGCCACCAGACAAAGGCTTCCGTGGTGCAAGCCGGTCGAGGTATTGAGAAAAGCCTCGGCCTCGGCTGCACGGGCAACAACTGCGCGGGCTTCCGCCAGGAAATCCCGACCAAGCCCGGTCAGTTCTATACCACGCCCGACCCGATCAAACAGCCGGACGTCATGGCGATCCTGCAATGCTGCCAAGGCGGCGCTTGTCGCGGATTGCGTCAGGTTCAGGGCGTGGGCAGCTTGGGTCACATGCTGCCGTTCGGCGACAGCGATAAAAATCCGCAATTGTTCAAGTGTCATAACAGTGTTTCTGAATCCTAAAATTCATTTACAAAAACGAACGATTCTACAATTTTAATATGTTTGATCACTTAATGACGAAAGCTCTATCTGTCCCCGTACAGGAGATAAAAATATGTCATTCCAGAAAATGCGCGCGATTACATCAGGGCTTACGCCCCTTTCACAGTTGTCCAGCACCCGCGAGGTGATCCGCCAGTTCACCCCGAACTGGTTCGCTATGACGATGGGAACAGGTGTCCTTGCATTGGCACTGGCCCAGTTTCCAGGCCCGCTGGTTCAGATCGGTTATTACATCTGGCTGTTGAACATCGTGCTATTCGTGACATTCTCGGTGCTATATGCTGCGCGTTGGGTCATGTTTTTTGATCAGGCCAGCCAGGTCTTCGGGCATTCGGTCGTTTCGATGTTCTTTGGCTGCATCCCGATGGGACTTGCCACAATCATCAACGGTTTTCTGGTTTTTGGGCTTCCCCACATGGGCGGCATCGCGGTTGAGATCGCAACGACACTCTGGTGGATCGATGTTGCAATGTCGGTAATATGCGGGATCGCTATTCCTTATCTGATGTTCACGCGCCAAACCCATTCGATTGACCAAATGACCGCTGTCTGGTTGTTGCCGATGGTGGCAGCTGAGGTGGCAGCTGCATCCGGTGGCTTGCTGGCCCCGCATATGGCAGACCCGCATGCGCAGTTGGTCGTTCTTATCACCTCATATGTCCTCTGGGCCCTTTCGGTGCCTATTGCCCTTAGCGTGATCGTCGTTCTGGTGCTGCGTCTGGCCATCCATAAGCTGCCCCATATTTCCATGGCATCGACCAGTTGGTTAGCACTTGGACCCATCGGTACTGGCGCGCTTGGGTTGATGACCCTTGGGCAGGATGCCCCCGCAATTTTCAGCATTAACGATCTTGGACAACTGGGTGCCGTTGCCTCAGGTCTTGGTGTCATTGGCGGACTGCTATTATGGGGATACGGCCTGTGGTGGTTTTCAATAGCCACACTGGTCACTCTGCGTTATTCGCGCGAAGGGCTGCCGTTCAACCTTGGCTGGTGGGGTTACACCTTCCCTCTTGGCGTCTATTCGCTTGCAACATTGAAGTTGGGCACACTTCTACCATTGGACATGATTACCCTGTTCGGAACAGGACTTGTCGTTGTTCTGATCATCGTATGGATGATCGTCGCAGCTCGCACAGTTTGCGGCGCTTGGCGTGGCAATCTGTTCGTCGCCCCCTGTCTTGTCAGAACCTAAGCCTTACCGACGACGGAAAGCGATCCGTCGGTTTCAAGCACCACTGACTGGACGTTCTTGATATCCAAATGTCCTGCTTGGCGGACGGCTGCCAGAACTTCTTCTTGGGTCATGCGTTGGCGGCGCATGACCTGATCCAGGTATTGTCCTTTATGAACGATTAACGTCGGTTCGGACTTTATCAGATCGCGGGACCGCTGAGAGCGGACCGACGCCCAAGTGATCCCGAATTGCAAACATATCAACAATGCTAGTGCCAGAAGGCCTTCAAACAACGGGACCGTCGCGCTAAGCAGAACGGTCGCCAAAGTTGATCCCAGTGCAACGGTCACCACCAGATCAAATGCGTTCATTTTGCTTAGAGTGCGCTTGCCCGAACAACGCAGCATGACGATCAACCCGACATAAGCCAGCGTTCCGACCAGCAAAACCCGGAACAACCCGAACCAATTATCGAAAAAAAGCGGATCGTGCATTTGGTTCACCTATGTAATGTAACGGAGCCGGCATGATCCAACCGGCACCAGTTGCGATCGTTCCACGGTTGGTACAAATTTGAATCCATTGCTGGAGGACAAGCCATCTCGGCAAATAAAAGAAAGTCGATCAGGTGTAGCTTCTCACAATGGCGCTGCTAATTTCCGTGTGTGCTAAGATGTGGTCGAGCATGATTAGTGCATCGTAAATATTGCCATCAATTTCATTTAGGACCAAACCAAAGTGGAACCGAGCCTTGGCGTTTTAGCTCCTTGGGTACGGGCTTGCCAGTCCTAATTCTTTGTAAGTGCTCGGTGTTCTCTGCATCATTGAGTTCAAATTTCTGTACGAAAATGACGGGAACAACATTCATGTTTTAAAGCCATTCCTATGTTCTATAGAGGATAAGTAAGGCTCATAAATGTTTATGAAATTAGCGATATATGCTTTATATCTTTCGTCGTCCTTTTTGCTGCTACGCCAAGCCGTGTTAGGAAGTGTGTCCTTACGTAACTGGCATGAAAGTTAGAGGGCGCAATCAATGACAACTTCTCATTTTCGCATGCAGCCAATTCAAGTGGCGCGAACCAAGCATCGAAAACTGCAGGATCCTCATTTTTTAAATGACTGCACATTGCCGACCATTTATTATCTGTTGATGATAAATCTGAACGAAGGGTTTCGGTAATTTTGGGACTATCGATTGTCTTGCTCTCGTTGCTTATAGACATTCGTTCGATATAGTCCTGACCTATATTTGGCCACGATGGTTTACTGTCCAGAAGGATACGCTCAATATTTAGGCTTAGGACTGATACGGTTCCACGAACGCCATGACGCTTTGTCTGTATCCAACCTAACTCGCGCAATTTTGCCATTTCGCGTTTAACCGTGCGCTCATTTACACACCACAACCGGGCAATTTCGCGCTGTCCCATGGCTAACTCATTTCGTTGCCAATTATACCTTGTTGTAATCAAAGAGATTAGTCGCAAGACAAGTTTTTGCGTATGTTTATCGCTGGATAAGCCGTGCGCGGATAGAGCTGACAATAGGTCATATTTCTTGGCCGCGGCATCTCGGCCGTTAAAATTTGTCATCTGCGGCCTACCTCCGAACACCGTTTGGCAATCTCTTGATTTTTACGTTTAGGCACAGGGGCCAACACAACGCAAATCAACTTTCTTCCGGAATTTGCGTCCTGTTCCCTGATTCTGTCAATAGCGATTTCAAAGGTTCTCTATCTCAAACCAGTTTTAAATTATTTTTTGGTAATATAGGTATATGGGGACACCCTGTGTGACCCGGTAATGCGTCCATAATGCCCCCTTTTGTTAAGACATACCGCAAAAATGTCCCCGAGTTCAGGTTGTTTTAAGTCGTATTTTCTAAGTAAAGTTCAGAAATTGCCTCTGATTTGCCGTTTATAAGAAAAAGACAGATTCCCTTTTGCCAAGAGTTTGCGAAAGTCGTAAAGGATATCTAGTGAAATATTAGCGTCCTGAAAATAAGGCTCCCTATGTATACGCACGAAGACCTTGCGCGACTTCAGTCTCAGTCGTTGAAAATGCAGGGATGGATACGTCGTCAGACATTTAGTCCCGCGAACGAAAAGGTACTGCGTCGATTTTCCAGTTGGGAAGTTGCAGAATTGATCTTCAACATAAACCAGTCGACCTTTCGTGGAAAACTAGCCGCTGATCCAAACCTTCCCCTCGGGGAAGTTGAAGAAGACGGACGTCAGCGTTGGTTTAGTCTGGAGGAGGTGAATGAACTGCGCCGCCGTGTTCGCATAAATAGAAAGTCCCTGATGCCTCCGCGCCCCGCCGGGAAGCGTGCCTTTCGTGCGGCCATCGCGAACTTTAAAGGTGGCGCAGGTAAGTCGACAGTTGCTCTTCATTTTGCACATGCTGCGGCCTTAGACGGTTACCGGGTTCTTGTCGTCGATTTCGACCCTCAAGCGACGCTGTCACATTCGATGGGTCTGTCCGACGTCGGCGAGGATCATACGGTTTGGGGAATTATGGCCAGGGATCTCGAGCGAGAGACTGATCGTATGAACGCATCGAGCGCGGGTGCAGAATCCGGTACCGCCCTGCCCCACCGAAAACTTCCATCGTCCATTCGAGATATGGGGCTTGGAACCTTGCGCCCTGCAGATTTCATCAAATCCACTGCTTGGCCGACGATTGATATCGTCCCTAGCTGTGCGAATGCAGCTTTTGTGGAATTTGCGAGTGCACAGTATCGTCACCTTAATCCTGAGTGGACATTTTTCGGCGCGGTTTCCCGCTTCTTGGACAGCTTGGCGGATGACGCATATGACCTCATCCTGTTCGACTGCCCACCTGCTATTGGCTATCAATCAATGAACGCCGTCTTTGCTGCAGACATGCTCTATGTCCCATCAGGGCCGGGGTACTGGGAATACGACAGCACGACCAGCTTCATAGGACAACTATCTGAAGCGCTTGAGGATCTGTCGCATGGATTCGAAAACTTCCCCACGGGGAAGATTACACTTCCAAAAACGTTCACCGATATTCGCTTTTTGATGACCCGTTTTGAACCCTCGAATGAATTGCATCAGGCTATGCTAGGTGCATTTAAACAGGTATTTGGCGATCGGATGGCTGAACACCCGATCGAATTGACACGTGCAGTCGAGCAATCGGGTCGCTTCCTCTCTTCAATATATGAAATTGATTACCGTGAAATGACCCGCGGAACTTGGCGTCGTGCGCGCGCGACCTTTGATCAAGCGTATGAAGAGTTCCGGGGTCACGTTCTGCAAGCTTGGTCACAACTGGAGGACAATTCATGAGCCGCAAACGAAGGGTTTTTGATATAGATATTCCGGACAATGAGGCCGAGGATTTTCCTGCGGGGAAGATCGACCAACGCCGAGGGCCGATGGCCGCTGCGATCGTCGAAACTGCAGAATCGACCCGTGACCGTGCGGTAATCGAAGCACAAATTCGCGCAGAGAACGATGCATTGGCTTCAGAGCACGTTCGTCTCAAGCGCGCAGGGCTTATCACCGACGTAATCGCACTGGATCTTATTGATACAAAAAAGCTGAGCCGTGACCGGCAAGCAGTGTCAGATCCCGAATTGGACGAGCTTGTAACTTCAATTGGCGATATAGGCCTTTCCAACCCAATTCAGGTCGAACCAACCGGAGACGGTCGGTATGAGCTTATCCAAGGATGGAGGCGCCTTTCAGCATATAGACAGCTGCTTAAAGAAAGCAACGACGTCGATAAATGGGGAAAGATTCCAGCTGGTATTGCTGTCAAAGGCGATCAACTTGAGCAGCTATATCGCCGTATGGTCGATGAGAACTTGGTGCGTAAAGACATTTCGTTCGCCGAGATGGCGCAGCTTGCGCTGTCCTATGCGACGGATCCTCTTACAATCGAGAATGATGCCGAGAAGGCAGTTGCAATACTGTTCAAGTCCGCCGGTTACCAGAAGCGTAGCTACATTCGCAATTTCATACCACTGGTTCAGAATCTCGGTGGTGTTCTGCTGTTTTCACAAGAAATTCCCAGAGCTCTTGGCCTGTCAATTGCCCAACGTATTCAGGACACCCCGGACGTCGTGACTGCGATCAAGGCTGAACTTGACGGATGGGATAAGCGAACGGCCAGGGAAGAACTGGACATACTAAAGCGATACGCTACCCAGATCCGTACGAATACTAGTGAAACGGCCAGCGACGAAGATATCACGCCGACACCCACAGCAAAGGCCAAAACCACGTTCCAGCTTCGTCGGCCTCAGGGCAGCGCAAAGTGTTCCGCGGCTAACGGCCGTCTGGAGATTAGGTTGGCTAGGGATTTCTCGACCGTTGATCGACGTCGGCTAGAAGCTGCGGTTTCGATGTTGCTTGATCAGATTGACTAGTCCTTCCCCTCGGGGAAGGTTTTCACACTTCAACCTAAGGTCGCGTGAATTTTCCGTTGGCGGCATTATAAGTCAACGCCTATCAAAATACACATATCGAAGAAACAGCCAGCCGTCCAAAACGATAATAAAGGCAAGTATTATGTCACAAATCGATTCAGAGCCAGTTCGGGGAATCGTCCTGAAATGTTTTAGTGTAACTGTGTTCACGGTGATGGCTGCATTGATAAAAGCGACATCAACTGGCGAGGTGCCGATACCTCCGGGACAGCAGGTGTTCTTCCGGTCTATTTTCGCGATACCAGTTATCTTTACGTGGTTAATCATGCGATCCGAACTGAGCGTCGGACTAAAGACCTTTCGTCCAATTGGGCATTTCTACCGAGGGATTGTGGGCACGGCCGCGATGGGGTTCAATTTCTGGGCTCTGTCACTGCTGACATTTCCCGAAGCAACAGCCATCGGATACGCCGCACCCCTGTTAGTCGTCATTTTCGCTGGCATGTTTCTGGGTGAAAACGTTCGGGCATTCCGGTTGGGCATGGTTGGTCTTGGTCTGGCGGGTGTTCTTATTGTCTTGTCGCCACAGTTAACTGGGTCCGGACCGTCGGATGCAGTTAGAACACTTGGGGCGGTCGTCGCACTTATGGGTGCTTCTTGTGCAGCACTGGCTCAGATATTTGTCCGAAAACTTGTGCAAGAGGAACGTACCTCTGCCATTGTCTTCTGGTTTTCTGTGACATCGACGTTGCTTTCGCTTCTGACATTGCCATTCGGATGGGTTCTTCCATATGGGTCGACACTGGTGATGGTGGTAATGACAGGCGTTTTGGGCGGTATAGGACAAATTCTGCTGACATCATCGTATCGGTATGCGGACGCATCTGTCGTCGCGCCGTTCGATTACGCCTCGATGATTCTTGCTATACTGATCGGCTGGACCGTTTTCGGGGAAATGCCGACGGTAACCGTTCTAATAGGCGCCTCAATCGTTATTCTGGCTGGTATTATGATCATCTGGCGGGAACATAAGTTGGGCCTGGAACGGACCCGCCAGCGGCGTGCCGGTACGCCGTCCGGATGATCACCTCTCTGTCGCATTGCATCTTTGGCCTCAGGGTCTTCCAAGGTCTAGCCTCGTTATATTAGGATTTCATGATAACGGTCACTCACACTGCCGCCGCACTTGCAGGCTTATTATCATTCCTGTCACCCTGCGTTCTTCCAATGGTTCCGTTCTATCTGTCATGGATGGCGGGCCGGCGGATCGATGAGATGTGCACAAGCATGGCGCTGATATGGCGTGCGTTCGCGTTCTCACTTGGGGTGATGGTGATTTTTGTGCTGCTAGGGACGGGCGCGTCTTTCGCTGGTCGATTATTGGCGCAGTGGTACGACCCTCTGTCATGGATTGCGGGGGCAGGGCTTGGTGTTATGGGCCTGCACAGCCTAGGCGTTGTTTCGATCCCGCTTTTGAGTAGACAGGCAGCAACCTCGGCACGGCCAGACCCGATCACACTGACGGGCGCGTTCTTGACAGGACTTGCTTTCGGCTTCGCATGGACACCCTGTGTGGGACCGGTGCTCGCCAGCATCCTGTTGCTTGCAAGCGGGACGGGGGATAGCACTTTGTTGATCAGCTATGGCATCGGGATGACCGCACCATTCGTCGTCACAGCAGTGTTTCTTGGCCCATCGCTTGCTTGGCTGTCCCGACATCGGATGTATTTTGCTGCACTACAGCGGGTCACAGGTGGGGCAATGGTGCTGTTCGGGATCCTTCTCGCCACGGGCGGCATTCGGGCTATCGCCCTCTGGATGTTGGACCAGTTGGATTGGTCGGCTATGCTTGCCAATGTTCCGACCGCGTTTGCCTAGCTTTTAGCGTCAATTCGGGCGAAGGCCGCCATCACCACACGTTCGGACTGGTCAAGATAGGCTGCAAGTAAATCTCGCGCCATTTTCGGATCGTCGTTGTGCAGCGCATCCACGATCTTGCGGTTCGCATCGATGAATGGTGAGTGTAACAGTTCGGGACTGTTCAGAAGGCCGAAAGCCAACCGCAGTTCCGCTGTGATCTGGGCAAAGAACGTGGTTAACCGCGGACTGTCTGCCAGATCAACGATCGCGGTGTGAAACGTCATGTTCGCACTGCCAACGCCTTTCCAATCATCAGCTTTGCGACAGCCATCTGCCTGTTCGACAGCCTGAACCATTATGCGGACTGCGGTGTGGCGCGGCCACGCATGTTCCAACGCGGGCAATTCGATCATGCGACGCACGCGGTATATATCAAGGATAGAGGCCATAGACGGCACTGCGACGGACATTCCGCGGTTTGGCAAATGCGTCAAAAGCCCTTCCCGCGTCAGAAGGCGGAAAACTTCACGTAGAGTGTTTCTGGAGACATCCATATCCGCGGCCAAACGTGCTTCCGAGAGACGCTGTCCGGGTTGTAAACCGCCTGAAATTACGCGCGCCCGAAGGCGGTTCGCGGTTTCTTCGGCAAGTCCGGGTGGAGCGACGTCAGCGGGCATAATCTGTCCTTGTGTTTCCGATGGCAGAGAATAGCAAATCCGGCCCGGGGACAAGAACAGCACCTGCTCTGCCTGCTGATTAAACAAATCACCCTGTCTATGCCGTTTATTGTTCAACAATAATGGGTGTAATGTCACATAATTGTTGACGTATAACGGATGGATCGCCCAGCTTGCACGCAACAAAAACAGTTCCTAAGGGGGGCATACAAGATGCCATCGTCCACACAGCCCAAGGCTGGCACGCTAAAGGGTGGCTTTATCGCCGCTATTTTTCTGATGGCGACGTCCGCGATCGGGCCCGGTTTTATTACGCAGACAGCGACCTTTACGGCGAAGATGGGATCGGCTTTCGCGTTCGCAATTCTCGTCTCGATCATAATCGATTTCGTCGTGCAGTTGAACATATGGCGCATTACCGCACTGACCGGCCGGCGCGCATCCGAGACTGCCAATATGGCCATTCCAGGTGCCGGATTTTTGCTGGCCGTGCTGGTTATTATCGGTGGGCTGGCGTTTAATGTCGGCAATATTGCAGGTGCGGGCTTGGGGCTGAACGCGATGTTGGGACTTGATCCTAAAATCGGTGGGGCACTATCCGCAGTTCTGGCGATCTGCATTTTCCTGTCGCATCGCGCGGGCCTGTTGCTGGACCGTCTGATCGTCGGGCTTGGTATTGTAATGATTGTGTTAACCGTCTTTGTCGCACTTGTGTCGAACCCGCCGGTGGGCGAGGCGCTGCGTCAAGCCGTTTTCCCCGATTTGATTGATTTTGCCACAATCACCACCATCGTCGGCGGTACAGTCGGAGGTTACATCACCTATTCGGGTGCGCATCGTTTGCTGGACAAAGGCCTAAGCGGTCCCGAAAACTTGGGCGCGGTAACCCGCGCGGCACTGACGGGTATCGCAGTCACAGGTGTCATGCGTTTTGTCCTGTTTTTGGCGATCCTCGGGGTTGTCGCCTCGGGTGTGTCGCTGGATTTGTCCAGTCAGGCGGCCAATCCTGCCGCGCAGGCATTTTCGGTTGCGGCCGGTGAATGGGGGATGCGGATCTTTGGTGTGGTTCTATGGGCAGCAGCCCTGACATCGGTGATCGGTGCGGCCTATACCTCGGTCAGTTTTCTGGATGTTTTCGGTGTGCGGGATGAGCGTGGGCGCAGTATGGCAACTGTCGCCTTTATCGCCATTTCCCTTGTAGTCTATCTGGCAATGGGGACCGCACCTGCTGCCATTCTGGTCTTTGTCGGCGGCTTTAACGGTTTGATCCTGCCGATCGGTCTGACAATCTTTACCTATATCGGTTTTGCACGCGCCGACCTGATGGGCGGGCATCGCTATAACCGCCCGCTGCTTTGGGCCAGTGGCATTACATGCGCGCTGACTTGGTATATGGGCGCACGTTCGGTCAGCACCATTTTCGCATTCTTGGGACAATAAGGGGGGAATGTAATGACAACGATCGACCTGAACAGTGATCTTGGCGAAGGCTATGGCGCGTGGCAGATGGGCGATGATACGGCCATGCTGGATATTGTCAGTTCAGCCAATGTGGCCTGTGGCTTTCATGCGGGCGATCCGCGCACTCTGATGGCGACGCTAACGCAGGCCGCGGCGCGCGGCGTAGCGGTGGGGGCGCATGTGTCCTATCCGGACCGCGTCGGGTTCGGTCGTCGGAACATGGACATCGCACCGGATGATTTGCGGGCCGATGTCATCTATCAGATTGGCGCATTGAACGGGTTGGCCGTGGCAGCAGGCACCCGCGTAACCTATGTAAAGCCGCATGGTGCGCTGTATAATACGATTGCACAGGATGCGGGGCAGGGCGATGCGGTCATCGCGGCCATTCTGGCGATTGATCCCGATCTTGTGCTGATGGGCCTTGCAGGTGCGCCCATTCTTGATCGGGCACGCAATGCAGGTTTGCGCGTCGTGGCCGAGGCTTTTGCCGACCGTGCCTATACTTCCGGTGGAATGCTGGTGTCGCGTCGTGAGAAAGGCGCGGTATTGAATGACCCTGAAACGGTTGCTGCAAGGATGGTCCAGCTGGCAACCAATGGCGTTATTCAGGCCATTGACGGTTCTGATCTGTACCTTCAGGCGGACAGTATTTGCGTTCACGGCGACAGTCCCGGTGCAGTTTCCATGGCGTCCAGCATCCGGCAGGCTTTGCTGGCGAAAAACGTCGGCATTGCGGCATTCGCAGGTGCTGCATGACCGTGGACACCGATACGGGGCAGGGGCGGCGGTTCGCCGATGAAGACAAGATATGAACATGCGTTTCCTTCCCGTCGGGCCGCAGTGCATTCTGGTCGAACTTGCCGATCTGGATGCAACACTGGCCTTGTTTGATGCGCTGCTTGCCGATCCGGTCATTGGCATTGCCGAAATCGTGCCTGCTGCACGTACCCTGATGGTGACCACAACGGCAGGCGTGCCCGCCGATAAACACCTTGCTGCTGCAATTGCCCAACGCGAACCTAAGGCAGGGACAGTCCCCGTCGCGCGCAGCACCGAAACCGTGGATATTCCCGTGATTTATGACGGAGAGGATCTTGATGACATCTCCCGTCTGATGGGACTTTCCACAGCCGAGGTGGTGGCCGCGCATCAGGACAGTCTGTGGCAAGTCGCATTTTGCGGCTTTGCACCGGGCTTTGCCTATATGACCTGCGGTGATGATCGCTTTGATCTGCCGCGTCGTCCTGCGCCGCGCACAAAAATCCCCGCAGGCTCGGTTGCACTGGCGGGTCGTTTCTGCGGTATTTATCCGCAAGAAACACCGGGCGGCTGGCAGTTGCTTGGCCGGACCGAGGTCCCGATGTTTGATCTGAGCCGCGACCCTTCGGCGCTTTTGCGTCCGGGCGTGCGCGCCCAATTTGTCAAAGGTCAGGGCAAATCATATCCGGTAAAAACACCAACCGTTATCAAAGTTTCGGCGGGCCTTAGGGTCATACAGACAGCCTTTCCAATCCTTGTTCAGGATGCAGGTCGCTTTGGTCAGGCGGGGCAGGGTGTCTCGTCCTCGGGGGCGCTGGATCTGGGTGCATTGCGGCGTGCGAACCGCGCTGTCGGCAACCCTGCCAATGATCCCGCGCTAGAGATCACGCTTGGTCCCGTCAGGCTACGTGCCGATCGTTCGATGACGCTTGCCCTGTCTGGCGCAGCGCAAGCCATCGTCATCCATCCGCAAGGCCGCCATGTGATCGAGCATGGTGCCGCATTTGCATTGGACGCAAACGACGAGGTGCTGATTGATTCACCCGCCCAAGGTATGCGCAGCTATCTGTCCATACGTGGCGGTTTTGACATCCCGCCGGTTCTTGGATCACATTCGACCGATACGCTGGCCCATATCGGCCCCGCTGCGCTGACCTCGGGCGATGCTGTCGCCCCCGCGGGCCGTCCCGCCTTTGCGATTGCGGATAGGATGACCGCGCCTGACCTTCCCGCGGCGGAAGACGTGGTGGTATTGCCCGTCACATTGGGCCCCCGAACCGATTGGTTCAGCCCTGAAATGATCGCCCGGTTTTTGGAACAGGAATGGCAGGTTACGGCGCAGTCGTCCCGCGTTGGAATACGGCTGTCAGGCAATGCCCTCAGCCGCGACGGGACCGAGCTGCCTTCCGAAGGGACGGCCACTGGCGCAATCCAGATACCGCATTCCGGCCAACCAGTGCTATTTCTGGCCGACCATCCCCTGACGGGCGGTTATCCCGTTATCGCGACTGTTCATCCCAAGGCGCTTGATCTGGCCGGTCAGATCCCGCCGGGTGCACGTATCCGCTTTGTTGCCGAAGACCCTTTTGCCCCCATAACTTTAGAAGGCCGCCAATGACCTTGTTCCACGACAGCGCCGATCTGCGCCCCATTGCCCGCCTGCTGATTGCAAACCGAGGCGAGATTGCCCTGCGGGTGATCCGCGCCTGCCGCGATATGGGTATCGAAACCATCGCGGTCTATGCTGATCCCGATCGCGATGCGCCTTTTGTCCGGCTGGCTGACCATGCCTTCGCATTAGGCGGCAATCGCCCCGGCGATACTTATCTGAACCAAGGCAAGATTCTGGATATTGCCGCGCGTGCAAAGGCTGACGCGATCCATCCGGGCTATGGTTTTCTCTCTGAAAACGCCGGTTTTGCACGTGCCGTTCAGGCAGCAGGGATGATCTGGGTCGGGCCGGATGCCGGTGTCATTGACGCATTAGGCGACAAGATCCGTGCCCGTGAAATTGCACAGGCGGTTGGTGCGCCACTGGTGGCCGGCAGCCCCGGACCTGTGGAAACCAGCGCTGATGCGCTTGCCTTCGCGCGCGAACACGGCCTGCCCATTGCCATCAAAGCGGCCTTTGGTGGGGGTGGACGCGGCATGAAAGTGGCGTGGGATCTGGACGAGGTTGAAGACCTGTTCGACAGTGCGGTGCGCGAAGCGGTTACCGCCTTTGGACGCGGCGAATGCTTTATCGAACAATTCCTTGATCGCCCCCGCCACATCGAGGCACAAGTGCTTGGCGACCATTATGGCACTGTCAAGGTTCTGGGCACCCGCGATTGTTCCTTGCAGCGACGCAACCAGAAGCTTGTCGAAGAAGCACCCGCGCCATTCCTGACCGATGACCAGCGTGACCGTATCCACAGCTCGGCCCGTGCGATTTGCGAATACGCAGGTTATAGCGGCGCTGGCACCGTCGAATTCCTGTTGTCGGCCAATGGCACGATCTCTTTCCTCGAGGTGAACACACGCCTTCAGGTCGAACACCCCGTGACCGAAGAAACAACCGGCATTGATCTGGTCACCGCCATGATCCGCGTGTCCCAAGGTGCCAAGATCGCGGATGACAGCGTGCCGACCCCGCGTGGACACTCGATCGAGTTCCGGATCAATGCGGAAGACACAGGTCGCGGCTTTCTGCCCACGCCCGGACCCATCGATCTTTGGCAGCCCCCTGCCGGACCGGGCATACGTATGGATAGCGGTGTCGAACAGGGCGGTCAGGTTGCGGGCAGTTTCGATTCAATGATGGCGAAATTGATCGTGACCGGCGCTGATCGCGAACAGGCACTGGCACGCGCAGCACGTGCGCTGGATGAATTCCGGATCGAAGGGGTGGCCTCGGTCTTGCCATTCCATCGTGCGGTTCTGGCGACACCGGAATTCCGCGCCGAAAAGGGTGACTTCGGGGTGCATTGCCGCTGGATCGAAACCGACTTTGCCGAGCGGCTGATGGCGGCAGTCGCACCTGAACCGCGCGTCACGCCTGTGACAGAGACGCCAATGCTGCGGCTGGCGATCGAGATTGACGGCAAGCGCCATGATCTTGCCCTGCCACAAGGTATCCTGTCCGCGGCACCTGTGACCGGTCCGGACACCACAACGGTCGAGGTTGATCCCGGGACCGTGACCGCGCCGGTGTCAGGGATATTGTCCCTGTGGCAGGTCGAAGATGGTGATCAAGTTGTGGAAGGGCAGGTCATTGCCATGATCGAAGCCATGAAGATGGAAACCCGGATCGAGGCCCCATGCGCGGGCCGGTTGACGCAACTGGCTGCCCAAGGCGAAACGCTTGCCCACGGAGGTCCTGTGGCGAAAATCTGCCTTTGATTTCCGGCTGGAACCCCTGCGACGCCATGATGGCTAGCGTGTGAAAGCGGCCTTTGCTAGCGTTCACACGTTAATGATTGTACTTTTGTGGGGTTTTTTATGGAACAGCCGACAGGCGAGGGACCGTATCCGTCGTCACCTCTTATTATCCGTGTCGAATTTACGATTGAAATGCTACGTAACTTACTGGTCGTCTTCGAAGCAACTTCCGATGGCGGTTCTTTAGACATCGAACTGCGCGAAAGCGGTATCTGGGTTCTGACCCCCGAAGGACATCCCCTGTTCATCGGTCCAATGACGCAATCTCGCAGCTATGATGCCTGATATCTGACAGTCTGGTTTCGATATCATGACGTCTTTTCTGGCCCCTGCGGGCAAAGCCTTATATATATAGGGAATTCCGCAATCCGCAGGGGATTTTATGATCACGCAAAAGATGAAATATGCGCTGAAAGCCCTGCTGGTTCTGGGCGACGAAGCGCGTAAGGACATTCCCCAACCCCTGACGATCGAGGCGATTGCCACACGCTCCGGAACACCGAAGCGGTTTCTGGAACAGATCCTTCTGGAAATCCGCAATGCTGGCATGGTCGCGTCGGTCCGTGGGCGGGCAGGGGGGTATAGCCTGATCAAATCACCTGCAGAAATCTCGATCTCCGAATTGCTGCGATTGATTGACGGGCCGATAGCACCACTGCCGTGTTTGTCGCGTCGTGCCTATCAGCGATGCGATGACTGCACGGATGAGGCCACCTGCCGGTTGCGGAAAGTCTTTGCCGAGGTGTTCTGGTCCTATCTGATTCTTATCGAATCCCTAAGTCTGGAAGACATGTTGGGGTCTGAACAACTGGCTGCACAGATAACGAACGCTTAAAACTTAGACAGATTTTTCCGCAGGAAAAGCGTTTTTTTACAGAACTTTAGAACCCATTCATTAAAGACGACTAAGTCTGTTGATATTATTTTATTGCAATAGACGACTTTACCTGTCGTTATTTAGGTATTGGCTGCAACGACAGTTGGACCTGAGCTAGTGAGGGCAAGAAAATGAACAGACCACACCGCATGACAGATCTGGCGAACCGTCCTGTTTGCGCCATGACATTGATCGACCGCCGGATTGGATGGGCGCCGCAGCCTGCCCACCTGATGTCGCAAGGTCGCCACCGCAGCCGTCCCGCGGGGACGCATAACGCGGCACATCACATCAGCCATCCCGCTGTTTCCGCAGCCCTTTGACCCAGAACCCATAGGAGAATAGCAATGATCGTCACCATCAAAACCGGCAAGTACAGCAGCGCTCAGGGCCCTCGGGTTGCCCAGCATAATGACGGGCGCGTCACCGTGAACACGGGCCGTATGCATGTAACCGGCTATCCGATCGGGCGACTGACGCCCACCGGCATATAACCTTATTAAGGAAGGTGGATATGACCATACGTCCCGTTTTTCTGACATTGGCACTGTTTGCCATTGCGCCGCAGGCACATGCACAGGATCTGCTGAACGTCAGCTATGATCCGACGCGCGAATTCTATCGTGACATCAATCAGGCTTTTGCCAAAACCTGGCAAGATCAGGGCCATGATGCCCCGAAAATTGAAACCAGCCATGGTGGATCGGGCGCGCAAGCGCGCTCGGTCATCGAAGGACTGGGCGCGCAGGTGGTGACGCTGGCTCTTGCCTCTGACATCGACAAGATCGCGCAAGCGGGGAAACTGCCGACCGACTGGCAGACCCGATTGCCCCATAATTCCAGCCCCTATACATCGACCATCGTCTTTCTGGTGCGCGAAGGGAATCCCAAGGGCATCACCGATTGGGGCGATCTGGTCAAGGACGGGGTAGAGATTATCACCCCGAACCCGAAGACCAGCGGCGGCGCGCGCTGGAATTATCTGGCAGCTTGGGCATGGGCGCAAGAAAACGGCCGCGATCCCAAAGAGTTCGTTCATGACCTGTTTACGCATGTTCCGGTGCTGGATACCGGCGCACGCGGGGCGACGACAACCTTTGCACAACGCGGCATTGGCGATGTTCTGTTGGCATGGGAAAATGAAGCATGGTTGGCACAACAGGAACTGGGTGAAGATCAATTCGACATCGTCGCCCCCTCGATCAGCATTCTGGCCGAACCGCCGGTTGCCAAGGTGGATGCCAATATCAAGAATGACGCTCAGGGCGAACTGGCAGATGCTTATCTTGATTACCTTTACACACCCGAAGCGCAGGCAATGGCATTTGCCCATTATTACCGCGCATGGGATGACAGTCAGGCCGATCCGCAGGACGTTGCCCGCTTTCCAAAGATGAATCTGGTGTCGATTGACGATCTGGGCGGGTGGGCTAAATTGCAGCCCGAACATTTCGGTGATGGTGGTATCTTTGACCAGATCTATGCAGGCCCGTGATGGTGTCGCGCAGCACCTGGATCGCCCGCAGCCCCATGCCGGGGCGGGGCGTTGCGGCAGGGATCACCCTGTCCATGCTGTCGGCGGTGGTTTTGCTGCCAATTGGCGCGTTGATCTGGCAGGGGGTTCAATTTGGTCCCCTTGGCATCTGGGATGTCATAAACCGTGACAGGGTTTGGGCGGCGCTGTGGCTGTCCTTCCGGTTGGCCTTTCTGGCCGCAGGCTTCAACCTTGTCTTTGGAACGCTTCTGGCATGGGTTCTGGTCCGCTACCGCTTTGCGGGTCGCCGGCTCGTGGATGCCGCTATCGATCTGCCTTTCGCCTTGCCAACCGCTGTCGCAGGCATCGCACTGACCACGCTTTATGCGCCAAACGGGTTTCTTGGTGGGTTGGCGTCACAGATCGGCTGGAAGATTGCCTATACCCAATGGGGCATTTTTCTGGCGCTGGTCTTTGTCGGTCTGCCGTTTGTCACCCGCACCGTCCAGCCGGTGGTCGAGGAAATCGATACCGAAGTCGAAGAGGCCTCGGCCACATTGGGGGCATCGCGGCTTTATACGATGCGGCATGTTATCCTGCCGATGCTGACACCGGCTGCCTTGACGGGCTTTGCGCTGTCGATGGCCCGCGCTGTGGGGGAATACGGATCGGTGATTTTCATTGCCGGCAATATCCCCCTTAAGACCGAGATTGCCCCTTTGCTGATCGTCATCCAGCTAGAGGAATATAATTACAACGCCGCGGGTGCGATCGGACTGGCCATGCTTGGCATTTCTTTCGTGATGCTGCTGGCGATCAACCTTGTCCAGATCTGGTCACGTAGAAAGATTGGTCATGTCTGATATATCACATCCAACCCGTTTTCGTCGCGCCAGTGACGACAGCCCCGTGGCCCGCCTGATCCTGATCGGAATTGCACTTGGTGGCTTGGGTCTACTGGTTGCAATGCCGTTGCTTGTGGTCCTGTCACAGGCATTGGCAGAAGGGTGGGGGGCGGCCCTGACCTCGCTTGCTAGTCATGATGCGCGTTCGGCGATCCGGCTGACTTTGTTGATCACCGCAATTGCCGTTCCCCTGAATGCGGTCTTTGGCATTGCTGCCGCATGGTTCATTACCAAGTTCGATTTTCGCGGCAAGGCGTTCTTGATTACATTGATCGATCTGCCATTTTCCATCAGCCCGGTTGTCGCTGGTCTTTGCATCGTCCTTTTGTTCGGCGCGAATTCGACGCTTGGGGGGCTTCTGGTCGCTGGGGGGTATCCAGTGGTTTTTGCAGTGCCGGGCATTATTCTGGCCACCGTCTTTGTGACCTTTCCCTTCGTGGCGCGTGAACTGATCCCCGTCATGGTCGAACAGGGCCGTGCCGAGGAAGAGGCCGCCCTGACGCTTGGTGCCTCGGGGTGGCGGGTTTTCACGACCGTGACCTTGCCAAACATCCGTTGGGCCTTGCTGTATGGGACCTTGCTATGCACCGCCCGCGCCATGGGGGAATTCGGGGCTGTTGCTGTCGTCTCGGGCAAAATCCGCGGGCAAACGGCCACCATGCCGATCACGATCGAGATGCTGTATAACGAATATCTGTCCGTCGCCGCGTTTTCGATGGCAGGCCTGCTGACCTGTCTGGCCCTGATTACCCTGACTTTGAAAACCGGGCTCGAGCTGCGTCACGCCGACGCACTGGCCGCCACCCGTCGTCATTGAGGATAATTTCATGCATATCCAGATCGACCAGATTGCAAAAAGCTTCGGCGCGACATCTGCGCTTCATCCGGTTTCGCTGTCTATACCGCAAGGCGCGTTGGTGGCGTTGCTGGGGCCTTCGGGGTCGGGCAAAACCACATTGCTGCGTATCCTTGGCGGTTTGGAATTTCCGACCTCGGGTCGTGTCATGTTCGACGGGCAGGACGCCACGAATATGTCGGTTCAGGACCGGCGCGCGGGGTTCGTTTTTCAAAGCTATGCCCTGTTCCGCCATATGACGGTTTTTGACAACATTGCCTATGGCTTGCGTGCGCGCCCCCGCGCCACACGTCCGGCAGCGGCCGAAATTGCCCGGCAGGTGACCCGTTTGCTGGACCTGATCCAGTTGCCCGATACTGGCAGCCGTTTTCCGACCCAGCTGTCTGGCGGGCAGCGCCAGCGTGTCGCCTTGGCGCGTGCCTTGGCGATCCAGCCAAGGATGCTGCTGCTGGATGAACCCTTTGGTGCCCTTGATGCAAAGGTCCGGAAAGAACTGCGTCAGGGCCTGCGTGATATCCATGATGAAACGGGGCTGACGTCGATCTTTGTCACCCATGACCAGGATGAGGCGATGGAGCTTGCCGACATGGTTGTTGTCATGTCGATGGGGCGGATCGAGCAGGTCGGGACCCCTGCACAAATCCGGCAGACCCCTGCGACAGCTTTTGTGAAGGATTTCATTGCTGCATAAGGCCTATGTTCAACAGTCTTGAAAACTGTTGAACATATTTGTATTCAACAGTCATAAGGATTGTTGAACATGATGCCAAAATTCCATTCGGCTTTGGCCCATGCGGCCTATCACGACCTGCTGCGGTCGTTGCGTGATGAAGGATTGCGCGACCTTCGCGGCACGCCATCATTGGTCACCCGCAACGGACGCGGTTATTGGTATGACAGCTTCCGCGTCGGCTCCGAAGTTCGCAAGCGCTATATTGGCGAGGATGCGCCCGACCTTGCTGCACGTATGACCCGCGCCCGCGAAGATCGTGCGCCCGCCGATCAACGTCGCCGCGATCGCGCCCGTCTGGTGCGCCTGCTTCGGGCCGAGGGGTTCTTGGGCCTTGATCCCACGACTGGCAGCTTGATGGCTGCACTTGCAGCTGCGGGTGTGTTCCGCCTTGGCGGGACAGTTGTCGGCACCCATGCCTTCCGGTTGTACGAAGGTGAATTGAACCTGCGCCTTGGTCTGGATCAAGCCGCCCAGACCGATGATCTGGATATTGCCAGTTTCGAAAGGCTTTCGCTGGCATTGGAAGACGCCGCTGCGCCGCCTGTCCAGCAGGTGCTGTCCGATTTCGACTTTGACCCCGCGCCCAGCCTTGAACCTGGTCGTACATGGCGCTGGCGTCAGACGACAGGCAATGCACTGGTCGAATTCCTGACACCCGCCTTCGATCAGGAAGGTTTGCGCGACCTGCCGGCACTTGGAGTGCAAGCACAGGCTTTGCGACATCTGAACTATCTGATTGCCGAACCGATCCATGCTGCAATCCCCTATCGCAGCGGTGTTCTTGTCCAGATTCCGCGCCCCGAACGCTTTGCCATCCATAAGCTGATCGTCGCAGATCGCAGGCGTGATCAGGACCGGCTCAAATCCGCCAAAGACCGTGCACAGGCCGCCATGTTGATCGCAGTGCTGGTCCGCGATCGTCCCGATGATCTTGCAGACGCGTATGAGGATGCCTTGTCCCGCGGCCCCCGCTGGCGCGACCGGGTCGCGGCCAGCCTGTCGCGTATGCCGGACACGGCTGCATTGCTGACGAAACTTTAATCCGAAACGACGATGCGGGTCTGCCAATCCTGACAGGCGCGCGTCAGATTTTGTGGAAGGGTGCGATCTGTAAACAGGCAGTCAACCTGTGACAACGATGCGATGCGGGCAGGCGCACTGCGTGACAGCTTGGAATGGTCGGCAACCAGAAACGTGCGTCGGGACTGGCGCAGGATTGTCTGACTGACGCCGACCTCCTGGATGTCGAAATCCAGCATATCACCGTCACGGTCCAATGCCGAACAGCCAATCACCGCCAGATCGAATTTGAACTGCTGGATCGTCTGCGCCGCCAGCGACCCGACCAAGCCCCCGTCCGCCCGACGCAGATTGCCGCCTGTCACGATCACATCGCAATCCGGATTGGTGGCAAGGATATTGGCGACATTGATATTATTTGTCACGACCAACATGTTCCGATGCCCCCGCAATTCGCGGGCCACTGCCTCGGTGCTGGTCCCAATATTCAGGAAAAGCGAAATATTTTCAGGCACTTCGGCAGCGCAAGCACGGGCAATACGGGTCTTGGCATCCTGATGCAGAGCGCGACGGTCTTCATACCCGATATTGGCAACGCCTGATGAGAGGATCGCCCCGCCATGCACACGCTCTAACCGGCCGGAATCTGCAAGTTCGGACAGATCGCGGCGGATGGTTTGCAGGGTAACACCAAAATGCTCGGCCAATCCTTCAACGGTGACCTTGCCTTCCCTGCGCGCAATTTCAAGGATTTGCGGCTGGCGAAAGCTTTGCGACATGTGGGACCCCTTTGTCCAAGATGTGCCACGCCTCGCCGGATCCGGCAAGGCGTTCGGACTGACCGCTTGGTGCGGTCAAACCTTGGGTTCGCGTGTTTTCAGGACGGATACGGTCACACCCACAGTCAGAATGACAAAGGTGATCCCCAGCGACCAAGCCGGTGGAAATTTGGCCCAGCCCATCAGATCGGCGATGAAGATTTTCGATCCGATAAAGACCAGCAGGATCGACAGCGCATATTTCAGATAGGCAAAGCGGTGCAGGATCGCGGCTAAGGCAAAATACAAGGCGCGCAGCCCGAGGATTGCAAAGATGTTCGAGGTATAGACCAGATAGGGGTCGGTTGTGATGGTAAACACGGCAGGAACGCTGTCGACGGCAAAGACCAGATCGGCCACCTCGATTACCATCAGGGCCAGAAACAGCGGGGTGATATGACGGACAAGCTTGCCCTCGGTATCCGGCAGGCGAACGAAAAACGCATGCCCATACAGATCCTTGCTGACGCGGAACCGACCTTTGAAGAACCGCAGGATGGCATTGTCGGACATATCGTCTGGTTCATCATCGGCAAATAGCATCTTGATGCCGGTAAAGATCAGGAATGCCGCAAACAGGTATAAAACCCAATGATAGTGTTCGACAATGCTTGCCCCCAGCCCGATCATGATACCACGCAGGATAATCACGCCGATAATGCCCCAGAACAGCACCCGATGCTGGTAAAGCCGCGGAATGGCAAAGGATGAAAAAATCAATGCCATGACAAAGATATTGTCCATGGACAGGGATTTCTCGACGACAAAAGCAGTCAGATATTGCGCTGCTGCATCCCCGCCCATCTGCCAGAAGATAAAGCCCGAAAAGCTGACGCCCAGAATAATATACATCGCGGACAGGCGCAGACTTTCGGCGATCCCGATCTCGTGATCATCCTTGTGCAGGATGCCAAGATCGAACACCAGCAGCGCCAGAACGACAGATAGAAACAGCAGCCACATCCACAGCGGCGTGTCCATAAAACTTAGGAATAGAAGATCCAAGATGCCCTCATCATATTTGGGTGACGCCAGGCGTGGGGATCTGCTTCTCCACACCGAGCATGCTCGATGCGGTCCGACATCACGAGAAATCTTCCGATTTCATCGCCAGAGGGGCCCGGTCCCGCAGTTATGCAAAATGCGCGAAACGGCATCGCCCTACAAGGGTAGCAGGCAAATAATTCCCCGACGGAGGGTGCGGGGGAACCGAGGTGGCCATCCGGCGTTTTGCCAGACACCGTAAGAAAGGCCTTGCATATGACCCGCCTGACATCCCGAACGACCCTAGGCCTTGCCATTGTTCTGGCCGGTTTTGCAGGGCAAGCAATGGCGCAGGACGCGGATCAGAAACCGGTCGAATCCGAATGTCCGGCACCTGCGACACAGGCAGAACCTGCGACAAGTCCCGATCCATCCGAAGATGCCACCGCCGCTGAAAACAGCGGAACCACCGGTTGGAGCGGCGGAACAGGTGGATCTCAACTTGGCACGAACGGCCAAGGCGCGGTCGAGCAATCACTGACGTGGCAGCCGCCCACGGCACGAGGGTTGGACTTGAAGGCCGCTGCATCCGATACGGCAGAATGCTAGGCGTCATCCAAACGCAGGCGTAAGCCATCACGGTTCAAAAACTCTCCGTCGCGGATGATCGTGCGGTCGCCCTGCAACGCCTTGACCAATGACCCAAGGCGCGTCCTGGCAACATCATCCGCAACAATACCTTCCTGACCTGCCCGGAACAGGGCAACGGCGTCCCATGCGACGCCCGCGCCATCCAGATGGGTCGCCAGATTTGACCAATCCAGTTCGTTTCCGATCACATGCAGATGTGCCGACCGCAGCAGGTGGATGCCGCCATCCTGCATGCCGATCAGGACCACCAGCATGGTGAAACCGTCCGTCTCAGCAAGGCATTTGGCCAGCCATTCATCGAAATCAGTTGTGTATTCGGTCATAAAGCCCGTTGCTTGGAATGCGATGGCGGAAGGGAATGGGAGTCGAACCCACCCGGGACAGGCTCGCTGCCCCAACCGGATTTGAAGTCCGGCCGCCCCACCAGAGACGATTCCCTTCCAACAGGTCCGGACGATCCGATAAACATCGATCCGGACGTCCCCCAATAAAGGGTTTCACGATATGTCCGCAATATGCATATCCGGCAAACCGTCATTCCCGGCTATGAACGTGACGTAGTTGCGGGTGTTGAAAGCGCGGCAGCGCCATGTGGTCGTTTATACAGCCCCTAGTGCGTTCGAAGGTCAGATCGTTTGTAAATTCCTTCCGCGTCAATTGCTTATCTATAAAGCTGGTCACACATGCCGTCTTTTGTTAGCTGGTGATCCACATGCGGAAGCCCTGATTGCAACTTCAGCCTCCCCTTGTCCGTCTTACCGAAAGGAAGCATATGTCACGTATTGTGATATCCGAGTTTATGGATGATGCCGCAGTCCAGCGTCTCTCCGCACGGACGACCACCTTGTATCAACCTAATTTGGTAGACCTCCATGAAATTCTGGCGGCATCCTTGGTTGATGCCGAAATTCTAGTGGTGCGCAATCGCACGAAGGTGGACGAAGCTCTTCTTGATGCCGGTACAAAATTACGGGTCATCGGACGATTAGGGGTCGGTCTTGACAATATCGACCTTCAGGCCTGCGCGCAGCGCAACATCGTGGTCTGGCCGGCGACTGGGGCGAATGATCTGGCCGTTGCGGAATATGTCGTCAGCTCGGCCATGATGTTATTGCGGGGGGCATATCTAAGCTCAGCCGATGTCGCCGCCGGCGATTGGCCCCGCCAGCAGCTGATTGGTCGGGAATTGTCAGGCCACGTCATGGGGCTTTTGGGCTTCGGCTCGATCGCGCGGCAGGTTGCACAGCGGGTGCAGGCACTTGGTATGACGGTCATTGCCCATGATCCGCATCTGCCTTCGAATGACCCTGCATGGGGTGCAGTCGATAATGTCTCGTTCGATATGCTGCTGACGCAATCCGACGTGCTAAGCCTGCATGTCCCGTTAACACCGCAAACCCACCATATCATCGACAGGCGGTCACTGACACAAATGAAGGCGACCGCTGTTCTAATCAATGCCGCCCGTGGCGGGGTTGTGGACGAAGTCGCATTGGCAGATGCGTTAATCCATGGCGAACTGGCCGGTGCCGCATTGGACGTATTTGAAGCTGAACCCCTTTCTGCCGAACATGGCGCACGGTTTGCAGGAATTCGTAATATTATTCTGACGCCACATATCGCGGGCGTCACGAAGGAATCGAATGTCCGCGTCAGCAGTCTGATTGCCGATAAGATCCTTGATTATCTGGGTGCAGATATCTGAAGCCGGTTACTGTCCGAACCGCGTGTGCCGCTCGGGCAGGATCACTAGGCATATTAACGGTATCGTCATTGTATCAACGGCTATAAAACGCAATAATGCCTTTATTTTAGGCAACCCTGCTTTGCCATGATTTCCTTAGGTTATTTAACTGTATCGTAACGTGAAAGCGTTTTTTATAGGCGTTTTCCTTGCACTATTGGCGAAAAATAGCTTTGATACGCTCATGTTTGAACAAAATCCGTCTGAGAAAATAGATCTGCTGTCAATTCCGGACAGTGGAACCGTAGCATCGCAAAGATGCTTGATCGGACTTGGAACAAGAGGATCTCCGATGAAATCCATGAAAGCTGCTCTTGCTTTTACCGGCTTGGTTCTTGCCGCCCCCGCGGCATATGCTGCAGATGAATGCGGCAGCCTGACGATTGCCGAGATGAACTGGGCCTCGGCTGGCTTGGCCGCTTGGGTCGACAAGCTTATTCTGGAAGAAGGTTACGGGTGTGACGTCGGTCTTGTGACCGGTGATACGGTTCCGACCTTCACGTCGATGAACGAAAAGGGTGAACCCGATATTGCCCCCGAACTTTGGGTCAACGCCGTCAAAATCCCGCTGGAAGCCGCGAAAGAAGAAGGGCGTATTATCGTCGCTTCGGAAATCCTGTCGGATGGTGGCGTCGAAGGGTTCTGGGTTCCCACGAAGCTGGCCGAAGAACATAACCTGAAGACCATTCAGGACGCGCTCGAGCATCCCGAACTGTTCCCTGGCGCAGAAGACAGCAGCAAGGGTGCATTCTTCAACTGTCCCTCGGGTTGGAGCTGCCAGATCATTACCGGAAACCAGTTCACCGCGCTTGACGGAGAAGGCAAAGGATTTGAACTGATCGACAGTGGCTCGGCTGCCGGTCTGGATGGATCGATTGCCCGCGCGTTCAACCGTGATGAAGGCTGGCTTGGCTATTACTGGGCGCCGACTGCCATTCTTGGCAAATACGACATGACCTTGCTGGATATCGACGTCGAACATGACGCCGAGGCGTGGGATTCCTGCACCGTAGTCGCCGACTGCCCCGATCCCAAGCTGAACGCCTGGTCCAAATCCGAAGTGTTCACCGCAGTGACCAAGGAATTTGCGGAAGAAAACGCCGTGACCATGGAATATCTGGGCAAACGTGCGTGGACCAATGACACCGTGAACTCGCTACTGGCATGGATGGGTGATAACCAGGCCACAAACGAGGATGGCGCTTACTACTTCCTTGAAAACTTCCCGGACGTCTGGACCGCTTGGGTGTCCGAAGATGTGGCCGAAAAGGTCAAGGACGCCCTCTGATCGACATCACGGCGGGGGCGCTTGTCTCCGCCGTATGACAAGATCGGATTTGTCCCAACAAAGAAGAAAAAAATATGGATTTTGTTGACTTTCCAGAGATGGGCAGAGCCGACCTTCGCGCTCTTCGTATTGCTATCGATACAGCATTCAGGGGTTTCACACGTGCATACGGTGAAACCCTTGAACAGATTTTCCACCCGATCCAGATCCTGCTGGTCTTTATCGAGAATATCCTGATCGACAGCCCGTGGATCCTGGTTCTGGCCGGCCTTGCTCTAATGATCTGGGCACTCAGCCGCAGCTGGAAGATCGTGCTTGGCACCATCATAGCACTGCTGTTGATCGGCTATTTTGGCATGTGGGAAGATACGATGCGCACCATTGCGATGGTGGCGGTCTGTACGCTGATTGCGGTCGCGATCGGTATCCCGACAGGTATTCTGATGGCGCGGTTCAACCGTGCGAACCAGATTATCATTCCCGTTCTGGACATGATGCAGACGATGCCAAGCTTCGTCTATCTGATCCCGGTCGTGATGATTTTCGGCCTTGGCAAGGTCCCCGGCGTGATTGCTGTTGTAATCTATGCTGTGCCGCCGATCATCCGTTTGACCAACCTTGGTATCCGACAGGTCCCTGCCGATGTGCTTGAAGCCGCGGCTGCATTTGGGTCCAGCGGTGGGCAGACGCTGAAAGATGTACAATTGCCGCTGGCTTTGCCGACCATCATGGCAGGCGTTAATCAGACTATCATGATGAGCCTTGCTATGGTTGTTGTAGCATCCATGATCGGTGTGCGTGGTCTTGGCCAACCTGTCTTGCAGGCCATTAACAACCAGTACTTTACCTTGGGCGTCATGAACGGTCTGGCCATTGTTGCCATTGCGATTATTTTCGACCGCGCGACGCAGGCTTATGGCAAGCGGCTGCAGAAACATCTGGAGGCCGTCCATGGATGAGACCACTGAAGCCACCCATGACATCGATATCCGTAATCTGTATAAGATTTTCGGCCCCAATGCCGCAGCGCATATCGATAATGTCAAAGCGGGCATGACCAAAGAAGAACTGAACGCAAAGCATAACCACGTTCTGGGTTTGGAAAACATCAACCTGACCATTCCCGCCGGACGTATTCAGGTGGTGATGGGTCTGTCGGGATCGGGGAAATCCACCCTGATCCGGCATATCAACCGGTTGATCGATCCCACCTCGGGCGAGGTGGTGTTCGACAAACAGGACGTGGTGAAGATGTCGCCGACCGAGCTGCGGGAATTCCGCCGATCGAAAACGGCGATGGTGTTCCAGAAGTTCGCGTTGTTCCCACATCGTACGGTGCTGGAAAACACCGTTTATGGTCTGAAAATCCGCGGTGTTTCGGATAAGGAATGTCAGGAGCGTGCACGTCGCTGGATCAGCCGTGTGGGTCTGGAAGGGTTCGAAGACAACTATCCCAACCAGCTCTCGGGCGGTATGCAGCAGCGCGTAGGACTGGCGCGCGCATTGACCAACGACCCCGAGATACTGTTGATGGATGAGGCGTTTTCCGCATTGGACCCGCTAATCCGGACCGATATGCAGTCCGTTCTTCTGGGACTGCAGGCCGAATTGCGCAAAACGATCGTTTTCATTACCCATGATCTGGACGAAGCTCTGCGTCTTGGAGACAAGATTGCGATCTTGCGTGATGGCCGGATTATCCAGCAGGGCACGGGCGAACAAATTGTCCTGCGGCCCGCCGATGATTATATCAGCAGTTTTGTGCATGACGTAAAACGTGGGAATGTGATCACCGTCCGGACGATTACGCGTAAAGGCCAGCGTGCCGATACTCCGATCACATTGCCCTATGATACTCTGCTGGAAGAGGCCGCCCGCGCCATGACCAACGCAGAGGTCAACCGCGCCAATGTAACCGGAACAGATGGCACGCATCTTGGAATGATTACCCTGTCCAAGACAGTGGCCGAGATGATTGCACCGGATACAAGTGACGATGACACAGCCGATGTCATGACTGCTTGATCACTCAGTATGAGCGTCGCAATAAGGCCGCATCATGTGCGGCCTTATCTATTTTCGTCGGCAAGCAATCTTAGTAAAGCCGATGTATATTCCCTTTGGAAGATTATAGATATGCACCGGTGCATTCCTGTCTATTACGCCGGGCATAGTGACTTGCAACATTCGGTTATTCCGCTTCCAGTCCCACGGCATCAGTCGCGTCAAAAACGGTACAACAACGCCAAGCTTACAGATTTGAACTGCCAAAATAGCTATGGCTTTTGTTTCATCGCCTAAATGCAATGCGCATCATACCGGTCGTCGATTGCTACACGGTTCTTAGGACTTTCAAAGCTTCTGTGGCAACGAAGGTCACGCATACCGATAATCGGCGAGTGTAATTTGCAAGATGACCTGAGCCTCTAAAATTTTTCCAGATTTGTGTAGAGTCCGCCTAACAAAAAGGACGGACAAATGAAGGCACGATTTACGGACGAACAGATCATTGCGATGATCAAGGAGCAGGAAGCTGGCGAGAAGACCTCTGATGTGTGTC
>NZ_QQVY01000021.1:0-24710 GCF_003590715.1 Paracoccus sp. JM45
TTCGAGCACCGCATCCGAGAGCTGACGGCAGACAATCCGATGCTGTCCGCCGCGACCGAGCCGATGCTGCGGGCCCGGGCAGCCCTTCGGCAGGAGCTTGCGGGGCTGGTGGAACGCCGGGTCCGTCAGTTGGCGCAAGACGACCCTGTCTGTCACCGTCTGATGTCGATGCCGGGGGTCGGCGCGGTCGTGGCGCTGACTTACCGTTCCGCAGTTGATGATCCCTCGCGGTTCACGTCGTCGAAAAAAGTCGGGCCATGGGTCGGCCTCACACCTTCACGCAATCAATCAGGCGAACGCGACATCTCTGGCGGGATTACCAAAGCAGGGGACGTCAACCTGCGGCGCGCACTGTGCCAAGCGGCGACGGTCATGATGCATCGTGGCCGCTCGACATGGCTAAGAACATGGGCAGTGCAGGTGGCGCGCCGTCGTGGTGCAAAACGGGCCATGGTCGCCCTTGCCCGGCGCATCAGTGTGATCCTCCACCGGATATGGACTGACGGCTCAACCTTCCGATCCGAGATTGAGGCTCCGCATGCAGCCTGATCGGCCAAGCGCTCTACCGCTGCCTGCCTGACCGCAGGCCTTCGAGGTCCCCGAGGGACGCGGTTCCGATGATGCCGTGGTCAGGACTGTTGCCGAACCACATCGAGCACGCCAATGAGATGGGCACATCGGACCTGCATTGAACCAGCATCATGTTGGCGGCCTACGCGCCGACCACGGACCGAAGCATGCACCCAGGTGATCTCAGACGAAGGTGGTTGTGCCAGACGTGCCACGATCAGACCAAACCTCAAACCGCTATTCTGCGGACAACGGCTCATGCGCGAAAACGCTTGACTAAGACGACCCCGTTACCGAAGACGACCCCGTTGCCGAAGTCCTGACCTTAGGCACAGCCCCTGATCGAGATTGGCTATTTTCAGAATCCAGCCTTAATTTTCTCAAATTCGACGATCATTTGCTCACGCATCTGATTGTCCAGTGGACCTTGCACCAGGACCGGTGCGGACACCTCACCGAGGCCGACACTGTCTAGCACTTCAGATCCCAAAGATGCCATCTGTGTTTGGTTGCCGCTGCCGTAACCCCAGGCGTCCACGATATAGTCGGTGGTGGCAGGCTCCATCCAAGCGTTGAGGAAATCATACATCAAATCTTCGGAGTTTGGCCCGTCGACGACATTCACATAGCCGCAGAACCAGGAAGACGATCCTTCAGCGGCTTCGCGATTAATCGCGACAGGAATGCCTTCGCCGATAAGCGTTGTAGGTGTCTCGTTCCATGCCCATGCCAAAGAAACCTCGCCCGTGGTCATCAGCTGCGCAAGCTCGGCGTTATCAGCCCAATATGTTACAACATTGGGATGAGCCTGACGCAACCAAGCAGAGGCGGCCTCAAACTGTTCTTGTGTCACATCGCTCCAATCGATCACACCTGTCGCTAAAAGCCCGAGCGCATAAACGTCATCGACATTGTTGGGCAGCGAAACCCGGCCAGCAAATTCCGGGTCGAGAAAAGCCTGCAGGCTGTCCATTTTAGACGCATTAACCAGATCAGTGCGGTAGACAAGGGACGTCGTGCCCCAGTCGGTCGGCAACATGTAGTAATCGCCGTCAATCACGAAGGCTTCCTTTACCTCGTTCACATCATCCCAGCGATCAATGCGCGACGTATCAAGCGGTTCGATCAAACCGGCCAACTGCCATTTCGATACGGATTGCGAGCATGGGTGTGCTACGTCGACCTCAAACCCTGCGCGCAATTTCTGGAAAGCTTCTTCTTCTTCGCCAAAAAAGGAATAGTTTGGCGGGCCGCCGTGTTCTTTGATGTAGGCCCCGATAAAGCCCGGATCTTCGAAGCCAGACCAATCCAAAACAATCAATTCCTGCGCTGCGGCGAGGGTTGGCATGGCAGCGACAGCGATTGCCGTCGTTGTTCGTTTCATGGTTCTTAGCATTCTAAATCTCCAATGTCGGTTAGCATTTAATCCAGCAGAAGAACCGCCGAAGCGCTCTCCCAGCCGATGCGGACTTGTTGTCCGATTTCTCTTAGTTCGCGGTTGCTGGTGTTGCGCATAGACACGACAACCGGTGTGTCAGAGCCCTCGAATTTGACATCGTAGTAAGTCAGCTCTCCACGGTACTCGACATCGGTCACGGTGGCGGGGGTCTCTTTGTCGTAGGCCATCGCGCCATCGTCCAGAATGGTCATCAATTCTGGGCGCACCCCCGCACAGTAGTGACTTGATGCGTCCGCGCCCGGTTGTGGGTTGAATGCAAGGTTCGCAACACCCAACCCTTCGATCCTGGTCGTCGCAATGTCGCCCTTCACCTCAAGGATGTCAGCTTTAAGGATGTTCATCGCCCCGAAGAATTCCGCCACACGTTTCGAGGCAGGTCGTTTATAGAGCGCTTGTGGAGAATCCAGTTGTGCGATTTGCCCTTCAAACATCACGGCGACGCGGTCCGACATCGTCAGCGCTTCTTCTTGGTCGTGGGTCACCAGAACGAAGGTAATCCCGAGGCTGCGCTGCAAACGGCGAAGCTCCGACTGCATTTGTTCGCGAAGTTTTCGGTCAAGCGCGGAAAGCGGCTCGTCCAGCAGCAAGACCTTCGGCTTCAGGATCAGTGCGCGTGCCAAGGCAACGCGCTGGCGTTGTCCGCCTGACAGCGCGTGGGCGGCGCGTTCGCCGTAGCCCGCGAGGCCCACCTTCCCCAGCGACTCCCTCACCATTTCGGCCGTTTTAGCCTTGTTTAAACGTTGCGAGCGGAGCCCGTAGGCCACGTTCTGCGCGACACTCATGTGCGGAAAAATAGCGTAGCTTTGAAAGACCATGTTTGTGGGCCGCATGTTGGGCGGCACGCCGACCATCGATTGACCGCCAATCATTACGGTGCCAGAATCGATCTCTTCGAACCCTGCAATGGTGCGCAACAGCGTTGTCTTACCGCTGCCTGATGGCCCAAGAAGCGAAAAGAACTCACCTTCATTTATGTGGCAATTCACATCACGCAACGCGTGGTACGTGCCATAATATTTTTCGATGTTGGAAAGTTTGATCATCGTTCTACAAAGCCCCGCTTGTCGCTTTTTGGTCAAGACGGCGCGCACTGCGCCGCCTCAGCAATTCTGAAAGTGTCAGAAGCACGACCGACAAGATCAGCAGAAGTGTGCCAAGGGCCATAACGCTGGGAATTCGCTGTGGAAAACGCAGTTGCGACCAAATGTAGACTGGCAGCGTGGGCTCGGTTCCTGAAAGGAAAAAGGCGATCACAAATTCATCCAGTGAAATGGTGAAGCCGATGAGTAAGCTGGACACCACGCCGGGCATAATTAACGGTAAGGTCACCCTACGAAACGTATTAATGCGGGATTCACCAAGATCGAGCGATGCTTCTTCTAAACTAGGATCAAGTTGCTGGAACGATGAGCGCAAGATTGCGATGCAGAACGGCGTGCAGATCAACACATGTCCCATAATGATGGTGTAGATAGAGAGCTTGAACCCCGCCAGAAGTACGACGGTGAGCAAAGACACACCGATAATAATTTCAGGCAAAAACATCGGCAGCATGATCGCACCGATCGCAAAGCCTTTGCCGGGAAACTGGTATCGGACCGTGGCCGACGTTGCCAATAGGCCGAGCATGGTTGCAATTATGGAACTGACGGAGGCAATGATTAGGCTGGTCCCGGCAGCTTTGCGCAATTCCTCTGCAGCGCCCAACGATTTTAACCAATTAAGCGTAAACCCAGACAACGGAAACGAGATAATGCTGCTGTCATTGAAAGCAAAGATTGGCAAAAGGAGTGTCGGTGCATAGAGAAAGATTACGAAGATAATCATAAACATTGTGAGAACGCGCCTGCTCATGCTGCGCCCTCCGCTTTCAGATAGCGGCGATTGAGCCAGACAAAGATACCTGCCACGCTGCTCACCAATAGCAGGGCCGATAACGCAAGTGCGGCTCCCAATGGGGCATTATTAGCATTCTTGAATTGGATTTCGATCATGTTGGCAATCATCAACCCGTCCGGTCCACCGACCAGTTTGGGCGTCACGTAGTCACCAATAGTCGGGATGAAAACTATGAGCGTGGCCGCCACAACACCGGGCATCGACAACGGCAAAGTAATTCGACGAAACCGTTGGAACGGGGTGTCGCCAAGGTCCTGCGCGGCCTCGAGATAAGACCGGTTTACCTTTTCCATCACCACAAAGATCGGCAATACCGCAAAAGGTAACCACGCGTGGCTTAGTGTGATAATAACGGCAAACTGATTGTAGCTGATCCAATCTAGCGGCGTGTCTATAAAACCCAACCCAATGAGCGATCCGTTGACCACCCCGTTGAAGCCCAAAATCACCTTCCATAGAAAAATCCGCATCAGATAGGACGTCCAAAACGGAATGGTGATCAAAAACACCAGCATCGCCTTGCGATTGTTGGGGGCTACAAACGACATGTAATAGGCCGCAGGATACGCAAGTCCGACTGTCAGCACGGTGACGATGATCGAGATCTTGAGCGAGCGTAGCATCAACGTCCGATAGATCGGACTTGTCCACGTTTCTTTGAAATTGGCGAGCGTGAATGTGCGGTCCAGTGTCAAGAAGTCCTGCGTCCAGAAGCTCATCGCAAGTAATATCGCCAAGGGTGCAGCCAACAGCAGGACAGAGAACGCTAGCGGCAGGCTAATCTGCGACAATCCGCGTCTCGCATCGGAATCCAGTTGCGCGCTTTTTATCATTTAGCCGCTTGCTCTGTGGGCAGCGCAATTGCAACAAGGGCACGCGTCATCGCTTCAATTCCTTCCGTTACATCTTGATATGTTCGGTTTTCCGAACGGGTGAAATCGAGAAACATCATGTTCGCGTTGTTAAAGAGCGTCCTGCCAAAAACCGAGCTATCAAGGTCGCCGCGTAACATGCCACGTGACTGCAGGCCCTCTGCCAATGCAACGACATGATCACTCAGCACGCGGTCAGATCGGCGCAGGCGTCGTGCTTCGTCTGATGTGACGTCCGCGAAGGATATCGCAAATCCCTTACGCCAAAGCGCCTTGTTCAGAAGCACCATGTCCGGTGCGAAGTATTGAAGGAGGAAGGCGCTGAAAATGTCCGCCGCGGGGGCATTGAAATCCGGCACGAATGTCTGCCCCATGTCCTCAAGCCGCTCATTTTCGATGGCGATCAGGGTCATCAGAATCTCGTTCTTGCCTGGGAAGTAGTTATAAAGCGTCCCCACCGAGACCCTCGCCAGTTCGGCGATGTGTTCAGCCTTCACAGCCTCAAATCCGTCACGCCCGAATAACTCGGCCGCGGCGTCAAGGATCTGCTGCGTTCGTTCGATCTTCTGTTGTTCACGTAATCCCATGACAATCATGTAAGCGCGCTTATGCGCAGAAATCAACAAAAATTATAGTTGAATTTAAAATTATACCTGACTATAAAAATAGCAACACTGCGCAGTTCGGATGCAGAAATGCGGCGCGACAACTGGCGTCTTTTCAAAGGACACAACATGACAGACACATCAGACCGCCCAACCGACGTCCGCCGCGAAGACAGCCACATCGTGCGCCCTTGGCAGGATATCACCGCGCTTGGACAAGATGAGGCAACCGTGCTTGAGGGAAGTTCAGGCATTTATGTTAAAGACGCTGATGGCAATAACCTGATCGACGGCCCAGGCGGTATGTGGTGCGTCAACGTCGGCCACGGTCGCCGCGAGATCATCGACGCCGTCGTGAACCAGATGCAGGAGCTTTCCTACTTTTCGCCTTGGACGATGTCCGCGCCCATCACAACAAAACTGGCCGAACGCATGGCCAGCATCGCGCCTGGTGATCTGAATAATGTCTTCTTCACCACAGGTGGGTCTACGGCTGTTGATTCAGCGTTGCGCTTTGTCTTTTTCTACAACAACTGTCTCGGTCGTCCCGAGAAGAAGCAGATCATTTCGCGTGTGAATGGATATCATGGCAGCACTTACCTGAGCAGCAGCGTATCAGGCAAGAAAAGCGAAAAGGCACATATGGATATGGCTAAGGGTCTGGGCCATTTCATCTCTAGCCCCAAGCCCAAGGATCGGCCAAAGGGAATGTCGATTGAAGACTTCGGCGATATGTTGATCGCAGAACTTGAAAACAAAATTCTCGAGGTCGGCGCGGACAAGATCGGAGCCTTTATCGCAGAACCGGTCATGGGTTCGGGCGGTGTTATTGTTCCGCCGGAGGGGTACTTCAAGCGCTGCCAAGAGATATGTAAGAAGTACGATATTCTCTTTATTGCAGATGAAGTCGTTACATCCTTCGGGCGATTGGGGTACTATTTTGCATCGGAGGACGTATTTGGCGTTGTGCCCGACATGATCACGACGGCCAAAGGCATGACATCGGGATATTTGCCGATGGGCGCGCTGCTTATTTCGGATCGTCTAATCAATGATATCAACGCATCCACGCATGAGTATCGCGCGTTCACGTCCGGTTTCACTTATTCCGGTCACCCCGCATCGGCAGCCTGCGCTATGGCGAACCTCGACATCTTTGAAGACAGCAAATTGCTCGAACACGCGCGCGATATCGCGCCATATTTTGCCGAGGCCATGAAATCTCTAAACGATCTACCAGTTGTAACCGACGTGCGTGTCGTCGGTCTTATGGCAGGTGTCGAATGCGAACTTGACGCGGGCAATCCCGACGAAGACCGCGACTGCGCCTTTGCCGCGAAGGTAGATGAAGCATGCCAGGCCCTTGGATTGCTCGTGCGCCCGATTTACAATTCCTGCGTCATGTCACCGCCACTTACGATTACAAAACCTCAGATCGATAAAATGGTTTCTATCCTTCGTGCGGGAATTATAAAGGCCGCCGCAGAGGAGTAACCAGAGGGATCATTCTCTCAACCGCTATAAATGACCGGTTTGTCCGCGAGGTGTGAATTCGACCACTGGTGCTCACTGTGATCACCGGTGTTGTGGCATCAGTCCAGATCACAGACGGCGCTTCAGTTTAGCAAAGCAGACGTAAAAACTACTCCGTTCTGAAATATGAACCTACTACGCATTATCATCGGCACGTTTCATTATCGTTTGGCAACTATGGCCCGTGGACAATCATACTTCCCATAGGTTTTGATTTCTGATTCAAATCTCCCAAACGGAGGTTGGGATGAACGAGCAGCGCTTTGTGGTGACGGATCGTGTGTGGCGGCGGCTTGAGCCGCATTTGCCAGGTAAAGCCAGCGACGCGGGGGCTACGGCAAATGATAACCGTCTGTTTCTGGAAGCGGTGTTCTGGCGCGTTCGCACCGGGTCTCCATGGCGCGATCTGCCGCCCGCCTTCTGCAACTGGAACAGCCAGTTCCGCCGCTTCCGCAGATGGGCGAAAGCAGGGGTTTTCGAGAGCCTTTTCATAGCCATGAGTGGTGACCCCGACCTTGAATATGCCCTCATCGACGGCACCATCGTTCAGGTTCACCAAAAGGCAACCGGCGCAAAAGGGGGACTCAGGCTCAGGCCATCGGACGCTCGCGTGGCGGTCTGACGACTAAAATCGTCGCGCTTGTGGATGCGCTCGGCAATCTGATCCGTTTCCTGCTATTGCCCGGGCAGGTACATGACACAAAAGGCGTCGCGCCTCTGATCCGTAACGTTCCCTTCGGGGCTCTTCTGGCAGACAAAGCGTTTGACGCGAACTGGCTTCTAGAAGAACTGGATGCACGTGGGGCAAGCGCCGTGATCCCACCGAAATCAAACCGAAAGCAACAGCGCAACTACGACGCAGACGCTTACAAGTGGCGCCATATGGTTGAAAACTACTTCGCAAAGATCAAGGAATTCCGAGGTATAGCAACACGCTATGACAAGACCGATTGCAGCTACACCGCCAATTGGAACCTAGCTGCAGCCCTGATTGCTTCAAGATGAATGTCCACGGGGCCTAGGCGAGAAGATCGTCAAAGCGTCGATTTAAGATGATCGAAATGACGTTGCGCCATGCCGCGATAGGATTTCCAGCCTTCCGCTGTGGCCTTTGCGACGTCATCGTTCAACACGGCCAGCGGCTTCCCGGATGAGAGGGCAAGTATCTGTGTCTGTGCGGCTTTCTCAAAAAAGTAGAGATCCTCAAATGCATCGGCGACTGTGGGGCCGGTCACAGTGATGCCGTGATTGCGCATGACTAGAACGGTGTTGTCTCCTATCGCTTGCGCAAGGTGGGCGCCCTCGGCCTCGCTGTCGGAAATTCCGCCGAACTCCAGATCATATCCGATCCGGCCCCAAAACCGCGCGGTGTTGTTGTCGATCGGTAGCAAGGTGGGGTCCTCTAGGCTTGCCAAAGCCGTCGCATAGGGCGAATGGCAGTGCAGGATCACGCGCGCGGCGGGAATTTCACGGTGCAACGTGCCATGGACGGCCCATGCAGAAGGGTCCGGTGCATTGTCGCCGAGCATTGTCTGGTCATCATCCACATCCAGCAACAGCAAGTCGTCGGGGTCAATCGTCGCGAAATGCTGCCAGCATGGGTTCAGCAGAAACTGACGCCCGTCGTCGGACACGGCGGCGCTGAAATGGTTGCCGACGGATTCGCTCCATCCGAATTGATGGCAAAGGCGGAAAGCAGCGGCGAGATCTTCACGCAGCGCTGCCATTGTATCAACTTCTGAATGTACATTCATGATTTAAACCGCCCTTCAGAGACCAGCGACCGATAAGTCGAGCGCATTTCCGCCCTGTCTGTATATGTGCCGCGCAAATAACGCTCACCGCTTGTCGCAGAATATGCGGCACGGCCATGCACGATGCGGTGGTTGTCAAAGACGATACACTCCGTCGCTTGGAGCGTAAACTTCATGATGTATTTATCATCCTGCAGCAGTTTTCCGAAGCGGCAGAAAGCGGGGTAATAGGTGTCCAGCAGCTCCTGCGGCAGGTCGATCAGATCCAGCATATGCTGGCTGATTGTTAGGCCGGATACTGCACCATTCTGGTCGAGCTCAATCACGCGCTGATAGCTCCGCATGTCGTAATCATCGTGTTCGCAGTAGAACGGCACGTCGATCTCGGACAGCAGTTTGAAGCCTTCCGGGTCGATATTGCGAAAGTCATTGGCCGCGGCAACGCCATCCCCGAACAGGTTCAACCCACCTTCTACGCTGTTGGCGCGCATGTGCAGATATTGAATACCGGGCGCTGCTTCTTCGGCGGGGACATCTGTGTGCAGTTCAAGGGCCGCGGCGGTATAGGCGCTGTTGGTCGGTTTGATATGCGTCCGTACGTCGAAATAATCGCCAAAGAAGGTCGGGCGTACTGTTCCGGCCAAGTTTGCAAGCTCCGTGAGCGCTCCATCTGTGTCGGGCATCTGGGTCACGATCGAAATGCCTTCGACGATCATCGACTCAAGCCATGCGGTGCGCTTGGTGTGGTCTGTCTTCAGCTCATCAAGTGTGAAGCGTGTCACATCCGCGAAGTGATCTCCGAACCACGGTTTGCGTGGCAATTGGGCAGGGTCGGGCCGCGCCGTGCCCTTTGCATAGGTCTCAAGCGTTGCCAGCGGCATGCGCGTGACGTGGTCTTCGTCCGCCCATGTGATCAACAAATGCTCATCTTCGACCTGTACAGCACCGGCCCGCGGAGGGAGGTCCAGATGAAAGATATCAAAGGTACGTTCGCGCGTACCGCCGTTGAAGGATGCAGGGCAATTATCCCGCAGCCAATAGTAATTGAAATAGGCCATTTCCGCATTCGAAAGAGTGATGCGAAGGCCGTTTTCTTGCAATAAAATCTGAGCTGTTGGAGAGGTTTGTATGTTCATGATTTAGGCCCTCAGGAAGTGATGATTAACACTATTCTCAAGCAAATAAGCCATTTGAAAAGCCGGAAAAGTCGGAATATAAGTTAACGTGGGTGTTAACTTATGACTGATCGATCCTTCCTCCATGCGCTTGAGACGCTTGAACTGGTGTGCCGCCTTGGGTCAATGCACCAGGCGGCGGCACGGTTGAATGTTTCGCCACCGGCAATCACGCGGGCCATTCGTTTGTTAGAGAGCGAAGTCGGTGCCACGCTCATGGACCGCAGCACAAAACCCGCGCGGCCAACCGAAGCCGGAGAGCGGCTGGCCCGCGCCACGCGGAACGGCTTGGCCCTTATCGAAGACACCATCGCTGACATCCGCACCGAAAACAGCAGTAACGATAACCACGTCACTTTGGCCTGCACCATCGGCATGGCGACCTACTGGCTGATGCCGCGCTTACCGAATTTTTATGCCAGACACCCGTCGATCACGGTCAATGTTCAGGCCCCGCCCCTCGACCGTCCGGTGCTCTCGCGCGGCATTGACATTGCGCTGCGCTATGGCAGGGGGGATTGGCAAGACGGCGAGACCATCAAACTTTTTGACGAACGAATTTGCCCGGTGGGTCGGCCGGACGTGATCGGACGTGCGTTGAAACAGGGCGGGCTGTCGCAAGCGTTGCTTATCGATGTGCGATCAACGAGTCAGCACTGGCTGGGATGGACGGAATACCTGAGGGCCTCGGGTGAAACGTTCAGGCCCCAGGGTGAGGTGTTCGACAACTACATTCAGGCTGTGCAGGCGACGCTGGATGGTCGCGGGCTGATGCTTGGGTGGAAGTCGATCACATCAGAGCAGGTGAGTGACGGCACCTTTGGCTCATGGCCCGGCGGCGACAAAGATGTCGGGACAGCCTATTTTATTTCGTCGTCAAAAACCGGGGGTAGGAAAGCGGCGGCCCAATCGTTTGTTAAGTGGGCTGTCGACATGGCGCGGGACCAATAGTCCCGCGCGGTCCAGTGAAAGCCCGGAGATAACGATTTCAGCGCCCTTTCCAGACCGGGGCCCGCTTTTCTGCAAAGGCGCGCGCACCTTCGGCGTTATCCTCAGATCCGTAAAGCACATCAACCGTCTTTAGCTGGCGTTTGGTGACCCGGTTCAGGGTGTCCTGAAAGTTGCTGTCTTCAGCATCACGCACGATTTCTTTGATCGCGGCATAGACCAGCGGCGGCCCCGAGGCCAAAAGACGGGCCATATCCCACGCCTGTGCCATCAGATCATCCGCTGCGTGGATGCGGTTGACAAACCCCCAGCGGTTGGCTTCTTCGGCGTCCAGCCAGCGGCCTGTGAACAGCATTTCCATTGCGATGTGGTATGGAATGCGTTTTGGCAATTTGATGGAGGCGGCATCGGCCACCGTGCCTGATGTGATTTCGGGCAGCGCGAAACTTGCATGATCAGCCGCCAAGATAACGTCTGCCGACAGAGCGAGTTCAAGCCCGCCGCCACAGCAAATACCGTTCACCGCAGCGATCACCGGTTTGTTCATGTCGCGCAATTCCTGCAGGCCCCCAAAGCCGCCTACGCCGTAATCACCATCTACTTCGTCGCCATCCGCGGCGGCTTTCAAATCCCAACCGGGGCAGAAGAATTTAGTCCCCGCGCCTGTGATAATCGCCACGCGCAAATCAGGGTCATCGCGAAAGGCCTCAAAGGTTTTACCCAAGATACGGCTGGTGTGCAGATCAATGGCATTAGCCTTTGGGCGGTCCAGAGTGATTTCGAGCACGGCACCCTCTCGGCGCGTTTTCACCGGGCTTGTCATGTAGTTCCTTTCACCAAAAGCGTATCGGCGATGATCGCTCGGTCTTTTGTACAGATGAGGGGATTAATTTCGATTTCGGAAATTTCGTTGGCGTGGTCGGTGACGAAGTTTTGCAGTTTTAGGACCGCGTCAACAATGGCGTCTATGTTGGCCGCCTCGCCACCGCGATAGCCGGACAACAGGGGGGTTATTCTTAACTTTGATAAGGCGCGGCGAATATCGGCATCCGTGCTGGGCAGCAGCAAAGATTGTCCGTCCTCCAGAATTTCCGTTAGCGTGCCCCCGGCAGCCAAAGTTAGGACAAACCCGTGGGCGGGGTCCGCGACGATGCCCAACAACAGCTCCGCAACTTTACCGGAGATCATTTTTTCGACGAGGAAGGTTTCGGCCTGCATTGCCTGCGCCGCCGCGTTGACTTGTTCCGCGTCAGTGAGGTTCAGCTTTACCGCGCCAGCTTCGGTTTTATGGGCGACCCCTTCGCCTTTAAGGACCACGGGAAAACCGATCAGTTCGGCGCAAGCGATCACATCCGCAGGGGCGATGCCTGCACGGCTTTTGGGGACGTCCAAGCCGTATGCCGAAAGGGCCCGTTTGGCATCGCCTTCGGTGGCCGTGATGGTGGTTGTAAAGCTGGGGGCGCGCAGCAGTGGGTGGTAATCTTGAGGTATCGCGCTGCGCGCTGCGCTAATTGCTTCGCAGGCGGTGCCAAATTCGCACAGCGGCACGATCCCCGCGCCAAGAAGCCGTTTCGCAATCGCTTCGGGCAGGTTTTCGACGATAGACCCAACCACGCCAAAGGGACGGCCCGTTTGACGAGCAGCCTCCTCGATCGCCTCGATTGCGATCATCCATTCATCTGCGGTGCAGCTGTCCAAACGCGGGAAATCAAGCACCACAAGCGTCAGATCGATATCATCGCCTGTCATGGCCGCGAATACCGCCGTCATAGCCGCTTTATCGCGCCAGATTTGCGTGTGGTAATCCAGAGGGTTCGCCAGATTGACCAGCGAACTAAGGTGCTGCGAAAGTGTATCTGTCTGCTCGGATGTCAGCGGTGGAAACGTCAGGCCATATTGTGCGGCAGTATCCGCCATAACGCTTGCCTCGCCACCTGAACAACTTAAGGACGCAATTCGCGCTCCGGACAGGTGTCCATGGCAATGAAACAGCTTCAACGTTTCAAGCAGTGCGGCGGGGGAACCGACCCGCGCAATGCCAAGCCGCGCCATTACTGCATCCGAACCGGCGCTGCTTCCGGCGAGCGAGGCCGTGTGCGAAATGGTTGCTAGCTGCGATTCTTGCGAGCGGCCAACCTTCAACGCCACAATCGGTTTGCCCAGCTCGCGCGAAAGCCTTGCCAATCCCTCAAACGCCGCGATGTCGCCGAAGCTTTCGATGTAAAGCCCAAGCGCCGTCACGCGGTCGTCGCGGATGACAGTTTGGGCGATACTGGCAAGCCCTTGTTGGGCCTGATTGCCCGCAGTGATGGTATAGGCAATCGGCAATCCGCGTTGCTGCATCGTGAGATTAATCGCGATGTTGGACGACTGCGTAAGGATCGCTACGCCCCGTTCAACGGGCACCAACCCATGTTGATCCGGCCAAAGCGCCACCCGATCGACGGCATTCAGAACCCCGTAACAATTTGGCCCCAGAATGGGCATTCCCCCTGCTGCGGCCAGCAATTGGTCATTCAAAACGGCGCCGTCGGCGGTTTCTTTGAAGCCGCTGGCAAAACACACAGCGCCACCGGCACCCATCTGGTTCAATTCGCTGACTAGACCGATGGTTGCGGTGCGGTTCACCCCGATAAATGTGGCATCTGGCGCGTCCGGCAAATCAGCAAGCGTTTTGAAGGCTGGCAAACCACCGACAACGTCCTTTTGGGGATGAACGGGCCAAATATCGCCCTTAAAACCAATTTTCTGGTTCTGCTCGATCACGGCGTCACACCATGCCCCGCCACCGACTACAGCAATGGATCGTGGGCGCAGGAGCCTTTCAAGATTACTCATACCCGCGGTCCTATGCGCCAAGGGGGCGCAATAGATCGCGGCTGATGATATGCCGCTGAATTTCAGATGTGCCATCCCAAATCCGTTCGACCCGCGCATCCCGCCAGAACCGTTCAATGGGAAAGTCATCCATCAAGCCCATGCCGCCAAAGATTTGCAGGGTGGCATCCGTCACCCGGGCCAGCATTTCGGAGGCGTAAAGCTTTGCACTGGCGATTTCGCGGTTCGCGGGCAGGCCTTGATCCAACCGCCATGCTGCCGCCAAAGTCAGGTGATCCGCCGCATCGATTTCGGTGATCATGTCGGCAAGCTGAAAGCTGATGCCCTGATACTTGCCGATTTTCTGACCAAACTGTTTGCGTTCAGCCGCGTAATTTAACGCCATGTCAAAGCAACGTCTTGCGCGTCCCACAGACATAGTGGCGACCGTGATCCGCGTGGCGTAAAGCCATTCGTTCATCACCGCAAAGCCGCCATCAACCTCGCCCAGAACCTGAGCATCGGGCAGGCGGCAGTTGTCAAATTCGAGAATCATGTTCTTGTAGCCGCGGTGCGAGACGGATTTGTAGCCATCGCGGATGGTGAAACCGGGGGTGCCGCGGTCGACCAGGAAGGTCGTGATGCGTTTTTTTGGGCCGCGCGGCGTGTCGTCTTCGCCGGTTGCCACAAAGACGATCACGAAATCCGCATGGTCCGCGCCAGAGATGAAATGCTTGGTTCCGTTCAGAACCCAGTCACCGCCATCGTGTTTGGCCGTACATTTCATGCCACGCACATCGGACCCGGCATCGGGTTCGGTCATGGCCAGCGCATCCATCTTTTCGCCGCGGATGGCGGGAGTGAGGTAGCGGTCGATCTGATCGTCCTTGCAGGCCATCAAGATATTCTGCGGCCGCCCGAAAAAGTGGTTCAACGCCATAGAGCCGCGGCCCAATTCGCGTTCTACCAGCGCGAATTCAAGATGCGACAGACCGGCTCCGCCAACTCTTTCGGGAAAGTTGCAGGCATAAAACCCAAGATCCAGCGTCTTTTGCTTGATTGCCTGCGCGACGTCATGGGGGACCTCGCCAGTGCGCTCCACCTCGGCCTCGTGGGGGTAGATTTCCTTTTCCACGAAGGACCGCACGGTGGAGACGATCATCTCTTGTTCTTCAGTCAATCCAAAATGCATCAGCTATGCTCCGGCTTGGGCAGGGCCGCTTGGGCCGCAATGATGGATGCGAGCTTGTCGCTCACATGCACTGCAGGGTCGCAAGATTTGCGAGTTTCCAGACTGACGTGCAGCAGGAACTGGTTGCAGGTCGCCACCACATCTCCAGTGGCGTTTTTCAATTCGTGGAACAGCCGCAGCTTTTTACCCGCACCCTCTAGAATGGTCGTGACAACGGTAACGTTGTCGCCTGCATCGCATTCGTTGCGGAATTTCGTGTGGGTATCGGCGGTAAAATAGCTGAAACCCGATTTGATATAGGCGTCATCGGCCCCGATCATGCGCATGAGTGCATCGGCCGCGTCTGACCACAGCTGCCCATAGCGGCTTTCATTCATATGGCCGTTATAATCCGTCCAATCGATTGGAATGGCGCGGGCGACAGTGATGATGGGTTTGGTGAAGTCGGTGTCGGTCTGGGCCCCAAGGCGGGCGTCATGCGCGTTCAGCAATGCTCCCGCACCCCAGTCACGGCCTTTCAGTGAGCGCATCATGGATACGAGATTGTCGTCGCGAATGCGTTCAAGCTCGCGGATCGTATGGGCACCGGATTGTTCATCCGATTGGCTGGCGATCATCCGTACCAAATCATCGGTCAGTTCGGGCACATCCATCAATTTCGTCCAAGGCCACTGCAGACAGGGCCCGAATTGTTCGATGAAATGGGCCATTCCGGCTTCACCCCCCGCCACGCGGTAAGTCTCGAACAGGCCCATCTGCCCCCAACGCAGGCCAAAGCCAAACCGGATCGCGTCGTCAATTTCTTCGGTTGTGGCGATGCCGTCCTTGATTAGCCAAAGCGCCTCGCGCCAGACTGCTTCGAGAAAACGATCTGCCACATGCGCGTCGATTTCCTTGCGTAGTTTCAGTGGCTTCATGCCGATTTCGACGAGCACCGCATGCGCGCGCGTGGTTGCGGCACCGTCACCGACCAGTTCGATAAGCGGTAGCAGATAGACCGGGTTGAACGGGTGCGCGACGAAAATCTGGCTGGGGCGAAACGACCCTTGCTGCAGTTCGGACGGTTTGAACCCCGAGGTCGAAGATCCAATCAGCGCGTCTTTGCGGCAGTTGGACTGGATCTCGGCGAAGATCTTGTGCTTCATTTCAAGCCGTTCCGGCGCGCTTTCTTGAATCCAGTCGGCGTCCGCGACGGCTTCGGCCAAAGTTGGGACGATTTTCACCTGACCTTCTAGCGGCAAGGCGACCTCGGACAGGGCGGGCAGAGACCGGCGTGCGTTTGCCATGACTTCGCTGATTTTGCGTTCTGCTTCGGGATCGGGGTCGAAAATCGCGACCTCCCATCCCGACAAGGCAAAGCGCGCGGCCCAGCCGCCGCCAATGACACCGCCGCCGATGATTGCTGCTGTTTTGGTCATCGCGGTGCCTGCTTTGTCAGATTCAGTTTGTGGCGCACGGCATCAGGGCCCATGATGGTTGCCCCCATGCTTTCGATGATAGTGACGGCACGCGAGACAAGCGCTTCGTTCGTGGCAAGCTCGCCTTTGCTGAGCCACAGGTTATCCTCAAGCCCGACGCGCACATGGCCCCCTGCCAAAACAGATGCGGCCACATAGGGCATCTCGTCACGGCCGATTGAAAAGGCAGACCAGTTCCAGTCGTCAGGCACATTGTTAACCATCGCCATAAAGGTGTTCAGGTCATTGGGCGCGCCCCATGGGATGCCCATGCAGAGCTGCACCAGCGCGGGAGAAGACAACACGCCATCTTTAACCAGTTGTTTCGCATACCAAAGGTGGCCGGTATCAAAGGCCTCGATCTCCGGCTTCACACCAAGCGCTTCCATACGTGCACCCATCGTCGTCAGCATGCCGGGCGTGTTGGTCATCACGTAATCGGCTTCGGCAAAATTCATCGTGCCGCAATCAAGGGTGCAAATCTCGGGAAGGCAGTCTTCGATATGCGCCAGCCGTTCCTCGGCGCTGACCATATCGGTCGCATCGTTCAGCGGCAGCGGGGCGGACGGTGGGCCAAAGACTATGTCACCCCCCATGCCTGCGGTGAGGTTCAGGATCACGTCGACCTCGGCATCGCGGATGCGTTCGGTCACTTCGCGGTATAGTTTCGGATCGCGTGAGGGCACGCCGGTCTCGGGGTCGCGCACGTGACAATGCACAATTGCCGCACCGGCTTTGGCGGCGGCGATGGCTGAATTGGCAATCTGTTCTGGGCTGCGGGGAACGTGGGCCGACCGGTCTTGGCTGCTGCCGGAACCAGTCACTGCGCAGGTGATAAAGACATCACGGGTCATCTGCAGGGGCATCTTGGTCTCCTTTTAGCTTTATTTGCATACTACCCGGATTGATTGGCAGGGATGTGCAGTGCTAGACAGGAACATGCAGGAAAAGACAAAATTACCGCACGATACTGTTAAGATCGATATTCTGTTGTTCGATGGTTTTTCGAACCATTGTCTCGCCAATACTCTGGAGCCGTTTCGCGCCGCGAACACCATCACCGGGCAGGCGCAATATGAATGGCGGCTGCTTTCGCTTGAGGGGGGGCTCGTGCAGTCTTCAAGCGGGATGTTGGTGCAGACCGAAATGGCCACCGCGACGAAGCCCCCCTGTGATTACTTCATGGTGACCGCCAGCTATGGCCACCTTGCGCTGAGCAGCAGTCAGGTGCTGTCCGCGCTGCGGGGGCTTTGCGCAAATGCGAAATGTCTCGTGGGGCTCGATATGGGGGCTTGGCTGCTGGCGGCTGCAGGGCTATTGGACGACAGGCCCGCGACCATCCATGGTCACCTTTTTAAAAGCTTTTCAGAGAGGTTTCCGCAGGTAGATGCCCGGCAAGAGCGGTTTGTCATAGACGGCAACCGGATCACCTGCGGTGGTGCCATGGCGTCCTTTGATCTGGTCCTAACCCTGATCGGGGCACACTGCGGCGAGATCACCCGGCTCGATGTCGCGTCGCTTTTTCTCCATGAAACCAATCAACCGTTGGGGGCTACGAACAACATATCTGTGCGGTCCAAACTGGTGTCTCGGGCGCTGGTCCTTATGGATGAGACTATCGAAGCACCGGTGCCGATCCCGACGATTGCACGTCACTTGGGGTGTTCGCTTAAAAGCCTGCAAAGACGATTTGCATGCAGTCTGAATGCGACGCCGGGCCAAGTCTATCGGCATAGGCGCTTGATCGCTGCCAAGAGCCTGGCCGAAGGCACCAATCTGTCGATCTCCGAGATCGCCACGCGCTGCGGTTACGAAAATGCAAGTTCGATGACGCGCGCCTTCAAGACCCAGTTTGGCACGACGCCCATGGATTTGAGGGCGGACTGATAAGGCTTCCTTGATCTTCTACAGTTAAGGTTGAATCCCCCTCCAACCGCTGCCGCCGCTATCCCGGCACGTGGTTCTGGAACCGTCGAAACAACAAGGCGATGACCCCGGCGATGATCATATGAAGCACAGCCAGCAAGATCAGCGGCTCATAGACGATAAACGTATCCGACCTTACGCTGGAGGACACGGCACAAAGCTCCAACACTGTGACCGTCGCGACCAAAGATATGCCTTGAGCTGCAGAATGTTTTCGCCACCCAATGTCGGTAGCATATTGCGGATCGCCTGCGGCAGCCAGATGTGGCGGAGCATGGTGAAACGCGGCATGTCGAATGCGTTGGCAGCCTCAAGCTGCCCCTTACTCCTACTGGCGAACGCGCAGCGCACGACTTCGCCTTCGTAGCCCGCATAAGACAGCGTCAGCGCAAGTAACGCGTAGGACCAAGCAGGAAGCTGGTCGGATTGTCTTCAAGCCGAATTACATGCCCAAAAAATATGCATCGGGATGGTACCAATCTCAGGATTACTTTTCTGTATTGCGACACTCGCGTCCGTATTGGAAGACAGTTTGCGACTGAAGGCCGGCACATATAAGTGCGCTCAGGACGCGGAAGTCTAGGCAAGAGGCAACCAGAATTCCACCGTTGTCAGATCATTTGTGGCGGCGGAATAAGATATAGAACAGATGCTCAGAAAGCACCTCTACGTAAGGACGTCTGCAAGTTAATTTCACCCTGTTCGAAACTGTTTGCTGACAGAATTTTGAAGTCCGGAAGCGGCTGCATCCCGCATCTTGTTTGATGAGACTGACCGCAGCGTATAGATAGTTCAAGGTGTGACCGTCTGAGAGGCTTTGAAAGTCCGTTCTCGTGAAACCGCTGCATTGCCAGACAGCCCACGTAAGCGGATGCTGCATCAGCAAACACCCGGAAGAGCAACGGCGGTTTTTCGCGCTCTGCCGACCTTCATCCTAGAAAAATGCTGTACGACGGACGAATGGCAGTTCTGGTGAAGCTGCGCCGCAGCGCTCGGCCGTAAGCGAACGGCAGGCATGGGCCTATTTTGTTGAAAAAGTCGGGCGGGCTCAAAGCAGCCTGAATTTTTAGAACGCTTGTTTTCGCCAGCGGGGATAGCGCCCCGTTCAAGAGGCAAATTCGCCCTCTGGCAGAACAAAATTCTGATCTAGCGCCTGCCGACGCGGATCGAAGGAGTTTTTCAACAGCATCGGCCCATAAAGGACCTTACAACCTAAACGCTGGTGATGCTTAGATCTCCTGCCGAAAAAGGTCGAGGAAAAGCGTAACTGCCGGGGGCGGATGGCGTCGGCTCGAGTAGTAGGCGTGATAGCCGGAGAACGGTGGCGACCAGTTTCCGAGAACCTCGATCAGCTGGCCGTCCTGCAGAAACGGAGCTGCCAGATCCTTTAGCATGTAGGCCAGTCCCATCCCCGCACAGGCAGATGCGACAAGCGCGTCGCCATCATTGACGATAATCGACGATGTGACCCTTACCGTCTCGGTCCGGCCATCCCTTTCGAACGACCAGGGCGACAAGATACCACCCGCATTCCGGAACCCGATGCAGCGATGCCGAGACAGGTCGCGGGGCGTGTCCGGAGCTTTGCAGGCGTCAAGATACTCGGGCGCGCCGACGACGACAGAGCGCAGGGATGGCCCGACGGGGACAGAAATCATGTCCAGTTCCAGGTTGTCGCGCATTCGGATTCCGACATCGAACCGCTCTGCGGCAATATCGACGTATCTGTCGTCGACGCTCAACTCTCCCTCGATATCAGGATGCGCGGCAAGCAACTTGGAGAAGGCCGGCCATACAAGCGCATCCGCCGCGTGTTTGCCGCAGGTCACCCCGAGGCTCTGCGCCGCCGCGGTGAATCTTCGCGTCTCTGCCACGCGGCTGAAGGTGATCAGGTCGGAGAATCTACGTGGGTCCATTTATTAGACAAGCTACTGATCGCGACAATTTTCAAGGATCTAATCGGCAAGCACGAAGATCCCCTAATATGACAGGCAACAAACGAAAGGACTGGCAGGATGACTGACAAGGTGTGGTTCATCGTAGGCGCTGCCAAGGGGCTGGGGTATCTCATCGCGCGGGACGCATTGCGCGCAGGCGATACGGTCGTGGCGACTAGCCGGACCGTCGACGGGTTGGGCGACCGCCTCGCCGTATCTGACGACCGGCTGCTCGTCTTGCCCCTTGACGTGACAGATGCGGATGCCGTCGCAAAAGTCCATGACGCGGCCATCAAGACCTTTGGACAGATCGACGTGCTGATCAACAATGCCGGTCGCGCGCAGCGTGGCTTTTTCTAGACGATCCGCGACGATGACGTGCGCCGGCAGTTCGAGATCAACGTCTTCGGGGCGATGAACGTGGCCCGCGTCGTGCTGCCGACGATGCGCCGACAGCGGTCGGGTCTGATGGTGACGATTTCTTCCGTGAACGGCGTCGTCGCCAACCCGGGTGGGTCGATCTACTCCGCCTCGAAGTTTGCCCTCGAGGGCTGGATGGAGGGCCTTGCCGAAGAGATCGCGCCGCTTGGCATCCGGTCCCTGATCGTCGATCTGGGCATGATGCGCACGAACTTCCTCGATCCCTCCACCGCGCGGCAGGGCGACATGGAGATCGAGGATTATGCCGAGGCAGTTTCGGCATTCCGCGGATTCATCTCGCAGGCGAACGGTGCGCAGGACAACGACCCTGAAGAGCTTGCTGCGCTGATCGTCGAGGAGGCATCGTCCGACGCACCCGCCCGGCGACTGCTGTTCGGTGCGGACGCCCATGACTGGGCCGGTGCGAAATGCCGCCAATTGGCCAGTGAAATCGACGCATCGAAGGCACGCACTTGATCCGAGGTCACGGCAGCTTTGTCCGCAGACTGTGAGTTCGACCAATCTCAAATTTTGCAGACGCGGCGAATGTCAGGAATGCGGGCTGCGACCGCAGCACTTAGGTGGCACGGCCAATGGCTGGTTTGGGCCGGGGAGCGACGCGCGCGCCCGCGATGACTAGGCGCGACATCTACTGCACTGCCGAAAGTCCGCTCCGAGCCCAGACTTACCGATGCTGCGGAGCGCTTGAATGTCCGCTATCGTCAGAGCGGCCTAAAACCTTCAACAACCTTATGGATTTTGAACGGGGTTTATGGAAGCGTCAATCGGGGTAGTTTAAGGTTGTGCCAAAAAGGAGCGTTTCTGGCGTCTTCAGTCGGTTATTCGTTACGCAGATTTGTCATCTTGAAATCTTAAAGATAATGAACTCCCAAGCCTGATGGCCTCGTCACGAGGTCTATTAGTGGAGCATCTTATGATACCAATTCCAATTTTGTCGCTCGCAGCCATCTTGATCATATTGGCTTTTTACGCTGCAACTCTGGCTTGGCTGGTTTGGACACTATGTATCATTCTAAGCGCAAAGGTTCGGTGTCGGTTGGGTCCATGGCGTATTTTTGTCTATGCCATTCTTGCGGCGATGAGTTGTCTTACAGTTTTATATCACTACGATCTCCATCAGCAGGCTGCCGACTTTAAAATGAAGTTTGAACCGGTACTGTCTAAAAATAGCTTTATAGGAGGCATAGATATGCCGGCCGGTACTAAGCTGGTAGTAAATGCCCCCTACGACTTCGAGACCTTCAGGGAAGCTAAATTTCCATATCCGGTACGCATTAGTGGCACTGACGCATTGTTCGCAAAGCGTTATCTCACAACAGAAACCGATGAAGAATATCGCATACTGGGTTACACTCCTCTCAATATTCGCCTGACGGGCATTGGTGAAGGTCTGGAAAATGAATGGCGATGTGATGCTACTCATCCGATAACCCTGCAAACCCGCAGTGATGGCAGTGTCAAAGCATTCGAAAGCTGCATGGCGGCAGTTGGTAATCGCGTTGAAAATCAACCTTTGCCAAAAGGGGCGGAGATTATAGCAACAGATGGAAGCGTTTACACCGACGGGTTTGTTGCCTCGGATCGCTGGCTTATTTACTTACCAGCCGACTCGGAGCTTAGCGTTGAGAATAAAACTCAAATTGGGGGCGTGATCCGGCTTGATGCTGAGCGTAGGATTATTACGAAACCTTTGAGATAAACCTGTTTCAGAAGGCTATCCCCAAAAGCGACTGATTATGGTGATCTAATGGGCGCTCAGGTCTAAACGCTATAAGAAATCATTTTTCGTCAAAAATTAAAATTTTAATATTGCCATTCAAAAATGGAAATTTATATATGCCGTCTTTGCTCCTAATATACCTTGTTCCTGCTCTATTAATTATTTCTATAATTGGGGCAATATTTTCTACAGGAAAGTGCAAAGTTCTATGGTTAGTCATAGGCGCTTCAATTGCGTTATGCATGCTTGTTATTTTCATCACGCTTATCTCGGTTATTCAATTCCCTGGCAGTTAAAGTGGGCGTTGTTGCAGTCAGGATTAAGGGAACCGCGATAATAATTTTGCTCATTCTAGGGCTGAACTATTTAAGCACACCAAGATCAATATGCAGAACTACGAACATTCAAAAACGAGAGCTTTTGGTGTGATATTGAAGCTTTCTACCACCGACATTCTACGTCATTAGACTTGTGTAATTTATATCGGGTAGTCGAACTGTTCTCCTCACCTAATGTCGAGTAAATGCCGTCCCCACCGCATCCATCATCTGTAAGGCGAAATTGGCTCGTCTCGATCATGATTCCGGTAGAATCATTCGATAGCACTTCAAATTGACCGCCATCGCATTCCACACCAAAATTCAATGGTTCATTGAAGTTTCCAGCAAGCTCGGAAACTCGCATTCCCCCATAACCATCGCGCGCTGCATGACCCTGATCTGCCAACTGAACCTGAACATCAGCGGCTACTCCCCACTCTGCCTGAGTGAACAGAATGCTCATGCGCTCAACCACCTGCTCTGGATGTTGGGCAAGATGGTCGCTGGAATATTCTCTGGTATAGCATCCCATAGGCACTTCTTGCGCAATCGCCGGTGTGGCGACAAAGATCAGTAAAGTCAGAGCCGAGAGTTGGTACACGTTAAATTCCAAAATACTGTATATTATCTAGGTGCCTTGACCTGCACCCCGGAAGTTCCCTCAGTCTGATGTAGAGTCTGCCCAACCTTTGCGCTGCTCCCCATCTTTGGACCGCCGGAAGCTGGATTTTTACGGCCTTTTCACGATGACGGGCTGGTGACGCCATCGGGATAATGCATGGCGATCGGGACGTTATATCCGATCGCACTGTGGGGCCTGTCTTCGTTGTAGTGCCTACGCCAATCCTCCAGCTTTTCGCAGGCATCCGCAAGGCTCATGAACCAGTGCGCGTTCAGGCATTCGGCCCTAAGCTTACTGTTGAAAGCTTCGATGAACCCGTTGTCGGTCGGTTTGCCCGGCCGTGAGAAATCCAGCGTGACGTCGTTGGCATAGGCCCAAAGATCGAGGTCGCGAGAGATGAATTCGCTGCCGTTGTCGACCCTGATCGTTCTCGGATACCCGATCTGCCCGATAACCCGGAGATCCGTCTGGAAATGAACAAGATCGCGCAGATGCATCGCCGGTTCGGTTATCTGCGCATTGGCGTCCTGCTGGAGCGCGTGGGCATGATTATGAACGAAAAGAAGCTTTACCGGATTTACCGGGAAGAGGGCCTGTCAGTGCGCCGTCGTAGAGGCCGGAAACAGGCGCGAGGCAGCCGCACACCAATGCCAGTGCCATTGCGCCTGAACCAGCGCTGGTCCTTGGACTTCCTGTCCGACACTTTCGGAGCCTGTCGAAAATTCCGCATCCTGGCGGTCAATGACGATTGCTGCCGCGAAAAACCTATGCCTGGTCCCCGGCACCAGCATCTCCGGGGCCAGGATCGCCCGGGAGTTGGATGCGCTGGTCCGGATCTATGGGAAACCCGCCTGTATAGTTTCCGACAAAAAACCTATGCCTGGTCCCCGGCACCAGCATCTCCGGGGCCAGGATCGCCCGGGAGTTGGATGCGCTGGTCCGGATCTATGGGAAACCCGCCTGTATAGTTTCCGACAACGGAACGGAGTTCACCAGCAAAGCGATCCTGAAATGGGCAAACGACAACAAGGTTGAATGGCATTACATTGACCTCGGCAAGCCGCAGCAGAATGGTTACATCGAGTCATTCAACGGCAGCCTCCGCGACGAATGCCTCAACGAAGAGATCTTCGACAGCCTGACCGACGCCCGCCGAACGCTGGCCCTCTGGCGCTACGATTACAACAACGTCAGGCCGCATTCATCGCTCGGCAATAAGACACCAGCAGAAGCGCGCCTAGCACTTGAGCTACTTGATGGCATCGCGCCCGGCGCGCTTGCCACACCCGAAACCGACGACTATCAAAACCAAGGCCTCTCGTTATGACTGAGGAAAGACCGGGGGGCAGGTCAGCCGGGAAAAGCCAGCGACGCGGGGGCTACGGCAAATGATAACCGTCTGTTTCTGGAAGCGGTGTTCTGGCGCGTTCGCACCGGGTCTCCATGGCGCGATCTGCCGCCCG
>NZ_QQVY01000021.1:24720-30191 GCF_003590715.1 Paracoccus sp. JM45
AATCTCGTTATGACTGAGGGAAGACCGGGGGGCAGGTCAGCTTGACGGGAAAACCCCCCGATCAGGCCTACTTCAACCAGCCGACACCCGAAGCAGCGGCGTAAGCAAGGCGGAAAACCACTTAGAAAACGCCCGGAACCTGTTCAGATCAACCGAACCACCTCTGTTGGCCGATCGGGGCTATGACGCCGACTGGTATCGTGAAGCCTTGCAGGACAAGGGCATCAAGCCCTGCATCCTTGGCCAGAAGTCCCGAGGCAAGCCCCTCAAATACGATAAGCGCCGCTACAAGCGGCGCAACCGCATCGAGATCATGTTTGGCAAGTTCAACGACTGGCGCCGCGTTGCGACCCGCTACGACAGGTGCCCGACGGTCTTTCTGTCCGCTCTCGCTCTCGCCGCAACTGTCATCCTCTGGCTTTGAAAACTAATGAGTCTGGAGCCTAGCTTACGCAGGGTTTTCATTAGAACTATCCCTTTCTTTAGACTTACCTTCTTCTATAATTGCATCTTTTATTATTAGTGAAAGATCATCGGAAACCATATGTGGATTTTTTTTACCTGCTATTTTTTTGAACCTAGAAATCGTGCTGTGTTTTTCCGATAATCTAGCAACTAATTCTCTTGAAAAGACCGATGCAGGTTTACTCCCTTCTAAAACGCTATCTAATCGGCTTAGTAGGTTGTCAATCATATCTCCTTTCTCCGGCGAGAACCCCATAACTCCTTCATACATATGACCGCCCCGGGAGAATTTGAGACGAGGTGGCCATGGAACTTTCGGATGATATACACGTCGTTCAGTCTCACTTAGTTTTACAAGTGCTGAAATGGAAGACCCCAAAGCTGCGATTGCACGTTCTTCGCTATTACGCCCAACATCAACAAATGTGTCGCAAACCGATGATAACCACCTTATATTTAGACTATTTGCTAATTCAGATCCGTATTGAGTTACAATTTTAAAAAATAACTCCAATCCTATTTTGTTTTGAGGATCTCTCCGAAGTACTACTATTACACAAGCTAAAAGGTGATTCAGGCGGGGTTGGCCAGAAAATTCTGGCTCTAATGACCTAAAATGATCGATAATATTTTTGTTGCGTCCAGGCCAACTACTATTCTTCTCCGTTTCTACAAAGATATTATGAAAAATTTTTAAATTTACATTGGCTTTTGGGAGGGACTCAGACAGCGTCAACTCATCTGTTCCAGAGCATTCAAAATAGTAGCGCCATGCCGCTACACACGGGTCTCTATCTATTCCTACAAACATATTTGATGTATTTGCTCTATGGTGTGCATTGTAGTTCGAAAGTAGAACAGGCGGCTCATATCCAAGAACTTCATAGTCTGACTGATATATACCCATAAAGCGGGCCATGTCTCTATTGCTGAAATCGTCAATTTTTAAAGACTGGGGATGATTCTTAGTCCGCCTTATCCATTCAATTTCTGGATTGACGCCCAATCTTCTTGCAACCTCAAAGAAATCATCTTGAATTCTTTCATATTCCAATATTCTATTTGCGTGGGACAAGCAGAAAAATGGTTCGGTTTGAGGCCATAGGTGATGCTTTAGATTGCCTTCAAGGTTACGATTCTTCCGATTATATTCTACTTTAGAATTTTCCATAATATCAAGAGCAGCGCTTATAGTAATATTTGGTAATGACGGGCTGTTATAATCTTTTATTACCTCAGTGCTGTCCAGCACTCCAAATTTAAACATATTTACTGCTGACAAAAATCTATCAAGTGGATTGCGCACCACGCAGAATGTATACTCAACATGCCACGTACTAGGAATGAACCCGAGAGCCGATTTTGCTGTACCCAATTGAGCCAATGCCCTCCTAATTGAGGATCCGCCTGCTTTTTTAATATGTATAAATACAGTTCTACTATTTTTGTAATAAAAATTCATACTCTTGATACCGCTGTATTCAGCATTATTTTAACGCCTGGTATCTCTTGCAAGACATCTAAATCGTAGAGATAAGTTTCAAGAAGGACCTTCGTTGCCTCAAGGTCCGCACTATTTTCTTCAGGCTCAGCAAATCTTTCCAGTTTCGCCAAATCGCGTATAATTTCGCATTCATCTTCGTTGAACTTAAGCCCCGTAACCCCTTCAACAAAAGCTATTGATTGAGATATTTTATCTTCTATCGGCCACAAAATTAGCGGTTGTTCTGGAAATATTTTTTTTATGTTATTGACAGCGTTGATCCAAGAAAATGCATCGGGGTTATCTGCAATAATGCGAGCGCCTTCTTTATTAACGAGTTTACTGACTGGTGCATATGCAAGCTGAGGAGCAATAACCATATGTACTGCAACTGGTGCTCCAACAAACAGGTCTGCTATATCTAGAATATTTTTTGAAATTTTTGGGTTTCGCTTAAACAAAAAAGTATCGCCACTGTCTCTTGTTAGTAAGCCATGCGCAGAGATAATGACGCGCATACTATCGGAGGCTATGTCAAAACTTTTCATTTTCTCAGGGAGCGTCAGTTCTGACCCAGTTAACTGTGTTAAACTTCTAAATGACTGAGTATGCATTTTTTTGATGTTGTATTCTTCAAAAATCTTTTGAAACGCTAAGAATGTTTTGTCTAATAAATTTGGATAGAGGTGTGACGCTCCAAGATGCAACTGATAGCCTAAGGGAGGGAAATTCGTAACTGTCATCTTATTAATTCTTAGCTTCTCTTCTGTTTTTTCGGTATGCGAAGATAGAGGTGTGTCGGTTTCATGTTTTCCATTCACAACCTGACCCTTGGAGTGCTTCAGAGTCGATTCATGCTTTTTGCTGTGCCTACTGGTTAGTGTCAGGACTCGTTCTTGATCACAGTCATAATAGGACAGTTGCTGCCAATACGATAGCGGAGAGATATGTCTCCGGGCACCTGTCGAAACGAGTAGCGACACGTCTCCAGTTTTTCAGGCGACCGAGGCCTTGTTGCACAAAGAGGTGAAGGATTCCTCTCGTGAATTCAATGTAGTAATCGGAAGGCATGAGCAAATCATCCGAAGATGACCTACAAGACCACCAACTGGAAAAGTTACAATCAGGCGCTGAGGCAGCGCGGAGCACTGACCGTTTGGTTCGATCACTCGATGCAGTGGGAAGCCATTCCGTCGGGTCGTCGCGGCCGTCAGCAAGCCTATAGCGACGCTGCGATTCAGGCCTGCCTCACTCTCAAGACCCTCCTCGGGCTGCCGCTTCGCCAAGCGACCGGTTTCGTGGCGAGCCTGCTCGAACTGTCCGGGCTCGGCTGGTTCGTACCGGATTTCAGCACTGTGTCACGCCGCCAGAAGACCTTGAACGTGACGATCCCGTATCGCGGCTCCAAGGGGCCGCTGCACTTGCTCATAGACAGCACCGGCATCAAGGTGGAAGGCGAAGGCGAGTGGCACACGCGCAAGCATGGCGGCCCGAAACGAAGGGTCTGGCGCAAGATCCACTTGGGGATCGACGAGGAAACGCTGGAAATCCGGGCGGTTGAGGTCACCTCCAGCAATGTCGGCGACGCGCCGATGCTCCCAGACCTGCTTGCCCAGATCCCGCTGGATCAGGAGATCGCCACCATTACAGCCGACGGTGCCTATGACACACGGGCCTGCAACGACGCCATCGCCGGGCGCGGTGTGGCAGCAATTATTCCGCCCCGCCGCAACGCCAGGCCATGGAAGCCGGAGAGCGCCGGAGCCCGGGCACGAAACGAGATATTGCGGACGTCAAAGCATCTTGGCCGGGCGCTGTGGCGGAACTGGAGCGGCTACCACCGACGTAGCAGGGTGGAGACAAAAATGAACTTCGTAAAGCTGCTCGGACAAAGGCTGATGTCCCGCGACTTCGACCGCCAGGTTGCCGAAGTTCAGATCCGTGCGGCAGTCATGAACCGCTTCACGGCCCTCGGCATCCCGGTCACCGTAGCCTTGGGATAAGTCTGTCCGGGGAAAGGGGAACTGCGGTCATCAGTTGATTTGTGCAACAGCGCTATTCTGCGGACAACGGCTCGTGCGCGAAAACGCTTGACTAAGACGACCCCGTTACCGAAGTCCTGACCCTCGCAAGCACATGATATCGATTATATAATTTTGGATCAGCCTCTAAAATATGCTGCGGTGCAGAAAAATATTCGAATTTCTCACAAACCGTGCTATCTTCTATTGGAATAATCGATCAATTTTCAGGTCTGAAGGAGTTATAAAATGCCTAATATTTACGTATGGTCTTCTGCTGATTTTGGAGCGGCCGCACCTACAGGATCAGGTACCTATACATTGTCGTCTGCTGGAGATGTTGCCGAGTTCAGTGATGACGATCTAATTTTCAACGATATTAATAGCGCTATCTCAGGAAGTACTGAAGTCGAATTTGGTGACGAACAAATTTTGACATCTGATTTCATGATTGATGGCGTGACTGTCGGATCTATCGGTGACAGCATTTACAATGCTGGTGAAGCTGATGTGACGAATGACACCACGGGCGAAACAGGCCGTTTCTTATATATTACGATTAATGGTGGAACGATTACCGAATTTGTTGGCTATGCGTCTACCGTTCCAATTAATATTGGAGATAATTTTACTCTTTCTAATTTTACTGCAGCTGCCGACGAGGCATATACCAACATTGTTCCCTGTTTTACTGCTGGGACGATGATTTCTACGCCAGACGGCGATATGGAAATACAGAACTTAAAGGCTGGGGACATGGTTCTAACAGCCAATCGTGGACCGCAGAAAATTCTTTGGATGGGATCGCGTAAGCTTTCAGGCCATGATCTTAAGCTAAACTCAAATTTACGTCCTATCTGTGTTGCAGCAGGGGCCTTGGGTGCGAATATTCCATCCGCTGATCTTATTGTATCACCCCAGCATCGCATTCTTGTTCGGTCTAAGATTGCACAAAAAATGTTTGGAACCGACGAGGTTTTGGTGGCGGCAAAACAACTTTGTCAGCTCGATGGCATCAATATTATTGAGGATGCGACAAACGTCGAATACTTTCACTTCATGTTTGAACAACACGAAGTGGTCATAGCGAATGGCGCCGAAACGGAATCCCTCTTTACTGGCCCAGAAGCGCTAAAAAGTGTTGGACCGGCTGCCCGCAAGGAAATTCTGTCGATTTTTCCTGAGTTAAAAAACGAGACGTTTGAACCTGTGGCGGCCCGTTTTATTACAAGCGGACGCTTAGGTCGAAAACTGGCAGTTCGTCATCAACAAAACGAAAAAGCGCTGGTTATATAATTTAAGAAAATACTAGCTTCAGAGGCCGGATTATATTCGGCCTTCTTTATAAGTCGTCTTATGCGGCAGAGCTGGGCGAGGCGCGAGGATCAGCCGGGAGAGGTGGTCGCAGGAATTCGGACCAGTTGCTAAGCTTTAGCGATTGACGAAGGACTGACCTGAGATGACGAAACGAAAGCGCTATTCTGCGTAGTTCAAGGCGAAGG
>NZ_QQVY01000022.1 GCF_003590715.1 Paracoccus sp. JM45
CGAGGCCTATGATACTCACAATCAACACCTGAAAGCCGCCGCCTGACATGAAACCCATGCTATAGCTTAGCCCGGCGGAAAACTGGTCGAAAATTCAGGACCACCTCTGATAGGCGTATCCATGGATGGCTCCCCTCAGGTGCGTGCTTCATAAACCCACCATGGCACAAAACGATGCCGTTGGCGGGGGCATCCACACCATCAATGGCGGGCCAGCCCTCATTATTGCAGCTCCGACGGCGTTCATAATCGTGGCGCTCCCCTGACGGACCTGACACATTATGCGTCCTTCCGTTCCTGAGAAAGGATCACACCATCAAAACCATGGGATCAAACAACCAAGATCACCATATCGCGTCACTGTCTGCGGGTCATCGGGCGGCTTAGCCAAGCTCAAAATCCTCTCGAGGTGACCTGCATGCCGCGGCACAGATTCGACGCTTTCCTGCCCAATGACCCCGCCCATCACACCGAGATCATGAACTGGGTGTTCTGTGCAAGGTTCGGCGCCCTATCTGAAAGGCGGCTTTGGCCGTTTCTATGCCTGCGCCCCTGAAAAATTCGAATATTCGATCAATCGCTTTATCATAGCAGTGAAGCGCCAGATGAATGTTCTAAACCGCGAACTGGCACAGAACCGCAAACTGGGCAGTGATGAATACACGATTGCCAACGTGCTGACCTCGCCCTCGTACCGCAATCTGGTTTTGGGCAACAGCTATAACGCAGGCGAATTCCTTGATATAGAAAGCTACACACATTTGTTCTGTTGGGCGCAGGAAATTATCGATCGCCCCGTCGATCGCCTGAGCATTAACCTCCAACATAGACTGGATCGCATCCATGTCGAAATTCCTTTGCCACCAAACGCTGAACCCGCTAAAATTCGCTATGTTTCTGGCCGAAACCAATCGGCCTTACCAATTAATGCTGCCAAGGGCGAACAGCACACCCCCGAATTCCTTGCAATCAACATGAATGGCAAACTGCCCGCGATGGATGCTGACTGGCAAGGGTCGCAAAGATCTGCCTCTTGGACGAAAAAATATTGTTTATAAACAGATCAGAAAAAACTTAGCATGGAAGTGGGATTGCCTTTCTTATCAGAAAGTTTTGCCTCTTGTGCACCAGGTCGCGCTTGTAATCACCCAAGGCTGCTGTTCGGACGGCGCGCGGCGAATGGCCGGTTCTAGAACTCTTTACAAAATGCCGTCCTGCATCATTCAAAATGCATAAGAAATTTTGGTTGTTCCATCCGGCCCGTAGCGGACCGTCGGCCTAGTGAGGCGCTGTCGTGCAGTTTTTCCATACACCGGCGATCGTGCAAGGCGCAGCAAAAACCACTGAGCGATGTTTGCTCTGCGGTACTTTGCTGCCGTTCGATTTCAAATAGCGAAGATCGGCTTCTAGAGCTCCGCTCCGGCGGCGGCCCAGGCGGCCATCTCGTCATCTGCGATTGTCAGCGACACGCGCCATTGGCCGTCTGCCTTGCGCAGGATGTAGACATGCTCCCAGTCGGCGACAGGCGTGCCATCTGAACCAAGCATTGCGTATGCCATGCGTGCTTGGGCCACACCTGGAAATAATTCCACTACGGAAATAAGATCACCCGTGGGTTCAATAACTCCTTGTTTTCGGTAGAAATCCAGCAGCGTCACACAGTGATTGCGAAACGCCTCTCGATCCATCGAGAAATTCCCTGTGGGTGTGGGGAACAAGCCAACCTCGTCCCATAGCTCACTTACCGCTGAAGCATCCTCTCGGCGAAAAGCGCCAAGATAGGCAGAAAAAAACGCCGAAATCTCGGCCTCAAAGGTCGAGGTTTCGTCAATCGCTTTATCAGCCATTCAAGCGACTTCCACGTCGGTTTCGATGGCGACTGTCTGAAGCTGCATCTTTACAATATCGGTGAATGCGAGTGTCGGATTGGCCTCGGCTAGCATTCCGATTTTCATCCAGAACTCAGCCTGAGCATTGATGGAACGACACATGACAGCGCTCGCGCGCCTAACATCCTCGTGCAGGCCGTCGTCGATTTTCACCAGTCCCATTAGCATGCCTCGCTTGCAGTATACGAATCGTATACATTTCATATATATACTTGTCAATGTCAGTTAGATCGCACGCTTGCGAGGTTTTCAGGAAAGCTCACCGAAAGCCGACCTTCGTGGCCGGTGCAGCATCGGTGACCCGTGCTCGACATGCAGCTGCCGCCGCGGCAAGGTGGCGACCGCCATGCGGGACGAAGCTGTCGCTTGCTAGGTGAGCACCTTTTCGAAGTAAACTCGGTTGAAGCCGTCCTCGGTGCGGCGGCCCACTTCGGCATATCCAAGCTTTGAATACATCGATAGGTTTTCGGTCATCTTCACGTTTGTGTAGAGTTTAACAGCATCTAGACCTCGTTCGCGTGTGGTATTCTCACAGAAATTGACGAGTTCCTTGCCTACACCGCGCCCAATTGCGCGCGGGAGGACAGCTACATTCTCGAGAAGAATATGCCTTTCTTCGGCATGGAAAATGATAAAGCCTTGAAATCTGCCTTGGTCATCCATCGCAACGAACACGTAGCCGTCAGCGATCTGCGTGGCAAAGTCAGCGACCATCGGTGCCGGTTTTCGTCCGATCAGCTGAACATACCGTTCATACGCCTTTTCAGCGCATTCCCTAATTTGCACTTCATCTTGGGCCGTGGCCTGCCGAATCATGTCTTCCTCCTAAGATGCACCAGAGCGATATTGAGTTGTTAGGAGGTCCGCAGCAATGACAGCAGTGGCTTCGTGCGTCGATGCATATACGCTACCTTGGCGTATGCTGCGCGGAACAAAGCTGCTAGTCGCCTCTCCAATACTTATCAAAATATCGGTCAACGCGATGCGAAGCGCTTTGCTCCCGCAACACAGGCCACGATGAGCATTGTGACCATGATCATTGACCAGGCAATGGGTTCACCCAATACGATCCCAGCCAGAAGTAGTCCGGAGAACGGCTGGAGAAGCTGCAGTTGTCCAACCCCTGCGATGCCTCCAAGGGCAAGACCACGATACCAGAAAACAAAACCGATCAGCATGCTGAATATGGATACGTAAGCCAAAGCGAGCCAAACCGAGACAGTTACGTGTGTCCAGTCACTCGGCCACGCGGTCACCATGAGAACTGCCATCACTGGCGCGGCAATTGCGAGCGCCCATGAAATGACCTGCCAGCCTTCGAGGCGGCGGGACAAAACCGCGCCTTCAGCGTAGCCAAGGCCGCAGGTGATGATTGCTGCCAGCATCAGCAGATCGCCCGGCAATGTTCCCTGGGCTGTTTGCGACCAGGCATAGAGGCCGACGATCAGGCTGCCACCGCATGAGAACAGCCAGAATGCAGGCCGTGGACGATCTCCGCCGCGCAGCACGCCGAAAATGGCGGTCGCTAGCGGAAGGAGACCAATGAACACGATAGAGCGGGCGGAGGTGATGTGCTGCAAAGCCAGTGCCGTCAGCAGCGGAAACCCTATGACAACGCCGAGGGCCACGATCGCAAGAGGAACAAGGTCGCCTTTCGACGGTCGCGCCTGCCGCAACAGCAGCAACGCGCCGGCCGCCAGACTTGCTGCGATAACCGCGCGCGCGGAGGTCAGGAATATAGGCGAGAACCCCATAACTGCCACGCGCGTTGCCGGTAGCGAGGCGCTGAAAATTATGACGCCGATGAGGCCGCTACCCCATCCTCTGTTTGCGAGATGCATGTCTGCCCCTGTTGTTTTATTTGTTGGCTAAACGAATACGACTGGTGCAGATAGCGACAGAGACAATACAATTGATCCGAACTGTATTGCTCGAAATATCCATACGGCTACCTCATGACAAATACGCTCAGAACAACTCAGGTAATGGATGCAATCCGTCGTATGATATCGGAAAGATCGCTGCTTGCCGGGGATCGCATACCGTCGATCCGGGGATTTGCGGCGCGAATGAGCGTATCACCTTCGACTGTTGTTGAAGCGTATGAGCGGCTCGTGGCGGAGGGCGCCATCCGACCGCGACCGGGATCAGGGTTCTACGTGACCGGACGGACAGTCCTGAAAGATCTCCGCGTTCCCACTGCAGATCTTGATCGGTCCGTGGATCCGCTTTGGGTGTCCAGACAATCTCTGGACGCAGCATCTGACATGCTTAAGCCAGGCTGCGGCTGGATGCCGCCGGACTGGATGCCGCAAACGGCGATCCGGCGGGCGCTGCGTCAGATAAGCCGCAGCGAGGATGCGCTTCTGGCGGATTACGGCAGTTCCCGTGGGCGGCAGGATCTTCGGCAAATTCTTGCACGACAATGCGCGGAAGAAGGCCTGCCTGTTAATCCAGACAGCGTTCTATTGACGAACTCCGCGTCCCAAACCATAGACCTGATCTGCCGCCTGCTGCTGCAGCCTGGTGATACGGTTCTGGTGGACGACCCATGTTACTTCAACTTCCATGCGTTGCTTCGGGTTCTTGATGTGCGGATCATCTCGGTGCCGTTCAAGCGCAATGGGCCGGATCTGACGGTCTTTGCCGAAGCACTGGATACACACTGTCCACGACTCTATCTGACGAACTCGGCACTGCATAATCCGACCGGGGCAACGATATCGGCGCAGACAGCGCATCAGATTCTGATGCTAGCGGCGAATAGCAATCTGACCATAGTAGAAGATGATACCTTCGCGGCTCTGGAGCCGGACCTGTCACCCCGCTTGGCGACCCTCGACGGGTTACAACGTGTTATCCGGATCGGCAATTTTTCCAAAACACTCTCAGCTGCAGCACGGTGCGGCTATGTCATTGCCCGGCCCGACCTGATTGAGGCCCTGACGGATCTTCAGGTGGCCACCAATTTTGGAGGCCCAAGCCCTGTGGCGGCGGAAATCGTTCGAATTACGCTCGCCGATGGAAGCTACCGCAAGCATATTGCCGCGACACAGGCCCGCCTTACCCGAGCTCGACGCGATACGGTGGCGAAGCTAAGGCCTTTGGGTGTCGAACCTTGGACCATGCCACGCGGCGGGTTTTATCTGTGGTGCCGCTTGCCAGAGGGGATAGATGCCGGAAATTTTGCAAAAGAGGCATTGGAGCATCAGCTCATCCTTGCACCGGGGAACGTCTTCAGTGCGATGGGGGACGCCAATCGGTTCATGCGCTTTAACGTCAGTCAGATGGCGCCGCTCGTCTATGACACTTTGGCAAAAATCATTCGAATATCAGCTTAGGGGTCTTCGCGTCGATCTGCCGCCTGTGGTGAAAAGAAACGCGCGATTCAGCCACGAACTCGCGCACTCGGCCCAAAGCCGACCTCCATCAATGGTCGTCGATGCTGCGGTGCGGCCCGTCGAACCAGCCATTCGACGCAACCGCAAAATCCCATGATGGGTGAATTCACAGTGTGCGGGACAAAGCCGTCATCGTTGGTGGCGCTTGGACGGCTTCACCATAGGCTCTGGCCGTTGCTGGCGGTGAAGGCCGTGACTTGCCTCTCCGAGATGTTCAGTTCACCGGCTTGTCGCAGCGTTTCCGCAAAATCCGGGCTGGCGAGGTGGGCATCCAGAGCCTCGCGGTCACGCCAGCCTTCGGCGACACGGAACAGGCCTGCCTCCTTCACGTCCTCCGCAAACGCGTAGTGAAGGCATCCATCCTTGGCGCGGGTTGGCGTAACCGAGGCGGCTGCAAGTGCCCGGAACGCCTCGGCATCGGTGGGATGCAGCTTATAATAGCCGATCAAGACCAGATGTTCATTGGTTTCGGATGCCATTCAAATCTCCTTTTTTGCGTGAATGCGCGCCCGCCATGACACGCTTATGCGGTAGAGCTTCGCATATGGTGAAGGCTATGCTAATGGCAAGTACTACCCATTAGGTAAGTACAAATTTGGAGAGACAGAATGACCAGCGGCAGGTTCGGATGCGGATTAGAAGCAGTGCTTGATCTCGTGTCGGGTAAATGGAAACTGCTTGTTCTTTTTCACCTGAACGGCAGCCGGCTTCGGTTCGGGGAACTGCGCCGGGCGCTTGGTTCCGTGACCGAGAAGATGCTCAGCCAGCAGCTGCAACAGCTGGTCGCGGATGGACTGGTGACTCGGATCGACTATGGGACTGTGCCGCCTCGGGTCGAGTATGAGCTGACAGATCTGGGCGCGGACCTCTCGGAAGCGCTGCGGCCCCTTTGCCAATGGGGTACGACCAACATGGACCGGATCGACAGCATTAGCCGGTCGCGCGGAATTCGGCCTCAAAGCGCACCCGAGGACACTCTGCACGACCAAAAGAAACCAACGACACATATCCAGCCGTAAGACACGGCAGATTTGGGCACGGAGCGGACACGCGGCGCTGCAGCGGGCCGCATACACATGCCTCCCAAGTGCTCCGTCTCTTCCGGCCCACAGCCGCCATTGGCCAAGCGCCTAATCGCTGCATCACAGCTTCCTTGAAGCAGCCGTTCGGCACATTGTGCAGCATTCTTGTAGGTCCAAGGTCGGCAGAGCGGGACGAAGCGAGCTTTCGCTGCGCCATGCACAGATGTCCGCTTCATCTAAATATGACCTATAATCACATCCCTTTGAAACGGCACTCGCATTCACTTTTGCCGCCCCTGTCGTGCTCCGATCTCCAACCATAGCATGCGACTGACGCAGAAACTTCTTCCACGGAGACAGCGTTTTTTCAGCGACGTCGGTCGCTTGACCATCGTCGACCACAGGGGCAACCAAATGGTCATTTGTCGAAAGCGAATGTCCCAACATGATCCGGCAATCCGGCTTTGCCGCTTTGCCGCTTTGCCGGATCATCAACTCATAGTCATCGCTGTGTTGCCTTTCAGCCCACCGGCCTTGGACTTGCGTCATGGCTGTCTGCACGCCGATCGTATTCATCGCGCGCCTTTTCGATTGCCGCGTAATTCCCAACCGACCAGTCACCCAAGGCCATCACGGGCGCGCGCAGGGACAGACCCAACGGGGTAAGCGCGTAATCCACACGGGGCGGAACGGTCGGAAAGACAGTGCGGGTAGCAAGGCCGTCGCGCTCGAGTCCACGCAAGGTTCGGGTCAACATCCGCTGCGAAATCGCGCCAATACGTCGCTTCAGCTCGTTGAAGCGCAGCGTCCGATCCCCCAAGACCATGACCACAAGAACGCTCCACTTGTCTCCGACACGCGTCAGCACGTCGCCTGCCGCCCGGCACCGGTCCAGATTGTGAAACTCGAACCCCTCACCGATTTCGGCGTCATGATCAGTCACATCGCTGTTCTTTGGTGTCATCCATGTGCCTCCTTGCGAGATCATTTTCGGTTCCGCATATATCCCCAGTCACCATTATATACCATTCAGCTTCGGAGCCACGATGAATATTCTCCATATCGACGCCAGTGCCAGCGACGCAGAAACCTCCCATTCCCGGCGTCTCTCAGCGGACCTCGTCGCGCGACTGACGGTTGCCAACCCTGGCGCGCGAGTGACCTACCGCGATGTCGCCGCCGACCGCCTGCCGCATGTCGATACCACCATCGTCCAAGCCTGGATGCCGGAGGTCGAGAAGGACGATGCGCTCATGGCCACCGCCACCCGGTCGAAAGAATTGGTCGAGGAACTCAAAGCGGCCGACATCGTTGTGATCGGCTCGCCAATGTATAACTTCACGGTGCCATCGACTTTAAAGTCCTGGATCGACCACGTTGCCATTGCTGGGCAAACGTTCCGCTACACCGAGAACGGCCCCGAGGGTCTGTTAACCGGCAAGGGCTATCTCGCGCTTGCTTCTGGCGGGATCTACTCCAAGGGTCCGGCCGCCGGAGCCGACCATCTCTCTACCTATCTGACGACTGTGCTCGGTTTCATGGGCATCACGGATGTCGAGATCGTGCGCGCCGAGGGCATTGCCTACGGTCCTGAGCAGGATGCCGCCGCAATGAAGGACGCCACAGCCCAAATTGCGTCCCTTGTCGCAAGCTGAGCCTGTCACCGGTCTGGTTGCCCTCGTGAGGGCGACCGGCGCCACGCACCGAAGATTTCCGGCGCGACGGACGGCCAGCGCTGACAGGGAACTTGGTTGGCGGCGATCCATGCCATGCATCTGCGCGACATGGCAGAGGTGCGCGAGTTCGTGGACCGCATCGAGACCGATCGCGTTGTCGCCGATAAGCTGGCCAGTGCCGTGGCGAACCTCCGCATAACCCGAAAAATGCAGGCCTTCGGCACGCTCTGTGGGCGGGAATGCACGCATCTGCTATTCCATCACGATGCTAAGGAAATCCACGTTTTCCCCGTGCTGGAAGTCCACGCCAGTGCGGGCATCGCCGCGGTTGTCGCCAAGCTGAGCGCCGAGCATCTGGTCACCCAGCGGCTTCTGGATGACTCGAGCATGCTCGCGAGGGCGGTGGCCGCGTCGCAGGACGTCGAGACCTACGTGGAGCTGCAGGAGACCTTCGCGTCCCTCAACGACCTACTCGGATCGCATTTTGGCGACGAGGAAACTGAGCTTCAGGAGGCGCTCGGCGTGTACGGAACACCCTGACCGTTCCAGCAGCGTCGGATCCGGCGCCCCGGAACGCGCACGTGTGTAGGTCTAGAACCAATCGTGGCACATCGCCTGCGAGGACTGCATCCGCGCAAGCCGTTGTTCGTTGCCGCTGCGACATCCGGTAGTTTGGGCTCAAAGCCGACCTCGGATGCAACGCAGCATCATATGATATGATGTCTTGTCAACGTCGGGTTGTCGATTGGGGAGGGCATGGTGGATCGGAGTATCAGTCATGCAAGCACCAAACTTACCCGCCATTCGCGCGCTTCGTCCGGCCTGGAACAAGGGCCGGATCGTCGGTCAGAAACGACCACTCAAGCCGAAACATGTCTGGGCGATCCGCGTTCGGCTTGAACTGGCCGAGAACCAGCGGGATCTGGCACTCTTCAATCTGGCCATCGACAGCAAGCTGCGCGGTTGTGATCTTGTTAAAATGAAAGTCGTCGATGTGATGGCGTCCAGTCAGATCAAGGAACGCGCGTCCGTTCTGCAAAGCAAGACGCAAAAACCTGTACGCTTCGAAATCTCTGAAGGCACACGGGCATCGCTTGATAGATGGATGCAAGACCCGCTGATGGTCGGATCCGAGTACCTTTGGCCCGGCCGTTTTCACGAACGGCTTCACATATCAACCCGCCAATATGCGCGGATAGTTCGTGACTGGGTGACGTCCATTGGATTGGAGGCGAGCGCATACGGCACGCATTCGATGCGGCGGACGAAGGTGACCCAGATCTATAAGAAGACCGGCAACCTGCGTGCCGTACAACTGCTGTTGGGACATACCAAGATGGATAGCACTGTCAGATACCTTGGCGTTGAGCTTGAAGATGCGTTGGCTATCGCCGAAGCTATCGAAATCTAAACGACAGGGCCGTCTGCACGGACGGCCCATAGCCGCCTTCCATGCACTACACTGATACCGCGCCTCTGGTTCACCAAACCGGCCATTCGTCCATAGCGCAGCATTTTCAAAGGATCAAGGTCGGCACCGCGGGACGATGCGGACGGGCATGTCAGGTGCGGGTTTCCAAAATGCCGAAAGTAGATTTAAAGCGGAATGAATTCGAGTGAAGTCAATCCGCGCTTATCGTCCAGCCCATAGTATCCGCCATTGCAGACGGAATTAGTTTGTCGAGAAGCGTATCCATGGTGAGGGACGCGCCTGCAGCATAGAACGGCCCGTCAAATTTACCGTTAGAGAGGCCTGCTCGCCGTAGATAGTCCATCATACTATCTAAGTCGCTGTAGCACTGGACGACGCCCAACCAATGAAACATTTCCGTTTGGTTTTGGCTGGGCTCCGCAAAGGCCTTTTCGAGGCGGACCAAGGACTTTAGGCAGTCCCCAATATCTCGATCTAACGAAAAGAGCGCATATTCCTTTGAATTTAGGGCTCGAATCAGGCGTTCACCTTGCGCCCCGATTTCGTCATTGATCCACTGCGTTTCAGACGGCGACAGGCGCGGGACACGGCTATCGAAGTTCTGCCAATAGCTCCGGAGGGCCGCGACATATTCCTTCCGCGTTTCAATAGGAACGTAGGGTTCGCCCCTAAACGGAATAACCTGGAAGATCGCACTTTCGAGGTCTTTTGTTCCTGCGACCGCCGGCGCTGGATGCAGCAGGAAGCCAGAGACAGAAGCGATTAACGCAAAGTTCTGAAACATTTACTGCCCCTTAGGCCATTTGCTTTTCGCCACGATAGTTTTTTGCCTGAGCATTGTCACCGCCGTAACCTCATCGCGCAGCGGCCTGCACCAACGGTCAAACTGGGCTCGGTGCAGACTTGCGGCGGTGCGGCAGGCTGCCTCGACAGCTGTGGCCTAGCCCGGTTTTGCTTCGGCCCAAAGCGGCCAGACGACCGCTGTCGGGCGCTGCCTTGCAGCATCCCCAAACCGGACGTTCGTGCTTGGCGCGGCGCGGCTGACCAGGCACAGTCTGCTATGCGGACTTTTCGGACCTTGGAGCGTTCTCAACCAATGGCCGCTTTCTGCAGGCTTCTGATGCGGCGCAAAGTAGGATGGGATGGGAAGGGCGCCCCTGCTTTCAACGGCACTGTGTTCGGTCGGACTGTGTGGAATCGAAACTCACGCTGCTTAATACTGAGCATTCGTGGTGTTGATCGTCTTGATCTACACTTTGTTCATTATTTTGAAACGTAGACAGGCTTGTTGCCATTTCGGCAAAGCTCCCCTACCTGATGCGTTCTTCCCGCGCCGACGCACGAAAACTAATGATAGGTTCATACCCATAAAGAGGAATGATCATGACTGAGACCAAGGGCGTCATCGAACAGAAACTGGAAGCGCTTGGGCTGAAGTTACCTCCCCCGCCACGCCCCATCGGGAACTATCTGCCTGCGGTACAGGTTGGAAACATGCTGTATGTTTCGGGCACCCTAGGCACGATCCGCGACGAAAATGATAAAGACATCATGCCAATCAAAGGTAAGTTGGGTGGCGAATTGACCATCGAAAAAGGGTATGAATCCGCCAAGCTGATGGCATTGAACCATCTGGCCTTGATGAAGGTGGTCATCGGAGACCTCGACCGGATCGAACGCATTATCAAAATGGTCGGCTACGTTAATTCCGCGCCCGGTTTCACCGAGGCGCATCTGGTTCTGAACGGCGCATCCGACCTTTACGTAGAACTGTTGGGCCCTGAACGTGGCAAGCATGCGCGTGCCGCGTTGTTCCAGAACGAGCTTGGTCTGGATGCCCCCGTAGAAGCCGAAATGACGGTTCTGCTGAAATCAGAGTGACGTAGGCTGGGTCCACCATTTTTGCTGGGCCGCCAATAGCGCCTCAGCATCCAGCGCCTCCCAATGCGAAAAGCGGTCCTCGGCGAATGTGGCGAACAGCCCCGTTGCCGGGGACAAGGCCCGCTGCCTGCGCCGCGCGATAGACAGGCGGCGATGGGCAAGTGCGGCGCACTGTAGATTAACCGGCACAATGGTGCCGTTGATCACCTCACTATACACCCCCTGAAGTGGCACAAACATAACGGCCTGATTGCGCAGCGCGTAGTTGCGCAAAAAGTTTAACAGGTTGCTGCGCACACATGGGGACACCGCAACCTTTTCCTTTTTCGCTACGCGTTTGATCAGCTGTGAAATTCCAAAACTGTCATCCGGCAAAACGTGGCTATACCTCAAAAGCTCCGCCAGCTCGATGGCGCGCCCGTCGCTGAGCGGATGGTCCGGCGGCACAAACGCCATGAGGGGCTGGTGGCAATGGGCCGTCGTTTCAATCGCGTGGTGGCTCGAAAAGTCGTATACGAAGCCGAGGTCTGCTTCGTAGCGATCAAGGGCGTCCACGGTTTCATCGCGGCTGGCAACCGTGATTTCAAATGTCACATCGGGGTAGATCTGGTTAAATTCGGTCAGGATGTCGGGCAGGAAGTTTTCGGTAATCCCCTCAACGGTGGTGATGCGGATGGCACCGCGGTGCAGGGCGCGTAGATCGTCGATATCCGATTGTACCATCTGCACCTGCGCCTCAATTTTTAGCCCATGCGCCCAGAGGCGCTCGCCCGCCTCGGTCAGAATCACCCCGTCAGACCGGCGATCTAGAAGCACGCAATCCAGTTCGTGTTCCAGCGCGGAGATCTGGCGGCTGATGGCAGACGCCGCCACATGTTGGCGTTCAGAAGCACGCCGGATCGATTTGCACTTCGCAACCTCTAGGAAGTATTTCAGACCGTTTAAATTCATAGCAACGCCTCATATTTTCGCACAAATATCGCCCAAAAGGTGGAGACCTCCGTTGCCGATTGGGCAACACCTGCGTCGCAAGTTAATGCTACCTCCTTTAAAATTTGCAATGCCATAGTTGATGAAACGACCAAGGAGGCGTTGGATCCGCGACCGCCGCCCCCTTGTTTTTTTGGCCTTTTCGGATCGACCGGCCCGAATGAGTCCGCCTCATAAAAAGAAAAATAACGCACGTCTCTATGCTGTCCAACAAAGGAAAAATCCCATGAAACTGTTTTCAACCGCCTCCATCCTTGCGGCGTCGGCCCTTCTGGTAAGTGCCGCGCATGCCCAAGACGTCACCCTGCGCCTTGGCCATACCGGCGCGCCGACGCACCACTATCAAACCATTTCCGAACTGTTTGCCGAAACGGTCAAGGAGCGCTCAAATGGCGAAATCCAGATCGACGTTTACCCAGCCGATCAGTTGGGCAAGCAGCTTGAAGCGGTTGAGGGCACCATGCTGGGCACGCAGGACATTTTCCTAGTGTCTGACACCGTGCTGTCCAACTGGGTGCCGGACATGGGCATCCTGAACCTGCCATTCCTGTTCTCGTCGCTGGATGATGTGCACGAAGTTCTTGAGGGCCCCGTGGGTGACCAGCTGGAAGCGAAGATGGAGGGCACCGGCGCCGTTGTCATCGGTTGGTGGATGGGCGGCTTGCGCAACATCACCAACAACGTGCAGCCCATCACCGATCCGTCCCAGCTTGAAGACGTGAAAATCCGCGTCCCCGAAGGCGAGGTTTTCGTTGAAACCTTCAAAGCCATGGGTGCAAACCCGGTCGTGATTTCCTTCGGGGAGCTGTATTCCGCCCTGCAACTTGGCACTGCCGACGCACAGGAAAACCCGCCAGCCCACATCCTGACGCAAAAGTTCTATGAAGTTCAGGCCTACACGTCGAAAACGGCGCACATCTACCTCGGCTCACCGCTGATCATGAACGAAGCCATGCTGGAGTCCCTGTCAGAAAAACATCGCGAAATCATCTTGACGGCAGCCACTGAAATGGCCGGCGTTCACTTGAAAATGGTCAACGACCTGGAGGATGCGCAATGGGCAGAACTGGCCGAGCTTGGCAACCAAATCAACGAGGTTGACGTAGCGCCTTTCCGCGAAGCAACCGCGCCTGTGATTGATATGTTCAAAGAAACGCTCGACGCTGACATCATTGAAGAAATTCAAACACAACTTGCCGACTAACCCAAACCGGCACGCAGACGATGTGTCTGCGGGCCAACCGGAAGGCTGCCCATGAAACTGTTTGACCTGTTAGAAACTCTTGTCCGGACCGTCGCCGGACTGTGTCTGTTTATGGTGTTCGCCTTGGTCACAGCGCAGGTGGCCAGCCGTTTCATATTCAACTACTCCCTCGCGGCGGCCAGCGAATTGTCGATCTACGCGATGATCTGGTCGGTGTTTCTGGGGGCCGCGGTGGCGTTTCGCTCAAACAGCCACATCGCAATGGACATCCTGAAAAACAAGCTACCGCTGTCCGTTGGAAAGCTAGCAGATATCGTGATCTTCGTCCTCCTCGCAGGCTTTTTGTGCCTCATCGCCACTGAGGGTTACGACCTCGCCCTGCGCGCCATGCGCCAGTCTTCACCCGCCGCGAAAATCCCCGTGGGCTACATCACGATGGCCATTCCCGCCGGCTCCATCCTCGCATTGATCTTTCTTGCAGAGCAACAAATGCGCCAGTTCCTAAAAGGCAAACGCCATGACTGAGATCCTGTTTGTCGCTCTGTTCAGTCTGCTGCTTCTCGGCGTGCCTGTCGCGTTCTCCCTGGGCATCGCGTCTGTCGTGGCCTTGTATTTTGCCAGCCCGATCCCGTTGATCATCGTGCCGCAAAAACTATTTAACGGCCTAAATTCATTCCCCTTCCTCGCGATTCCGCTGTTCCTGCTTGCTGGCAATATCATGGCGGCCGCGCAAATCTCCGAACGGCTGGTGAAACTGGCTGGCCTCGCCCTTGGCCGTTATCCGGGCGGGCTTGCGCAGATGTCAACGGGCGCCTCCGCGTTCTTTGGCGCGATCTCCGGCTCGGCGCCTGCGACGACCTCTGCCATCGGGTCCATCTTGATCCCGTCCATGGTGAACCGTGGCTATGCACCTGCGTTTGCGGGCGCTGTCGTGGCGTCTTCGGGTGCGCTCGGCCTCATTATTCCGCCCAGCCTGACCATGGTGATTTACGGCACAATTGCAGACGTTTCGATTGGCGATTTGTTCATCGCGGGCATCCTGCCGGGCATCTGCATCGCCCTTGCCTTGGGCGTGGTGAACTACCTGCTGGCAATACGCCATGGGCTGGCGGGTGAGCCGGGGAACCCCGACGTGAAAACAAGCAAGGTCATTGCCGAAAGCAGTCTGGCCCTGATCATGCCCGCCATCATCCTTGGCGGCATCTATGGCGGCATCTTTACGCCGACTGAATCCGCCGCCGTCGCCTGCTTTTACGGGCTCATCGTCGGCATGTTTGTCTATCGCTCCATCACGATCAAATCCCTTGGACCGATCTTTATCAGCACGGCCATCAGTTCCGCGATTGTAATGTATCTTATGGGCACGGCGAACGCGTTTTCCTACATCATCACCGCCGAACAAGTGCCGCAGGCCGTCGCCGCGTCCATTCTTGATTTCAGCTCAAACCCGACCCTGATCATGGTCATGATCCTTGCGCTGCTGCTGATCGCGGGCACGTTTCTGGACAACGTCGCGGCCCTTGTGTTGCTGGTGCCCACCTTGGGTGCATTGATCACCGCCGTCGGCATCGACCCGATCTATTTTGGCGTCTTCACCGTTATCGCGCTGGCCGTGGGCAACTTCACCCCGCCGGTCGGGCTGAACCTGTTTATCGCAGCCCGCTTATCGAGGTCACGCATGGAAGACATCTCCAAAAGTGCGCTGCCCTACATCGGCGCTTATCTGGTCGTCTTGATGTTGCTGATCCTCTTTCCCAAAGTCATCACGCTGTTTGTGTGACACCCTTATTGCGCACGGAGCCTAAATTGAACACTGACCTGACTGCTGTAAGCGCCACCGCGCTGGCCGCCCGCATTGCCGCTGGCGAACTGACCTCAGAAGCACTGATCGCAGCCTGCTTTGCCGCGATCAAGGAACACGGGGACGACGCGATCTTCATCACCTTGACCGAAGAGCCTGCGCTGGCTGCCGCCCGCGAAAGTGACGCGCGCCGCAAGGCCGGACGCCCGCTGAGTGATTGGGACGGTATCCCCGTCGCATGGAAAGATCTGGTCGACATCCCCGACACGCCCACCACGGCGGCAAGCGCTGTCTATGAGCACGCAACGCCACCCGCGCAGGGCGCCGTCATTTATGAAAACTGCACCAAGGCCGGTTTGATCTGCATCGGCAAAACCAACCTGTCGGAATTTGCTTACTCAGGCCTTGGGTTGAACCCGCATTTTGGCACTCCCGTGAACCCACACTCCGGCGGTGACCCCTTGGCACCGGGCGGCTCGTCCGCAGGCTCTGCGGTGGCGGTTGCCGCATCCCTCGTGCCGCTGGCCATCGGCACGGACACGGCGGGCTCTGTGCGCGTTCCCGCATCATTCTGCGGGATCACTGGTTTCAAATCCAGCCAGACCCACTACGATAAAACGGGTATTTTTCCGCTGTCAGACAGCTTGGATTCCGTCGGCAGCTTCGCCCATTCCATCGCCGACATCGCCACATTCGACGCCATTTTGCGCGGCGAGACACCGCGAGAAACCCCGACGGGTTCAACCCAAAAGCCTAATCTCGTCGTGCCAACAAATGTGGTCATGGACGGGGTGGAGCCTGACGTCGCCGCCTGTTTCGATCATGCGTTAGAGAAGCTTCAAAACGCAGGCTACACCGTCACCCGCCGCGCTTTCCCTATCTTCGACGATGTGGTCGCCCTGTTCGCCAAGCACGGCACACTGACCGTGGCGGAGGCCGCGACGCTGCACAAAGACCTACTTGCCAGCCCCGATGCCGACAAAATGGACCAACGGGTGTTTGACCGCATGGGAACCGCCACGCAGTTTTCAGCGCAAGACTATATCCAGCTGCAATGGGATCGCGCACGCCTTGAACGGGCTGTTGCCGCTGATCTAGGTCGCGACATTCTGGTCATGCCTACGGTCGCTATCACCGCGCCATCGATCGCCGCGCTTGAAGCTGACGACGACTTTTTCGCACAGACAAATCTGCTCGCTTTGCGCAACACGATGTTGGGAAACTATCTGGGAATGCCGGGTGTCAGCATTCCTGCGGGTCACGCAAATAACGGCGCGCCCATCGGCGTGCTGTTTTCAATGGCGCAGTCTTCCGATTTGGACCTGCTCAGCCACTGCCACGCCATTGAACGCAACTTGGTCCCTTAACTCCACTTTTTAAGCAGCTAGAGACGAAAATAAGGAAACAATCGGCTTTGCGTTATTTTCAGAACCTACTTTATTGCACATTTGCGACGTGTCCCCATAAAGGGGCGCGCTGCAGCGTGATTACTAGATAACCAGGTCGGCTGTGTGGAAACATAACGAGCTCAAAACTTCCAGTTCCTGCAAGCAGACTCTAGCTGCGTTGCGGAAAACCCTCACAATGGGCTCGAAGCCGACTTGCGGCAGTGCAGCAGGACAAAGCTTTCGATCGCCCCTAGCGCGGCTCCACTCACGGCCAAAGCGGCCAAGCGACCGCTGTCAGGCGCTGCCTTGCAGCATCCCCAAACCGGACGTTCGCGCTTGGCGCGGCGCGGTTGACCAGGCACAGTCTGCTATGCGGACATAGTGTGCATTCGCTGCGCGTTGCCCCAAGGTCAGGTTTGGCTTGGAAGTGACCTCCGACACCAAGGGTCCAGAAAAGATAGTCATTATGATCAGCGGCAGCGCGCGTTCAAGGCAACGGTCGTCAATCGAATTCGCTGACTAAACGCCCCTATGGGATGGCCTCAAAGATCGAGCGGACCTTTCCCGCAACCGCCTTGCTGAGGACCAGGTTGTTGTCTTCCGAAAAATGAATGCCATCAATACCGTCAGTTGAAATCACCTGACCTGCGTCAAGGAAATGCACTTTCATGAAATCCGCCAGGTCCGCGTATAACTTCCCGAACTGGAGAGTTTTTTCATGCGCACCATTGAACAGAGACTGGAAATAGGCGTGTGGCATCGACGTTAAGGGGGGCGGCGCAATGATGAGAACCTGTGGCGCTGGATAGACAGTCCCGACGCCACCGGCACATGAGAACACTTGGCCAACCAGCTTGGACATCCCAACCGTGGTTTCGAACGCTGAGCGATGGAAATAGGCCTTCGTATCATTGGTCCCGAGCATGAGGATCACGAGATCGAGCGGTAGGTGACTGGCCAACGCAGACGGCAGATAAGCACTGCCGTTAAGACGCGGATCCGTGGGGTCATCTAACGATGTGGTGCGTCCGCCCAGACCCTCTTCAATGATGACATGGCCCTCGCCCAGATTTTTTTTTAGCAATCCAGTCCATCGCACATCCGCTGGATAGCGGCTCGTTGGCGCGCCCTCGATTACAGGCACCCAGCCCCAAGTGAGGGAGTCGCCAAAGCACATGATACGTTTCTCGGGCATTGATCGTTCCTTTTACAAATTGATCAAACGCATCTTGTGTTCAGGCCATAGAAGATGGTCCCGAATTCTCGCCGTCAAGTGCCGCAGGATCAAGCGACGAGGAAGTCGTGCGAATGGAAGTAACTACCATAGGATCAAACACAATTCAAAAACCGTCAAGTCGTTCGGTCTTTTGGTTTTGAAAACGTGCCATAAGGACGGATGCCGGGCCTGCCAACGCGATTTCCGGACATGGCCGGGGCTTTTGGCCTTCACGTCGCAGTGGACATTCGTTGCAATGCAGAAAATCGGTAAATAGGGCTCTTAATGTCTTTCTGCAGCCCCTCGCGCCAAGGCCAGTGCCGGGCTGCCTCTGACCCGCGCACCCGGCCCTTTGCGGACCTTCCTTTTCAATCAAGACGCTGCGGTTGCAGCTGGCATAGCGGACGGTCAGCCCTTGTGGGCGAGATCTTCGATAAGGGTAAACCGTTCCCACACGAGCTGCATCTCAAGTGAAAATCCTCCGGTTCTTCGAAAAAAGGCGCGGTGATCGTTGCGCCAACCTGCAAGGTCGTCGTTTTCACCTTCTGCAAGCGCCATCGCCTCCGTTACTTCTTCGAAGCTGCACTGAACAACCTCTACTGTTTCGATGACAAGCTCCGGCGACCCGTCCCATGCAAGAACAATGTCTCGCCGCCCGATCGACGGAAGGGGCTCGCCATCTTCGAAGTCACGTAGCGCGCCGCAAGTCGCTACCTTCCTTCCTGACCGAACATTAGAAACGAGGGCAGCGCTAAGCGCTGCGCTATCGCCGAACTTGAACGTCACAGCATCAGGGTAGCGATCCTTCAAGGCTTCGATGGGTGACATGGCTTAATCCTCCGTTTTGGTAGTATTGCCGAGGACCGTATTGACTGCGTGAATGATAGAGAAGGGCTCGAAGTCGACTTGCGGCGGCGCAGCAAGACTAAGCGCTAGATCATCTCTAGCGTGGCGTCGCTTTCGGCCCAAACCGGACCTCACCGCAGTAGGCTGCGAAGGTCCGGTTCGGATTTTTTCAAGACGATGACTCTGGTCAAAGGCTCTGATGCAGCCTCGTGGCGATCAGCCCGATATCACTACACCGATTTTGCCCATGTGCGACTTTTCCAAAAATGCTTTCTGCGCCGCGTGCAAGTCGGCTAATGGATAGGTTTCAGCGACCAAAGGCTTGATCTCGTTCGCTTCAATGTAGCTGACCAAGTCAGTGAAGACGCGTGGGTCCTGCCGAGTGCTCCCGATGAGGGTCAGGTCTTTGAGGTAAAGCGTCCGCAGATCAAGCTCGACGATCGGTCCTGCAATAGCTCCCGATGTCACATAGCTCCCCCGTGGCACCAACGCATTGAGCAGTTCGGGCCAGCGCGGCCCACCTACAAGGTCGAGCACGACGTCGAAGGCTTCATCCGGATAAGCTTTGTTCCGGTCCATCACCGCATCTGCGCCGAGGGTTTTCAGCGCGTCCATCTTCGCCGGGCTGGTAGACGCTGTGACATGCGCTCCTCGCCGCTTGGCCAGTTGCACCGCCGCCGAGCCGACGCCGCCAGATGCACCAGAGATCAGCACACGCTCAGTGCCCAGTCCGGCGCGTTGGATCATGCCCTCCGCAGTGGAGAATGCACAAGGAAAGGACGCGAGCTCGACATCCGTAAGGGGGCTCTCTATCCGCAATGCGTGTTCGTCGCCCACGGTGGTGTATTCGGCAAAGCCGCCATTGCGTTCCGAGCCGAAGGTCACAAGCGCATCTGGTCCGGCCCCGGTTGGACGATGCATAGGCCGCACCAGCACGCGCTGACCGATCCGCGCAGCGTCCACACCGTCACCAACCGCAACGATCTCACCGCAGCAGTCCGCACCTTGAATGCGCGGAAAGCTGAGCGCGCCGGACCATGCGCCGTCGGCATCAGAGGCACCTGCATAGCCCTCTGTCGCGGCCGAACCCGTGTCGCCCCGCACCGCTTTCGAATACCAGCCGGTTCGCGTGTTGATGTCGGTGTTGTTCACCGCCGACGCGCCCACACGGATCAATACCTCGCCAGGTTCCGGCCGCGGAACCAATACATCGTCACGCCATTCAAGCTTATCTAACCCGCCATGGCCCGTGAGGATTACAGCTTTCATCGTTTTAGGAAGTGTCATTGTGGAATTCCCCAATGTAGAATGATTACTCTACTTGTACAGGTAGAGAGATCATTCTACATCGTCAAGTATGAGCGATATGATGAGCAAGATATCCGAAGGGCTTGAGCGTGCCTTTGCTAGCCAAGGCTTCGCAGAGCCAAGCGTCGAGGACCTGCGAGATGCTGCAGGCGTGAGCCTTCGCACACTTTACAAATACACGCCGTCTCGGGCGGAAATGGTGCTCGCGGCTTTGGAGAACCGGCACCAGCGCTATCTCGTCCGCGTTTTTGATGACCTGCCAGAGGACCCTAGCGAGGCGCTTGATACGATACTGACCCGCGTCGGGGACTGGATGGCGACCGAGAGCTCGCATGGCTGCCTTTTTCATGCTGCGGTGGCCGCTGAACCCGGAAGTCAGCCTCTCCGCGCTCTACTCGAGCATCACAAGGCAGAGGTCGCTGCAAAAGCCGCAGCAGCGACCAAACTGAAGGGTGCCGATATCGCGCTGTTGTTGATCATCGAAGGACTGACGCAAGCATGGCCCCTACATAGCGAGGCCGCGCTTGATGCGGCCAAGCGATTAGGTCTTTCACTGCTATCACCGGACAGATGACCGACCCACAGCCAAATCCCGCAGCTCAATCTGCTTCAAGGCAGAAACGCTTATTAAACTCGCGGTGAGAATAACGGCTGCTTTGCCGCATAGCCGGCATCTATTTCAAACGCAGCGAATGGCGGCTAACCGCCCTGTTCGCCGGTGCATCCATCAATCACCGATGGATCACCTTCGCTATTAAAACGAAGAATATTACCTTGGCGAGAAGGGAAAGGTTCATTTACGGAAAACAGCATAAGTATCTGATATCACGTCATCTGAAAGAAAAAGTAGCTTGTCGTTTTACATATAGTTGTCCTTTTTCGACAACTATTCTTCCTTTTTCGCCAGTTTGAATTTCCTCAATCCGCCTGAAGACCTCTTTTGCATACAAAAGCCGCCTTTCGCCTTAACTAGGGTCATGACGGCTTCGCTTCAAATATCCATAGGGCAAAGCGATTTGTACCATCGATTATCAGGAGTGTGGATGATCTAAAGAATGGGGTTGGTCGCACCAGACATCTCGACCCAAAACGGGGTCTAGTTAGGGGCTTCCGCCGAGTCTTTTTCAAGCACTCGTGCCGGTCCAGTACGATATATCTGATAGTGGCCGGCTTGCTGTTAATTCCTTCAACGCGGCGGTGACCCAAGGCCCAAATTGCTTTTCGATCCCTGATCGCAATATTTTGACGGCACACAACAACAGCATCGCACCGCTCGTGATCTCGATCACGCAAGTTTCGCCAAGGCCACGCCGGTCAGGTCGGAAAAAAAATCCGCCATAAAGGGCGCAGCACCCAACACAGCGTTGCCGTTGGCGTAGCCATTCCCAGCACCGTAGTCGGAAACCGCGCCACCAGCCTCTTTGATCAACAAAAGTCCGGCGGCCGCGTCCCATGGTTTCATATAGGATTCCCAGAACCCGTCCGTGCGCCCCGCCGCGCAATGAGCGAGCGACAACGCGCCAGCACCCATCAGGCGGAAATTCGTTCCGTTTTCGATAAGGGTATGCACCACACGGGCAACATCGTCAGGCGCGCTTTGAAAACTGAAGCTGATCCCGAGCACTGCATCCGTCGCTGCAGCGGTTTTCGACACTGACATCGCTCGCCCGTTCAATTGCGCCCCTCCGCCAGCATGGCACGAAAACATCTCGTCCAGCATCGGGTCGTAGATGACACCGATCACCGCGACACCATCCACGACAAAGGCCGCAGAAAGGCACCAATAGGCTGTTCCGCGCACGAAATTCGATGTGCCGTCAATCGGATCGACAATCCAAGATGCCGCAGCCAAGTCGCCGCCACTCTCCTCGCCCATGAACCCGTCATCTGGGAACTGGCGCGCGAGAGCGTCTTTGATTACCCGCTCGGTCGCATGGTCAACCTCGGACACAAAATCCTGCGGGCCCTTCATTTGCGTTTCATAGTCCCGTGCTTCAAATCGCCCTTTCGCGGCCTGTCCCGCTTGTTTCAAGATCGCCTCACAGGCGGTTTGTCTGTCACGAATAAGCGTTGAGTTCATCATAACCTACCGAAAATAGAGTTGTTTAAGGGGAAGTTGCGCCACGCCATTGGCCGCAGGCGTGTCGATTGTTGATCCCAGTACAAGATCGGGCAGCGGTGGTGGCCGTCCATAGCGGAACTCTTGCGGGAATTCGACGCGGTCCATCAGCATTTGCGCCAACTCTGGCGCGATCTGCCCTCCAAAGACAATGGCTTCTGGATCGATTATACCGGTCACGCCAAAGATCAGGCGGTTCAGGTGGGGCATTGTTTGGTCGATCCACGATTCTAGGCCCGGCCATGACGGATCAAAATCGCGCCGAAGTTGTTCAATGCCCGACAGATGAACGCCGTAGGTTTTCAGGTGCTTCAACAACAAACCAAGCGCAGGACGTCGCTCAATTTCATCGCCAACCCAGATCGCAGAGAACTCGCCTGCGTTGCCAGCCCTGCCAGCGTGAAGGCGCCCGTCAATAACAACCGACCCACCAAAACCATAATCGAAGCCCAGATAGATAAAGTCGCGATATCGCTTGCCAATCGGCCCGAGGATTTCACCAATCGCGCGCGCATTTGCGCTGTTTTCAAGGGTGACAGGCAGGTCGAACCGGTCCTGTATTTCGGGACGAAAATCAACAAGGGACCAATCGCTCAATAGCTCGGGGGCGTTCATCTGTGCATGGCTTTCTACAAAGAAACCCGGCAAGGTAAAACCGATCCCGCACAGGGCGCTTTCGGGAATATCGTTCGTGGCCAGCAGTGCCGTGACTTCGCGTTTGATCGCATCCAGCGCAGGGCCACGTTTACTGACGTCAATGTCGCAGTGGCACGACGCAAGCGGTTCGCAATTCATTCCCACAACCGAAATGACAACGGAATCCGTGTTCACAAGGATGCCAAGCCCGAAACATGCTCTGTCAACCAGTGAGATCAGTGGACTGGGTTTGCCGGGTCCTGATGCTTCGCCCGGCGCAGAAGTGATGAGCCCAAGGTCTTCAAGCGACGACACGATTCGGTAGACGGATTGCTGCGTCAGGTTCGTCCGTTCAGTCAACGATGACCGACGGATCGGCTGGTTCTGCCGGATGAGCGTCAACAGGTCGCGTTGGTTTTCGCTGATTGTCTTGAGGTCCGAAATGCGTTGTTTCATAATGATTTCTCACCGTTTTCGTTCTTTAGATCAAAGTTTCCAACCAGATAATTGGCAGAAAATTGCTACTGTCATTAATTTTACACACAGCGAGTATAAATATACTACACATAACGTGTGAAATAGACAACTGCTTCGAAAATTGAGCAGCCGGAAATATATAGGAGAATGCATGTCTGGCTTGGCTGCAAAGAAAATCGCCGTCCGTTTCGATGCGGTCGACGCGTTGAAAAACATTGATCTCGAAGTTCCCGCAGGGTCGTTCGTGACGTTATTGGGGCCATCGGGCTGTGGAAAAACAACTCTGCTTAACGTGATTTCGGGTTTTTTGAAGCCGACTGATGGCCGCGTCTACATCGATGGCATCGATGTCACGGACACTCCGCCAGAACGGCGCGATACCGCACTTTGTTTTCAATCCTACGCATTGTTCCCGCATTTAAGCGTTGAAGAAAATCTCGTTTTTGGGCTGCGCCAGCGCGGCATGTCGGGGGCTGATCGCGCCAAACGGCTGCGTGATGTTGTCGGCCAGCTTGATCTTGGGGATCATCTATCAAAGCTGCCCAACCAGCTGTCTGGCGGGCAACAACAACGCGTGTCTTTGGGACGCGCGCTGACAGTCCGCCCATCGGTCATCCTATTCGATGAACCCTTGTCAAACCTCGATGCAAAGCTGCGCGAAACCGTGCGCCACGAAATTCGGTCAATTCAGCAAGACTTCGGATTGACCGCCGTTTACGTCACGCACGACCAGAACGAAGCACTTGCAATGTCTGACAAGATATTCGTGCTTAACAAAGGGCAACTTGAACAAGCTGGCACACCGCAAGACCTATACCACGCGCCGCGCACCCGGTTTGTCGCGGATTTTGTCGGGTCCGCAAATGTGATGCAGGCACGGGTGGTGTCGCGCGCGCAGGTAGATGTCTGGCAGGTTGTCACTCCATTGGGACCGCTGATGGTTCGATCTGACACCCCGCCTGAGGCGGATAATGTTCTTATCGCGTGGCGTGCCGAGGCTGTGATCATGGGGCACGACCCCGTGAATGCAGTCACCGCCAAAGTGGTTCGCCGTTCCTTTGAGGGGGCCTACACCGATCTTTTCTTTGATGTGGAGGGCAAAACCTTTCGCGTCCAGCAGACCGAAACCAACTTGGTCGCGGGCGAAGACATGACGTTCTCGATCTTGCCGGACAACATCGTGTTCCTGTCGGATAGTGTCTCGAAGGTGGCGTCATGACCCGCCCGTCGCCATGGTTTATCGCGGTCCTGCTGTTGCCGGGAATTGGGCTGATCGCCGTGTTTATCGGCGCTGTGATCTACATCGCAATCGCACAAAGCGTCGGCTTTTACAATCTGACGGGCGATAGCGGGTTTTCTATGGAGTTCTGGGAAAAACTGATAGGGCGCAAATCCTATTGGACCGCTGTGCGCTATTCGCTGTTCATCGGGTTCTGGGCAGCTGTGCTATCAGTGGCGGTGGCCTATCCACTCGCACTTTGGTTGCGCAAACCATTCAAAGGCTCATTGACGATCTCAGCGATCCTCAAGGCGCCGCTGATGATCCATGGGATCGTTGCGGCGTTCCTGTTCCTCAACATCATCAGTTACAACGGCCTTGTGAACCAGCTTTTGGTTTGGACGGGTATCTTTGATGACCCTCGCCGCTTGCAAAATGACAGCGGTGCCGTGGGCCTGCTATTCCTGCAAGTGTGGAAGAACATGCCCTTCGCGCTGCTCCTGCTCACGGGGGCCGTGCAATCCATTCCGCAAGACACCTTGAATGCGGCTCAGGATCTGGGCGCGGGGACCGTTGAGAGGTTCCGCCGTATCATCGCGCCGCTTACCGTGTCCGCGATGCAGGCCGCGCTGATCATCGTCTTCATCGACGCGCTAGCTGATTTCACATTCCAGACCACCGTGGGGCCGACAAACCGTCAATCCCTGTCCCAGTATATGGAATTTTTCCGCGGGCGAGGGCGCTGGAACGAAGCCGCTGGTGTGGGCGTAACGCTGATGGCGCTTTCCTTGATTGGGGCCGTGTTGATGGCATTGACGGCACGGCTCATCTTTCGCGAACGGCCCATCGCGCGTGTGGTGACTTGGTATGAGACGCGGCGCGTGGAGGCACAGACATGATTACGCCGCACATCCTTAATCGCGCATTAATGATCCTGTTGATCTCAGTTGCTATCTTGTGGTTGGTCATCCCGTTTACCATGGCCGTTCTGTGGTCGCTTGTTGATCCCGCCCTACCTTGGACGCCGGACAACCTGTTGCCGCCAGTCATCTCGACCTACCGCTGGTCGTATATGTGGGAAAATTCGCTGCTAAAGCCTGCATTGCTGAATTCATACACGCTAGCCCCCTTAGCCGCGTTGCTGACCTTCGCCATCTCGATGCCAACAGCCTTTGCAATCGGGCGCTACGACTTTCAGGGCAAGGAGGCCGTTAAGCTGGTCGCGCTTTTGCCCCTCGTTGTGCCGTCCTTCGTCACGGCAATCTTTTTCACCTCGATCCTGTACCAAATCGGGCTGGCTCAATACCGGTTTGCGACCATCCTGTTCGCCCATATCGTGCTGTTCCTGCCCTACGCAATTCGCATCATGTCAGTCAGCTTTGAGCAGGTCAGGATCGATCATATCAATGCGGCCCGCGATCTGGGCGCGTCCCCTTGGGCCGTGTTTCGAGCGGCCTATTGGCCTGCTGTCAAGCCCGGCGTTCTGGCTACATTGCTGATCGTTTTCATTAAATCCGTCGAGGAATTCGCCATTGCCTATATTGTCGGTCAGCCCGGTTTCGTGACCATTCCGACATTGGTCTATGCCTCACTCGGCCAAGATTTCAACCGGCCCAATGCGGCTGTGCTGTCCCTAATTCTCGCTTTCCCGAACGTGATCCTGATGCTGTTTCTGGAAAGGCTGCTGAAGTCTGCCAATCCAGCGATGGCATCTGGCAAGGGCTGTTGAGATGTTTTTACAAACCTTGAGGAGAAAGACATGATTAAGAAGCTATTGATCGCAAGCGTTCTCGCTCTTTCCGCAACCCCGCTCTTGGCCGAGGGCCATGCAACCGCTTGGACTGATATCGAAGCCCAAGCCAAAGAAGAAGGCGAAGTTACTTGGTTTGTGTGGTACTTTGGGGACCGTTTCCGCGAATTTACCCAGCAGTTTACCGATGAAACCGGAATCACAGTCACCATCCCTGATGGCGACCATGCCTCTAATATCGACAAGTTCCTCGCAGAAACCAACCGTGACGCAGGTGATATCGACGTCCTTGCTTTCGGCGTGGACCGCGTGGAATCCATTCCAACAGACATGTTGATGATGCTCGACAACCTGCCCGAAGATGAAGGCCGCATGACCGAGATTGTAGGCGTGGATGGTAGCAACACAGCGCTTGGTTACTGGGGCAACCAGACAGGCATCGCATATGATCCGACCAAAATTGCGCAAGCAGACTTACCGCAATCTGTCGAAGACTTTGCGGCCTTCTGGGCGGCCAACCCCGGAAAAATGGGTTTCAATTATGAAAACGGCGGCTCTGGTCCATCGTTCCTGCATAACATTCTGCGCGTGATGTCAGACGACGCCTATGCCGACGGGGAATTGAGCGACGACAAGATCGCAAAGACCGATGACGGCATCGCGCTCTTCAACGAATATGCCGCAAATTATGAGATCACTGCGTCTAACGCGGACAGCCTTACACGTCTGTCAGACGGTGAGTTTACGCTTGTTCCGGCTTGGGAAGATCATATGGCAGGTCTGCAAAACAGCGGCGAAATCCGCTCTGATCTGGCGTTCTATATTCCAGAAATGGGCATGTTCGGTGGTGGTAATTTCGTTGCGATCCCAAAGAACGCGCCGCACCCTGCTGCCGCGCAACTCTTTATTGCATGGCTCACCTCGCCTGAAGTTCAGACTGAGCTTAACGCACTCTTTGGCAGCATGCCAATGAACACTGGATCGGATGACAGCGCAGCCTTGGTGCCCAACAGTATGCGTGACCGCCAAATGCCGTGGACACAAAACCCGTTCCGCGACGCAGTGCTTGATCGCTTTATCGAAGACGTCGTCCTCGAACGCTAAGGCGCTCCAAGAAACGCCAAAGCGCAGGCCCTCCGCCTCCCCCGGGGGCCTGCATCTTACCTTTTTGTAATGAAAGCGCCGTAACATGAAAATTGTAGACAGTCCCCTAATTGCCCATCGTGGTGCATCCGCCGTATCGCCTGAAAATACACTTGTCGCCGTGGAGCTGGCGGCCAAAATGGGCGCGCGCTGGATCGAAACGGATGTGCGTTTAACGGCCGATGGAGGTCTTGTCATAATCCATGATGCAATGCTTGATCGCACGACATCGGGCAGCGGGCGCGTCATTTCGACTTCGACCGAAACGATTTGCGGTCTCGATGCGGGCTCGTGGTTCTCACCGGAGTTCGCCAATGCGCGAGTGCCTGATTTGCGGTCCTATCTGCAATGCGTCCTCGATTGTGGCTTGTCGCTTCAGCTTGAATTGAAAGAAAATGTAGGCCGTGAAGAAGACCTTGTGGCCGCCGTCATCGCAGAGCTTCAAACCACATGGCCCTTAGGCGATAGGGGTTTGTTCTTGTCCGGTTTCTCCGAACGCATCACGCGCACCTGCGCTGCTGCCTTGCCTGATGTACCGCGCGCGCTCGCCACGGAATTCCTGCCTAAAGACCCAAAGGCGCGCCTAAGTGAGGCTCGGTGCCAAATTTTACACGTTCAGGCGGACGTCACATCCCCCGAAGATTTGAAACCATATGCCGATATTGAAATCGCCGTGGCGACGATCAATGACGCTGAAATGGCAGACCGATTCTTGAAGGCGGGTGTAACGTCAATTCTTTCGGATCAAGTCGATCTTCTCGCAAACAGCCCAACATAGAGAAAGCCGTTTTGTGGGATGCTCAGGTTTTATCCGGGCAACGGACCTTCGACATTTAGCGCAATTCCTGCTTCTTGGGCTCGTTGCAATCATTGCATAAGAGCACAAACCGTTTTTCACCCAGAACGACCGCTTTCTTCTGTCAGCTTATTCGATTTCACATACGTAGCGAAGTCCGGAATCCGCCCATGTGAATCGCCCCGGGTCTGTCGGAGACCATCAACTTAAGTAAGGATGATGGTTATGACAAAAAGCAAAATGGCAAATCGCTACTCTCCTGAGGTCCGCGCTCGTGCGGTC
>NZ_QQVY01000023.1 GCF_003590715.1 Paracoccus sp. JM45
CCGACCTCCGGGAGGCCTGCGTCACCGCGCATGTCGCACGGAAATCACGATACTCCGCGATCGACGGGCGCACGACCCGACATCAGGGCTATGCCTCATCGATCAAGCACCGAAAGCGGATCGAGGAAGTCTTGGGCCGGGCCAAGACCGTCGGCGGCATGGCGCAAACCCTCTATCGCGGCGTCGAACGGGTGCGATCCCGCTTCATCCTGACAATGGCCGCCAATAACCTGGCTCGACTGCCTGGATTACCGGGGGTATGAAGCCTATGGTGGCTGCATGGGGACCAAAAATCTCGGAGCTTCGTTGACCAGAGAAGGCCGCATTCGCTCCATCGGCAGAATAACGTTCCGGCGCGTCGACTAATTCAGCGGCCTGCTAGCAACTGGTCCAGAATTCTGCGACTATCTTTGGAATTGCTGGACCGGTTATTCACGTTCGAAGTCGCATCGAGGCTAGAATGCGATATTTCAAAGCATTCGGTAACAAGATCTCCTCAAGGGGCCCCGATAGCGAAGCCGCTAAAGTCCATATCGGTGCGGCACTCATGAACCGCTTCAATGCACTCTGCACGGCCAAGACCGTTCACATGGCCTGACTTGAACGGGAAACGGAGCAGTCAGATCTCCGAAATGAAGACTACAACAACGCCACTCTAAAGCAAAAATTCAGTCATATTTTTTATTAGCATATGCGTAATATTTTCAGAAATATACAACCGCGATACAACACCCAGGAAATTGATTTCGCTTAAAATAAAAAATCTATCTAAAAATTGTGATGTTTTCTACATTCAATGGTTCTAAACATTAGCTTTGCCCAATATTATAGGGCGATCCGGTAAATTGTACATGCTTAACTCAGGAACAAGATGTCAGACAATATCGAAAGGTATCCAGACTATATAAAGAGAGTTGTTGTCGCTGACGATGACTGTCTACAGCGTACATATATCTCATCCATCTTGAAAAAACTGGGTTACGATCCGTATGAAGCGGACAATGGAATCTGTGCGCTTAAATTATTGCGCGATCACAATGCTCAGATACTTATTTGTGACTTGGATATGCCCGGCTTGAACGGCATCAATCTCGCCCGCCGGATACGTAGCGATCCTGGAGAACTTTATGTGCACATTCTTATGGTCACCGGACGCAATCAGTCCGAGGAACGAGAACGCGCGCTTGACGCGGGTATCGATGACTTCATGGCGAAACCTGTTGATACTGCAAGCCTGACCGCAAGAATTAGATCAGTTAAAAGATTGTTGTTACATGAAAAAAGGTTAGCAGAACGCGAAGATAAGTTGCGTTTAGCAAAAGAGCGCATTGAATCTGATTTAAATGACGCTGCAAATGCACAACGCAGGATGTTACCGGATCAGCATATCCGAATTGGCCAATGCGAATTCCATTCCGCCATGATGGCCTCGAACATATTGGCAGGCGATATGTTCGCATATTTTGAAATAGATCCCGGCATTCTCGGATTTTATGCAATCGACGTAGCAGGGCATGGGATTCATGCATCCCTCATGTCAGTGGCCCTAGGGCATATGCTAAGCGCCGAATTTTTTCGTCAATGGGCTATCGATAAGGACGGAGATCCCGATCCAGCAGCCTTAGTCCGCTTCCTTAACAAAAAGTTTTTTCGCGATGACAGCACCGATTATTTTACAATGTTCTGCGGAGTATTAGATCAAAGCAGGAACGAATTACACTTTTGTCAGGGTGGTTATCCGTCCGCGATAATCACCGGACCAGCTGGCGTTTGTACATCGCTTGGACAGGGGGGATTTCCGGTTGCGCTTTTAACACAAGCAGAATTTGAAAATCAAAAGACCTATTTTCCTCCAGATCATTTTATGGTGCTGGTATCCGACGGCGCGCTCGAAGCAGAGGACCCATCGGGGCAACCTTTCGACGATGACGGTGTAAAAAATATTATAACGGCCCGCGCACATGATCCTGCCAGTATTCCGGATAGGATTATTGAAGCTCTTTCCGAATGGCGGGGCGGGTCGCCGCTGGATGATGATCTGACGGTTGTCGTATGCGAAAGGATCCAGGCATAATGATAAAAATAAAACATGTCGCCGATAGCCAGATTTGCGTTATCGACCCTATTACCGACCGGCTTACAGCAGCCAATGCGACATCGTTCAAGGACGAGGTCTGGCAATTGATCGACAAGGGCGAATACCGCTTGGTCATCGACCTGACGGGCGTGGCATTTGTCGATTCATCGGCCATTGGCGCATTGGTCGGCATTCTGAAACGTCTTGGCAACCGAGGAGAGATTGTCGTCTGCGGCCTGTCCGGCAGCGTCGATAAGATGTTCCGTATCACACGCATGGACAGGGTGTTCCCGACTTATCCCAATAGTGCCGAGGCTGCCGCAGCGCTGAGCGAGCGTCTGTGATGGAGCATATTATCCTGATGCAGGCTGATCTTGACCGGCTGAACGGGGTATTGGCCGAGTTGACCTCCCTCGTGGCGGACGCGCTGTCCGACGAAAAGCGCATTTCGTTCGAAATTGCCGTGATGGAGGCGCTTGCCAACGCCGTCCAGCATGCGAACACACCTGATCCGGCAAAAGACATACGGGTCACATTAAATATCAGCCCCCCACAAGTCAGTGTTCAGATCGTCGACGCGGGAAACCGCGCGCCCGATGATCTGTTTAAAAACGTCCCTGCCCCGCATGAAGTTAACCAAATGTCCGAAAGCGGACGTGGTGTGCCGCTAATCCATATGCTGGCAGATAAAATCTCGTTCACGCCTGGCGATGGTGGAAACAGTTTGGAAATGATCTTCAACAGGTCAGTGCCATCATGACCACCAGCTTTGCGATCATTGTCTTTGTGATTATGGCGGTGCTTGGCGTGGTGATCGCCCTGCGAATGCGCGCAACCAGAACAGTTGCCCCACGGGCTGCTGATGCACCTGCCGACAATACCCACGCGGTTCTGGATAGCCAGCTGTTCGTCCGTCTAGACGAGCTAAGGGCTGAATTCGGACAGGATACGGCCCTGCTGATGGTCAATGCCGCAATAGAAGATCTGAACCGGCATCTGGATATACTTGAAGGTAAAACCACCCCCCCCGAAGATGAGACTTTGGCCAGCGTCCGCAAGCGGTCACTGCATTCGATTGTCGGCATAGCAGGGACCTTAGGTTGCCATAACCTCTCTGATTGCAGCAGCGAGCTTTACAAAAAGCAGGACGCCAGTCTCGACGAGCCCGCGTCATTCCAAAATCTTGTAAAAGATGTCCGCGCCCTGCGGTCACGGCTTCTTGCCGTCATGACTGACGATCAGTCCCGCGCGGTTGACGCGCATTAGAAAGGATAGCCATGCATCTGTTTCGCCCTGCCGTATTGGCCACATCGCTGCTGGTTATTCTTTCGACGGATCAATTTTCGCATCGCGCACAATCGCAGAATTCCAATCCCGAGGCGAGCACGCAAATCACACCCCCTGCCCCTTCGGTCGACCTGCCTGCGGCATTGACGGACCCTGCGGTTCAGGAACGTCAGGACCTGATGTTTTCATCCAAACCGGCCGAGGGAAAATATTTTGGCCGCCACAGCGCGTTGACCGAACGCGAAATGACCATGGCCCGCACCGCCTGGAGCTATTTTGTCAAGCGGTTTCAGCCGGAAACAGGTCTTGTCAATGCAGTGGGATCATACCCTTCGACCACGTTATGGGACACGGCGTCGTACATGAGTGCGCTGGTATCGGCCCATGAGCTGGGCATTATCGACAAACGTGAATTCGACAGGCGCGCCACGAAATTGCTGGGCACGTTGCGGAACCTTGATCTGTACCGCGGCGAAGCGCCGAACAAGGTGTATAACACCGAAACGGGCGAAAAAGTGAACTATGCCAACCAGCCCGGCGAGGTCGGCTTTTCGGTGCTGGATATGGGGCGGATGCTGGTCTGGTTGCGGATCATGAAGGAACGCTATCCCTATCTTGCCAACGGGATCGACAACGTCCCTATGCGCTGGAACTATTGCAACATCGTCGAGGATGATGGCCGCCTTTTCGGTTCGATTGTCAACGGACAGGGTGAAACCCGATATGTGCAGGAAGGCCGCTTGGGATACGAGGAATATGCCGCCAAGGGCTTTGCCCTTTGGGGGTTTGATGTCGCGGGTGCGCTGGACCCCGCGCCGCTTGCCTATACCAACATCTATGACGTTGATGTGCCTTATGATGGCCGCGACCCGCGGGTGTTCCACAACCAGAACTATGTCCTGACCGAAAGCTATTTGTTGGACGGGTTGGAAATGGGCTGGGACCTGCCCATCAACGATCCCGACGGACCGGGTGTGGCATCACAGGGATGGCGGGCCGAATTTGCCCACAGGATCTTCCTTGTCCAGCAACGCCGCTTTGAACAGACGGGCATCATCACCGCACGCTCGGAACATCAGGTCGAGGGAAAACCCTATTTCGTCTACGATTCCGTCTTTGCCGATGGCTATCCATGGAACACGCTGGACCCAAGTGACGTCTATCAGCCTGACCGTGCTGCGGTGGCCGCCAAAGCGGCAATCGGCATGTGGGCGCTGTGGGACGTGCCTTATACCGACCTTCTATTTGAAACCGTTGCCGATCTGTCCGAGGAAGACGGCGGCTTCTACGAAGGCCTTTACGAAAACGGCAACGGCTATATCCCGCTGCAAACGGCAAACAACAACGGCATTATTCTGGCTGCCCTGCTTTATAAGGTTCAGGGCCCGATTATGCAGTTCAAAAACGACAACACCAGCTTCTGGGACATGGCCTATTCCGGAACCGATATCCGCGCCAACAAATGCCTGCCGGAACCGATGGTTCAGGAAATCACCTGCTGTTCTTGCGCGAATGCGGTCCAGATCGAACCGGCCGTGCCATGGGATGAATTCAAATATTGCAAACCTCTGGATCGTGAAAACGGCATTGCTGCTACCGATTGCCGCCCTGAGGAGCAGGTCTTTGCCAAACCCGAACCACGTCTGGTTCTGCCCGCCGCATGTCGCGCCGACTGGAGCACGCAATGAGCCGATCTGCCGCATCCCGTATGGTCTGGTTCGATGCCAACCGCGTCTGCGCTGCGGTAGGCGTGGTGCTGATCCACAGCACGACCAATTTTTCGGGCCAGCCATTCCCCGATGCGACAATCACAGAGCGTGCCGTTCCGGTATTTCTGCGATCAATCGGTGAATTTTCCGGTTCCGAGATGTTCTTTTTCTTCTCGCTGTTCTTGATGGCGCTGCGGATCGACCGGCATCGGCCAACCTATCGTGATGCAATCCTGACGCAGGCCAGTCGTCTGCTGGTGCCGTTTGCTTTTTGGACCATCTTCTATGCCTTGTTCCGCTTGGTTAAGGCCGAGGCATTCGGCTATGGCCCCCAATATCTGGAACAGCTTGCCCAGATCAAAACATGGGTCGCATATTTCTTGCTAGGAAAATCGCAATATCATATGCATTTCCTGCCGACGTTGTTTGCCATTTTCCTGTTCTATCCCGTTATGCGCCTTGCGCTGCGCTATCCTGTTCTTGGCGTTCTGCTGTTCGCGACATTGGGCGCAATGGATCACGTTCAGGGATTTCTATATTCTATCGACATTCCCCAATTGGCGCGCGACTATCTGGTCAGAATCACAAAGGTCTGGGGCTATGTCGGATATGGTCTGGCAGCATTCGCCCTCTATTCTTTGTGGAAAGACGGGCTACCGCGCGGCGAAACGCGCCTGATCAGACGCGGTGCGCTATATCTGGTATCGCTGGCCTATCTGGCGACACTGCCGTTTTTTGGCCATGCGCTGCTGAAAGGCGAATTTCCGGTCCGGCAGGGGTGGGATTACTATGGCCATTTCCTGATGCCGCTGCTGATTTTCTGCATCTTTATGGGCAGCCAGTTCAGCAACTGGTCGCCCAGATGGTCACAGGCTGCAAAATATACCTTCGGTGTCTATCTGGTGCATCCGCTGCTGATCGACCTGTTCGATATTGCGGTTGTGAAATCAGGCATGTCGCCGATGATGTCGCCCGCACTGCTGGTGACCAGCCGCTTTTTTCTGGTACTGCCCGCCGCAATGTTGCTTTCGATCGCGATCAGGCAAAGCAAACTAACCGCATGGACCATCGGCCTTGGCCCGACCCCTTGGTCGCGCAACCAAAAATCACAAGCTTCGAATGGGTAAGGGCGTTATGATCGACGATTATTTCTTGGCGTTCGAGGATCGACACCCGCCCGCGCCCCTGCCCTATTCCGCCGCGCGCGAGGTGCTGTGGCAATTGCTGGCGATGATCTCGCTGGTGATCGGGGCGTGGTACATCGGCTGGCGCTGGATGCATTCGTTGAACCCCGAGGCTTTGTGGTTTGCCGCGACTTTGGCCATTGCCGAAACGCTGGCCTATATCGGGCTGTTGCTGTTCGTGTTCAACCTGTGGCGCGACCAGCCCGTCAAACTGCCGACAGTCCCCGCCTTGGTGTCCGAGGTGGACCCGGACGCGCCGGATCCTGATCGGCCTATTTCGGTCGATGTTCTTTTTGCGACATATAACGAAGACCCCGAACTGGTCAGGCTTGGCATCATCGATGCAAAGGCCATGGAATACCCCCATCCGATTGATATCCGCATCCACGTTCTTGATGATGGCAGCCGCCCCGCTATGCAGGCAGTCGCGAATGATGAAGGTGTCGGCTATATCACGCGCGATACCAACGAGGGGTATAAGGCCGGCAACCTTCGCAATGCGATGGAACACACATTCGGTGATTTCCTGCTGATCTGCGACGCGGACACGCGTCCCTTTCCGACAATGCTGGTCAGAACGCTTGGCTATTTCCGCGACCCCAAGATGGCTTGGGTCCAGACACCACAGTGGTTCTATGATCTGCCACAGGGGCGCAGGCTTCCCGATGTTTTGGCCGGACGGTTCGGCCCGACCGGCGCCAAAATCGGGCAGGCAATTGAACGGGTCACCGGCGAATGGTGCTTGGGCCGCGATCCTTTCGTCAATGATCCGCAGATGTTCTATGATGTAATCCAGCGACGGCGGAACGGGGCCAATGCCGCTTTCTGTTGCGGCGCAGGGTCGATCCACCGCCGAGAGGCCGTAATGGAGGCCGCATTGCGCGCCTTCGGTGCCAAGGTCGAACGCCGTGTCATTGCTGCCGAAGAAGAAATCACCCTCGAAACCCGCGAACGCAACGTCGCCCCCGACCTGCTGGACGCCATCCGCACCGAGGCCGTCAGTGCCGAGATTCTGGCCCCTTACCGTTTCCATGTCTCCGAGGATATCTTCACCTCAATCGTGCTGCATTCCGATAAGGAACGCGGCTGGAAATCTTTTCAGCATCCATTGGTCGAATCCAAAATGCTGTCACCGCAGGATCTGATGACATGGACGATCCAGCGGTTCAAATATGCGGGCGGCAGTCTGGATATTCTGCTCAATGACAATCCGCTGTTCCGGCGCGGTCTGACCATACCACAACGTGTTATGTACGGGGCAACCTTCTATTCCTATCTGGGGGCGCTTTGGAACGTGATCTTCCTCTTTGCGCCCGTGGTTTATCTGTTTACCGGCATTGCGCCGGTATCGGCATATTCGGACCAGTTCTTCATTCATGTGGTGCCCTTTATCATATCGTTGGAGCTGGCGATGATGGTCGGCACATGGGGCATTTCAGGCTATGCCGCGAAAGCCAGCTATCTGGCGTTTTTCCCGCTTGGTCTGCGTGCGCTTTGGGCGGTGCTGCGGGGCCAGACCATCGCCTTTAAGGTGACCCCGAAAGACCGCAAAGCGGGACGTTTCCTGAAACTGGTCCGCCCGCAAATCGCGGTCCTCGCATTTACAATTATCGGGGTTATCTGGGGAACGGTGGCCCTGATGACTGTCGATACACCCCACACCGTTACGGGTGTCGTCACCAATGCCCTCTGGGGGTTGAATAACTGTATAGCCATGGCGGGCATCATCCGCGCTGCTTTATGGCAGCCGCCCGCAACCGCAGACATGTCAGAGGTATCCTGATGGGCTTTCGTCAAAACCTTGTTCGCGCCCGCGGGCATATCATCTTTATTGTAGGGCTGATTGCAGGTCTGCTGGTCGTAATGTGGCTTGAAAATCTTGGTGACACCACCGCTAAAAATACGCGCAACGGTCAGGATCTGATGCAGACATTCGAAAATGTAACGCCGCTTCCCTTGGCCATCCGCGGCGAAAGCACTGTGCAGGATATGAAATACGCGCGGATCGCATGGACCTACTTCCAGAATAATACCAATCCGACGACGGGGCTTGCGAATTCGGTGCAGGATTACCCGTCCACCACCATGTGGGAAACGGGATCCTATGTCATCGCGATCCTGTCGGCCGAGCGTCTGAACCTGATCGCCAGTGATGAGGCCGAAGACCGTATCGCAAAAGTTGTTGACAGCCTTGGAAAAATGCGCCTGTTCCAGGATATCCTGCCGAATAAAGCCTATAACACCCGCACGTTGGAATTGGTCGATTACGGCAATAAACCGTCGAAACTAGGGCTGGGGTGGTCAGCGCTGGATGTCGCGCGGATCATGTCGGCGCTTGCGCTGGCGCAAAACGCACATCCGGCCTTGGCACCCGCGATCACGGGTGTACTGGACGGCTGGTCGCTTGACCGGATGGTCCGCGACGGAGAGTTGATCGGCACCAACGTTTCCGCAGGCGAGGTTCGCGAAAATCAGGAAGGCCGCGTCGGCTACGAACAATATGCCGCAAAGGCGATGATGCTGCACGGCTATGACGTCTATCGCGCCTATGAGGTCCGCGACAACTTCATGATCCAGAAGGTACTGGATCAGCCAATCCCCGTCGACACCCGCATGCACCGCGCCCGCACACCCGCATTTGTCGTCAGTGAGCCTTATCTTTTCGACGGACTGGAATTCGGCTTTGACGCAAGGTCCCACCGCTTTGCGACCGCGATCTATCTGGCCCAGCAGGCACGCTATGAACAGACGGGAAAATTGACTGCGGTGACGGAATCGCACCTAAGCGAAGAACCGTTCTTTGCGTATTCGACTGTCTGGGGCGGGGGATCGGATTGGGCAGTGCTGACCTTCCAAGGCGACCGCATCGACAGTATGCGGACGATGGCGACAAAAGCTGCATTCGGTTGGGATGCATTGTTCGGCACGGACTATACCGAAAACCTTGTCGATGCGATCATCCCCGTAGTTGACGCTGAAAAAGGCTGGCCCGAAGGCCTCTATGAGGCAACCGGCCTTGTAAACGGATCAATCACGGCAAATACTAATGCCGTTGTTCTGGCGTCGCTATCTTTCAAAGCCACCGGCCCCCTGATGCGGGCGGCGAAATGAGAATTTCCGCCATCCTATGTGCAGTCGCCCTGCCTGTATCGGTGCAAGCGGCCCCTTGTGTTGGCACAGCGTTTGATCAGGCGTTGCCCGGCGCGACCGAGGTGCAGCGCCACTATGCCGATGTCCCCTCAGCGCGGTTTCCGGGATTGTGGCAACAAGGCCGCGCCGGCGGGTTCGTTTACCGCCTGTTCAGTGATCTGAGTGGATCACTGGCCGACAGCCGTACCGCCCCGCAGTGGCAAATCGACGTCCTGTGTGATGCCGCAGCACAATCCTGCACACAGGAAATCCAAGGAAACCCCGATCCACAAGCACCAGACGTTGCTTCGTCACTAGGTCGTTGCCTTCTGGGTCAAGAAGTATCAGCGTCGGACTTCCAGCGCCGCACGCCCGATGCGCCAAACGGCCTGCCCGAGGATGCGGGTGTTCCGGATACCGACCGCAACCTCTCGTCAGGGGCTGCACTTGCGACCGCGGCGGGGGCAGATCATAACCTGACACCAGATGTCACCCTGACGACACCTGCGCCTGCAGATGCAAATTTCGACGCGAACCGTCCCGCCGCAATTCCCGAAGTGGCCCCGAACAACGCCACGGCCCCTGCCCCCACAGCGACCGGAGAGCGCGGCCCCACGATCTTGCCTGATGCAAGCTGCGGTCTCTCCTCGATCACGGCTGGCACCTCGGCGGTACAAACGTTGCAGCGAATGCTTCAGGCCGCAGGTTATGACGCCGGAGGAGATGATGGAATTATGGGCGGACGCACGAAGCAGGCATTGGACTCTGCGCTTGGTCCCGACAGCACAGATCTGGACCCCGAAGCCGCAATCCGTGCGCTGAACGCAAAAATGTGCGCAGACTGACGGCATGGTGCAGATCGGACGCAAATTACAGTGGGGCGTGGCAGGACTATTTGCAAGCCTTCCCCCCGCATTTGCGCTGCCATTCGATGTTTTGCCCGTTACCGAGGAGGATAGCCGCATTACGGTTATGGCGCCGTCACCGCCGTTGGCATGGCATCTGGATCTACCCGATGACGTCATCGTCAAAACCGACGATCCCGCCGTGCCCGAGGCTGAAGAGATCCTGACCGACACCCCGAATGTCTTCGCATGGTCACGTGCGCAATCCGGCAATATCGGCGGTTGGACATACCGGTTGTTTCCTGACGGTTCTGCAATCGTTCTTGCGGACAACAACAGGGCCAGTGGCGAATATATGCTGCGATGCACGCTGGCAGAATCCTGTGAGATATCCTCGGAAGCGGGGGTTATTATGACTGTTCCCGCGATTGGCGCACCGAAACCCGACCTGCCCGCGGACATCACCGGCCTGCTGCTGGCTGAATATCTGGCAAAGTGGGTTCTGGCTGGCAGCGGCACACCGCCAGAACCGCCCCCTGCGCCTTTGGCGCCGGCAATCTCCGAACCTGATGTCCAACCTGCGCCGGAAGAACGGCAGCCCGAACCCGATATTCCGCCTGAAGACGCAGAGTCGCTGCCTGCGCAGGCCGATACAGTGGCGTTTCTTTCAGGTGATATCGACTGCGCCGAGCCTGACCCCTATTATCCCGATGCCTGCACATTACTGCCTAATCCGCCCGCGCCTGCGATCGTAACCCCTTTGAAAGATAATCCCGCACGCGTCCGGCAAGAAATCTCCCCTGCACAACCGGCCACACCAGCCCCAAAGGAACCGGCAGAACCCAAGACTTTGGCAGAACGGTTTCGCCTAAGCTGTTCCATAACCACGGGCGCAGGGCTTCAATATGTCGACCATACAAATCAGGATACAAAATATGGCAAGCTGCGCGTCAGTCTGGGATGCAGCGCACGCCTGAACGATCGCTTGTCGATGAATATGGCGCTGGTGCATTTTCCTTTGTCAGGTCAGCAGGCCCCATGGGACCCTGACTTTACATATTCTTTCAATTACAAAGCCACCGATAACCTCAGCATCAGCTATTCCAGCTATAGCGCACGCTTTTCTTCTGAAGGCGCGAATATTGTTTCATCGCTGTTCGACGGCAGTTTCAGGGGCAGTTACAAGTTACCAGCGATATCGCTGCCGATGGACAAAAGCGCGGCCTGTTCGATTGGATTTGGCTTACCTAACCCGACCAATGAGTCATTCTCGCTGGGGTGCAGCGTAGCACTCACGGAGAAACTACGTGTCGGGTTAACGACATATCTTTACCCCCCCGACGTGCAAGAATCATGGAATCCTGACTATACCTATACGGCAAGCTATCGTGTGAATGATAAGATACAGTTGAACTATTCCAATTATAGCAGCAGCCGGTGGCCGTGGAACCGGGGGTCAAGCCCCGGCCCCGGTGTGTTGGGGGGCAGCGTGTCGATGTCCTATAAACTTGTCTTCTGAAGGAGCGCGCATGTTCGCCAAATCCTTACTTGCCGCGATACTTTCCGCTTTTGTCTGTATCAGCCTGCCTGCAATCGGGCATGCAGATGTGCGTATCCAGAACGTCCTGCCCAGCAAGGTCCTGAACAAGCCGGTGTCTTACGCCGTTTACCTACCCCCAGGTTACGATGACGGAGGGCGCGACTATCCGGTCGTGTACCTGCTGCACGGTGGCGGAACTGGCCAGCCTTTGGATTGGTTTACACTGGCTGGCATCGATCAGATGTTGGATCAAATGATCCTGTCTGGCCAGATACGACCGCTGATTGCGGTTGCCCCCGATGGAAGGCGCGATGTCGACAATGAGGTTGCGACATACTTCTTAGACGACGCGGACGGATCGTTACGCTGGCAAACAATGTTCATAGAGGACTTCATCCCTGGCATCGAAGACAAATACCGCGCAATCGGAAATGGTGATGCGCGGGCTCTCTTAGGAATATCGATGGGCGGAATGGCCGCGTCGATCTATCAGTTGAAATATCCGGATATGTTCGCAGGTATTTCAGCACTAAGCGCATCCTTTCGGACTGAAGCCCAAATGCTGGCACTTTCCGAGGCAGGATATAATTCGCGATTTGGCACGGTAATTGGATCAGGATTGACAGGTCGGGATCGTCTGACAGCGGAATGGACTGCCCTTCAACCACAAGCGTTGATAGCACAAACCGATCTTACGCATTTCACGCGCGTTCCGCGTTTTTATTTTGATACAGGCGCAGATGATCCGTTTTTTGAAGCAACCGCCGATCTGCATATCGCCCTGCGTGACGCAGGTATATCACACAGGTTCAAGACATCAGAAGGTGAACATGACTGGCCGTTCTGGCGCGGTGCAATGCCGGACGCTTTGCTACATATAGATGCCGTCCTGACCCGTAATTATGGCGAGTGATGGCATACGTTTGTGCAGCAGATGAAAACCTGCACAAACGTCCTATACATATGCAAAACGAAGAAGATTAGCTTGGTGCTGCAGAACTCATGCAGCTTGGGGCCCGAAATCACGCCGCACCCGCGGTTCATATAGCGGTCGCTGGTTCTTGATAATGCGTCTGATAAGCTGTTGCGCTCTTTTATTGTCAAGGATTGGCCGCGCCGGCTTACTGGCAGTCTGATCGTTATGCTCGATACCGGTGGTCATTGCTCCGACATGATCCGTAAGCAACAAACTTTCAACCAACGCGCCGTCCGCCGCGATAATCTCGTGCTGCCGGAACAGAAGATGGACATATGTGATGCCATCGGTAGGAAGTTCGATATCGATACCGTCAAATTCCAGTAGTTTCACTGCTGGAACCAGAACTTCAAAATGGCCTGTCATACGTTCGGCAACGGGTGATGAAATCAGAACACGATGCTGCCTTGAAAGAGCAAGGCCCGATTGCGGAAAGCCAGGGGCAATGCTGTCTTTCGCCAGAAAGATCGGTCGCTGCTTGTGGTTCTGCGACAGATATTCGGACGAAAGCCTAGTCTTTCCTATCCATTGAACAGGCTGAAAGCCGTGGTTCGCTGTCCAAACCATATCGCCAACCTGCAGATCTTCGGCATGCACTTTACCGTGCTTGGTCTGGACGCGCGCATTTCCAGCCAGACACAAGACAGAGCCCCCTGCGTCAATCGTCGCAAAAGTCAGGTTACCTTTGATGTCCCATTGGTAACTTTCACCGTTCTGCGCACTTAAGTGGTCCAGAATGTTGTCAGAGGTGGTACCGTTTGCTGCACCTTCAGTCGCCGCAAAAGCAGAGATGCTGTTGGCGCTGTAAAAACTTAGAACCGTCGAAGTATCGACATTGGTCAGTGCAATACCGCTGCCCTCGTTGCTATCGCTGGTGGAATTACGGACCCCCACTGAAATAACATAAATGGTAAAATCAGGATCATCTGGGTGCACTGTTCCGGTCAGTGTGCCAAGGTTGACTTCACCACCGGAAATACCGGCACCCGTACTCAAGGTACCGTCATCGTCGTAAACGGACACGACGAAATCATCGGGATTGTCGTCAGGGCCTAATGTGATTTCAACAAACTCACCCGAATTTGCAACTCCTGAGCCTCGAAAGTGCAATTCGGATATGAATGCCATGACCAACCTTTGCGCGGACGAAGATAAATAGGAACAAACTATAGATAAACTATGGGTATAAGCCATCAAAGGAAAGCTATCCTTTCGCAGTAATACGACAGCTGAGCTGCTGCCGGTTTTGTGGGCATAAAGGCAAGATCGCGATCTAGGAACCGGGGGGGATATGACGAAACGAAAGTTCGGCCGTGAGTACGAGACAGATGCTATAAGGCTTGGAACCGATCTGGGCGTAGCGGCGTTACAGGTGGCGCGCGATCTCGATCTGCCCGAGAGTGTGCGGCGCCGCTGGATGAGGGCATTTAGCGCAAGCCTGGCTGCTGCTTTCCCCCGAAATGGGTAGATGCGTGCCGATCTGGCCGAGATCACAGCCCTGAAGAAAGAGGGCGTCCGGCTACGGGTGGAGTGCGCCATTCCCAAGAAGAGTGAAACCATTTTTCACTATTGGTTCACGGACAATGGTCTAACGCTTTTTTTCGCGCGCGGCGACGTGAAATTCATCGTCATTACCAAGCACTGGCACATTGGCCAATCAGTTGGCTCTTCGAAGTGCTAAAGGTGTCCCGTGCAGGCTTCCACGCCTCGCTGGACCGCCCGACCAGCACGTGCGACATCCATGATGTCAAACTCGTCCTGGCGATCAAGACAAGCTTCAAAGCCAGTGCTCGAGCCTATGGCGCGCATCGCATGTACTGCGATCTGTTGGAAGAATAGCTGGCCTGCGGCCCGCATAAGATCAAGCGGCTAATGCGCTGCAACGCTTTCAGAGCACGGCCTAGACGCCGCGGCAAGCCCAAGAACGATAGCGAACGCTTGATCATTGCCGACATCGAGCCAGTGAACGCCACCGGCTAGAGTGAACCGGTGAGGCACTGACCGGAATTGCCAGACAGATAGCTAAACCAAGGGTGGCGGGCCGATTTCATACACATCCGGACCGCCGGAGGCTGGCTGGCTGTATGTATGTCCCAGTCGTTCTAGACCTGTTTTCTCGCCGCGTAGTCGGTTGCTCCATAAGGCCGATACGCGATAAGTCGCTCCTCATGAATACCCTGATGATGGCGGTCTGGGGCCAAGGGAAGGGTGACGCACTCTTTCATCATTCCGAGCAGGGATCCCGGATACATGTGCGAGCAGTTTCAACGCCCGCGGGCGGGCAACGGCGTCACATGCTCGATGAGCAGAACGGGCGATGTCTGGGATCGAGTTATGGGAACGCCACTGGTCTGAGAGATCATGACGAGGTCGGCGATGGAAAGTTTCGTTTCAACACTGAAGACTGAATGGACCGCCCGCAAAGTGTATCCACCTGAAATGAAGTTGGCACCGATGTCTTCGACTACTTCAAACGCTCCTACAACCCTAGCAGCGCCATTCACAACCGGGCTACCTCAGCCCAATGAAGTTCGAAGCACGCACTATTCTAGCTTATCCTGCTGCCCACAAAACCGGCAGCAGCTCGTGGCACGAATTTTTAGAAAATACCGCTATATTTGCCTTTTCCTTGCAGACACCAAATCAATTCGTTTCCGGTTTTTTCATTCTTCAATATGACCTTACCACAAACCGAGATCGTACAACGTATCCGTTATACATCGCGGAAGAACCTGATCATTTCAGCACTGGCATCAGGCCCTTGCTCATCGGTATAACTACCTTCTGGTTTACCGCCAGACCATGCATGGCCCATGCCCTCGATAATCCAATGTTCCACTGCAACAGCGCCGTTGGGGGCATAGACGGTACAACGACGGAATGACCGACCCTGTGCATTTCCCTTTTCCTCATTCTGCAGGCTTTGGGGTTGGCGCGGGTCCAGCGCATGTTGGACAATGCGATCGCCGTTCGAAGGGTGCACCGTAGTATCCGCACTGCCGTGAAAAACGATCGTGCGAACCGGTGTACCTTCGGGGGTAACATTGATCCCTTGTCCCGCCATGGCAGCAAAAGCCGAGGGAACATCTTTGGCTGCACCCGCAGGAAGGCCCGAATGCGCGCCGACCCCGTGAAAGAGGTCGGGGTAGTTTTTGCCCAGAATAACAGCCATTGCAGCACCTGCCGAAAGGCCCGCGACAAAGACCTGATCCGTAGGAACATTGTGCTGTGACATCACATGGCGGGTGATACCGGACAAGATCGAGGGTTCGCCCTTGTCGCGCTGCTGATCGCCGCGGCTGAACCAGTTCCAGCATGATTGGGCGTTGTCGCCGCGCGTTTGATGAGGATACACGACGATAAACCCTTGCTTGTCCGCCAATGCGTTCATCCCTGTTCCTGCAGCAAAATCTTCAGGAGACTGGGTGCAGCCATGTAGCATCAGAACCAACCCCGTGGCCCCTTTTTTGGCACTGGCCGGGACATAAGTACGGAAACGGCGCGTTCCGGCGGCACAGGAAAAACTGTCTTCCGCAAAGCTGGCTCCCTCGGGAACGACAGGTGCTGCGGATGCAGATCGCAGATGCGCGAGAATATCCGACAAGTTCGGCGTTCCTCCCGCTTGCGGGGCCAATCCGTGCTGGGCCAGCGTCCGGTTTACCAAATCACTGACCGATGACAGTTGGCCTTTACCCGCCTCTTTTGTTTGACGCCATGTACCTTTGGTAAAGTTCATCATCTAATTTATCCTTTCAAAGACGCTATTTGATGCGGTCGGCCAAGGCCTTTTTGACCTCGGGCGATGCTTGCAGCGATCCAAGTACGGTAATTGATCCGATCGTTGCCTGTGCCAGATCGGCAGTGACATCCGGCGCGACACGGGCAAGGCCAACGACCTTGATGTGCAAAATCTCACCAGCCTCGCGATGGTTTTCCAAGTCGCTGCGGCTGAAATCGCGCAGGCCCACCTCCATTGTGTGACGCTGGATCGACCGGTCGACGGCTTCGGTGTGGGTATCCAACTGTTTTCGGATCGCGTTGCGAATAAAATCGCTACGATTGGAGTAGAACCCCTCCTGCACCAACAGGTCGATGCGACCCAGATCCACAAAGCCTAGATTGATCGTTATTTTTTCGTTTTCAGGCTGCTTGTCCCGCAGTTGCCTTACGTCGCCCATATCAAAATCTCCATCCGCATGGATGGTATATGGATGTTAAAATGGACTAGACAATAGGCGTGGCTTTCAACCACCGTATTTTTGAACGCAGACAATGTCATCGGCCGCATGATCAAGCAAGGTCAGGGACAAGTCCCTCGCTCTCTCGGGATGGCCCATAACGATGGCGTCTATGAGGTCGCAATGTTCGGCAATCGCACGCGGACGATGCTATCCGCGTGATGCAATACGAAACATCTTTGGAAGGCTAATCAACAGCATATGACCAATTGGACAAAAGAATTCGTTGCGGGTTGCAAGATAGGTCGACGTGTTGAACGCAAGGTTGGCCTTGATCCGTGCTTCATCATCGGAACAGGCATCGACCACCGCCTGAAAATCGCGCGCAATCTGTTCACGATCTTCGGGCAGGGCGTGTCGCGCTGCCAAAGCCGAGGCTTCGGGTCAGGTCGCACGGCGCAGGGCAAACATCTTATCGAGATAAGTCGCTGTTGCAGTGATTTTGATCCGCCAGCGCGGCCGGTCTTCGTCCAGATGGTTCCACCAGAATTGTTCACGGACGATCGTGCCCCGTTTAGGTCGGGAATCCAGCAAGCCTTTCTCGACAAGGTTACGGATGGCTTCACGCGGGGAGGTACGGCTAACACCTAGCGATGGTCCGAAAGTGATGCACAACGCCAGTTGGGGTCCGGTTCCTGCGGCGAGGGTGTAAAACCGGCAGCCTTAATCCCGCATATGGCACAATACTCGTCCTTGTCGGACGCGTCACCGCTGATCCCAACCGCGCCGATAATCATTCCGCCGGCATCCTCGATCAACACGCCACCGGGCACGGGAACGAAGCGACCCTGTGAAGTAACGGCCAATGCTGTCTGAAAATTGGGCCGTTCCGACAAGTAATCGCGGATCATCCGGCTTGGCATGCCCATGCCAAGGGAGCCCCACGCCTTGCCCATCGCGATATCAACCCGCATGATCCCGCTGCCATCCTGCGATTTTAGCGCGACCATACGTCCGCCGGAATCAAGAACGATAACAGAAAGGGGCTTCATCCCCTCGGATGCTCCAGTTGCGAAGGCTCCGTCTATGATCGCCTCGGCTGTGGCAAGTGAAAGGCTGGATGCCAGTTTCATAGGGATAGTCCTTGTTTCAGTTGCGTATAAGGTCTGGCAGCCATGTGACAATATCCGGAAATGCCAATAGAATGCCGATCGTAATGACATCCGCCACGAAGAATATAAGAACTCCGCGGAATACCTGGGGCAAGGCGATATCGGGACGGACGGCATTAACGACAAAACAGTTCAGCCCGATGGGTGGCGTTATCAGTGCCATTTCGGCCATCTTGACGACAATTATGCCGAACCAGATGGAATCGTATCCAAGGGCCATCACCGCCGGATAGACAACGGGTAGTGTCAGCAACAACATTCCGATCGCATCCATAAACATACCAAGCACGGCATAGCCCAGCAGGATGCAGATCATTATGATCAATGGCGGGGCGTCCAGTGTAACGATCCATGAAGCAAATGCCTCGGCTACGCCCGAATATCCAAGAAAACGTACAAAAATCGTCACGCTCCAGATCAGCGAAAAGATCATCACTGTCAATTTCGCTGTCTCCATCAGAGACAACCAGATAGCCTGTGCGCGCGCACCCCGGGCGACAGCGACGACGAAGATGATAGCAGCGCCAAGCGCGCCTGCCTCGGTCGGTGTGGCCCAGCCTTGGTACATAGCAGAAATGATGATCATCACCACCAGCGCGATCGGGATTAGCGGCGGCAGCGCCAATGCGCGTTCGGACCAAGTGACCCCGCCAATAGCAGGCGCCGCCTCAGGATTGCGCATGGCCCAAACGACAATGATCGCGGAATAAACCATCGCAGACACCATTCCTGGAAGGAAACCTGCCAGTAACAGCCTACCCACCGATTCTTCTACAATAACAGCATAGATGACCAGAATCGCGGAAGGCGGGATCAGCGCGGCCAGTGTACCGCCAACCGCAACCACACCCGCCGCCAGCCGCCGGTCATATCCAAAGCGCAGCATCTCGGGGATGGCAACCCGCGCAAACACGGCAGAGGTCGCGGTCGATGCACCAGACACAGCCGCAAATCCCGCAGTTGCAAGGATGGTCGATACCGCAAGTCCGCCCGGCAACCAGCCCAGCCATTTGCGCGCTGCATCGAACAGCTGTGTCGTCATTCCAGCGTGATAGGCCACAAAGCCGATGAAAATAAACATCGGCAACACGCTTAGAGCGTAGGTTGATGATTTGGCATGCGGGACGATCCCCACAATCCCTGCAGCAGGTCCCCAGCCGATCAATTCGATCAGACCAAGCAACCCGACGCTGGCGGCAGCAAAGACAACCCTTACCCCTAGAAAAACCAGCATAAGAAGCAGAACTATGCCAATAACGCCCACCAGCAACGGGTTCTGGAATCCGATTCCGATCAGCATATCAAATATCCTTTCGGGGTGTGGATTCGCGATCCAGCATGTCATGGGCTTCGTCGCGGGCCGTTTCAGCGGCATCACGGGCCAAAATGATACCCTCGGGTCGGCGGAAAGGGTCGATAAATAGGCTGATCTGGCCTGCCAATTGCAATAGCAACCTCAGGAACCAAAGACCGAAAGCCACTGGTACCACCAGCTTTGACGGCCATACCGGCAGCTCCGCGTCAATGGTCGTATCGCCGATCTGGTATGCGCGCAGAAAATGGTCCCAGCTGAACTTGATCAGGATAGCGACAATAACAAGGCCAACCAACGTGCCGATAATTTCGGCCAACCATAAGGACCGGCCACGCAGACTGCCGACCACCAGTTCCATCCGGATATGGGCGCCCATGCGCTGCGTGTATGCCGCGCCGAGAAATGCCATCCCGGCCATCGAAAGCTCAACCATGTCGATATATCCCAGCAGTGGATAATCGAAGATTGATCGCAGAACGATCTGCGCAACGCCCAGCAGCATCAGCATGAAAATAAAGAACGCCGCTACGAAATTCGCGGCATCCTCCAGCGGCGCGAGCAAGCGGTCAGCACGGGTGATCGGCCCCGGCATTTGGTCCGCCCCTTGCACAGCGGCATCTTCGGGTATCATGTGAAGTCCTTCGCGAAAGTATGGGAGACGCGCCATCGCGGGCGCGCCCGAAACGCAGGGATCAGTGCGTAGCGCCAGCCTCCCGGGCATAGGTCAACAGGGCATCAAGCACCCCTTGCGCGTCGAACTTGTCGCTGTTCGCTTCGACCCAATCATTCCAGACCGGTTGGCCGGCTTTCTCGCGGAAGGCGGCGCGTTGCTCATCCGTATAGACAATCTCGTCCAGAGTTTCGCGGAACAGAGCCAAATTTTTACCATCCTCGGCAGCATAAGCGGCCTGCTGAGTGTCCAGTACCAGATCACGATTATCCATCAGCAGATCCTGATATTGCGACGGCAACGCCTCGAATGCGGTCTTGTTCAGGACCCAGCCGCATTCCGAGGTCCCCGGCGCAAGGTTAGAGGTGAACCACTCGGCCTCGTCGTTGATCTTGAAGGCGACATGGGCATAGGTGAACGGAAAGGCCGCCGCATCCACGGTGCCGTTCTGGAAGGCGATCAACGTTTCGGGCGCCGACAGGGTTTGTGGCGTCGCACCAAGCCGTGACAGCGCATCCCCAAGCCCACCGCCCGCACGGACACGCAGCCCCTTCCAGCCATCCAGCGTTTCCGGCTTTGGACCGGTTCCCATCAGTTCGAACTGTTGAAGCAACCCGGACGCGTATGGAATGGCGTTCCATTTCTCCATATCGGCGACAATAGCAGGATGTTCGAACATGCGTTCACGCACTTGGCGGTCCACTGCCGGATCGCCAAGCGGCAGGAATGGCAGGGAAAAGACGGTCCAGGCCGGATTTTTGCCAGGATGATAGAATTCGCAGATCCCTGCACCCTCAATCGCATTCAGCTTCAGCGCATCAAGGTTTTCACGGACCGGACCCAGCTGTTCGGCATAAAAAATCCGTATCTGGAACATGCCATCGGTTTCGCTGGACACTTTCTCGGCCAATGCCTCCATCCCCGAGGTCAGCGCCCGCGGATTTCCATAAATCGATATCTTCCAGAAAACCGACGGGCCTTCGACATTTGCGGCCCCTGCTGGCAGCACATTCATGGCAGCAATAGCAGCCACCGAAATCATTGCGATTGATCGTTTCACAGAATTTTTCCCTCTCCCCTAAGAATGCGCGGCCGTTTGGTCCTCCCCGACCCGATCACACATAATATCGATATTTATTGACACATCTTATTTTTATCGTCAATTAAAAAGGAAAATTCGAAAGGGGAAACGATGAAACTGCTTGTTGGAACACATATGGGAACCACCTGTGTTTTCGCTGTTCGCGGCAATCGGGCCATTGATCTAAGCGCAGCGATAGACGGCATGGGGCGCGATCTTAGCGCAATTGTCATGTCGGACGATATGATGCGGCGTGCGCGTGATTATGCAGATGATCCTGCGGCCGCGTCGCTGCCGCTGACGGCTGTCACCCCAGCCTTGCCCATTGCGGACCCGGGAAAAATCATGTGCCTGGGACTGAACTATGTCGAGCATATCAAGGAAGGCGGCTACGAAATCCCCGACTATCCGGCGATGTTCATGCGGACTCGCCAGTCAATCATGGCTGCGGGTCAGCCAATGCTGCGCCCGTCATGTTCGGACCAACTGGATTACGAGGCCGAGCTGATGATCATTATAGGCAAGGGTGGACGTCATATTCCGCAAGCGCAAGCTCTGTCGCATGTCTTCGGATATACCGTCTTTAACGATGGTTCGGTTCGTGATTATCAGCGCAAGACGCATCAATGGACACCGGGCAAGAATTTCGACCAAACGGGGGCAATCGGCCCCTTCGTCGTTACGCCTGATGAGCTGCCAGAGGGCGCTGCCGGGCTTAAGATCGAGAGCCGTGTGGGGGACGAAATCCTGCAAAGCTCGAACACGGCCAATATGATTTGGGGCGTGGCCCGCACGATCGAGATCATGTCCGAATTTGCAACATTGGAACCGGGCGACATGATTGCGATGGGCACGCCCCCGGGTGTGGGCCATGCCAAAAAGCCCGAACCGCGCTGGCTGCGTCCCGGCGAGGTGGTCGAGGTCGAGATTGAAGGCATCGGCATCTGTGCCAGCCCGATCAGGGATGAAGCTCCTGCAGTCTGACAAATCGCGCGCCGGAATATCCGGCGCGTGTTATCATTCGTCCGGCGTAACGGGAACCAGCCCGCTGTCGCGCAGGAACGCCCCCGTTTTCTGGTAATGAGCCAGCAAACGGGCTGACGCTGCGTTGGCATCGCCTGCGACAGCTGCCTCCAGAATTTCTCGATGCTCGCGCCCGACGTCACGCCTCCCATAGTTCAACGACCGCCCTGCAAGATAGCGATAGCGGACATTCAGATCATAAAGCTGACTACAGTAACGCAACAGGATCGGTGATGCGGAATTGTCCAACAGTGCCATATGGAAAGCTTTGTGTAACGCCTCGAAAACGGTGTCATCTGCGGCGTCGGCGCGAGTCAGCCTGTGGTGGGCCAAGACTAGGGCCTCCTCCCACTCGGGGCAGCTGCGTGCAATGGCTTGCCGCAAGGCCATATCCTCCAAAGCGCAGCGAAGGCGCAGGATTTCGTCGAAATTTTCAAGACTGACAGGTGCACTGCGAAAGCCGCGCTGGTCGATCCGCTCGACGAGTTGGTCCGAAGTTAACAAGCTAAGTGCCTCGCGGATGGGCGATGCACCGACCTGCAGCCTGTCCTTCAACGTCTCGATCTTCAGCTTCTGGCCCGGCGGGAAAAGGCCGGTAACGATCATCCGCTGGATGGCCGTATAGGCCGTCTGCGTGGCCGATGTCATCGAAGACTGTGGGTTGGGTAAGGCGCGAGACAATGTCATGCGCCTTCCTTATCGGATGCGGATGAAAACTCAACTACCATCAATACCGCCTGTGATTGCCGGACGCGGCGGGATGCCCTTGACGCTGTCCCCTGATGCATCGCGGCGCGTCACGCCGTCATTCAGCACGAACATAATAACGCAAGGCTCGGTCCCGCGATTGGACCATGCGTGGTTTGTGCCCCGTTGCACGACAACATCACCGGCCTTAAGCAATACGTCATCCGCTTCGTCATCCATCATCATCCAGATTTCTCCCGTCATGACCATCGCGTAATCGACGCTGTCAGTGCGATGCATGAAGGGGTGGCGGGCGTTCTCGACGATGTTCGCCGCCGCGCCCATTTCGGCAAACGCCGCGCGACCGTCGAGGCGGGCCATAACCTCGGGGTCTTCGGGCAGAAATTCCACACAGCGAAAGACGCTGCCGCCCGTAGGGGGATGGAGGGTGAAATTGCCTGTGCAGGTTTCAACCGGTCCGTCATATTCGGCGGGCGCGCCGTCCGACAGCCAGAAGTTGGTCAGCCGGACGCCGGGGCGGTTTGGCCGTTCCAGATATTGGGTCGCGTTCTGATCGCTTTCGATGATCGCGCGGCCCGAAGCATCATGTCCGGTGATAACCCGACGGAAGTTGCGTGCCATGTGGATTAATCCTCTTGTTTAACTGGCGGTGCCGCGCAGGCGCAGCTCCGAAAAAGCAAAGATTGCGGCCAAAAGCATAAACCCCGCTATGCCGCTGATCAGGTCCTGAAACAGAAGCAGCACCCCTGCCCCCGCGGCCGCGATGCGGGCAATGGCAGGCAGCTGCACGCGTATTGCACCCACGACTGCGACGGATATGGCAGCGACCCCGAGACCGCCTGTCACGATGGCCATGATATTGGAGGTCATACTTCCCTGCAGCAACAGGCCCGGCCCGAAGCAAAAGGCGAATGGCAGCAGAAAGCTGGGTGCGGCATATGCGGCGGCGGTCCAGCCGGTTTTGTTGATATCCGCCCCCGCAATGCCCCCCGCAACATATGCCGCAAGCGCGACAGGGGGGGTAATGGTGGAAATGCAGCCGAAATAGAAGACAAAGAAATGCGCGGTCAGTACGGGCACACCCATCTTAACCAGCGCGGGTGCCACCACAGTTGCAAGGATCAGATAGGCCGCGGTCGTCGGCAGTCCCATGCCAAGGATAATTGACACGAACATTGTCAGCAGCAACGCAATGAACAAGCTGCCGCCCGAGCCCATATCGATCAGCACGGCGATCTTGGACCCCAATCCTGTCATGCCCAGAACGCCCGCGATAATCCCTGCTGCAGCGCAGGCAGCCGAGATTGTCACAACGCCATTCGCCCCATCGACGATGGCCCCTGCGATCTGACGCGGCAATGCGGCAATCCGTGAGGGAAACTGCACAGCGATCCCGATAATGATTGCACCCATCGCCCAAAGCGATGCCTTGAACGGGCTATAGCCGACCAGCATCATCCCGATCAGCAAGGAAAATGCCACGATGAAGGGGAAACCATCCAATAGGACGCGAGTCATGCTGCGCGGATCGGTGCTCCGATCGGCTGCAGGTTCGATACCGCTGCGTATAGCCCGCAGATGCACTACAACAAAGGCCGTGACAAAGAACAGCAGCGCCGGCAGCAGGCCCGTTGCCATGATCTTGGTATAGGATACGCCCACCACCTCGGCCATAATAAATGCTGCCGCACCCATGACAGGCGGCATGATCTGACCGCCGGTGGACGCCACTGCCTCGACTGCGGCGGCCTGATGGGGTTTGTACCCCTCCCTTGTCATCAGGGGGATGGTCATCGTGCCGGTGACGGCCACATTTCCTGCAGCTGACCCCGAAACCATCCCGATCAAGGCAGAAAACAACACCGCAGATTTGGCGCCAGCCGCACGCATTCCATGCGTCAACCGACGGGATACTTCAAAGAAGAATTCGCCTGCACCAAGTCGCGACAGAAGCGCGCCGAAAATGGTAAAGACGATGATATAGGTCGCGGCCACACCGATCGGGATGCCATAGATGCCCTGAGTATCAGTGGTCAGGAATATGATAATACGGTCCAACCCATACCCACGGCTGTTCAACAAACCCGGAAGATACGGGCTAATGAACGGGTAAATAAAGAAGACCAGCGTAATCCCCGCAAGGATGGCACCCACGCCCCGACGCGCGGCCTCGAACACCAACGCGGTAATAACGAGTCCGGCGTAATAATCTGTGGGCATGGTCATGCCACCGCTGAAGGCGATGGCCTTCCACCGCATCAACAGCCAGCCACTGGCGACCAGACCCATAATGATCAACAAAAGATCGATCCCGCGCGCCAGCTTGTTTCCCGCCAGACCAGGCATTGCGGGCTTGCGCGCAAACAGTAACGTCAACGCCAGTGCCAGATGCGTCAGGCGCATCTCCATTGTAGAGATCGAGAGCAAGCCCGAAACCACCAGTAAGTGATAGGCTCCGAACAGGAAGGCGATTACGGTCAGCACCCTAGTCGCCGCTGTCATACGAGGGGCAGTCATCGCGTTATTCTCCATCGTGGATCATTGCCCGAAATAGGCGGCAGCAACGGGATGCAAGGGGATCGCAAGCTGTGTTGCACGGCTCTTGTCGATCTGCGCACCATTAGCATTTTCGGCCGTAAATTCATCCAGATGATCATAGATGGCCGACACGATTTGCCCAACCTGCCCATCGTCCATATCACTTCGCAGGATCAGCATGTTCGTCACACCGATGACGGTCGAATCCTGTCCCATGTCGTAGATGTCGGCGGGAATATCGAAAGTAGAATATGCAGGGTTCTGATCCAGAATCTGGGCAAGGTTCTCGGGCCTGAGATCGATCATACGCAATTCTTCAGAGGCAGCAGCCTGCATCACTGCCGCTGCCGGATAGCCCGATAAAGCAAGCGCCGCGTCAACATTTCCGTCCGAAAGCTGGCTGAACCCATCGCCATAGCTAAGGAAGCTGGGTGTAATATCATCCATCGTCATATCGTGAATCGGCATGATCTTGTTCAGAAAACCAAGCGTGCCGCCGCCCGCAGGACCCACGGCCACACGTTTGCCGCGCAGATCATCGAAGGTATGGATATCGGAATCAGCCGGCACAATCATGTGCAAAATGCTGGGGTGCAATGGTCCCAATGCCGCAAGTTGCATCGTACTTCCCTGATAAGCGCCTTCACCTGCAACGGCATCTGCAGCAAGATCGGCGCTAGTAATACCCAAATCGACCTCTCCGTCATTGACCAATCGCGGGTTCTGAACTGAACCTTGTGTAACGATCGGCACGATGCTGAAGTTGCCATCGGCCCGAGCGTTAACAAGGTTCGAGATTGTTTGCCCCACAGGGAAGAACGCTCCTCCTATACTGGCAGTCCCGATCCTGAGCTCTTCCGCGCCAAGTGGTGCCGCAACGCCGCAGGCAACTCCAAGGGTCGCCACAACTTGTGTCATGATATTCATAGTAATCTCCTCCCCCACCTAATAAAAAACGATTTTATTGTTATGTAAAGCAATTATCGTTTTTTTATGATGAGCGAGGTAACATGGCGCTTTCGGCAAAATCAGCGCTGCGTTCCATGCTTTGGTCGGATCTACCGCTTTCAGAAAAGGATTGAGTTTGACGTGAGCCGTTTGGGATCCACATTTGTTCGGCCTTGTTGAACAAAGAGGCAAAGGATTCATCTCGTGAATTTAATGTCGTAACCGAAAGGTATGAGCAAACCTCCGAAGATGGCCTACAAGATCACTAACTGGCAAAGCTGAAATCGGGCGCTAAGGCAGCGTGAATCGCTGACCGTCTGGTTCGATCCCTTGATGCGGTGGGAAGCCATTCCACCAGGGTATCGGAGCCGTCAACTGGCCGATAGGGGCGATGCAATCCAGACCTGCCGCCACTTTAACAGGCCGCTGAATTAGTCGACGCGCCGGAACGTTATTCTGCCGATGGAGCGAATGCGGCCTTCTCTGGTCAACGAAGCTCCGAGATTTTTGGTCCCCATGCAGCCACCATCGGCTTCATACCCCCGGTAATCCAGGCAGTCGGGCCAGGTTATTGGCGGCCATTGTCAGGATGAAGCGGGATCGCACCCGTTCGACGCCGCGATAGAGGGTTTGCGCCATGCCGCCGACGGTCTTGGCCCGGTCTAAGACTTCCTCGATCCGCTTTCGATGCTTGATCGATGAGGCATAGCCCTGATGTCGGGTCGTGCGCCCGTCGATCGCGGAGTATCGTGATTTCCGTGCGACATGCGCGGTGACGCAGGCCTCCCGGAGGTCGG
>NZ_QQVY01000024.1 GCF_003590715.1 Paracoccus sp. JM45
GACCGCACGAGCGCGGACCTCAGGAGAGTAGCGATTTGCCATTTTGCTTTTTGTCATAACCATCATCCTTACTTAAGTTGATGGTCTCCGACAGACCCGGGGCGATTCAGATAGCTGTCCCCCTCGCACACTCCAAAGCAATTTCTTCTCGCTCAGAGAAAGTCAGTTTTCGGCGCGTCAGGGAAGTCGCCGAAGGTGCAAGATGTGTGGGAGGCATTCCACCAGAACTCTGAAACCACCGGATTCCGACAGGACCGGAAACACCTGCTTGGACGGCAGACACTTCACTGGAATGACCTGCGGCCACGCCCCGCCAGAACCGACCCAGATTCTCACGTTGCCAGACTGGCGGCCTTCCCGGAGAATTTAATTTGCCCCGTGTCGAACGTTCGGATTTTCGTCTGCCTGTTTTTGTCATCTACACCTCATAAAATGGGGTGTTGCGACGACCGGTTGAATCCGCCCAATATTTGTCTATCAAATACACCGAGCGATTGGCCGAAGCCGGGATCGAGCCGTCAGTCGGCAGTGTCGGTGACTCGTATGATAACGCCCTCGCCGAGACAATAAACGGCCTCTACAAAACTGAACTGGTCCATCGCCAGGGCCCTTGGCGCAACATGCAGGATCTGGAAATGGCCACCCTCGGCTGGGTTGATTGGTTCAACAATCGCCGGCTACTGGGCCCTATCGGAAATATCCCGCCAGCCGAGGCAGAAGAGAACTTCTATGCACAGCGCAGCCTGCTCGATATGGTCGCGTGAAATGAAGCTATAGGTCTCCGACAGACCCAATCCGCGGATCACCATCCCGGCCAGCGGCTTCTGGAACGCCGCATTCAAAGGCCTGACAGAAGAACGCGCTCGATCACATCCTCAAAGGGTCAGAAGCTTCTTGCATCAAGGACGGCAACCACAGAAGAAGATCGGACACTCTCTGAGCATGGTCTTTTCCCGATTGCTCAGGATCCGCAGATCGCCGCCAAGTTCCTTTTTAATCATTTCGCTCGCAATCTTGAGCAGATCATGCTCATCTGGAGCTCGCGGACGTCGCGCTGCAGGGCTTCACGCTGACGCTCCAATTCTTCGAGTTCTGGATAAAGGGCGCTCTTCTTGCGTTTCATCATGGCAGGCGCCTCCGGGCCAAGGATCTGAGTTTTCCAAGCATAGAGCGTCGGCCGACTAACTCCGAACTTTTCGGCGAGGGCCTGGGCACTTTCTTGACGGCTATATAGCCCGGCCACAGCAGCCTGCTTCACGGCGTCAGAGTGATTGCCAAGGCCATATGCCGTGTTAAAGACTGGCTTCGTGTCAGGAAAAGCCTCGCGCACCCAAGCCGTCAGGGTGGTTCGGCATGGATAGCCTAAAGCATGCAGCGGCCATGGGTTGCATAATGTTCTAACGCCACCTGCTTTTGCCCCAATGAGAATTTAGGCGGGCGCGGCGCCGATCGTATCGGCAAGTCCTGCAAACGTTGGTATTTTCGATGCAACCCTTTAAGGGCGTTCTTCGTTGGATACCCCAACTCACGGATGGTGGCCTGCGCGCGCTTGCCGAGCTTGATATAAAGCTTAACCGCGCGCAGTCGTTCTTCGTAGCTGTACATGGGCTATCTCCAACATAGTCCAATTTTTCGTCCGCACCCCCCCTCCCGGGTCAGCTCTCAGTGACAATCAACAGCGATCCTCAAAACCGGTGAGAATCGAAGACATCAGCCGGCCTGATAAACACAATTGCTAGCAAAATGCCGGCTCACGCGATTTTTCGGACTGTAAAGGTCCGTCTTTATACGGTGGCCATAACAAATGGCCGTAATAATGATGCCTGACCCGAGGCTGAACTGATAGAAATATACAACTTCAATCCACATTAACATAAACAGCCTAATCATAAACAAGGCAAAAAATATTGAAGCCGCCGAGGGGCTCCGAATTGCCCAACCAAGGCAGGACCATACGGCGCCAATGAAAATGAATGTTTGTAAGGATGTGCCTAGCAACCCAATTTCGACAGCGTTCGAAATGAGGGTGTTGTGGAAGTTGAAACCGCTCCGGCTCTCAATGCCAAAATCGGCCCAAAGCTGTTCCGCAATCGGCTGTCCATGAACCCAAAATGCTTGGAAACCGACCCCAAACAGTGGCCGCTCTGCAATCTGTCCGAAAGCTACGGCCCATAAATCCGTCCGGCCAGTCAAAGTGACATCTTTACCCGTCAGGTCAAGAAAGATCTTTGCCAATTGGTCCGACATAGATGACAAAATAACAATCATGGAGGCGAACAAGACAATTGCTAAGGCTACAGTGACAAGACGTAGATATGGCGTCATGCGTTGAAGTACAAAGATGCCCCCAAAAACGAGGATAACAAATAATGTGCTGACCAAAGCACCGCTTGACTGACCCATGACTAGCAACATTGCCCCGAGTAATAATGTAGCAATTGCTGTCAGGCGCCATTTTGCCGGCAGACGTCGATCGACCACGATAGCTATTGAAACAATAACAAGCAAAGAACTGGCGTCCGCTAAGGCGTTTTTACTGCCATAGATACCAAGATATCCCATACCATCGGACCTTGCCCGCCCTAGCAGAAGGCTCGCCAGCCCTGTCAATGAACTGGTGACGAAAATAATTTTTACGAATGTTATTGGTGCCAAACGATAGGCTATGACTACACCGATCACGACCGTGAGTGACAGCTGAATGCCGTATCTCAATGTCAGTGAGGTATAAGCGGACCAAGCAAAGGACATCACGCACCAGAGCGCGACTAGCACAATCATCCATTCGCGTCGCAGTGCCGCCAGATTTTCTCCAGGTTTGCTGACCACCAGTGCCATGCCTGCAATCAGGAAAAGCAATGCGCCTTTCGACCCTAGGGGCGGTATGAAGGCCAATCCGAAGAGCGCTATGAATGCGCCCAAAGCATTGGGCGAATAGCTGAATGTGCGCGGGTGCGCACGGCGGGTGGATCTTTTCACCGTTTGCAAAGGCCCGGCCGAGGTCATGTCGGTCATCAGTTCGGCTCGCATGTGACGGAGCCTTCGAAAAGGCATGATGCGTCCAATGGCGTATAGGCAATCCAGTCTATCTGATATTCTAACGGTCCGTCCTGCGCCGTTTGACGGCCCATCCAGTCAGTCAGTGTCGCAGTGCTCCAGAATGACATGAACAGTTTTTGCGGATGGCTTGGCAAGGTAGCATCCGGCTCAGTGCGATGGACTTCCTGGCCATCCATGTACCAAGTTATACCCTCGGGGTCCCAGCGAAAGCCAACGGTGTGGAAGGCATCATCAAAGGACGGGTTGGCGGGGACCTTGCCACCATTAAGCGGTGCACCTGCAACGTATGTGTTCATTGTCATTACGTCAGGATCGCGGGTCAGTATCTCGATGTCGATCTCGTCGTGGGGGGTGCCATGCACAGGACCGGTATAGGTAAAGATCGAGGCGTTCAGTCCGGACTGCTTGGGTGTCCGGATTCTGGCTTCAAACGTGCCGTATTGGAAAAAGGCCTTTGTCTGCACCTCACCACACAAGGGTGGGCGCTTTTCATCCAATGGCGCAGGAGTGTGAAAAAGGCTTAGCATGCCGCTTTGCGCTTTCACTGCCCGACCTGACCATTCACAGTCCTGCCAATCACCATTCGTCCAGCCATCGGATACGTACCAACGATCCTTATCCAGTCCTTCCGAGAAATCATCATAGAAGCCGGCCGTCTCCGGATGCAGGTCTGTAACGTGTGCTAACGAGGGTTGCGCCATCATAACCAGACCGATGGCGATGGCAATTGATTGACGCATGTTCAAGACCCTTTGACCACATGGTTGCCGTGCGCATTTGTCCGGCTTATGGAAGCATAATAGATGGGTCAAGGGAAAGGCGTTCACATGTCGGGCAATCCATCGGATCAGGATACATCGAACCACTGTCTGGCGCCCTCCACAGCACATCCGGTCGTGTCAGTTGTAATGGCCAACTTTCGCGGCGAAGCCCAGTTGGCTGCCGCGATGACATCTGTTCTGGCACAAACGGAACAGCGGCTGGAACTGATCGTATGCGATGATGCCTCGGATGACGACAGTGTCAAAATTGCCCGTCGGATTGCGGAAACGGATCCACGGGTGCATGTCATTGCCTCGACCCGCAACGAAGGACCCGCCGCAACGCGCAACAAAGGCCTGGATTCCGCGCGGGGCGAGTGGATTTCTGTCGTAGACAGCGATGATCTGATCCATCCGGACCGGCTGGCACGGCTGATCACCGCAGCCAAATCGGCAGGGGCCGATCTTGCCGCCGATGATCTGGTCTATTTCGGTGCGATGCCGGAACCGCAAGGCCGGACCTTGCTGCAATCCATGAAGCTTGCGGCGCCGATGATGCTCGACCCTGCCGATTATTTGCGCAGCAATGACGGCAAGTCATCTTTGCCAGCCTTCGGTTATCTCAAACCGGTAATCCGGCGCTGCGCCCTTGCAGACCAGCGCTATGATACGCAACTGCGGATTGGGGAGGATCACGATCTAGTCATGCGCTTGTTGATCCAAGGGGCTCGGTTGCTTCTCTTGCCAGATCCTCTTTACGCCTATCGGCGGCATTCGGGGTCGATTTCGCACAGATTGTCCGTTTCCACAGTCGAAGCGATGCTTCAAGCACACCGTCACCTGCCCCCCATGCCCGATCCTGAAACGCGCGCAGCCGCAAAAGCGGTGGACAGGCATCTTCGGCGAACCTTGCGATATGAGCGGCTGGTTTCGGATATCAAAGCGCGACGCTGGCTGGGCTTAATGCCCCGACTGGCTGATCCGACTATGGTCGCACGGCTGATGGAAAGCCTGCAGGATCGCCATCGCCGGGGTACAGCCCATCCCCGCCAAGATTTTGCTGACTTACAGCAGCCGTTGCCCTTTATGCCACCCGCAGGCGAGGCCTGGCGTTCACCGCCCGCGGACGGCGCCGCGCAAATTGCATCCATATCTGCACGGGGCGGCTGTCTTCCTGCCAATCTGCCGAATTGGGCCCTTTGGCTGTTTGATGCAACCGCGGGCAGCTCAACCGGCTGAGTTTTTGGCAGTCCGCCGTTCCAATAACTTCCGCACCTGTTGCGACAAGGCGGCCCGAACAGCCTCGATCGCGAAAATATGGGGCCCGCCTTGGGCCAGCATCCGCAGCATTTGCCGCCGCCTTGGGGCTTCGGCCTCTCGCTGCCACGGCTGAAACACCAGATCACGTAAAACCGCTTGGTCCGTTGTCAGTCCGGACAACAACATCGGATCGTAAGTCTGAAGAGAAGGATGATCGCTGCAAGCTCGCGCCAAGGTAATGCCAAGCGCTAAAGTGCGTACCTGCCCGCTTTCGCGGGCTATTTTGGCCAGCATTGTCCGTTCAACTGAATCAAGACGCGCCAGCCAGTGCGTTAGATCAACGACGGCCCACCCACAGGGTTCATGCGCCAGCAAAGCCTTTGCCAAGGATACAGCCATCAGCAAACAGCCGTCAGCGGAAGACAGCATGGGAATTGTTGTGTCGTCATGCGTGATGTTGACAGCGCGATCCAGAACAGACTCGGCACCCCGCCAGTCAGGCAAGCCCGCTTGTTGCAAACGATGATGCAGGTCGATGACCGCACCATCATTTTCACGTCGGAAATGCTGCTCGCCCAGAAACGGAATCCACCATAGGCTCTGGTTCTGTTCCAGTGGTCCAAACCCTAAAGTCTTAAGGACCGCATTCGCGCGTTTGCGGTCGCAGGGGGCGACGTAAATATCGATATCACCCGACGGACGGCGGAAAGGATCATTATGAAGGGATAGCTGTTGAAACGGACCTTTGAAAACCGCGTGACGCAAACCCGCCTTTGTCAGTGCTTCAGTGACCTCAAGTGTAATCGCCATGGCGCGACGGTTCATGGCGATCGTACGCAACCGGACCTGTAACAGTTTCGAGGCTAACCCTGCGCAGCCGGCAGGGATCGCGGTCGGACTAATCGGCAACCAGCCCAGCAACTTGTTCAGTCTGGCAATGTCGAACAGTCTGTCAAGATCAAGAGGACGCATGTTCGAAAGTGGTTCAGTAGCGATGTCACCTGACACACCGTACATCATAAGACAGCCGATTTCAGACTGAGAATCGCCACGTACCGCAGCGATCGTTTCTTCGCTGAAACCCATCTGCGCTCCTCACTCTTTTCCGCAAAGCCAGAATATTCTGAATTTCAAGGCAGTCTCCGTGCTACGTACTGGCAGGTTTTGTATCTAATGTCCTGCAGAATAGAAGACTGATGTATTAATATTCCTAGCAATTGTGCTTATCAGGCCGGCTGATGTCTCCAATTCTCACCGGTTTTGAGGATCGCGATTGCGATGGTGATCACCTTGTGCGGCTTTCCATGCTCTTTCATGCGCTGTGCCACTGTCTTCAAGAGCGGGTTGTGGCATGCGGCGGCAAGTGCTGCTTAGAAGAGGACGTGTCGTATTGCGCGTCGTTCTCCAGCGATTGCCCGCCTGCCTTGCATTGCGCCGCTGTCATGAGGCACTGGCGCCAGGCCGGGGATGGAACGAAGAAGGTGAGTTTTGGGAGCGGACGTTTCTTCGCTTGAAATGGCGCGGTTGATGCGCTTCAAGGTCGCTGATTTGAGGATCCAGCATGGCTTTCAATTCGGCATCGAGATGCTCGATGTCTGCGGGGATGCCTTGTTTCTTGCAGGCCGATATCTATGCCATCAGCCGCTTGCGCATGACGACGATCTGAGCGCGTCGCGTCGTCAAGGCCCTGAGAACACGCAAGCTATCACCCAAAAACGTTCATCCGGCTTCAGGCCGGAACATTATGAAACGGGCAATGAGCTCTGCATCGATCCGGTCCGTCTTGGCTCGTGTATCCCGCGACATGGCAAAAGCCTTGATCCGGGCCGGAGGAAGTTGCCGCGCTTCGACCCCCGCCTCGACAAGCACGGCCCACAATGCCCATTCCTGTCCGTCGGTTGCCTCAAACCCGACCTGAAAGAGCCTGGACATCTGACAGATCATCGAAATCAGCTCTTCATGCCCTTCTGGTGAATTGGCCAAGTGAAACCTCTGAATACCAGGAAGACGAAATCAGTCCAGCCAGTAGCAAGACACATCTATCCCGATCACATTGGTTGCTGTTATCATGTCACTCTCTCTTCCTTATGCTTCCCGGTCCCGCGAACGGGCGGCCGTCAATTGTTCGAGAGGGTGAGGAGAGGTGGGATCAGCCGGCTAGCGCACGTGGTCAGGCCACGAGGTGTTCAGCGCTGTATCCTACCCCATCGCTGGTCCTCGCTAGGACCGGCGATGGGGCTAATGTAGCAGGTTAGACACACGTAAGGTGTTCAGTCCCGGCAGAAGCTGTACATCAGAGCCCGTGCCAATCCGAGATTTCCGCTACAAAAGATAATAAATTAGATTCATTAAAAATCGAAAAAGCAACTCAATATATATATCTTGCTAGGCGCTGCGCTGATCTCTTTAAAGGAAGGTTTAATTGAAGGAGGCCATTTTTAAAAATACTCGACTTCCGAACAACGGTGTCAAAAAGAAGGCTCATAAAACACACACAAGCAATCAAAACAAAATAGAAAATAAATGACGAAACTTCGTTTTTTGGCTCATAAATATTTAAATATAGTAATATATTACCCCAAGAAAAAGTGAAAAGACTTGTTCGTCCGAAAAACGAACAAGCTATCCATTGATTTTTATAATTATAAAGCTTTATATCCACCACCCAAACAAATACAAGTGATGCAAAAAAAGCAAAAATAGCTCCGAGGAGAAAATAAATAAAATTACTTTCAATTCTAAAGCTCATATCGGCCATAGATAGAAACCAACCAGAAGGTAAAGAAACCGCAATACCAACAGCTAGCGCTATCATTGCCATTAGTAAAATCTGTATTTTTTCAGTGGATAAGTTAGAAAAACCAGTGAGTGACCTTTCTGAATGCTCCTCTTTTAAACTCCAAGCAACTAATTTCCCTAAGCACTGCCCGGCAATGATTAACGTTATACCATGCAGAAGTGACGGACCCGCAATCATAGGGCTACCAAAACCAGTAATAAATTTAATAAAACGGGCAATTTGTAGATGTATGCCCAAATCACTATAGGCGTCAGGCATACTATTAAAAATTGGCCAAGCACTTTGAAACAAAACCGATATTACCACAAGTGGAATCAGTCCAAACCTGCCGCGTGCCCATAGAACAACCGGTGCAAGTGCCAACGCAACTGAATAGAACTTAAGAATCTCTGTATATGGGGAATTACCCATAAAAATCAAACATGATATACTGAAAGCGAATGAATAACCGTCATCGACAATAAAAAGAACAAAAATGGATATTGCATATAAAACCCAACACTGGATAGCCCGTAGGAATAGCCTCGACGCAACCTCCTCCTGCTTTTCCTTAGTCCACCTTGGATAATAAACGATCTCTAGCATTGTACCGAAAAGGATAATGAAAATCAAAGGAGCAATCTGAGATATAAAACGGTAGGGTATTGCAATATCTGCGGGGACATAATTCCCCAAGCCCACTTCTGCATAAACATGTGACGACATTGCCAAAAATATAGCAACGCTTCGAGTAATATCGAACCCCAAAATTCTCAAGAATAAGCTCCTAATTAGACTGGCATATGCCCTTACATTAAAGCGGCTACAAAAGTATTTATATACGACCAGCAAGAATACGTCGAGCACTCTCACACGAAAAAGGCAGCAAACTATTTTTAAAATTTTAAATCAATATTCACAGACTAGGGCCCGTGGACATTCATCTTGAAGCAATCAGGGCTGCGGCGAGGTTCCAATTGGCGGTGTAGCTGCAATCGGTCTTGTCATAGCGTGTTGCTATGCCTCGGAATTACTTGATCTTTGCGAAGTAGTTTTCAACCATATGGCGCCACTTGTAAGCGTCTGCGTCGTAGTTGCGCTGTTGCTTTCGGTTTGATTTCGGTGGGATCATGGCGCATGCCCCACGTGCATCCAGTTCTTCCAGAAGCCAGTTCGCGTCAAACGCTTTGTCTGCCAGAAGAGCCCCGAAGGGAACGTTACGGATCAGAGGCACGACGCCTTTTGTGTCATGTGCCTGCCCGGGCAATAATAGGAAACGGATCAGATTGCCGAGCGCATCCACTAGCGCGACGATTTTAGTCGTCAGGCCGCCACGCGAGCGTCCAATGGCCTGAGCCTGAGTCCCCCTTTTGCGCCGGTTGCCTTCTGGTGAACCTGAACGATGGTGCCGTCGATGAGGGCATATTCAAGGTCGGGGTCACCACTCATGGCTATAAAAAGGCTCTCGAAAACCCCTGCTTTCGCCCATCTGCAGAAGCGGCGGAACTGGCTGTTCCAGTTGCCGAAGGCGGGCGGCAGATCGCGCCATGGAGACCCGGTGCGAACGCGCCAGAACACCGCTTCCAGAAACAGACGGTTATCATTTGCCGTAGCCCCCGCGTCGCTGGCTTTTCCCGGCAAATGCAGCTCAAGCCGCCGCCACACACGATCCGTCACCACAAAGCGCTGCTCGTTCATCCCAACCTCCGTTTGGGAGATTTGAATCAGAAATCAAAACCTATGGGAAGTATGATTGTCCACGGGCCCTAGTTGTTTGATCGCGGACTTTGATGGTGCACTCTTTTCCTTGGAATGGAAGGATGCATTATGGGCCAAATTCTTCACGGCAGCTCCACGACGACTGAGGCAATCCGTCGAGCAATACAGAATAGTAAAATACGTCTAGGGACGCTTTTGACGCGTTACAGCATCAATCAGAAGACGAACGCCAAATGGCGCAAGCGGACTTCTGCTGTGGATTTGCCGACCGGTCCAAGTACTGCCGGATCCACTTTTGACGATTGCCTCAATGCGTTCCAGCCGAGCATTCCACATCTGACACGATTATCGCTACACTGTTGTCCCCAGCGGCATTATATCATGCCGACTGCCCGAAGTCACCGGTGACAAGCCTGTGAAGAAGGCGTTCAAAGCATATCCCATCGGCTAGTTTCACGTTGATATTGCCGAGGTTCAAACGGCTGAAGTATGAGGAGGGACAGACAACAGTCCAGTGGACTGTTGTCCCGACGATTGGCTTTATCTCTTTGTCGGCATCGACCGCACGTCAAAGTTTGCTTATGTCGAACTGCATCCCAAAGCGGGGAAAATGGCTGCCGCAAATTTCCTGCGCAATCTTATTGCGGCTGTTCCTTACAGCATCAACATCGCGCCGACCGATCAAGCCATTGGAATGCCATTGGTCCGACAGACAATGGCGAGGGGCATCTAGTTCACCAACCAGAAACGCCACACATCCGCATTCACGCATATTTTTGACCGTGTCTGCCACGAGCATCAGATTGACTACAGGCTCACCGAAGTCAGTCATTCCTAGACCAATGGTCAGGACGAGCGGATGAACAGCATGATCAAGGGCGCAAAGGTGAAACGCTTCCACTATGACGGCCACGATCAACTCAGAAGTCATCTTCACACCTTCATTAGCGCCTATAACTTCGGCCGGCGACTGAAGACGCTCAAAGGCCTGACGCCCTATGCATTCATCTGCAAACAATGGACACTAGAACCCGAAAGGTTCATCCTAAATCCAATCCAACAAATGCTGGGGCTGAACACCTAAAAACTGCCTGCCGATACATCGCCACCACTCCCCGATGGATCATGTAAAATGGAAGAACGCAAAACAGTTAAAGGGTTAAATCTTGGAATTGTAAACGCATACATCAAACATTCATCGGATCTAGTTGCCTCAGATGTTACAACAGAAACCCGATAAGTTTATATTCGAAGAACATTCATATGAACTTAGCGATTTAGCGTGCTGAAAACTGCTTAGTTTTATAATCACTCCAAGTCGCATTAACGTAACTGAAGGGCTTTAGCTTGATACAAGTAGTCTAAATAACTAAGCCTAAAAGTCTTGTACTAGATTAATGTGCACCACGGGACATCGCAACCGCGGGAATCGTCATAAGGATAATTCGCAGATCCATCCGCAAATTCCAGTTCATCACATAAAAGCGGTCCATTTGCACACGTTCAAAGTACGTCGTGTTACTGCGCCCGCTGATCTGCCAGAGGCCAGATAGCCCAGGACGTGCCGACAGATAGTGCCGTATCGAACTTGCGTAATGATCCAATTCGGCCTGAACTACGGGGCGTGGACCCACGAGACTCATCTCACCCGTCAGAACGTTCAGAAGCTGCGGCAATTCGTCTAGACTTAGCTTGCGCAGAATAGCGCCCAACGGCGTGACACGCGGGTCATCGACTAGCTTGTGCTGCTCTTGCCACATCGCTGCAATAGACGGGTTTTTTGCAAGATACTGTCGCAGAACCTCATCGCCGTTGACGACCATTGTCCGGAACTTCCAGCAGCGAAACTCGCGTCCACCGAAACCGACCCGACGATGTCCGTAAAGCAACGGCCCTGAGTCGGTCAATTTCAGAAGAACGATCAAACCAAGGATCAGCGGGGAAAGCAGAACTATCCCGATCACCGCCAGAAAGATGTCCAACATTCGCTTAGACATACCACCGACAGGCACACTCGCATTTACCGACGAATCGGTCGGCACTCCCTGCAGGGAGCCCCTTACAACCGCGGAAGTATTGCAGTCCGCTACAAAATCCCGACGAGGGCCTAGCATACGCATTTTAACAAATAACCCCATAATAACAAACGTTTATCTTGAATTTTGTCAAAGCATGCGGATGACGTTCCGCCATCTCCCCGACCGAAACTCTACAACATCTCGTTAAAATTTTAGCAATCGTTAAGATTTGGTTAAAACGCCCCTCAAAAATGTGCGCTCAAAATATTTAAATCTAAGCCCCTGATAATTAACATTATTATCCTATTGGATCTATATGTCTATCTTTTTAGGCAACTTGCAACGAAATTCCAGATGCGCAAGCTGCTATCGGCAGGGAAAACTGCCGCATTTTAAAAGGTAAACGCCATGAACAAACATTACGCACGCCCGACCCTTCTCGTCCAAGGCAAACTGGAAGCAATGACCCAAGGTGCCAAGAGCGGCAACGCGCTGGACGCGACCTATCAGCAAGGCACGCCTACCAGCGAACTGACCTTCTCGTAATTTGATAGGGCGTTCGGCAGTCGCCTGCCGAACGCCCTATTTTCGCGTCGTGAATTTGCGACATTCTTTTTAACGAATGACGCGTATCGTCGTTTGGAAGTCACCTAGTAAGCATTTGGCAGAATAGATTTAACACATGACCTATCTTGTTTCGCCTGAGTGCGTGTCCTGTGCGGTTGATGACGGGATTGCGATATTGGACCTCCGATCCAATACCTACTTCAGTCTAGATGCCGTCGGCACCTCGATCTGGAACCGGATGTCCAATCCCGCTTCGCTCAACGAATTGACCGATGCGATATCTGCGGAATACGCAGTCACGCCCGAAGAATGCCGCGGTGACATTAGCGATTTGCTAAATGACATGCTGGAACATGATTTAATTCAGGCTGTATGATATGAAGCGTCCGCAAGGCGTCCGACTGCCAAGTAGGCGCGAGGCCGTGCTGCTAGCACATGCGGTGAAGGCTGTCATTCAGGTCCGACTGCATTTATGGCGTGGAACCCATCACGCGCTGCGCCAATTAATCGATGCGCATAAAATATCCAATACGGATGCTGCAAACGAAGTGCCACGGGTCGATTTGGCCGAAACCGCATGGTCGGTGCGTAACGCATCGCGGTTAGTCCCCGGTGCGACGTGTTTGACACAAGCCAGCGCGGGGCAATTGCTTCTTGCACAGCGGGGTTATGCCTCAACCATCCGGCTTTCCGTACCAATACGTGCTGAAACCCCTGGCAAACTTGCCCCCCATGCATGGCTGTTTTCGGATAACATAATTGTCTTGGGCGGTAGCGCGGCGGATTATGCCGCCCACCGCCCGTTGCATGATTTCAACACCGGCATTACCTCAACGAACATCGTTCCAACATGAGCTCCTTTGCTGTCATGCTGGACCCGCGCAAGGATGCCACGCCTGCGGCCAGCCGTATCGCGGCGGATCTGGACCGCCGCAGTCGCAATCATACGTCCTGCCATGATGTTCAAAATGTCCGTTTTTGGCAATCCAAACCCTCAGATGTCAGAACATCGGGTCCGCTGACCATAGTCGGCCATTTTTCGTTGACTGACCTGTCTGATCTTCGCACCTCTTTGGAAGTTGGACCTGACAGTGACAGTACAGATCTGGTTCTGGCGGCGTGGCTGCGATGGGGGGTAGACGCGCCGCATCATTTAAACGGTGCCTTTGCCTTTGTCATTTGGGATCAACGTTCGAACCGGTTGACCGCTGTACGCGACCGGTTTGGTGTTCAACCGCTGTCATATTCTGTAAGGCCGGATCGGGCAATTCTAGCCCCTGATCTGTCCACAGTAGTGGCGGGTTTGGATGTTGTGCCCGATACCAATCCAGTTTGGGTTGCAGATTTTTTAGCAGGTGCTCCGACGGATATGTCTAGTACCGCGTGGTCTGGTGTTCATCGCCTACCACCTGGCCATTTGATGAATCTGGATCAGGATGGCACAGTCGACCTGTGGGCCTGGTATCGGCTCCAGGCGTCTTCTCCCCCCACTGATGTCGACGTGGGTCAGGCTTTGCGCGCGGCACTAACCCATGCGACAGCACAAGCATGCGTTCAGGAACCGACGGCCACGATGCTGAGCGGTGGCTTGGATTCCAGTACGCTCTCGCTTATGTCGCTGGGGCATGGTGACGATACCCGTCCGCGTCCGGCCCTTTCGCTGCGGTTCCAGGATCCAGATCAGGACGAAGGCCGTTATATCGAAGACGTTCTCAATGCTTCGGGGGATCGGCTGACAGCGGTTTCGTTGGCAGGTGAGACATCGGATGAGGATCTGTTCAATCTGGATGCGCAATTTGATTGGCAGGATCAACCGTTCTTTGCACCCGGAATTAATCGTCATCACAAGCTTTACCGCGCGGCGCGTGACTTGGGTTATGGTGCAATCATCGATGGGCATGGCGGTGATGAAGTCATTAGCGGCACATTCTATGATATCGCCCTGTCGGCAAAGGGGCGGCACTGGCCGCAGGCCTTACGCCTGACAATCCAGCACGCCCGATTTACAGGAATTCCGGTAACCGAGGCTGTGGCATCCTTGCTGGCAGCCCGCGGAAAGCGTGGCTTTGGTCGCTTGGGCCGTAAAATTATGGCTTCGTTGAACACGGACGAACCGACTGCGCTTTCGTGGTTCAGTCTTGTCGATCCTGATTTGGCCCGCGAAACCGATATTTTCGAACGATCCCGCCAGATGCACCGCCCTGACCCTCGCGACCGTGACTTGCCGCAAAGCGTCCGTCTGCATATTGCGGATATGGCAGGCCCGATATCCGCCATTGCATTCGAGACATTGAACCGCGCTGCGCAGATCGAAGGCATACGGCCGCATTATCCGTTCTACGACCACCGCGTGGCCGAACTTTGCGTTTGGCAAACTGCCAACACCAAGGTTGCCTTTGGACGTCCCCGCGCGCTGCTGCGCGAGGCAACCAAAGGCTTGCTGCCCGAGTCGATTCGTCTCCGACGCGATAAAACAGATTTTATGCGTGGGTTCTGGTTTGCACTACAGCGCGATCCCGACGGACGCATTGCGGCCCTTTTAGATAATTCCGGCCCGTTGCAGGGTTGGGCGAATGCCGCGACCTTGCGCGAGGATGTCAAATGCGTGCAGACATCGGTTGACCCCGAACCACAGACGGCCTTCCGTATATGGCGGGCGCTCAGCCTTGCTGCCTGGTTGGATCGCGGAACCGTCCGCAACCTGCCCGTTTCACGTCCCGCTTCTGTTTCCGAGAGTGTTCGATGATTGCTGCCGCAACGACCCAAAGCCCTGCCAACCGCTATTCGTATTCCACCTATAATCTTGCGGTGGAATCAGATGTCGTTTTGCCCGAGCTTAGCCTTCGTACCCCCGGCGGCTTACCGGATCTGCGAATAAGCGAAGCATCGCAACCCGACATCGCCCGCGGCCCCCTGTCAGATGTCCGTTTCACCCCCGAGGGCAGTCATTTCTGGTGGCCGGCAGTTGGTGCATTCAAGGTCTCGGCGGATGGACGCCATATTGGTATCGAACGCAGTGAAGGTGTGTCAGACGACCTATTGGCCTTTCCTCTGCTAGGTCCGGTTCTGTTCGAGGCGTTGCGTCGCAACGGACTTTTCGTTCTGCATGCCAGCGCCGTTGTGCATCAGGGCCACGGGATTGCGTTTCTGGCCGATAAGGGCGTTGGAAAATCGACGACTGCAACCAATCTGCTGGGCAATGGGGCAACCCTGTTGGCCGATGATCTGGTCGCCTTGGATCAATCGGGAATGATGCTGCCTGGTTTCGGTCAGCTTAAACTCTCGCAAGAGGCGTCACGCCTGCTGCCCCAAGGTTCGACCCTTCGCGGCCATGTCCACGACGCGATCGATAAAACCCGTGCAATGCTGGATCAGAAAGCCCTTGCAGCCGCCCCTGTACAAGCGGCGCGACTTTATCTTCTTGAACGCGCGCCTGCGGGTCAGCCGACAAGTGTGGTCCCCATTCCTTCATCTGAAGCCCTAACCGCAGTGCTGCGCTTTTCCTATGCAGTCCGCTTTGGTGAAGCACTGTTGAACGGCGCAGCTGCGGCGGAACATTTTCGTGGCGCAGCCCGGCTTACGCGTCAATGTCCGCCCCGTAGATTGCTGCTGGCCGAAGGCCTTGATCGCGCCGGTGACATCCGTGCAGCGATCGAAAGCGATCTGAAGAATGGCTGAAACGCCCGACAGCACGGCAGAAAGCTCTGCGCAACGCGAAAATCCCTCAAAGAAAAAGAAACTGTTGGGATCGGGGGGGCAGCTTTCCTCGCTATGGCGCGCCTTGCGCACTTTGGAAGGGCGTCGTCTGTGGATCGGGTTAGGACTGCTGGTCCTTGGCACGATAAGCGAAGGTGCCGCCATTATCACCTTTCTGCCAGTGCTACAGCTGGTCGGCTCTCAGGGATCGACCATCGATCTGTCAGGTATGGATTTTCCTGGCGCGTCCCTGTTGCCAGCATTGATCCCCTTAGGTGTATTGTTGTTGGTCATCATCGTCCTGACGGCGCTGCAAACGATCTTCAATAGAAGCAAAGCGGTCTATCTGTCGGACCTGATTCATGATTTTGCAAACCATTATCGCATCACCCTGTTTCGCAGTGTCGCGCAGGCACGGTGGGCCCATGTCGCCCGCATTCCCCGCACAAGGATCGAACACGCCCTGACCGGAGAGATAGAGCGGCTCTATTTGGCATCCTTTCTGGTCCTGTCAATTCTTCAGAACCTTGTCGGGTTGGGTTTGTATTTCTTGCTGAGTCTGGCAATTTCGGCACCGATGACGCTGTTGTCCTATGGTTTTGGCATGATTGCCTTGATGATGCTTCGGCCATTCCGGCGGTTGGCACGCCATTATGGTGACCGTTTGCAAATGCGACGTGAACGTCAGCTTAATGCAGTGTCGGAATTCGTCGGAAGCCTGAAAATGGCCCGCAGCATGAATCTTGAGGGGCGATATCTAGACCTGTTTTCAAATATTCTGGGGCAAACCAAGGCGGATGCGCGTGAATTTACGCGTCAATCTTCGATCGGTTCGGGGCTGTTCCAATTTGCGGTGGTCAGCGGGGCTGCGCTATTTATCTGGGTCGCGTTGAACTGGGCGCAATTGGACGTCGCGCGTATTGTGATTTTGCTATTGCTGTTCATGCGTACAGCTCCGCGCTTTATGAACATGCAAAGCGCCATGCAGCAGCTGATGGTTAACCTGCCAGCGTGGCAGGCCATTACCAAACTACAGGGCGAGCTTCAGGATCAGCAAGATCCGGCGATGGACGGCAACGCCCCTGCCCCGGTGCCCCGTCAGGATATCCGGCTGAATCACGTTAGCTGGCGTTTTCCTGATGAAAACAGGCAGGCCGTCAGTGACTGTTCCCTGACGCTTGTAGCAGGCGAACTGACAGTTCTGGTTGGTCCTTCAGGGGCCGGCAAAAGCACCATCGCAGATATTGTGATGGGTCTGTTGGAACCACAGCAGGGAACAATACTGGTCGACGGAACCCCCTTGCGGCCTGACCAGATGCGTCGCTGGCGCGACCGGACGGGGTATGTCGCCCAAGAACCGTTCATGATCAACGCATCAATTCGCGAAAACATGGCAATGGCCGTCGATGAACACGTGGATGATGAACGCATCCTTCAGGCGCTTGACCTTGCAGCAGCCGGATTTGTACGGGATTTGCCCGCAGGGCTGGACACAACAATCGGCGATCGCGGATCCCTTTTATCTGGCGGCGAACGCCAACGGATCGCTGTCGCGCGTGCGCTATTGCGTAATCCGGATGTGCTGGTTCTTGACGAAGCGACAAGCGCATTGGATTGGGAGAATGAAGAAAGCCTTATTCGCGCCATTGCAGGACTAAATGGCAAGGTGACGGTTCTGGCGATTACCCACCGCCCCGCCATCACCCGAGCAGCTGATAAGATATATGTTATGGACGCCGGTCGCATTGTTCCGTCCAAGGGAGCAGACGGTACTGATCTGCAATTCGAAGACTACTTCGGCAAAATGAAAAGCTGAGGGCGCGTTTCAAGCGCATCTTTTGGCACGACCGCGTCTTTGGATGCGCGGGTTTTCTTGATCATTGCGAATACGACATATCCCAAAATTAGGATCTGCAAGAACACCACTGCAATGAAAGCAATACCAATGCTGGTCCACACCGAATAATCCATCGCGATGCCCCCGATCAGGGCAAGCACGATGGTTACAATAGCAGCTATTAGGTAGCGGACGACAAACATCCTATATCTCTCGTTTAATTAATCCCCGATAGCAAGGACGAGAGAAAAGTAGGACACAAAATATAAACTATAAAGACCGAAAACCAAATCTGCGTGTTATCCGGCGCCACAGTGACATATCGGATTTGGACCCATCCAGATAGTTTTCCATTTCGCCAGGCAGCAGGAATGCCCTCAGCTTGCGCATATTGACGCGATCATAGACCACGCCAAGACAGCGGGCCTCAAGACGCTGGTCTTCCGCCAGTGCAGTTTCCGCCATCGACCGTGAGGTCTGTCCCCATTCGCCGACAATGACAAACTGCGGCAGATCATGCAGGATCGCCCGACCCTGTGCGACAGGGTAAAGTGGTGGCACATCGACAACGACCCGATCAAAATCGCCCTCCTGCGCCTCGGCCGTGATTTGTGCCAGCATCTGGCCGGTCAACAGATCGTCTGAAGGGCCCCCATGATCCAACCCGCAAGGCAGAACAACGACGTTGGTATCTGCGATCGAAACCAGCATTTCTTTCCAATGGCCCCGCCCCAAAACTGCATCCGTCAGCCCCGGATCGTTTTCCAGCCCTAACATTCGGGTCAGCGCACGGCCCCGGGTGTCAGCATCAATCAGCAAAACCGAGTGCATCCCGATGCTAAGCTGACCCGCCAGATTCAACGCAACAGAAGACCGTCCTTTAAAAGGGTGGAATGAGGTTACGCCGGTCACCGGCAGCACCCCACCGGATCCTTCGCCGGCCAGCCGAACGTGGCGCAGCGTTTCGGCATAGACTGAATCAGGGTAATGCAGCACAGGCACAGGCGTTTTTATGATTGGATAACGTGCCTTGGACAACGCAGGCAGCGTTTCTTCGCCGCTAACGCTGTTAGAAGCCCGTTCTGCCTCCGTCTCGGATGCGATACCTTCTGCCCGCGCACGGCGAACTGCGGGCAAAACCGGCAAATGGCCCAGAAACCGCAAGTCAGAATAATCGGTCACATCCGCAGCCGTGCGCAAAGACCGCTCGCGCCATTCACGGAGCGCGGCAATTGCCATGCCCATGAAGACCCCCAGAAGGGTCGCTGCAAGCGTCGTCCGCAATACCGCTGGCCCCGAGGGGGCGTTTGGTACTTGCGCATAAGAAAGGATGCGAACGTTCGAGACAGGGAAGGATTGCTGCTGCTCGATTTCCTGAGAGCGGGTCAGCGTCTGCTGATAGATTGCAGACATTGTAGACGCTTCGTTCTGCAACGCCCGCAACCGTACGAAATTCGCGGCTTGGTCGCTGTTGCGTTCAGAGGCCTTCTGGACACTTTGCTGCAGCGCCTCGACGCGGGCATTGGCAACATCCAATGTACTTTGTGCCTCGGCGCGTTTGGCCTGCAGTTCAACAAACAGGCGTTCCGCAGTCGTCATCAAGGTCTGCTGCAAACCGGCTACCTGCGGATGATTCGGACCAGAAGTAGACAAAAGCCGCTGCAATCGCGCTTGCACGTCATTATAGGAATCCAGGCGCGAGCGTAGCTCAGTAGAAATATCACCCCCGATGGCCAATGAACTGTTACTGTTGGTTAGACCCTCAATTCCGCCTGCAACGGCGCGATCATAGGTGTCCAGAACTGCCCGCGCCCGTGCGGCTTCAGTCAGGACAGCGGTTAAGCTAGAGTTCAGCTCGTTCAAGGCCTGTTCTGTTAGCAACCCGCCCGAGGAGAATTCGACCAAACCGTTTTCCGCCGCAAAGCGTTCCGCAGCACCTGCAGCTTCCTGCGCCTGGTCGCGCAGCTCATCCAGCCGCCCTTGCATCCATGAATTTGTCTGGCCAATCGAACCTGCATTCGAGGTCAACAAATCCTGCACGTAAAGGTCCGCGTAGGCGTTCGCTACCTGCGCGGCAATCACCGGATCATTCGAAGAATAGCTGATCGCAACAGCAGAACTTTGCCCGATCCGGTCTACGCGCATACCACCTTGCAGGCGAAACATCGCCAGACGCCGCTTGGGGTCAAGCTGCACAATGAGTGGGTCGCTTTCATTCAAAGACGGTGCAAGTTCTGTCGTTTGCACAACGTCCGCAGGGGTCACCAGATCAATGATCCAGCCAACGGGTGCAAGTAAGGTCGAAATAACCCCACCTATCGCCGAGGCGACAGCCGACCGTGGCGGGTTCATGAAGGACGGATTTTCTTCCAGACCCGTCTTATCCAACACATCGCCGGCCAGCTTGGCCGAGCCCAGCACAACCCGTGCATTTTCGATCCGCTCGACCGGTGCGACAGCTGTAATACCGCCAGCCTGTTGGACGGATTGGTTGATATTGCTGTCCAGCAACATGCTGGAGTATGTTGTGAACGTCTCGGGCTTTGAAACCGCATAGACCAAGCCGAGCCCGCCCAGCAATACAGCCGGCAGTATAATCGTTGTACGCTGCCGACGCAGCGCGACCACCAAACGGCGCAGATCGATGGTCTCCGCCGGCGAGGACGGCGCATCCGCATAGGCGTTGATATCATCGTAGGGCTTGAGTTCGCGTCCCATTAGTTTTCCTTGGGTCCCGAGCGGGGATCGGTGTCTAACCGTTCCTGCGCCGTTCCGTAAATTTCGATCTGTCGTGCACCACCAAGATAAGCAACTGCACCAATATGAAGGGCCGCACGCATCAGTTGCCTGTTGCGCTGCGCTGGACGGGCTGCCCCGATGATCGCCAGCCCGCCACAGGCCGCCGCTTTTGCCATTGCAACCCCTGCCGAGCGGATACGCCCTTTGCGCGGACTGTCTTTGGCGGCCAAACTGGCATGCGTCTGACCCATCCGATAGCGGCGGCGCAACAACCATGCAAGACGCGCACGATCGTCGGGCACCGTTTCATGCACCATAGCCTTCGGAGCGAAACTTATGCTGCCGCCGGCGGCAAGAAAATCCGCAAAGAAGGCACTATCTTCACCGCCTGCCCGCCCTCGGGACGGATTGAACCGAAGATGTTCGACGGCAGGGTCGGCAAGATCAATAAGGACATTGCAAGTATAGCCGCTGGTAATCACACCATTTTTGTCAAAAACCGGCAGCGTATCATGTGCACGGGCATGATCCATCCAAGCGGGCGCAGTCGGTTGGTAATGGGCGCGGACCGGCCCAAGGACTGCACCGGCATCTGTATCCTCTAAGGTTTGGACCAGATGCATAAGCCAATCCGCTTCGACCGTTTCATCGTCATCCAGATAGACCAGAAAGCGCGCACCTGTCGCTCTGGCATGATCCAGCAAGGCATTGCGCGCGATGGAAATATTGGTCTGAGGCGCGTGCAGATACGTCACCGGCATCGCGTGCCTTGTCGCAATGCCTTCGACCAGATCACGGGCTGAAGGTTGCCCGTCATTATCAGCGATGGCAATGGCGACGGGCAAACCGCAGGGCGTTAAACCCTCAAGCGAGGCCAGAGTGTCTGCCAGTTCTGCCCGCCGGAAGGTGCAGATGCCGATAAGCACCCTGTCTTGAAACGCCGTAACATTCATGCCGTGCTCTTTTCTGTTCCAACGGGCCTGCGGGCCAGCCAATGCCGCCAGAACCCCGCTGACCATGCCATATGCATTATTCCGGCAATCAAGCCTGCCAACAGCCCGCGCGGCCGACCTGTTTGCAAGGCGATCATCACGCCACCGGCAAAACACGCCAGCATCCAAAGAACCAGCGGCAGCGCAAAGGCCCAGCTTATCGGTGTGAACAGCACCAGCGCCAATGCCGGTGCCAGCATGGCCACAACGGCCTGACGCGCCGCGGGGCGGGTTTTGTTCTTTAGCAGATTACGCGCCCTGCCACGCCCGAAATTATAATATTGCCTTATCAGCGGCCCGATCCTTGATCGTGGGAAATACGTCAAAGAGGTCCGGCCCGTTAGCCAGATACGATGGCCCGCCGCTCTTAGCCTGTGGTCAAGTTCGGCATCCTCGTTGTGGCTGAATTGATCATCATATCCTCCGACCGCGCGAAAGGCATCGATCCGCATCAAAGCGTGATGGCCATGATCCACCCATGTTCCTTCGCCAAACAGGCGGTGGGCCGAACCACCATTGCCCAACCGCGAATTCTGCGCGTCGGCAACAACTTGTTGAAGAAACCCTTGCCCTTCTGCATGCATAGAAACAACAACACTGTCGGCACCATGCTGCTGCGCTTCTGCCAGCAAAATATCACCATAATCGTTAGGATACTGGCTGTGTGCATCAAGACGTAACAGCCACTCAACCCGGTCACCGAAATTGGCGACTGCCAGATTAACACCGGCGGACTGCAAGCGGGCAGGATTATCGATCAGCCTGACAAGAGGATCGCCGGATGCACGACGTCGGACAATATCGCAAGTCGCATCGTCAGAGCCGCCATCAGTGACGATAACAAGCCCGTTGACCCGTGCGGCAAATGCAGAGGCAAAGGTCAAAACCCGTTCGATATGACGCGCCTCGTTCAGTGCGGGGATCACGATCAGTACGTCGCGTTCGGATGGCGTAGCGGTTATCATGATACAGATACCTGCGCATGAGACGCCGCAGCTCCGCAAATGGCGGCCGTCAAACGGTTGCATTCAGCGTCGTTCATTTCCAATGCTTCTGGGGGCAGACCTTCCACAGCGGCCCGCCGCGCGGCAAGTGTCACAGGGTCCAAAGCCGACAATGCGTCAAAGACGGCATCAACGTCCGGCGTTGCGACAGTTACACCGCAATCCCATGCGGTCACACGTCTTGCAACTTCGGTGTTCTCCAGAACGACAGGCACGGCTTTGTTCAGACACCCTTCATACAGACGGTTGGGCAGCAACCAGTCGGAATTCTGACCCGCCTGATACCTGTCGATCAGCCATGCAACATCGACTTGTGCATAGATCGATGGCAGATCATCCGGCCAGTTATAGGCCCCCAAAAACGACAGGTCAGGGTTTGCCGCAACAATCCCATCAAAATCAACCATGACATCCAAGGCAGGACGCCCCCGCAGGATAACCTGAAACTGTCCCGGATGCGCACGGGTTACGTCGTCCAGAACCCCAAGCGACCATCGACAACGCAGCATACCGAACCAGCCGATGACCAATGGGCCACCATTACTGTCTTGACCGGGCGTATTTGTTGCAACCGGCGACAACACATCACCACGGGCAAAAGGCTTATTCTCGACTAGCAAGGTCGGAACATCGGGTTGGTTGAAATGTGAAAGATACCGCGTTTCAAACGCAGGCGACGATAGAACAACCAGTTGTGCCCGGCGCATCAAACCTGCCTCGATACGGCGCAAGATACGGCTGGCAAGTCCCTGCCCCAGCATCATGCCGTGGATATCCAGCAATTCATAGACCAGCCGCCCACCCCGCGCACGAACCAGCCGGTCACCAAGGGCCAACATTTCCAGGTTTCTGGCCAAGAATACCTCTGGCCCATCCTGAGACGGGATCAGACGCGCGATGCGCGGCCAGGCGGCAGCAATCGCGCGGACACGCTGGATCATACGGCCGTTGGCAGTATGTCCTAATACTGTGGCCACTTCGGGCAATGGTCCAATTCCCCGCCTGAAACCGGCAACACGGACCTGCGCGCCACCTTGGCGCAACATTCTGACACGCCGCCAAATCGAGGGATCGTCAAGATCATGGGCAAGATACGTGATGCGCAAGATAAACTCCGCCATGAAAAATAGTTACAATAGATGTCGACATGAACCGTGGATGACCGATGCCCATCAGAAAATATTGCCTTTGGATAACCAATTATTTCGCGCGGGAAAACCGTCGAATGTATCAAGATTTCGCAACAGACGACAAGGAAGCGTGACCCACTGAACCGTAAGGCTTTCACGACACTGGAAAGTCGCCTTTGAGATGCATCTAATTGCATCGCAGCGGCATCATGCCAACCTGCGCACAGATGTTTAAGCGGCAACCATTTCCTTATAATATTGGCTTGTAAGACGATCATGGCCGGCGAGCAGTACGACAGCGCAATGAATTCAGTCATTTATAATGGCGGTCGTATCGTTCTAGGTGTTTTTTGCCAAAACATTTGGAGAATGCCCATTTTTAAAGCACTCGCTACCGTGTTACCATAGCTCATCTCAATTTCAGGATACTTTCAGGATACATTGGCCGCTCTGTCAGCCCTATAGCTGTACCACGGTTCTCATTATGAAGGCGCTCAGATGCCTCAAAATCCAGATCCGATTTCTAAGGCGCCTATCGTAATGTCAATGATGTAACCGCTCCTCAAAACAGCAAAAACGACCAAACTCGTGATTTGACGCGACTGGTCAGCCAACGTGGCGATCAAATCTGCCACATTTCTACCTTAAGAACGTCAACCAAGAAGCTGGACGTCAGCAGCCCATGCGATGAGTGCGGGCGTTCAGCGTGGCAATAGGTGATCCACGCGCCGATCCCTTCGCGGGCCTCGGTGAACCGCGCCGGGTTTGCCGGAGGCTGGTTTGTCGTAGCTACGCGGCCATGTCTGATCTTTCCAGAGCTGCGTAGAAGTTTGCCTCTGCTTCGGCTGGCGGGATATTCCCGATGGGTTCCAGCAGGCGGCGGTTGTTGAACCAGTCGACCCATTCGAGCGTGGCATATTCCACGGCATCGAAGCTACGCCATGGACCTCGTCGGTGAATGACTTCTGCTTTGAACAGCCCATTGATCGTTTCGGCCAGTGCATTGTCGTAACTGTCGCCGACGCTGCCGACCGACGGGGCGATCTTCGCCTCTGCCAGCCGTTCGGTGCATTTGATAGACAAATATTGGGCGGATTCAACCGGTCGTCGCAACACCCCATTTTATAAGGTGTAGATGACAAAAACAGGCAGACGAAAATCCGAACGTTCGACACGGGGCAAATTAAATTCTCCGGGAAGGCCGCCAGTCTGGCAACGTGAGAATCTGTGTCGGTTCTGGCGGGGCGTGGCCGCAGGTCATTCCAGTGAAGTGTCTGCCGTCCAAGCAGGTGTTTCCGGTCCTGTCGGAATCCGGTGGTTTCAGAGTTCTGGTGGAATGCCTCCCACACATCTTGCACCTTCGGCGACTTCCCTGACGCGCCGAAAACTGACTTTCTCTGAGCGAGAAGAAATTGCTTTGGAGTGTGCGAGGGGGACAGCTATCCGCGCAATAGCGCGTAAGCTTTCGCGGTCACCCAGCACGATATCGCGGGAGATCAGGTGCAATTCTGCAACCCGCAGCGGGGACTTCGACTATCGCGCGATCACGGCGCAATGGCATGCGGATCGTGCAGCGCAGCGCCCAAAGCCAAGCAAGCTGGCGAGTAACCCGGCCCTGCGAGATTATGTGCAAGACCGTCTTTCCGGACTTATCGCGACGCCGGGTGGCATCGCCTTGGATGGTCCTGTCGTGGTATGGAAAGGACGACGAGCCGTTCATCGTCAAAGCCGGCGCTGGTCCTGTGCCTGGAGCCCGGAACAGATCGCGCAACGTCTGAAGATGGACTTTCCCGAGGATCCAACCATGCGTATCAGCCACGAGGCCATCTATCAGGCTCTCTATATTCAAG
>NZ_QQVY01000025.1 GCF_003590715.1 Paracoccus sp. JM45
CTTCGCCTTGAACTCCGCAGAATAGCGCTTTCGTTTCGTCATCTCAGGTCAGTCCTTCGTCAATCGCTAAAGCTTAGCAACTGGTCCGAATTCCTGCGACCACCTCTGTTGGCCCCATACGGACCAGCGCATATAGCTGGGCAAGTATATCATCCCCAACAGCTTTATCCTGCCAGCCATTTTGGGATCGCGCCTGCAAAAACAGCTGATCCAGTGCGTCGGCATCCAAAGCGTCCGTGGTATTCATATCATATTATCCAACTTAAGCGGGTTGAGGATTACGCGAAAAAGCGCTTTCAAGTGAGGCAGCAAGATCAGCCAGCATATCTTCTGAATAAGGAGCACCAATAAGTTGCAGTGAAAGTGGTCCGTGACCTGTCCAGACAATCGGTAGGGAAATAGCCGGCAGTCCCATAACCGACGCTGGACGTGCAAACCGCGTCATTGCGGTGATCATCCGTGACAAGGATTCAGCTTCAAGCGCATCCAAAGCGGTGATCTGCGGGGGAATGTCCGGTAGCATGGGCAGCGCCAGCACATCGACGTTCTGGAAAATTTGCGCCATCCGCTCACGTGCGATATCGCGGATTTGACGTGCCCTCAGATAGGCTTGTGCAGAAATGGCAGCAGCCTGCGTCAGACGCAATCGGACCTGATCGCCATATGTATCACAGGCATGGCGCAGCCGGTCTGCGTGGACCGTGCCAGCTTCGGCCATGGCAATAACATTCGCCGGTTCGTTCAATGAGGCCAGCCAGCCAAGATCGATGTCGTGATCCTTGTGGCCATCGACGACCAGCTGTTGACGCGCTTCGACCATTGCCCCCGACATCTTGGCCGAGATGTCTTGCGCAAAATCACTGGTGTCAAAACCGATGCGCAAAGAAGCTGACGTCTGCGACGTTCCGCGCGTAGTCCCCATCGTCAACACCGACAGAACACGCCGCGCGCAATCGACGCTGGCGGCCAGCGGCCCGACGCAATCCTGCGTCCAGCTTAGCGGCATTATATGCGAGACGGGCACCAGACCATGTGTCGGTTTGAATCCGACAACGCCGTTACAGGCCGCAGGAATCCGAATGGATCCGCCTGTATCCGACCCGAGTGCCGCAGGGACGATCCCCATCCCCACCGCAACGCCTGACCCCGAAGAAGACCCGCCGGTGATTGCGCCTGGGACTACGGGGTTTGGTGGGCTGCCATGATGGTGATTGCTGCCTGTCGGACCCATCGCGAATTCCGACATCTGCAAGCGCCCTAGATCAAGCGCACCTGCGCAATCAAGCCTGTCCAGAACGGTGGCGGTATTTCGTGCGACATAGGCCGCCAAGGGGTGCGCCCCGCGACCAATACGTGATCCGCTGCGTTCGAACATATCTTTATGCGCAAGCGGCACACCAGCCAGCGGGCCCACGGGCCTGCCTGTCGCACGGGCCTTATCGACCACGGTTGCCTGTTCCAATGCATGGTCGAATTCGACTGTTGCAAAGGGTGATGCCGTTCCTGCGGCAGACACCCGTGCGATTGCCTGCCTGACCAGACCCACGGCGCTGGCCCGGCCGGCGTCCAGATCTTCCAGTATTCCGGCGATCGTCATACGTCAGATCCGCCCATGGCGCTGTCATCTATGGGATTGCGGATCGCAAGGCCGGTCATTGTCTCGGTTTCTTCCCAAAGGGGATGGTACAGAACGCCAAATTCGATGCGCGTCCGCTGGTCATCGAAAATTGCCCTTTCCTCAACGGTGGGGGGGCGTCCCAGATAGCTGACCAATGCTTCGTATTTTGACATCACATCGCTCCTTGAAGGGGGGGGTATATTGGATCGGATTATCCGAAATTCTGGGGCTGTCGCTTGCGCACCAACTGGCTAAGCGAGACGGCAACGATTAACGCGCCGCCATAGAACAGTGATTGCACAAAAGCGTCGGCGCCCAGCATCGTCAGGCCGGTGATGCCTGTGATCAAAAAATAGACACCAACCAGTGTACCGACCGGATTAAAACGACCAGGATAAATGGCGGTGGCACCAAGGAAGGCGGCTGCGAATGCCGGTAACAATAAAGACAGTCCCGATGTCGGATCGGCGGACCCTGTCATGCCTGTATAAAGCACCCCTGCAAGTGCCGCCAGAATACCGGATGCGGCAAAGGATGTTGCACGGACGCGGTCAACGGATACGCCGTTCAGCCGTGCAACTTCGCGACCGCGGCCAACGAACAGCAGCTTGCGACCCGTAATGGTATATTCCAGTGCCCACCACATGATGACGGCAACGGCAAGCCCGTAGTAAAACGCCATCGGCACCCCAAGCAGTCGCTTGATCACCACAAGTTCGACCAGTTTCATGGACACACCCGCGATGGTTCTGGAATCCGATATCCAGAGGGTCATACCGTTCAGAAATGTGCCAAGACCCAAGGTGATGATCAGGCTGTGGATGCGGAAATAAAGCACAAAGAACGCGTTCACAGCCCCGATGAAGCCGCCCAGCAGCAATGCAGCGATAACCGATGCACCGATGCTCCACCCCCAGTTTACATTGGATACCGCCAGAAACATCGCGGTGAATACCAGCGTCGAAGCCGCCGACAGGTCGAAATCACCCGATGTCAGCGGTACAAGGATAGCCAGCGCCAGCACCACCAGCACAGCTTGCGACCCCAGCATCGATGACACCGTACGCCATGTCATGAAGGTATCGGGCAGCAACATGCTAAATAGAATGAACAACAGGCCCCATGCCATAAGCAGGGCAAAGCGTTCGAATTCTTTCTTCAAAATTTCGGCGGACAGGCGGTTGGATTGCGGTGTTTCGACGACACTCATCTGGCATTCTCCGGTTGCGGGTCGCGCGTGGCCTGGCTGGCGGGTTCATGAAAACAAGCCCGTGCAATGTCTTCACGTGACAGTTCGGGGTCCTGCAGACAGGTGACTGCGGCACCGCGGTGGAAGACAAAAACGCGGTCACAAATCTGCGCAAGCTGTTCATAATCTGTCGAGGCACATAGAACCGTCGTGCCCTGTCGCGTGATCTGATCTATGGCCGCGAAGATTTGCTGCCTTGCACCGTAATCGACACCTTGGGTCGGTTCATCCAGCAAAAGCAGCCGAGGATTTTCCGCCAACCACTTTCCCATAATCACTTTTTGCTGGTTTCCACCCGACAGTGTCGACATTTTCACATCTGGACGATCCGGCCGGACATCGTAATCCCTGATAAGGGCCGCTGCTTTTTCGGAAATGGCCTTGCTATCAAGTCCCCAGATGCCGCGCATACTCGGAAGTGCTAGCAGGGTCGCATTTTCGGCGACCGACAGGCCGCCGATACAGCTTTGGTATGCGCGGTCGCCCGGGATCAAACCAATGCCCGCATCAATCGCGCGCCGTGGCGTGAACCTCGCGATATCATGGGATCTTATCAAGGTAATTCTGCCCTGCCCCGCCATCGCACCAAACATAAGGTATGGCAGTTCCGCAAAACCGGAACCGATCAGGCCGGTCACGCCCACAACCTCGGATCGTTTAAGCTTGGCGTTAAACAAACGAAGCATGCCGCCGGACAGGTTTTCAACCGTCACCGCAATATGATCGTCAATCACCCGTTCGCTGCGTTGATAGGGGGCGATGGCATGACCGACAATTCTGTCCAGAATATCCTGCCGTGTCGTATCAGCTGTGGCCAGAACCGCGTCCAGACGTCCATCGCGCATGATTGCCACGCGGTCGGTGATCTCCAGAACCTCGTCAATGTCATGTGTTACGATGATGACGCTGGCACCGGTCTTTTTGATCCTGCGTAGCAGATCAAAAAGCTTGTCGACATCTTCGGCGGACAGGAAAGGCGTGGGTTTGTCAAGAACCAGAACGCCCTCGCCTGCACGGCCGGCTTCGGAGCGACGCAATTCAGCGACCGCCCGCAGGATCGCGGTATAGGCACGTTCAACCGGCGAAAGTGATGACACCAAGGCAGAAGGGTCGATATTCAATCCGAATTCCGCAAAAAGCTGGCGCATCGCGGCACGTTCCTGCCGCCATCGAATGCCGAGACGACGCACCTTCGTATCGTCCCCGACCAGCATGTTATCTGCAACCGACAGTGACGGGATCAACGCCAGATGTTGATGAACAAATGCTACCCCCAACGCCCTGATCCGGCGCGGATCAAGTGGTAAGGGCAATGTTTCCCCCCAAAGGGTGATCCGGCTGCCCGCTTCAGGGGAATTGAAGCCTGCCAGAACCTTGATCAGGGTGGATTTACCGGATCCGTTCTGCCCAAGCAAACCAAGAATTTCGCCGCGCCCAAGGCCAAGGGAAACACCCTTCAGAACCTCAACCGATCCGAATTTCATCCTGACATCCGCCATGCGCAATATGCCGGGTTGTACCATTGTCCTATAAGGTGCTGGCGACAGGGCTGCCATTACCCCTCCAACCCCCATAGCTTGCGGAATCCTGAAATATGGCCATCACCATAGCCCGAGTCGAAATCCGCAGGCACACCGGCAGTTTCGGCATTCGATGCATCGAAAATCAGCAAAGGAATGCCAAGGCTTTCCGGAACCTCTAACCCGCAAAGAACGCGCATTTGCGCGTCGACGGCGGCATAGCCGGCCCATCCCAGACTTTCCCCGACATCCATTTGCACCGTGCCGTCCCGCACCATATCCAGCACGAAGGGCGTGCCATTATAAGATGCCATTCCCACGTTGCTGGCCCCTGCGATCCGTAGCGCAGGAGTCACAAATTGCGTCATCGAGTCATAGATAGGCAAAATATAGTTAATGCCCTGATCCGCCAGTAGCGCCGATTGGGTGCCCGACTGGATCCGCGTTGCCCACTCGTTGACCGGAACATTCAAATAGCGGGTTTTGCAATCTGGACAGTATTCGCCAAGGCTTTCCTTGATCTGTTCGACAAAGGGGATGGAAGGCAAGACGTCATCGGACCCGATGATCAGGACGTTAGGCTTCCCCGCTGTTTCCACGAAGGCCCAAGCAGCCAATATTTCGCCGGCGCGGCGGTAATCGACCTTCGCCGATGCGTCGACAAAATCTGCCTGCTCCTGACTTTCGTCGTACAGATGGGTGGTCGTTACAGCCAGACCTGCAGCCTTCGCCTCGCGCAATTGCGGGGCCAGCATTTCAGGGTTTAGACCACCGGCAACGTCAATCAACGAATAATCTTGTGCGATGGCTTGGTTTACACCTTGGATCCAGCTGTCAGAGGCGCCCTGATTTTCCCAAGTGGTATAAGTAAAGCCCACATCCTCGGCCGCGCGCCGCATGGCCTTTTGAAGTTCGACATTGAAGGGGATCGCCATATTGACAGGAATGGAAAACACGCTTTTGTCCGCCATGCATGCAGTTGCATCAAACGGACTGCCAAGCGGGTTGAACTCCGGAACAACCCGATGGGCATCCAATACTGCTTGTGCATCAGCCATAGCATCAGCTGATGCGCTGACTGGCATCATTGCCGAGAATGCAGCCAAAGCGCCTGTCGTCAAAGTCAGTCCGTGAAATCGCATGCATATCTCCCGCTCAAAACATTCGGTCTGGATGAAGCTATGCGTTTTATTGTCCGGACTTAATCAATATACTCAAAGCGGAAAAAACAATTTCCCTAATAGTTTAAGATATTTGTGCCGAATATAAGTGCAATTTAGCGTATGCTACTAATTTATGCCGTTATATTGTTCGGACTATTACTCGGACGGATTGGTTTATTACTTGCATGCTACGGTCAACGCGCGGCCTGCCGGAATGAAAGGATCGCGCCCAGAAAGCCGATTACTGAAAAGAGCATGAAGCAGACGTCATAAGAACCGAAAAGCTCGAAAATAAAGGCGAAAGCAGAGGGACCGACGATCACGCCAATGAAAGTGTAGACCAGCAACGCCCCTGTGTTCGATCCTACCTTTCCTTTAGGGGCCGTTCGTGCCGCGGCTGCAAGAAATACGCCGTTCCAGCCGGTTGCCACGGCGCCGAACGCCACCAGCAGCACCACCTGTGCCCATTGTGGCATGATTGCGACCCAGCCAAGTGCAAACATGAAGCCGCCCGCCAGCAGGCCAATCACCCCCAATGTTTTAAAGCCACCCAGCCGGTCAGCCGCAACACCCCAGCTAACGCGACCGACAGCGCCGGACAGCTGCAGCCCCGCCGCGACTGCGCCTGCACCGACCAGCGACCAGCCGTGTTCGACCAGCATCACGACGGTAAATGCCGTCGCCATCAGTTGCAGCGCCGAATAAAGCCCACCAAGCAGTGCCAATGTCCGCAGACGCTGGTTGCGATACAGATCGGCCTGGTCGCGCAGAGCGCGCAGCAAGGGGTTCTCGCGGACGATGCCACGGCGGATAGGGGCAAAGGTGAACTGACTCCAGCACCAGACCAGCAGGCCAAGCGGCACAATCGCCGCAACAAGAAGCGCAAACCGCCATCCGTCACCCCAATTGTGAAAAAATACAGCCAGTGTCGGCAACGTCACCGATGCCACGACGGCCCCCAAGGGAACACCCGTCTGCTTGATGGAAAAGATCAACGAATGTGGCCCGCTTTGGGCCGACCGGTTCAGAATTTCCGAAGACGCCGGATTGTTCAGACCATAGCAGATGCCGAACAGTAACGACGCAATTACCATCAGAACCGGACGACCTGTCGCCAATAAAAGCAGACCAAGTGCGAAAACCGCAAGTTCGAAGATAATTACGCGCTCGGCATGGAACGTTTCGACCACTGTGCCAGCACAGGCCGAGGCAAAGACCCCTGCAAAATAGATCAGGCTGATCTGGTACCCGATATAATAAGATCCGATCCCCAACGAGGAAGCTACCTCGGGTGCCAGCGAAGTCAAAGCCAATACGCTTAGAGTTGCGGCGATCTGAACCAACGTCATCATCGCAAGCGGCCTCATCCATGCCGGACGACCGGATGTCTCGGGTTGGGTCGACACCGTTTGAGTCATGGGTATTGTGTCCGTATTGATCTGTCGGCTGCCTGCAGCTCTTTTTATTTAGCTACATAAGTACGGACATGCAATCAATGGTAAACGTCGATGAAAAGAGCGCATAACATGCCTGATATTGAAACCGATCAATCCGACAGCACCAATACGCCGCTGTATTTAAAGATTGCGCATAAGTTGGAACGGCAGATTATCAGTGGTGAACGCGCCGTCGGCAGCCTGCTGCCCCCCGAGGCGGAACTTGCCGCACAATTGGGGATCAGCCGTCATACCATCCGACAGGCAATCGCCCAATTGCGCCAGCGCGGTATGCTGGCCGCGCGTAAGGGCGTTGGAACCCGCGTGGAAAGTGCACGCCCCCAGTGGCGCGAACGCTTCCGGGATAACAACCGTGGCGATCTTTTCGAATTTGCCAGTGAAACCGAAATGTTCATTAGCCTGAAAGACCGCGTCGAAATCCGCGGGAAGCTGGCGACTGAAATCGGCTGCAGGCCTGGAAAAACCCTCCTTTATATGGAAGGTCCGCGACATTTCATTAATGAAGCTGCCCCATTCTGCTGGAACGAGGTCTATCTTGATCCCATTGCCGAACCGGTCATCAGGGATATGGATGTCCAGCGATCATCGCTGTTCCATCTGATCGAAGCACATACCGGTGAACGGATCGTCGATATCCAGCAAGATATCCGCGCCGTGCCTATCTCGGACGAGATTTGCAGCAAACTCGGACGGCCGAACGGAACAATCGGCCTTCGAATCACGCGGCGCTATGTATCTTCTGGCGGCAGGCTTATGGAATACGCCGTCCAGACCTCACCTGCGGAAAGTTTTGCCTATCGCACCCACATTCAAGCCACTTAGATCGACGGGCTGCCTGACAATTATGCATTAACATATCTTCTGTAAAAGTCCGGACCTGAATTTTAGAATTTACACTAGACCCAATCGAATGACCCTCTGCTAAGTTCGGACTTATAAAGAAATTCAGCAGGAGGTATGCACCATGGACATGGGCGTTTTCATTCCAATCGGAAACAACGGCTGGTTAATTTCAGAAGCAGCACCGCAATACAAACCCAGCTTCGAACTGAACAAACAGATCGTCCAGAAAGCAGAAAGCTATGGTCTGGAATTTGCCCTTTCGATGATCAAACTGCGCGGTTTCGGTGGAAAAACAGAGTTCTGGGATCATAACCTCGAAAGTTTTACCCTTATGGCAGGGCTGGCAGCCGTGACCAGCAAGATCAAGCTGTTTGCCTCTACTGCAATCCTGACGTTGCCACCCGCGATTGTTGCCAGAATGGCCAGCACCATTTCCTCCATCGCGCCTGACCGGTTCGGCGTGAACATCGTGACCGGCTGGGCCGAAGCGGAATACAGCCAGATGGGTGTATGGCCCGGTGATGAGTATTTCGGATATCGCTATGATTACGGTGCCGAATACGTCGAGGTGATGAAAGAGCTTTGGTCGAAGGGTGCCTCGGATTTTCAGGGTGAGCACTTCAAGATGGCCGATTGCAAACTGTCCCCCCCGCCGGAAGGCAAGGTCGAGATCGTCGCAGCAGGCCAGTCGCCCAAGGGTATGAAATTTGCCGCAGACCATGCGGATTACAACTTCATCATGGGACAGGGCGTCAATACACCCAAGGCCGTATCATCCATCTGCGACCGCCTTGTCACGGCGGGGCAGGACTCCGGACGCGATGTCGGGGCCTATTGCCTTTATATGATTATTGCCGACGATACGGACGAAGCTGCAATGGCAACATGGGAAAAATACAAGGATCACGTTGATGCCGATGCATTGGCTTGGATGGCCGATCAGGGCAGCAAGGATAACGCCGCGGATTCCAGCGCCACCGCCAAGCACATCAATCTTCCTGAAGGAGCTGTAAACTTCAATATGGGCACACTCGTGGGATCCTACGCCTCTATCGCGCGTATGTTGGACGAAGCATCCGAAATGGCGGGCGTTAAGGGCATTATGATGGTGTTCGACGACTTCCTTCTTGGGCTTGATAAATTTGGCCAGCAGATCCAGCCACTTATGAAATCGCGCACTCCTGCGCAGGCGGCGGCATAAGACTGACCCCTTCGGAAGGGTCATGGGTCAAGCCTTTGGCCCTGCCCTTTGTGGTCCTACTTGCGCAGAACGGTTGAAACGACATGACACCTCTTACCTTTCCGGAAGGTATGCGCCGGTTAGTGGCGGGCGTATCCTTGATTACTGTCAGCACGGAACAAGCACGTTTCGGGCTGATTGCCACCGCAGTCACATCACTTTCCGCCGACCCGCCAAGTCTGTTGGTTTGTGTGAACAAGGATGCGTCAATCCACGCACATCTGGCCGAGGTTGATGCATTCTGTGTCAACGTCCTGTCACGGAACCAGCAGCCCATCGCCGAGCGTTTCGCCAGCCCGGTTGATCGGGACACGCGGTTTTCGCAAGGCGAATGGACAAGTTTGACAACAGGCGCGCCCGCCCTGATCGGATCGCAGGTCAGCTTTGATTGTCGCAGTGTCAAAGGCGCAACCCACGGCACACATACAGTCTTTTTCGGCAATGTCCTGCAAGCCGCCGCCTGGGATGACGTTTCCGATCCGCTATTGTGGCACGCTGGTGCTTTCGCTGCCCTGCCACAATTGGAGACCAACTGATATGTCTGATCGCGACAGCAATTACGCGAATGTTTATAACAGGCGGGTCGGTTTCGGAAAACATCCGGCCCTGCTTATGATCGATTTTGCGCAGGCGTATTACGATCCGGATTGCCCGCTTTTTGGGGGTGAAGGCTGTGTATCTGCACTGGATGCGGCACTTCAGCTTCGCATTGCTGCGAAGAAAGCAGGCATTCCCGTCATTTTGACACGTGTGAGCTATCACCCCTCGGGTCGTGACGGAGGCCGTTTTTTCGAAAAAGCCGCCCCTTTGGAAGTATTTTTACCCGGACGTTCGACGGCTGAATTCGCCGTCGGCCTGATACCCGACCCTGATGAGGTAATTATTACCAAACAATACCCCTCGGCCTTCTTTGGAACATCCCTTGCCCCCATGTTGACGACAATGGGGTGTGACAGCCTTCTGCTAAGCGGGCTGACAACATCCGGTTGTATCCGCGCATCCTGTGTTGATGCCATGAGCCATGGCTTCAGGACACTTGTCGTTTCGGAGGCTTGCGGCGACCGCCACCACGCACCGCACGACGCAAACCTGTTTGATATGAATGCTAAATATGCAGATGTGATCGGACTGGAAGATGCGGTGCGATATCTGGCGACGTTTGACCGTCATGCCTTGGCATGAGGTATCATGTAAGATGTGACATCGCAGGTTAGCCAAACGACATATAAACCGGAGCGGATGCGGATATTTCTTGTCAAATTTCAGTGTTGCGGGCTTCTGTTGTTGCACATCACGCAAAATCATGGGTCAGTCAGGCATGACTGACTGATGGTCTTGGGAAGGAGCTGCAATATGCTTGGGGCTGATCTGCTTTGCGACACACTGTTGTCAAATGGTGTCGATACCTGCTTTGCCAATCCCGGCACATCCGAAATGCACTTTGTTGCTGCCCTTGATCGCAAGCCACGGATGCGCTGCATTTTAGGATTGTCCGAAGGCGTAGTGACCGGCATGGCCGATGGCTATGGCCGGATGGCGGACAAACCGGCAGCGACCTTGCTGCACTTGGGACCGGGCTTGGCCAATGGTTTGGCCAATCTGCACAACGCAAGACGAGCCCATACGCCGGTGCTGAATGTCGTTGGTGATCACGCCAGCTATCACCTGAAAAACGACGCGCCATTGACCAGCGATATCGAAAGCCTTGCTTGGCCCATGTCCCAATTCGTCAAGCGCATCGGCTGTGCGGCCGATGTCGCCAAAGACGCGCGTGCTGCTTTCGAGGCGGCAATGTCGATCCCCGGCGTCGCGACCCTGATCCTGCCTGCCGATGCGGCTTGGTCCGAAGTGTCCAATGCCCCGAAACATCAGCCCTATGTGCCAAAGCAACCGGTGGTGGACGATAAGGCGGTGCAGGCCGCGGCACAGGCAATGACCTCAGGCCGGAAAACTGCATTGATCATGACGGGGCGGGCGTTGCGGGCCGCCGGGTTAGAGATTGCAGGCTGTATTGCAACCAGAACCGGTGCCGATCTGTTGTCGCAGGTGTCGAACGGACGTATCGAACGCGGGGTCGGACGTGTTCCGGTGGGAAAGATCCCCTATCCCATCGACCAGGCCATTGCTGCGCTAAAGGATTACCAAGCCGTTATTCTGATCGGCGTATCAGAACCTGTGGCCTTTTTTGCGTATCCCGGCAAGCCGACGCACTTGTTACCCAAAGACTGTGATATCATCAATCTGGCGGGCATTGCCGACAACCACATTGAGACACTTGCGGCCTTGTCAAAAGCTGTCGATGCCGATGGCGCATCATCCGGTGCAGTGACACATGCCGTCGCCCCGCCTGCCATCGAGGATGCGGCGTTAACGGCAGAATTGGCGTGTACGGTTGTGGCACGCCACATTCCGGACAACGCAATTATCTGCGATGAATCTATATCGTCGGGACGGGATTTTTTTGATCAAACCTCCCATGCTGCGGCGCATGATTATCTGCAACTGACAGGCGGTGCGATCGGGATCGGCATTCCGCTGGCAGCTGGCGCAGCCGTGGCCTGCCCCGAACGCAAGGTGATCGGCCTGCAAGCAGATGGCAGTGCCATGTATACGGTTCAGGGCCTGTGGACGCAGGCGCGCGAGGGACTGGATGTCGTCACGATCATCCTGTCCAACCGCAGCTATGCCATTCTTCAGGGCGAAATGAAAAATGTCGGCGTGGATAAGGTCGGGCGGAATGCCTCGCGGATGTTGTCGATTGACGAACCGGCGATCGACTGGCCAAGCCTTGCCCGCAGCCTTGGGGTTCAATCCTGTCGTGCAACGACGGTCGCAGAACTGGAACTGGCGCTGGAAAAAGCCATGGCCCATAAAGGCCCGATGTTGATCGAGGCGGTGATCGCCTGACCATCAGCACCTTGTCCATGCTCTTTGCATATTGCGGCGCTAGGGTAACCTGAAATTATTGCTACAGGAAGCTGTTGAATGCCTTACATCGCCACGCTCAGACAGCATGCGGTTATCTGGACCGCATGTGTAATCTGGTTTTGCCTTTCAGGCTTCGCGTTTAGTCATCAATCCCAACCCGCTGTTGTCACCGCCCTTGTCAAAAGCGACCAGATCGAAATCAACATCCGCGACGCGATAGAGCCTTTGATCGCCATCTCGCGTGTTGATCCAAAGTCGAATGCCGATGCGGAAAAAGTCAACGATTTTTACAAGGACCTGCGCGCGGAAGATCCCTCTGGACTAGAGGCAAGCTTGCGTCGGGACTGGCCGCTTGTCGCCAATCAGATCAGGGCATTTGCAGGGGACACGCGGCTGGATCTGGCATTGACGACCGCAATCATCCCCGAAGTCGGAAACACCGATGAGTTGCGCTTTAGCACCATCACAATGACCGCCCCCCTGCCCGATGATAATACGCCTGTCGTGCTGGGATGGCGCGCAGATTTTGGGCCCATTGCCATCCATCAGGCGGGCGGTGATGATCAGGGGTATACCCAGATATTGCAGGGCGGGCAAAGCAGCCAACCGATGTCCCGCGCCACCCCTGTCAAGGAAGCGTCGCTGACCGTATTCGGGCGCTTTATCGTTGCAGGGTTCGAACATATCGTCCCCAAGGGCACGGACCATATCCTGTTCGTGCTGGGACTGTTTTTCTTTTCACTGCGGTTGCGTCCGATACTGGCGCAGGTGACGGCATTCACCCTTGCCCACAGCGTTACACTGGCGTTGGCCAGTCTTAATATCGTATCCCTGTCCGCTGCTGTCGTCGAACCTCTGATCGCGGCATCCATCGTCTATGTCGCGGTCGAGAATATCTTTATGGGGCGTAGGGCAACGATTTCGCTGGCACGCATAGCAGTGGTCTTCTGCTTCGGCTTGCTGCACGGATTGGGCTTTGCCTCGGTGCTTAGCGATGTGGGACTGCCTGCGGGGCAATTCTTCTATGGTCTGATCGGTTTCAACATCGGTGTCGAATTCGGTCAGCTTAGCGTCATTCTGGTGGCATTCCTGCTGCTGGGTCTGCCGTTCGGACGCAAGTCGTGGTACCGTACCGGTGTTGTAATCCCTGCATCCGCAGCGATTGCCGTGATCGGACTTTGGTGGACAATCGAGCGGGTTTTGGGCTGATCCAGATTACCGGACCAGCCTAAAACATCAGTTCTGCAGATAGCTTTCCAGACTGTCGTCCAGCGCATCTTTCCACGGCGTGTGATGCGCGGGCGCCATCGATCCGGTAATCACCGACCGATAGCTGTTGTTGCGGAAGCCCATAATGTCTTCCTTCTTGTGCTTTTTCCACTGCAGGAAGGCCTCATTCGCGCCATCGACATCAAAGCTGGGATAGTCGGTGTCCGCGATCAGTTCCTTGATGTAATCGCCCTGATAATGGATCGCATCGTAATCGCTTTCACCGGCATCCTCGGCGGCGATACGGGCGTTCACATCGGCCATGCGGGCGTCATAGTCGGCAGGCACATCGATGCGCCCCAGAATGATGTCACGGACATACCATGCCTGCGCGTCGAACATATTGAAGGTGAACCACTGATCCTGCATGCCCAAATAGAACAACGCGGGGTTCTTGGCAAAAACCACGCCCTTATACAGATCTGCCGTCGCCAGACGGTTCGCGGTTTTCAACTGCAGATCGTCGGGCAGGAACGGGAAGTGGTGTTTATACCCGGTGCACAGGATCACTGCATCGATCTGTTTTGTGGTGCCATCTTTGAAGGTAGCCGTATTGCCTTCCAGCTTTTGCAGCAGCGGAACCTCTTGCCAGTTTTCCGGCCAGTTATAACCCATGGGCGCGGTACGATAGGAAACCGTGACCGACTTGCTGCCGTATTTCCAGCATTGCGACCCGATATCCTCGGCGGAATAGCTGCTGCCGATCAGCAGGATGTCCTTGCCGGCGAATTCACGGGCGTCGCGGAAATCATGTGCGTGCAAAACGCGACCGTTGAAATCGCTGAAACCGTCGAATTCGGGCACATTCGGTGTCGAAAAATGCCCCGAGGCAATAATCACATGGTCGAATGTCTCTTCATATTCGTGATCATTGACCAGATTATGTGCTGTCACGGTGAACAACGCCGTCTTATCATCATAGGATACGTCACGCACCGGCGTGCGGAACCGGATCCAGTCACGGACATTAGCCTTTTCAACGCGCCCTTGAATGTAATCGAACAGCACGGCCCGGGGCGGATAGGATGCGATCTGTTTGCCAAAATGTTCCTCGAAGGAATAATCTGCGAATTCCAGCGCCTCTTTCGGGCCGTTCGACCACAGATAGCGATACATGGACCCGTGAACCGGCTCTCCGAATTCGTCCAGACCGGTGCGCCATGTATAATTCCACAGACCACCCCAATTGTCTTGCTTTTCAAAGCAGACAATTTCGGGGATCTCGGCACCCTTCTGGGCTGCCGATTGGAAGGCGCGCAGTTGTGCCAGCCCCGAGGGGCCAGCGCCGATCACGGCAATACGTTTTGTCACAGGTAGGTATTCCTTCAGTCGTTTCAAAAAGGTGGGAGTTTACTTAACCCCAAGCTGTTTTTTGCGGGTATTGGCCCAGCCCTGGATCAGGCGGTCGGCAACAATCCCGATTGCGGCGATGGCAAGGCCTGCCAGAATCCCGCGTCCGGTATCGGCGGTTGGCAGGGCGCGATAGATTTCCTGACCCAGATCGCGCGATCCGATTAGGGCGGTAATTGCAACCATCGACAGTGCCATCATGATGGTCTGGTTGATGCCCAACATGATTTCAGGCAGCGCGACGGGCAGCTCGACCTTCAGCAGCCGTTGCATGGGCGTCGCGCCATTTGTGATCGCAGCCTCGATCGTCACATCCGGAATCCGCTTCAGCCCCAGATAGGTATAGCGGATCGCAGGCACCGTCGCATAAGCAAGGATGGCGACGATATTAGCAAGATCGCCGACCTTCAGCAGCATGATCACGGGGATCAGATAGATGAAGGACGGAAAGGTTTGCAGCGTGTCGCAGATGGCCATAATCGGGCGGGCCACCCGCGGTGACCGAAACGCCCAGATGCCGATCGGCACGCCGATACAGATGCAGATGATAACCGCAGATAGAACCAGATAGACGGTCAGAACCGCAGGTTCCCAAAATCCGAACAGGACAATAGCCAGCACCAGGCCCATGCACAGCATGGCAGTGCCACGGCCAGCCAGACGCAAGCCTGCCGCGCCGACCATTGCGACAACGATCGGCCATGGAACTGCAAGGAAAAAGTTGCGCAGCGGGATCAGCATATTCACGGTAATAAAGTCGCGCACCGGCTGGATGACCCCATACGTCTCCTTGGCAAACCACCGCACGGCATCATCAAGTTGGGTGCCGAAAGTCACGGTCATACCTTTGGGCAGGACCGATACCTCTTTGAATATCCCCGCCAGAAGGACCGAGACGACAAGAACCGCACCGAATGACAGCGCGTGCCGGTGACGATAGGCCCAGCTACGTCCGCGGGCGGCATAATCCGTAGGACGGTTGGCCCACGCCTGCGTGATGCGGTCCAGCACCACGGCAATCATGACGATGCCAAGCCCCTGTTCGACTGCTGCTCCCAGCTTTAGCTGCTGCAATGAGGTCAGCAGTTTTTGCCCAAGCCCCGTAGCTCCCACCAGCGATGCAATCACAGCCATGGCCAATGTCTGCATCACCACCTGATTGACGCCCAGCATCAAAATACGCTTGCCTGCAGGGATCTGTACTTTCCACAACAACTGACGCGGCGTGCAGCCTGACATCTTGCCGGCTTCGGTGATGGCCGAGGGGACGGTTTGCAAGGCCAGCATCACACAGCGCGCCATCGGCGGCATGGCAAAAACAACCGTCGCAATCAGCGCAGGCACCTGACCGAAACCGAACAGGATCACAACCGGCACCAGATAGGCCATATGCGGGGTGGCCTGCATCAGATCGAACATCGGGCTGACCACGGATGCCGCACGGCGCGATTTTTCGGCCCAGATGCCCAGCCACAGGCCGATGACAACGGCGAACGGGACGGCAACGACGACAATGGCCAGCGTTCGCATGCTATCCCGCCACAGGCCAAAAACCGCCAGATACAGCAGGCCGCCGGCGGCAAAGAACGCCAGCTTTCGTCCGCCAGCCCAATGACCCAGAATGCCGACGCCGATCACGATGGCGACCCAAGGCACGGGCGGCAGATCCAATGGGCGCACACCGCGATACAGAACATATTCCGCCCAACGCAGCGGCTGCTTCAGCAGATCGGCCAGAAAGCGGGTCAAGTCGCGAAACTCGTACCCGCCGATACCGGCGTCATTTCCCAGCCACTCGAAAAACGTGGTGATCCAGCTGGCCAGCGGAATGACCCATATGTCAGGCCAGCGCAATGCCCCGCCCCACAACGCCGAAAGTGCGATGCCCGCGGCAATGATCACCGCAAATTGCCAAAGTAAAGGAATTTGGGCCAGTTTCAGATGCGGCGCGGCCCAAGGGCGTGCGACCGGTTCGGTTGATTGCAACGGATGGGTCATTGGCCCTCGGGTCCATAGAGCCCGTCCAGCATCTGTTCACGACCGACCGATCCGACGATCTTGCCACCATGAGCCACCGCAAAGGGAACCTCGGACGACAGGACCTGACGCGCCACATCACCGATCAGATCGCTGGCATCGATCGATTGGCTGCTTTCGGCACCTTTCTCGGGCAGCATGATCGCGCCGACGGTCACGATCCGGTCCAAGGGCGCGTTGCGGGCGAATTCGGCGACATAATCGTTGACCGGATTCAGCACGATATTTTCGGGCGTATCCAGCTGGACCATCTGCCCGTCTTTCATGATGCCGATGCGGTCGGCCAGCTTGATGGCCTCTTCGAAGTCATGGGTAATAAAGACGATGGTCTTTTTCAGAACCTTCTGAAGGCGGATGAATTCATCCTGCATTTCGGCGCGGATCAGCGGGTCCAATGCCGAGAAGGGTTCATCAAGGAACCAGACATCGGGATCCACAGCCAAGGACCGCGCAATGCCGACACGTTGTTGTTGGCCACCCGAAAGCTGGGCGGGGAAATCGGCCTCTCGGCCGGTCAGGCCGACCAGTTCGATCATCTCGCGGGCTTTGGCCTCGCGTTCGTCACGCGCCATGCCCTGCATTTCCAAGGGGAAAAGGACGTTCGACAGCACGTCGCGGTTCGGCAAAAGGCCGAAGTTCTGGAAAACCATGCCCATCTTGTGGCGACGGATCTCGATCAGTTCGGCATCTGTCGCGTTCAGAAGATCCTTGCCGTCGAAATCCATTTGGCCCGCGGTCGGGTCGTTCAGGCGACTGATGCAGCGGATCAGCGTCGATTTTCCCGAACCCGACAGCCCCATGATCACCAGGATTTCGCCGTCATGGACGTCAAAGGACACATCGCGAACGGCACCGATATAGCCGCCCTCGTCCAGCGCTTCTGACGTCGGGTGTCCGCCATGTTCTTGCAAGAAGGCCTCGGGCTGAGGGCCAAAGAGCTTCCAGAGATTTCGACAGCGGATCTTGACGTCGGAATTCATGTATCGGTCCTTGTTTCAAATAGAAAAATGAATGGGCGCGCACATTCGCGCCCATTCATACAGCACCCAGAGAAAGGAGCCCTTACTGCAGCCAGCCGTCGACCAGATCTTGGTTTTCGGAAATCCATTCGCTTGCAGCATCTTCAGGCGACATGCCTTCGACATCGACCAGCAGCGCCGCATGGGCGATCTGTTCGTTGTTGAAGTTCATGTTCTGGACAACCTGCCATGCACCGGGCCATTCATCGGCCATGCCCGACCATGCGGCTTTTTTCAGCCATGCCGAACGGGGTGCACCACAATCGCCGGTCGCATCAGGGTTCGGACCCCATGCTTCATCCTCGAAGCAGGCTTCTTCGGGTTCGGGGAAATCAACGAACTGGCCGTCGAATTTGCTTTCGATGAAGTTCGGCGTCCAGTTGAACAGAACGATGGGTTCTTCGCGGTCATAGGCCGATTGCAGCTCTGCCCAAAGCGTGGCCGCCTGACCGACGTTGATGGCAACGAAATCCATGTTCAATGCGTCGATACGGGCAGCATAGTTTTTGCCCCAATCGGCGGGTGGCCCCAGAAAGCGACCTTTGGGCGCGGTTTCCGCCGTCTTGAAAATATCGGCGCAGGCATTCAACCCTTCCCAATTTCCGGCTTCGGGGCATTTTTCTAGAACGTAATCGGGAATCCACCATTCCTCGCGGGTCACGGCTTCATGGGTGCCGGCATCAACCATGCCATCGTCCAGCGCCTTTTCGAACGCCGTCTTCATCGAGCCTTCCCAAGCCTCGACCTGCACATGCATATCGCCATTTGCGATGGCACTGAACTGCAGCTGGCTGTCCGAGGGGATGTATTCGACGGTATAGCCTTTGCTTTCCAGCATCTGGCCCAGCACGTTCGATAAAACCAGCTGACTTGTCCAGTTGTTCTGGACGATCACGATCGGCTCATCCGATTCAACTTCCGCCATGGCAGACAGGGGCGCGAAGGCAGCCAAGGCAAGCACGGCGATTTTCGTGTGGTTCATAGATTTTTTCTCTTTCCGATGACGTTGATGAAGCGCGCTGATCCCTATCGGGTCGCATGCGCAGCGTTTCTCGTTTGGATCGAACAATGACCGATGCGGTAAATTATCCGGTGATCCGAGCAAAATATCTCTGAAAACTTTCCCTCTTTGGTCTTCACAGTGTCGGCAGAACGACCTGCGAAATATCTTTATTGGTCGACCAAAGGGCCGACATATTTTCGCGCTTCCATTGGTCGAGATATACGACGGGAGGGGACGCCCCCCATGCAAGTCACACCGCCAGACGTCACTACAGATCACAAATCAATCAGCCGGATCGGCTTCGAATTCGCGCAGCGCGACATCATCTGACAGCAGCACAACCAAGAGCCTTCCGGCCCGATTACCATACCTCGATAGGCTGAGGTGTAACGTGATTGTGCGCCGCCCGCAACCCGATGGGGAATTTGCGCGAATATAACATATTGCAGATGATCGGTTTTTGCGCGTTTCTACTTATGGACTGCCTCGTAACAAGTTAGGTTTAACCTGCTGGCTTGAAACACATTCTTGTGCATCACTTTGACAATCGGACCCGTGTTTGCTCGGTTTGAACGCCAACGACCAATTGCTTGGCTGGTCATGGCTGGCAGGGCGAAAAACAATTTCGGGGGAATAGATATGCGTTCCAAAAGCCGTGGGAAAAATCCTGGGCGGCTTGGATCTTTGATCGCAATGATGCGGGATCAAGCGATCCTTCAATTGTTACATATGCGTATCCCACACCTGTAAACAGATGGCGCTAGCACTGTAAAAATTGCTCTTGTCGGACATAGGCAGTATCTTGGAAAAACCGGCGATGTTATTCCGCGATCGGGTCTGATTTGCCAAAGCAAAAATGGTGCGACCAGAAATCGATCCGGCCGCACCCGCTTTAAAAACTAACTTCAAACGTCGATCAGTTTCCGTTCATGACCGGCGGCGCGTCGTGCGCGTAGTCAAGCGCATAGAACGTAACGCGATCGAAATCTGTTTCAAGTGAGGGGCTGGTGTTATTCTGCGTATAGGTGCCCGCTTTGAAGAACATAAATTCGTCCTCGATACTGAAGCCGCTATCGCGCATGTCGTAAGGCTCGGCAATCACCTCGGTTCCGTCATCACGGATGATTTTGACGTGTAACATAGGAATGGTCTGCCCGCCTTCGGTCACGCCTTTGACTTCGATTTCATAGCTGAAAACTTCGACCAACGCGATGCCGTCATCTGGGTTGGGTGCCATATCAGCGCGGGTACCGATCAGTTCGACCCATTCTTCCTTACCCGTCACAGGTTCATGGGCAAAATAGATTGAACCATATTTGTTCTGAGGCAGCTTACGATAATACAAGCGGATTGGTTCGTCGTCCTTGGCATGGATCTGACCGATGATGACACGTCCGATCTGATAGTCTTTGCCAAGCCGGGTCACCTGATTGACTGCGAGCGTGGCTCTTAATACGCCATCCACGCCCCCTGCCGCCTGCTGTGCGGCCAGCGGAGCGGACGAAAAGACCCAGTTGTAGCGTTCGCGTAACCACCATCAAGACGCGTCGGAATGGTTTCGTCCCCATGCCGCAACATACCGCGCAATTCGGACCTTGTGTAATGCGTGTTCGCCGAGGTTCTTGCCCCCGCCGGAGTGGTCCGAAAGACCATGCCTCCGGTGGCAGGATCAGTCAAGAAAAAGCGCGGATCGGTCCATCCCGATGCAAGCTCGTTTTCATAGACGCTGTCATAGATACCGTCGCCATCGTCATCCACAGCACCGCCTGTTCGGTCGGAACGGCATAGAAGGTATTCCCTTCGTAATCGCCGGTTTCATAAGTCGCATCGGTATTGAAGTATGATGCGATAACCGACGCCTTTTCGGTAATCCGGCCTTTTGCTTCAAGCTCGAAACCTCTGGAGGCGACTTTGCCGATCTGGACCGTCTTATCCGTGACCGGATCGATTTCGGTGACATTTTTCTTATAGATATCAAAATAGGCCGCAGAAACCATAAGGCGTTCATCTGCGGACGCCCATTTTCCGCCCAGTTCCCATTGCTCACCCGTGGTCGGCTTGAAAGACGCCTGCCCATATTCATCACGTGACGTTACAGGCTCGAACGAGGTGGAATAGCTAATATAGGGCATCAATCCGAATGCCGTCTGATAACTGATTGCCGCGCGACCGGTCAGCTGTTCATCCTAATAGGTGCCGGAATTGACACCATCACGGGTCGCGACTGTTTCGGTCCAATCATAGCGACCGCCGACAAGCAGGCCCCAATTCCCCAGTTCGATCCGGTCCTGTGCAAAAACACCGGTTTGGGTCAGATCCGAAGTGGTAGTATAGGCAGATCCGTCAGGTGTCAGACCAGCAATGTCGCTGGAGGTCGGAAAGTTCATATCCGCCAGACTGAAAATATAGGACTCGCCGTCCGATCGGGCATAATTGCTATCCGATTCCGCTCAAGATAGAACGGATCAGGCTGGGCCTTGATGCCGCTTCCGAAGGACAGGCCGTCAAGGAACTGGGAGAACAAAGCTGCGATCACCAAAACCGCGCAATTGCACCGCATCATCCATATTAGATGTGCCCCGATATTCGGCGGACACACCCGCCGAGTAGCGCAATGCCTGCGAAACCGATGTCGCCCCCTGATCCTCGAACTGAGCCTGCCCGATAACGGTGACGCAGACAGGGGTTTTGGATGATGGTACGTCCTGACCCTATGCCGAACGGCTGGTCGTTGCAGCATACCCCGACACCGGTCCGGCACTGGTTTCACTCAACGCGTCCTGCTGGATGGTTTTAAGCACAATCACATCCTCGGCCTTGGCGGGCATGATGAATGCAGTAGTGGCCAGCAGGGCCGAAGCAATCAAAACGTGTCGGAAGGTCATATATTTCATCGCGCTACCTGTCTGGCTTGCGTGCATTTCCAGTCAGTGCAAACTTACCGTCGAAACGCCATCCGGGATTTCTTTAGTTATTCTGTCGGATTTATTGTGGCGGTGTTGGGATCATGTCTAGTTGATTGTCCCTTGCGCAAGCGACTGCTTCCTTTGCCCCGGCGACAACAGGCGATGCACCGGACAGAAAATGGCGAATACAAGACAAGATGAGCGTAGATGTTTCTCCCGGCGGGTTCCGGATCGGCGTCCTGAACGTCCAGAAGAACGGCCTGCAAGAGAGCGCATGGCAGGAACTGACCCCTAAGTTCCAGCTTTTGATCCTGCTGATTGGTCGCCACATTTTCGAAATCGGATCGCGCTGCTTCGATATGGATGCACGTGACCACCCAAGCGCTCTGTTGATGGTTATTCGCAGCGAAACCCTGTTGCGTCATATCGAAAGCGCCGGACACCCATACCACAAACTTGCGTCTGCAGTCCCGCTGAAATGGGCCGCCAATATAGATATCCTCCCACGGGCGATGCAGGGCGATGACAACTGGTTTCGTCAATGGTGCCAGAATAGGGAAACGATCGAACTGGCAACGCAGATTATTGCACCACCCCCTTGGTAAGGTGATGCGAAGAACGGTCTTTATCGCATATCCCGCAGCTTGGAAAATCTGCGCCGCATTATCGCAAATACCCCGCCCCAAGAAGGCGGCCTCTCAACGATCGCCGAGCGGATCCGATTGTACCTGCATGAACATTTACTCGACCAGAGCATCAGCATCGAGTTTCTTGAAGCGCATCTTGGAATGAACCGTCGTTCCTTGCAGCGAAAGTTCAAGGCCGCGTTCGATTTGACAATCCGCGACTACCTGCGCCAAGAGCGTTTGGCATGCGCCTATCGCGCGCTCGGCGAAGATGGCGTGATAATTTCCCGTGCTGCATATCTTGCAGGCTATTCATCAACGGAAAACTTCACGACAGCCTTCCGGCGCAATTTCAGCCTTCGTCCCTGCGATCTCCATAATATCTCTATCTAGCCGCCGAGTTCAAAGGTATATCGAGTGCATCCTGAATATTTCCTGAATTGAAGCTTGAGTGGCGGTTTGCATCCGCCAAATGAAGCAGCATCCCATTACGATGACGATCGGTTCTTTTCGGGTCGCAAGGGCAGTCCGATAGCTATGTCGTGAAATATATTGACCCACTGATAATCTGCTCATGCTGCAAACGAGAAGGTAGCGATGAGTATGACGATGGAGGACAGCATCGAACGTTGGACTGACAAGCGCAACACAGCTCTGGTGATCGAAATTATTCAGGGCAAGACAACGGTGGCGGAGGCGAGCCAATCCTTCGATCTGGCAACCTCGAAGATCGAGGCTTGGGTCGAGGATGCCAAGCGCGGCATGGAGAATTGCCTGTGGGCCAATCCACTCGACATCCATGAATCGCCCCGGGTCTGTCGGAGACCATCAACTTAAGTAAGGATGATGGTTATGACAAAAAGCAAAATGGCAAATCGCTACTCTCCTGAGGTCCGCGCTCGTGCGGTC
>NZ_QQVY01000026.1 GCF_003590715.1 Paracoccus sp. JM45
CAGAATGCCGATGATCTGTTCGTCCGTAAATCTCGTTCGCTTCATTGTCCGTCCTCAAGTTGGGCCAGACTCTAATCGACGGTGGAGGAAAAATCCCGTAGCAGGTCAAAAGACATTCATGCCTCAATCCCGTTCCAACAGCCTCGCCCGAATAAGTGCACTACGCCGCAGAGTCGTGAAAGCCGCGCCAATGGCGACGATCCACAGCGTTGCTGTCAGCACAATGCCCGAAGTCGCAAGAAATGGTTCGAACACTGCCAAAACTGCAGCGCCTGTCACTATTGCCATGCGCTGTGGCTTGGCCATGGGACCGCTGAAGTCGGGCGGCAGGCCAAGCCCCGCGCCCAGCTCGCGGGTATAGGCGGTCAGCACTGCCATCGCACCGGCAGCCAGTCCTAATGCAAGATGCCCCGTGCCCAGACCGGCCCCGGCAAAGATCAGCAGATCGGACACGCGATCGGGAAATTCGTTCCAAAGCGGTCCGTCAGGCGCGCTTTGGCCTGCTTCGACCGCAACCATGCCGTCAAAAAGGTTACACAGCAGTCGTATTTGGCAAAAAAATGCCCCCAGGATTAAAAGCATTCCGGAGCCGACTATGCTTTCCACGTACCCGCTTGCGGCAAAGGCAAGACCGGCCACAAGCGCTGCCCCCATACTGGCCTGCGATATGGCGTTTGGCGTAACACCCTTGTCTGCAAGCGCACCGGCACAGCGTGTGGCCCATTTCGTGTCACGGCTGCCTAGTGGGCGGCGGTTTTTCAGATCAACCATTGGGTTCTTTCTTGTCAGACTTTGACCACGTGTGGTTTTGGCGCAAAATATTGTAGGCAAGGATATACAGAAGTGACACGCCAAGCGGCACGGCGATTGTCCGCGCAATCTCTGGCGTTCCGCTTAGCCAATGGGCCGATACCAGCAATATGGCGGATCCACAGATCGCAAGCAGCGGCGGTACACAATAGCCCAGTCCACGCGCCATACGTGGACGCATCCAATCCACAGATCGCTTCAGCCCTAGCGTCAATGTTCCCGAAACAAGCCCTTGCACCAGCCCCGCGGCCAGCATGGCGCGAAGGCCGTGGCCTGAATTGGCGAATATAGCCCAACTGCCCATCGCAATGAATCCGGCCGCGACATGTAGCGGGGTTGAGGCCATGAGCCGCGCGATATTCAATGTAGATCCCGATAAAACCGGACAACGTGGAAGAAGATCGGGGCCGAGAAAATTACTGAATCCAGTCGATCGATGAACCCGCCATGTCCGGGAATGAGATGGCCCCAATCTTTGACCCCGCGGTCGCGTTTGATCGCGGACATAACCAGCCCGCCAAAGAAGCCCATAAGTGTGATGATCAACGACAGTGCGAATGCCTGCAAAACAGAGAATGGTGTAACCCAGAACAACGCCGCACCCAACAGGCTGGCGCTCAGAATGCCGCCTAGCAGCCCCTCCAGTGTCTTGGAGGGTGAAAGGTTTGGCGCAATTTTGCGTCGGCCCAGCAGCTTGCCCCAGATATATTGCAAGACATCCGAAGACTGCACGACGACAATCAGGAAGAAGATCAGAAACAGGTTTTTCCCCTCATAGCCGGGGATCGTCAGGCTGAGTAGCGCGGGCACATGCGAGATGCAGAAGACGGCAATCATCAGTGCCCATTGGGCTTCGGAGACCCGGATCAGAAAATTTTCTGATTGTCCGCGTATTGCCGAGAGGATTGGCATCAATAAGAACGCATATACCGGGATGAAGATGGAATAGAACCCGTACCATCCCATGCCAACGGCAAGATATTGAAGCGGCAGCACAACGAATACAGCAGCAGCCAGCGCCCAATAATCTGCCGCCGCAGTGTTGGTCAGTGTCAGAAACTCGCGCAGCGCCGCGAAGGAGCAGATGGCAAAGAGGATCACCACCCCTGCCGTCCCGCCAAGGAAGCTGACGCCTATGACAGCGACCATGACCCACCACGCATTGATCCGTGCAGTGAGGTTCTGGATCGTAAGATTGTCCGCCCCCATCCGCCGTTTCAGAAGCTGCGCCGCGCCCGTAGCTGTCAGCAGAACGGCCAGAATGACGCCGAGGAGCATGGTGAAATGTGATTCCATGTCAGTTCTTTTTGTCAGGTGCTAATGAAATAAGCGCGCTTTCGGCTCGTGCGATAAACTCCGCCTTGGCCTCGCCTGCTACCAACCTGATGGGCGCGCCGAAAGAGACGGTGCAGAGCAGCGGAATAGGCACCAGCGCTCCCTTGGGCATCACGCGGTTGAGGTTCTCGATCCAGACCGGAACTATGTCGATATCCGGGTTCGCCGTAGCAAGGTGAAACATTCCCGATTTGAACGGCAGAAGCCGTGTCGGTCCGGTGTTGCGCGTGCCTTCGGGAAATAGGATCAGGCTGTCGCCGCCTTTCAAGGCATCGCTCATCTGCTCGACGGGATTATCGGTGCGTGTTTTCGGATTTCGATCGATAAGCACAGCGTTGAACACGTCTTTACCGACGAAGGCCTTCAGAGCTGAGGTTAGCCAATAATCTGCGCCTGCAACAGGCCTTGTGCGGCGTCGGAGCGCAGATGGCAGTACTGTCCAGACCAACACGAAATCGCCATGACTGTTGTGATTGGCAAAATAGATGCGTTGTCCCGGCACCGGCGCGGTTCCGCACCACACACCGCGCACAGCAGTAACGGCACGCGCAAAGCCCACGACAAGCGAAGCGGCGATGCGAGCTAATATGATCATGCAATTAGTTCCAAGATAACAGCAATTGTGTAACTGCCTACGAAGCTTGGCACGGCCCTGCAATGCTGCTCACATCTAATTCGACCCTGATATAATGATAATCGCTCAAAAACGCCGTTTTTAAAAATTTTCACAAGTCGTCTTATGCAGCGGTTCCTGTAGAGGGCATGGGTCTGCCGCAGGTTGTAGGAATGCTGCACTTATAGGGCAGAAAATCAAACACACTGGCGTGATGGTCTGTATCCGGTTCGCATACCCCACGTGTCTGGTCAGGGTAACAAGTTCAGGCCGCCAGCCATGCTGGCGGCCTTTTTCAATTTTACCGATCAGCGGTCCTGATTATTTTTGGCGACTTGGGTCTTGGTCGGGAAAGCGGTGATCGTGACAATGTCACCGGCATCCACCGAGGTGCGGCTCAACTTGACCGAGGTCAGCACGCTGTCAGCGCGGACCTGGACCGTCTCGACAGCCACAGCCGAAATAAAACATCTGGACGCTCGTTGCGGCTGTTGGTGGCAGCTCCAGCGATGCCAGCGGTCAGCGACAAAGCGGTCAGGGCGGTGAGGATGATAGTTTTCATGGGTCAGGTCTCCGGTGCATGTTGCAGGGACGATCCGACGCCCCGATGTGTTTTTTGCTTATGAAGACCGATACGCAGCCGTAGACCCCTTTGCTACAGGTCCATGAAAAGGTTTCTGAAAAACGTGGAAATCATTAAAACTGGCGACGAAAAAAATATCAGGTTCAGAGATTACCAATTTAAAATATTTTTTATGACAAGTAACAAAAATCAAATATTATTCGTATTGGCTTTCAACTGTCTTGTGACCGCTCGCGGAAAAACAGAAAGATATAATGAAATGCTGACTACACACACGCTAAGAAACTTGGTTATTGCCGGATTTCTGGGCGAAATTTCATTCGAGATTTACGCATGGTTGGTTTCGCCAATACTGTTCGGCGTTGCTCTTGGCCCGGCAAACTTAGTTATAGCTCTCATTAAAATAGCATCTGGAGTTACTGTACCGTATTGGGCCGGTTTTCTCGTTCACTTTACAATCGGTGTCATCGGGTTTTCTGGATTTGTATGGTTAACGCATATTTTGGCCCGAACGAGTCTTATTCTTTCAGGTGTGATTGCAGGGTTTATTCTTTGGTTTGTGGCTCAAGGCCTGCTAGCCCCAGTCGTCGGACGCACCTTCATGATGGGCTTTGGCCCGTACACGCAATCGTCCTTTATCGGGCATGTCGGGATGGCCACTCTTATAGGTTATGTCATGGTCTCACTGCAGAGACGGCAAGCCCTGAACAAATAACAAGCGTTCGACAGCGTTCCATCTGCCTCAAAACCACTCATAAAATATTTATGCCAAATGGCTTAAAAATATACCATATTTCGTATCTTGGTAGAGTATCGGTATGAAAATCAAGGGAGTTAATCAAATGAAAAAAAGTACTGTTAGACAGGATCGAGGTTTTCCCTTTGCTAATTTTTCTACTCTTGGACTGATGTTCATAGCTGGTTTTTTTGCGACAGTCGCTTTTGATCTTTGGGGGCAAACGATCAGTCCAGCACTAGGGTTTTCGACCCTATCACCACATGGATTGGCCAAAAGTCTGTTAGGTACGTTCGGACTACCCTCTGGGAACTTTGCAGGATATTTTGTTCATTTTTATGTGGTCGGCCTTATCGGATATCCAATTGGTTGGCTGTTTATCTTTAAGCCAATTTGGACAAAGTTGACTGCTGATCGCTTTGGCTGGTTCGTGCCATCTGCGATCTATGGTTTCGGTCTTTGGATATTTGCAATCGGAGGCATCACACTTATTGCAGGACTGCCATTTTTTCTCGGATTTACGGGGATTACCTGGGTCGCTCTAGTGGGTCACGTACTTTACGGTATCGTTCTGGTGGCAGTCATTAATTTGATTAAGAATTAATAATCTGGATTTTCATACATGGCCTTGGGACATCGGAGCCCAAGGCCCTAAATGTTCTTCCACAAACAGACTTTTGAACGGTATTACTTATATCCGGATCTGGCTTTTACAGAAGTTCACAAACATCGTTTCGATGCTTTCTGCGCTCAATTTGATACCCTTTTGGGTGCAGAACGAACGGAAGGCATCCGCAAGCTTACCGTGATCGCAGTTGCAATTTTCACGGGCCAGATTTTCCCATGGATCGGTATATTTGAGGTAGTGTCGCAAAGGCAGGCACAACGCTTCTTGTCCGCCCAGGATCAGATCAACCTGATCTTCCGTCCCCGCCGCTACCGCCTATCCGCAAAATCCTATCGCCACGCCTGGGAAAATGCGCTCTGCTTGTGGGCCGACTATGCCCGAGAAATGGCCTCGTAAAAGAGCCGAACAACCATCCCTACATTCGACCATCAACAACTTGGCATGCTCTGTGGACATATAACAAGGAGCGACCCAACATGGGCATCGGTGGGATGACCCCGGCTATGAAACTGAAAACAGCTGCATGAATTCTGCGGGTGATCCCCATTAAAAATGGGGGGTTACCATCCGCAAAGCCGCCTCGACGACTTGCTGACGTGGAACTTCAAGCCGTCAAGCTGAACCGACAGTGCCCTCCTGAGAACGCTTACTAATAACGGGTTTTATGCAGCAGATCCGATGGGAGCCTCGGGGTCTGCCGCAGGTTGTGGGAATGCCGCCCAAAACAGGGGGAAAAACCGCCCCCGCGCTGTAACCCTCCGCAAAACCCCGAAAACGCCAGCCATCGCGGGCAAAAACCGGCATCTGGCATGTGTAACGCTGCCAGAACGCATTTCCTGCTAGCTTACCATTCCAAACCCGTCTGAAGCTAGGCGCCGAGGGGGGGTGTTTCGTTTGCAGGATATGCGCGATGTATACCAAAATTGCATTCTGGCCTCCGTGCTGTGTTTTGAACCAATGCCATGAACAGGTTTGACATTGCCTGCCACGTGAACATGACAGACCGGAAAAAAGCTCCGCGGCAGACGGTCAGACAGATCCGATGTTCGACTCTGGCAGGACGCGAGTCTCACCGGCGGCGCTGCAGCACCGAGGGCTGCCGGAAATAGCCGCCACATTTGCCCCTCAGAGCGCCTGAGAGGCCCGTGGAGGCGTGAAAGCATGTTGTTGGCAGTACAGGAACATAAATAGCAAACAGGCAGCCCTGTGAGGCTGCTTGTCGAGGTAACGCATAGCTTAAATCTGTGATCAAAGCAGATCAGCGATTTTGATTGTTCTTGGCGACCCGCGTATCGGTCGGGAAAGCGGTGATTGTGACGAGCATATCCGCATCGATGTTGGCGCGGATCAGTTCGACAGCGGTCATCACGCTGTCAGCGCGGACTTGGACCGTCTTGACAGCCACAGCTGGGGTGAAGGCATCGGGGCGCTCATTGCGGCGGCTGGCTTTTCCTTTCCAGATGGTAATACCGTCAACGTAAATGCAGCATTATTATTGATACTACTTTTTGTCATTAAACACATAAGCAAACGCATAAGTAATCATACAAATTACAGGACATACTACAGAGGTAATAATCAAGGTAATAGCACTTAAAAAACGCTTGTCCGAATAAGAATTCCATATATGATCAAATATCATCACACTTATAGTTATAGATACTATTGCCAAAGCTATAAACATAAATTTCTCTACCCAATTACGGGGCACAGGAAATACTGAGCTTTTAATTATATTTATTACTATCATCACTGTTGTACACACAAAAAGTAAGGATATACCGAATGGACTCATTATAAAATAAAATAAAGCCGACGTAAAAGGAACTGATAGCATTGTAGTCGTTACCGCTGCTATCATAATACTAACTTGGACAATAGCTACTTTTGTAGGAATAGCTTGATAATCTATGTACTTATTAGCTCTGGCATAGCTTTTTATGAGCGGGTTAAAGCTTAGAATGAGCAAAATAGCTATAGCCAACAATCCTATACCCGCAGTGACTCCTCCTTCTTGCGTTGCTAAAATATTTTCCTTTACTAATAAGTTATTTCGAAGATTTAAATTTTCGTTATTTCCACCTGATACTTTTGATAGAGTTTGTATAACAGCAATTGCACCTACACGGGTCGCCCAAGAATCTATATCTTGTGCTAGAGGAATAACATCCTGCCAAGTGGGAACATCAACTTTATTTTTTTTATTATCTATATTTTCCATGCGATCACCTTTAAAAAAGTCAACATATATTTTAGCATTTTTATTAAGCTATCGGCAGAAGCACGCCCCTCTAGAAGGGCCTCCTTCATTCCGAAAACATAAATTAAAATCCTGCAAAGGCAGAATGTAAATATTTTATTTTAGAAAAATCCCATTTCTAGGCTCTGGACCTATTAAGTTACTTGCGATCTCTGGAACTCGCTGGTTCACTCGTGGCACCAAGGGGGTACCACGATGACCGATATATTCCTGCTTTCTGAAGCGCAAATGGCGCGGATATCGCCTTTCTTTCCCCTCTCGCACGGAGTGCCGCGTGTTGATGACCGTCGGGTCATCAGCGGCATCATCTTTGTGATCCGGAACGGCCTGCGCTGGCGCGACGTGCCCGCAAGCTATGGACCTCACAAGACAATTTATAACCGCTTTATTCGCTGGAGCGAGATGGGGGTATTTGGCCGCATCCTGGTCGAGCTTGCAAAAGGCGGCGGGGAGACAGATGAGATCATGATTGATGCCACCCACTTGAAGGCACACAGAACAGCAGCCAGCCTGCTTGAAAAGAGGCTCTGCCCAGGTTTATCGGACGCACCAAAGGCGGCCTGAACTCGAAACTGCATGCGGTCTGCGACAGTCAAGGCAGACCCCGCGCCCTGTTTCTGACCGCAGGCCAGGTGAGCGATTATACCGGTGCTGCGGCCTTGTTGTCGTCTCTGCCTCCCGCGAAGGCGCTTCTCACTGACAAGGGTTATGACGCCGACTGGTTCCGCGCCGCTCTTGCCGATCGTCAGATCGAGGCCTGTATCCCCTCAAAATCCAACAGGAAAGTTCAAATTCCCCATAACAAAAGGCTCTACAAAAAGCGCCATAAGATCGAGAACATGTTTGGCAAACTCAAGGATTGGCGGCGTATCCACACTCGCTACGACCGCTGCGCCTACACCTTCGCATCTGCGATCGCAATCGCTGCAATCGTCATATTCTGGATGTAAATTAATAGGTCCAGAGCCTAGAGTATTTAAATTATTAAGGTGTATTCGTAATAAAATTTAACTTACCTAAATTAATACACGCAACGTCATCAATCGCCTTTTCATAGCTTTTTTCGTATGCATATAAAGAGTAGCAATACTTAGCATTACTTATATAAGATTCCTTTTTCGCATTTCGAAAAATATCCGCAAAGAAGCACAAAGAACCAAACGCTATGAGCATGTACATAACAAGAAATACCCACCTGTTTTCAATAAAACCATTAACGACTATAATAGAAATAGATGCGACATATGAAATCAAAAATATGTACTGACCAATGCCTAGGCTTTCTGGCTTTTCCGCTATGAAAGGATTTATCCCTTTCACAAATGATGCTATTACAAAACCGATTAGTGCAGCTGTTATTACGGCGAAATATAGTTTTGATAGTATTATTACCCAAGCCGGAGGCGTATGCCCCAAATCAAAAACTTGAGTAACATCCAATACGTATATTAACACGCCTACTAAAAACGTCAGGCCGATGACAATGCATAAAACAACCATGGAAAAATTCATCACTTTTGCCACTATTGGATCAGATATTTCACTGTAACTTCCACTGGCAATTGTTGTAATAACGGCATACTCAATAGCACCTAGGGCCGATATTAAAACTATTCCTTCAGATCCCTCCATTCGCTGTCTAAATTGAGGAATAATTTTTTCTGACCACGTTGAAGTTTTTTCTTCAAAGTTCATTACCTATTCCTAATTTTCAATAAATTTTGCATTTTCTATCGCTTTGAGGTTGAGCAAAAAATACAGTAAGACCAACCGTTATTTCTGCACAATAATTATACGCAGCTAGCGAGCCGAAGGCCATCTGGATTTTAAGCTTGGGCTACAGCCTGTATTTGAATGCTTTGTATCTTACTCTGTCCGTTCCTAGCCTTTGACACGAAGAGCTAAACCGGCTGACCCAGAAGCCCCTGAACGAGCTGAAGGGGGCCACGGGGGAGCGGAACGAATACTCCGCCTTGCAGACCTCCTGGGCGGCCTGGTGTGCCACCAACCTCGATGCCAAGATCGAACGGGGCTTCAGACGCAAGCTGACGGCCCGTGAGCACCTGCCTCCGGAAACCTATGGGGCAAGTCATGGACAAGGCCCGTGAGGCCGTCCAGAAGCCCTCCAAGAGCCTCCTGAAGGTATTGCAGTCCATGGAGGTGTCTTGGGACGATGCCGACGAGCTGCGCGACTATCTGCTGCTCAAGGGGGGAAAGCCTGCCGGGTGTTTTCCAGATATCACCGTTTCTTTTGCAAGGGATCTATGGTTCGCTTATCTTTGATTGAGACACGGGATAAGGAGCGGCTTTGATGGCTGGACGCAGCAGGATTTTGAGTGTGTCACAATCGCAGGTTTGTGACACATGCTGATCGGCTATGCGCGGGTCTCGACCGCAGACGGGCGGCAGTCGCTGGACCTGCAGCATGACGCCCTGATTGCGGCAGGGGTGGCGCAGGACCAGATCTATTCCGATCAGGCGTCCGGCAAGAAGGATGACCGGCTAGGACTGCACGCCTGCTTCAAGGCGCTGCGCGAGGGTGATGTGCTGACCGTGTGGAAACTCGACCGGCTGGGACGCAGCCTGCATCATCTGGTGAAGACCGTGACCCTACTGACAGAGCGCGGGATCGGGTTGAAGGTCCTGACCGGCCAAGGCGCGGCCATCGACACCACCACAGCGGCTGGACGGCTGTCCTTTGGTATCTTTGCCGCCTTAGCCGAGTTCGAGAGCGAGCTGATCCGTGAGCGTACCATGGCAGGTCTGACCTCGGCACGGGCGCGGGGCCGCAAGGGCGGGCGCAAGTTTGCCCTGAGCAAGGCGCAGGTGCGTCTGGCACAAGCTGCTATGGCCAACCCCGATACCTCGGTGACCAGCCTGAGCAAAGAACTGGGGATCCGGCCTGTCACCCTCTACCGCTATGTCGATCCCACCGGACAGCTGCGGGATTATGGCAAAAGGGTGCTGGAGGGATAACACGGGGGTTGCTGCGTTCCAGAGCCGGGACACGCGTCTGGCAGATTTCCCGCGTTTTCCGCCCACCCGAATGCTATCTTTCCAAGTGTCGGACAGATGCTATTCCGGCGACAATTTCCAAGCTGGCAGGACCTGAAATCCGCGCTTTTTTTTGAGCCCGCCATCATGCCAGCCCTTGGATCATTTCTACGCTCGACACGCCGTGATGTCCTCGCTTTCGGACGGGGTTGCATTCTCTGTCCCAAAGGCCCTACGCCGCCCCGAACACCAAGCGTCGCGGCCTGCCCAAAAAACCCAGTCCAGCCTGAGTATCCAGATTGTTTGAAGGGGGTCTGGAGCGTCCAAATCCGGCCAAAAAATACGCCCAAATTAGTCCCGTCAAAACGGCGCGAAAAGCGCCAGAATTGACAGGTCCGCCGGTATGCATAGCTGCACAACAGGCTGGAAGTGCCGGACGACTATGTATTTTTTACAGGGTAAGTGCCGGACAGCTATGTACAACGGGCTTGGGGTAAGTGCCGGACGGGTATGTATATTCTCAGCTGCCACGATGCAGCGACCCCTCCTGGAAATGGGGCATCCGGTCCAGCATAGCCGTCAGGGCTTGCCGACCGCATCGCAGCCATTCCCGCAAAAACCGCCGATTTGCAGGCCGGATGCGAGGCGGGAAGATAAAGCGCAACCCAGATGTGCCGCCAGAGGCTCTGAGAGCGTCGCTGAGGCGCATAAAGACCATTTCCTCATCAATGCCATGTGAAACGAAAAAACCCCAGCTCAGCGGCGATTTTTGAGGGGCCTTATCTCACCAGCTGCAGCATCGACAAACATGCGCGTTCCAGCGCCCGATTTTGCCTCCGCAAGATCAACAATCAGCGTTGCGATCATCCAAAAGCAGAACGCGCCCCAAGCACTTGATTTGAAGACCGCCAAGCATCCCCCCGAAACCCATGGATCCGTTCAATACATCCCTGCATACTAAGCTAGTAGTAACGGACGGGTATGTATCAAACAGGCCGTTAGTGACGGACAGGTATGTGTTAAACCCGGGGTTAGTGACGGACCGCTATGTATCAACCCGATGGGTAAGTGACGGACGGGTATGTATCGAAAAGTTCATCTTATGCCGTGCAGCAGTGCGCAAAAGCTGCCCCGAAGCCGATATCCGGACCGGAGAAACTGCTGAATTCAGCGGAGCTAAAACGGCGCAGCACGACCGGCATTTTTGGAAAAATAGCCGCAGTCCAGCAAACTCGTTTTTTGATAAGCCCTCTTATGCAGCAGTTTGAATGACGGGTGCGGGCACTGCCGCAGGTTGTGGAAATGCACCGCTCATAGGGCAGAAAATCAAACACACTGGCGTGATGGCCTGCATCCGGTTCGCATACCCCAAGTGTCTGGTCAGGGTAACGAGTTCAGGCCGCCAGTCACGCTGGCGGCCTTTTTCAATTTTACCGATCAGCGATCCTGATTGTTCTTGGCGACCCGCGTATCGGTCGGGAAAGCGGTGATCGTGACAATGTCACCGGCATCCACCGAGGCACGGCTCAGCTCGACCGAGGTCAACACGCTGCCAGCGCGGACCTGGACCGTCTCGACAGCCATAACCGAGGTAAAGGCGTCGGGACGCTCGTTTCGGCTGCTTGTAGCAGCGCCAGCGATACCAGCGGTCAGCGACAGGGCTGTCAGGGCGGTGAGGATAAGGGTTTTCATGGGTCAGTCTCCGGTGCATGTTGAAGGGACGATCCGACGCCGCGATGTGTCTTTGCTTATGAAGACCGATACGCAGCACCAGACCCGTTTGTTACAGGACCGTGACGAAGTTCTTGAAATAAGGAGATGGGAAAAAGCGCTGAGCTAAAACACTTCAAAAAACGAGGGTTTATTCAGTTTTTCATTGGTGCGATATAAGCTAATGCGGCTTATTATTTATTTAAAAGGAATATTTTCTGGAAAATATTTTACTTGCAATATTGCTTATTGGTGTAGCTTTATTCGTGTTTTTTCACAAAAACGGACGGAGTAAAAACACCCCTCCAATTAGAACTACGTCTTATGAAAATCGACAGCCGTTTGAGGCGCAAAGCGCACAAAAAAAATCAATCGGCACTAAGCTAAAAGGTCGCGCCTATGTGGTAGATGGTGATACCGTTGTAATTCAAAAAACTCAAATACGCCTCTTTGGTGTTGATGCTCCCGAAATGGATCACCCACACGGTAAAAATGCTAAATGGGCTTTGATTAATTTATGTAAGGGTAAAACAATACGGGCAGAGGTAACCGAGCAAGACGCATACGGTCGTACAGTCGCCAAATGTTATCTACAGGATGGACGTGATCTATCGGCTGAAATGGTAAAGTTAGGATTAGCCATTGATTGGCCTAAGTTTTCAGGCGGACAATATAGCTCTATGGAAGTGCCCGGAGTGCGCAAAAAACTGTGGCTAGCAGATGCAAGACAAAAAGGCAGAATGCATGTTTGGGATCAATTCAATGCTAAAAAGAATGCTAAAAGCTGAGCTTATTTATAACTCTAATAAGTCGTTTTATGCAGCAGTTTGAATGCAGGGGATCCGGTCTGCCGCAGATTGTGGATATCTGACAGTCATCGGAACAGACCAGCTGTTCCACCGAAATGAAACCTGCCGGAGACTGACACAATGAAAACCCTGATGATCGCCCTGACCATGGCAACCGGCGCTGCAACCGATGCCCGCAACGAGCGCCCCGACACGATCTCGACCGCAGCAGCTGTCGATACCATGCAAGTTCGCGCTGACTTGGTGATGACGGCTGTCGAACTAACCCGCGCCGGCATTGCTGCTGACACCATCGTGACGATCACCTCGTTCCCACCAACACTGCCATCGCCTCCAACAACTAGGATCGCTGATCCCGTCTTTCAGGCGATTTTCTGATACCTATGCGCAAGACCGCTGTATCCGAAAGGGTCCGGCGGTCTTTCTGTATCAGGGTGACAGTTTTTAAGCTGACAGTGCTTTTGTCAGGCCAACGCCTGTCCAGTGTTCCCGGCCCGACCACGGCCCTGCCCCCCTTGCAGCAGGCGACGCTTTACTCAGTCTCTTTTGGCGGTCTGCTCTGGAGAGGAAACATATCCTCGCCATAGAAATGCAGCTGGATGTGATGGCGCCGGCACAGCCATCTGACATTTAGAGGCTCGTCATAACGGTCATGATGGGCGTCCACTCTGGTTGCCCCGCAAACCTCGCAACCTTGCCGTTCCAGTTTGCCGGATCCAATCGCTGCGGCCACAGCCCGATGGGCGTCGTATTTATGCAGATTAGCGCTCCGCCAGAGGGATTGACGGGTCTTTTTTCGGACATGCGACCTCCCTTACCAGGATATCCGGGGTCGAGGGGGCGTTGTTGCGCAATTCATGCCCGAGGCATGAGACCCCCTTTCCCCTTCAGCTTTAGGCCACGCGAACGATCTCGGCGGTGCCGAGGGCTGAGAAGCGGTTCATGAGGGCGAGGCGGATCTGGATCTCGGCTGTTTGGCTGTCGGGATGTCTTGCGGCAATGCGTTCGCCGAATGCTTTGAGGCACCGCATCTTTGCCTCGATCCGGCTCCGGGCGTGGTATCCTGTCCAGCGCTTCCAGAACGCCCGGCCGTAGTGCCGTGTGGCACGCAGGGTTTCGTTTCTGGCAATCGCGGCCGGGCAGTCCTCTTTCCACGGCCGTCCATTCTTTCGAATGGGGATGATCGGCGTGGCCTGACGGTCGATGATGGCGGTATGGCAGCGGCGGGTGTCGTAGGCGCCATCGGCCATCGGCGGTCACGGTGCCGATCTCCTTACCTTCAGGAATCTGGCCCAGCAACTGCGGCAAAATAGGGCTGTCACCGTCGCTGCTGGGGGTAAACTCTACTGCGCGTATGTCTGAGGTGGCCGTGTCCATGGCCAGATGGACCTTACGCCACTGGCGACAGCCCTGAACGCCGTGCTTGCGTGCCTGCCACTCACCATCACCCAGGAACTTGATGCCAGTGCTGTCAACCAGCAGGTTCAAAGGGCCATCGGCGCGCCGGAAGGGGATCTGAACGACCAGTGTCTTTTGCCGTCGGCAAAGGGTCGTGTAATCCGGGACAGCCCAGTCCAGGTCCGCCATCTTCAACAAGCTGGCCACCATCCCAGTCGTTTGCCTGAGCGGCAGCTTGAACAGAACCCTGATCGTCAGGCAGAACTGGATCGCGGAATCCGAGAACACGGCAGGGCGACCAGGGCTGCCGTCAGGGCACGCGAGCCAGATCATCTCCTTGTCCAGCCAGATCAGCGGTGATCCACGCTTGCGCAGCGAAGCCGTGTAGATGGGCCAGTTCGTAGTGCGGTAGCGGGCGGATGTCGGTTTGCTCATGCGGCTTGTCTAACCGTATGTATTCACGTTGTGAATCCTCGATGTCTAGAGTTGTGCAACAACGCCCACTACCGCTCGAAATGGTTGATCGTGCGCTTACAACTTGCTCCATTTCAACGATCGTTTACGAACATGGTCGCGTGCAGTAACTTGCCTCAGAAATTAACGATCATTGATTCTGATGGGGCGATTATCATGACCACTATCCGGAATGCCGCCGACCTCGGTCGTGCAATTCGCGCCCGACGTCTGGAGCTCGGCCTGCAGCAGACTGAGCTTGCCATGCAGAGCGGTGTTTCGACCCCGACTGTCAGCGCCATCGAGAACGGTAAAGAGACGGCGCGGGTCGGTCTGGTGCTGCAGCTCTGCCGTGATCTCGGCATCCAACTGTCCGTAGGAACATAGGCATGGCGATGCTTGAGCTGGATGTGTTCATCGAGGGCCTTCCAGAGGCCGTAGGACGGCTCACAAGGCAGGGAAGCGGCGCGATGACCTTCCGATACCTGACAGACACACTACCCCACTCTATGAGCCTCTCTTTGCCTCTGCGCGAGGAGCCGTTCGGGGATATTCTGACCCGCGGTTTCTTCTCGAACCTCCTGTTCGAGAATGCACAGCGCGAACAGATCATGCAGAGGCACGGCCTGGACTTCGATGACGTCGTTGGACTGCTTGAACATCTGGGCAATGACTGCCCGGGATCCATCTCTTGCGTGCCTGTCGGGACAGGACCGGCCAAGACACCCGGAAACCTGCTGACCGACTATGACCCGATCGACCAGAATGAACTGGTGCGGATCATGACCTCTCTGCGTGACCGCAGGCGGGTGCCTGACGACACTCGTGATCCCTCCCCGCTGGCAGGTGTTCAGGGCAAGGTCGCATTGACCGGACTTCCGGACGGAAGCTTCGCTCTACCACGGCAGGGACTAAACGTTCCGACGACGCATATCCTCAAGGTGCCGAGCCGCTTCGAGATGACCAGCGTTCATCAAGAGCATCTGCTTATGCAGCTGATGTCTGGCGCGCAGGCACATCCGGTCGCAGCGACAGAGGTGCTTGGCGATGACGATCTCTGCGGACTTCTGATCACGCGCTTTGACCGGACCGTCGAGGGCACCGAAATACGCCGGCTGCATCAGGAGGACTTTGCACAGGCGCTCGGGCTTGGACCGCAGCTGAAATACCAGCGCAACGGTATCGAAACCCGCTGCTTTGACGCCCGCGCGATCGGACAGGTTCTGGCGCAGACGGCTCAGCCCGGACGTGCACGACTGGCTTTCCTCGAGATTACCTTGGTCAACCTGCTGCTTGGCAACACGGACAACCACGCCAAGAACCATGCGTTGCTGCACATCGGCTCACGACCCGAACTCGCTCCGGTCTATGATGTTGCGCCCATCCTGCTTGATGATCAGGTGGTGCATCAAATGTCGTTCAACATCGGGCAGGCGCGAATGACCGACGAGATTACAGCTGAGGACCTTGCCACATTCATCACTGCGATCGGCTTTCCTCGAGCAACCCCTGCCCTACTAAAACGCCTCCGCGAAATCGTCGCTACCATCGTTGCAAGGGTTCACGACATGAGTGGCCCTCAGCGCAAGCGCATTGGCGATGCCATCGCAGAACAGGCCGGTTCACTCGCAGACGCGCTCGGGATGCAGATCGACATCCCGGAACGGGACGCGATGGTTTTAAATAGACCATGAACGTAAAAGTTATTAGTGCGCTGAACCCCCTAAACGACGGGCGTTACATTGTGGCTTCATCGGCAATCCGAGCGACATTTAGAACCCATCATCCCGAGTGCAGTTTTATCAACTCCTGATCCGGCAGCGGCCTCTGCAGCACCTTCGCCTCATCCCACTCTGCGTTGAGCCAGAGGTCGATCTCCTCCGACGTTGTCAGGATCACCGGCATCGCTTTGGGGTGCACGGCTTTCACGACCGCATTCGGCTCGGTTGTCAAAAACCCAAACAGCTTATGATCCCCTACACGTGGGCTGCGGTTGGAGCCGCGCACCCCCTGCCAGTCCGTCCAAATTCCCGCGAAGACAAACAACGGCTGTTCGTCATTCAACGCGAACCAGCAGAGCGGCTTTTTTTTGGTCACCGGATTGGGCTTCTGGCCATATTCCGAGAATGAGGTCGCGGGGATCACACAGCGGTTTTCGGGCCCCAACCACCGGCGCCAATGCGGACTGGCGGTGTTGCGGATGTTGGTGATGCCGGTGTCCGGCGCATCAGGTGTCTTCAGGAACTGCGGCGGTGTCGGCATCCCCCATGTCATCGAGGTCAGAACCCTCCCCTGACCGGTCTGATGCACCACGGGCGCGGGACGGTCGGGATAGACGTTCAGGTCCGGCTCGAGATTGCCCAGATCGTCATGGGCCACCTGCACGAAGTCGCGGATGGCCTGCTGGTTGGTGGTCAGGTTGTAAAGATTGCACATCGACGCCTCCTGTATACCCGTTCCCCATCCTAACCCCGGAGCCGCATTTTAAGGTCCGGATAATCGCATTTACCGCGACTGCGGTTGACAGAACGTCGCAGTAAGAACAAAACAGGAACTTATACCCGCAACCCTCACCGGCAAAGCACCCTGCCCTGTCATGTCCGATCCAACGCCCACCATCGCAGCACTTCGCGCCCGCATTGCCCATCTGGAGGGGATGGAGACGCATGTCCGCAAGGTCCTGCCTTTCGATGTCCCCGATCTGGACCAGCGACTGCCACAGAACGGTCTGGCGATCGGCTGCCTGCACGAGGTCGCGGGCGGCGGCAATGGCGCGGTGGACGGGGCTGCGGCGGCCTGTTTTGCCGCGGGCATCGCGGCGCGGCTGACGGGGCCGGTGCTCTGGTGTGTCACGCAGGCCGATCTCTTTGCGCCGGGGTTGGAGCAGGCGGGATTGTCCCCCGAACGGGTGATCTATGTCGAGGCGGGCGATGACATGGCCGTGCTGGCCTGTATGGAGGAAGGCTTGCGACATGGTGGCTTGGGCGCGGTGGTGGCCGATGTGGCGAATCTGTCGATGACCGCCTCGCGCCGGTTGCATCTGGCGGCCAAGGCCTCGGGGACCACCGGCATCGCTTTGCGCCGCTGGCGGCGGCAGATGGATGCCGGCGATTTCGGCCAGCCCACGGCGGCTATGACCCGCTGGCGGGTGTCTGTGCTGCCTTCAAGCCCGCTGCCTGTAGCTGGCATCGGGCGGCCGCGCTGGCTGATCGAGTTGATCCGCGCCCGCGCCGGTGAATCCTTTGATATCGAGCTGGAGGGATGTGATGGCGCGGGTCATCTCGGTCTGCCTGCCGAACTGGCCGATCGACCGGCTGCGTCGGCAGGCGGGCGATATCACAGCTTCGGCTGAGGGGGCATTGGTGCTGGCCGGACGGGTGGGTAACCGCCGTGTGGTCACCGCTGCCTGCGATGTGGCACAGGCAGCCGGCCTGCGGGTCGGCATGGCCATTTCCAAGGCGCAGGCCTTGGTGCCGGATCTGGATGTCCGCCCCGCCGATCCTCAGGGCGATACCGACAGCCTTGAGCGGCTGGCGCTTTGGGTGATGCAACGCTTCAGCCCGATTGTCGCCGCGGATCCCCCCGACGGGGTGGTGATCGAATCGACCGGCGCCGACCATCTGCATGGCGGTGAGGCTGCGATGCTGGACGCCCTGCTGGGGCGGCTGACCCTGTCGGGCATCACCGCCCGCATCGCCATTGCCGATACATGGGGGGCAGCACACGCGCTGGCCCGCCATCTGGCCGATCCTGTCTATCTTGGTGAACCGCATGAGACCCGGATTTCCGCTCTGCCCCTCTCAGCGCTGCGCCTATCGCCTGTCATCACTGCAGGACTGTCCGATCTGGGATTTGAGACCATCAATGATCTGCTGACCACACCCCGTGCGCCCCTGACCCTGCGTTTCGGCCCCGAGCTGTGTCGACGCTTGGATCAGGCCATGGGCGACTGCGCCGAACCCGTCACACCCCTGCGCCCCGCAGGTCTGATCGAGACCCGCCGCAGCTTTGCCGAACCTATCGCCGCCGCCGAGACCATTGCCCGCTTCATCAGCCAGCTGGTAACCGATCTCTGCCTTGCGCTGGAACAGCAGGGGCTGGGGGCACGGCGTCTGGATCTGCTGTGCTGGCGTGTCGATAGCGACATCCAGACCCTGCGCGTCGGGCTGGCGGCCCCGCAACGCGACCCCAAGCGCCTGACGCGGTTGCTGTGCGACAAGATACAGACCCTCGATCCGGGCTTCGGGATCGAGATCATGACCCTGACCGCGACCATTGCCGAACCGCTGGTCAGCCGCCAGACCTCCAGCCTGCTGGAACCGGCAGCGTCTGATCTGTCGGGTTTGGTCGATGCGCTGGCCAACCGTGTCGGGGCCCGCGCTGTCTATCGCCTGACGCCGGTGGCCAGCGATGTGCCGGAACGGTCCGTGGCGCGGATTGCGGCGCTGGCACCCGATCAGGGTGCTAACTGGCCGAACCACTGGCCCCGCCCGTCGCGCCTGCTGCCCCGTCCCGAACAGATCGAGACGATGGCGCTGTTGCCCGACCATCCGCCGAACTGGATCTCATGGCGAGGTGTGCGCCATAAGGTGTGCCGCGCGGACGGACCGGAACGGATCTTTGGCGAATGGTGGAAGCGTGACGCCGAACTGGCCGCCGTGCGCGATTATTTCCGCATCGAGGACGAGGCAGGCGAACGCTTCTGGATCTTCCGTGCCGGTGATGGCGAGGATACCGCCACAGGATCGCACCGATGGTTTATCCACGGTATCTTCGGATGAGCTATGCCGAGCTACAGGTCACCTCGCCATTCTCGTTCCTGCGCGGCGCGTCTTCGGCGCAAGAGCTGTTTGCCACCGCCGCCCTGATGGGCATCAAGGCCATGGCCGTCACCGACCGCAACAGCCTTGCCGGGATCGTCCGCGCCCATGAGGCCGCCAAAGACACCGGCGTCCGGCTGGTCATCGGCTGCCGGCTGGACCTGCGCTGCGGGATGTCGGTGCTGGTCTATCCGACCGACCGCGCCGCCTATAGCCGCCTGTGTCGTCTGCTGTCGGTCGGCAAGGCACGCGCCGGCAAAGGCGACTGTCATCTGGAGTGGGACGATCTGCAGCGATACAGCGACGGCCTGCTGGCCGTGCTGATCCCCGACACTGCGGATGATCTGTGCGGATTGCGCCTGCGACGTCTGCGCGACAGCTTTGGCGACCGTGCGTCTCTGGCGCTGACCCTGCGCCGCCGCCCCAATGACCAGCTGCGCCTGCATGATCTGTCGAACCTTGCCGCGCAGCTGGGTATCGCCACCGTCATCACCAATGATGTGCTGTTCCATGAACCGTCGCGCCGCATCCTGCAGGACGTGCTGACCGCCATCCGCCACAGCACCACGGTCGACGCCTTGGGCTTTCGCCGCGAACGCCATGCCGACCGATACCTGAAGCTCCCGTCCGAGATGCATCGCCTGTTCGCCCGCCATCCGCAGGCATTGGCCCGCAGCCTGCAGATCGCGAGCCGCTGCCGCTTCTCGCTGGACGAGCTGCGCTATCAATACCCCGAGGAACGCGACAATCCCGTAATGACCCCGCAACAGACGCTGGCCGGTCTGACATGGCAGGGTGCCGCCACCCGTTATCCCGAAGGCATCCCGTCCAAGGTCGCTGCCAGCTTGACCCACGAGCTGCGCCTGATCGCCAAACTGGATTACGCGCCCTATTTCCTGACCGTGAACAGCATCGTCCGCTTTGCGCGATCCCGCGGCATCCTGTGTCAGGGGCGCGGGTCGGCGGCCAATTCGGCGGTCTGTTATGTGCTGGGCATCACCTCGATCGATCCGGACCGCAACGACCTGCTGTTCGAACGCTTCATTAGCGAGGAACGCCACGAGCCCCCCGATATCGATGTCGACTTCGAACATGAACGCCGCGAGGAGGTGATCCAATGGGTCTATCAGACCTATGGTCGCAGCCATGCCGCCCTCTGTGCCACGGTGATCCGTTACCGTTCCAAAGGTGCGCTGCGCGATGTCGGCAAGGCCTTGGGTCTGCCCGAAGATCTGATCGGTGCCATCACCAAGCAGATCTGGTCATGGTCCGAGGATGGCATCACCGATGACCAGCTGCGCGAATTGAACCTGAACCCCGCCGACCGCCGCCTGCGCCTGACGCTGGATCTGGCGTCACAGCTGCGCGGCACTCCCCGCCACCTGTCCCAGCATCCGGGCGGCTTCGTGCTGACCCATGACCGGCTGGACGATCTGGTCCCGATCGAACCCGCCGCCATGGCCGATCGCCAGATCATCGAATGGGACAAGGATGACATCGACGCGCTGCGCTTTATGAAGGTCGATGTGCTGGCATTGGGCATGCTGACCTGCATGCGTCGCGGGCTGGACCTGATCGCGGCCCATAAGGGCATCCGCTATGATCTGGCCACCATCCCCGCCGAGGACCCGCGCACCTATGCGATGATCCGCAAGGCCGACACGCTTGGCACCTTCCAGATCGAAAGCCGCGCCCAGATGTCGATGCTGCCGCGTCTGAAGCCGCGCACCTATTACGATCTGGTGGTGCAGGTCGCCATTGTCCGCCCCGGCCCAATCCAGGGCGATATGGTCCACCCCTATCTGCGCCGCCGCGCCGGACTGGAGCCTGTCGATTACCCGACACCGGAACTGGAGAAGGTTCTGGGCAAGACCCTCGGCGTGCCGCTGTTTCAGGAACAGGCCATGCGCGTTGCCATTGAATGCGCTGGCTTCACCCCGGGCGAGGCTGATCTGCTGCGCAAATCCATGGCGACCTTCAAGATGACCGGCGGCGTCAGTGCCTTCCGTGATAAGCTGGTCGAGGGCATGGTCACCCGCGGCTATCCCCGCGATTACGCCGAACGCACCTTCCGCCAGCTGGAGGGCTTTGGCAGCTACGGCTTTCCCGAAAGCCACGCCGCCAGCTTTGCGCTGATCGCCTATGCCTCGGCATGGTTGAAATGCTGGCACCCCGATGCCTTCTGCGCGGCGTTGCTGAACAGCCAGCCGATGGGCTTTTACGCCCCCGCCCAGATCGTCCGCGACGCCCGCGACCACGGCGTTCAGATCCGCCCGATCTGCATCGCCACCTCGGATTGGGACTGCACGCTGGAACCTGCGGGCAACGGGTTTGCTGTCCGGCTTGGTTTGCGCATGGTCAAAGGTCTTTCACAGACCCATGCAGAGGCCATTCTGGCCGTCCGCGCCGATCAGCCCTTCACCAGCCTTGCCGATCTCTGCCGTCGCACCAGCGCGCCCATCGCCGCTCTGACCCGCATCGCCGAGGCTGACGGTTTCCTGCCGTCCTTCGGGCTTGCCCGTCGCGATGCCATCTGGGCCCTTAGGGGTCTGCGCAATGACGACCTCCCCTTGTTTGCTGCAACGCTGCCTGAAGAACCCACCGTCCCCCTGCGCCCGATGACCGCCGGTCGCGAGGTGGTCGAGGATTACGGCCATACCGGCCTGAGTCTGCGCCAGCATCCCCTCTCCTTTCTGCGCGCCAGCCTGACACAGCGCCGCATCCAGACCTGCGCCAACACGATGTCAGCACCCAACCGGCACTGGTGCGAGGTTGCAGGACTGGTGCTCCTCCGCCAGCGCCCCGGCTCTGCCAAGGGCACCATGTTCATCACCCTCGAGGACGAGACAGGCATCGCCAATCTCGTCGTCTGGCCGAAGGTCTTTGAGGCCTATCGTCGGGTCATTCTTTCGTCGGGCATGATCGCTGTGGCCGGACGCGTCCAGCGTCAGGGAGAGGTCGTGCATCTGGTCGTATATCGCATCACCGATCTATCGACAGAGTTGGCAGATGTCGGAAATAGAAGGAACTTTGTCTCAGCTTGATTCATTTGATGTCTCTACGAGGTATTGCCAAGTTGTTGACTGGGTTTGGTAGAGGTATGTCTGCCTGATGAACATTCCAATCGATTTGCCGCCCCTGAAGGGCTTTCGCTACCCACGTGAA
>NZ_QQVY01000027.1 GCF_003590715.1 Paracoccus sp. JM45
CCACGGCAGGAATTCGTCCAGCCGGTTGATCTTGTGATCGTGGATACGGTCGAGGATGTCTGCCAGATAGGCCAGTGGGTCGAGACCGTTCAGCTTGGCGGTTTCAATGACGGTCATTGCACGCGCGAGGGTTTCTGCACCGGTATCCCCTCCTGCAAATAACCAATTTTTTCGGCCGATTCCAATCGGGCGCAGGGCGCGTTCGGCCGGATTGTTGTCGATGGCCACGCGACCGTCGGCTAGGAACAGGCTGAAGGCCTCCTGCCGCGCGAGGCCGTAGCGGAAGGCCTTGGCCAGATCGCTTTTGCCCGGAATGCGCAGAAGCTGCTGTTCGGACCAGGCAAAGAAAGCCTCGACCTTGGGCAGACCGAGCTTTTGACGCGCCGCATAGTGGACCTCGGCGGACTGGCCGTTGATATCGCGCTCAATGTCGTAGAACTTGCCAATCCGGTCGAGCGCCTCGCGGGCGATCTCGGATTTGGTCGAGGTCCAGAAGTCATGGAAGTCGCGCCGCAGGTGGGCCCAACAGGCCGCCTCGCGCAGGCGCGGTTTGCCACCGGGTTCAGGCGTGTAGAGCTTGGCATACCCTTTGTATCCATCCGCTTGCAGGATGCCGCGCGCTTCGGCCAGGTGGCCAAGAACGTGCTCTTCTTTCCAGTCTGGCGCAAAGCGGTAAACAGCACCCGGTGGCGATGCCCCCGCCCAGGGACGTTGATCGCGCACATAGGTCCAGATCCGGCCTTGTTTGACACCTTTGCCCAGCCCCTTGTCGCGCAAAGAGCGATCCAGCACCCGGATCGGCGTATCATCCGCATGCAGCAAATCGCTGCCCATGATGTCGGCTTCGATCTGCTCAATCAGTGGTGACAGCGTCTTCATGGCACGGCCGCACCAGCCGACAAGCGTGCTTTCGGGAATGTCCGCCCCCATGCGGGCGAAGATCTCATGCTGGCGATACAAAGGCAGGTGATCGTCGAACTTCGAGACCAGAACATGTGCCAGCAGGTTCGGCCCGGCCATACTTCCCGGGATCGGGCGGCTGGGAGCTGGCTCCTGCACCATCCGCTCACAACGGCGGCAGGACTTCTTGATCCGGGCGATCTGGATCACCTTCATCTGGGCGGCGATCATGTCGAGCAATTCACTGACATCCTCACCCACCACGCGCAGATCGCCGCCACAGTCCGGGCAACAGGCACCGGGGTCCAGCTCACGACGCTCGCGCGGGGTCGCATCCGAGACACGTGGCCGACGCCGCAAAGCGGGTGCATCGGCAGCTACCGGTGACGGTTCATCCTGCCCTTCATTGATGGGGCCTTCATCGCCTTCAGCCACCGCGACCAATAGGTCTTCCAGCGCCAGTTCCAGTTGTTCGATCTCGCGCTCGATCTTTTCCGAAGATTTGCCAAAGGCCAGTTTCTGCAACTTGGCGATCCGCAGGCGAAGCGCCTGAACCAGCTGGTCATGAACGCGCAACGTAGCCGATATTTTGGCATTCTCCGCTTGCAAAACCGCGATCATCGCCTTCAAAATGGCGGGATCATTGGGGAGGTTTTCGGCGTGTTTCGACATGCGCCTGACTACCAAAAGTCAGGTTAAAGCACCATATAAATAACGTAAATCCTAGCGCAAAATCACCCCACGCGCGCCGGCGGAGCGCCCCAATCAGGACGCCGCCAGTCGATCCCCTCCCACAACATCGCAAGCTGCGCCGAGGTCAGCCGCATCGCCCCATCCTTGGCGCTCGGCCAAGGGAAACGGCCCCGCTCAAGCACTTTGTAATAGAGGCAAAACCCTTGCCCATCCCAGAACAGAAGCTTGATCCGATCACCCCGACGGCCTCGAAACGCAAACACCGCCCCGCTGGTAGGCTTTTGTCGCAACACGTCCTGGGTCAGCGCCGCCAGCCCCGCGATCCCCTTGCGCATATCCGTGACACCGCAGGCCAGATACACACGCACACCGGTTCCCAGGCCGATCATGCCGCGTCAACCACACGGATCAACGCCGACAGCGCAGCAGGATCAATCGTGCTTTCAAAATGCAAACTGCGCCCGCCACGTAGGCGCAATTCAACAGCAACTGGAGGCGGTAGCTCAGCGACCGGGACCTGCGCCAACGGCACTCCTGCAGTCACGGGCATGTCCAGCGGCAAGAAAAGCGCACCGGCATCGGGCGACCACAAGCCTTTCTTCTTCAGCTCATGTCGCCACGCGTAAATTTGTTGTCGCTTAATCTCATGGCGCTGCGCAACCTGCGTCACGCTCACCCCGGCAATCCCAACCGACGCAACAATCTCAAGCTTGTCGTCGTCATGCCAAAAGCGTCGCCGCTCCGCCCCAAGAATTTCGCCACGCATCCCAGACCCCGTATAAGAGACGTCGCTAATGACGTCTTTAACGACGTCTCTTAGATCATCGCCCCAGCCTCAGGCAGGCGGTGCCAATCGCCCGGTTACCGCGCGCTTCCATCCGCTGATCATTGTCGGGTGAATGCCGTACTTTTTGGACAGTTCGGCCGTCGTCAGTTCTTCGCGGATGGCTTCCAGTGCCACCTTCGCCTTGAACTCCGCAGAATAGCGCTTTCGTTTCGTCATCTCAGGTCAGTCCTTCGTCAATCGCTAAAGCTTAGCAACTGGTCCAAATTCCTGCGACCACCTCTGCTGGTGAACTGCGACCATTGATCTAAGTTGATGGTCTCCGACAAACTCGGAGCGTTTCACTCAACTGAACTTCAGCGATCTGAATGATGCTGTGGTAGGCGGTCCTTGGCAACGGTTTAGGCCCCTCCCTCAACTGTCAGCGACGCAAACTTACATTATGGCAACCACCGATCTGGCCGCAGCGATCATGCTAAGTTCTCCTACGGATGCAGTACATACGGCCAACTAGTCGCGAACAATGCGCAAGCTCTTCGGCGAAACGAGTGATGCCCGCTTCCCGTTACTCACCATCCGCAGCGAGAAACCTGCGGAAACAAGCTCCGCAACCTCTTCCAGTGTTTTCGCGAAAACAGCATTTTTGCTGTGATGCTTTTCTGCCCCGAACTTCGGATCTCCGAGACAATAGCCTTTCGCACTCAATTCTGGTTCTTCAACTTCGCCATCCCTCGGTGAAACCCGCTCAATCCTGATCACTTTACCTGCCATTCCAAAGTTCTTTCCGTTACCACTTCCGCAAAAAATGCGTTAAAATTCAATTATTAGGGTGGGGCCGAGCGCGCAATGTATCCAGTAGCCATCGGAAGTAAAGAACTGGACATTCGCGAGACTAGGGTGCGGCAAGGCTATCACCAATAGGCGCTGAATTTTGGCTTAGGGAATGTTTTGGACTAGGTGTCAGTGATAAGCGCTAGAAAGATGCTAAAGGTCGGTGGAGACTTGGGAAGCATCCTTCCTGAACCATACTCTTGTATATAAGCTGATGCCTCGGCACTTATGACCCGCGCCATTGATAGTGAGCGCTCCAACGCTGCAACCTGACCCTGCCAAAGCTCCACTGGTCCACTGTCAGGCGGCGAGCTTCTACGACGTTCAAGTGCCAGTTCCCTGTTTAGAATCTCGGCCTGGAAGTGTACGAAGATCTGCATAGCGAGGTACTCAAGAGCGGGACGCGAGCGCTGCAAGGCCTCAGATTGATAACGTGTCGCCTCTATATTGAGTTGACTGAGCTGGCTAGACCTCACTGCGCGCGCAACTTCTGGCTTCTCAAGAACGGATCGCGGCGTTTTCCCTCGAGCCACTGCATTATTAGTCGACGACGTTAACGGCTGCAGGCAAAGATCAACTTGCTCAGTCGATAATCCGGTCCAGCCATCCTTCCCTCTGACTGAACCAATGCGCAACATTTGCGCCGGCACTTCAAGCCGCACCCTGCGCTGAATTGCACGCAACAGGACCTGCAAACGCCGACGGTCGGCGGTCAGCGACTTTCTTTGAGCTTCGGTCGGAGCTGACGCCAGGATCTCATTTGCAGCGGGCGACCAAAGTGGCGGCAGAAGCTCGTCGGGAAAGGGATCCAGACTAACGACAGTCGCTATTACGATCCGCCCGATATCCCGTGCTGGATGCCCTTCTGGAAGCCGCACGCTCGTCTGGATAACTGGCTTCGTGGGTCCAAACTGTTCCATGACGAAGTTCGAGTAACCGTGCACCAAAGCGTCATGCAAATCGCCCCCATGATCGAGAAAATGCAGTGGGCGAGCGGATTTCGAACCCTCGGCGGATCGCTCGCCTTCATCAGTGAAAACGCCCTTGCGCGGAGGAGCGGTAATTGCTGAACGCCGATAAATGAAAGGTACATGCCCCGTCATCCAGTTGTCCCGAGACGCTCTCGGCAGCAAGAATGGGCTGTCACCTGCACGCCCCCTCTCGCCAACTCCGTGGTACCAGATTGTCTGGAAGCCGTATCCGTCCTCTTTGTCGACACGACCTCCCACATCGAAATCGGTCGAACTCGAGATTGCCCTTAGCCATGCACCTATCGCGCGCTCTTCCTTGCGTATCGGCGTATCATTTGGACGCGCTCGATCATTCATCATTGCCGGAGCTGGGCACGGCTGCTCATGCCAACTTTTATATTCTGCCGACGCCCGCCTCACCGTGAAGGGATCAGCTGACGCAAAGCGAGTTTGCAGACCTGTACCCTTACCAGCGAGCGGTGATACGCCACGAGTTGTTTGGCGTTTGATTGCAGCTTGACCTAGTGAAGCTTGAACCTCAGTCAACTCGGACGGCGATAATGGAGGAAGAGGTGAATCGAAAACTCCAAGGGCCGAAACTAGGTCGGCAATTGCTGCTTCTTGCGAACCTTCAAGCAGGATCCGCCAAATATCAATTGTACGCTTAGCCCCCTTTCTATCACCTGTAGAACGGAGCCGGTCGACTCGACCGATCAACTGATCAATACTATCAACTTCCCAAGGCAGAGAGAAAAAGATGATGCCTTGTGCGACGTGATGAAGATTGAGCCCTGCTTGCACCCAATCCCCCACAAGTAACATGCGGCTGTCCCCGGACAGCATAGGAGCAAGTGTCTCTTGAATTTCTCTCAGGTTGGTCACGCCTTCGACGTCAGTCGAAGCGGGGCGACGCAAGACCGAGATCGCATCCGCAAGATCTGGAAAGTAGCGAGGCAACGCCGTCCTCAGCATGTCGATGGTCGGGTTGTCGCCACATACAATGATGAACGCCTTGTCCGGATCCTCGCCCCACTGAGCGGAGAGAATGTCGAGGAGCGCGTCCAGGCGGCTGTCTCCAGGGTTCTCGAGCGAAGCAATACGCGCCTCTTCCGCCATCTTGCCGAGAGTGCCGCCGCGCGTAGTCACTTCAGCCAAGACCGTACGCGCAGCCCTTGCGCTTCGCTGGAGAGCTTTGGCTGACGTCCATGCCGAACCTTGAAGTCCCTGCTCGGGATCGGCATCTTGGAGAAGCATATCGGCAATTTCAAATCGCAACCGCTCCGGTACCAAAGGCTGAATTCGGATTTCGTGGTTCCTTCGTTGAGGAAGGTATTCGCCCCAATCTGCGCGTCCGTTTCGTATTACCCGCCGTCCCGCCCCTGCTCGAACGAAGCCATTGGTTTTTTCGCGCAAATTTTCCAGGTTGCGTAACGCTAAAATGGCCTGCGCCTCGCGATCTTCCAGAATCTCGTCAAGCGGTCGGACCTCGATTCTGGCGCGAAAGGCAGCTTCAGGTTCGATCATCCGCAGAATGGGATCACGCCACGAGGGATCGCCAAGTCGGGGTGTGGCCGACAGTACCAGTACCTGTCGAAACTCGTCCGCAACTTGCGACACGACCTGGATTGCATCACGTGGCATGGTTTGCGGCTCGTCCACGATCAGCAAATCGAAGACAGTAGGATCAGCGCTAATAGTACGTGCTACCTGTCCAGTTCGAGTCATAAAATCACGCGGTCTGGCCAACGTGATTGGCGAAGTATCGTCATCGCTTCCGTCAATGGTCCCGGCTATCGCGGGCATTACATGACCACGGATCCAAGCCTCCTCTTGCCATTGGGACAAGAGATTATCCGGTGCGATCACGAGAGTTCTGTGCGACGGATCTTGCCATCGCAAGGCATTGATTATCATCAGTGCCTGAACTGTCTTCCCGAGGCCGACCTCGTCAGACAGCAAATGCCGAATATGGCTGTCGCCCAGCACCCGGCGTACAGTTGCAAGCTGATGAGGTAACGGGTCGGCGGCAACACCGAGAGCGCCTCCCAAGCCAATGCCAAGCGCGGATGTTTTGCGACGTAGAGCCTGTAGTCCGTTTATGAACCGCAGATATTGATCCATTACATTGGGCTCCCGTCGGGCATGTCCAATAGAGCCAGTTTTCGGCGGAGTGCAACGTAGCGGACAGCGCGACTGGTCTGTATGTCTGAAAGGCCCTTTGCCAGAAATCGGGGCCACTCATCTGCTTCGATCATCGCTCGCGGCGAAAGCCACAATTGCAGCATTGTCCGCAATTCGGCCCTACCAAGCCATCTAAGCCCCGGCCGCCGAAAGGCATCGACGTGGCATGAGTCGAGCAAATCCACAAGATCATCTTCGGTAAGTTCAGCATACCAAGTGTTCATCAGTGCCTTCCACCGCGCTTCTGGCAGGATAAGGTGCCTGAACATTGGTAGAAGCGGGATGTCCCGAGACCGCTCCAATGCCTTGCGCCATGTCGTCGGGGAACGGGCCATGTCGACTTCTTCGAATGCTTCACGCCCGCTGGCTTGTACGTGTCTACGCAGATCCTCATATGCATCGATGACAGCGAGATCGAGGTCGCCAGTAAGTTCGTCGTCCAATCGGGCCAGCGCGTCTGTTATATCGGGTACCGTTTCTCTCAGACGTGCGATCAGCCGTTCCCGAAGAAAAATCTGGTCCGAATTGGATTCGATCTCTGGCAGATCTTCGCCTGAAACGAGACCAAGTGCCTCAGCACTTCTCAAAAGTGCGCCGTGTTGAGACAGGATCGAAAGATCGATGCCGGATTCGAGCTTTCGCCATGCCACGCCACAGAGCAGGTCGATCAGTGTTTCTTCCAGAGCTTCAACAACCGACCAGCGTCGCCAGTTCCCGAATTGATCGCTCGCTTGGGCCAGTTGCCATGCAACATCGGCACGCGCGAGATCAATCAGGCCAACGCCGTTGTTCCGCGAGCTTGCCTCTCGCAAAAACGCAGGAATTGAGATGGAATCGGCTTCGTGCGTACCAATGTGAAACTCTGACCTCTCTGAGGTGATCAGACCTGACGCTAGCGCCCCGTGATCTGTGGCATCGGGGAGAATAAGTCGGGTGCTTGAAGGGACGATTTCTGACGTACGCGGGATCGGAGACTGCAGGGTTGCAACCATGGAAGGCAAAACCCTGCCATCTTCATTTGTACTGATCCAACGATCCACGTCAGTATCATAGTGAAATTCGCGGTGCATTGGAGGAAGCGAAATGCTGAGTTGTACAAGACCATGGACATCGACTGTCAGGCGCAGTTCGGAAAGGCCTGCGGAGCCTTCAGCCAGCTGCGCCCGCAGCGCTCGAATTAGGGGTGAATGTCCAGTTATTCGAGCAGGAAGTCGGTCAATGACACCCTCGGAAATTATCTCGGGTTCCTCGGCCGATCGGAGTCGTAGCCTTACTAGGACTTCCTCAAGATTGAGCGGTGCCGTAACCCTAATTTCCAAACGCCCAGCCTCCAGATCGGAGATGTTAGCGTTGGCGGGAAAAATACTGATCGACGCAGGCTCAAGGTCGGGTGGCTCGACAACTTCAAACTCAACTCGATCATGATCATCGCCATCTGCAGGTCCAACCCAGTGCCTACCTACACTAGGCTCAAAAACGGACCAGTCATCCTCTTGGAGCCGGAGCGTTTCGCTGACAGGCTGAACCCCGTCGAGCAGCAACGCTCGATGTGTCAAGCTCTGCGCGGCAAGTACTGGAACGCCACGCAGAAAACTGTTTTGAGCGCCAGACATCAGCAGACCGAGAAGTCGTAGCGACGGTGCCTTATCTGAAACCTTGAATCCTTTTCGTCGCAGCAGTTCGACATCAGCTCCCAAAGATGTCTCAAGCCAACGAAACTTTGGCGTGCCATCGTGGTCGATCCGCAGTAATTGGAGCATTGAGGCATTTGGAGCAAGGGCTTCGTCCGGAAAGATGGTGCGGGCAGTCCGTTCGCCCCGCTCGATGAGGAAGAAAGCCGATTGCAGAGGCTGCAAACTCTCAAGCGCCCCACAAGCGGGACCTTGCTCGACATGTGCTGCATCACCACGAGATAGAGGGTCGGTAGGCATTCCGGTGAACTTACCAAGCCTGATTTCCCCACCGGCGAGAAATGAACAGAGCGCGATGGTCTGATCGCTTCCTGCAGCCCTTATCCGGTCTCCCTGAATACGCAACGCGGCGATCACCTCATCACGCGATTGGGACGGCAGCGCAGGCCCTCTGACCAGAAGCTGCTTTGGCACGCTGTCAACAAGCGTGATTACGAATTGAGACGGCACAATTGCTGTAACACGAGCTGATCTTCTTGCTGCAGCCTTGCGCGCTTCCGAAATTGCGCGATGTGAACTGAGGTCTTTCCTTATGTCATTGTCAATCCGCTGCAGAATACCCTGAGAAAGCCAGCCTTCTGCATCTGGCGCAAGAAGACGCCGCATGACCTCTGCAGCAATATCTTCCTGCTGCAACCAGTACTCAAAGCGACGACTGGCGTGCCCGGCAGCCAGCATTTTGAGATACTCAAGCAGGCCATCCATGTTTTCCGCCGAGATCCCCGCTCTAACGGATCGTCTCAGGGCATCCGTCAACTGCGGCTGTATCTCCAGCGGAACTAGCGCGTTGCCAATCGGCCAAGCAATATGCGGGAAATGACGCTCCCAAGGACTGTCACTCGGCCTTGCCAGTCGAAAACTCCGATGTCCCAGATCAAACAAGCGGGACAATCCTGAACGGAACGCCGACCCAGCTTCCACGCCGAGCCCCTGAGCCAAGACCGGCCAGAAATCGGTACCCGTTCCACGGTACCGATAACCCACCTCAGTGGCCATGACGAGAAGTGGCAGATAGCTCCAGGACCACGCAGCGCCTTTTAGCTGGGGATCGGCTTCAAGCTGATCAGAAACTGCCGTTCTAAGCCCTTCCAGTGCGGCTTCGTCAAGGCCATGCTCAATTGCAAAAAGAGGAAGCTGGTCTCGCGCATCGGCAAGGTCTGCGAAATGATCAGCAAGTGCCTCATGTCTGTCTTTTAGCGCATTGCCGATATGCATTTGTATTTCCCGAACTCGCCACTCTGTTGCCGCGTTTTAGTCCCATAAAGAATTTCACGGCACGATATAAACGTGGCAAGGTTGACTGCTAAGCAATTGAACGTCAATCATCTTCCTGTAGTACTTTGCGAGGCAATCTGTGAATATCGAACCCACTTTGATCACCGGCCTTCGTATACCATCGGGGTCCGGACCTCGCACCAGAAGAGCGATTGCGGATCTGGTGCGCCGTGTCGTAAGCGCCCGCCGTGGCGTCAGTCGGATTGCTGTGGTGGAATGGGTTCAGCAGTTTGTCGAGGGACCAGACAGTTCGGAAGCCTCGGCACTCGTCGAAAGCGTGATCGATGTTCTGTGTGAGATCAAGGACGTCGGTTTCGGAAAGACGCTTGGCGAGCCAGTCCTCGTGGCTTTGCCCGTACGTCGTATCGCGCTGCCTGACGGCAAGGTCGTTGCTATAGGAGATCATCGTATCGTGAGCGGCACGGGTTCTGAACATCTGGTACCAGATGTTGATGAGACCGCGACCGAGACTCTGATCGATTTCCTCGACTCCTTCGAAGGCTCGGCTGTCTTGACCGGGGCACCCGCTCTTACTCCGAAGGGACGATGGACCGGCGATGGTGGGATGACTCCAGCGCTTCGCAGAGCGCTAACATTAAGCGGCGTGTTCGATCCTGTAACTTTGAAGTGGTCAACGAGCGAATTGAATGCCGCCTTCATAAATGATTGGTTTGGACTCGCGGATAATGTCTCAAGCACTGATGCAGGCTGGGATCCAGATCAGCGCAGGGTGATCGAGGCGGATTCGGAGGCCCGGCTTGTCGTTGAGGCGGGTCCCGGAACCGGAAAGACAGCCGTCGCCTGCGCGCGCCTCGCCTACCTGATCAACGAAGAAGATATCGAACCCAGCAATACCTGGATGATCAGCTTCACCAGAACAGCCGTGGCGGAAATCCGTGCACGGCTGCATTCCTACGTCGGCGATGCATCCTTTGGCATTCGGATCGCGACCATCGACTCTCATGCTTGGTCCATCCACTCTGGGCATGACCCGAATGCGAGGCTGACCGGATCCTACGACGAGAACATTACACGCGTCATCGAGCTGTTGAAGGCTGATGAGGACGTGGCAGACGAACTGGCGCAGATCGAGCACGTCGTCATAGACGAGGCGCAGGACCTCGTCGGCCAGCGAGCGGACTTGATCGAGGCTCTGGTGGATCGGCTGCCTTCGGACTGCGGAGTCACGATATTCGCCGACGAGGCTCAGGCGATCTATGGCTTCTCCGACGACAGTATCGGGCGTCAAAAAGGGGGAGTTTCAGAGCCCGGCAAGCCGCTGCTCGACCGCTTGCGGGGCGTGAAGGCACTAGGCTTCACGCCCCTTGTCCTGACGGAAATATATCGAACGTCCTCCCCCGGGCTTCGCAAAATCTTCTCTGAACTGCGGAGTGATGTCCTCGACAAACAGAAGCACCTTGGCGGATTGCACGTCGAGACAGCTGAAAAGATCCGGGCACTGGCCGACCAGCAAGGGCTGAAGTGGACGGAGATGAAGGTTGCTGACTTCTCCAGCGACGATCTTCTGCTCTTTCGAACTCGTTCCGAAGTCCTCATGGCGTCGCAGTTCTGTGATCTTCCCCATCGGTTGCGCCTGTCAGGATTCGGGGTAACGCTTCCGGCATGGTTGGCGATCTGTTTCGCGGACTTCGTAGACCCGTTTATCGCCGAGCGACGCTTTCTCGACCTCTGGGCGGCGCGCATCGAGAACATGGCGGCGCCACAGTACGGGTCGGGCGAAGCTTGGCGGCACCTCATGCGCGTTGCAGGACGCAAGGACGGCTCCGTCGACATGCAGAGGCTGAGGCGACGCCTTGGCCAGACCCGGCCCCCTGTCGAGCTGACTCTTCCCGAATACGGCCTTCACGGACCTATCGTTGGGACGATTCACGCGAGCAAGGGTCGCGAGGCGAGCAACGTCGTTCTGCTGCTGCCGAACGGCGCGGAGTTCGAGTGCATTGAGGACGAGATAGAAGAGGCGCGCGTGCTCTTTGTCGGTGCCACGCGTGCACGCGCATCCCTCATAGTCGGGGAGAGCAACGCCTTCAGAGCATCGACATTGCCATCGGGACGAGTTCATCGCTCGGCGAGAAACGGCAAGTCGACGATGGTCGAGATCGGTCGTGACGGCGACATCACCGCGCGGGGTCTCGTGGGCCGGAGTGAGTTTAGCCTTACCGACGCCTCGGCGGGTCAAGATTTTCTGGCCAAGGTCGCCGATGTGGTCACCACGTACAAATTGGAAGCCGATCCCGACCTCGATTGGCGCTACAGGATCAAGGCTGGTAGCGATGGTCCCTGTGTTGGCACCCTCTCGCGCAATCTCACGTACGACCTGTGGGAGATACTCGGGAACAAAAAACAAAAGAAAAGCCACAAGCCGCCCAGCTACGTGAACCATGTGAGAGGTCAGGGCTGTGCAACAATCGTAATGAGCCCAGACGACAATGAACTCGAGACATTGAATGAGCCTTGGGCTTCCTCCGGTTTCATCTTGGCACCAAGAATTGTGGCATTTCCACCATTTTTCTTTTTGGGCCGGAGGTAGTAATCATTCAGGACAAGACCAACGATGATGCCGCTGGATGCCGTAGACACATTGGTGACGCGGCTGAAGCGAGTGTTCAGGACCCAATTTTGAACGCGAGCACAGCAGTTGGAGCACGCCACTTGCTCACGGGCTGGGACGCCGAACAGATGCACGTGATCACTGCGGACAGTGATGCTCGGCTGATCGTCGAAGCAGGACCTGGTACGGGAAAGACGGCAGTCGCATGTGCTCGTCTTGCATACCTGATATCAGAAGAAGACATCGAGCCGAGCAAAATCTTGATGATCAGCTTCACTAGAGCAGCCGCAGCGGAAATACGTGCGCGCCTACACTCATACGTCGGAGAGGCATCCTATGCCATTCACAACGCAACAATCGACTCGCATGCGTGGGCGGTCCGATCTGGGCACGATCCCAAGGCCCGTCTGACAGGGTCTTACGATGATAACATCGAGCGCGTAATCGCATTGCTGATGTCCGACGAGGATGTGGCCGATGAGTATTCGCAAATTGAGCATGTCGTAATTGATGAAGCTCAGGACATTGTTGGCCGCCGAGCGGAACTGATCGAAGCAATGATTAGGCAACTGCCAACTGATTGTGGATTAACGATTTTTGCTGATGAGGCTCAAGCGATCTATGGTTTCTCAAAGCGCAATTCGAAGCGCGGCAATCATTTGAATCACGGATCGTTGCTAGAGAGGGTTCGCGCCAAAAAACTTGGACATTTTTCCGGCCTGCCTCTCCGGCAAGTTCATCGGACATCTTCGCCTCAACTCAGGACGATTTATTCGGACTTGCGCACCGAGTTGATGAAGTCGGAGTACCAGGTTCTAGAGCTTCGTGATTGGGTGGCGAATGCAATTGAAAGGCTTTCAGCCGGTGATTTTGAAAAATTCATAAATAAACACCCTGCGGATTCACCGCAAGACCTTCTCGTTCTATTTCGAAATCGGGCAGATGTTCTCGACTTCTCCCAAGATCAGTCGGATGCTCACGGTCTTCGCCTTTCTGAATATGATGCAGGGTTGCCAGCATGGCTTTCCCTCTGCTTTTCGCATTACTTAGAGGCCTTCATTTCCGAGAAGAAATTCCGTGAGCTTTGGTCTAGCAAAGTTGGCGGTCATGTTGGCGCCCTAGATGAGTCGCGCGCCGCCTGGTTGTCGCTCCTGAAATTGGCAGGTCGTCATGATGGGGTGGTGGATATGCTGCAATTGAGGCGCCGCTTGGCGGGTGCCCGCCCTCCAATCGAGGTGGCCAGATCTGAGTTTGGGTTGGAAGGTTTCACGCTGAGCACAATCCACGCGAGCAAGGGGCGTGAGGCGGATGTGGTGATCCTGATGATGCCCGAGGCTCGCAAGTTGCGGTCTGTCGAAGGTGTCGTCGAAGAAGCCCGTGTTTTATTTGTCGGCGCTACGCGCGCGCGGAAAGAGCTTTATGTTGCGCCGAGCAAGTCCCTTTGGAGCGAAAAGCTCGGTTCTGGACGCGTCTACTGTTCCAATCGAAATTCTCGAGAACAACAAGTGTCTGTAGAAATCGGACGGAACGGTGACGTCGAGCCGAGAGGTCTTATTGGTATAGCAGAGTTTAAGTCCGCTGACGCGTTAGCCGCGCAAGATCTCCTCGCAGCTGCCTCAAACTCTGTCACTGCGTATCAACTACAGACACAACCGGAAGGCGAGTCGCGATATGATATTTTCTCGAGTGAAGCTGGGACATCTGTTGGCATCATGTCAGCTTGCTTCTCGAGCGATATTAGAGAAATAGCGTCCAACTCTAGCAGCATGACCTATAAAATTCCTGACCGAATAGAAAATGTGAAGGCGCAGGGTTGTTCATCAATCGTGCTGGCCCCAGAAGATAGTAAGAATAAAGCATTGCACGAACCTTGGGCGTCGTCCGGATTTTTGCTGACACCTAGAATCGTAGCATTCCCATTTTACAAAACTGACCGGAGTTAGTGCTGATGCAGGACAAATCACAGGACAGGGATGTTGTCGCGTATCGGCTCGCCGAGGACTTGGTCGGGCCACGTGCAGAGAATGAGGAACTGACTTCGCGTCCATCAGATGTCTATCTCACCGGCATCCTGTGGCCCCAGCGCACGGCGATGTTGGGGGAGGATGATGATCGCCTCGGAACCGCAGGCGCAGGCTCGGGAGAAAATAGCGGCGGTGAGAACGATGCAGTCAGAACCGGATCTATCCAGAAGCCCTCCCTGGCGGGTGTATCGTTCAGCGTTGTTGCTTCTAGTGGCATAGCGCAAGTGCGGGTCACCTGCAGCTTCGCCACGTACAGGATCGAAAAGCGCGACGACGTCGACATCTGGGTTCGCCAACCGCATAAGGTCGATATTGCAGCCCTCGATCTTCCACCCGGCCCGACGCGCGGAATTGCGCTTGCCAAACACGGTGAAGGGCTGCCCAACGTCTCACTCAGTGTACGATGCATCAATGCCGGCGGGTCCGTTTTAGTCACTCTATCGCTCGTAAATTCGATAGTTCCAGAGCTGGACCGAAATGAAATCGAGGCCGCGTCGCTTTTCCAGACGACGCTTCGCATCGAACCCTGTGAGGGGACCCTGCTGGTGCCGAAGCCCCCTCGACGCGCGGCGTCGAGGCATCAAGGGAGGACCGATGGGACCGTTTCAGTCAGTGACGAGGAAAGCGGGGCTCTGCTATACAGGAACGTAGCAGAGTTTGCTGTCGGGCATGTCTGTTCCGCCGATTGGGAATCCTCGGACTATGCAGCCGGAACGCGCCCCACTGCACGATGGGTCGGGACGACGTGGCTCCCTTCAGCAATAGTGGAGGGCGTCGATCCGAATGGTCACGCCTTCTTTTCCGAGCTTGGGAACGAAAGCGGTGCATTCGATCCGCTCTCGGCCGAGGCACTTGCCTATGCCGATACAGCGGCCCTTCAACAAGGGCTGCAGACCTTCTGCGATGCCTACGAACGCTGGGTACGGGTGCAGCGGAAGCGCTTGGACGACGCGTCGGACGTGAGCCCAGAACTAAAGTCTGTAGCTGACGCGCATCTCGCCCAATGCGAGGAAGCGCTTGGGCGAATGCGGGCATCGGTCAACCAACTCGAGACCAATCCGCGCCTTCGGCGAGCCTTCCAACTGGCGAACCTTGCCATGCACTTGCAACATTCTTGGGACAGCTCCAAGAGCCGCCACGGCTCTTTGCGCTGGCGACCGTTTCAGTTAGGGTTCCTGCTCCTCAGTGCCCCGTCGTCGGTCATCCGCGATCACAGGCACCGAGGAGTCATGGACCTCCTCTGGTTCCCTACCGGCGGCGGCAAGACCGAGGCGTACCTCGCGCTGATCGCGTGCATTGCCGTGTATCGCCGCCTCTCAGATGATCCAAGAGACCACAGTGGTGTCTGTGCCCTCATGCGCTACACACTGCGCCTTCTCACGACCCAGCAGTTTGCGAGGGCCGCCGCGATGATTGTGGCCTTGGAAGCGATACGCTCTGGGCGCGTGGCGACTCCCGACGGCTTGGCACTTGAAGGCGACGAACCATTCTCGATTGGCCTTTGGGTTGGAGGGGATGCTACTCCCAACAAGCGCGCCGATGCATTCGCCTCCCTTCGAGGCTCTTCGGAGGTAGCGTCTCCAAAGCAGCTCGCAAGCTGTCCGGCCTGCGGCGAGAAATTGACTTGGTCGATGGCGAGCGCCACCTCTCCCGTTGATGCGAAATGCACGAACAATAAGTGCAAGATGAACGGGGTCCTGCCTGTCTTCACTGTAGACGAAGATGTCTACAACAATCGGCCGACGTTGCTTATCGGTACAGCCGACAAGTTCGCTCAGATTGTCCGCGAGAAGCGAACCAACGGCCTGCTTGGGGTTTCAGATGGCTCCCCGCCTGATCTCATAATCCAAGACGAGCTTCACCTTATCTCCGGTCCCTTGGGGACGATCGCTGGAGCATATGAGGCAGCTTTCGACCTGATGTTCGCCGCGCGTGGACATCGGGCAAAGGTCATCGGCTCGACGGCAACTATCCACCGAGCGTCGGAGCAGGTACTGGCACTTTTTGATCGCAAAGCATTCCAGTTTCCGCCGCCAGCGATCGATCACGACGACTCCGGTTTCGCGGTTCGTGATCGGCGGCCGAAGGCAGTGGGAAGGCGCTATCTCGGCGTCACGACGGCCGGTCGATCGGCAAAGTTCACCCTGCAGGCCGTCGCAGGCTCCCTGCTGCAAACGGCTTTCGGGGCATTCAGCGATGATGTTCGCCGGGACGCCTACTGGACGCTCGTCGGGTACTTCAACTCGCTTCGCGAGCTTGGCGGTGCGCTCGTCCTCATGCAGGACGACGTCACTGACAGTATCGCGCTATATGCTGACGCTCGCTCCGAAGAAAGAAGACCCCTCAGTAACGTCGAGGAACTTACATCCCGGAGAACGCAGGAAGAAATCCGTGGGATGCTCGACCTTCTCGACATCAAAGTTGGGCTTCCTGGCGCTGTCGACGCGGTTCTTGCGACAAACATGGTCAGCGTCGGCGTGGACATTTCCCGACTGGGACTGATGCTGGTCAACGGGCAACCCAAGACCATCGCCGAGTACATCCAGTCGACCAGCCGCGTCGGGCGTGGAGACGTTAGCGGACTTGTCGTTGCGGTCTTCAACAACGCCAAGGCGCGAGACCGTTCGCATTTCGAGACGTTCTGTAGCTGGCACCGCACCCTCTACAGGGATGTGGAGGCGACCAGCGTTACTCCCTTCGCATCACGGGCTCGCGACAGGGCGCTGCACGCGACGCTGGTTGCCGCGGTTCGCCACCTTGTTCCCGACATGCTCGACTCTCCCCGCATGGACGATGAAGCAGAAGACCTCGCGATGGGCCTCATCGACCTGATCGTCGACCGGGCGAAGCGGATCGATCCCGAAGAGACTGCCGTCAGGCAAGAGCTTGAACGCCTTCTCGACACATGGCGAGCAAGGTCCCCCACTGTCTACTGGAGCGACTACAAGGGGGGGAAATCCCTTCTCCAGAGCGCCGAGCGCGCAGCCGCTCGCAGGGCTGCCGGTCGCGATATCGGTGCTGCTTGGCCAACTCTCAACTCCATGCGGACCGTCGAGGCAGGAACCCCCTTCAGGATGGCCCCTGTCCTCAGGGCAAAGGATGATACACATGAAGAATGACCTTCAGGATCTGCGGCGAAGCGCAGTCGTTTCGACATTTGGTCCCGGCTCGGTGGTGGATTTCAGGGCGGGTGGAGGAGCCGTTTCGGGGATAGCAGCGGGACTCGAGGAATGGGACCGCTCCTTTCCTCCGGCTGGTCTGGCCCACCCGCAGGTCATTCGTGAGACACGCCTGCAGAAGAAACTTGGCGTGAAGGGATTCAGGACGCCCCCTGTGACCCTGGAACGTGGGAAGGATGACGATCCGGATACTCGGCGTCTCGTCGCTGTGCGTTTTCCAAAATGGCTACAGTGCCCCAGCTGCGATATCATCAAGCCGGAACGGCGATGGAAGAGCGATCCGGGCAAGGCCTATCGCTACTGCCCGACGTGCACGGAAAGATCCCATGGTGACAGCAAGGTCTTCGTCATCCCCGTCCGCTTTGTGATGGCCTGCAAGCATGGCCACGTCGACGAGTTCCCTTGGGACTGGTGGGTGGGGCACAGGCCGGATTGCGCGGTTTCGAAGCGGGAAAACCCAGAGCGTCACCCCGGTCTGATCCTGCGGTCCGAGAAACCCGGCCTCGCCGGCCTCATACTCAGATGCCCGAAGTGCGGCGCGCGCAGGTCTATGGACGGCGTTTTCTCGAAGAAGACTTGGGAACGCGGGCCGAAATGCCGGGGGCATAGACCATGGCTTGCCGATGGCGATGAAATTTGCGGCAAGGAGCAGTACGCAGTCCAGCGAGGTGCGTCCAACCTTTACTTTGCGGTTACGGCTTCAGCCCTCAGTATACCTCCCTGGTCCGACCGTCTTCAGGAAGTCTTAGGCGATTGGTGGAGTTCCCTTACGAATCTCGACGACCTCTCGAAGCTGGAGGAGTACATCGGCTTCCTAGCGAAGGGTGACCTAGAGAGCATCCTGAAGGAGTTGGAGATGTCACCCGCAGAACTGGCAGAGGCAATCCGAGCCCGCCTCACGTCGTACGGGCAGCTGCGAACCGACGATCTGCGTCCGGCAGAATATCGGCAGTTCGTCACCGAGCCAGGTCGCAGTCGGACCCCCGACATCGACTTCGAAACGCGACGAGAAACCGTATCCCCGGAGATAGCTCCATGGATCTTCAGAGTGGTGCGGGCTGTCCGACTTCGCGAGGTTCGCGCCATAAAGGGATTCACCCGGATCAATCCGCCCGGCGATCCGGATTCGCCCGAGGTGGCACGGCTCTCGAAGACTCCGCTTGAATGGCTGCCGGCGATCGAGGTTCGAGGTGAGGGCATCTTCCTCGCACTAAACGAGGAACGGCTGTCGACTTGGGAGATCCGACCTGATGTCATTGCGCGCGTCTCCGAGTGCGAGGTTCGACATCAGGCGGACTGGAAGGAACGCTATGGCGACGACGCAAAGCCGCCAAAGGCGATCACCCCGCGCTACATGCTATGCCACACCCTCGCGCACGCTCTCATGCGCCAACTGACGCTTGAGTGCGGATATTCCTCTGCATCCCTTCAGGAGAGGATCTATGCTGGGACCGGCGATGAGCAAATGGCAGGGCTTCTTATCTATACCGCAACACCGGACTCGGACGGGACGCTCGGCGGGCTCGAACGTCAGGGAAAGGCGGGGCGCATTGAGGGCATTCTGCAACGTGCGATCGACGCGATCGAGTGGTGCTCCTCCGATCCGCTCTGCATCACGGACATGATGCGTGCGGAAAACAGCTACTCTCATTCGGTATGCCACGCATGCTGCCTTGCGCCCGAGACGTCATGCGAAACGTTCAACAGCTTTCTCGATCGCGCGCTCCTGACCGGCGATGGGAGGCGCTCGGGGCTTGGGTTCTTTGAAGATTTGGTCGCGAGGGCGTAATGGCGATACTTTGGCCCAGAACTATCCCACGATCCATTCTGGAAGACTCGCGCCGCAGCGCTGAGGTGCGGGTATATAACCAGCTTGCAAAGGCTCTCGATGATAGCTTTTCGGTTTTTTATACGCGCCCTTGGGTCGGACTTGATCGCCTTGGCAACGAAATTGATGGCGAATGCGATTTCTTAATCGCGCACCCGACACACGGAATTCTGGCGATTGAGGTAAAGGGTGGCGGCATAGAGTTTGATCCCGAAAGAGATCAATGGATTTCTGTGGACCGCGGGAATTTTCCACACAAGATTAAAGATCCAGTTGCGCAAGCAAGGTCCGCAAAACATGAGATAAGAAAACGCCTAAAAAATTCACGTCGATGGAATCCGCGCTTTATTCACGAAGCACAAGGAGTAATTTTTCCTCAGTCCGAAAGGATCAAGGGAGATCTTGGGTCAGATCGTCCTCGCAAACTGTTCTGTTGCCAAGGGGAGTTCTACACCGATTTGCGCGGGTGGATTTCTCGCCGGATGAATGAGGGAAAGCGGCCCCAAAACTGCGAAGACTTGGGAAAAGATGGCATGGCAGCACTGGAGGAGCTGTTGGCCAAGCCTTTCAAATTGAGCTTTGTAATTGGGGCAGCTTTGTCAGAAGCCGCTGAAGACTTTCAGGCGCTTGAGCCCTCACAATATCAGATACTTGAGACAATTTCTGAGATCCCTCGCGCTCTTATCCGAGGTGGCGCAGGGACCGGCAAGACTGTGGTGGCGATCGAGGAAGCACTAAAATCCGCTGCGGCTGGACGGAAGACCCTTCTGACCTGTCACAGCCGCCCGCTGGCGACGAACCTCGAACGGAAGCTGAAAAATATTGAAAACCTCACGGTCGCCGGATTTCACGCACTTTGCGGGCACATCTCTCGCAAGGCTGGTGTCCCGCCGCCTTCGAACATCAGTGAACGGGAACTCTATGAAAGTGCACTGCCAAACGCGCTCTACCGCGCGATGGAAGTTCAGCCGGCACTCAAGTGGGACACGATCGTTGTCGATGAAGGCCAGGACTTCAGTACCGATTGGTGGATCGCAATCGATGCCTGCCTGAGCCACGGTGGACACCTCCGCGTCTTCATGGACAGCAACCAGAGGGTCTACGAGCGCGCGGGGAATGGCGTTCATGATCTGAGCGTCGTTCCGGTTCGGCTTTCCCGAAACCTCCGCAACACTAAGAACATCCACAGTGCCGCTTCGGTGCATTATTCCGGCCCCGAGATAATTGCGGACGGGCCCGATGGCCTCGAGGTCTCGTGGATTAATGCCGAGAATCCCGATGCAAAACTCGAAGCCGCATACAAGGAGCTTCGACGGCTCGTATTCAAAGAGGAAGTCGCCCCTGGTGACATAGCTGTGCTTGTCAATGGGCCAGCCGCCCGGACGGGCTTCCTCGAGAGAAGTGGCGGAACAAGCATTCCTCTGACAGATGCCGAAACCATGGCGCTCGAAGACGTGGTGGTGGATACCGTGCGACGGTTCAAGGGTCTCGAACGACCGGCAATAATCCTGATTGTCAGCGGCGACGAAATGGACGGCCGCGAGCTGGCATATGTCGCGTTCTCGCGAGCGCGGGCCTATTTGTGCGTGGTGTCATCCCAAGGCGAAACCAAGTGGCTATCGGAAGGGTTGCAGGACACCTGAGCACGGTAACCGCCCCATTGTTACCGCGGCGATTTAACTTTGATGCGTGCCGCCAGATCGGTGTCATGCACAAAGTCATCAAGGAACTCATGCCATGTTTTGTTGGTGATACGAGCGGCGCGGATCATTTCCGTCAGCTCTTCGATCCCGTCATCGGTCAGTGCGGTGA
>NZ_QQVY01000028.1 GCF_003590715.1 Paracoccus sp. JM45
CAGAATGCCGATGATCTGTTCGTCCGTAAATCTCGTTCGCTTCATTGTCCGTCCTCAAGTTGGGCCAGACTCTAATCGACGGTGGAGGAAAAATCCCGTAGCAGGTCAATGAACTGCTGCCATGCAATTGGGTGCCATTGGCATCCGTGACGGAAAGTCAAGCCGCGTAAGCGGCGGTATCAACGGGGCGCTTACTGAGCTTCTGGGCTGGCATCTGTCCCGCTCTGGCAAGGCCACCATTGCCAGCGCGGCCCTGGAGCACGCTCTGATCGCTAGGTTCGGCACCTTGGGCAAGGTAGATCAGGAGTTCCTGCGGAGGTCGGACAACGGCCTGGTCTTCACCGGCCGCCACTTCACGGCCTTGGTGCGCAGCTACGGGTTGAAGCAGGAGTTCATCACCCCACACTGCCCCCAACAGAACGGCATGGTCGAGCGCGTCATCCGCACACTCAAGGAGCAATGCGTTCATCGCCATCGCTTCGAGAGCATCCAGCATGCGACCCGCGTCATCGGTGATTGGATCAGCTTCTACAACAACCGCCGCCCTCATCAGGCTCTTGCCATGCGCACGCCGGCCGAGGCATTCAGATTAGCGGCTTAACCTGAGCAGATTCAGATGGGTCAATACATAGGTGTAATAGAAGCCAAAACATGTTTAGTTTTAATACAATTTACTCGTTTACAGCATCCTCAATAATGCAATTCTTTGAAAACTTTCCGGGAAATACGTCTACCAGCCCCATATTGCTCAACCGGGGTCCAGGGTTGCAGACCAGTGATGCGCCGAACAGTGCCTTGAAAACCAGATATGGTGGTTGCCAATCGACCAGTTGATCCAGTGCAAGCCTGACTTTTGCGAAGGTGTCAGCGATCTCTGCCAATGGGGCATGACTGATCAATCCTGCAAGGGGCAGGGGAAGATGTGCGATTACTTTGCCTTCCTGAGCGACGGCGATTCCTCCGGCGCTTTCACGGACAGCGTTGGCAGCGGCAGCCATATCTGCCGGATGACGACCGAAGACTGTCAGATTATGGCTGTCATGGGATACGGTTGTCGCGAACGCGCCTTGCCACTTGCCCCAGTTCTCGAGAAATGCCACCCGCATCGGCGTCATTGCACCGTGGCGGTTCATGACGGCCATTCGGATCATGTCCGGTGGCAGATCCAAAGTGCCATCAGTAACGGTCACAGATCTTTCAGACCATTCGGGAAAGCGGGGCTTTGACAAGGTTGCGATACGGGCCATGGGGCCTTCTGCCGTAATCTCGAAATCCTGTGATTTTAACGCGGGGATATGAACCGTGTGCTCAAGGTTCTTTTGCGGACTGACGACGTCGGGTTTGGCGCTCAAGGCACCATTTTTTGCGACAATAGCTCCATTGACGATGACCGACCCGGCTTTGACGGTCTGTACATTGGATAGTAAAACAAGGTCCGCCCGACGTCCGGGGGCAACCAGACCAAGGTCGGGGCGGCCAATGCGTGATGCAGCGTTCAATGTTGCAGCCTGATATGCCCAGAAGGATGGCATTCCGTATTCGATCAGGCTGCGGATCACATTATCCAGCCCGCCTTTGGAATACAGGTCATCGGGAAAGACATCATCGGTGCACAGGGTCAGCGTCTGTGGCATATGGCCAAGGTTGTTCAAAGCCTTCACAAACGCGGGCAACAGATGCCGATGAGAGCCGCGCAACTCTATCGTCAAGCCTATCTCCAGCTTGGTCAGAAGGTCGGTCGCGCTGGTCAATTCATGGTCGGTTTCCACCCCTGCGGCGACAAAGCCCGAAAGGTCATTACCGGTCAGCCCGCGTGCATGGCCGCAGACACGTTTTCCACTGTCCAGACCGGCCTGCACAATGCCGGCCACGCGGGGGTCGCCCTGTAACAAAGGCTGCATGGTCATCAGCTCGGCCGCGCCATGGATGTCATCGCGTGCCAGCCAGCGCGCGACGGTTTCGGGATCGAAATCGCCGCCGCTGGACTCGAACCCCGGGGCCGATGGCACGCAGGTTGGCATTAGGGGCATCAGGCGCAGAGGCAAATCACGAATGGCGTTGCAGGCGTACTCCAGACCTGCCTCGCCCGCGACATTGGCTAGTTCATGCGGATCCCAAAGAGCCGTTGTCACCCCACGCGGCACCACCGCTTCCGCATAGGTCGCAGGTGTCACCATAGAGCTTTCGACATGCATATGCGTATCGATAAAACCCGGAACGACTGTCGCATTTCCCGCGTCGTGTCGCACCAAGGCATCGCGCGTCGGGTCGGGGGCGTGCACGCTGGCAATCATGGGGCCTATGATGCCAATATCGGCGGTACGGGTCCGGCCCGTTACCATGTCCATCACTTGCGCATTGTGGATCAACAGGTCGAATGCTGCCAAGCCACGTGCGGCTTTAACTGTCCGTGCCCGCAGGGTTGGGTCGTTTAGATCACGTGGGAATGCCATGGAGACCGTCCTTCTTCAGTGCACGTAAGCAGATGTGCGCCGTGTCGTTTTTCGCCGCCACAGCAAGCCGTGTCGATGATTGCGCATCAGGCGTGAAGGCCGTTGCGCCATAGCTGGTATCCACAACGGTCGAAACCGCCATGCGGGCGTTTTCGAAGGTGAATGCACCCGGATCGATCATCGCCAGTGCAGCGACCGGATCATAGATGGCCATTCCGGAACGGCCCCGGCTGAGGCCGATATCAAGATAGCCGCCCAGCAGATCAGCCGTCAGCGGGTCGCAATACGGCACATCCTTTGGCCCGAAACTGGCTGTGCGGCAAATCATCAAGTCGATGACATCCAGGGCAATCCCGCTGTTGGCGACGACCGAAGCGGCTTCGGGGTCGGCAAGGGCGTTGAATTCGGCTTGGGGGGAATGGTTGCCGGGGCCGTTACTGCCCCCCATCCAGACAAGGCGCGTAATCCGTCTGGCCGCTTTGGGATGGGTCATGATTAATTGGGCGATATTCGTCAGCGGACCAAGTGCCAACAGGTGGCGCGGGCCATCTTCCTGCATCAGCCATGCGGCCATTGCCTTGACGGCGTTGGCAGGGGGGGCTGGTTGGGTAACATAGGGCAGGTGCAGGCCGCGGCTTTGCATGCCAGTCATGCCCAGCACGCGGTCTGCCCGTTCGTCCTGACGCTTTAACGGTGACGCCGCCCCACAATGCAGCTGCATTCCCAGCCCGTATGCGGCATTCGCACCAAGTGCATTTGCCGCCGCCTGTGACAGCAAGGTGTTGCCCGCAACCAGTGACACTCCAGCCAGTTCGTGCCCCGCGCGACGCAACAACAAAAGCGCCCATAGGTCGTCAAAGCCGAAATCGGTATCCACCCAAAGTTTCATTCGGCCAACGCCCGCGCGTTCTGATGGGGCAGGTCAAAGCTGATCTGCTGTCCGATGGGCACCTGTGCGACCGCAATCGGGGCATCGGCGCGCAGCGGGCCAAGCGGCGTTTGCAGGACATATTCACGGTGCCCCCCTGCAAAGCTGCTGGCGGTGATGGTGCCTGTATGGGGGCCTGTGCCAACGGTGACGGCATCGGGGCGCCATGCCAGCAACGCTGACGGCGCAGTATACCCGACCGGAAGCCGGCCGAATGAGGAGACAAGTGTATCACCGCTGGTGTGGAAAATATTTTCGAACCCCATGAAGTCGGCGGCAAATGCAGTGCGCGGGCGGGAATAGAGTTCAGCTGGCGTCCCAAGCTGTTCGATCCTGCCCGCTTTCATCAGGACGATACGGTCGGCAAGGGCCAATGCCTCGGCCTGATCATGGGTGACAAAAACCATCGTCACGCCGGTTTCTTTCTGGACGCGCTGCAGCTCGGTCCGCATTTCCAGCCGCAATCGTGCATCAAGATTTGACAGGGGTTCGTCCAGCAACAGCACCTTGGGGCGCATGACTAAGGAACGCGCCAGTGCCAGACGCTGCTGCTGGCCGCCCGACATCTCGGACGGTCTGCGTTTGTCAAAACCGGCAAGGCCGACCGTTTCCAGACCTTCTGCGGTGCGACTGCGAATGTCTGCATCGGGCAGCTTTTGCAGACGCAGCCCGAAAGCGACATTTTCAAAGGCGTTCAGATGCGGGAACAGCGCATAGGATTGAAACACCAGCCCGATACCACGTTTGTTCGCAGGCACGCGGGTGACATCACGCCCGTCGATGTGGATGATGCCACTGGTCGGGGACAACAGGCCCGCGATGGCGCGCATCGTCGTGGTCTTGCCACAGCCGGATGGCCCCAGCAGGGTGATCAATTCCCCTTCGTTGATGGCCAGATCAAGCGCGGGAACCGCCACACTGTTGTCATAGGACAAGGTCAGGTTTTTCAGTTCGACAAAAGCATCAGACATATTTTGAAAACCCCAGCAGGCGTTCGGCGATAAAGACGATCGCCAAGGACATGAAGGCAAGCAGCGCAGACAGCGCGGCAATGGACGGGTCGAAGGTAATCTCCATATAGGCCAGCATGTCGATCGGCAGTGTCCGGACACCCGGCCCCGACAGGAACAGCGACACTGGCACCTGATTGAAAGAAGTCACAAACCCCAGAATAAAGGCCGCCAGAACACCACTACGGATGTTGGGCAGCACGACCTTGGTGAAAGCCTGCATGCGGGAACAGCCCAGCAGAACGGCGGCTTCCTCCATATCGACACGCAGGTTCTGCATAGAGGATGAGACCACGCGCACGGCATAGGGCAGCACCAGTGCCGTATGGGCCATGAACAGTGCCATCGTCACGGTGACATCCAGCGGCACCACCATATAGCGCAGCAAGGCCAAGCCGATGATAATACCCGGCACGATGATCGGGGCGGCGACGATCGTGCGGACCGTCTCGGCCCCAGGCAGGTCATAGCGGTTCAGGGCATAGGCGGCGGGAATGCCCATGACCAATGCGGCCAACGTGCCGAAAACAGCCAGCGCCATCGACAATGCGAAACTGGTGCGAAAGCTTTCGATGGTAAAGACCTTCAGATACCATTTCATCGACATACCTTCCGGGGGGAAGGCAAGGTTATTTCCTGCCGAGGTGCCTGCAAGGATGATGATCACAAACGGGCCGATCAGGAAAAGAAGGGTCAGGCCCAGAATGGACCAATTCGCGAGATGTCGCATAAGATCAGCTCCGGGTCGTGGCGATGCGTTTCAGCAGCAGGTTCGCGGTGAAGGACATGACGATCAGGATCATCGCGATCACCCCCGCCGAGACAAAGTCGTTCGAGACGTTGACCCGCTGGTAAAGCAGCGTTTCCAGCATCAGCACCTTAGATCCGCCAAGGATCGCCGGCGTGATATAGGCGGTCAGCGCGCCCGTGAAGACCAGTGTTCCACCAATCACCAGACCCTCTTTTGTCAGTGGCAGAATGACCTTGAAGAAGACGGCAAACCAGCTGGCCCCTAATACCCGTGCCGCAGGAATGACATCGCGGGGGATGTTTTCCATTGCGGAAACAAGGCTGATGATCATCAGCGGCAGGAACAGTTGCAACAGACCCAGATAGACCGCAGTTTCGGTAAACAACAACCGGATCGGTGTATCCGACAGGCCCAGTCCGGTGATTGCTTCGTTGACGATGCCAGTGCGGCCAAGGATCACGATCCATGCATAAGTCCGCGCCACGGGGGAAATCATCAAAGGCAGGACCACCATCCCGAAAACACGTCCGCGCGCTTTCGGCGACAGGTTTACAATGCAGAATGCCGCGGCATACCCGATAATCGCAGCACTGCCCGCGACCAGAACCCCCAGCTTCAGTGTCCGCAGAAAGACCGTGCGGTTCAGAGGGCTTGCGAAGAAGTCGATATATCCCTGCACGGACCAGCTGCCGCCCTGACGGAAGGCTTCGGACAGAAGGATGCCGACGGGCAGGATAAAAAGCAGGGTTGAAAAGATGGCGGCCGGAAGGGCCAGAGCCAGCCCTTCACGGGTGTTGCGAAACATGATGATATCCTGACTGTTTGATTCACTGGCCGCAGCCCGTGAAGATGGGCAATGGCGGTCAGCGGATCACTTCGGTGTTCCACTGGTCGACCCAATCCTCGCGCTGATCAAGGATGGTGGCGGGGTCCAGAATGTTCAGCGCCTCGATCACATCTGCACCATAGGTCAGGTTGTCGGCGATTTCGTCGCTGACCGTGACCTCTTTGTTGGCAGGGCTATCAACCAGCATTTCTGCGACTTTGGTCTGCACCTCGGTCGAGAGCCAGTAATCCATGAATTGATAGGCCAGTTCCTCATTACCGTTGTTCTTGGTCATCACCATGACATTCATTCCGCCGGCTTGACCTTCTGCAGGTTCGGCCCATGCAAATGGCAGGCCTGCATCCTTGAAGCTGGACCATGCAAAACGACCCACGGGGGCGGCGATAACCTCTTGCTGGTTCATCAGCTGCACCAGTTCCGACGAACGGGAATAGAAGGTCACGATGTCATCGGCTTTTTCGCCAATGGTACTGATCACCGGTTTGAAATCATCACCGTGATCAAGCGCCTTCCCCAGCATCATCAGTGTCGGGGGGCCTTGGGTGCCGGTAATGTTGGGCAGGGCAACCTGACCCGCGACTTCATCACCCAGCAGATCACCCCAGCTGGTGATGTCCACCAGATCGCTGCGATAGACAATCGAACTGGCATAGAACGTATAGCCCACGGCCATATGATCGCCGATGGGGTCCTGTGCTGCCTGATACAGCTTGTCAAAATTCGACAGTTTTGCGCTGTCCAATGGTGCGATTAAATCCTTGCGCGCCAAGGACAGCGCGTCCTGCGTCGAAATCACGGCCATATCGATCACGGGCTCGGCGGCATTTGCCTCTATCTTTGCCATACGTTCCACGCTGTTGCCTGTTTCGATAACCAGTTCACAGCCGCAGATTTCCTCGAACGGCTTATACAGGGCTGCGCGGTATTCATCCTGTGCAAAGGAATAGACGGAAATCGTCAGTGTATCCTGCGCCATTGCGGCGGTGCTGGCAGTGCAGCCAAGTAGCATGATCGAAAGGGCAGTTTTCATCGGTGTTCTCCTTGTCGGTCTTTGTGCGTGGGTTCAGGAATTGGCCGCCCGACGGGGCGCGGCGGTGGAATGGCGGGTAACCAGATGCATGGGGATCACACGGCCCAAAGGCGGGGCGGGGCGGTCAAGGATCAGGCAGCTAAGAACATCCAGACTGTGTTCAGCGATGGCTTGCGTGTTCTGGACAACCGTCGTCAGCGCAGGATGCATGGCCGTACCAAGGGGCAGATCGTCAAAGCCGGTCAGGCTGACGTCGGCAGGGACGGACAAACTGATCTGCATTAGTGCGGAATGCGCGCCAAGCGCCAGCATGTCCGAGGTGGCCATAATGGCAGTCGCCCCTTGGCTTACCAGCCGGTCAAGTTGGTCGAACGCGGATTTGCCCCAAAGAATGTGCTTGGTAACTGCGGCACCCAAACCTTGCGTCATGCCGTCGATACGGTCCTGTTGCACTTGGGAAATCCTGTCGCCACCTAGCAGAATAACGTCGTTATGGCCAAGACCGGCGATATGTGCGCCCAGAAGAATGCCACCACCGACATGGTCTGCGGATACCGTCGTACGCTGGTCCGAAGCCGTGTTGATGATAACGGTCGGCACATGGCGCGGAGCCTCGGGGGATGTTCCTTTTTGTGGTACGATAATCAGCCCGTCCACGCCGCGATCGACAAGACGCATGACGGCTTGTTGCTGTCGCGAGGCATCACCGCGCGAATCGCCGATCAGGATACCCAATCCGCGGGCCTCGGCCGCGATGGAAAGGCTTTGTGCGATGCGGGGGAACAACGGATTGGTCAGATCGGGCATGACCAGCCCCAGAATATTGCTTTGACCCGATTTCAATGCACGTGCCGCAGGACTGGGACGATATCCCAATTGGTCAGCACATCTGCGGATGCGGTCCACCATGTCTGCGGACACGCGACCCTTTCCGGTCAATGCGTTCGATACAGTTGCGGTTGATACGCCGACATGCTGTGCGATCTGTTTGATGCTGACCATCGGTTTCCCCTTTGATTGAACGATTATTCTTTGATGAAAGGTTGCGTCAATGATTAATTAATCGTTTAATCAAATAAGCCGATGCGGGCCGGAAAATAGTGCATCCAGTCTATCTGTGGGCTCTGGTTTTCCGCCGTTCGCGCTTTGCTTGGCACTGGCGTAGGACTATACCTGACGCGGGTGGATATCGGGCAGCTGGATAAGGCCCGACCGATACGCCCACAATGAATGGAGGCATTGAGCGTATGACAAAATTTCCGGAAATCAAGACAGGTGATCACATCTCGCGGCAGGTCTTGTCCGAGCACCCTGACCTGATGGTCGTTGCATTCAAATTTGACAAAGAAGGCGCCGAGGGAAGCCTGCATCATCATCCGCATGTCCAGTCGACCTATGTCGAACATGGACGCTTTCGCTTTACGATTGGCGATGACAGTTTCGAAGTGTCGCAGGGTGACAGTTTTGTTGTGCCCTCGGGGGCTATGCATGGCTGCATCTGTCTGGAGCCGGGACGCCTGATCGACTGCTTTACACCCGGTCGCGACGACTTTTTGTAAGGATCGCCCTGCGGCGCGTTAGTCACACGCCGCAGGACAGGTTGATTAGCTGAACAGCATGCCGCCGTTGATATCCAGATTGGTGCCTGTCATGAACGCCGAGTCGTCGCATGCAAGGAATAGAACCAGATTGGCAATGTCATCCGGAACGCCCTGACGCTTTAGCGGAGCAGCGTTTTCGACGTTCTTGCGGACTTCCGGTTTGGTGTGGATATTGTGGAAGTCGGTATCGATCATGCCGGGGCAGATGCCGTTGACGCGGATCTTCGGGCCAAGTTCTTTGGCCAAACCACGGGTCATGGTCATCACTGCGCCCTTGGCGGCTGCATAGGCAACCGAACCCGGTCCACCACCGTCACGGCCTGCCTGGCTGGCAAGGTTCACAATGGCACCTTCGGTCATATGCGCCAGAACAGCCTTGGTCATCAGGAAGGTGCTGCCGACGTTCAGATCCATGACGTTCTGCCAATGCTCCAGCGGCATTTCGGCAATGGTTTTACGGGCGATCAGACCACCGGTGTTGTTGACCAGAATATCGACGCCGCCGAATTCCTTGACGGTTGCCGCGACCAGCGCCTCGACGCCTTCTGCGTTGCTAAGGTCACCCTGAACGGCAATGGCCTTGCCGCCCGCATCCGTGATCGCCTTGACGGTGGCCATCGCACCTTCGCTGCTGGCGAAATAGTTGATGGCGACATTGGCACCTTCTTTTGCCAGCAGTTTTGCACAGGCGCTGCCGATGTCGCGTCCACCGCCGGTTACGATGGCTGTCTTACCTTGAAGTTTCATGGGTATTCCTCTCAGTTATTTGGTATTTTTCGTGTTGCCGACATCAAATGTCTTGGGCACGACGATCCGGAAGCTGTTGCTATCTGCATCGGTGAAATACAGGTCGCAGTCATAGCCCTGATCATCCAGGAAGCTGAAAACGCGACGCGGTTCATCCAGCGGATATGGCACCAGCAATGTCGCAATCCGGTGACGCGTCGCCTTGGGGAAACGCGCTGTCAGGCAGGTGCTGACCGGCAAGCCTTCGTATTCCGACGGGTCGACCCCGGGGAAGCTGGCTTCTTGCGACAGTTCGGGCGATCCCGCCTCGGACCACAGGACCTGACCATAAAAGCCGGCCTTGTCACCCGTGTGACGGAATGTGCTTTCGCCCAAAGTCAAAGAATTATTTGTGTGCAGCCGCCAATCGATGCTGACAGGCGTATCGGCGTCAATGGCATCAATAATGACAATATATTCTCGGTTGACGATGTACACGTCGCGCAGAACCTTCGTCACCTCGGGCGACATCGTCTGATATGCGGCCGTCGCATCGCCCTGGACATAGATGTGATCACCACGATCTTCGGCGGTCAGGATCTGACCGGTCGACTGCATGGCAATAGTCTTATCCTTGCCCGCATATTGCCCTTTGCCATCAATAAGGATGGCGTTCTTGGACAGGGTCTGACGGCGCCATGCCTGATGCATGGTACTGTTGAACGCGACATAATGGCCCGAATTGATCGCCAGATCTTCGCCAAAGGCCGACAGGCAGAAGGCGTTCTGGTCGCCGTGGCTGTGACTGATCGACCCGAAGGGCGAGGATTTCATCACGAACTGGATGTGGTTCTTCGGGTCCTGCATGCGGTGCTGTAGGCCAACCCAACCGATACCCTTGAACCAGCGCAACGCGTCTTCGTCCGACGGCGGCACAGCCTCGATGATCGGGAAGTCGGTACGATAGGCCAGTTCGTCGAAATTGAAGTCCCACCAGCCCCAGTTATAGAACATCTTTTCCGTGCCCGGATTGGTGCGCTGGATTTCGTCGAAATACCACTGGTATGCACCGTTGCCGGTGACGCCCGCGTATTGGCGCAGGTTATAGCCGATCTTGACAGCAGGCAGATCGCCCATGGTGCTGTCATCACCAAAGGTCGCGCGACGTGTGTCGGGGGCTTTGGTGTAAAGCGGCATATCGCCGGTTTTCTGAAAGAAGGGACGCTGGTACAGATCAATGCCCGACCAACCCTTTAACAAGTTCGCCGCATCGATCAGATAGGCCATGCCGGTCATCCAGTAATGCGGACCTTCGGCCCAACCACCATCGTGATCGCCCCATGGGGAATAGACGGTGAACAGAAACTCGACCGAATAGTCCAGCCATTCGCGGGCTTCGGGTTCGTCATCCAGCAATGCGATCGATGCGGGGATCAGAACCGCAGAAACCGCGCGGACGGCGTGGCTGTCAAAGGGGAACAGCTGGATATTGGCGTTACGCATGATATGCGTTGCGGTTTCGCGAGTGCGGGCGACCAAAGCGCCGCGGACCAGATCGCGTTCTTCGGCATCCAGCTGGTCGTACAGCCAGTCATAACCCCAAGCCAATGCCAGATTGACGCGGAAAGCCCATTCATCGGTATAGCTGCGCGAGGTCGTGCCGGCGGGATTCCAGCGGGCTGCCGACAACAGCCATTCCTTAGCCCGTTCCAGCATCGCCGGATCCTGCGTGACCTGACCACCGACGGCCAGATGGCGGATTGCGTAAAGCAGCTCCTGACACTCGATATAGACCTTGCGCCAGATCGTCGCGACGCGTTTGTGATCCGGATAACCTTCGGGTTCTTCCATGATCGGTTGGTCCATCCATGGCAGGACGGATTTCGCATAGAAAGTCGACCAGGTGCAGTGATCGGCATCACTGGCGACCGACGTGCGGAATTCTTCCAGACGTTTTTGGCTAAGCCACAGGCGGGGGTGGGACACGGGCGCATTTGCATAACGAGTGTCGCGCGATGCCAGCGGGGTTTCAGGCAAACCGTCAGTCAAATGGAAGCGGCGGTCGCTGCTCCAATCCGAAAGCTGGGTGCCTGACGGATCGCATTGTGCATAGGACCAGTAATAATCACCCGCCGGAAGTGCAACGTCGGGCGTGAAAAAGTTCAAATGGATGTTCTTGAAAACATAGGTCGATGCCTTGGGATAGGCGGGGTCGGTCGACACACGCAGGATATAGGTCGACTCGGTTTCGATGACAGGCAGCCAGCTGAACCGGGGCGGATTCTCGATCAACGTGTCCCTATCTGTGGGCGCATATTGGATGGTCATCCGGCTGGATTTGGGTTCATCCAGTTTCGGCAGGGCGGTGCGGGTTCGTGTGTCCACGGACATCGTGTAATATCCTTGCGTGCAATCAGTGTTAAGAAAGGGGCGCGACAGTCTTTCGCCGCGCCCCGTCTGGGTTCAGGCGTTCATATTATTCATCATATTGACGCTGATAGGCCGAGTTCATGACCTCGATCACTTGTGAATAGCCCATTTTGTCCAGCGTCTGGATATAGCTGTCCCAATCGGCTTCGATGTCGCCGCTTCCAAGGATCCATGCCTGCTGGCGTTCCAGCATATAGGTGTAAAGCGACGGCCAGTATTTGTCATAGACTGACTGTTCCTCTTCGTTGAAAGACACCCCCAAAAACTGGTCGACCAACAGGTCGTTTGCTTCGTACAGCTTGATCCCCTCGCGGGCGTCCTCGTCGGTCCATTGCCATTCATAGCGATAGTCCATCCAGTATCCGCGATAGATCTGGGCACCGACTTCATACATCTGGGTGTTGACCGGCTTGTCGCTGTTCAGAACCTCGGGTTTGAAGATCGGCTCGCCGTCGATCATGTCCCAGGTTTCACCCTCGACGCCAAAATTGGAAAGGTTGCGGCCTTCTTCGGTGAACCAGAAATCGAAATACTTGATCGTTTCGACCGGATGTTCGTTCATATAGCTGATGGCCCAGCCATCGGGCTTCAGTGGGGTGCGACGGTGTTCTTCCATCCGGACGCCACTTACAGATGCGGGCGGCAGGAAGGGTTTGAAGTCGAAGCCTTCGACCTTATCCTTCAAGGCCGCGTTATAGCCCGAGGTCGAGGCGAACCAGTCGTGGGTCATACCGCCAAGGTTTTCCGACAGCAGATAATCGCGCGCCGATGAACCACGGGTGAAAATCTCGGCATCGATCAGGCCTTCGGCGTACCATTCCGCGATATGGGACATGGCGTCGCGATAACCATCCTGTGCATAGGGATGAACGACTTTTCCATCATCGGTGACATAGAAATCGTGGAAGGTATCCGAACCTGTCGAACGTGCATCCCACAATGTGACCAGTCGGATCACCTCTTCCCATTCACGGGCGAAGAAGGGAACCTCATCCTTGCGGCCATTTCCGTTGGGATCGCCATCGCGGAAGGCGACCAGAACGTCGTGCAGTTCATCAACATTCTGCGGCTGTTCCAGACCCAACTTGTCCAGCCAGTCCTGACGGACATACCATGCACGTCCGAACATGCCGTCGGGCAGATAGGGGATGTAATAGTAATTGCCGTCATAGGCCGTAATGGCCTGTTGCAGTTCGGGGTGGGCATCCCAGAACGCCTGGATATGCGGGGCGTGTTCGGCGACCAGATCGTTCAGGGGCAGGAACGCACCTTCGGGGCCATATTGGTTCACCGGCTGCCGGATGCGATGGCCCCCGACAATATCGGGCATATTGCCCTGCGCGATCAGAAGGTTCATCGCTTCCATCGAGTCGGTCGAATTGCGACCCGCAGTGGCGTCCTTGAGATAGATGCCGGTCATTTCCCGCGCGGCTTTTTCGACGGGGAAATTCTCGTTATAGCCCTGCTGGCGGGGCCAGTGCAGGTGGATGGTCAGTTCCAGCGGCTCGTCCACAATCTTCAGGTGGTCGTCCGCAAAGGCGGGGGTCGTCAGGGCCGTTGTCGCCATGATGACCGAAGCCAGAGTGAATTTACGCATGGTTTCCTCCCTTTTACGCAAAACGGTCATTCCTTCACACCTCCCAGAAGGATGCCCTTGTTGAAATATTTCTGCAGGAACGGATAGATCAGCAGGATCGGAATGATCGAGCAGACGATGATCGCCGCACTGACCGTCTCGAACGAATAGCCAGCGCTCATCAATGTGTTGGCGAATTCTTCGTCGTCGGACAGTTCAACGATGATCTGGCGCAGATAGACCTGCAGCGGGATCTTGCTTTCGTCCTGCAGCAGGATCATCGCCCAGAAAAACCCGTTCCAGCGTGACACAATGCAGAACAAGGCGACCGTGGCGATAGCCGGCTTCGACAGTGGCACGAAGACTTTCCACAGAACCTGGAATTCATTAGCGCCATCCATCCGTGCGGCTTCTTCAAAGCTTTGGGGGATGCCTTCGAAGAAGTTGCGTAGCAGGATGATGTTAAATCCGTTGACCGCGAAACCGATGATAATGCCGAAATAGCTGTCCAGCAGGTTCAGGTCGCGCATGTTCAGGAAGAAAGGGATCATGCCTGCGTGGAACCACATGGTGAATGCCACAGCAAGGTTCCAGAAACGGCGACCATAGAGCTGGGGCCGCGACAATGCATAGGCACCGGGGATGATGAACGCCAAGCTGGTCAGCGTTCCAAGCACCGTATAGATCAGCGTGTTCTTGTAGGAAATCCAGAACATCGGTTCCGAAAGAACCCGCTTATATGCCTCTAGGGTGAAGCCCATCGGGGTCAGGATGACATTGCCAGCCCGCGCCTCGAACCCGCTGCTCATGGATAGCGAGGTGATGTAGATGAACGGATAGAGGGTCGAGATGGTAAACAGGCCAAGCAGGATCATGTTGATGATCACGAAAAGCTTGTCGCCGCGTGAATAGAGATTCATCGAACTTAACATCTGTGCCCCCTTACCAAAGCGACGTGCGCGAATAGCGCTTGGAAATGGTGTTGGCCGTCATAACCAGAACAAAGGCGACAAAGGCGTTGAACAGACCGGCAGCAGCCGCAAGGTCGTATTGACCGCCCTGAATGCCCTGCCGATAGATGAAGGTGTTCACCACGTCCGCCGTTTCATAGGTCGCAGGCTGGTAAAGCAGGATGATCATTTCAAAGCTGACTTCCAGCATGTTGCCGATACGGATGATCAGCATAATGATGATCGTCGGCAGGATCATCGGCAGCGTGATTTTCCACATCATCTGGAAGCGCGTCGCCCCGTCAACGACGGCACTTTCATAAAGCGTCGGTGAAATACCGGCGATGGCTGCCAGATACACGATCGACTGGAAGCCAGCTTCTTGCCAGATGCCCGTCCCGACAAAGATCGGCCTGAACCACTCGGCTTTAGTCAGGAAGTAGATCGGATTAAGCCCGAACCATCCCATGACCGTATTCACAATCCCTGCAGACGGCGAGAAGGCCGTAATCACGATCCCTGCGATAATCACGGATGAGATGAAGTGTGGCAGGTAAACAATTGTTTGCGCGGTCTTTTTGAATAGCTGGTTTACAACCTCGTTGAACATTAGCGCCAGAATGATCGGCATAGGAAAGCCGAAGACCAGACCCAACAGACTGATATAGATGGTATTGCGAAGGGCGCGAATAAACTGATCGTTTTCGAAAAGCGTATAGAAATGTTCCAGTCCGACCCAAGGGCTGCCAGCCACCCCGCGGAAAACGCTGTAATCCTTAAACGCGATCTGCAGGCCATACATCGGCTTATACAGAAAGATCAGCAGCCACAGGATCGTGGGCAAAAGCAACAGGTACAATTGCCATTCCCGGCGAAGGTGGTCGCCGACACGGTTCATACGGCTGGGACGACGGTTGCGTTGCGCCTCGCCTGCTTCGACGACCAGTTCTTCGGTTGATCCTCCGATTTTGTTATCTGTCATTGTCATGCGACACGCGTTTGGCCCCCAAGGGCCTTTCCCGTTTTGGCATCGAAAATACGGATAAGCGTCGGATCAACAGTGAAACCGTTCACATGGTCCAGCTGGTCGATTTTGCCCAGGGTTTCCGTCCGGATGACAAACTGGTCATCGCCGACCGTGGCATGCAGCAATGCCTCGGAGCCCAACGTCTCGACCAGATTCAGCGTGCAGTTGACACTGCCAGGTTGCGGGGCAGTGACGATATTGGCGTATTCGGGGCGAATGCCGACAATAATTGGGCGGCCTTCCGCGTTCTGCAGATCCGGCAGGGCGGGCAGGGGCAGGGTCTGGCCATCAAAGCTGGCGATCGGACCGTTTTCGCCTTTCGCGACCACGGCATTAATCATGTTCATCGGTGGTGCGCCCAGAAAGCCTGCAACGAATGCGTTTGCGGGATTCAGAAACAGTTCCATCGGGGTGCCGATCTGTTCGATCCGGCCATCCTGCATGACAACAATCTTATCGGCCAGCGTCATCGCCTCGACCTGATCATGGGTCACATAGATGCTGGTTGCTTCAAGACGCTTATGCAGGCGTTTGATTTCAGCGCGCATCTGGGTGCGCAGCTTGGCATCAAGGTTGGACAGTGGTTCGTCGAACAGGAACACCTTGGGGCGGCGCACAATCGCGCGACCCATGGCAACCCGCTGGCGTTGCCCGCCCGACAGATCCGAAGGGCGGCGTTCCAGATAGGGCGTCAGGCCCAGAATTGCCCCGACCTCATCGACCGATGCTTTGATTGCATCCTTGCTTTCCTTGCGGATACGCAACCCGAAAGCAATGTTATCCGCGACGTTCAGATGCGGGTAAAGCGCATAGTTCTGGAACACCATCGCGACATCGCGGTCCTTGGGGGCGACGCGGTTCACGACACGGTCATCGATGGTCAGCGACCCGTCCGAGATTTCCTCCAGTCCGGCAATCATACGCAGGGTGGTGGATTTTCCGCAGCCCGAAGGGCCGACCAGAACCACGAATTCCTTGTCTTTAATCTCTAGGTCAATTCCGTGCACGACCTGCACAGCGCCATAAGACTTAACGATCTTGTCCAAACGGACGCCTGACATTGTGACCCTCCTCAATCTCGTTCGCGCGGCGGCTCAAGGGGCGGATCTCAACCGCCGACCACATAAAGCGCGAATCACTCCCGTAAAATTGGTATACTAGCTGTGAAACTAGTATACTAGTAGGAATTGATGGCGTAATTTGCGGGCCGGAAAGGACCATTATCCGACCAAAATGCGTCTGTGACGGGCTGCATTGGCAGCAAACTCTGGAAGTTGAATGAAGAACTGGCTAGGCAGCTGCACATATTCAATGGGGTTCATATGACCGAAGCGACGCAAATCTGGGATCGACGGACCGGTGTGGATATCGTGGCCAACTATCTGTACGAGGAAATCACCTCGTTGCGGCTGCTGCCCGGCACCAAAATTTCCGAGGCCGAGATTGCCGCGCATTTCGGTGTCTCGCGTCAGCCGGTTCGTGATGCATTCAGTCGTTTGGCCAATATCGACCTGCTGTGGATCCGACCCCAGAAGGCGACCGAGGTCCGTCGCTTTTCGATGCGTGCTATTGAAAAATCACGTTTTGTGCGCGCCGCAGTTGAAAGCGAAGTTCTGCGTCGCGCGGCTGCCAATTGTGATGCAATGCAGGCTGCACTTCTGGACGGTTGCCTTGAACGCCAGCATCAGGCGCTTGCAGACGCGGATTCCGCAATTTTCGGCAAGCTGGATTATGAATTCCATCAGACCCTCTGCCAGATCGCCAAGGCCGATTACGCGTTTGATGTCATCTCGGAAGAAAAGGCCAAGGTCGACAGGCTTTGCGTACTTGGGCTGTCGAAAGAGGATCGCATGCCGCAACTGATTTCCGATCACGAATCCATTGCCCAGATGATCAAGGCAGGGAATGGGGAAGGGGCAGTTGAATTTGGTCAGATCCACCTTGGCCGCCTTGATTCGACATTGGAAGCCATCCGCGAACGGAATGCTGCATATTTCGAAACTGACGAAGATTGAATCCGCCCTGTTATCGTTACCTTGCTATGCCATGTGCGACGTTCTTGGTGAGGAATATGTGCTATTTGCCCGTGCCCCCTAAAGGGATAGGCGTGGCGGCATTCCGAATTTACAATATGGCGAAGTTTTTTCTTCACGTAGAGGTTTTCTACTAGTATACCAGATGTGACGCGGGTGTTGCGAAGCCGTGACAGTTTGGCAAAACTGTATCTTCGCAAACCCCCGCGACTAAGGGAGTCTAGGGAGGACATATGACAATTTATAAAAAAGTGAACCGTCTTTCGGCGATGACGATTGCGGGCGCCGCATTCGCTGTGGCGGGTGGTGCAGCCGGCGCGAATGAACTGCGCGGCTGGAATATCCACGTCGAGGATTATCCGGTCTCGATCGCGATGGAATCCTTCGCAAGTGAAATCGCGGAAAAGACCGACGGCGAACTGACGGCCAAGGTTTACCACAATGCCGTTCTGGGCGACCAGCCCGACGCCATCGAACAGGTTCGTCTGGGCGTGATCGATTTCGGTGAATTCAACCTTGGACCGATGGGTCAGGCTGTGCCTGAAACGAACGTCACCGCATTGCCCTTTATCTTCAAAAGCGTGCCGCAGATGTACGCGCTGATGGATGGCGAAGTCGGCGATGCGATCGGTGAAGGAATGAAGGCCAAAGGCATCGTTCCTTTGGGCTGGTATGCAGCCGGTGCCCGTTCGTTCTATAACTCGAAGCACCCGATCAACACGCCGGCGGATGTCGAGGGCCTTAAGGTCCGCGTCATGAGCAACGATCTGTTCGTGAACATGGTGCAGGCGATGGATGGCAACGCCACCCCGATGGCCTTTGGTGAGGTGTATCAATCCATCAAGACCGGCGTCGTGGATGGCGCGGAAAACAACTCTCCTTCCTATGAGTCGACAAACCACTACGAAGTCGCCAAATACTTCTCGCTGACCGAGCATTTGATCATTCCCGAATGCCTATGCATGAGCCTGAAGTCGTGGGAAAAGTTGTCGGAAGACCAGCAGCAGATCGTGATGGAGGCCGGCCACGCCAGCGCCCTGATGCAGCGTGACCTGTGGGCAGAACGCGAAGCCGCCAGCATGGAGACGATCGAGGCTGCCGGAACCGAAGTGAACACTGTCGAGGATAAGGCACCGTTCCAGGAAGCTATGGGCCCCGTCTATGAGGCTTTCCTTCAGGAAAACCCCGGTCTGACTGATCTTGTCAACATGATCCGCGAAGCGGACTAGTCGGAGCGCCCTGTCCTTACATTACAAAGGGCAGGGCATCCGCCTGTAATCAAGGCCGTAACCTCATGTCTGAAAAGTCTATTATCCAGACCGTACAGCGTCTTCTGGACCTTACCGGCCAAATTTGTATGGCGATCGCCGCGACAGCGCTGTTCGTTCTTATCATGACATTTGGATGGCTTGTCTTTGGCCGCTATGTTTTGAATTCGACACCGACATGGGTCGAACAGCTGGCGTTGCTGCTGATTTGCTATATCGCGTTTCTGGGTGCAGCCGCCGGTGTCCGCGAAGATACCCATATTGGCGTTACCCTGTTCCGCGACATGCTGCCATTGAAAGCACGCAAGGTTGTGCTGATCAGCATCGACCTAATTTTAGCGGCCTTTGGTGCGACCATGCTGATTGCCGGAATTACGCTCATGCGGTTCGGTTGGGATACGCTTCTGCCGATGTTGAATATACCCGAAAGCGCGCGGACATTGGCCATCACATCCTGTGGCGGTCTGGTCATGCTGTTCGCCGGGCTTCGCGGCCTGTTCCGCATCCTGTCCTTCGGATCCTGGGATCCCGAAGCCCAATTCAAGGAAGTCTGAACGTGGGTCTAGCAATTCTGCTTTTCGTCTTCGCGACGGGGATTGTCATCGGCGCCCCTGTTGCATTTGCTATGGGGATCGCTGCGGCTGCGGCGTTCTGGTATGAAGGTTTCCCCATGCTGATCACCTTCCAGCGGGCGACCGCAGGGGTATCGGTGTTTTCGCTGCTGGCCATTCCGTTCTTCGTTTTCGCAGGCGAGATTATGCTGCATGGCGGTATCGCGAAGCGCCTTGTCCGCCTTGCCTCGGCACTTGTCGGACATTTCCGCGGTGGCCTTGCCATGGTCAACATTTTTTCTTCGATGTTGTTTGGCGGCATTTCAGGCTCGGCTGTTGCCGACATCTCGGCGCTCGGATCGCTTCTGGTGCCGGTGATGAAAGAACGCGGATATCGCCCCGATTTTGCAGTCAACGTCACTGTTACCTCCTCGATCGCGGGGATCGTCATTCCGCCCAGCCACAATATGATCATCTATGCCGTGGCAGCCGGCGGAGGTATCTCTGTTTCAAAACTGTTTCTTGCCGGTGTTGTGCCGGGCATCCTGATGTGTGTCTGTCTGGCGATCGCGGCCTATATCATCTCGGTCCGTGATAAATACCCGGCAGAGCCATTTCCCGGTTGGGCGACGGTCGGATCCACGGCCGCTGACGCGATCCCGGGTTTCATGACCGCCGTGATTATCGTTGGCGGCACCCTGTCCGGTGTATTTACAGTCACGGAATCCGGTGCATTCGGTGCGATATACGCAGTCCTATTGACCGCGTTCTATTATCGCAGCCTGACATTGAAATCCTTCATCGTTTCGCTGGTCGGGGCGGTTCGCACCACTGCGATGGTGATGATCCTGATCGCATTCGCCAGTTCTTTTGCCTATCTTCTGGCGCTGTATCAAGTTCCTGCACTGCTCAGCAATGCGTTGGTTTCAATCTCGGATAATCCGATCATCATCTTGTTGATGATCAACGTGATCCTGCTGATGTTGGGTATGATTATGGATATGGCCGCGCTGATCCTGATCTGCACCCCGATCTTCCTGCCGATTGCGAAAGGGCTTGGTATGGATCCCACACAATTCGGGATCATGCTTCTGATCAACCTCGGCCTCGGCCTCTGCACACCTCCGGTCGGGACATGTCTCTTTGTGGGCTGCGCCGTCGGCAGGATCCGGATCGAGGAATCCCTGCGCACCATCTGGCCATTCTATCTGGCGATCCTGGCTGCATTGATGCTTGTCACATACGTCCCAGGCATGTCGCTATGGCTACCATCGGTTCTGAATCCGTAACCTTTCAACTGCTTGAAATGAAATATAGCCGGCCAGTCCATTATTAAGATGGGCTGGCCATTTTATGATGAATCCGTGGTGGTGAATTAATTTCGACAGGCTGAACATTTGTGTTTTTCAGATCATATGCTAGGGTCTAGACCCATTGATTTCATTCCTCTGGCGTGATTCAGGCTTCGCAAGGAGACCTGATCAATGAGCAACTTGTTCTGGCTAACCGAAGCGCAAATGGCGCGCC
>NZ_QQVY01000029.1 GCF_003590715.1 Paracoccus sp. JM45
GCGCGAGATGAAAGCTCCGCGCGTCGGGCGATTGCTCAACCTGCGCCAATCGGCGTAAACAACCCTTGGACTCCGGTCGCGGCTGGATGAAAGACCCGTGGCAGGTCACTTTACCTAAACCCTCATTTTGAATGGCCGTCGATCTGTATATTGATTTCAATGCGCTTAGATGATTGAGCCTTTGCAATGAGAAAGATCTTTATTGCGATTTCCTTTATCCTGCCCGCAACATCTGTCTTTGCGGCGACCCACGATGTTGAAGCCGCTTCTTACCGCGAACATTTAACGTTCATATGTTACATGTTGGGTACCAGCATCACTTTGGAAGACTGGGACGAAGCGACTGCTGCTCATGATGATGTTGCGCAACATGCCCGAGATAATGGTGCTCCCGCTACATACATGGAAGCCATGCGTCACGCGGGCATTGCCCGCGCAGAGTCGGTCATGGAAGGGTGGGCAGATCGTAGCGAGGCTTGGCTGACCTGCAATAATGTTCAGGGTGGATAACTTTAGAATATCCCATGATCTGCAAAAAATTTATAAAATCTGCAAACCACTCCAATGCCGCTGAGTATAGTATGACGAGCATCGAGTATGCTTGGATATACTATCTGTTTTGTGCCCTTTATTATCAACTATTGGTCAGAAGATACCGTATAATTCCGTAAATATAGAGGATTGAGAATACGATATTTATAAATTTCAATTGTGGTTCGTTACGAAGCCATCCGCAAAAAATCCAGATTAAGCAAAATGGCAGTCCAAGCGCCATTGCCGCAAACTGCCAATTTTGAACGATGGAAATCGTGCTGAGCAAACCTAATGCCAAAGCAAGCCATTTTAGTGGCTGCTCATATGCAGCCAGCTTCAAAAGCGTCATATAATATTCTCTTGGTGAACAGCGCCGTTGACCCGGCGGGCTACTACTCCATCGTATAAAGGATTCATGAGTACACCACAATAATTGCACAAAGGTCTCGTCGCAAAACTAGCCTTACGGACCTTCACCATATCTTCCCACGTTTTTCAGAAACCTTGTCATAGATTTGTAACAAACGGGTCTACGGCTGCGTATCGGTCTTCATAGCAAAGACACATCGGGGCGTTGATCGTCCCTTCAACATCACCGGAGACTGACCCATGAAAACCATTATCCTGACCGCCCTGACCGCTTTGTCGTTGACCGCTGGTATTGCTGGCGCCGCTACTGATAGCCGCAACGAGCGTCCTGTGCCTTTCACCTCGGCAGTGGCTGTCGAGACCGTACAGGTCCGCGCTGACAGCGTGTTGACCTCGGTCGAGCTGAGCCGCGCCTCGGTGGATGCCGGTGATATTCTGACCATCACCGCTTTCCCGACCGATACACGGGTGGCCAAGAACAACCAGGATCGCTGATCGGTAAAATTGAAAAAGGCCGCCAGCATGACTGGCGGCCTGAACTTGTTACCCTGACCAGACACTTGGGGTATGGGAACCGGATGCAGACCATCACGCCAGTGTGTTTGGGATTTTCATTCCGTAAGCGAAATATCTCCACAACCTGCGGCATACTTCGACCTCTCTATAGAACCTGCTGCATAAGACAACTTATCAAGCCTCTAAAAAAATTAAATACTATCAAGATTATTTAATAAAGATTATTACATAAATAATGCGGAGTGCCTATTGAGAGTTTTTAAAGCTATAGGCTAAATCTACTAATTGCTCATAATTGCTTATTGGATTTGGAACGGATTTGATTTCACCTCTAAGGTCGAAGCCGCAAATATTTTCAGCCCAAGAAATGTCGTCAATATTAGACGAAATATGTTCTTTCACTAAATCTGTAGATATTCCAAATTTTATCTTCCCTATACCTTTCAACATAGTGTCCATTTGTCGTCTTATTTTTGTTCGTTCTTTCGGGCGAAGAAGGGGAGCTGAAAATCTATTAAAAGCAAGCAGTGCACCAAGTGCTTCAGATGATAACGTCTCGTTTGTTTTGATATTACTTTTGGGAGATTCTTCAATTCCTATCCGCTGCGCAAAGTCGGTAACAATATCTCCTCCAATTAAATTATCTTTATCAAATCTTGTTAATATTATATCTTCTCTATTAAAGTTTTTTACTACAGGCTCTATGCGTTTTCTATATTGAGGCAAAGGAAGTTTAAAATCATTTTGCCCCATCCGAATTCTTTGTTGGACTTGGCTGGAAACCATTGACGCGAGAGGTCTTACATAAATTATTGCAACAACTTTATCAAAGTTATCTTTCATTGTTTTTACGAGGTTATCAAATTCTAAGTTATCCAGCTGATCTATTATAGCTTCTCCAGAAAATATTATGCTTTTATTCCCTACAAAGCAGCGCTGCACCTGTCTGTGCATTCTTTTTATAGTTTCATTTATTTCATCAAAAGGAGTTTCCCTCCATGAAAATTCTCGCAATTTTTTAGGATTTTTAGAAAAAATAGCTGCAAGAGGTAGACCATGGTTTTTTTCATTCAGCTTAGCATAAGAAAGACCATTTTTGTCATAACGAAAGAATGCTTCCTGAATAGACGTGGATCCAGTTTTCGGCATGCCAAGGTGGAGATAACAAGTTTTCATCTTATTGAGCTCGTTGTAGTTTTGAATAATTAATTTTTAATTCCGGATGCATTTATCAAGTCAATTTCGTTCGAAATCACTTTATTTCTATCAGACATATGTTCACTGAGACTGAAGCCGCATATTTCTTCAGCCCACTTTATATCTTGAGAATTTTTCTTCAGGTGTTTTTCGATCAAGGCTGAGTCCAGTATAAAAGGAGTTCCAGAATCCTTGACTAACTCTTTTTTCAATAAGTTCCTTAATTTTGTACGCTGTTCTATCGGTAGATAGTGGGAAATTAGCTTATTAAAAACGTATATTTTTCCAACAGCTTCAGCAGACAAAGATGTATTTTCAGGGCTTCCTTCTTTTTGTTGGAGATTAATTCCAATCCTGTGAATAAAATCTTTCACAATATCGCCATCAATTAGATCTTTTCTAGAGTATCTAATAAAATCTATATTATCACGTCCAAATGCTTCAATTGCTGGGTTCATTCGCTTTTTGTAATTCGGAGGTGGGAGCTTAAAATTAGAAAGTCCGCTTTTAATGCGTTCTTGAAACTGGCTAGATGAAAGATCTGCTGCTGGCCTTAAATACATTATTGCTTTTACTTGGTCATACCTATTCCTCATAAATTCTACCATCTCCTTAATTCCCTCAGGAGAAAGGTGGTCTGGAATAGCTTCGGCAGAGAAAATTATGCTTTTGTTTGAGTTTGTAGCTTTTACTAGTTTATTTTTATTTTTATTTTTGATTTTATCTGCTTCTTCTTTATTAATTCTGTTATTCCTGAATATATAAAACTCTTCAGGAGATTCTGAAAATGAAGAAATCAACTGGACCCCATGATTGGGCGTCTCTAAATCGGCATAAGCAATCTTATCAAGGCTGACTTTATATAAAGCCGACTGTATTGCTGTAGAGCCCGTTTTGGGCATGCCAAGATGCACATAACAAGTTTTCATTTTATCATCCTGGTTGTTTGACAATCTATTACTGATGGCAAGAAATAGAGCATTTTTTTTGTATGACCATCCATAGTTCAGGAAATATTTGCTTCACTGTAACAAACGGGTCTGCGGCTGCGTATCGGTCTTCATAAGCAAAGACACATCGGGGCGTTGGATCGTCCCTCAACACGCACCGGAGACTGACCCATGAAAACCCTTATCCTCACCGCCCTGACAGCCCTGTCGCTGACCGCTGGTATCGCTGGCGCTGCTACAAGCAGCCGAAACGAGCGTCCCGACGCCTTTACCTCGGCGATGGCTGTCGAGACGGTCCAGGTCCGCGCTGACAGCGTGTTGACCTCGGTCGAGCTAAGCCGCGCTTCGGTGGATGCCGGTGACATTGTCACGATCACCGCGTTCCCGACCGATACGCGGGTCGCCAAGAACAATCAGGATCGCTGATCTGCCCTGATCACAGATTGACGCCATGCGATACATCGACAGGCAGCCTCACAGGGCTGCCTGTTTGCCATTTATGTCCCAGTACTGCCAAAAACAGGCTTTCGCGCCTTTACGGGCCTCTCAGGCGCTGTGAGGGGGAAGTACTGCAGTTGTTTCGGATAGCCCTCAACGCTGCCGCACCGTCGCTGAGACTAGCGTTCTGCCAGAGCCGTCCAGGGGATCTGCCTCACCGTCTGCCGCGGCGCTTTTTTCCGGTCTGCAATGTTGCGTTGCAGGCAATGCAAAACCTGTTCATCGCATCAGTTCAAAACACAGCGCGGAGGCCAGAATGCAATTCTGGTATACACCGCGCATATCCTGCAAACGAAACACCCCCCCTTGGCGCATAGCTTCAGGCGGGTCTGGAATGGTAAGCTAGCAGGAAATGGTCTTTCGCAGCGTTACACGTCCCAGATGCCGGTTTTAGCCCAGCAAGGGCTGGCATTTTAGCGGGCTTTGGAGCATGACAGCGCGGGGGCGGTTTCCCCCCTGTTTCGAGCCGCATTTCCACAACCTGCGGCAGATCCCAAGGCTCCCATCAGAACCGCTGCATAAGACCCGTATTCCGCACAATGCAAGCCCGAGGTCGTGCCCGGCGGCGCAATTATGACACTCCCTCAAAGTCTTTGTTCTGCCTTTCTGTAAACAGCACTTTTGTCGCGTTTACCTACCGCAATGACAACGACGACCAACACTTCATCACGAACCTCATAGACAAGCCGGAAACCAGCGCTACGCAGTTTGATTTTATAGCGATTGTGAGATCCAGAGAGCCTGGCGGAGGGGATATGTGGCTCTTCCAGACGCTTTTCCAAAGCTTTCTTGAACTGCGTCCGTACCGTTGCCCCGAGCGCATCCCATTCCTTCTTTGCTTCCTCCTTGAAGCGAAGATTATAGCTCATCCAGAGACACCGCGATTTCACGACTGGTGACGCGACTATCAGCGATGGCATTGAGTTCGGCATCTTCGATCATGCTCAGCATTGCCTCGTACTCTGCTGCCGGCACGCAGTAAAAAGCAGGCTCGTTGCGGTTCAGGATCGCAACCGCGCCACCGTGGCCCGCTGCTATAGTTCCCATAGGGTTACGTTTCAGCTCGGTAACGCTAGCTGTGACACCTGCATGGATCATGTGAGCCATCATACTCCCCCAATAAAAGCACTGTTAATTGCTCCTTTATTAGCACTATTAAAGATGCTTTTAAAGGCGTTTCAATAGCCTGCCGACAGATCCCACCTATGCGAAAGTGATGTATTAGGATCACCAAGGGGAAAGAGGGAGAATCCTCGACTAGGTCAAGTTCGCAAGATCCACGCCGGCTAACTTCCAATTTTCGAAGCTATCATCAACCGGTCGTTTGAAAACGGATGCGAATCTACGTGCAGTGGCTTTGCGGCTTAAGAACGCTCGGTTTGTACCGGCCACCTTGAGCAAAACACGCATGCGTCGGACTCAGTGTAAGTCGCCTTTGCAACGAGCATGAACCCTCTCGTGCAAAGCTTTCGGTGGTTAGCAATGTGGATATATTTTGAATAATTAAATCAATATCTCCTTGTTATAAATTATAGTTTTTATGCTTATTTTTTACACCTGCAGAGGCAGAATGGGTGTCTCCATCCAACTCGCATGGATCTATACCCATCTCCGCACGGGTATGGCGTTCGAACAGAGAAGCGTCGCGAACCCCGGCCAGACTGCTCATTAGATCAACCCGGTGTTTATCTTGGGAAGATCACTATCAGCGAGGGGAAGGGATGGTCATGTCTGGCGGGTCTTACGCCCTGACCGTCGCCAGGATGGCCCTGCGCTTTGCCTCGCTTTGCTCTGCAGCCCATGCGCAGAGCATCAGCTTTGCCGCTGTGGTGAGGCTGATGATCGACAAGGGCGCGCCCAGATTAGCATGGCATGGCTTGGCCCGCAATTTGCCGGCACGCGGGGAGAGTTGCCAGTCGAGGTTACAGAGCAGGTTCCCCATTGTGGCTTGCCAGTTTTCGAACTGCACATGCGTTGCAAAGACCAGATCAGCCTCCCGTGCCGCCCGCAGGGTCTGGATCGACCATGCCAGTGCGCCTTCGAGTGCTCGTCCGGCAAGCCGGAGCATCAGAAGCTGGCAAAACTCCTTATCCGGCAACCGGCGCGGCACAGCAGGCGTCAGACAGGACGGCCGGCCAGGGGTTTGCAGATGTTTGGCCATGGTTTCAATTGCCGCTCGGACATTGCCTTGCCTATGGATCACCTGATCAGGATCGCGCGGAAATCATTGACATTGGTCAGAGTCGGACCGGTGATGACTGCATCGCCTAACGCGCCGAAAAACCCGTGGCCGTCATTATTTGTCAGGCTGTCACGCGGCACCAACCCCAATGCGCGCGCGCGCACGATGGTGTCGGGGCGCAGGATCGCGCCTGCGATGTCCTCGATCCCGTCAACGCCGTCGGTATCGCCCGCAATTGCATAGATCCCCGCCTGTCCGTTCAGCTCGATCCCAAGCGACAGCAGAAATTCAACATTACGGCCGCCCCGTCCGTTTCCCGATACCTTGACCGTCGTTTCGCCCCCCGATAACAACACACAGGGTTTTGTGAACGGTTGATCGTGGCGCACCACCTGACACGCGATGCCCGCCATGACCGTGCCGACGGTTCTGGCCTCGCCCTCAATGGCATCGCCAAGGATATAGGCCGCCAGACCCGATGCACGGGCCACGCACGCCGCCGCCTGCAACGATGCCTGCGGGGCCGCGACGATGCGGGTTTCGACGTTCATGCGCGGATCGTCTGGCTTGACGCTTTCGCCCTGACCGCTTCGCAAAAGGGCGCGCAAAGGGGCCGGCACGTCAATTCCATAGCGATCCAGTATCTGCATCGCTTCGGCGCAGGTCGTCGCATCGGCGACCGTAGGACCCGAGGCGATGTCAGCAGGATCGTCACCCGGCACGTCCGAAATCATCAGGTTAACAACCCGAGCAGGCCAACATGCCGCAGCCAGCCTGCCGCCCTTGATACCTGACATATGCCGCCTGACACAGTTCATTTCGGTAATCGTGGCCCCACAGGACAGCAACGACCGGCTGATCGCCTGTTTGTCATCCAGCGTCAGATCGCCAAGGGGCATGGGCAACAGGGACGATCCCCCTCCTGATATCAGACAGATCACCAGATCGTCGGCTGACAGTCCCTTGACCAATGCCATCATTTTGCGCGCGGCGATCAGACCAGCTTGATCGGGAACAGGATGGGCGGCCTCGACGATCTTGATCTGGCGGCAGGGAACGGCGTAGCCATAGCGCGTAATAACAAGGCCTGACACCGGACCGGGAAAATGATCCTCGCAGGCGCGGGCCATGGCGGCGGATGCCTTACCTGCCCCGATCACGATCACCCGCCCCTTTGGGGCCGAGGGCAGATGCGGGGGCACGCATTCCTCCGGTTGCGCTGCCACAATGGCCGCGTCGAACATGGTGCGCAATAATTTTTCAGGAGATTCGATCATTCAATGCCCTCCAGATCATCTGCATATTGCCGCCATCTTTGCTGATATCCTTCTGCCGAAAGTGTCAGGTTTCTAATTGCGGTATTATCCAGTTCGCGAATTACCTTGCCCGGCGATCCCATAATCAACGAATTGTCGGGGATTACTTTATTTTCGGTGATCAGGCAATTTGCACCAATCAGGCAGTTCCGCCCGATCCGCGCCCCGTTTAGAATGGTAGTCCCCATCCCGATTAGGGTGTTGTCGCCAATCGTGCAGCCATGCACGATGGCCCGGTGCCCGATGGTGCAGTTGCGCCCGATATCTAGCGGATAGCCGGGATCGACATGCAACACGCATCCATCTTGGATGTTCGTGCCATCACCAATGGTGATCCACTCGGCTTCTGCGCGCAAAACAGCACCGAACCAGATGCCCACGTTTTGCCCCACCCGGATACGACCGGCAAGGACGGCCTGCGGCGCAATCCAGTAAGACCCAGCTTTAGGCAGAACGGGTTCGAATTCCCCCAGACGATAGATTGCCAAAAAGCACATTCCTTTACAAAACTAACATTGATGATTTAAAGGCTGCATCGTGGAATCGATGCCTCGCCTTCGGGCAGGGTGGCGCGCTTCTCGGGACCGGATCAGAATCCAACCGTATCTGTCCCTTTCAGAGCCAGCATCTCGCGCGCCTCGTCAGGTGTGGCGATTTCCAGTCCGAGACCCTCAATGATCTGGCGGGCGGACCTGACCTGCTGGGCGTTGCTTTCGGCCAGCTTGCCCCGCCCCGCCCACAGCGAATCTTCAAGCCCGACACGAACATGGCCGCCAAGCGCCGCAGAAATCGCCGCGATGTTCATCTGGTTTTTGCCAGCACCCAGAACCGACCATTTGTATTGATCGCCAAACAGCCGGTCGGCTGTGCGCCTCATGTGCATCACATCGTCGTAATGCGCACCAATGCCGCCCATCAGACCGAACACCGTCTGGATAAAGAGCGGCCCTTTGACCAGACCAGCATCGTGAAAGTGTTTTAGATTATAAAGATGCGCGGTGTCATAGCATTCGAATTCGAACCGTGTGCCATGCGGTGACAGCGTGGTCAGAATATGTTCGATATCTTCAAAAGTGTTGTGAAACAGGATGCCTTTATTGCCAAGGTAATCGCGTTCCCATTGATGTTTCAACTGTGCATCGAAACGCGCCAGCATCGGGAACAGCCCGAAATTCATCGACCCCATGTTCAGCGATGCCAGTTCTGGCCGCCACGTCGCCGCGGGGCGGACGCGTTCCTGAATACTCATGGTGGGCGCGCCGCCGGTGGTGATGTTGACCACGCAATCGGACCGCTGCTTAATAATCTTCAGAAATGGCTCGAATCCTTCGGGGGTCTGATCAGGGCGGCCATCTTTGGGATCACGCGCGTGCAGATGCACCACGGCGGCCCCTGCCTCGGCCGCGCCTATGGCGGCATCGGCGATTTCCGATGCGGTGACCGGCAGATAGGGCGACATCGACGGGGTATGGATCGCGCCGGTGACGGCACAGGTGATGATAACTTTGTTTTTGGTCGCCATATCAATGATCCTGTTCGTTGGATTTTAGGAAATGTGCCAGCTGCGCCAGCCGTTCATTGCGGCGGCGGCTCAGGTCCTGTACGCGGTCCGGTGGGGGCATGCTGGCCGCGATGATCCGGGTGGTGTTCTGGTCAAACGCCGCGCCGCGCGCGGCCCCATCGCTGAGCCGGGCCATGGTCGGGCCAAAACGATCCAGATAATCCACAATTCCGCCGGGCGCGTTCAGATTGATCGTGGCCAGTGGCCCCATCAGGGTCCAGCGTCGGCCAAGCCCGTGGGCGATCGTATTGTCCAGACCCTGCGGCGTAACGATACCTTGTGCGACCAGAGACAAAGCCTCGGCCAGCAGAACGGCCTGAAGCCGGTTCAGAACAAAGCCGTCGATTTCGCGTGCCATTCGCACCGGAACCTGCCCCACCGCGCGCATCAGCGCCTCGGCTCGGTCCATGACATGCGCTGAGGTGCCAGGCGATGGACACAGTTCTACCACCGGAACGACATGGGGCGGATTGACAGGATGCGCCACAAGGATGCGCGACACGCCTGCCAGCCCTTCGGCGAACTGCGATGCGACGATTGCCGAACTGGACGAAGCAAGGATTGTGTCAGGTGCCGCCAGCCGGTCCAGATCGGCATAGATCGCCCGCTTGATGTCTAGCCGCTCGGGGCCGTTTTCCTGCACCCATTCCACGCCGTCCAGCGCGGTTTCCATATCGGCCACGGCGACGACATTGGCCAGAATTGCGGGGTCTTCGCCAACCTCGTGGCAAGCCTTGCGCAGGGTGTCGTGCGCGGCTTCAAGAACGCTAGGATCGGCATCCCAGATACGAACGGTCATCCCTGCCCGCGCGAAAACGATGGCCCATGCGCGGCCAATCAGACCGCACCCTATGATAGCGACAGTGCGTGTCATAATGTCGGGTCTCCTCCCCATGTTTGATGACGCGGTTATCTAAGCGACGCTGATCTCTTTTTCTTCGAGACCCTGCATGGACTGGCCCAGATCAGATGCCGCCTCAGAGATATCGCAGATGATGGCTGCCTGCAGGGCGCTGGCGTCGCCTGTGTGCAGCGCCTGTTCGGCGGCGCGGTGGCTTGCCATGGATCGTTGGAAATGAAGCGGCGCCGTCACGGCCTGCCTGATCAGCGGGCCGACGCGCAGCCACATCCCCTCGATGGTGTTCATCAAAACCGCGCGCCCGGCCGCGCGGTAGATCAGCGAATGAAACCGCCAGTTGCTTTCCAGATACAGATCCGCGTCGCCCGTATCCGCCGCCCGTTGCATGATCGCGCAGGCATTTGAAATCAGGCGCAGTTGCGGCGCGCCAATGGCATGGATGGCCTGCGCGGCGGCAAACCCCTCTAGTTGAATACGGATGTCGCGGATATCGACAAGCTGGGTCTGCGTTAGTATCGGAACGCGCAGAACCCGGTTGCCGCCAAACACCTCTAATCCGCCATCGCTTTCCAACTGGCGCAACGCCTCGCGCACGGGGGTGACGCTGGTGCCAAGGACGGCGGCGGCGCGGCGCAGGCTGATTTCTTCGCCCGGTCGGAAATAGCCGCTGATTATTGCCTCGCGCAGGCGGGCATAGATCTGGGCCTGCGCCGTCGATCCCTCGATCAGCGCAAGCGGGCCAAGCCTTGACCAACTGTCCCGTTCCGCATTGTGCAACGAAAATCCCCTAAACTGCGACCTCGGTTAAGGTACTATTGATAGATAATTTTTCTTATGTCTATATTTTTATTAAAAATAAACATATTGACGCAAGGGTATTACGATGATTATCGTAAAGTGAGATCACAGTTTTATGGGGAGCAACACCCTGATTATGATTTCAAGGATGGGGAGGTCCGACGAAATGAAAAAATTTACGCTTACGGGAATGACGTTGCTGGCAGGGTTTCTGGGGTCTGCTGCGGCGGCACAGGACAGTCGGATATTCGATGTCAGCCTGCCGCTTGGCGCGGAATCGCATCAGGCCGTCGGTGTCCTGAAATTCGGAGAAGAGCTGGAGCGTCTGTCAGAAGGGCGTCTGAAAATTCGGCCCCAATACGACAACGCTTTAGGCGGCGAACGCGAGGTGGTCGAAGGGATGGGCCTTGGCCTGATCGATATGGGCATTACCTCGACCGGGCCGATGGGCGGGTTTGCCGAACCCTTCCTGCTGTTTGATCTGCCCTATATATTTCAAACCCCGCAACAGGCCTATGCGTTTCTTGATAGCGAACATGGCGATGCGCTGGCACGGACATTGCACGACGCGGCCGGGGTCAAGATTCTGGCATGGATGGAAAACGGCTTTCGCTATGAAACAAATAGCGTGCGCCCCATTACTGTGCTGGCTGACCTAAAGGGCATCAAGCACCGCACACAGGAAAGCAGCGTGCAGGTCGATACCTGGACCGCCCTTGGCACCAACGCCGCACCGATGGCCTGGACTGAAGTTTATACCGCGCTGCAACAGGGCGTGATGGAAAGTCAGGAAAACCCGATCCCGACGATCTATGACGTGAAATTCTATGACGTTCAGAAATATCTGGCGATGACGCAGCATGTCTATTCGCCCGCGCCGCTGATGATCGGGGCGCAGTTGTTTGAATCGCTGTCCCCCGACGATCAGGCCATCATGATTGAGGCGGCTGAAATCGCCACTCCGGTCCAACGTGCCGCCTCGAAGGAAATGGGCGAACGCTTGGTGGGCGAACTTGAAACGCTTGGTATGCAGGTAACGCGCCCCGATCTGGCACCGTTCCGCGCGGCAGTGCAGCCTGTCATCGACAAATGGAAAGACACCGTCGGTGCGGATCTGGTCGATGCGGCCATGAATACGCAACCTCAGCAGTAAGGCGTAGGGGCCACTAGGCCCCTTGTCCATGTCTGTCCCGCATTGTCGATTCAAGTTTACAGGAGGTCGCAGATGCGTGACGCGCTGCGCGTGGTTGTCCGGGGTGTGGACGGCGTCAACTGGCTGGTCGGGTGGCTGCTGGCAGCCCTGCTGCTGCTGATGTCGGTGCTGATCAGCTGGCAGGTTCTGGCCCGGTATATTTTCGGCAACTCGCTGACATTTTCGGAAGAAGTGTCGCGCTTTTCGATGGTCTGGATGACCATGCTGGGGGCGGCCTATGCCTATCGTTACGGATCGCTGATTGCGGTCGATCTGCTGACGATGCTGACCAGCCCAATCATCAGCCGCTTGCTCCGCCTGTCAGTAGCTGCGGCGTCGTGCATCTTTGCCTATGTGTTGCTGACGCAGGGCTGGGCCATCACCGAACGGGTGGCCAGCCAGACCGCACCCAGCACCCGCGTGTCGATGGGGTGGCTGTATGGTGCAATGCCTGCGGGTGCCGCCCTGATCCTGCTAAACGCGATTGCCATCATTGCAGACGATCTTTCCGGCGAAAGGAAACAGCCATGATCTCCCTTTTGTTCGGTCTTTTACTGCTGCTGCTAATCGTGGGCGTGCCGGTGACTTTTGCCCTTGGGCTGGCGGCCATTGCGACCATCTGGCAGGGCGATGTGATGCCGTTGCTAATCATGCCACAGGAAATGATCAGATCCATCAACTCGTTTCCCTTGCTGGCCATTCCGTTCTTTATCCTTGCAGGAAACTTGATGCAGGAGGGCGGCATTTCCCGCCGCCTGGTCGATTTTTCGAAAACTCTTGTGGGCGGCACTACGGGCGGTCTGGCCATGGTAGCCATTGTTACATCGGCCTTTTTTGCGGCCATTTCGGGATCTGGGGCGGCAACGACCGCAGCGGTCGGCGCGATCCTGATCCCCGCGATGATTGCCCAAGGGTATGGCGCGCCCTATGCCGCCGCCAATCAGGCGGCTGCCGGTGCGTTGGGCGTGATCATTCCGCCTAGTATTCCGTTGATCCTGTATGCGATCTCGGCCAATCAATCCGTGGGCGATATGTTCGCGGCGGGGTTTATGCCAGGCTTTGTCGTTGTGGCATCGCTGCTGATCTATGCGTGGTTCCATGCCCGCAACCTGACGACGCTGCCCGAGGAACCGGCCAATATCGGGCGCATTCTGCGGGCGGGACGGTCGGCCCTGCTGGCGCTTTTGATGCCGACGCTGATCCTTGGCGGCATTTACGGCGGCATCGTCACCCCGACCGAGGCGGCGGTGGTGGCCGTGATGTATTCGCTGCTGGTGGGAGGGGTCATCTATCGTGAATTACCGCTGCGCCAGATCCCGATCATTTTGCGCGACAGCGCCATCACCTCGGCGGTGATCTTGTCAATCATCGCAACGGCGGGGCTTTATGGTCGTATCATCCTGTCCTTGCAGGTGCCTGCGGTGATTTCGGAATTCGTGGTCGGCGCGATCGACAGCCCATGGGTGTTCATCATTCTGGTCAACCTGCTGCTGCTGGTCGTGGGGATGTTTCTGGAGGCTGCTGCCGCTATCCTGATCTTTACGCCCATCCTGCTACCCATCGCGTTGAATTTCGGATTTAATCCAGTGCATTTCGGCATCATTATGGTGGTCAACCTTGCTATGGGGATGTTCACGCCACCGGTTGGTCTGAACCTGTTCATCGCCTCGCATATCGCAAAAACCAGCATTCCCAGAATCGCAAAAGCCGTCGTGCCTTTTGTGGGGATCCTGCTGATCGATCTGATGATCATCAGCTTTATCCCGTGGCTGTCGCTGGTCTTTACAAAGCAATAAGGAAAGTTCTATGGATCTTTTTCTCAATCAGGCCCGTGTGATCGTGACCGCAGGCGCAGGCGGTATCGGGCGCGCCATTGTCGAGGCGTTTCTGTCCGAGGGGGCCCGCGTAGCCACCTGCGATATTGACGATGCCGGGCTCGCCACGCTGCCGGACAACGTTTTTTACCGGCGTGTCGATGTGTCCCAGACAATCGAACTGACTGCGTTCATGGACGACGCTGTGCAGGCGCTTGGCGGGCTGGACTGTTTGGTGAACAATGCGGGCATCGCAGGCCCGAGCGGTCGGATTGAGGATCTGTCGCTGGAGGCGGTGCAGCAATGCCTAGCCATCTGTCTGACCAGCCAGTTCGTAACCATCGCCCGCGCTGTTCCGCATCTGCGGGACAGCGAAAACGCATCCATTGTGAATATTTCGTCGCTAGCGGGGCGGTTGGGGTTTCGGCTGCGCAGCCCCTATGCGGCGGCGAAATGGGGTGTTATTGGGCTGACGAAATCCATGGCGATCGAATTGGGTGATGACGGCATCCGCGTGAACGCCGTCCTGCCTGGCCTTGTGTCTGGCGACCGCCAGCGCCGGGTGTTGCAGGCCCGTGCCGACGCACAGGGCATCAGCTTCGAGGATGCCGAAAGTGACGCTTTTGTGCGCACCTCGATTAAAGAGTATGTCAGCCCACAGCAACTGGCCGATCAGATCCTGCTTCTGGCTAGCCCGCGCGGCAAAACGATCTCCGGGCAGGCCATTTCCGTTTGCGGCGATACCGGAATGCTGGGATAGCTCGGTGAACGCGGGCTTTTATCCCTAATCCTAACGGACATGGGACAGCAGCCCGCCACCATTTCCGCGAATGTCGAATATTAACGATGCCTGTGCTGGGCCTTGATGATGGGTTGGGTAGCCCCTCCTGACGGCACTTATGTGCCATAGTGGTCCAGACAGGATCAGGAGGATTTGGCTATGAAGGAAGTCTCGATCATCAGTGTTGACCTGGCCAAGCAGGTCTTTCAGTTGCACGGTGCGACGTCGGAAGGCGAAATTGTGTACCGCAAGAAGCTGTCGCGCAAGCAGTTCGTTGCGTTTATGCAGAAGCATCCGGGGGGGCATTGCCAAGTTGTTGATGGTCGAATGTAGGGATGGTTGTTCGGCTCCTTTACGAGGCCATTTCTCGGGTATAGTCGGCCCACAGGCAGCGCGCATTTGCCCAGGCGTGGCGATAGGATTTTGCGGATAGGCGGTGGCGGCGGGGACGGAAGATCAGGTTGATCTGATCGTGGGCGGACAAGAAGCGTTGTGCCGGCCTTTGCGACTTGAAACGTCCCGTGATTTTCTCTCGTCGCCGGGTCGGTCGATGACTGCCCTCGATCCGATTGTTCAGGCCTTTGTGGGCCTGGTGATCTGCGTCTGGTGCCAGACGTGCAATCGGCTTGATATAGCTGTGCAGCTTGTCAGTGATTACCACCCTCGGTTGGCCAAACCGCGCAATCAGCCTTGCCAGAAATCGCTTGGCTGCTTTGGCATTTCGCCGCGTCTGCACAAGAATATCGACCGTATCTCCATTCGCGTCTATAGCGCGCCAAACCGGTTGACCCAAAGGCGAACAGCTTCGCGGCTAACCATGACACCACGCTCTGCCAGCAAATCCTCAATATCCGCCGTGCCGAGCGCAAAGCGGTGGTACGCCCAAACGGCATAGGCGACGATCTTGCGCGGGTAGCGAAAACCTTTCAGGCGCGGCAGTGACGATGGTATTCTCATGCCGCGGCTTGTACGCAACTCAAATGGGGCTAACAACTTGGCAATGCCTAACAATTTTATACAATGCTTTAGCTGTAATATTTTGGCCTAAGTATTTATATTTATATGGTTTTCTGGTATCAAATGGCAAAAATTAGACATCGCAGTGACGTCGGACATGGAAATCCATTCCTAGACGTCAATCCGGATTTCACTAGAAAAAAATTCCAGGAAGCAAAAGCACTTCTCGGGCCTGTAGCAATGCCAGCTACGGGTCCAATGATGCACAAGTCTGGTTTTGTAAGAGAAAAATTCGTAGATGACACGCCATCCCTGAAATTTCGTTTAATGGCCATGGGCGCATTCTTCGTTCTGGGCTTCGCGTTCATGCCTCTCTTCCTCGCTTGTCCCTTTATCCTCTACAGGATGGTCATTGACAAACAAGAGGAGCCCAAGAGGCGGGCAGAGCATGCCCATATGCAGGATAGACTGGAAGCTGACGAGCGGGAACTTCGCAATCGTCCTGTCAGTGTCGAAGACTTACGGAATTATTGTGAATCTCCGGCCGAAACCGCTTTTCTGGATGCTATGGTTTCAGAATATAAATTGCACACTGGCCTCGGCGCCGTCCGTGGGAAGGACATTCGCCTGCGTAACCAGATCGAGATGATCAAGCTACCATCCACCGGCGGCAAGGTGCGCTATCAATACCGCGCGGACTTTCTGGTTGATGATAATCTGGTCGTTGAAATCGACGGAGCAGCATATCATTCATCACCTGAAGCAGTTGAGCGTGATGGACTCAGGAATACAGCAATGAGAGCGGAGGGTTACTGGGTGTTGAGACTACCAGCTAAGATGGTTTTCAACACACCAGCTGAAGCGATTAAATGCGTTGAGCGTGCACGCAATAGAATACAAAATCACAATCAATCCACAGTTTTTGGCGTTTGCGCTATCGGCTCTTCGTGAGACACGATTTGTCATCTAAAAATTTTGAGGCTAATAGTCGCGTTATATGCCTTTTTTCTGGCAAAGGACGCTCAAACCTGATGACCCATCACAAGGTCTATCCTTGGAGCCTCCTATGATACCAATTCCGATTTTGTCTCCGGAAGCTATTTTAATCATATTGGCTTTTTACGCTGCCACTCTGGCTTGGCTGGTTTGGACACTACGTATCCTTTTTAGTGAAAAGACGCGACACCAGTTGAGGGCTTGGCGTATTCTTGTCTATACCATCCTTACGGGGATGAGTTGTCTTACAGCCTGGTATCACTACGATCGCCAGCAACAGACAGCGGCCTTTAAAACGAAGTTTGAACCGGTACTGGCTGAAAACAGTCTGATAGGGGGCATAAACATGCCCGCCGGCACTAAGTTGGTCATCGAGACCCCCGACGACTTCGAAACTTTCAGGAAGGCACAATTCCCTCATCCGGTACGCATTAGTGGCACTGATGCACTGTTAGCAGAACGTTATCTCAGTGCCGAAACCGATGAAGAATATCACACAACGGGTTACACTCCTCTCAATATCCGCCTGACGGGTCTTGGTGAAAGTCTGGAAAATGACTGGCGATGTGATGCCACCCATCCGATAACCCTGCAAACCCATGGTGATGGCAGTATCAAAGCATTTGAAAGCTGCATTGCAGCAGCTGGCAATCGTATTGAAAATTTACCCTTGCCAAAAGGGGCTCAAATTATAGCGACAGATGGAAGTGTTTTCACCGATGGGTTTGTCGACTTGGATCGCTGGCTTATTTACTTGCCGGACAACGCGGATTTTAGGGTCCAAAACAAACAGCAAATCGAGGGCGTGATCCGGCTTGATGCCGAGCGTAGAATTTTCACGCAAACTCCGCGGTGAATTTCTCATAATAGGCGGCTAGCTATCATTCCAAGACGACATTTTCTAGCGCCCGATAAGTCGCCTTATGCAGCACTCTTTAGCTAGGTCATGTTGACAAATAGCGGATCCAGAGACGGATCGATGTTATGTCTACGAAACCGAGAAAGCTTTCGGCGGTCTTGTCGTAACGGGCAGCGACATGCCGGGCGTTTTTTAGCTTGTTGAAGCACCGTTCGACGAGGTTTCGCATTGTATAGAGCGCGTGGTCTACACCGACACGCATCTTGCGTGATTTACGCATCGGGATCTGGGTCAGAACGTCCCGCGCCTCCATGTTTTTACGAATGCTGTCAGCATCATAGCCTCTGCCCGCGAGCATCACACTTGGCACCGGCAAGTTGTCGGTCATGACCAGATCGAAACCCTTGTAATCGGATGCTTGGCCTGGCGTGATCTCGGTTCTCATCGGCAAGCCGGCCGTATTGACGCGGAGATGAATTTTGGTCGTAAAGCCACCTTTTGAGCGCCCGAAACCCTGGCGCGAAGTCCCCCTTTAGCGCCCGCTGCCTGATGGTGCGCGCGGATCACGGTGCTATCAACCATTTGCAGGGCATCTGGTGCAGCCCCACTCTCGTTCAGGGCATCCATGATCTGCTCCCAGAGACCTGCCAGTGTCCAGCGCCGGAACTACCTGTAAACGCTGGACCGCTTGCCAAATTCCTCCGGTAGATCGCGCCATGGAGAACCTGTTCTGGCAATCCCAGAAAACCCCATCGAGAACGAGGCGGTGATTGGTTGGGTTGCGTCCGTTCGGAGCGCGGACAGTGCGAATGAAATGTTCAAAGAACATCCACTCCTCGTCCAACATGAGGTGTCGTGCCAAGCTGGTTTCCTTTGCAGATACCAACTTGAAGCACATCCATTCCCCGCCGTGAATCCCTTTTGTCAACAGATCCTAGATGATCCTAACTGGATCAAATCGACGCCAGAAAATTCCAAACATATGTTCTTAAATTTTGGAAAAACCGAAACAGTAATTCCTGCTCATATAAACGTTTTTTCCGAGCATGTCGTTCAAGGCGACGGGACACCGGTTATGCCAATAATATTAGATCAACCTCGGAAAATTGCAGATATCAAACTCGCTTAGTTTTCTATTCGCGCGCCTTTCAAAAACGAGGGTTTTTGTTACATTTGAAAGTAAACAGTGCCGATCACAAGTACTTGATTACAACTCCACGAATTACCATTTTGTTATACAGTCATACATATTAGCCGGATTTCCCTTATGCCTTTGCCTCTATTTGCTATTGCGATCCCGGTCCTGCATTCGTCCGGAGCATGGATAGCCTCTACAGGTGCTGCTGGATATATAGCAGGCACTTTGTCCAGCACTTGGATCGGAGCATTTGTTCTGGGAAATGGCACGTTTCTTAGCGGCTTAGGCCTTGTATCCGCCGCGAGTATCTTTGGCGCTACTAGAGCACTAACCTCCAGCGCCGCACTGTCAGTCGGAGCCGGGCTAAATGCGGTCGGGTTGGGCGGTGTTGCGAGCTCACTCAGCATCACGCCCGCAGCAACGTTTCTAGGCCTCACTCCGGTCGGATGGGCTGTGGCTGGAACCACTGTGGTAATTACTTCAACTCTTGGCTTCTATTTCACCCGAAAAACAATGCGGCGGATAAACGAAGAGCGTGAAAAAGGCGGACTTGAGCCTATCTCAATTAAGAAGATCGTGAAGGAAGTCCGTCTTCTCGAAGCTCAATCATTGGAAACCATACTCACGAGGCTTTCCTCTGAGATGGACACGGTTCAGCTTTCTGATGACCAAAAAAATGTATCGGTTGATGGATGAGTGTTTTCAATTCGTCGCTTGAAATATGTGGTCAACGCCAATGGCTCTGAGGAATTGGTTTTTGTTACACGGTCAGGGCGTAAGAAAAGAGTGCTTCTGGTTAAAGAAGCAGGTGAAGATGATGGGCAGTATGCTTAATGCCGCTTCTCATCATCGGTTACATCATCAACGCCCTTCAGAAGCCTAAAGTGGAAAACTCTATTGTTCATCATTGGACTGAAGATGTTGTTGGGCAAGCGGTCAATGCGGATATTAATGCACTTCTTCCGCCCCAGCTTCAGAAGTAAGTATGGGCAGGCTGGGGCCTATTGATCTCGATTAACGACACTTAGCACAATTATAAGATCACATTCGGGACGGCCGAGAACGAGGTTTCGAAAATGAAATGCTTTGGATGTGCATGCGTGGCGGTGGTATTTTCCTGTGTGTCTGCGTACGCCGAAACTCGCCTAATATGCGAGAACCATAGGCGGGAGTACCTCGTGATCTACTCGCCGGGCGCGGACGCGCTAGTTTTGAACCCTGTTTCAGATCGAGCTCTCTATCCGATTCTTGTCGACGACATATCAGACGGATCGCACATGATAATGGCCACCACGCCAAACGGCGGACCTACGGCGCGCCTACACCTTAGGCCGTATATAAAAATGGAGTTTTGGTCGGGTGGCCATGTTATTCAGACTGACGGTTGCTATATTTCACGATAGGCTACATGTTCCATCCCGGATGATCACATAGACCCTCGCCGGACCGCGTTCTTCGTGGCAAGATCTATCTTAGGCGAGTTTCGGGATGGGAGGCGAGGATGCTGATCTC
>NZ_QQVY01000003.1 GCF_003590715.1 Paracoccus sp. JM45
GGGGCTCTTCTGGCAGACAAAGCGTTTGACGCGAACTGGCTTCTGGAAGAACTGGATGCACGTGGGGCAAGCGCCGTGATCCCACCGAAATCAAACCGAAAGCAACAGCCTAACTACGACGCAGACGCTTACAAGTGGCGCCATATGGTTGAAAACTACTTCGCAAAGATCAAGGAATTCCGAGGTATAGCAACACGCTATGACAAGACCGATTGCAGCTACACCGCCAATTGGAACCTCGCCGCAGCCCTGATTGCTGCAAGATGAATGTCCATGGGCCCTAGCCCTGCTGTCTGGCAATATCTTCGATCAGAACGGCCTTTAGCGGCAGATCGGTGACTGTGGATGCCGCCTTCAACAGATCTTGGCGTAGGGCCACCAGATTGCGGTCCGCGGTATAATTTCCGTCAAAGCCGCCGGTATTGGCGTGGATCAACAACTGGCGCAGCAGGGCATCACGTAGAGCATGTTCCTTCTTGCGCATCGCCTCGATGCTGGCGGCATCGGTTTGCAGCGTCAGCGTGATGATCATCAACTCGTTGCTGTCGCCCTGACGCGCCAAGGGAACGAAAAACTGCGTGGGAAAGGTGAACCAACCTTCGGCGCTGGTATGATCACCCGATACCCCATGGTCGTCTTTGGCGGTGGCGTGATCATCATCGGCATGCTGTACCGAGTGGCTTTCCGGCGTAGGGCTGGCCGCATCAGCCGGTGCGCGCAACATATCACCGCCGAATGCGCCGCCCAGAAGGGCGACCAGCGGCAACAGGATCGGGATCAGTTTGCGGATCATGTCGGCCCCTTAATACGGCAGCAGAATGTCAGCGATCTGCTGGCCATAGCGCGGTTGTTGCACATCGGTGATCTGGCCGCGCCCGCCATAGGAAATGCGCGCGCCTGCGATGCGGTCATAGGCGATTTCATTGCTGCGATCGACATCGCCCAGACGGACAAAGCCACTGACGGTCAGTTCGCGCAGCTCGTAATTCACGCGGACCTCTTGCGTGCCCTCGATCTGCATTGATCCGTTGGGCAGGGTGTCCACCACCGTTGCGGCCACGCGCAACGTCAGCTTGTCGCGGCGCGAGATATTACCGCTGCCCTTATAGTTGGAGGAGGAAGAGGCATCCGCCAGTTCGTCAAAGCTGGCCCCTTCGGGCAGTTTATCGGCCAGACGCTGCGGAATGCCCGCCATCTGGGGAACGGACACGCTGTCCCCCGCCGATCTGTTCCGACCCGAGCTGTTGCTGATTTCGGCTTGATCGTCGATTTCGATCACGACAGTCAGGATGTCACCGCGCACGGCTGCGCGACGGTCGCTGATCAGCGATGATTGTGTGCCGGCCCATAGCGAAGCCGCGGCCTCGGGGCGGCCTGAATCAAGGGGCAGGTCAAGGGGCGGGTTGGTCATTGCCAGAAACTCCTCGGTGTCACGCGGGGATGACAGTTCGGGCGGCTGACCAACATTTGCAGCGCGTGCGCAACCGGCAACCGACAGGGCAAGGCACAGGAAATGGACTGGTTTCATCGGGTGTTCCTTTAGTTCGTTACGGCCAAGCTGCCGTCGGGCATCACCTGCGCAGTAACCGTGCTGCGCGAGCCTATGTTCATCACGTGGATCATCTCGCCCGCCGCGCCGTCATTCATGGCGCGGCCTTCGGTATCGATCCGCAGGCCGCCGCGCAGAAAGGACAGCCGCACGATCTGGTTCCGGTCCACCAGACGCGGCGCTTGCAGCATATTGCCGTGCAGGGGGCGGCCTTCGTAAATTGTAATGCGGGTCTGCATGCCAATGGCGGCTGACGGGTCGGTCAGGCCGGGGCGATCGGTGTCGATAACGCGCAGATCGCCTGCTGTAATCACGCTGCCTGCGGGCAGGGTATGTGCGGCACCAAGGCCGCCCGCCCATGCGTTTGCAGGCAGCAGCGCCAATACCAGAACCAGCGCGCGCATCACCGCACCTGCGTGGTTGCGCCAAGCATCTGGTCGGCGGCGGTGATGACCTTGGCGTTCAATTCATAGCCGCGCTGGGCCTTGATCAGCTCGGTGATTTCGCGCACCGCATCGACCGAGCTTTCCTCAAGGTAACCCTGCCGCAGGGTTCCCAGCCCGTCCTGACCCGGATTGACGACCTGCGCGCCGCCGGATGCCGCAGTTTCGATGAACAGGTTGGACCCGATCGCCTCCAACCCTTTTTCGTTGGAAAAACCGGCCAAGGTCAGTTGGCCCAGCTGTTCTGGTTCGACGCGGTCGTTGAAATAGGCGTTCACCTCGCCGCCGGCACTGATCGAGATAGAGCGCGCGTCATCGGGAATGGTGATTTCCGGCACCACCGGATCCGTCGGATGTCACGATCAGCCCGTCGGGCGAGCGCTTCAACCCGCCATCGCGGGTATAGCCCGAAAGGCCCGAGGGCAGCGTGACCTCAAGATAGCCGTCGCCTTCGATGGCGATGTCCAGATCGCCACCGGTTGCGGTCAGCGCGCCTTGTTGCAGGTTGACGCTGACGGCGGTGGGGCGGACGCCAAGGCCCAGCTGGACGCCTGCCGGAATGACGGTGCCATCGGCGGCGGTGACGCTGCCGGGTCGGGCGGCCTGCTGGTAATGCAGATCGGCGAATTCGGCGCGGCGGGCGTTATAACCGGTGGTGGACATGTTCGCGAGATTGTTCGACACGACCTCGACGCGGGTTTGCTGTGCGCTCATGCCGGTGGCGGCAATTTGCAGGGCTCTCATATCTGGCTCCTTATCGGGTCATCGAGGTGATTGCGCTTCGGATGCGCTGGTCTTCGCGGTCAAGGAAAGACTGGCCCAGTTCGTAGGCGCGCTGGACTTCGATCATGCGGGTGATCTCCATGATCGGATCGACGTTTGAATCTTCCAGAAAGCCTTGGCGGACGCGGGGATCTTCGGCGGGCTGTGGTTCGCCCTGAACGCTGAACAATGTGCCGCCCTGATGTTTGGGGGTTTTACCTTCTGGCGCGTTCACCACACCGATGCGGCCAAAGGGCAGACCGTTCGACGACAGAGTGCCATCGGCCCCGATAGACACCGAACCGGCACCGGCGGGCAGGATGATCGGCGCTTGGCCTTCATCCAGCAGGCGGTTGCCATCGGCGTTCATCAATTCCCCCTCGGCCCCCGGCATGAAGGCACCGGCGCGGGTCAGGCGCACGCCTTCGGGGGTTTCGACCATGAAAAAGCCGTCGCCTTCGATGGCCAGATCAAGGTTGTTATTCGTCTGCGTCAGCACGCCCTGTTTCAGGTCCAGCATCCGCCCGCGGGCATCCGCCATCGACAGCGTGCCGCCCTGACGGTCCAGCGCTGACAGATGTTCGGCAAAGATCACGCCTTCGCGGCGAAAGCCGGTGGTATTGGCGTTGGCGATATTGTTGGCCACGACGCGCATTTCGCGCATCAGGCCGGATTGGCGGGTCAGGCTGGCGTAGATGGCGTTATCCATGATGTCAGCTTTCTGCGATCAGGGGGATGATCTGCCCCAGATAAAAATCCGACAACGCCGTGGTCATAAAACTCATCGAAACCCAGAACACGACCAGCATCAGCCCGACTTTGGGCACAAAGGTCAGTGTCATTTCCTGAACCGAGGTCAGCGCCTGAAACAGGCCGATGACCACGCCGGTGATCAGCGCGACCCCCAGCAGCGGGGCAGATATCCGCACGGCGATCAGCAGCGACTGCCGCAGCATGTCGAACAGAATGGTTTCGTTCATCAGACCGGCATCCGCAGGATTTCCTGATATGCCTCGACGACCTTGTCGCGGATGGCGACCACGGTTTCCATGGCCATCTGCGCCTCGGCGATGGTCTGGACCAGCTGGTGGGTGTTGACCTGACCGGTCATTGCACCGGTGGACACCTGATCGACCTGTTCCATATGGGCGGCGAAATCCTGCGCCATCTGGCCCAGCTTGGCGGTGCCCGATGCCTGCCCGTCGGGGGCGACGGCGGTGCGGGCGGCGGAATATGCGTTGGCGGCGTTCAATCCTGAAATCATGTGCTGTTGCCTTTCTAGCGACGGAGAATATCAAGCAAAGCGCTGCCCATCTGGCGGCTTTGTTCGAACATGCGAAGGTTGGCTTCGTAACTGCGACCCGCTTCGCGGCTGTCCGCGATTTCGATCACGACATCGACGTTCGAGCCCTGAAAATAGCCGTCATCATCGGCCATCGGATGGCTGGGGTCATAGATGCGCGGCAGTGCGGTCCGGTCCAGTTGCAGGCGGCCTGCCTGAACCTCGCCCGTGGGGCGTCCGAAGTCGGTTGCCTGTTCGAAGCTGACCAGTTTGCGGCGATAGCCGGGGGTATCGGCATTCGCCATGTTTTCGGCCGTGTGGCGCATGCGTTCGCTTTGGGCGCGCATTCCTGATGCGGCCAGACGCAGCGCGCTGATCTGTTCGGTCATGATCCTGTCCCCTTACCCGCGACCCAGACTGGTCCGCATCAGGTCCAGCGCGGACCGGTAAATGCCAAGCGACAGGTCGCTGTCGCGCTTGGTTTCGGCGGCGCGGACCATTTCTTCCTCGATCGATACGCTGTTGCCGTTGGGCGATGCCTGCTGGCCGGTGTCGATGACGCGGGCCGCGTCCAGCGCCCATTGCGGGCTGTCCAGATGGCGCGGATTGGTGACCCGCAGATCGTCCCCGACCAAGGTGCGACGATAGCTTTCGTCGAAATCCTGCATGTCGGCGGCGCGGTATCCAGGCGTATCCGCATTGGCAATATTGCGCGCCACCACAAGCTGGCGCTGTGACACGTGCTGGCCCATCGCATGGACCATCCGCATCATTTCGATTTTCTCAAACATGAGGCTTCTCCTCAATCACGATAAACCCGGTCTTAACCCCGATTCCTTTAGAAACCCTTTCGTGGACGACGAAAAATCAGGGGCGTTTGGAATGGACAGACTGGAATCGATTGCTGGGCGTCTGGCGCAGATGCGGATCGCCACCTATTGCGGCAGGGTGCAGTCGATCCGTGCCGGGCTGGTCAGGGTGGAAGGGCTGAACAGCCACGCATCGGTCGGGGACCGCGTCAGTATTACCCTGCCATCGGGTGATCTTACGGCGGAAATCGTCGGCTTGTCCCATGAACACGCCGAGTCTTTGCCTGAAGGCGGGATCGAGGGGTTGTCGGTCGGCGCGCAGGTCCGGTTGCTGCATGCCCCGCGCATCGCCCCTTGCGACGCATGGATCGGCCGCATCATTGACCCGCTTGGTCGCCCGCTGGATGGTCGCCCGCTGTCGCACGGCCTGCATGAACGCGGGTTCCGGTCCGATCCGCCACCTGCCGTCACCCGCAAACGCCTTGGCGCGCGGCTGGATACAGGGCTGGCGGTGTTCGATACGTTGCTGCCTTTGGTTGCGGGGCAGCGGGTGGGGTTGTTTGCAGGATCGGGGGTGGGAAAATCGACCTTGCTGTCGATGATGGCAAAAGGGGTGCAGGCCGATGTCGTTGTGATCGCGATGATCGGTGAACGGGGCCGCGAATTGCGGGAATTCGTCGAAAAGACCATGGGTGCAGAAGGGATGAAGCGGACGGTGATTGTAGCCGCGACATCAGACCAGTCGCCGCTGATGCGACGGCGCTGTGCATGGGCCGCCATGTCAGTGGCCGAATATTTCCGCGATCAGGGCAAGCATGTGCTGTTTCTGGCCGACAGCATCACCCGCTTTGCCGAAGCGCATCGTGAAATCGCCTTGGCCGCAGGCGAAGCGCCCAGCTATCGCGGGTTTCCGCCTTCGGTGTCGAATCTGATCATGGCGCTGGCCGAACGTTCAGGGCCGGGTCCGGAAGGCGCAGGCGACATTACCGGCATTTTCAGTGTGCTGGTTGCGGGGTCGGATATGGAGGAGCCAGTGGCCGATATCCTGCGCGGGACGCTGGATGGCCATATTGTTCTGGACCGCACCATTGCCGAACGTGGCCGTTTCCCCGCCGTTGATGTCGTGCGATCCGTGTCGCGGTCGCTGCCCGATGCCGCCAGCACGGCGGAAAATGCCTTGATCACCCGCGCCCGCGCCGCCCTTGGGGCCTACGCCGAATCAGAGCTGATGATTCGCGCCGGACTCTATGCGCCGGGGTCCGATCCCAAACTGGACGAGGCTGTGCGACTGTTCCCGAAACTGGACGAATTTGTCACCCGCCGCTGCGGATCTGTGACGGAAAGCTTTGCCGCGCTGGACGTCTCGATGCGGCACGGCGTCAGGACACGGTGAAACCAAGCCGTTGGTTGTGCGTTTGGCGACTTAATGAATGTTAGACCTGGCAGCGGGGGCATTGCGTCGAAAATGCTGATTTGCAAGTGTCCGCCAGCCTCGGAAAGGAGGGGGATGAAATGGCGATAACTGAATATTTTATCCGTTTTCTTCAACGGCGTGACGCCTTGCAGGACCGTGATCTGGAACGCTTACGGAATGTCCGCACCCAGCATGTCAGCTTTGCGTCCGGCGATGTGATTGTGCCAGCCGACAGGTCCGCACGGCGCAGTTGTATGATGTTGCGCGGTCTGTCCGCACGGTCGCATCAACTGGTCGGACGGTCCGAGGAAAGGGTCATCACCGCCCTGCATGTTCCGGGCGATTTTGTCGATCTGCACGGCTTTGTTCTGGCGGGTCTGGAACATTCGGTCGTCGCCATCGGCAACGCCGAGGTCGAATTTATCGACCACGCCGAACTGACCGAGATCACCGAAAATTTTCCCCATCTAACGCGACTGCTGTGGATGGCAACGCTGATCGACGCGGCAGTGCACCGGCAATGGCTGGTTGCTGCGGCATCCTTGCGGTCCAGTGCACATCTGGCACATCTGTTGTGCGAGATTTACACCCGTCTGAACGCCGTCGGCGCGGCAGGAAACCACCAGTTTTCCCTGCCTCTGTTGCAGCGGGAACTGGCTGATATTCTTGGATATTCTCCGATCCATGTGAACCGCGCGGTGCGTGATCTGCGGGATCGCGGAATGATCCGCTGGTCAGGGGCCGATATCCAGATTCTGGATTGGCATGGTCTAGCCACCTTGGCCCGCTTTGATCCCAGTTATCTGGATATGGAACGCCAAAGCCGCTAGACGGCTATTCACACAGCCGCCAGCCGTTGTTTCGTGCTGCCATATCTAGATGCAGATGGTTGTCATGGGCGGCATTGGCGCCGGGTCCAAGAACGGTTGTGAACAACAGGCAGGCCGTTCCGCGTGCTGCCCGCAGAAAGCTTTCGGCCTGATTGCCGTCGCCAACACGCGGCTGGACGGTCAGGCTGGTGCCATCATCGAAATCAAAGCCCATGATATCGACCGCACTGCCATAGGCATGTTCGGATTGTTTGGGAACGTCAACCCCCGTACCGACCCTGTCACGGCAACTGAAGGCAGGTCCGGTTTGCAGCGCGGTCAACTGCGGCGCGCCATCCAGCAACGCAGCCGCCGGACGCAGGAATTGTTGCGTCCAAAGGGCAATCGACCGTGCCGTATCACAACGCATGACCGGATTGCCCGTTAGTGTAACACCGGGAATGATCCGCGTGACGCGCAAAGGGCGGGCGATGCCACAATCACGGTCTGCAGGGTCGGTCAGGGCAGGTTCGACCGTATAACTTGTGCCCATCAAGGACAGGGCCAGTCGGCAGGCGGCAAATTCCTGTTCTGTTTCGGCTTGGGCCGACCACAAAGGCGGCATGGGTGGCCCTTGCATGGGCCGGTCCTGTGCCACGGAAGGCCGGTCGGGGGGCCGCGGATTGCTGTCTTGCGCCGCCAGCGGTCCTGCCAGTGCGATCAGCAGTGCTGTCAGGACCCCCCGCCGGATCATGGGGTGGTCTGTTCCAAGGGCGGCACGACAAAACCGTCCGGCAAGGCGCTGTCCAAGGCATTGCTTAGCGGATCTGCCGCGGCCGGATCCTGCGGTTCGGTCGTATCCTCGGTGATCGGGGCTGTTGCGGGATCGGGCAGGGCCAAAGGCTCGGCCGGTTGCGGGACGGCGGGTTCGACAGTGCCTTCGGGCAGGGCAATCGCTGCAACGGGCGGTGTCGTCGCCCCGGATGCACCGGTCACATCCGAAATCGTGACGCCTGCGTCAAGAAACTCGACCGAGGTGCCACCGATGCGGACCATGCGGGCCAGTTCCTCGGCGTCCCAATTGGTCAGGCGCACACAGCCGTTGGACTGGTTGCTGAACAATTGCGACGGGGTGGGCGTGCCGTGGATGCCATAGGTCGGCTTCGTCAGGCCGATCCAGACGGTGCCGACAGGGCCGTTCGGGCCGGGGGGCACGACCAGCGGTTTGTCGTTGCCCGCCTGCCGGAAATTCACGTCGGGATTATAGGTGTAATTCGGGTTCACCGCGACGGTCCGCACATTATGGGTGCCTTCTGGCGATGGCGTGACGGTCGATCCGATGGTCGCAGGGTAATCCACGACCATCCGGCCATTGGAATCATATCCCGCCACACGGCGGTTGGCCTTGTCTATAATGATCCGCGACACCTGACCGCGCATTGGCGGGTTCGGGGCCATGACCTGAATGGTCGCACCGGGCACCAGGTCCACACCGGGGTTCAGGAACTGGATGAATTTTTCATCCATATGGAAACGTTCGCCCAAACGCTCGGCGACGCTGGTATGGGCCATTGCGGTCATCTGGGCCTTTTCGGCGTAATCCGTGGGGATGTGGTCCACCAGCCCTTCGGCGTCGGCATCGGTGATCACATAGGTTTTCGTGACCGACCCTGATGAGAATGCCTGCAGCAGGTTCCAGACATGTGGGTCCATGATTCCGTCCATCGGCAGGCCGGTCCGGCGTTCGAATGCCTTGATGGCGCTCTGGCTCATGCCGCCTTTAAAGCCGTCGATGACACCGGGGGACGTGCCCGACCGGTCCAGCAGGATCTGAACCTTGGCCGTCAGGGGGGTGCGTCCACGGGGCAGGTCGCCACCGCCATATTGGGCGGCCTCGATATCGGCGGCGGTGAAGGGCAGGTCCTGTTGGGCCAAGGCAGGCAGGGACATCCCCAGCCCGAACACCATAGCAAGTGTCAGGTGATGTACGCTGTAGCGGCGGGCGGGGGTGGGGGTCATCTGAAAGCTCCGATCATGCAAGCGGCAACATCAAACATTAAGCGGAAAACCGCCAGAGAGATTGCCGCTCACATTTCGTTCAAATGGGGATTGCGTTCCGCACTGCGGAATGCCAGCCTGCATATTGAAATTGGGGAGGAGTTTCACGATGACCACGCAGTCTTGCAAGACGGCGCTGATGGCGGCTGGCCTGACCATAGCGATGTCGACACCGATTTTTGCCGAAACAGTTCTGATCTATGGTGAACCCGGCCCGAACCGCGGTGCCCGCGCCGAGGCGACGCAATGGTTCGCCGATAAGATCGCCGACGAATCAGGCGGCGATCTGCGACTGGATATCAACTGGGGTGGCGCGCTTTTTTCCGAAAAAGCATCGGTGCAATCCTTGCGTGACGGCGTGGCCGATCTGGGCAGCGTCATCGGCGTCTATTTCCCGCAGGATATGATCGCCTATGGCATTGCGGACCTGCCAATGAACAACCCCGATCCGTGGGTGGGCATGAAGGCCACCGACGATCTGATGCGCAATAACGAACAGATCACCGCGAATTTGGCGGCACAGAATCTGGTCTATGTCGGGACCTATACCACCTCGGCGGTGCAGATGGGGTGCAAGGGCAGGACGATCGAAACTGTTGATGACATTTCGGGCGCAAAGGTGCGCGGCGTCGGTGCCTATGGCCAGACGTTCCGCGATATGGGCGCCAATCTTGTCGATATGTCCGTCTATGAGGCGTATCAGGGGCTGGAAAGCGGGCTGATCGATTGCACGCAGACCTATTCCTATCTGGTCGCTGCCCTGAAATTCGACGAGGTTTTCGACAGCTACACCTTCATCGACTGGGGCCAGATCGGTGGTCTTGGCATCATGATGAACAAATCGATGTTCGACGCGCTGACTCCTGAAGAACAGGACATCATCATGACCGCTGGCGAAGGTCTGGCTGACGAATTCGGTCGCATCATCGGACAAGCCAATGACGAATCGATCAAGATGCTGGAAGACAACGGCACCGAAATTGTCCGCTTTAGCGACGAAGACCGCACCAAACTGACCGAGGCCGGCCAGAAATATCTGGATGACTGGTCGGCGCGTGCCGATGCATCCGGTCTGGACGGTCAGGCCTTGCTGGAAGAATATCGCGGGCTGATCGCGAAATATTCCGACGAAAAAGACCAGCAGGGCTATCCCTGGGAACGGGGCTGATCGCATGAAAACGATCGAGCGGACCTTGCTGGACCTTGCGGTGCTGGCCCTGGCTTTGCTGGGCGGCGTGATTTTCATCAATGTGGTGATGCGCTCTGTTTTCGGGACGGGTCTGCCCGATGCCATCATCATGGTGCGGGAACTGATGGTTGCGGCCGTCATCCTGCCCATGGCGGCGGCGACCGCCGCGCGGTCGCATGTTGCAGTGACCTTTATCAGCGACCGGCTGCCGGATCCTGTGCGGGCGTGGCTGATCGTTCTGGGCCATGCCGTCGGCGTGCTTGCGCTGCTGCCGCTGCTTTATGCCGCGCAGCGGATGCTGGGGCAGACCTGGACCTCGGGCGAGTTTTATTATGGCGACCTGAACCTGCCGCGGTGGCCGGGGCTGGCGCTGTTTCTTGCGGGCCTGCTGCTGATGTGGGTCCGGCTTGCCATTCTGCTGGTGGGTGATCTGCGGCAGGTCATGACCACGGGCCGCATCGTGGATGCTGACGGACAAGAGGTGATATAATGGATGCCATGACGATCGGCATGACGGCGCTTGCGCTGGTCCTGATCCTGCTGGCGATGCGGGTGCCCATTGCTTTTGTGTTGGCGGGCGTTGCCAGTCTGGGAACGTTTCTGGTCTATGCGACGCGGACTGGGGGCTGGGCACCGGAACGGGCGCTGAACCCGACCAGTTCGGTCGTGCTGTCGAATTTCTTCGATCTGGTTCATTCCTATGACCTGTCGATGGTGCCGCTGTTCGTGGCGCTGGGGAATATTGCTTTCTATGCCGGTATCACGACGCGCATCTATGATGCGGCGGCGGTCTGGTTGCGGACGGTGCCGGGGGGCGTTGCGATGGCCTCGGTCCTTGGATGTGGCGGGTTTTCGGCAATCTCGGGGTCGTCGATCGCTTGCGCATCAACGATGGGGCGTATCTGCGTGCCGGAAATGCTGCGGATGGGTTATGACCCGCGTCTTGCCACGTCATCGGTTGCTGTTGGTGGCACGCTGGGGTCGCTGATCCCGCCTTCGGTGCTGTTTATTCTGTATGGCATCTTTACCGAGACCTCTATCGCGCAGCTGTTTCTTGCAGGGATTTTGCCAGGTCTGCTGTCATTGGGCGGGATGCTTCTGGTCATCGCATGGTGGGTGTCGCGTGACCCGTCAGCCGCACCGCGCGGGTCATCCGATGGTGCCAGCCGGACCGAAGCCGCAATTGCCGCATGGCCCGCCCTACTGCTGTTCGTGGTCATCGTTGGCGGCATCTATGGTGGTATCTTCACCGCAACCGAGGCTGCGGCCGTCTGTGTGGTCCTGACCACCTTTATCGGTTTTGCCCAACGTCGCCTGACATTTGAGGTGCTGTGGCGTGCAGTTCGCGAAAGCCTTGTCCAGACCTCGGCGATCTTCCTGATCGCGGGTGCGGCCAAGATTTTCGTCAGCTTTGTCGCCCTGACCGGTGTGGCAGGGGCCATTGTCGGCATGGTTCAGGACGCACAGCTGTCCTATGTCATGCTGTTGGTAGTGATTGTGCTGATCTATCTGGTGCTGGGAATGTTTCTTGATCCCATCGGCATCATGGTCCTGACGCTGCCCTTCATGGTTCCGCTGGTCGAGGGTTATGGCATGGACCTGATCTGGTTCGGGGTCATTGTCATCAAGCTGCTGGAAATCGGGTTGATAACACCGCCTGTCGGGCTGAACGTCTTTGTGGTCAGCAACGTCACCAAGAACGTCAGCATCGACAAGATATTTGCCGGTGTTACCCGCTTCCTTGTGGTCGATTTTCTGGTGCTGGTCATTCTGATCGCGTTCCCGACCATCTCGATCATCATTCCGGCATCGATGTGACGATATGAGCAATCACCCCCGCCCCGACTATGAAGAGGACCGCAACTTTGCCACAACGTTGGCGCGCGGCCTGTCCGTCCTGCGGGCCTTCAGGGCGGGGGATGACGGTCTGACGAACGCCCAGATCGCTGAAAGGACCAACCTGCCGAAATCGACGGTGTCGCGGCTGACCTTTACGCTGGGGTGTCTTGGGTATCTGACCCAGCCGCAGCGGGCCGACCGGTATCGCCCCGGTCCGACGCTGTTGGCGATGGGCCATGTGGCGGCGGCATCCTTGTCGTTTCTGGACCCCGCGCATGACATGATGCAATCGCTGGCCGATGAAACCGGCACGCTGGTTCTGTTCGCTGTCCGCGACCGTGACAAGATCGCCCTGATGCGGACATGGCGGCCGCAGCGCGCGGCCTCGATCTGGCTGGAGGTCGGGCACCGGCTGCCGCTTGGCGGGTCGTCATCGGGTCTGGGCTGGCTGGGGGCCAGCACGCGCGACGAATTTGCGGGCATGCACGCCGATCACCCCGAAACCGCATTGGACGGGACCAGCCTTACCGATCTGCGTCTGGAAGGGCGCAGCCAGCTGATCGCCCAAGGCTATGCCGTGGTGCGCAATGACCTGCGCTATTCGCGCAATATCTCTGCCGTGGCGGTGCCGTTCCGGTCCACCCGTCTGGCGGGGCCTGTCACCTTTTCCTGCGGCGCGCTGGACGATGTCCTGCCCGACGCCCGCATCCACGCCGAGGTCGGTCCCCTTTTGCGGGACACCGTCGCACGGCTGCAACTTCTGATCGGGCAGCAGGGCAACCCTGCATGGTCCGGTTCACCAAATGACTGAAGGAGCCTTCATGTCCGTGACCTATCACCGCGACGGCGCGGTCGGCATCATCACCATTGCCAACCCGCCCGTGAATGCCATGTCCCTTGCTGTCCGCAGCGGCCTGATGGATGCCGCCGCCGCCTTTGCCACCGATGATCAGGCCCTGTCGGGTGTGATCCTGTGCGATGGTCGCACATGGGTCGCGGGGGCCGATATTTCCGAATTCGGCAAACCGCCGATCCAGCCGTTTCTGCCTGATGTGATCGACACGATCGAACGTCTGGAAAAGCCGGTAGTTGCCGCGTTCCACGGGACCGCCCTTGGTGGCGGGTTGGAACTGGCACTGGGGGCGCATGCCCGCATCGCCGCGCCAGCTGCCCGCATGGGCCTGCCCGAAGTGACGCTTGGCCTACTGCCCGGTGCCGGTGGCACGCAGCGTGTGCCGCGTCTGGCCGGTCTGAAGGCGGCGTTGGAAATGATCACCTCGGCCCGTCAGGTTCCGGCCTCCGAAGCGCAGGAGCTGGGCCTGATCGACCGCATCGCGACAGGCGATCTGACGCAGGACGCGATGGCCTTTGCGCGTGAACTGGCAGGCAGCACCCCGCGCCGCACGGGGGATCTGCCGACCCCCGACAATGATCCGGCGCTGGTGGCGGACATCAAGGCCAGTCTGGCCCGCAAGGTGCCGGGCCAGATAGCCCAAGCCCGCGCGGTGGATGCTGTGGTCGAAGGACTGGGCGTGCCGCTGGCCGAAGGCATGGCGCAGGAACGCGCCAAGTTTCAGGAATTGATGCAGACCCCCCAACGCGCCGCAATGATTCATGCGTTTTTCAGCGAACGCGCTGTGGCGCAGCTGCCTGAAATCGCTGACGTCAAACCGCGCGTTTTTGACCGCATCGGTGTCATTGGTGGTGGCACGATGGGTGCGGGCATCGCGGTTTCCGCACTGCTGGCTGGGTTGGACGTGACGCTGATTGAACGCGATGACGCCGCCGCCGAAAAAGCCGCCGCAGGCGTCGCCAAGATACTGGAGGGCAGCGTCAAGCGCGGCAAGCTGAGGGCTGACAAGTGTGATGCCATTCTGGCCAACAGCTTCCGCGCCGCCGGCGATTACGCTGCACTGGCGCAGGCCGATCTGATCATCGAAGCCGTCTTTGAAAAGATGGAGGTGAAAGAGGATGTCTTCACCCGTCTGGATGCCATCGCCAAGCCGGGCGCGATTCTGGCGACGAACACCTCCTATCTGGACGTGAACCGCATCGCCGCCGTGACCAGCCGCCCGCAGGACGTGATCGGGCTGCACTTTTTTTCCCCCGCCCATGTGATGCGCCTGCTAGAGGTGGTGGTCGCCGACCACACCGCGCCTGACGTGACCGCAACGGGCTTTGCATTGGCGCGTAAGCTGAAGAAGATCGCCGTGCGTGCGGGTGTTTGCGACGGCTTTATCGGCAACCGTATCCTGTCGCATTACCGCATGGCGGCGGATGCGATGGTGCTGGACGGGGCCTCGCCCTATCAGATTGACCGCGCGCTGACTGATTTCGGATTTGCGATGGGGCCTTATGCCGTGTCGGATCTGGCGGGGCTGGATATCGGCTATTTCACTCGCCAGCGGAAGGCAGCTGACCTGCATCCGCGCGATCGCGTGCCGGTCTTTGCCGACCGCCTGTACGAACAGGGCCATCTGGGACGCAAATCGGGGCAGGGCTATTACATCTATGATGCCGACAGCCCGAATGGCCGTCAGGACCCCGCGCTGGCAGGTCTGCTGGAACAGGTCCGCGCCGATCTGGGCATCACCCCGCGCGACTTTACCGATGCGGAAATCGTCGCGCGTTATATGGCGGCGATGGTGAACGAATCCGCGCGCGTTGTGCAGGATGGCATCGCGCTGCGGCCGCTGGATGTCGATGTGGTACTGTTGAACGGATACGGCTTTCCGCGCTGGCGGGGCGGCCCGCTGCATTGGGCCGACCATCAGGGTCTGGCCAGCATAGTGGCCGATATCGAAACCTTTGCCGAAACCGACGACCATTACTGGCAGGTGGCCCCCTTGTTGCGCGATCTGGCGCAACAGGGCCGCAGCTTTGCCGCATTGAACGAAGGGAAACCCGCATGAAACAGCCGGTTATCGTCTCGACCGCCCGTACGCCCATCGGCAAGGCCGGTCGCGGTGCATTCAACATGACCCACGGGGCTGTCATGGCCAGCGCCGTCGCGCGCGCCGTCGTGGACCGCGCAGGCATCGACCCCGCCCTGATCGAGGACAGCATCTGGGGCTGCGGCTATCCTGAATATGTCACTGGCGGCAATATTGCCCGCCAGACCGTGATCCGCGCCGGCCTGCCTGACACGATTGCGGGCACGACGGTCAACCGTTTCTGTGCATCCGGTCTGCAAGCACTGGCGATGGGCGCGCATATGGTCGCGCAAGAGGGCGCGCGGGCCATTCTGGTCGGCGGCGTGGAAAGCATTTCCATGGTCCAGCCGCCTGTGCGCAATTCACGCGAGGCGTGGATCGAGGCGAACCGCCCCGACCTCTATGTCACGATGATCGAAACCGCCGATAACGTCGCCGCGCGATATAACGTCAGCCGTCAGGCACAGGACGAATATGCCGTCCAGTCGCAGGCCCGCACTGCTGCGGCGCAACAGGCCGGTATTTTTGATGACGAGATCATTCCGATGACCGTCGCCAAAAAGGTCACGGACAAAGCCACCGGCGAAACCCGCGAAGAACAGGTCACCCTGACCGCCGATGAAGGCAACCGCCCCGGCACCGCGCTGGAAAACCTGTCCAAGCTGGAACCCGTGCGCGGCGCGGGCAACTTTATCACCGCTGGCAACGCGTCGCAGTTGTCGGATGGTGCGGCGGCCCTGCTGGTCATGGACGCCGATCTAGCCGCAGCCGAGGGGCTGGCTCCGTTGGGCGCGTTCCACAGCTTTGCCGTTGCGGGCTGTGCGCCCGATGAAATGGGCATCGGCCCGATCTATGCCGTGCCGCGCCTGTTGGAACGTGCCGGCCTGACCGTCGACGACATCGACCTGTGGGAGCTGAACGAGGCTTTCGCCAGCCAGTGCCTGTATTGCCGCGACGTGCTGGGCATCGATCCGGCCAAATACAACGTCAACGGCGGCGCGATCTCGATCGGGCATCCCTTTGGCATGACCGGTGCGCGGACCGCAGGGCACATCCTGCGCGAAGGCCAGCGCCGCCGCGCCAAATGGGGTGTCGTCACGATGTGTATTGGCGGAGGCCAAGGTGCCGCCGGACTTGTGGAGTTCTTCTGATGGATATGCGTTTTACCCCCGATGAACTGGCCTTCGCCGCCGAGGTTCGTGAATTTCTGGCGTCGGAACTGGACCCCGCGCTGGCTGAAAAGAACCGCCTGCACCAATCTTTGACCAAGGCCGAGATGGAAGGCTGGCACGCCAAGCTGCACGCCAAAGGCTGGCTGGCCGGCAATTGGCCGCGTGAATTCGGCGGCGCAGGCTGGACTGCCATCCAGCGCCATATCTTCGAAGAAGAATCCGCCAAGGCCCATGCCCCGCGTATCGTGCCCTTCGGCATTGCCATGCTGGGCCCGGTTCTGCAGAAATTCGGCAGCAAGGAACAGCAGGATTACTGGCTGCCGCGCATTCTGAACGGCGATGACTGGTGGTGCCAGGGCTATTCCGAACCGGGTGCGGGGTCCGACCTTGCAGGCCTGCGTTGCCGTGCGGAACGTCAGGGCGACCATTATGTCGTGAACGGCCAGAAGACATGGACCACGCTTGGCCAGCACGCGAATATGATCTTCTGTCTGGTCCGCACCTCGACTGAAGGCAAGAAGCAGGAAGGCATCAGCTTCCTGTTGATCGATATGGACACGCCGGGCGTGACCGTCCGCCCCATCGTCCTGCTGGATGGCACCGCCGAGGTGAACGAGGTGTTCTTCGACGATGTCAAAGTCCCCGTTGAAAACCTGGTGGGCGAAGAAAATAAGGGCTGGACCTATGCCAAATATCTGCTGACCCATGAACGCACCAATATCGCGGGCGTCGGTTTTGCAACGGCGGCGCTGGACAATCTGAAGCGTGTGGCCAAGGCGCAGATCCATCGCGGCAAGCCGCTGGATCAGGACCCGCTGTTCGCCGCACAGATCGCGACGACGGAAATCGAACTGATGGCCATGTCCACGACCAACCTGCGAATGCTGTCGGTCGCGGCCCAAGGTCAGGCACCGGGCGTCGAAAGCAGCATGCTCAAGATCAAGGGCACCCAGATCCGGCAACAGCTGGATGCGCTGACGCGGCGTGCCTATGGCGGATGGGCGCAGGCCCTGCCGATGGAAACCGGCAATCAGGGTCAACCCCTTGATGCCGATGATGTTCTGTCGGCCACGGCCAACTATCTGAACAACCGCAAGCTGTCGATCTATGGCGGCTCGAACGAGATCCAGCGCGGCATCATCGCCGGCACTCTGGCGAAAGGATAAGGCGATGGATTTTGCGCTTTCCGACGAACACCGCATGCTTCAGGACACTTTGCGCGGCCTGCTGGCCCGCCATCAGGGCGACGATTTGTGGCCGGCCCTTGCCGAAGCCGGCGTCATCGGCGCCCTGCTGACGGAAGATGAAGGCGGCTTTGACGGCAGCGGTTCCGCCATTGCCCTGACCTTCGAGGAACTGGGCCGCGCCGGTGCCAGCATGCCGCTGGTCGCCGCAATGATCGGCGCATCCGCGCTGGCCACGGCGGGGCAGGGCGATCTGGCCGCAGAAGTGGCGGAAGGCAGCGCCCGTGTGGCCTTTGCCGACGCCGAACCGGGCACGCGTTACGACCGCGGTGTGGCGATCAGCGTCGATGGTGACCGCCTGACGGGACGCAAGACCATGGTCGCCGGTGCCGAAGACGCTCGCGCCATTATCGTCACCACCGCCGATGCGCTGTGGCTGGTGGATGCCAAGGCCGAGGGGCTGACCCTGAACGCCTATCCGCTGATGGAGGGCGGACGCGGGGCCGATCTGACCTTTGCCGACACACCCGCGACCCGTCTTGGGGCGCTGGATGATTTCGGTGCGGCCTTGTCGCGTGGGATCTTGGGCCATTCGGCTTTTGCACTGGGCGGGATCATTGCTGCCAGTGATCTGACGCTGGATTACCTGAAGACCCGCAAACAGTTTGGCCGCGCCATTCTGGAATTTCAGGCATTGGCCCACCGGATCGCCGATCTGGCGGTCGAGGTTGAACAGGCGCGTTCCGCCGTGACCAACCTGTCGGGCCATCTGACCGCTGAACCCGCCATCCGCGACCGCCACGTTCAGGCCTGTAAAGCCACCGTTGGTCGCGTCGCCCGCCTTGTGGCCGAGGAATCGGTCCAGCTGCACGGCGGCATTGGCATGACCGAAGAATACGCCCTTGCCGGCATGATCCGGCGTCTGCTGGCGGCGGACACCGCGATGGGGGACGCCGATTACCATCTGGAACGCTTTGCCAACGGCGAACCGGCATGGGCTTGATCCATAATGAAACCGGCACGCAAAGCCTGATCGGCTATGAACTGGACGTGGCCGGCGATGACGGTCGTGCCCGCTGTCACCTGCAACTGGATGACCGCCACCTGAACCGCCAGAACATTCTGCATGGCGGTATTGCGGCGACGTTGCTGGACAATGCGATGGGGGCGACCGCCAGCCTGTCTGTCGATCCGACGGGCAAGCATCCCTTTGCCACCTTGTCGCTGACAGTGAACTATCTTGCCCCGGGTCATCCGGGGCAGGTGCAGGCCATCGGCAGGATTACGGGCGGTGGCAGCAGCACCTTGTTTCTAGAGGGGGATTTGCGCCATCACGACGGCACGTTGATCGCCACCGCGACCGGCGTGTTCCGCAAGTCCAGACCGGAGGCCATATGAACCCCCATTGTGAAATCAGCGATCTTGGCGACCGCCTTGTCGTCGAAAACCGCAACGCCGCGCGTCGCAACGCACTGACCCATGAATTCTATGACGGCCTGCACGAAGCCTTGCAGATGGCTGCCGAACAGCCGCGCATCGGGGCGGTGATCCTGACGGGCGAAGGGGGCTTCTTCTGTGCGGGCGGCGATCTTAACACGCTGATCACCGCCCAGCAGATGGACGAAGACCAGCGCCGCGCCCGCATTGATGCGCTGAACGACCTGATCCGCGCCATCGTCTATTGCCCGCGTCCGGTGATTGCCGTGGTCGAAGGCGGGGCGGCGGGGGCCGGCATGTCACTTGCACTGGCCTGCGATATGGTGATTGCCGCACGCGATGCAAAATTCACTGCCGCTTATGTGAATGCGGGGCTGGTGCCGGACGGGGGGCTGACGGCAGCCCTTGGTGCCGCCCTGCCACCGCAGATTGCCGCCGAAATGTGCCTGACCGGCCTACCGGTCAGTGCCGAACGCCTGCATGCACTTGGCGTCGTCAACCAGCTGACCGATCCGGGCGAGGCGATCATGGCCGCCATGGCCGTGGCCGACCGTCTGGCCAGTGGCCCCGCCGATGCACAAACCGCGATCAAGCGCCTGCTGACTGGCTGGCGTGCCACCGCCTTCGAGGCGCAGCTGGATGCCGAACGCGATGCCATGGCCTATGCCTTGGCCGCCCGCGAAGCCGGCGAGGGCATTACCGCCTTTCTGGCCAAACGCCCACCCGATTTCCGAAGACTGCGTGAGGGGACATGACAACACCAACCCGTATCCACCACCTGTTCGACCAAAGTCTGGCCGCACATGCCGACCGCCCCGCCCTGCGCGACTGGACGGGTGAAACGCTGACCTATGCGGAACTGGATGACCGCATCACGCAGACCATCACGCAATTACAGGCCCATGGCATGCGTGCCGGCGATCGCGTGGTGATCGTTTCCGAAAACTCGGGCGCGATTCCTGTGCTGTTGATGGCGACCAGCCGGATGGACGGGGTGGCGGTGCCCGTCAACGCCCGCATGACCGGACCCGAGCTGGAAAAGATCATCGACCATACCGATCCGCGTCTGGTGATCTATTTGTCCGACGTCAGCGAGCCTGCCCTGAACCACGCGCTGGCACATAATGCACAGCCCTTTGCCCTTGGCGGTGCGTCCCTGCACATCAGTGCCGCCCGCGACTGCATGCCCGAAGGGGTGATCGACGGTCCCGATATGACTGCGGTGATCCTTTACACCACCGGCACGACAGGCATGCCCAAGGGCGTCATGCTAAGCCACGGGAACCTTGTTTTCGGGGGGATGTCCTCGGCCAAACTGCGCGGGATCGTCCCCGAGGACCTGATCTATGGCGTTTTGCCGATGACGCATGTCTTCGGGCTGACCTCGATGCTGTGCGCGGGTATCGGCAGGGGGGCGCAGATCTGGCTGGTGCCGCGCTTTTCGGCAGCGGCAGTTCTGGATGCTTTGCAGTCGGATGTAACCGTGTTGCCCGCCGTGCCGCAAATGCATGCCGCCATCATGGCCGAGGCCCGTAACCGTGGCCTGACCAAGCTGGATGGACCACTGCGCTATGTCAGCAGTGGCGCTGCACCCTTGGACCCCGACTGGAAACGCCGCGCCGAGGCTTTCTATGGCATCGCCCTGCAAAACGGCTATGGCATGACCGAAACCACAGCGGGGGTGACCATCACCGACAATGCGATCGGCGATCCTGATCCGTCAGCCGGTGCACCGCTGCCATTGGTCGAAATCAGACTGGATGAATCCATCAGCCAGGAAACCGGCACGGGCGAGGTGCTGACCCGTGGTCCGCATGTCATGCTGGGATATTTTCGCAATCCCGACGCGACGGCGCAGGTGCTGGATGATCAGGGCTTTATGCATACCGGTGATCTGGGGCGGATTGACGCCCAAGGACGGCTGCATATCGTTGGGCGCTGTAAGGAATTAATCATCCGCGGTGGCTTCAACGTCTATCCACCCGAGGTCGAGGCCGCTCTGAACGACCATCCGGCCGTTCTGCAAACCGCTGTCATAGGTCGCAAGCGCGACGGTGGTGACGAGGATGTTCTGGCATTTTGCCAACTGCTGACCGAAGGCGGCACGACCGCCGATATTCTGGCGGCCCATGCAGCGGAACGGCTGTCGGCCTATAAGCGGCCTACGCGTATCCTGCTGGTCGGCCCGCTGCCTGCGGCGGCAACGGGAAAGGTGCTAAAGCACAAGCTTCTGGATCATTTCGCCGATCTTCTGATGCCCGGGCAGGCAGGTTAGTCGTCGAAAATCAGCCGGTGATGTGGAGGATAGAACTGTCGGGCAAAGCTGACCGGAACTGCATCAAGCGAATTGACCCGCTCGATCGTCAGGACCGGTGTGCCCGGCAGCAGGTTCAGGTTGGAGGCACAGATATCCTCGATCTCCCGAGCCAGAATCGCAAAGCGTGTCTGCTGGACAGGAAGATTGCCGGAAAGCCATTCCTGCGGCGGCTCGGTTTCGAAGACCGAAGGGTCTGGCAGGTCGATGACCGCAGGGTTCAACCAGATCGCCTCGCAGCAATAGACGTTGTTGTCGGAAAGGTATCGCGATTTCACCATCAACAGGGGGTGGCCCAGATCAACCTGCAAGGCTTCGCGTGCGCTGTCGATGCCCGGACCTGTTTCATATGCACATAGCGCATAGGAATAACGGGTGCCCAGATTTTCGATTTCGTCACGCATGACAGGTAGGCTCAGGGTTGTGCGGCAAGACGGCGTCGATGCCACACGTGTCCCGACTTTTCGCCGCCGTTTGATGATGCCACTGGTGGCAAGTTCGCGTAATGCACGGTTGACGGTTGCCCGCGCGCAGCCCATTTCGATGGCCAGTTCCTGTTCGGTCGGAATAAGCTCACCCGGGGGCCATTCACCTGATCTGATACGTCCAAGAACGTCGGCGCGTATTGACTGCCAGGTGTTCAGCCGCTTACTGCCGCGGCTCGTACCCTCGGCCTTGAGCGAAGTTGACGATCCATGTCCCACTAGACAATTCCCCGATAGCTACCTTGGTAACATGCACATTCAAAATATGGCACGTATAAGTTGTTAATAGCGCCTGCCGATAGAAATAGACAAGCCGGAATTAATATATTTGTCTAATTTGGCAGTTCTTACGGATTTTTAGAAATGTTCATTGAGATAATTTTAAATATTTTAAAAATACATCTCGTGTAAAGAAAGGTAATTACTTGCGGAAAGTTATCCCCTCTGAATTGAATGTCCGGACAGGTGTCGGCAGGCGCGTTGACGCCACGACATGGGGTGTGCTGGTCGCAATAAGTTTTTGCCATATGATCAATGATGTAATGCAATCCATGCTGTCCGCGATCTATCCGCTTTTGCGCAACGAATTCGACCTGAATTATACGCAAATTGGAATTATGACATTTGCGTTCCAGATAACGGCATCTTTGCTGCAACCGCTTATCGGAATGACCACGGATCGCCATCCGCAGCCTAAATCATTGCCTTTTGGAATGGGCGCGACATTTTGTGGGGTGCTGTTGCTTGCGTTTTCGGCACATTATTATTTTCTATTAACTGGCGCGATGCTTATTGGAATCGGATCAGCGGTCTTTCATCCGGAAAGTTCGCGTGTTGCGCGTCTGGCATCTGGCGGGCGTTTCGGAACTGCCCAATCATTGTTCCAGTTGGGTGGAAATTCCGGGCAATCGCTTGGCCCCTTGCTGGCCGCCTTTGTCGTGGTGCCATTGGGCCGTCCTGCGGTCGCGTGGTTCGCTGTGGCCGCCGCTTTGGGGGCATCGGTCTTATGGCGTGTGGGTCAATGGGCCGAGGATCGCCGGAAAGCCTCGGTCGTGCATGTTGACGTAGCGCCAGTTTTGCCACGTCCGGTTGTAATACGTGCCATTGCAGTTCTGGCTGTTCTGGTCTTTACCAAAAGCATCTACACTGCCGCTATGAGCAGCTATTTCACCTTTTTCGCCATCGACAAATTCGGGCTGGAAACGCAGGGCGCGCAAATCATGTTGTTCCTGTTTCTGATCGGCATGGCCGGGGGGGTTATGCTGGGCGGGTTGATCGGTGACCGGATCGGGCCGTTGACGGTGATCTGGGTGTCGATCCTTGGTATGCTGCCTTTTACCTTGGCGCTGCCGCATGTCGGGTTGCAGATGACGGGGGTGCTGGTGGTAGTTATCGGCCTGATCCTTGCCTCGGCTTTTCCGGCGATTGTGGTTTTTGCACAGGAACTGGTGCCTGGCCGGACCGGCACGATTGCGGGCCTGTTCTTCGGGTTCTCATTCGGCATGGGCGGGATTGCTGCGGCCGCGTTGGGAATGTTGGCGGACCATGTCGGTATCCAGACGGTTTTCCAGATCTGTTCGGTTCTTCCCCTGCTTGGTCTTTTGACAGTGTTTTTGCCACGCCGCTCTGCGATGGCGGTTTAGGCGATGCCCAAGCCGGTGTTCATCCATATTGGGCCGGATGGCAGCGCGGATGATGCGCTGGTGCAGCTGTTTGACGCGAATGGCTATAAGACCGCCTGCCACTTGGGCGGTGAACTGGCGACAGACATCCTGTTCGCCCAAGCGCGTGACCAGCGTCCCCTGCGCCAGCGCCCCGGCATCCGGCTGTTTGCGGGCCTGTGGCGCGCTGCCCCCCATTGGCGTCCCCCGCAAGAGGCATGGCGCTGTTTTGCCTATCTGGCCAAGCGCATCTCCCATGCGCGGTTCATCCTGACCTTGCCTGATCCTGACACATGGGTCTGCGAAAGGATCATGCGCGACGAAGGCAAACTTGCCCGCTGCCATGCCTTTCATCGCAATGTTCCCGAACTGGACCTGCCGGATCTGTGGAGGGCCGATTTGCGCGCCCATCAGCATGCTGTCGATGATTATTTCGGCGACGACCCGCGCCTGATCCGGATCGATCTGACATCGGACAGTCCGGCGACGCTTGCAAAGCACATCGACCCGTTGTTGCCGATGTCCGAAATTCCATTCGACAAATGGCCCGACCAGCGTGACCAACAGGTCGAGGCCGCCTTGCTGGCGCTTTATGATCGGGCGTTGGAGCCGCATGTCGCGCCGGATGATTGGGCGCAGGATGTCGCGCAATTCTGCCTGCAGGGCGTCGATTCCAAGGCGGAAGGCGGCATTGCGGGACTGTCGGGCTTTGCCTGCGATTGGGATGGCGGGGCGAGCGTTCTGAACCAGAAGGGGGGCACACGGCAGATTGCCGTTGTAACACCCGAAGGGGCGGCCCCGATGGCGCTTGGCCCCGACGATCGCCATTTCAAGGTGGTCCGGGCCGAAGGTGTCATCAACGATATCCTGCGCCTTGGTCGCCGCGATCCCGTCTGGATCGATATGGAGGATTCGCGCTGGATGGGCTCGCCTCAGGGTGAACCACTGGACAGGCCGGTCCTGTGTCACAACCGGCGTGCGGGGGCGGTGAATCCTGTGCTTTGGCCGTTGCCCGACCAGCATGCCATCGGCCTGTCCGGCTTTGATCCCGCAGCCCCCGCCGATCCGGTCAGTTTCGACGATAAAGAGGATCGCATCGTCTGGCGCGGCATGATTTCTGGCAACGAGATGCGTGACAGCACACGCCCCGGTCCCGCATCCCATGTCTGGCTGGCAAAGTTACTGGATGCCGGACAGGATGCCGATGCCCGAGATGCGGCATGGGACGGTTTGCAACGCACCAGCCGTTTGCATTTTGTGCGGCGGTTTTTTGACCACCCCGATTTCGACATCGGTGTGGTCATGGCCTTTGCCTATCGCCATTTCGCCCAAGACCCACTGCTGGCCCCCTATTGCGGGCCAAGGCGAGGGCGGCCTTTCTTCCAGCGCTTCCGTTATCAGCTTTGCCTGTCGGGATATGATCACGGGTCGAACTTCATTTCGGCGCTGGACAGCAATTCGGTTCTGTTTGCCGAAGACGACGGCTGGCAGGTTTTTTATTCGGGCCGGTTCAAGCCGTGGGTCCATTTCATCCCGATTGCCCGCTATGGCAATGATATATTGGAAAAGCTGGATTGGGCGCGGTCGAACCCCGATGCCTGCAAAGCCATGTCCTGCGCCGCACGGGCCGAGGCGGCGCATCTGCGTGATCCCCATGCGCGGCGGATGGTGATGACGCATATCCTCGACGGGCTGGCGCAGTCACGCTAAACCCGCATGGCAGGAGGGACCATGACCACGATCCGTATCGAACCGCTGACCGCCACGGCCTTTGCGCCCTATGGCGATGTGCTGACCCCGAAATCCGCAGCCGACCGCATGATCAACGCGGGGCGTTGCGAACGCCATCACGCGCTGGCAACGGTCGAACGTCACGGGGGAGAGGCCATCATCTCGATCTTCCGGTCCGAACCGGTCAGCCTGCCCTATACCTGCGAACTGCTGGAACGGCATCCGCTGGGGTCGCAGGCGTTCATGCCGATGGGGCAGGGGGACTGGCTGTCGGTCGTGGCCCCTGATGTGGATGGCCAGCCCGGCGCGCCGCTGGCCTTTCTGGTGCCTTCAGGTGTCGGCGTGAACCTGCGGGCCGGTGTCTGGCACGGGGTGCTGACGCCGCTGGATCACCCCGCCGATTTTCTGGTCGTCGACCGCGAGGGCGAAGGCGTGAACCTGCAAGAGGTTACAATCGACCCTGTGACCTTCACCCGATGAACGGCCCCGATTTCAGCTTTGAAGCCGCCGCCATCGCCCAAGGTGCCACCCATGTCGCAGGGGTGGACGAAGTCGGGCGCGGTCCGCTGTGCGGGCCTGTCACCGCCGCCGCCGTCATTCTGGACGCTGCCAACATCCCCGACGGGTTGAACGATTCAAAGAAGCTGACCGCCAAAAAGCGCGAGGCTCTGGCCGCTTGGCTGATGGAAAACTGTGACTGGTCCGTGGCCCATGTCAGCGTCGAGGATATCGACCGGCTGAACATCTATCACGCGTCGCATCTGGCGATGTGTCGGGCTGTGGCGGGGCTGAAACAGCGGCCCTGTCACGTGCTGGTCGATGGAAACAAGCTGCCCAAGGATCTTGATCTGCCCGCCGAAGCGATCGTCAAAGGCGATGCGCGCAGCGTGACGATTGCCGCGGCCTCGATCCTTGCAAAGGTGTTGCGCGATCGCATCATGGAGGATTTGGCGCAACAGTATCCGGGCTATGGCTGGGAAGTGAACGCCGGATACCCCACGCCTGCCCATAAGAAAGCCCTGATCGAACTGGGTGTGACCCCTTGTCATAGACGCAGCTTCAAGCCTGTCCACAACATCTTGTGTAAATCCCCAGTGGCAAGCAATTGATTCAAAAAACAAATTGACGCCGATTCGCGTCTGAATCATCTTAAGGAAACACCAGATCGGTAAAAACCGGCAGTTTCCCAGAGGCAGAACATGACGAAAATCAAAAGTCCGCGCACGGTTCCCGTGCCGCCGTCTCTGCCGTTGAACCAGATTCTGGGCGGTGATTGCATCGAGTTGATGAATGGATTGCCTGAATCCAGCATCGACCTGATCTTTGCCGATCCGCCCTATAATCTGCAGCTGAAGGGTGACCTGCACCGGCCCGACAATTCTAAGGTCGATGCCGTCGATGACCATTGGGACCAGTTCGACAGCTTTGCCATTTATGACAAATTCACCCGTGACTGGCTGACGGCGGCACGGCGCCTGCTGAAACCGAACGGGGCCATCTGGGTCATCGGCAGCTATCACAACATCTTCCGCGTCGGCGCGGAAATCCAGAATCAGGGGTTCTGGATCATGAACGACGTGATCTGGCGCAAATCCAATCCGATGCCGAATTTCCGTGGCAAGCGTCTGACCAATGCGCATGAAACACTGATCTGGGCGGCGAAATCGGAAACCTCGAAATATACCTTCAATTACGAGGCGCTGAAGTCCCTGAACGAAGGGACACAGATGCGTAGCGATTGGGTCATTCCCATTTGCAACGGCGGTGAACGCTTGAAGGACGGGCAGGGCGACAAAGCCCATCCGACCCAAAAGCCCGAGGCGTTGCTGCACCGTGTGATTATCGGCACCACCAATCCAGGTGATGTGGTGCTGGACCCGTTTTTCGGCACCGGCACCACCGGCGCTGTCGCCAAGATGCTGGGCCGCGATTATATCGGGATCGAGCGCGAGGAAGCCTATCGCGATGCGGCGACCAAGCGTCTGGAACGCACCCGCCGTCTGGACGCCGAAGTGATCGCCACCACCCGTGCCAAACGTGCCGAACCGCGCATTCCCTTCGGTCAGGTGATCGAACGCGGCATGCTGCGCGCGGGCGAGGAATTGTTTTCACTGGGCAACCGCCACAAAGCCCGTGTCCGTGCCGATGGCAGCCTGATCGGCAATGATGTCAAAGGCAGCATCCATCAGGTCGGTGCCGCCCTTGAAGGCGCGCCCAGTTGCAACGGCTGGACCTATTGGCATTTCCGGCGGGAAGGGAAAATGATTCCGCTGGATATCCTGCGCCAACAGATCCGCGCCGAGATGGAGGGCGAGGTCGCCCGACCCAACTGACCCCGGTTTTTACAGTTCGCCTCAGCCCCGTGCCCGCTTGCGCGGGGCCACCTTCCCCCGTCATGTCCCCATGACGGGGTTTTCTTTTGCCTAGACGGGGATGGCTGTCGTGCGGAACACGGTCCGCAAGGCAAAGCTGGAATGCATCTGCGCGACACCGGGCAGGCGCGACAGGTGCTGGCGGTGGATGCGGGCGAAATCATCCGTATCCTCGACCACGATTTTCAGCAGGTAATCGGCGGTGCCCGCCATCAGGTGGCATTCCAGCACGTCGGGAATGCTGCGGACGCCTTTTTCGAAAGCGTCCAGAACTTCATCCGCCTGACCTGACAGGGTGATTTCCACAAAGACGGTGGTCTGTCGGCGCAGGGCGCGCGCATCCAGCAGCGCGACATAGCCGGAAATCACACCAGCTTCCTCAAGCCGCTGGACGCGTCTGTGGCAGGCGGACGGGGACAGATGCACCCGCTCGGCCAGTTCGGCATTGCTGATTCGCCCTTGGGTCTGCAGCAGGGCAAGGATTCGGCGGTCTATTGCGTCAAGTTCGGACATGGCCGCAAGTTCTTCCATGACGGCAGAGATTTCCAGCGGATTCTTCGGTGAGATACGCCGCAAGGCATCCAGCTTCGCAGCACCTTCGGGCAAAGGGCGCGCAAGATGAACCATCAGACCTCTGGGAGGAGAGCTATGAAAATCGGATGCCCCAAAGAAATCAAGCCGCAGGAATTCCGCGTCGGCCTGATCCCCGCCGCCGCCGCCGAGGCCACCGGCCGTGGCCATGATGTGCTGGTCGAAACCGGCGCGGGGATCGGTGCGGGTTTCACGGATGAGGATTACACCAAGGCCGGTGCGAAGATCGCGCCGGATGCCGCATCGGTCTTTGATGCCGCCGATCTGATCATCAAGGTCAAGGAACCGCAGGCCGGCGAACGCAAGATGCTGCGTAAGGGCCAGATCCTGTTCACCTATCTGCATCTGGCCCCCGATGCCGACCAGACCCGCGACCTGTTGGACAGCGGCGTCACTGCCATCGCGTACGAGACTGTGACGGACGCACGCGGCGGGTTGCCGCTGTTGGCCCCCATGTCCGAGGTGGCAGGCCGTCTGGCCCCTCAGGTCGGCTCGTGGGCGCTGCAAAAGGCCAATGGCGGGCGCGGGGTGCTGCTGGGCGGCGTGCCCGGCGTGGCACCGGCGAATGTGGTGATTATCGGCGGCGGCGTCGTTGGCGCGGCGGCGGCGCGTGTTGCGGTCGGAATGGGGGCGAATGTCACCGTCATGGACCGGTCGGTGGCGCGTCTGTCCTATCTGGATGATGTCTTCATGGGCAAGCTGACCACCCAATACGCCAGCGAGGCCGCGACCGCCCAGCTGATCAGATCCGCCGATATGGTCATCGGTGCCGTGCTGATCCCCGGCGCTGCGGCCCCCAAGCTGGTCAGCCATGCGCAATTGTCGACGATGCCCCAAGGTGCGGTGCTGGTGGATGTGGCCATTGACCAAGGCGGCTGTTTCGAAACCTCACGCGCGACCACGCATCAGGACCCGATCTATGAGGTGGACGGCGTGGTGCATTACTGTGTGGCCAATATGCCGGGGGCGGTTGCGCGGACGGCAACGCAGGCCTTGGGCAATGTGACGATGCCGCATCTGATGGCTTTGGCCGATAAGGGCTGGCGCCAAGCGCTGATCGACGATCCGCATCTGCGTGCGGGCTTGTCCACCCATGAAGGGCAACTGACCTCTGTCCCCGTGGGGCAGGCGTTGGGGCTGGATGCAGTCACAGCGGACGCTGTTCTGGGGCTGTGACGGAAAAAGGCCGCGCCAATGTGGCGCGGCCTTGGGTATCAGGCGCGGGTGGCCAGCAGATCGCGGATCTGGGCCAGCAATTCTTCCTGTGTGGGACCTGCGGGGGCTTCGGGGGTGGCCTCTTCTTTCTTGATGATCGAGGCCTGCATCCGGTTGACCATTTTCACGATCAAAAACACGACCCATGCGATGATCAGGAAATTGATCACTGCCATAATGAAGGCACCGTAAGCAAAGATTGCGGCACCGGCTTCACGGGCCGCCTCAAGGCTGGCACCTGCGGGTACTTCGCCTGACAGCACCAGATATTTGTTGGTGAAATCAACGCCGCCGGTCAGCAGGCCGATGATCGGGTTGATCAGATCGACCACCATCGAATTGACGATGGCGGTAAACGCCGCACCTATGATGATACCGACCGCCAGTTCGACAACATTGCCGCGGGCAATAAATGCCTTGAATTCGTTTATCATATGACCCTGTCCCTTTTGTTTCCACGACACGGTGCCGCAAGCGCACAATGATGTGAACTCGGGAAAAAATCAACGCCGCGCGGGTCTTAGTCGTCACCTCCAAGGGGCGGTGATGCATGATCCAGTGCCAGTTCCCCTTCCGAAAAGGTAATCGGAAGCCGGACGCCCGGCACACCTTGGGGCGAAATCCGCAGATTGCGGGCGATCACCTGCGGGTCGGTAAAGACATCGGACATGTCATTGATGGGACCGGCGGGAATACCCTGATCCTCCAGCGCCTTCAGCAGGTCGTCGCGGGCCCATGTGACCGTAACAGAGGACAGAAGGTCGGTCAGCGCCTGACGGTTCTCGATCCGGTCGGAATTGGTGGCATAGGCGGGCGCATCTGCAAGCGCAGGCAGGCCCAGTACCGCGCAGAGCCTGCGATATTGCGCGTCATTGCCGGTGGCGATGATGATCCAGCCGTCCGCGCAGTCAAAGACCGCATAGGGCACCAGATTGGGATGGGCGTTCCCCATCCTTTCGGGCGCATCACCCGTGCTAAGATAGTTCATCGCTTGATTGGCCATCACCGAGGTGGCAACATCCATCAGCGCCATATCGATATGCTGACCGCGTCCCGTGCGTTCGCGTTGCTGGACAGCGGCCAGAATGCCAACCGCCGAATAAACACCGGTGAAAACATCCGTAACAGCAACACCGACCTTCTGGGGCTGGCCGGATGGATCGCCGGTCACGCTCATCAAACCGGACATGCCTTGAATGATGAAATCATATCCGGCGCGATGGGCATAGGGGCCGGTCTGGCCAAAGCCCGTCACGCTGCAATAGATCAGGCGCGGGTTCAGGACCGAAAGGCTGGCGTAATCCAGCCCGTATTTGGCAAGACCACCCACCTTGAAATTCTCGATCACGATATCGGCGTTCGCGATCAGGTCACGGACTTTCTGGCGCCCTTCGGCGGTGCGGAAATCTGCAATGACCGATTTCTTGCCACGATTGGTGGCGTGGAAATAGGCGGCACTGCGATCGCCTTGATGATCGATGAAAGGTGGCCCCCAACGGCGGGTATCATCGCCCTCGGGTGCTTCCACCTTGATGACTTGCGCCCCAAGATCCGCCAGAATCTGACCGGCCCAAGGGCCGGCCAGAATACGGGCCAATTCGACGACTTTCAGACCCGCAAGAGGCGTCATCAGTTTGCAGGCGCGGTTGCTTCGGCCTCGGCCAGTTTGGTGTCGATGATTTCTTTCATGCTGTCCCATGCCTGGTTCGGGACAGTCTGGTCACCGATGATAAAGGTCGGCGTGGCCTGGATATCATCATTGGTGGCATTGGTCTGGAAGGTTGCGATCAGCTGTTCGACCTTGGCGGTATCATCCCAGCAGGCGGTCATTTGTTCGTCCGTCATACCGGCTTTCAGGCCGATCTTGCGCAGGCTTGCGGCGACTTCATCGCCCGAACCGCCCGACAGCCAGTCGCCCTGTTCTTCGAACAGCATATCGGCAACGGGATAGAATTTTTCACCCTCGCCGCAGCGGGCCATGATGCCGGCCCAAAGGCCCGGTTGGTCGAAATAGATATCGCGCTGGACGAATTTCACCTTTCCGGTGTCGATGTAATCCGCCTTCAGGTCGGGGAAGACATCGTTGTGGAAGTTCGCGCAATGCCCGCAGGTAAAGCTGGCATATTCGATGATGGTCAGCGGTGCATCCTCGGCACCCAAAGCCACATCGGGCAGAACTTCGGGGGCAGGGGCGTCCTGGGCCATGACAGGCGCAGCAAAGGCCAGCGCAAAAACGGTCGCGGCAGAGCGGAGAAACATGGGAAGTCCTTTCGGGTCTTTCGGATCAGGTCTTGCGGGATTTTCGTGTGGCGACATTCAACGCCAGCATGGCCATGGCCTGTGCCAGTGTCGGGTCGTCGAACTGGGAACCGATTTTATCGGCCTCTTTGACGCTTTCGGGATCAGGGGCTTTTTCTTCCTTGGGTGCATGGTCGAAACTAGCCTGCCCCTGTGCAAACCCCGTGGCCGAGGTTTGCGTCAACGTAATGCGCTGCACCGCGTTATAGCCGTAACAGGCGTTCACCTTGTCACGCAGCAGGGGCAGTTGCATTTCGACCATGGGGGCCATCGGTCCCGTCGTCAGCAGGGTCAGCGTCGCGCCGAAAGCGCCACGGCTGTGACTGATCTTGACGGGGCGGGTCACGGCGGCAAGCTGGGGGCCTGCCACCTCGGACCAGTTTGTCAGAAGACGGGCAACAGCAAAGCCACGCCCCTCGGCGGTCTTTTGAACACGATCCGCCAATAGGGAAGATGCCGCCTGAAAGCCGCGGTTGCGGCGACGGATCTGTTTGTAGGGGCGATAGGGTGTCTGTGCCATTGTTCCATGTTCTGTTATCACGCCTATATCCTTAGCCAGCCATCCGTCCGGATGAAAGCGTGCCCAACCCCACGAGGCCACATAATTGCGTGACAGCAAAGTGATCGCCGAAAACCTGCTTGACTGGTACGACCGTCATGCCCGCGTCCTGCCTTGGCGTGTTCCGCCGAATGGTGCGCCCGCCGACCCCTATCGTGTCTGGCTGTCCGAGGTGATGTTGCAGCAGACAACCGTTGCCGCCGTCAAGGAATATTTCTTGCGGTTCACCGCATTATGGCCAACCGTTCAGGATCTGGCTGCAGCCCCCGATGCACAGGTGATGGGTGAATGGGCGGGGCTTGGATATTATGCCCGCGCCCGCAATCTGCTGGCTTGTGCGCGTGCGGTGGCCGAACGCGGTGCCTTTCCCGACACCCGTGCGGGGTTGCAGGAATTGCCGGGGATCGGGCCCTATACGTCAGCGGCTATTGCCTCGATTGCGTTTGATTTGCCGGAAACGGTGGTGGACGGGAATGTCGAACGTGTGGTGTCGCGGCTGTTTGCCGTCCGCACCCCCCTGCCGCAATCCAGACCCGAGCTGACGCAACTGGCCGGAACCATGACGCCGCAATCGCGTCCGGGCGATTACGCGCAGGCGATGATGGATCTGGGCGCGACGATCTGCACCCCGCGAAAGCCGGCCTGCGTGATCTGTCCGTTGACCGGATTCTGCGATGCCCGCGCACAGGGCATCGCCCCCGATCTGCCTGCGAAAACCCCCAAAGCACCCAAGCCGGAACGCAGCGGCATCGCCTGGATCGCCCGCACCGGCGACCGCATCCTGCTAGAGGAACGCCCTGCCAAGGGCCTGCTGGGCGGAACCATGGCCTTTCCGTCCGCCTGCTGGGACGGACGCGACCTGCCACCCCCCGGTGCCGCCGATTGGCGGGACATCGGCACGGTGCGGCATGTGTTCACGCATTTCAGCCTGACCATGACGGTGATGATCGGCGATCTGACCGGCAATCCCGAACGCGGCCAATTGACGCCGCTGCGACAGATCGACCGCGATGCCTTGCCGGGACTGATGCGTAAGGTCTGGGATCTGGCGCAAAGCGAAATCGCCGCTTAGACTTTGCCGCATGAGTGATTCATCCGCCGCAAAGCTTCCTGCTGCAGCGCCCTTCTGGTTGTCGGCTGTCATGATCCCCTTGGTCGCGCTGGCGGCCATCAGGGGCGGATTCTGGTGGGCGTTGCTGCCTGCCTATGCGTGGTACCTTACCACGGTGCTGGACAAGATTCTTGGGCTGAATGACGAAAACCCAGATCCGCAAACCGAAACGGCACAGCTGTTCTGGCACCGCGCCATCACCATCATCTGGTTCCCGCTGCAATTCGCCGCAATCTTCGGGTCCATCTGGTATGTGCGTTCCAGCGGGAATTTGTCGGGTTGGGAACAGCTCGGCCTGTTCTTTGGCATCGGGGTGCTGTCGGGCAGCATCGGTATCGTCTATTCGCATGAACTGCTGCACCAGAAAACCGCGCTGGAACGCTGGTTGGGGGATCTATTGTTGGCCAGTGTGCTTTATTCGCATTTCCGGACCGAACATCTGCTGGTGCATCATTCATGGGTCTCGACCCCGCGCGATGCCGTATCTGCACGCTATAACGAAGGCTTTTACCGCTTTTTCTGGCGCGTGCTCACCGATGGCCCCCACAGTGCATGGCGGGCCGAAACGCGGATGCTGGCGCGGGGCAAGCGGAGTGTGTGGGACAGGCGCAACCCGTTCTGGCGTTATGCCGCGTTGCAGGCAGGGATGCTGGCGCTGGCGCTGCTTTTTGGTGGCTGGGCAGGGCTGGGGCTGTTCGTTTTTCAGGCCTTCATCGCCGTCTGGCAGCTGGAGCTGACAAACTATGTCGAACATTACGGTCTGACGCGCAAACATCTGGGCGAAGGGCGCTATGAACATATCCTGCCGCGTCACAGCTGGAATGCCAGCCACACGGCGTCCAACTGGTTGCTGATCAATCTGCAACGCCATTCCGACCACCATTACAAACCCGACCGCCGCTTTCCGCTGTTACAGACCTATGGCAAGGATCAGGCCCCGCAACTGCCTTTCGGCTATCCGGCGATGACCTTCGTGGCGATGGTGCCACCCATCTGGCGGCGGCGCATGAACCCGCGCGTGCGGGCGTGGCGCAAGCAATTCTACCCCGAAATCACCGATTGGTCCGATTACAACCGTGGCACCTTGCCGATGCCGCGCAATGCGCTGTGACCGGACATGTAAAAAGCCCCGCGACATGGTGCCGCGGGGCTTTTTGATGACGCTGATCGCGTCGTCTTACAGTGCGCCTTCGCGCTGTGCCTTTTTACGGGCTAGCTTGCGGGCACGGCGAACGGCCTCGGCCTTTTCACGGGCTTTCTTGACCGACGGCTTCTCGAAATGTTGCTTAAGCTTCATTTCGCGGAAGACACCTTCGCGCTGAAGTTTTTTCTTCAGGGCGCGGAGCGCTTGCTCGACGTTGTTGTCGCGAACATTGACCTGCATGTGGTTGTCACCACCTTCCTAGGTTAGAGTTGCAAGATTGCAGGAAGCGTCCCCCTAACAGCCACGGACGCATATGTCCAGATAGGTGTGCCATGATACAGACCGACCAAGATGCCCTTCTTGAGGCCGCGCTGATCCACGTCCCCTTCGAGGGGATGAACGATAACGCCCTGATGGCGGGCGCCCGCGACATCGGCATGGCGCCCGGCCTTGTGCGGGTGCATTTTCCGCAAGGGGGCGCGGGGCTTTCCGCCGCCTATCACCGCCGCGCGGACCGTGAACTGCAACAATCGCTGGCCGAAACCCCGCCCGAGGGACGTTTCCGCGACCGGGTTTCCCAAGCCGTCTGGCTGCGTTTGCAGCTGGTGGACCCCGAATTGGTCCGTGCGGGTGCCGCCACATTGGCCATGCCGCAGAACGCGGCATTGGCCGCGCGGCTGGTCTGGGAAACTGCGGATGTCATCTGGACCGGCCTTGGTGATAAATCCGATGATGTGAACTGGTATTCCAAGCGCGCCACCCTGTCGGCGGTGATTTCAGCCAGCGTGTTGTTCTGGCTGGGCGATGATTCGCCGGACCATGCCGAAAGTCGTGCCTTTATCGACCGTCGCATTGATGGTGTGATGAATTTCGAAACCATTAAGGCGCGTCTGCGTAGTCTGCCTGGGGCCGAAGGTTTTACCAAGGCAGCCTTTGGCTGGATACGGGCCCCAAAGCCGAACCCGCTGCCCGGCAAGACCCATTAAGGAGATACCATGTTCCCCGATTCGATGACCGCGATCGAGATCGCCTCGGCGGGCGGCCCTGATGTTCTGCGTCAGGCCAACCGTCCGGTGCCGGTCCCCTGCCATGACCAGATCCTGATCAAGATTGCCTATGCCGGTGTGAACCGACCCGATGTCCTGCAGCGCGCGGGTGCCTATGCCCCGCCAGCGGGTGCATCGGACTTGCCCGGGCTGGAGGCTTCGGGCGAAATTGTCGGCGTCGGTGCCGGCGTGACCCGTTGGAAAAAAGGCGAAAAGGTTTGCGCCCTGCTTCCCGGTGGCGGCTATGCCGAATATGCAGTCTGCCATGCCGACCATGCACTGCGTATCCCTGAAGGCCTGTCGATGAAAGAGGGTGCCTGTTTGCCCGAAACCGCCTTTACCGTCTGGTCGAACGTCGTCCAGCGCGGCAAGCTGACGGGCGGTGAACGGTTTCTGGTCCATGGCGGCACATCCGGCATCGGCATGATGTCCATCCAGATCGCCCATGCCCTTGGTGCGCGCGTGTTCGCAACCGCGGGCAGTGATGCGAAATGTGATGCGATCAAGGCGCTTGGCGCGACTGCCATCAACTATAAGGATCAGGATTTCACCAAGATCCTGAACGAAGCCGGTGGTGCCGATCTGATTCTGGATATGGTTGGCGGCAGCTATATTCCGCGCAATATCGCCAGCCTTGCAAAGGATGGTCGTCTGGTGATGATCGCCTTTCTTGAAGGGCCTAAGGTCGAACTGAACTTTGCCCATATCATGATGAACCGGTTGACAGTCACGGGGTCCACCCTGCGCCCGCAATCGGATGTTGCCAAAGCAGAAATCGCGGATGAGATCCGCAAGAAGCTGTGGCCGATGATTGCTGCGGGCTCTGTCGCTGTTACCATCGACAGCGAATTTGAACTGGCCAATGCCGCCGATGCCCATCGCCGCATGGAAACCAGTGGGCATATCGGCAAGATCGTTCTGAAAGTCGCCGGCGATTCTTGAGGCGATGGCAGGTGCCTCCGGCGGGGATATCTTAGGCACGAATGAACGCCGGAGGCGCAGGCAAGTGCCGATCTTCTTATATATCGGCACTTGCGGCTTCACTCGTGACGGTCATCGGCGTCCCCGCCTGTACCGCATTCATGACATTGCAGCTGACAGGCTAAAATAGGGTTAACCAGCGTCTCACGCGTGAGAAATATCCTCGGGGGGTCCGGGGGCGAAGCGCCCCCGGCCATCGCGGGACGCAAATGAAGTCTAGCGCACCTGTTCCATCAGGATGCTGGGCTGGCTACAATCGCGGCGTGCGTCGGGGGCGCAGTCGCGTGGTTCCAGATCGCGGGTCAGGCAAATGCGAACCTCGGTCAGGGCGTTGCTGCGGCAGCCGATGGTGATGCCGTCACGCCGGAAATCGGGGTTGGCCTCGATAAAGGCATCCTCGATCACGGTGGGCGGGATCGAAATGTCGCGGGCCAGATCATCAAACACCTGCGGGATATTTATCGCCTGCAGCGCGTCGCGTGTCGTTTGGTAATAATCGGCGGATGACAGGCCCGTGCAGCGACCGTGCTTTTGCCATTGATACCACGCAAGGCCCCCGGACCCCATTACATCCGACATCGCCTGACTTTCACGCCGCGACGGATCACGTTCGCGCGTGTTGCAATATTCGGGCCAGCCGCTTTCGTTTTGCGGCCATAAGCCGTGGATGCTGAAATCACGGGCGGTGCCTGCTTTGCATTCGGGGGCATCGCGATCATCGCCTGTGCTGGCGCACCATGATGGCTGCCAGCTAACGGCCAGAACGTAATAATCGAACTGCCCGGCCACATCGCGGGCCATCAGGGGCAGGGGGGGCAGCAGGGCCACAAGGGCAAGGGATAAGATGCGCATAATGGCAGCCTAGCGTGGCCCAAGTCGGCTTGCATCCGTCTTTTGCGCGAATCCTCTTTTCTCTGGCCAGCGGAATCGCTATATCACCCAGCAATTCCCCCCCCGAGAACGAGGAATGGCGTCCGCCAAAGCCGTTTTTCCGGCGTAAGCCTCTATGTTCGGGACAGACATGCGAAGGAGACTGACATGAGCAAGCCGCTGATGGCCAAGGCCACCGCCGTCTGGCTGGTCGATAACACGACGCTGAGCTTCAAACAGATCGGTGATTTCTGCGGTCTGCACGAGCTTGAGGTTCAAGGCATCGCGGATGGTGATGTCGCAGCTGGCGTGAAAGGCTTTGACCCCATCGCCTCGAACCAGTTGGAAGCCGCTGAAATCAAGCGCGCCGAAGCCAGCCCGACCTACCAACTGCACCTGCAGCACAACCCCGCCAGCGAGGGCGAGGAAAAGCGTCGCGGTCCGCGTTACACGCCGCTGTCCAAGCGTCAGGACCGCCCCGCAGCCATCCTGTGGCTGGTCAAATTCCATCCGGAACTGGCAGACGCGCAGATTGCCAAGCTGGTGGGCACCACCAAGCCGACCATCGGTGCGATCCGTGAGCGCACCCATTGGAACATCCAGAACATCCAGCCGATCGATCCGGTTGCTTTGGGTCTGTGCCGTCAGACGGAACTGGACGCTGCTGTCCAGAAGGCCGCCAAAAAGCGCGCTGCCGAAGGTATCGTGATGACCGACGACGAACGTCGCAAACTGGTCAGCACCGAAACCTCGCTGGCGATGTCCGAAGAACCGCGCATGCCGTCTTCGATTGCAGGTCTGGAAAACTTCAGCCTCAGCCGTGATGAAGAAAAGCGTGACGAGCGGCTGGATGCTGATAACTTCTTCAACCTGCCCGACAGCAAGGATGAAGACGACGACGACGCATAAGCGTTTTGATCCGATAGTATGAAAAAAGGCCGGCGCAATGCCGGCCTTTCTTTATGTCCGATGGCTATATCTATCAGCTGCGTCCGCGGATCGCGCGATAGCCCCAGATCAGGATACAGGCGCCGATCACCGCGACGACCAGCTGTCCGATCACGCCACCGGCGGTCGAGCCGATGATCAGGCGGAACAACCAGTTACCGATCAGCGCACCCAGAATACCCAAGATGATATTCGTCAGCAGGCCATGATCGCCCTTCATGATTTTTTCCGCGATCCAACCGGCAATTGCGCCCAGAATGATCGTCAGGATCCAGCCGAAACCTTCCATGAGTAGTCCCCTTGCAGTTCATCATGCAGCCACCCGTCCGGTGACCCTTCAGGGGGATAAGGCTTAACGCGGCAATCCGTTCCGTCCAAATCGCCGCGTTGTGGAAAATGTGGGGAAACTGTCACACGGACAGGCAGATGTATTTCATCTCCAGATAGTCATCCATGCCGTGGCGGCTGCCTTCACGACCCAGACCCGATTGCTTGACGCCACCGAAGGGTGCCACCTCGGTCGAGATCAGGCCGGTGTTCACACCCACGATGCCATATTCCAAGCCTTCCTGAACGCGGGTGATGCGGCCGATGTCGCGGGCATAGAAATAGGAGGCCAGACCGAAGATCGTATCATTGGCTTTGGCGACGACCTCATCTTCGGTGTCGAATTTGAACAGGGGGGCAAGGGGACCGAAGGTTTCCTCGATCGCGACCTTCATGGAATCTGTCACGCCGGTCACGACCGTCGGTTCGAAGAACAACCCCTTGATCGGTTCGCCGCCTGCCAGAATTTGGCCACCGCCGTCGGTGATGTCGCGGATATGTTCCTGTACCTTTTCGACGGCATCCTTATTGATCAGAGGACCAGTGGTGACGCCGTCTTCCAGACCGTCACCGACCTTCAGCTTGCTGACGGCTGCGGCCAGTTTTTCGGCAAATTGATCATAGACACCGGCCTGCACATAGATCCGGTTGGCACAGACGCAGGTCTGGCCGTTGTTGCGGAATTTCGATGCCATCGCCCCTTCGACGGCGGCATCAAGATCGGCGTCGTCAAAGACGATGAAGGGGGCATTGCCGCCCAGCTCCATGCTGCATTTCATGACCTGATCGGCGGCCTGACGCAGCAGGATGCGGCCCACTTCGGTTGATCCGGTGAAGGTCAGTTTGCGGACCTTGGGGTTTTCGCAGAATTCCTTGCCGACATCGCTGGACCGCGATGATGTGACGACCGACAGGATGCCCTTGGGCAGGCCTGCGCGTTCGCCCAAGACCGCCATGGCCAATGCCGACAGGGGCGTTTCGGCCGCCGGACGGGCCACAAAACCACAGCCTGCGGCCAGCGCCGGTGCGGCTTTGCGGGCGATCATGGCATTCGGAAAGTTCCACGGGGTAATGCTGCCCACGACGCCGATGGGTTGGCGGATGACGGACAGGCGCTTGTCGGCCTGATGACCGGGGATGGTTTCACCGTAAACGCGCTTGGCCTCTTCGCCGAACCATTCGATAAAGCTGGCGCCATAGGCAACCTCGCCCTTTGCCTCGGCCAGGGGCTTGCCCTGTTCGGCGGTCATGATGCGGCCCAGATCGTCCTGGTTTTCCATCATCAGATCATACCAGCGGCGCATGATCTGGGCGCGTTCTTTGGCGGGGCGGGCGGCCCATTCCTTCATGGCGCTTTCGGCGGCATCAATGGCACGGGACACATCCGCGCGGCCCAGATCGGCGACCTTGGCAATTACATCACCGCGTGCGGGGTTTTTGACATCGAATGTCGCGCCGTCGGGGGCATCGACCCATTCGCCCGCTAGAAAGGCGCGGCTTTCCAGCAATGAGGGATCACGCAGCAGCGATTTAAGGTCGGTTGTGCCAGAGGTCATATCGGTATCCTTGCGAAAGGTTTCGGCATCAAATGACCACGCCCGACCGGTCATGTCAAAACGCGTTCCGCACTTTTGAATCCCTCACGAAAAAAGTGAAAATTCGGTGGATACTCTATGCAACCGAATATCGGCGGGTGGCGTTCGGTCTGGAATCATCAGGCTTCCCTCTTGATGATCTCTCTCTGTTTAGGCGGCGCATTTTCCCATGCGCCGCCTTTCCCTTATGTGCCGAAGCGTGATTGCCAGGATGTCTGAACATCACCATCCGCAGGGGTGGCGGCATAGATTGCGCGGGCGATGGCACGGGCCAAGGTGCAGGATGCCACATGGCCCAGCAGATAGGGGTCCGCCAAAGGGTCATCCAATTCGCGTGCACCGGTGGAGACGGCGAACACCAGATCTCCGTCCAAGGGTGTATGACTGGGCACCAATGCGCGGGCCATACCGTCATGGGCGACTGTGGCCAGACGCTTCAGCCCTGCCTTATCCAGTTTTGCGTCGGTTGCGATGATGGCGATGGTCGTCGATTCGCCCAGATCCTTGCCAGGGGTCGGTTCCCATGCCGGAACAAAGCGGTCTGGCAGGCCCAGCCCACCGAATTCGCCATCCATTTCCCAAGGTGCTGCCCAGAAATGCCGGCCATTGTCGATATTGGCGTGCCCCAGCGGGTTGGCCACCACCAATGCCCCGACAGTCATCCCGTTGTCCAGCACCGCCGAGGCAGAGCCAAGCCCGCCTTTCAGCCGTCCCGTCAGTGCCCCGATGCCCGCACCATGGGTGCCGATGTCGAAATCGGTGGCAGCCGCCGTCCATGCGGCATGGCCCAGCTGCGGATAGGGGTTCTGGTCCCAGACCTTATTGCCGCCATTCAACAGATCGAAAACAATCGCACCGGGGACGATGGGCACCCGTGCATCGCCGATGGCAAAGCCGCGGCCTGCCTGATGCAGGGCCTGCACCACGCCGTCGCAGGATGCCAAACCGAAGGCCGAACCGCCAGACAGCACCAGCGCATCCACCGATTGCACCATCTTATCCGGTGCCAGCAGATCGGTTTCACGGGTGCCGGGTGCGCCGCCCATCACATGCACCGCCGCCGCGAATGGCGCATCCGCCGTCAGCACGGTGACGCCGGATTTCACATCGTCATCGCCTGCATTTCCGACCCGCAAACCGGGAACATCGGTGATAAGATTGCGGGGACCGGCCTTCATGATGCGGCTTTCAAACGGGCGTTGTTCTGCGGTGCCGCATTCTGGTGCTGTGCCGCTGTTCTACCGGCCTTCGCCTGTCCCATCTGCCGCATGTCCTATCGTCCTTTCATGAATTCGATCTGGCGGATGCGGACGTGCCGCAAAGCCTCGACCATGAAGGCTGTCATCAAGCCAAAGTTCAACACCCCGTTTGCAGCCGCCAATCCCCCCAATATGCGCCAGTCTTGCGGCATCAGCACATCGCCATAGCCAAGCGTGGTAAAGGTGACCAAGGTGTAATACATCGCCTCCTCCAACCCTGAAAACATGCCCATGGCGTGAAAGGCCAAAGCCCATAACCAGACCGAGATGGTCACCATGCGCAGCACCCCAAGGCTGGCCACGATTACGACGGCGATCAGTTTGGGACGGTGGGGCGCGCGCACCAGCCAGGGTGTGGCATGGGCAAAGGCGATTTCCATCACCCAGACGGCCATGCCCGACAACAGGATGCTGGCCACCATGATCATGGAGCCCAAGGCGATCTGTTCCAGCATGTTTATCCCCTTGTGACTGGTTTTCTCTTCAAAATTGGCAGGGTGCCGATGCGTCTTCATCTTTACACAGCGCGATTGCGTGCCTATCTGACGATGCTATGGCCAAGGATGACGACAGCAAGAACTATAAGGTGATCGCCGAGAACCGGCGCGCACGCTATGATTATTTCATCGAGAGCGATCTCGAGGTGGGCATCATGCTTACCGGATCCGAGGTAAAATCCCTGCGGGTCGGTCAATCCAACATCGCCGAAAGCTATGCCTCGGTCGAGGATGGCGAGCTGTGGCTGATCAACGGCTATATCGCGCCCCTGCTGCGTGCCGGTGTGTTCGGCCATGATGCACGCCGCCGTCGCAAGTTGCTGGTCAGCAAACGTGAATTGTCGCGTATGTGGCAGGCCACGGGCCGTGAAGGGATGACCCTTGTTCCGCTGGTCATGTATTTCAACCATCGCGGCATGGTGAAGCTGAAAATCGGCATCGCCAAGGGCAAGAAAAACCACGATAAGCGTGAAACCAGTGCAAAACGTGACTGGGGACGCCAGAAACAGCGGCTTCTGAAGCAAGGTTAGGCCCTTGCGGCATTGCAGCGCAGCCTTCGGCCCTGTAAATCAGGGCGGCGCAGCAAGGGGGGCCGCAATGCAGGACGATCCGAAGACACTGGTTTCGACCGATTGGTTGGCCGCGCATCTGAACGACCCCGATCTGCGGATTATCGACGCCAGCTGGCATATGCCCGACAGCGGCCGTGACGCCCGCGCCGAATATGACGCGGCCCATATCCCTGCCGCCCGTTTCTTTGACATTGATGCAATCAGCGACAAACGCAGCACGCTGCCGCATATGGCCCCGCCGGTCGAAATGTTCATCAGCCGCATGCGTGCAATGGGCATTGGCGACGGGCACCAGATGGTCATCTATGACAATTCCGACGTGCACAGCGCCTTTCGCGTCTGGTGGACCATGCGGCTGATGGGCAAAACCGATGTTGCCGTTCTGGATGGCGGTTTTGCCAAATGGCGCGCCGAAGGGCGGCCTGTCGAAGATATGCCCCTGATCCTGCGCGACCGCCATATTACCGTCCAGCGACAGGCGGGTCTGGTGCGCGACGTGACGCAGGTCGCCTCGGCCAGCAAGCTGGGCGATCACCAGATTATCGACGCCCGCAGCGCGGAACGTTTCAGGGGCGACCAGCCCGAACCCCGCGCTGGTATGCGTGCGGGTCACATTCCCGGATCGCGCAATCTGCCCTGGCCGCAAATGTTTAACGCAGATGGCACGATGCTTGACACAGATGCCCTGCGCGCCCTGTTCGATGCCGCCGGCGTCGATCTGACCCAACCCGCCATCACCACCTGTGGCAGCGGCGTCACGGCGGCAATTCTGTCGCTGGCGCTGGAACGGTTGGGGCACCGCAACCACGCACTCTACGATGGCAGCTGGACCGAATGGGGCAGCTTTGCCGACCTGAACATTGCAACCGGAGACGCCTAAGATGCTGTCTAACCTTAAAGCCCAAGCTCCTGACAAGATCCTGATGCTGATCGAAGAATTCAAGGCCGACACCCGACAGGGCAAGATCGATCTGGGCGTCGGGGTTTATAAGGACCCGCAGGGCGTCACGCCGGTCATGCGCGCCGTCAAAGCTGCCGAACAGCGCATCTGGGAAACCCAGACCACCAAATCCTACACCGTGCTGGCCGGAGAGGCGGAATACCGCAATTCCATGGCGCAAATGATTCTGGGTGAGGTCCCTGCCGACCGTCTGGCATCCGTCGCGACGGTGGGTGGCACAGGCGCCATCCGTCAGGCGCTGGAACTGGCCCGTATGGCAAACCCCGATGTCACGGTCTTCGTGTCGAACCCGACATGGCCGAACCATCTGTCGATCATGAAATTCATGGGCCTGCCCATGGTCGAATACGCATATTTCGATGCCGAAACGCGTGGCGTTGATTTCGAGGCGATGAAGGCCGATCTGGCAAAGGCCAAAAAGGATGACATCGTCCTGCTGCACGGTTGCTGCCACAATCCGACCGGCGCGAACCTGACCATTGAACAATGGGCCGAGGTTGCAGAGATTCTGGAAAAATCCGGCGCGATCCCGATGATCGATCTGGCCTATCAGGGCTTTGGTGACGGTCTGGACGCCGATGCTGCGGGCACGCGCCTGATCGCCTCGCGCCTGCCGCAGGTGCTGATTGCCGCGTCATGCAGCAAGAACTTCGGCATCTATCGCGAACGGACAGGCATTCTGATGGTGCTGACCAATGACACCACGACGCGCGATATGACCCAAGGGTCGCTGGCCTTCCTGAACCGCCAGACCTATTCCTTCCCGCCTGATCACGGTGCGCGCATCGTCGGCACTATCCTGACCGACAATGATCTGCGCGCCGATTGGGCCGCCGAACTGGAAGACGTGCGTAACACCATGCTGGGCCTTCGCACGCAGCTGGCATCTGAATTGCGCCAATTGTCGGGCAGCGACCGTTTCGATTTCATCGAACATCACCGCGGCATGTTCTCGCGCCTTGGCGCGACGCCGGCGCAGGTCGAAACGCTGAAGCGTGATGCAGGTATCTATATGGTGGGTGATTCGCGTCTGAACATCGCCGGTCTGAACAGCGACACCGTGCCGGTTCTCGCACGCGCTATTGTCGAAGCAGGCATCTGACGCCATTCACGATGCCAAAAGAAAAGGGGGCAATCAGCCCCCTTTTTTCATGTCCTGATCAAAGGCTTTAGCGATGGGCCAGTTTGGCCTCGATGTAATCGCGCAATTCCTCGACTTCGGTCCGGCTGTCGCGCAGTCCCTCCATCGCGGCGCGGGCTTCGGCATTCGCACCGGCCAGTTGCGATGACAGCGTCGCCTCGCGCTGTTCCAGCAGGGCAATAGCGCTGTCGCGCTGTTCCTCGGCCTCGTGTAGTTGTTGGGCCATGTGATCCAGTTCCGACATATCGGCGCGCACAGGGCGGGCGATACGGTGAACCAGCCAGCTTGCAATCCATCCCAGAAGAAATGCGCCGAACAGGATAACGGCAGTGACGGCGATAAATTCGGAACGGTTCATTCGGTCTTCGCTTCGTCTTGGGCCGCGGCACGATCGGCAATATCTTCGGGGCGTGCGCCGGGGCGGGGCGTATTCTCGTCTGCGGTCTGTACGGGCACCCTAAGGTTTTCTTCGCGTTCGTCCAGCGTCTGGAACTCTTCACTGACGCCGATGGTCATGGGGGCCATATTGGGCGTATCACTGATGCGCGGCAATTGCGGGCCCTGCATTTGCGGCGCGGGCGTCACGACAGGCAGGTTCGGTCCCTGCATTTCCGGCAGGTTCGGCCCTTGCATCTGCGGTGCAGCGGCGGGCGTTTCGTTTTGCTGACCGGTAATACCGGTCACCGGCGCGGGGGTTGGGATCGCATCGCCGCGGACGGGGTGGGGTGACAGCAGGCGAAATTCGATGCGGCGGTTGGCCTCGCGGCCTTCTTCCGTCTCGTTTGATTCGATGGGCTGGCTTTCGCCATACCCGCGCGAGGTCATATTGGTGACATCAATGCCCGCCCCATGCATGGCTGTCACAATGGCTTGTGCCCGCCCGCGCGACAGTTCGGCGTTAAACCCTTCCGAGCCTTGGCTGTCGGTATGGCCGCCTGCCTCGATCTGGAAGTCGGCGCATTCGGTCATTGCCTGCGCCAGCCGGTCCAGCGTGGGGGCGGGATCACCGGCAATGGCGGATTTGCTGGGTTCGAACCCGATCTCGCTTTCCGACATCACGGTGTTCAGGCTGGCCACGCATTCCTCGCCGTTTGGCAGGCCAAGGGCAGGGTCCATCCGGCGGTCATATCCGATGGACAGCGAATAGCGCGCGCCACCGCCCAGCCGTTCCGACAGCAGGGCCGCGGCGTGATCGGTGGCATTGGGGTCGCCCGACATGCCGGCCACGGTGACCAGATCGGGGGTGACCTGCACCGTGCCGGTCTGCAGGGCGTCCATCGCCTCAAGCGCGGCGATCACGCGCACCGTCCAGCCGCCGGGCACATTTGCATCGCTGCGCAGTCCGCTTTGCGTCACATCGAAGCGCGATGTCGCAAAACTGTCCACCGCCTCGCGCATTTGCTGGTCGGCGATGCGACCTTGCATCGACAGGCTGCCGTTTTCCGTCAGATTGGCGGTGAAACGGGCCGGGCCCTGATCGCGGGGCTGGGCCTTTTCCAGCGTGGCGTTCAGTGAAAATACTGCCGGAAGGGTGTTTTCCAATTCCCCCGCCACAGCGTCAAATCGGGCAGGATCGACGGTTTCGGGGATCACCAATGCAACATCTGCATCCGAAATCGTCACCTGACCTGCGCCCAGCTTGCCCACGGCAGCAATCGCCACCTCGGCTGCGGCACCCCATTCGGGCGATGGCACGCCAAGCCCCAGAACACAGCTGGCGGCACCTTCCATCCCGACGTTGCGGGCCGCTTCCACAATGCGGTCGCGAGCGGCGTCATCATCCGCGGCGCAAGTGTCGAAATGCGGGCCGTCCGCGTCCATGACAAAACGCAGCGTAAAGGGGGCAATCACCGGTCGCGGCGCTGAAATTTCGGTCTGCAACCGCACGCCTTTGGGCAGGATACGCTTCAGGTTTGCTTCCAGCTGGCCCTTGTCTTCGCGTGTTTTGGCAAGGGCAGCGACCAGCACATGCCCCGGCTCGATCGAGATTTTCGCCTGTTTTGTCATCTGCGCGGCATCCATGCCGAATTTGATCGCCGCGTTCCAATTGTCGGGAACGGGGTAATCGGCACTTTCCAGCAGATCGGTCACCTGATTGCCCTGCACGTCGCTGCGCAGAGTCCGCAAGATCGCCTCGCGGTTGGTGGATGCGGGGACAAGTCCGATCAGGGAAATGCCATCGTCATTGCGCAGCAGCTCGACCTTGAAATCGGGGGGCGTCATGGCATCCACCGCAGCAACCGTCATTTGGTCGACAATCCGGCTGGCATCGACGACGGTGGCGGCCTGTGTCATGGCGCGGAAACGCTCGACCTCGGACGGGGCGGTGCCGGTCAGGCGGACCCGCAGCCCGTCGGTGGACACCTGCGCCCAGTCATACCCCGAGGTCCGCAGCGCCAGCCCGACATCCTGCGCTGCGCGCTGTTCGATAAAGGTGGCAGCGGCCTGTGCGCCGACCCATGACAGGCCACCGGCGCCGCCCAGGACAAGTAATGTCGCCAATGTCGTCGAGATTTTGCGGCGCGAGGATGGCATGCGTTAAAAACCTTGGGCTGTTGCAAGCCTGCAACGTCTAGCGGGCAGTACGGCCCCGCGCAATCATGCCGCGCCGGCGATGGCAAGAAACAGCGTAAGGATCAGCCCCGCGTCGCGGTTGGACCGGAACAGGCGAAGGCAGCTATCCCCCTGATCGGGATCGAAATTCTTAAGCTGCCACGCCAGATGCAGGCCAAATCCGGCAAGTCCTGTCCATGCTATCAACAGATTGCGACCGGTCAGGGCGATGGCGATCGCCAGCACGATGACCGCCAGAATGGCAAAGCCGGTCAGGATGCGGGGGCTGTTGTCACCAAACAGGCGGGCGGTGGATTTGACGCCGATCATGGCGTCATCCTCGGCGTCCTGATGGGCATAGATGGTGTCGTAAAAGATCGTCCATGCAATCGCACCCAGCCATGCCACGACAGGGGCGGCATCAACGCGGCCCATATGCGCGGCATAGGCCAGCATCACACCCCAGTTGAAGGCCAGCCCCAGAAAGATCTGCGGCCACCATGTGAACCGTTTGGCAAAGGGATAGATGGCCACCAGCGCCAGCGAGGCGACGCCCATCCAGACCGCCGCCCATCCCAGCGTCAACAGGATCACCAATCCCAGCAAGCCTTGTGCCGCCAGCCACAGATAGGCCCCGCGCAGGGTCACTTGACCCGATGGCAGCGGGCGCGAACGTGTCCGCGCGACCTGTGCGTCGATATCGCGGTCGGTGATGTCGTTCCATGTGCAGCCTGCGCCGCGCATGACGAAGGCCCCGATGGTGCAGGCAATCGCGATCCACAGGTCGAACCAGCGCGGCGCATCGGCCATCATTGCCAGCCCGACACCCCACCAGCAGGGCAACAACAGCAACCACGTCCCGATGGGACGGTCGGCGCGTGACAGCCGCAGCCACGGGCGTGTGGCGGGCGGGGCATAGCGGTCCACCCAATTTCCCTGCGGCGCGTCGATGACGGCATCTGGCCTTTCGGTCTGGCTTTGCATAGCGTCGCACCTATCATGGCAAAAATCAGACTTTACATAGATCACCCTCTGGTCGCTGGACAACCCGTCCCGCTGGACCCCGGTCAGGCACATTATCTGTCAAGTGTCATGCGTTTGCGCGTTGGCGACCGTATCCGCGTCTTTAACGGGCAAGACGGCGAATGGCTGGCCGATCTGGAACAGGTGTCCAAACGCGGCGGCAGTGTGCTGCCGGTGGAACAATCCGGCCCGCAGGTCAGCCCGCCCGACCTTTGGCTGGTCTTTGCGCCGATCAAGAAGGCCCGCACCGATTTCATCGTCGAAAAGGCCGCCGAAATGGGGGCGGCCCGCATTAAGCCGGTGCAAACGGGGCATACAAACGCCGACCGCATCCGTCAGGACCGCCTGCAGGCCCATGCCATCGAGGCTGCCGAACAATGCGGCGGCACCTTTGTGCCAACGGTTGATGACCTGACGCCGCTGTCGCGCCTGTTGCAAGGCTGGGACCCCGAACGGCGGATCCTTTGGGCGGATGAGGCTTTGGCAGGACCGGCCCAGACGCTGGCGGGACTGGCAACAGGCCCATGGGCCATCCTGATCGGCCCCGAGGGGGGATTCTCGGACACGGAACGCAGCCAGTTGCGGCAATTGCCCTTTGTGACCCCTGTCAGCCTTGGACCGCGAATCCTGCGTGCCGATACGGCAGCGGTTGCGGCTTTGGCGCTGTGGCAGGCGGCCTTGGGGGACTGGCGGCAGGATTAAGCGACGACAATCGACGATTCGTGACGCGATTGCGACATTTATGGCGTAAATCGCCCGTTAGCTGTTGCACATACCGCATAGCGGCAATGTCCCTTTGAGGCCTACTCTTTGCACGTTGCGTAAATTATCTACTGCTTATCCGAAAACTGCCCGACGATAGGGCAATCTGAAAACAGGTGATAAGATGACGACGATCGAAACGAACCGCAGCGCAGCTGTTGGTGGCATTGGCAACATCGTCGCGCAATTCATCTCGTTGTTCGCAACGTGGAACGATACCCGCGTTACGCGCCGCGAGCTGGGCCGTCTGTCCGACCGCGAGTTGGACGATATCGGTCTGTGCCGTGGCGACATCGAGCGGATTGCGCGCGGCTGATAGGCCATTTGCAAATCCCAAGACGAACGAACCCCCGGAAGCTGACGCTCGCGGGGGTTTTTTCATGTCTTAATGTTGGCCGGGATCAGGCGCGGGTCATGACCAGCGTGGTCCAATCACCCTGATCGTCACGGCGGTCCAGCGTAAATCCGGTCGTGCCATAGGCTGCGACAACCTCGTCTGCCTGTGTCGTCAGAATGCCCGACAGAACGATCTTACCGTTCTGGCTGACATATTTGCCCATATCACCGGACAGATCGATCAAGGGTTGTTTCAGGATATTGGCCAGAACCAGATCATAGGGGGCTGCCTGATGCAGGGTCGGATGGTCAAAACCTGCCGCCTCCATACAGACAACGCGACCGTCCAGTCCGTTGGCAATGACGTTGGCGGCAGCCGTATCAACGGCAACGGGGTCGATGTCGCTGGCCAGCACGGTCACATGCCACAAACGTGCGGCCCCCATGGCCAGAACCGCCGTACCGCAGCCGATATCGGCCACGCGGGTGGGAACAAAGCCTTCGGTGGCCAAGCGGTCGACAGCCTCAAGACAGCCCTTGGTCGTATTGTGATGGCCAGTGCCGAAAGCCATCGCCGCCTCGATCCACAAGGGTTCGACCCCTTCGGGGATTTCGTCAGCATTATGGCTGCCGTGAACATAGAAACGTCCGGCAACGACCGGCGTAAGTTCGCGGCGGACGTGGGCGACCCAATCCACTTCGGGCAGTTCGGAAATGGCAAAAGGTTCCGCGCCATGGGCTGCGGCCAGAATCGCCAGTGAAATCTCGTCGGGGCTTTCGGTGAAATAGGCACCGACTTCCCACCGTTCCGATCCATCCTCGATTTCGAAGATGCCGGTTCCGACGGGTTCCGGGGTCAGTTCCTCGCAGGCTTCGGCAAGGGCTTCGGCGGCTTCGCGGCCGGGCAGGTGGGTCAGCGCAGTGTATGTTGGCATTAAATCGTATCCGGGTTGGGCATGGACGCCTCTACTCCGGTCCCTTTCAGGCCGCAATAACCGTCGGGGTTCTTTTCCAGGTATTGCTGATGCGCCTCATGGGCGGGCCAGAAGGGTCCGGCGGGGATGATGCGGGTGGTGATTTCGGGAAAGCCCTGAACGGCCAGCCGGTTGTTGAAATCAGCTTTCGATGCTTCGACGGCACTTTCCTGCGTTTCGGAAAAAGTCATGATCAGGCTGCGATACTGGTTCCCGATATCATTGCCCTGACGGTCGCCCTGCGTGGGGTCGTGGTTTTCCCAGAACAGCTGCAGCAGATGGTCATAGCTGACAAGCGAGCTGTCATAGATAATCCGCACAACCTCGGCATGGCCGGTGTCGCCGCGCTTGACCTGTTCATAGGTCGGGTTCTGGACATCGCCACCGGCAAAGCCCACCTCGGTCAGCCAGACGCCGGTCTGTTTCCAGAACAGCCGTTCGGCACCCCAATAGCAGCCCATCCCGAAGATGGCCTGATCATATCCGGCGGGGGCGTTGACCCCAAGGGGGCGGTCAAAAATCGCGTGGTTGGTCATTTCGAAAGCCTTCTTTTCAATATGTTGTCCAAGGAACGCTTGCGGCGTCCTGCGGGTTCACCCGCGTGGATGGGCCGATCGATAAACAGCCATCAACTGCGCGTCGTCAATACCGGTATAGACCTGCGTGGTGGACAGGCTGGCGTGGCCCAGCAATTCCTGAATTGTCCGCAAATCCCCCCCTGCGGACAGCAGATGCGTGGCAAAACTGTGGCGCAGCGCATGGGGTGTGGCCGATGCCGGCAACCCCAATGAGGCGCGCGCCTTGCGCATGGTTCCCGCAATCGCCCCGCCGCTAAGGCGCTTGCCACGCACCCCGCGGAACAGGGGCTGATCGGCAACCAGCCCCCAAGGGCTTTGAGCCAGATAGTCGGCAATCGCATCACGCGCGACCGGCAGGACCGGCACCTGACGTTCACGCCCGCCCTTGCCACGGATCGTCAGGGCCGACGGAAAAGGCCAGTCGCTGCCCTCCAGCGCCATTGCTTCGGAGATCCGCAAACCGCTGCCCCATAACAGGGTCAGAACGGCGGCGTCACGGGCGGCGATCCATGGCGTGTCATGGGTGGCGACCTGATCCAGCGTGTCTTGCGCCTGATCGGGGGTCAGCGGACGGGGCAGGGACCGCGCGTATTTCGGGCTGCGGGCCGATAGTGCGGCGGACAAGTCGTATCCCTCGCGGTCCGACAGCCAGCGCAGGAAGCTGCGCACCGCCGATTGTCGTCTTGCCAAGGATCGAGGACCAAGGCCGCGCCCGCGTTCGGATGCCGAAAAGGCCCTCATATCGGTCTGGCGCAGCATTCCCAGCGAATTGGGGGTGGCGGGTTCGCCATGATGGTTACCGATGAACCGCAGGAAAGCGATCAGATCGGCCTGATAGGCGGTGATCGTATGGTTGGAACGGTCACGGGTTGCGGCTTCGGTTTCCAGCCATCGCGCCAAGGCGTGGCTGGTGGCAGGGGCCAGTGCCAGCAGGTCAGGATTGCTCATCTTTTCAGGCGGTCCAGAAGGACCAGCCGGAACACCTGCGCGAAAAAGCGCAGCAGGTCGGTCCCATGGGCGGGCATAAAGCGCGTGGCATCGGCGCTGCCCATCAACAGCATGGCCCGCGGCATGCACGTGCCCAGATCCAAGGGCAGCAGCGCCTCGGACCCGACGGTGCGCGAATGGAGGGGGCGGGTCAGCACCAAAGCCGCGCGCAGCACGATATCGTCACCACGCGGCGTGCGACGGCCGGCATGCAGGATGCTGTCCATCGCGCCTTCGGGAATGACCAATACGTCTTCGGGCAGGGCCAGATCATGCGTCCCCTCGACCACCAGCCGCAGGGTTTCCACGCGCAGCAGGGGGGCAATATCCGATTGCAGCCCGTTGACGAAATCGGCCAGATCAGCCGTTTCCAGCAGGCCAATCACGGCACGGTGCAGAACCGCCATGCCGGACTGGTTGTCATAGGCGGCGGCAATGACGCTTTCATGCGTCGCCTCCAGCCGGTTCAGGCGGGATTCCAGCGCCTGCATGGCGCGGCCACGTATATCGATGACATTGGCCCCGGTTTCCGCTTCGTGGGTGGCGACAAGGGCGCGCATGACATCGCGGTCTGCCAGCAGGTCTTTCGGACTGGCCAGCAGCCTGTCGCGGATATCCTGTTCCAGACCATCGCTCATGCCGTTAACCCCTTGTCGCCGTTTTTAGTTTCAGCCGATCTTCTGACCGGTCTGTGCCCAATCCGCAGTGAACTGTGCCAGACCCTTATCGGTCAAGACATGGTTCGCCATTGCCTTAATGACCGACGGCGGCGCGGTGATCACATCAGCGCCGACTTTGGCAGCATCGACGATGTGGTTCACGTTGCGGATCGAGGCGGCCAGAATTTCGGTTTCATAGCCATAGTTGTCATAGATGTCGCGGATATCTGCAATCAGCTCCATCCCGTCCAGATTGATATCGTCCAGACGGCCGATGAAGGGGCTGATGAAGGTCGCACCGGCTTTGGCAGCCAGCAGGGCCTGCGCCGCGCTGAAGCACAGCGTTACATTGACCATATAGCCTTCGTCGGTCAGCGCGCGGCAGGCCTTCAGACCGTCCCAGGTCAACGGAACCTTGACGGTGATGTTTTCGGCGATCTTGGCAAGATGCTTGCCTTCGCGGATCATGTCGTCGGCCTTTTCAGCAACCACTTCGGCGCTGACGGGGCCGTCAACCAGATCACAGATCTCTTTGGTGACTTCTGTGATGTCACGGCCCGATTTCAGAATGATCGAGGGGTTGGTTGTGACACCGTCCACCATTCCCAGATCGTTCAGTTCCTTGATGGCAGCAACATCGGCGGTATCTACGAAGAATTTCATGGCCGGCTCCTCTTACACGGTTCAGCAGGGTCATACGATATGTGGCGCGTTGCGGAAAGGGAAACAACCCCTGCCGCGGGGCTTGCAACTGCGCGCGTCGGGCGTACTTATCGCGAGTGATGAATGACATGCCCGCCTTTTTTGCCCCTCGCGCCCGCATTGCGGTCCTGACCTGTGAACCGGTGGGGGTGTTGGACTATCTGTCGCCCGAAAACGGCGTGCGCCAAGGCCAGCTGGTGCTGGTGCCACTGGGCCCGCGCCGCGTGCTGGGGCTGGTTTGGGGCGAAGGGATGGGCGATTTCGATCTGGCCAAGCTGCGCCCCGTCGCCCGCGTGCTGGACGCTGAACCCTTTTCGGCGGGTTTCCTCGATTTCCTGACCCGCGCCGCCGATTATACCCTGACGCCATTGCCGCTGATGTTGCGTATGGCGACCCGCGCCCCCGATCTGGACCAGCCGCCCGCTGCCCGTCGTGCGATCGTGCCGGGAACAGCGCAGCCCACCCGCGTGACCGAGGCCCGCGCCCGTGTCCTGCAAGTGGTCGATGACCATGGCGGTGCCAGTTTCGCAGCATCGGAACTGGCACAACTGGCGGGCGTCGGCACATCGGTCGTCAAAGGTCTGGTTGCCCAAGGTGCTTTGGCCGAAGTCGAGGCGCCGCGCGATCTGCGCTATCCGCGGCTGGATCCGATGATGTCGGGCAAACCACTGGCCCCCGACCAACAGGATGCCGCCGATGCGATGCGCGATAAGATCCGCGCCCGCAGCTATGGCACCACTCTGCTGCGCGGCGTCACGGGGTCGGGCAAGACCGAAGTCTATCTGGAGGCCGTCGCCGAATGTCTGGCCCAAGGTCGTCAGGCGCTGGTCCTGTTGCCCGAAATCGCGCTGTCGTCGGAATTTCTGGACCGGGTCGAGGCACGTTTCGGTGCCCGTCCCGGCGAATGGCACAGCGGCATCACCCGCGGCGAACGCCGCCGCTTGTGGCATATGGCTGGAAAGAATCAGGTTGGGCTGGTCGTCGGTGCCCGTTCGGCGCTGTTCCTGCCCTTTGCCGATCTGGGCCTGATCGTCGTCGATGAGGAACATGACAGCAGCTATAAACAGGAAGACGTGGTCTTCTATAGCGCCCGCGATATGGCAGTGCTGCGGGCATCCATCAACAAGTCGCAGGTGGTGCTGGCCTCCGCGACGCCCAGCCTTGAAAGCTGGGTGAATGCGGCCAGCGGCAAATACACCCGTCTGGACCTGCGATCGCGCTATGGCGAGGCCGAGCTGCCGCAAATGTCCGCCATCGATCTGCGGTCCGAGGCGATGGAGGCTGGCCGCTGGATTTCCCCCACCTTGGCGCGAGAGGTCGAGGCGCGTCTGGCCAAAGGCGAACAATCGCTGATGTTCCTGAACCGTCGCGGCTTTGCGCCGGTAACGGTCTGCCGCGCCTGCGGCGAACAGATCGGCTGTCACCAATGCGATGCGCGGATGGTGGAACACCGCTTCCAGAACCGCCTTGTCTGTCACCAATGCGGTGAAACCCGCCCTATTCCAGTAGCCTGCCCGTCCTGCGGGGTCGAGGGCAAGCTGGCCCCCATCGGCCCCGGTGTCGAACGCATCGCCGAGGAGGTCGCCGCCCGTTTCCCCGATGCCAAGGCGACGGTGCTGTCATCGGACCTGTTCCAGTCGTCGCGCGCGTTGAAAGAGGCGATTGCCCAGATCGCAGATGGCGATACCGACATCATCATCGGCACCCAGATCGTCGCCAAGGGTCACAACTTCAGCCGTCTGACGCTGGTCGGCGTGATCGACGCGGATTTGGGCCTGCAAGGTGCGGACCTGCGCGCGGCCGAACGCAGTTTCCAGCTGATGCGGCAGGTGGCGGGCCGTGCGGGCCGTCAATCGGGGGCTGCGCCGGGGGTGGCGATGCTGCAAACCCACCAGCCCGACCACGCGGTGATCCGCGCCATTCTGTCGGGACAGGATGAACAGTTCTGGGACGCCGAGGCGGCGGGCCGCCAAACCGTGGGTATGCCCCCCTTTGGCCGTCTGGCGGGGGTGATCCTGTCGCATCCCGACCTTGGCGTCGTCAGCGATTTCGCCCGCCATCTGGCAACGCTGGCAGAACCTTTAGTGCAGGCGGGGGCCGAGCTGTGGGGACCTGCGCCTGCGCCCATCGCGCGGGTGCGGGGGCGTCACCGCATGCGAATGCTGATCCGCGCGCCGCGACAGGCCCCGTTGCAAAGCGCGATCGCCGATTGGCTGGCGTTGGCGAAGCCGCCGACCAACCTGCGGCTGTCGGTGGATGTCGACCCGCAAAGTTTTCTGTAACGGTCAGTTCTTCAGAACGATACAGCGCCCGCCAACCCGCTTGAACCGGTTGCAGAAAGAGGCAGCAGCGGTTTTGGAATCATAGCCGATCTGCGCCGTATAGACCGCCTTTGGCATGCCGTTCATCCGCTTGCGGACATAGCCGACGCTTGCCCCTTCATCCAGAATCGGACGCAGCGTGCGGTTCAGGCGGGCGACCTGTTGTGCCGCACCCGACCTGCTGGGGTGGCTGGCCACGATCACACCCCACGGAAAAACACGCGGCTGGGTGTTGAATTCACGCAGGCTGCGATCACCTGCCATCTTTTCGCAGGCGGGGCGGAACGCCATGTCATCAGCCAGCGCCAGCTTCAGTTCGTTTTCAGCAGGGGGATTGTCACGCCAGCGATGGGCGCCGAAGCCGGTGATGGATTCAACATAATCGATGGTTTCATAGGGCAGGGTAGTTTGCTGTTGAACAAATCGCGCCGCGCGGTTTTCCCCGCCGTTATAGGCAACGGCAGCCAACCCGATATTGCCAAAGCGGTCCGCCAGATTGCCCAGATACCACGCCGCCTTATGGATCGCCTGTGCGGGATTGAAGGGGTCGTCCAGCCAGTAAAGATCGGCGGTGCCGGGCATGAATTGTGCAATTCCAAGGGCACCCGCGGGGCTGACAGCGGATGGTTCGAACCGGCTTTCCTTCCACAGAAGGCGGGCCAGAAACGCCGGGTCCAACCCTTGTTCCGAAGCATTGCGTTCGATCAGCTTACAAACGTCAGCGGCGTAAAAATCCTTGCGGATGCAATCGCGACCATCATCGGTGCAGCGCCTGTCTTCGGAGATTTTGCGGGGGGGCAGCCCTTGATAGGCATCAACAGCCGCCCGCGCCCAAAGTCCCGACGCCGATCCCAATGTCACCCCGCAGGTCAGGGTGATACCAAGAAGGGCTTTCAGAAATCGGCGCATGGTCGTGTACTCTCGTCCGCGACGCAATGCGCCTTATTCCGGCGGATTATTGGCTTTTTTTCGCTTCGGCGCCAGTCCCCTTGCCTTTGCCGGGTTTGGAGGCCTTCGTTTTGGCGGCCTTAGGTTCCTTGGCGGGGGCGGCCGGTTCCTCTGCGGCCAGACGGGCTGTTTTGCGTTCAGCGCGTTCGGCCTGCTTTTCGGCCTGGCGTTCCTCATCTTTTTCCGCTTTGCGCGCAGCGCGACGTTCCAGTCGTGCCTGTTCTTTTTCAGCGTCCTTCAGGGCCTTGCGTTCGGCCCGACGCGCTTCGCGTGCCGCCTCTTTTTCGGCTTTGCGGGCGGCTTGCTTGATGGCTTTTTCGGCTTCGGTCAATGGCATGATACGTTTCCTCGTTACTGTGTCGTTTTCTGCATCCGAAGGGGCTGGGATGGCAGGGGCGGATACTTTTGCTGCGCGGCTGACCACGCGATGCGGTTCAGTGCGCAGGTCGGTCTTTCGCGCATCGGTTGATTTTCGTCCGCCTGAACTGCGGGTGCTGCCTGCCGCTTTGCGCCGCGCCGGTGTCGCAGCGGGAAGTTTGGGGGGCGTTGCCGGCATGACCTTGACCGTCGTGGTGGTCGTTGCGGTAAGCTTGCGCTTGCGTCGTTCCACATCGACCCGCCGGATGGCAGCATGAAGCAGAGTAACTGTGGCGGTATCATTCGAGGGTGCGGCAGCCAGTGCTGCTTTTTTTGCCGCGCGCAAATTGTCCAGCAAGTCCAGCACCGCATCATCGTCAAGCCGCGCTAGGGCAGGCTGGCGACTGCTGACAGTCAGGGACAATTGATCCGTGGTCAGAATATCCTGTTCACGCTGGGCGTAATTGGGCATTGCAAAACTCTTGATGCGAACCGGTCCATGGTACCGGTCAACATTGCCCATAGATTGGCTTTTTTGCAATTGGAAAGACCCCGGTTTGCACCGGGGTCCCTGATAGTTGCCAAACTGCCGAAAGCAGTGGCGGAGGGTCTTACTGGCCGGGCACGGCACTTTCGACGGGGGACACGAAGGCCGTGTCGGTCGTCGCATAGGGGTCGGTCACCAGCGATGTATCGACTGAGGTCATCGGCATCGACGCATAGGGGTCCGACGCAGGCTGGCTGCTGGTGAAGGACGCCGTGTCGGGCGTAGCAATCGCAGCGACCTGGCTTGGGGCGGCTGGTTCTACATAGCCTTCGGGCGTTTCGGCCATGGGGCCTTCCATACGCAGGCTGTCGGCTTCCGAACGCACGATAACTTTGGTGCCGGTCGGAATTTCCGCGAACAGGTCGATCACGTCCTGGTTGAACATGCGGATGCAACCGGCCGAGGTGGCTTTACCAATCGACGAGGGGTCAAGCGTGCCGTGGATACGGTAATAAGTGTCGACGCTGCCCTGATACAGATAGAGCGCGCGCGATCCCAACGGGTTCTGCATACCACCGGGCAAGCCGTTGGCGAACTGGGAATAAAGCTCCGGCTCGGTCCGCAGCATGTTGTCGGTCGGGCGCCAGCTGGGCCAGGCCGCCTTGCGTGCGATCGTCGCGCTGCCTTCAAAGCCTTTGCCTGCGCGACCGACGGCCACGCCATAGCGCATTGCCTGCCCGCCGGGCTGGACGTGATACAGAACGCGTGCATAGGGGTCGACGACAATCGTGCCGGGTTCTTCGGTGCCGTTATAGGCGACCAGCTGGCGCTGGTTGCGATCGGTCAGATAGGCTGCGCGAACTGCGGCGATGTTGATCGGGTTGCCGTCCGGACCCTGATCGACGCGGGCCTTATAGATGTCGGGCACCGTTGCGGATTGCTGCGTTACCGGTGCAGCCGTTTCCTTTGCAGGGGTACAAGCAGCCAAACCAAGGGCTGCCGCAGTAAAGAGAGGGGCGAGGCGCATCGTTGCTTAATCCTTGTTCATCGTCGGAGCCGACGGCAGAGTCGTCCCGAAGCAGCGAAAATATTTCCATCACGCGGACATGCAGTCACGTCCCGTGATTCATCCATTGTTCCATGGGCACAGGGCCCGTCATACGTCAAGCCTTCTGCGTGGTTCGTCCAATCGTCGCGACAATACGCCAGTGGCTCTGTTGCGCCTTGGTCTCAGCTTGATCAACTTTATCTCCAACGGGAACAACATCACGTGTAGAAAGGTTTCATCGCCAGTGCGTCAAACTGCATAGGATGGGCCAAGGGAATCGCAGATTGACGGGTTTGCCGTGTATATGCGCAGCTGTCGGCGGCATTCGACACGGGGCTTGAATGGCGGTTGCGGCTTTCCTGTTGCACGTGATGGCGTCCAAGCATGCCTGATTGCCTGACCAGAAAGATGATATGCCTGTAAAGACCTCTGAACCCGCAAAATCCGGCAAGGCACTTGCACCGCTGTCCTATCCCGATTTCCGCCTGCTATGGAGCGCCACTCTGGTGTCGAATTTCGGCGGTCTGGTTCAGGCGGTGGGGGCAGCCTGGCTGATGACCCAGCTGACCGACAGTGCGACACTGATCGCGCTGGTGCAGGCGTCGAACACCCTGCCGATCATGTTGCTGGCCATCGCATCGGGCGCCTTGGCAGATATTTTCGACCGCAAGACGCTGTTGATGGCGGCCTTGTGTTTCATGACACTTGTATCGCTTGCCTTGGCGGCAGTGGCCTATATGGGCGGACTGACCCCTTGGGTGCTGTTGGGGTTCACGTTTCTTCTGGGCGCGGGGCAGGCGCTTTATAACCCGCCGTGGCAGGCCAGTGTCGGTGATCTGGTGGCCCGCAAGGATCTGCCTGCGGCGGTCAGCCTGAACTCGGTCGGCTTCAACCTGATGCGCAGCGTGGGTCCTGCGGCGGGCGGCTTTATCGTCGCGGCCTTCGGGGCGGCAGCGGCATTTTCGGTCAATGCGCTCAGCTATCTGCCGCTTCTGGGGGCGATGGCGCGGTGGAAGCCGCAGCTGGCCCCCCGAGTTACCACGCCCGAACCGTTTATGGCCGCCATGGGGGCTGGCCTGCGCTATGTCGCGCTGTCACCGAACCTGATGCGCGTCATGATGCGTGGGGCCCTGTTCGGGTTTTCCGCCATTGCCGTTCTGGCCCTGCTGCCCTTGGTGGCCAAAAGCCACCCCGAGGGCGGGTCGCTGTTGTTTGGCGGTCTGCTGGGTTGTTACGGCGTCGGCGCAATCGGCGGAGCGTTGTTGAACCCGCGTATCCGTGCGCGAATGAATAACGAACATATCGTCCGCATGGCCTTCGCAGGCTTTGCCATCGCGGCGCTGGTGCTGGGACAGACAGATTCGGTCTGGCTGCATGCCTTGGCCATGTTGCCTGCGGGGGCGTCATGGGTGCTGGCATTGTCGCTGTTCAATGTGACGGTTCAGCTGTCGACCCCGCGTTGGGTCGTGGCGCGGGCCTTGGCGCTGTACCAGACCGCAACTTTTGGCGGCATGGCTGCGGGGTCATGGGTCTGGGGCGGCATTGCTGGCGCGCATGGACTGCATATTGCGCTGACGATGGCGGGTCTGCTGTTGTTGTGCGGCGCGGCATTGGGCATCTGGTTGCGTGCACCCGAATTTGGCGCGGTCGATCTGGACCCTGCCAACCGCTTTCAGGAACCCGCGCTGCGTCTGGATCTGCGGGGCAGGTCCGGTCCGATCATGGTGATGGTCGATTACCGCATCAACCACGACGATGTCCCCGAATTCCTGCGCCTGATGCAGCAGCGTCGCGCAATCCGTCGTCGTGACGGGGCCCGCGGCTGGGCGTTGCTGCGCGATCTGGAACGCCCCGATTACTGGAGCGAAAGCTATCATATCGCGACATGGGACGAATATGTCCGCCACAACCTGCGCCGCACCAAAACCGACGCCGAGGTGACGACCCTGCTGCGTGCCCTGCATCAGGGCGAAGGTGATCCCGCCGTCCACCGCATGATCGAACGCCACAGCGTCGGGCCGCGCGACGATGTGCCCTTGGTCGGCAAGATGGAGATTCCGTAAGTATCTTCCGGACCCTGCAACCGAAGGGTCCGGAAGCCTTATTTACAGCTTGTCGCGCCAGCGGTTGACCAGCGGATAGCGGCGGTCCAGCCAGAAGGCACGGGTCGAAATCCGCGGGCCGGGGGCCGCCTGATACCGCTTCCATTCGCTGATATAGAGCAGCTTTTCGATATGGCGCACGGTGTCGGCGTCAAAGCCCTGTGCCACCAGATCGGCCAGTGCCAGATCCTTTTCGACCAGCCCTTCCAGAATGGCATCAAGGATTTCATAGGGGGGCAGCGAATCCTCGTCCTTCTGGTCGGGGCGCAGTTCGGCTGAAGGGGGCTTGCTGATGATGCGGGGCGGGATCACCTCACCCGCGTTCCCCAGCATCCAGTCGCGGTGGTTCCGGTTCCGCCAGCGGCAGGTTTCAAAGACGCGGGTCTTGTACAGATCCTTGATCGGGTTATAGCCGCCCGCCATATCGCCATAGATGGTGGCGTAACCGACCGCGACCTCGGATTTATTGCCAGTGGTCAGCAACATTTCCCCGAACTTGTTGGAAATCGCCATCAGCATGACGCCGCGCAGGCGGGACTGGATGTTTTCCTCGGTCGTGTCGGGTTGCGTGCCCTCCATCAGATGGGCCAGCGCGTCGCCGACCGCATCGCGTGCGCCTTCGATGTGGACGGTATCCAGCCGTGCCCCGATGCGCGTGGCGCAATCGGCGGCATCATCCAGACTGGTCTGCGAGGTATATTCTGAAGGCAGCATCACGCAGCGGACGTTTTCCGGGCCGATGGCATCGGCGGCGATGGTGGCGACCAATGCGGAATCAATACCGCCGGACATGCCCAGCAGCACTTTCTTGAAGCCCGACTTACGCAAGTAATCGCGCAGGCCGAGCGTCATGGCAAAGTAATCCTGTTCCCATGCATCAGGCTGGATGGCCATATCGCCAGCCTGCGCGACCCAGCCATCATCGCCACGGATGAAATCGACATGGGCGATGGCCTCTTCGAACGCCGGAAGTTGGACGACCTTCTTGCCGCCGGGGTTCAGCACAAAGCTGGCCCCGTCATACAGCTGGTCATCCTGACCGCCGACCATATTCACATAGACCAGCGGCAGGCCGGTTTCGACCACACGGCCCACCATATGGCCCATCCGCAGGTCCAGCTTTTCGCGGTGATAGGGGCTGCCGTTCGGGACGACCAGAATCTCGGCCCCCGTTTCTTCCAGCGTTTCGGCAACGTCGGGATACCAGCTGTCTTCGCAGATCGGCGATCCGATCCGCGCGGGGCCGACCGGATAGGGGCCGCTGATCGGGCCGCTGTCAAACAGGCGCAATTCGTCGAACAATTGCTTATGCGGCAGGTGATGTTTTAGCACCCGCGCCACCAACGCCCCGTCGCGGAACACGAAATAGGCGTTGTAAAGCGCACCGTTTTCCATCCAGGGCGCACCGATGCCGATGGCCGGACCGCCGGTCAATGAGGTTCCCAATTCCATCGCGGCATCAATGGCCTGCTGTGTGAAGGCAAGTTTCAGCACCAGATCCTGTGTCTGGTAACCGGTGATGAACATTTCGGGCAGGGCCAGCATATCGGCACCGGCGTCGCGGGCCTGTTCCCATGCATCGCGGGCTTTTGCAGCATTGCCGGACAGATCGCCCACGGTGGCGTTCAACTGGCCGATGGTCAGGCGGAAGCGTTCGGTCATGGTCTGATCCCCTGTGGCTTGGGGTCGGGAATAAAGGATCATGGCGCGAAGGAAAAGTCGCCCTTTGCGCGCGGGGCCTTGCTGGGGTAAACCTTCGGTCAAAACACCATGAGGGCACAGGCGATGAAAGCGGCAACTCGGGCGGCGACGACAGTGGGCGCAGTGGCGTTGGCACTGATGGGCATGACGGCGCAAGTGGGTGCCCAGGTCATCACCAAGCAATATGACGATGGCGGTGTCTATGAGGGCACCTTCCGCAACGGGTTGCAGCATGGCCGCGGCAGCTATGTCCTGCCGAACGGCTACAGTTACGAAGGTGACTGGGTCGAGGGCCAGATCATGGGGCAGGGCCGCGCCGAATTTCCTAACGGGTCGGTCTATGAAGGCCAGTTCGCACGCGGCAAGCCCGATGGTCAGGGCAAGATCACCTATGCCGATGGTGGCACATATGAAGGCGCTTGGGTCGCGGGTGAAATTACCGGCGAGGGCACGGCCACCTATGCCAATGGTTCCGTTTATACAGGACAGTTCGAAAAGGGCCTGCATCACGGCAAGGGCGTGCTGAACCAGTCGAACGGCTATCGCTATGACGGGGACTGGGTGTCGGGCGTGAAGGAAGGGCAGGGCCAGATCACCTATCCCGATGGGGCGACCTATCAGGGCGGCATGCTGGCCGGACAACGCGCGGGTAAAGGCAAGCTGACCATGGCCGACGGTCTGACCTATGACGGTGTCTGGGCTGCGGGGCAGATGTCGGGCAATGGCGTGTTGATCCAATCCACGGGCGACAAATACGAAGGCGCGCTGGAAGGCGGGCGGCGTCAGGGCAAAGGCGTCGCCACCTATGCCAATGGCGACGTCTATGACGGCGAATTCGCGCAAGACCGTCGCGACGGGCAGGGGACCTTCACGGGTGCCGATGGCTATGTCTATGTCGGGGAATGGTCGCAGGGCCGGATGGAGGGACGGGGCCAGATCACCTATCCCGACGGGTCCATCTATCTTGGTCAGATGCGCGCCGACCGGCCCAATGGCAGCGGCAAGATCACCTATGCCGATGGCTCGACCTATGAGGGCCAGTGGTCCGAAGGTGTGATCGAAGGCGACGGCAAGGCCAGCTATGCCAATGGAATGGTCTATGAAGGCAGCTTCCGCAATGCCCGCAATGACGGGCAGGGGCGCATGTCCTATCCCGACGGTTACGTCTATTCCGGTGCTTGGAAAGACGGGCAGCGCCACGGCGAAGGTCAGGCGACCTATCCCGACGGCACGGTCTATACCGGCAGCTTCGTCAATGGCGTCCGCGAAGGTCAGGGCCGTCTGACAACCCCCGACGGCTTTATCTATGACGGCGGCTGGAAGGGTGGCGAAATTGACGGCGCGGGCATTGCCACCTATGCCAATGGCGACAAATACGAAGGTAATTTCGCCGCTGGAAAGCGTCAGGGTGAAGGTGTCATGCGCTATGCCACCGGTCAGGTCGCATCGGGCGAATGGCAGGATAACCGCCTGATCAAAGCGGATGAAAAATCCGAAGGTGACGTGCCCGCCGACGGTGCCGCAACGCCCCAATTACCTTCCGAAAGCACCAGCCAGCCGTAAAAATTTCAAAGCCCCGTCGGATCAGGGGCGGGGCTTTGAACATCCTGATGGTCACATCGGGTCACGCGGCCTCATCGGTCCTGATCATCATTTCCGAACAAACCGCGCAGGCCACGGCTGACCAGATTGCCCACTTTGGGGCGGGGCTGGGCGATGAAGGGCAGGGGGCGGCAAACCTCCATCGCGGCGATGCCGACGCGGGCGGTCAGGGCGCCATTGACCAGACCTTCACCAAAACGGCGCGACAGCTTGGCAAGGATACCGCCGCCTGCGACGGTATGGATCAGATCATCACCCGCCGCGACGGCACCCGTGGCGATCAGATGCGTCATCACCGTGCGCGCCAGACGCCAGCCGCCGACAGCACCGGCGCGGCCGCCGTAAATCTCGGCCATGCGGCGGATCATGCGCAGGTTCGCGGCAAGGGCGGCAGCGACATCGGCAAAGGCCAATGGAACCAGTGCGGTGGTGGCGGCCACGGTGCGGGCGGCGGCCTCGATCTCGCGCCGCGCCAGTTGGTCCAGGGGGGCCAGCAGTTCAGCCTCGGCCAGAGTCAGCAGGGCTGCGGCGTCAAAGGTTTCGGACCGGCGTTCGGCCAGACGCTGGCGCTGCCATTCCATTTCGGGACGCTTGGCATAAATGGTGACCAGTTGATCGGTGACCAGCTTGGCCTGATCGAAGCTGTCATCGGCCAGCGCCGTTCCCGCACGGCGTTGCAGCATGTCGATCTTGGCAAAGCGCCGCCACGCCCGCCATTCCCGAAATGCCATCCCCAGACAGGCCAACGTGAACAACCCGAACAGCGTGATCGCGATCCACCCAAGCAAGGGATAGCTGACCATCAGCCCGTTGATGAAATCCAGCGCAGCAACCCCCAGCAGGAAGGTGAACAGTGCCACGCCGGTGTTGATGAAGAACCGCGTCATGCGCGATGGCGGGCGACCGACAAGGCGGGTCACCATCTCCATTGTGCGGGGGCGGGGCAGGGGCGCTGTCGGTTCGTCGATGGCGGGGGCATCGGCGGGGTTGGGGGCGTCATCCGCGCTGTGTTCGACATGCGGCGCACGGGCAGCGTCGCGCACGGGTTCGTCAAGTTCGATCAGGACGGGGCCGCGGGGGCGTTTGGGCTGGTTGCTCACAGGCGGTCTCCGATCAGGAATTCGGCGGCGCGGTCCAAGCGGATATGGGGCGGTCCGTCACCGGGGCGCGTGGTCAGGGGGGCGGGGGCGAAATTCATGATGGCGTAATCTGCGTCCAGCCAGGCATCCGCCTCTGCCCGCGCCGGATGCAGCAGCATCGAGGGATCGGTCGGCAGTTCGCCGGGATAAAACGCCGCCTGCCGCCCGTCCAGCAAGCGGCCGCGCACGACGGGCAGTTCGTCGTCGCCCTGGCGGATCATGTCTTCGGTCGTGGCACGCAGGGCGGCAATCGCCATCGCCTCGGTCCGGGCACCTTGGAAATCGGCGCGGTCGCGGGCGTCGCGCAGCATGGATGACAGCACCGCTGTCAGCCGGTTGTGCTGGATGTGATGCAAGTGGTCGGCCTTGGTCGCGGCGAACAGGATACGTTCCACCCGCCGTGTCCCCAGCAGCTGCGCCAGCCAGCCCGCGCGTCCGGGGCGGAAGGCGCTCAGGATGTCGGCCATGGCGCGGCGCATGTCCTCGACCGCGCGGGGGCCTTGGTGGATTGCGCCCAGCACATCGACCAGCACCACCTGCCGGTCGATACGGGCGAAATGGTCGCGGAAGAACGGTTTCACCACGCGCGATTTATAGGCGTCGAAGCGGCGGCGGAATTCGCGGCCCAGTTTGCCGCCCTGCAATTCGGGTGGCAGGGGTGCAAAGGTCAGGGCGGGCGATCCCGCCATTTCACCGGGGATCAGGAAGCGACCCGGTGTGCAATCGGACCAGCCTGCGTCACGCGCGGCATTCAGATGGGCGGTATAGATGTCGGCCAGTTGTTGCGCCTGCGGTTCGGCAAAATGATCGGCGGCTTGGACCTGTGACAGGGCAGTACGGAATTGGTCGGCACCGGGACGTCCGTCGATGCGGTCAAAGACCTCGGCCGACCAAGTGGCGAAATCGCGGTCCATCAGGCGCAGGTCCAGCAGCCATTCGCCCGGATAATCGACAATATCCAGATGGATGACACGCGGGCCACGCAGGCTGCCGAACAGCCCGCCCGATTCCATCCGCAATGACAGGCGCAGCTGGCTGACATGACGGGTGCCATCGGGCCAATGCGGTTCGGGGCCGGTCAATGCGGCCAGATGGCGTTCGAAGTCAAAACGCGGGATGGTGTCATCGGGCTGGGGTTGCAGCCAAGCCGCCTTGATACGCCCGTCCGAGGCTGCACGCAGCGCCTGCATCCGCCCCCGTTCCAGTAAATTGGCCACAAGCGAGGTGATAAAGACCGTCTTGCCCGCACGGGACAGGCCCGTCACCCCGACCCTGATGACCGGATCGCCAAGGCCCAGCCCTTCGATCATGTCGCTGCCGATGCCCATGCTGCCCCTCCGGTCTTATCACTGCGGCTTAACGCCTTTGGCCGCAGGATAGGTCCGCGGGGTGGGGAAAGTCACCACCCGACATGGTGATTGCACCTGCATGCCGCAGGGCGGTATCACCGCAGCCATGTCACAGACCCTGCCCATCGACGAAATCCTGCCCGAACTTTGCGCGACACTGGCCCGTGACGGACGCGCCGTGCTGGTTGCGCCCCCCGGTGCAGGCAAGACGACGCGCGTGCCGCTGGCGTTGATGGACCAGATCGCGGGCCGCATCCTGATGCTTGAACCGCGTCGCCTGGCCGCCCGTGCCGCTGCCGAGCGCATGGCCGACAGTCTGGGCGAGGCGGTGGGCAACCGCGTCGGCTACCGCATTCGCGGCGAATCTGTCGCGGGCAGCCGGATCGAGGTGGTGACCGAGGGCATCCTGACCCGCATGATCCAATCCGATCCTTCGCTGGATGGCATCGGCTGCGTGATCTTTGATGAATTCCACGAACGCAGCCTGAATGCCGATCTGGGACTGGCCCTTGTCTGGGAGGCGCGCGGTGCGCTGCGGGACGATCTGTCCGTGCTGGTCATGTCGGCCACGCTGGATGCCGGACCGGTGGCGGCGCTGTTGGATGACGCACCGGTCGTCACCTCGGACGGGCGGGCGTATCCGGTGGAAACCCGTTGGTTGGACCGGCCCTTGCCGCAGGGCGTCCGGTTGGTGGACGAGGCTGCACGCCTGATCCGCATTGCCGCCGCCGAGACCGTCGAAACCGGCGGCTCGATCCTTGCCTTCCTGCCGGGAGAAGGGGAAATCAGGCGCGTCATGGCACAGCTTTCCGGCATGGGTCACGACATTCTGCCGCTTTACGGCGCGCTGGATGCCAAGGCCCAGCGTGCGGCGCTGTCGGAACCGGGCGCAAGGCGGCGGATCGTGCTGGCCACGGCCATTGCAGAAACCTCGCTGACGATCCCGCAGGTGCGGGTGGTGGTCGATGCAGGGCGTGCGCGACGGGCAAGATTCGATGCAGGCAGCGGCATGTCGCGGCTGGTCACCGAACGCGTCAGCCGGGCCGAGGCCGACCAGCGCCGTGGCCGCGCGGGCCGCGTCGCGCCGGGCATCTGTTATCGCCTCTGGGCACGGGTCGAGGAAGGCGCGCTGCCTGCCTATGCTCCGCCTGAAATCACCGTCGCCGACCTGTCGGGGCTGGCGCTGGAATTGGCCAGCTGGGGGGCAGATGCCTCCGATCTGGCCTTCCTGACCCCGCCCCCCGAAGGCGCGCTGGCCGAGGCGCGGTCCCTGCTGACCGCCCTGCAGGCGCTGGGCCGTGATGGGCGCATCACCGATCACGGGCGGGCCTTGGCGCGACTGCCGCTGCACCCGCGTCTGGCGCATATGCTGATCCTTGCGGGGCGCGGGGCGGCCGATCTGGCGGCCCTGCTGTCGGACCGTGATCCCTTGCGCGGGGTGGGGGTCGATCTGTCCCTGCGCCTGACCGCCATCCGCGATCCCAAGCGGTTCCCCGATCAGGTGAACCGTCAGGCCGTCCAGCGCATCCGTGACGAATCCACCCGCCTGCGCCGCATGGTGGCGGACCAGCCCGCGCTGTCGGCGGGGGGCATGGCGTCGCTGGCCTATCCCGACCGCATCGGGTTGCGCCGCAAGGGCGATGACGCGCGCTTCGTGCTGTCGGGCGGCAAGGGGGCGGTGATCGATAATGCCGATATTCTGGCCGGTCAGCGTCTGATCGTTGCCGTCGATCTGGATGGGGACCAGCGCGAGGCGCGCATCCGCATGGCCGCCACGCTGGACGAATCCGACCTGCGCGCCCTGCATGGCGACCGCATCGAACAGGTGCAGATCTGCGAATGGTCGCGCCGCGAAGGCCGCGTCATCGCCCGCGAACAGGACCGCCTTGGCGCGCTGGTGCTGTCCGATCGCATCTGGCGGGACGCCCCCGCAGACGCCATCGCCCGCGCCGCGCTGGAAGGTTTGCGCCTGAACGGCCTGACATGGTCGCCCGCCGCCGCCCGTTACCGCGCGCGGATCGAATTAGTCGGCGGCTTGGGTGATGTCGATGATGGCAGTCTGCTGGACGATGGCGACTGGTTGCTGCCGTGGCTGGGCCGCGTGCGCAGCCTGTCGGACCTGCGCGGCCTTGATCTGGTCGAACCGCTGAAGGCCCGCATCGGCTGGGACGGCCAGCGGCGTCTGGACCAAGCCACGCCCGCGCATTTCGTGACGCCCTTGGGACGCAAGGTGCCCATCGATTACGACGGCGACCACCCCGAGGTGCAACTGCGCCTACAAGAGGTCTTTGGCGTCACCACCCACCCTGTCGTCGGCGGGCGACCCTTACGGATGGCGTTGCTGTCGCCGGGCGGCAAACCGGTGCAGGTGACAATGGATTTGCCGGGCTTCTGGGGCAATTCGTATCAGGACGTGCGCAAGGACATGCGCGGGCGATACCCCCGCCATCCGTGGCCCGAGGATCCGACACAGGCCGACCCCACCATGCGGGCCAAGCCGCGCGGAACATAGGGATTAGTCGATCGGGCGGATCAGCTTTTGATCCAGCACCCGCAAGACGGTCGCCAGATCATGCCCGCGCTTCAGGATGCGCCCATCCATGGCGATTACAGCATACAGTCCTTGGGCATTGCGAAGCCGCGGGCGTTTCTCGATGCGGTAAAGCGGATGTTCGGCGGCGCGGCGAAAGACGCTGAAAACCGCAACCTCGCGCAGGAAGGACATGCCGTAATCGCGCCATTCGCCCGCCGCGACAAAACGGCCATAGGTGGACAGGATCAGGTTCAATTCCTTGCGGTCGAAAACGACCTGTTCAGGGATCGGCTGGATCGGCGGCTGTGCGTTCATCGGATGATGGTGGCACAGCCTGCGCGGTCAGATCAACGATTAGTAGCAGCCGATCTTATGGATCACACCCTTGCGATCATATTCGATGTTCAAGCGGTCGGTCCGGTAATCGGCCGTCACCATATCATCGGGTCCGACGACCCGCGTGCCATCGGGCAGGACCAGTTGATCCAGCGCCGTACGCGGTTGACCCATCAGACCCTGAAAACCTGATGCGCCACATTGGTCTTCCGCAGCATCAGGCTTTGCCGCGGGGTCACAGGCGGCCAGTAACGGCAGGGCGGCAAGGATAAGGACGGTTTGCTTCATGGATATCACCCGCAATCGATACTTGTGATGGTGCCTGCTTCGTCCAGACGGAACACGACACGGTTGGGAACATAGACCTGCGCCTCGATCCCGCGGTATTCGACGATGCGATAATCGCGCGTCAGCCCCAACGACGGGATAACGCTGGACGGTTTGCCAATCGCATCACTGATCTTGGCCGCGCCGCAAAGGTCGGGTTTGCGTTCTTCCAGCCCGCTGATGCCGGATGCAGGCGTCGGTGCTGCGGGTGTGACGACTGCCGGTGTCACAACCTCCGGCGTGACCCCTTGGGGTGCGGGGGTGACATAGGGCGTCGTTGCCGTATTGGCGTCATAGGTTGGCGCGGCATATCCCGTCGCCCCTGTGCCATAGCTGTCGGCCATCGGCGGCATGCGGTTATAGTTGCATCCTGCGACGACAGTTGCGGTCAGGGCCAAAGCGGTGGCCTGCGAAATCCACGAAAGACGGATCATATTCTGTTATCCCTGCCAGCCCTGAACGGGCCCTTGTTTTCAGGCGACCATAGGACGCGCAACAGTACTTGAGAACCCGCCAGTTTCATCACGTTTCGATCAGCGCAAGAATATCACAGACGCTTCAGCAAAGGGATCGGCTGTGGCGGATACGGGATGATTGTCCTAGCGTCGGGGGGCAAATCATTGCGCCGTTCTCAGGAGGAATGCAGACATGGCCCACAGAACCTCGTTCCGCGAATCAGTCGAGAAAATGTTCAACCACGCCGCAGGTCTGATGGATCTGTCACCGGGGCTGGAGGAAAAGATCCGGGTCTGCAACTCGACCTATACCGTGCGCTTCGGGGTGCGTCTGCGCGGCCAGATCCATACCTTTACCGGTTACCGGTCGGTGCATTCCGAACATATGGAACCTGTAAAAGGCGGCATCCGCTATTCACTGGACGTCAATCAGGACGAAGTCGAGGCGCTGGCCGCGCTGATGACCTATAAATGCGCGCTGGTCGAGGTTCCGTTCGGTGGCTCCAAGGGCGGTCTGTGTATCGACCCCCGCGCGTGGAACGAGGACGAGCTGGAACGCATCACCCGCCGCTTCACCTATGAACTGTCACGCCGCAACCTGATCTCGCCCAGCCAGAACGTGCCTGCGCCCGACATGGGGACGGGTGAACGTGAAATGGCATGGATGGCTGATGCCTATAAGCGCCTGCACCCCGATGACATCAACGCCAAGGCCTGCGTTACCGGCAAGCCCAAGACCGCAGGCGGCATCGATGGCCGGGTCGAGGCGACAGGCCGCGGCGTCCAATACGCCCTGCGCGAATTTTTCCGCCATGACGACGTCATGAAACGGGCGAACCTTGAAGGCACGCTGTCAGGCAAGCGCGTCATCGTTCAGGGTCTGGGCAACGTGGGTTATCACGCCGCGCAATTCCTGTCGGCTGAAGACAAATGCCTTGTGACCTGCGTCATCGAACGCGACGGCGCGATCCTGAACCCGCAAGGCATCAATATCGACGCACTGCGTGGCCATATCCGTGCAACGGGTGGCGTGAAGGGTTTTGCCGGTGGTGACTATCATGAAAACGGTCTGGCGATGCTGGAACAGGAATGCGACATCCTGATCCCCGCCGCCGTCGAAAGCGTCATCAATTCCGACAACGCCGACCGTATCAAAACCAAACTGATCATCGAGGCCGCGAACGGCCCCGTAACTGCTGATGCCGATGCGATCCTGCGCAGCAAGGGCATCGTAATCATTCCCGATATGTATGCCAACGCCGGTGGTGTGACGGTCTCTTATTTCGAATGGGTCAAAAACCTGTCGCAGATCAGCCTTGGCCGACTGGAACGCCGCCACGAAGAGGCCCGCGCCCGCATGCTGGTCGAGGAACTGGAACGTCTGTCCGCAGATACCGGCCTGAACTGGACCCTGTCCAAAGGCTTCAAGGAAGGCTTCCTGACCGGCGCTGACGAATTGGAACTGGTGCGTTCGGGTCTGGACGACACGATGCGCGAATCCTTCATGAAGATGAAAGAGGTCTGGATGAACAACGCCCGTGTCGATGACATGCGGACGGCGGCCTATGTCGTGTCGATCCGCCGGATTTCGAACGTCTATAACTCGCTTGGGCTGTAACGATCAGTCCCGCGGTGCTGCGGCGCGTTTCAGGCGGTCATTGATCGCAGCGCCCAGCCCGTGATCGGGAATCGGGGCGACTGATATCGGTCGCCCCAAGGCATCAGCCTGACGCAGCATATCGAACAGGCGGGCGGCGGCCTGGGTCAGATCGCCATTCGCCGACAGGGTAAAGGGACCATCGCTGCCAAAGGCCAGATGTGTTTCACCGGCCACCGGTGTGGCGTTCAGGCGCAGCGCGGCATTCGGGGCATAATGGCTGGACAGCTGGCCGGGGGCGCTTGGCGCGACCGGATCGCCGTCGTGGCGCGCCAGCGGGTGTCCCAGAACCTGTGCGATCGCCTCGGCGGGGATGCCACCGGGGCGCAGCAGGGTTGCCTGACCATCTACCCAGCCGATAATCGTTGATTCCACACCGACATCGCAGGGGCCTGCATCCAGCACGGCGGCGATGCGTCCGTTCAATCCACCATCCTTAGACAAGACATGATCGGCGCTGGTCGGGCTGATCCGGCCAGATGCATTTGCCGAAGGCGCGGCCAGCGGCCCGCCAAAGGCGCGCAGCAAGGCCCGCGCCACCGGATGCGCCGGAACGCGCAGTCCGATCGTGTCCAGCCCCGCCGTCACCAACCCCGCAATCCCCGCATCATCGCGCAGCGGCAGCACCAGCGTCAGCGCCCCCGGCCAGAAAGCATCGGCCAGCGCCTGTGCCTGCGGCGTCACTGTCGCAATGGCCGCCACGGCAGCAGCGTCGGGCAAATGGACGATCAGCGGATTAAAGCTGGGCCGGCCTTTCGCCTGATAGATGCGGGCGACCGCTTCCCCGTTGCGGGCATCGGCGGCAAGGCCATAGACAGTCTCGGTCGGGATGGCGACGGTCTGGCCGTCAGACAGCAGGTCGCTGGCGCGGGTCAGGCCGTCTGTATCGGGGATCAGTCGAAGGGTCTGCATGTGTGACGCGGGGTTTTGGTTGAGCCTGCGGGTGTCGCGGCCCAAGATGGGAATGAACCGTTCTGATAGTCGCGCCGGCCCAAGATGCCAAGGCGCTTGGAGGAGGACTCGATGAGCTATAAGGCACCAGTCGAACAGATCGACTTTATCCTGACCCATATCGTGCCCTTCGGAGAATTGGCCGGAACCGAACATTTCGCCGAAGCCACCGCCGAAACCGCCACCGCCATCCTGTCCGAGGCTGGCAAGCTGGCATCCAACGTGCTGGCGCCTTTGAACATGGCGGGCGACGCGCATCCGGCGCGCTTGGAAAACGGCGTGGTGCGGTCGTCACCGGGGTTTGCCGAGGGCTTTCGTGCCATCGCCAATGGCGGCTGGGTCGGTGTTTCTGCGGACCCCGAATATGGCGGCATGGGCCTGCCGCAGGCGCTGAACATGGCTGTGGCCGAAATGATGTCGGGGGCCTGTCTGGCGCTGCAGCTGAACCCGCTACTGACCCAAGGCCAGATCGAGGCGCTGGAACATCATGCCAGCGATGAACTGAAGGCGACCTATCTGCCCAAGCTGATCAGCGGCGAATGGTCCGGCACGATGAACCTGACCGAACCGGGCGCGGGCAGCGATGTCGGCGCGTTGGTCACCAAGGCCGTGCCCGCAGATGATGGCAGCTACCGCATCACCGGACAGAAAATCTATATCACCTGGGGCGACAGCGATGTGACCAGCAACGTCTGCCATCTGGTGCTGGCGCGACTGCCGGATGCGGCCAAGGGAACGCGGGGCATCAGCCTGTTCATGGTGCCGAAGTTCCTGCCCGACGATCAGGGCAATCCCGGCGTTGCCAATGACCTGAAGGTCGTCAGCCTTGAGGAAAAGCTGGGCATCCACGGCAGCCCGACATGTGTCATGAGCTTTGAGGGCGCCAAAGGCTGGCTGGTCGGTGCCGAACACAAAGGCATGGCCGCGATGTTCACGATGATGAACTGCGCCCGCCTTGGCGTCGGCATGCAGGGCATCGGCGTGGCCGAAGCGGCGCTGCAAAAGGCCGTCGCCTATGCCATTGATCGCAACCAGATGGGGCCGATCATCCAGCACCCCGATGTCCGCCGCATGCTGGCCACCGCACGGGCCGAAGTTTTCGCCGCCCGCTCTATCGGGCTGGCATGTGCCACGGCCATCGATATGGCGCGCGCCACGGGTGATGCCGACCAGAACGCCCGCGCGGCCTTCCTGACGCCGATCGCCAAGGCCTATGGCACCGATGTCGGCATCCGCGTGTCCGACATGGGCGTGCAGGTCCATGGCGGCATGGGCTATGTCGAGGAAACGGGTGCGGCCCAGTATTTCCGTGATGTGCGCATCACCTCGATCTATGAAGGCACCAACGGCATTCAGGCGATGGATCTGGTCGGGCGCAAACTGTCCGATGGCGGCGACGCTGCCATGCGTCTGCTGGATGAAATCTCGGACGGGGCCAAGGCGGCGCAATCGGCGCATCCCGAACTGGCGCATCAACTGTGGCAGGCCACCGAAACCCTGCGCGAGGCGACGCAATCCCTGTTAGAGGCCGAAATGCCGGTGCGTTTTGCCGGTGCGACATCCTATCTGTCGGCCTTCGCGCGGGTCTTGGGCGGGCATTATCATCTGCGTGCGGCGTCCAACGGCAACGCATCGCATGTAGCATTGGCACAGGTGTTCATGGCGCGGGTTCTGCCTCGTTACGCCGGTGATCTGGCCGAGGCGCAAGCAGGTCTGGCCGATCTGACCGCCATAAGCGACGCGGCTCTTGCCGGCGATTTCGCGGCGTGATTCGCACGCCCTTTCCGACACCTCCTGCCGAGGGGCAGGCGATTGCCGTCGCCCCCGGCGTTTTATGGATGCGCCTGCCGCTGCCGATGGCGCTGGATCACGTCAATGTCTATGCGCTGGATGACGGCGATGGCTGGACCATCGTCGATACCGGTTTTGATACCAAACATGCCCGCGATATCTGGACGGCATTGCGGGCCGGTCCCTTGCAGGGGCGGCGCATCAAGCGGGTGATCGGGTCCCATCACCACCCCGACCATGTCGGCCTGCTGGGCTGGTTCATGGAAACCGATAACGCCGACCTGATGATGAGCCGCACCGCATGGCTGACCGCGCGCATGCTAACGCTGGATGAACAGACCGAAGCCAGCCCGCAGCAGGTGGCGTTCTGGCGCAAGGCAGGGATGCCCGCTGAAATGTTGGCGACCCGTGCCACCGCGCGACCGTTCAACTTTGCTGATGTCGTGCACCCTCTGCCCATCGGGTTCACCCGCCTGAGCGAAGGCGATGTTGTGCATTTTGGCCAACGCAGCTGGCGCGTGGCGATGGGGCACGGGCATGCACCCTGCCATGCGACCTTCTGGTCGCAGGATGATGATCTGGTGATCGGCGGGGATCAGCTGTTATCCTCGATCTCGCCCAATCTGGGGGTCTATCCGACCGAACCCGCCGCCGATCCCGTGGCCGAGTTTCTGGAAAGCTGCACCCGCCTTCTGGACCTTGCCCGCGATGACCAACTGGTTCTGTCCGGACACAAGCTGCCATTCACAGGGCTGCCCTTCCGCCTGCGGCAGATGATTGAAAACCACCGCAACGGCCTGACCCGCCTGCGGGGCGTATTGGCCGAAGGGCCGCGCACAGCGGTCGGTTGTTTCGATATCCTGTTCAAACGCCACATAGGTGATGGTGAATTCGGATTGGCGCTGGTCGAGGCTGTCGCCCATATCAACCACCTGCACCGTGCGGGTCTGATCACAGCGGTCGGGGAAACCGATGGTGCGACGCTGTGGGGGGCGTGACAGGCGGGTTGGTTTCGGCTATCGCAGATAAAACGCAAACACGAGGTTACGTCATGGCCGAACAACGCGACAATTCTTACAGCACGCCCGGTACGATGGATATCACCGAACAGCAAAAGACATTTGCGGGCTTTATCCGCGCAGCGATCTGGGTCATCGGCCTGTCCTGCGCCGCGCTGGTCTTCATGGCCCTGACGAACGCCTGATCAGGGACTGATCGATATGAAAAGACGCGTCTTTCTGGCGGCGGCCTTGCCGACCGTTCTTGCCGCCTGCGGTGCCGATAATATCTGGGCCAGCGACGAACGGGTGCGCGCGGCGCGTTTCGTGTCGGATCAGCCGCCCTCGATCACGCTGATGACCGTCATCGGCATCCCGCGGGGGGAAGGGGGTCATTCGGCCTTGCTGATCAACGGCAGCCAGCGCGTCATCTATGACCCTGCGGGCAGCTGGCGGCATCCCTATATTCCCGAACGTCATGACGTGCTGTACGGGATCAACGACAATTACAAAGCTTTCTATATCGATTACCACGCGCGTGAGACGTATTATGTCGCCGAAGACACGGTATTCGTCTCGCGTGAGGTGGCCGATATCGCCATCCGTCGGGCCGAGGCGAATGGCGCGGCCAATAAAAGCTTCTGCGCGATTGAAACGGGCACCGTTCTGTCCGGCGTTCCGGGATTTCAAGGTGCGCCGCGCGGATTTTCACCGCTCAAGCTGCGCAACTGGTTCCTGACCCTGCCGAACGTGCAGTCGCGCCGCAATATGGATGGTGATCCGGCCAATAACCATGACGTCCTGCTGCAGCAAAAGGACGGCACGATCCACGGTTATCCCAGAACGTAAAGCAGGCCGAACAGAGTGCTGCCACCGGCAATAATCGCCAGCAGCACGTTTTTCGTCAGCACACCGACCGCCACCGTGGCGGTCGCTGCAGCAATGCGTGCGGGGTCGGTTTCGCCATTGGTGGCGGCAGGCCAGACGACCAGCGGTGCAACCAGCGCAGGCAGGACGGCAACCGGAGTATAGCGCAGCATGCGCAGCACCCATTCCGGCAGCTCTTTATTGCCCAATGCGCCAAGGAACGACCAGCGCAGCAGGAAGGTGCCGATACCCAGCACGATGATGATCGTCCAGATCTGGAATGCGGATGCCTGCATGGTTATGCCTCTGATCTGGGTTGGGTGCGGGCCTCGACCACAGCGCCGGTGGCCATGCCAAGGGGGGCGGCGATCAGTAGACCCAGCCCCGACGGCATTCCCGCCAGCAACAGCGCCGCGGCAATTGCCACAAAACAGGCGGCCAGATGCGCCGTCGTCCGCAGCATCGGCGCGATCATGGCCAAAAAGGTGATCGGCAGCGCAAAATCCAGCGCGATGTCGTCAGGGATGGCATCGCCCAAGGTCGCGCCAGCCCATGTCGACAGCATCCACGGCCCGCATAGCACCAGCGCCCCCCCCGCAAAATAGGCCAGACGCTGGTTGATGGTCAGCTTGGGATGGCGTTCGAAATGCTGGATCGACAGGGCAAAGGTCTGGTCGATCAGCGCATAGGAAATCCACGCTTTCTGCTTTGCCGTTGCATCGCGCAGCCAAGGCATCAACGAGGCTGAATACATCGCCATCCGCAGATTGACCGCCAGACCCGACAGGATGATGACAATGGTCGGGGCGTTGTCCTGCAACAGCTGGACAGCGGTAAACTGCGATGCACCCGCCAGAACCAGCACTGAAAACCCCATGACCTGCCGGACGTTCAAACCCGCCTCGGTTGCAACAACGCCGAACAGCACCGCAAAGGGGATAATCACGATCAGAAAAGGCAGGGCTTGCGTGATCCCATAGAAAAACGCGGCACGCGGGCTGCGGGCAAGGGCCTTGGCCGAGGCGGCATCGGCGGGCGGTTGCCGATGGTCGGGGCGGGGTTCTGGGGTCGGTGACATGGCGCTTTCGTCTTGTCGGTAATCGCGGCACCTTGCTTGCATGATGCGCAACACATGGCAAGGCCGACAGGGCCGTATCCTAAGCCCCGTTCCCGATGCCACGCTGTCAGCGGCGGCGGCGCTGTGGCGTGGGCATTTCGGTGGCAAGAACCGTTTCGACCCCGCTCGCGGGGTTGTGGCCATCGGTGCCGAGGGGCAGGTGATGGGCGTCATGGGGCTGCGCGACGGCAAAGGTGGGTTCTATTGCGGCGGGGACGGGCTGCTTGGCCGGCTTTATCGTCCTGCACCGCCAACACGTGATCTGGTAATCGACGGCATTGCAGTCAGCGAACGCCGGATCGGGGTGGGGCAGGCTTTGGTTGAATATGCGTGCAAAATCGCGGAGAACCGCCATTTCCCCGGACTTCGGGCCGAGGTTCGCGGGTCGAACCACGGCGCGCTGGTTTTTTATGACCGGCTTGGATTTATGTCACAGGGGGCGGGGCGCTATGGCCTGCCATGGTGGGGACAGGTCCATATTTTGCGCCGCGATGCGGTTCTGACCGATGCAGGCCTAACCGAAGATACCCGAGACCCGCCCCAGTAACATGAATGCCCGTGCCGACCGTGTATCGGCCAGAACCGAGATCTGGATATCATCCAGTTCGGGGACCACCCTTTCGATCAGGCTGTCAAAGTTGCGCAGGAAATGCTGGGCGGTGTCTCGGAAGACCTCGTCCTGATCCATCATGCCAGTGACGATTTCCATCGCCTCGGGGTCATGGATGCCGCCAAGGGCCGCAACGGCGCTGCCGCGTTCGCCATCTGCAAAGCGACGCCAGACGTCGGGACGAGCCGCTTCGGGGGGCATATTGTCCATATAGACGTCGCGTCCGGCCATCAGCGTCACGACATCCTGCGCGGACCGCAAAACGCGCGAATTGGCGGGATCCTTCAGCGACAGGCGCAGGGCGTCGATCGCCTCCTGATCGTCGGGGCCGTCAGGGAAATTCAGCGCACGGATCAGGGTGACCGAATCGACGGGGTCACCGGTCGGTGCCTCGGGGCGGGCGGGCCGTTCGTTGATGACAGGGCGGGGTTGGACCGGTGCCGGAACAGATGCGGGTCGGGCCGGTTCTGCCGCTTCAAGCGGATAGTCATCAGCGGGTTGGTAGTCAGGCTGCAACCGGTTCAGGCGGTCGCGCAATTCCTGCGCTTCGGCCCGCAGGATCGCCAGTTGACGCCCAAGCGACACGCCAAGCCAGACCAAGGCCACAGGCAGGACGATGCCCGCCGTAGCCACCAATCGGGCGATGCCGCCCGATGCGTCTTCCTGTGGCGGGGTCAATATCCAGAACAAGGCGACCAGCAGCAACCAGCCGCCCGTCAGGGCAAAACCCACCGTGGTGATGCGATCCCGCATCGCCAGACTAGAGATGCGTGCTATCACCGACATAAACTTACTCGTACCTGATCGCGATAATTTCGTAGCTGCGCTGCCCACCGGGGGTCACAACCTCGACACTGTCACCTTCGTCCTTGCCGATCAAGGCGCGGGCCAGAGGTGAGCGGATGTTCAGACGGGCGTTTTCGATATCGGCCTCGGCCTCGCCGACGATCTGATAGGTGCGTTCTTCTTCGGTATCCTCGTCAATCAGATCGACAGTGGCCCCGAATTTGATGCTGCCCGACAGTTTGGCAGGGTCGAACACCTCGGCCCGCGACAAGATGCCTTCCAGTTCCTTGATGCGGCCTTCGACAAAGCCCTGCTTTTCGCGTGCGGCGTGATATTCGGCGTTTTCCGAAAGATCGCCATGTTCGCGCGCTTCGGCGATGGCGCGAATGATGGCGGGGCGTTCCTTCGATTTCAGGTGGCCCATTTCAAGTTCCAGCCGTTCACAGCCCTTGCGGGTCATCGGTATCTTATCCATCGCTGCCCTGTCCTTATGGGATGCGTTTGCATGCAAGTCCTAAGGCAACGCCCCCGCCATTCGGATGGCAGGGGCGCTGAACCTTCTTCGTCGACATCGTGACCCCAAATCGCGGGGCATTGCAAGCCTGCATGCTTACACAAGCAGCAATCTGCCGTCACTTCGTGGCGTTACGATTGCCCCTGTGCAAAAGCCGCGCTAATCCTGTGCCTGCCAGTATGCCAGGGAGGACTCCAGCCTATGACTGACCAGATCGGGATCGAACGCGAATCAATGGAATATGATGTCGTGATCGTGGGCGCGGGACCTGCCGGCCTGTCCGCAGCGATCCGCCTGAGACAGATCGACCCCGAAATTTCCGTCGTGGTTCTGGAAAAAGGCTCCGAGGTGGGGGCGCATATCCTGTCAGGCGCTGTGCTGGACCCGTCGGGTCTGTCGCGGCTGATGCCAGACTGGAAAGAAAAAGGGGCGCCGCTGAACACGCCCGTTACCGACGACAATTTCTTCGTGCTGGGTGAAGGCGGACAGGTTCGCGTCCCGAACTGGCCTATGCCGCCTTTGATGTCGAACCACGGCAATTACATTGTCAGCATGGGCAATGTCTGCCGCTGGATGGCCGAACAGGCCGAAGAACTGGGTGTCGAGATTTTCCCCGGCATGGCCGCAAGCGAAGTCGTCTGGGACGGCAACCGCGTCAAAGGTGTCGTTGCGGGCGAATTCGGTCGAAACCCTGATGGCAGCACGGGCGACAGCTATGAACCCGGGATGGAGCTGCACGGCAAATATGTCTTTATCGCCGAAGGCGTCCGTGGATCGCTGGCCAAGGACATTATGGCCCGTCTGAACCTGTCCGAAGGCCATGATCCGCAGAAATTCGGTCTTGGCATGAAGGAAATCTGGGAGGTTTCCCCCGAGAAGTTTCAGGCCGGTCGCGTGATCCATACGATGGGCTGGCCGCTTGGCAAGAACGCGGGCGGTGGCAGCTTTATCTATCACATGGAAAACAATCAGGTGCTGGTCGGCTTTGTTGTCCACCTGAACTATCAGAACCCGCATCTGTATCCCTATATGGAATTCCAGCGGTTCAAGCATCACCCGATGGTTGCCGAGCTGCTGGAGGGCGGCAAGCGCATCAGCTATGGCGCGCGCGCCATCAGCGAGGGTGGCTGGCAGTCGTTGCCGCAACTGTCCTTCGATGGCGGTCTGCTGCTGGGTTGCAGCGCGGGCATGGTCAACGTGCCGCGCATCAAGGGCAACCATAACGCCATGCATTCGGGGATCGAGGCTGCCGATGCTGCCGCCGCCGCCTTGAAGGCGGGCCGCGAAGGCGACCGGTTGGAGGATTACGACAGCGCCGTGCGTTGCGGCGTGATCGGCGACGACCTGAAAAAGGTCCGCAACGTCAAACCGATGTGGTCGCGTCTGGGTCTGACGGCCAGCCTGATGTTGGGCGGGATCGATATGTGGGTGGCCAATGTCACCGGCTGGAACCCCTTTGGCATATGGAAGCATGGCAAGACCGATGCCGCTGCCACCGGCAAGGCGGCGGATTTCCCCAAAATCGACTATCCGCGCCCTGACGGAAAGCTATCCTTCGACCGCCTGACCAACGTCGCCTTCAGCTTTACCAATCACGAGGAAAGCCAGCCCTGCCACCTGAAGCTACGCGATCCTTCGGTGCCGATTGCAGTCAACCTGCCCGAATTCAACGAACCGGCGCAGCGATATTGCCCTGCAGGTGTCTATGAAGTGGTCGAGGATGCGGATGGTCCGCGCTTTGTCATCAACTTCCAGAACTGCGTCCACTGCAAGACCTGCGACATCAAGGACCCCAGCCAGAACATCGTCTGGACCACGCCGCAGGGGGGTGACGGGCCGAATTACCCGAATATGTGATGCACTGTGCAAAGCGGGGGCGTTGCGACGCCCCTGCTGTGACGATAGGTTGTCGGGAACGCAAATGTGATTTCCGGAAGGCGCCCTGTGACCCTGATCAATTTTCGACCGGTCCCGTCGCGACTGGCCCTGATTGCCGCTCTCTTCTCGATCGCGGGCGGTTTTGCCGCACCGGTCTGGGCGCAGGCCGATCAACGTCCCGCTGCCCGCCCTGACCACAACGCACCGCTGACGCATGGTCTTGCCGGTCCCTATCTGGCTGCGCGTCTGGCCACGGTGGACAATGATTTCAGCGCGGCGGCCAAATATTTTGCACAGGCTTCGGCGCATGATCCCGAAGACGTCTATCTGCAGGACAGCGCATTGGTTGCCCTGACCTCGGCCGGTGATGTCGAAGGGGCCGTCAAGCTGGCGGATGAGATGATCGAACAGAACGGCTTTACCGAACTGGCCGGTCTGATGCATCGCGCCCGCCTGATCCATGATGGCCAATGGCAGGCATTGGTCGATTTTATTGATGAAAACCGCCAGACCGATGTGCCGTTACAGGATGACCTGATGGACGGCATCATCCGTGCGTGGGCCATCCTAGGTGCGGGTCGCGCATCCGATGCCGTGCAGGCCTTTCAGGATATGGCCGCCAACCCCGCCACGACGCCGATTGTGAATTACCATCTGGCGATGGCGCGCGCGCTGGCGGGCGACTATGAAACCGCCAATGACCTGATGCAGAATTCCGAAGCAAACGGGCATCTGCTGGGCATTCAGGCGCGGGTGCAGATCCTTGCACAGCTTGACCGCCGTGACGAAGCGATTGCGCTGCTGGATGGCCTGCAAGGTGCCTCCGATGAACCGCAATTGCAGGCATTGTACCAGAAATTGCAGAACGGCGACCCGATTGCCTTCGACGTGATTTCCGGCCCGCAGGGCGGCATCGGGCATCTGCTGTTGTCCTTTGCCTCGGCGTTGTCGGATGGCGCGGACCCCGAACCGCTGTCGCTGATCCACGCCCGTCTTGCCGCATGGATCGCGCCCGACAACCCCGAAGCGCATCTGATGGTCGCCCAGTTCCTGCAGGAACGTCAGCAGTTCGATCTGGCCGAGGCGGAATTCGAAACCGTCCGCAAGATGGGCCAGATGCGCCCGCAGGCCGAATTGTCGCGTATCGATGCGCTGGCACGCGCAGATCGCGCCGATGATGCTGAAAAGGCAGCGCTGTCACTGACGGCGGCCTATCCCGATATGGCCCCCGCGTGGATTGCCCTTGCCGATGTGAAGCGCCAGCAAGAGGATTATAAATCCGCCATCACCAGCTATGACAAAGCCCTGCAGTTGCTGGAGGATGCGCCGGCCCCCGCGCGTTGGTTCCCGCTTTATGCGCGCGGCATCGCGTTGGAACGCGACGGCCAGTTTGACCGCGCCGAGGCCGATCTGCAGGCCGCATTGGAAATCCGCCCCGATCAGGCCAGCCTGCTGAACTATCTGGGTTATTCATGGATCGACCGCGGCGAAAATCTGGATCGCGCCTTGGGGATGATCGAAAAGGCGGTGAAGCTGTCGCCCGATGACGGCTATATCCTTGATTCGCTGGCATGGGCCTATTACCGCCTTGGCCGCTATGAGGAAGCTGTCGCCCCGATGGAGGCTGCCATCGGCACAATGGCCTCCGATCCTGTCGTGAATGATCATTTGGGCGACATCTACTGGAAGGTCGGCCGCAAGCGCGAGGCGCAGATCCAGTGGCGTCGTGCGCTGTCCTTTGACCCCGCCGCCTCGGGCGAGGTCAAGCCCGAACGCATCCGTGACAAGCTGGATCGCGGTCTGGATGCCGTCTTGAAGGATGAGGGTGCATCGGCAGACACCAATCCCACGCCCCAGCCCAAATCCGAGGCTGACGCCACCGAATGACAGTCGTGCAGGATGCCTTTGCCAAGCTGAACCTGACGCTGCATGTGACGGGGCGGCGTGATGACGGCTATCACCTGCTGGATTCGTTGGTCTGTTTTGCAGCCGTCGGGGATGTTGTGCAGATGTCATCGGGCCCTTCGTCGCTGGTGATCGACGGCCCCTTTTCGGCGAGTCTGGACGCCGGCGATAACAATTTATGCCTGCGAGCGGCGCGGTTGGCAGGGGGCGATGCCGCGATTCGCCTGACCAAGAACCTGCCCGTGGCATCGGGTATCGGCGGCGGGTCGGCGGATGCTGCTGCCGTGCTGCGCGGGATGGCGCAGATGGGGCATGCTTTGCCTGCCCACCCCGAACAACTTGGCGCGGATGTGCCGGTCTGTGTCGGATCGGTCACAGCACGGATGCAGGGGGTGGGCGAAATCATCACGCCGCTGCCCACCCTTCCGCCGCTGCATCTGGTGCTGGTCAATCCGCTTGTCGCGGTTTCTACCCCGCAGATTTTCAAGGCGATGACCTGTCGTGACAATCCACCCATGCCCGATATTGCTGCCTTCGCCGATGCTGGCGCGCTAATCGGCTGGCTGGCGTCCACGCGCAACGATCTGCAGGCACCAGCGATGTCCATTACCCCTGTGATCGGCGATGTGCTGGCCGCGCTGGACCATTCGGGCGCGGGGTTCAGCCGGATGTCGGGGTCTGGGGCGACCTGTTTTGGCATTTTCGACAGCGCGGGCAGTGCGGCATCGGCGGCTGCGACGCTTTCGCGCAAAGGCTGGTGGGCGGTCCCGACCGAACTGGCATCCCCGCCCGCATCCCGCTAAACTGCTGTCAAATTTTTGCGGAGGATCCCATGCTGCGCCTTGGCGTTAATATCGACCACGTAGCCACCATCCGGAATGCCCGCGGCACGCCGTGGCCTGACCCGCTGCGTGCGGCGCGGATTGCGGAAAAAGCCGGTGCCGACGGGATTACCGCGCATCTGCGCGAAGACCGCCGCCATATCAGCGACGCCGATATCGATGCGCTGATGGCCAATCTGGACCTGCCGCTGAACTTCGAAATCGCAGCGACCGCGGAAATGCAGCAGATCGCACTGCGCCATCGCCCCCATGCCATCTGTATCGTGCCCGAAAAGCGCGAGGAACGCACCACCGAAGGCGGTCTGGATGTTGCGGGCAATCAGGACATGCTGGCCGAATTCATCGCGCCCCTGCGTGATGCGGGCTGCCGCGTATCGCTGTTTATCGGGCATGAAGCCGAACAGATCCGTGCCGCGGCCAAAATTGGTGCTGCGGTGGTGGAATTGCACACCGGTGCCTATTGCGATCTGGACACCGAAGGCCGTCATGCCGAACGCGACGCCGAACTGGAGGCTTTGCGGAAGGGGGCGGAACTGGCCGACAGTCTGGGGTTGGAGGTTCACGCAGGCCACGGTCTGACCTATGACACCGTCGCCCCCATTGCCGCGATCCCGCAGATCAAGGAATTGAACATCGGTCATTTCCTGATCGCCGAATCCGTTTTTGTCGGGCTGGAGGCTGCGATCCGTGAAATGCACCGTCGCATGGCCGACGCCCGTGCCTGATTGCGGGAAAAAGCATAGCATATGATCCTTGGCATCGGCACCGATCTGGCAAATATCGAACGCATTCAAGGCACCTTGGACCGCTTTGGTGATCGCTTTCGCAAGCGCGTCTTTACCGACACGGAACTGGCCAAAGCCGCCCGCCGCGCGGATGAGGCCGGAACGCTGGCCAAGCGGTGGGCCGCCAAAGAGGCATGCTCGAAAGCGCTTGGAACGGGACTGGCCATGGGGATCAGCTGGCGTGACATGGCTGTGACGAACCTGCTTAGCGGACAGCCGGTGATGGCACTGACAGGTTGGGCGGCGGAAAAGCTGGCGGCCATGACGCCTGCGGGGCATCACGCGGTCGTGCATGTGACATTGACCGATGATCACCCGTGGGCACAGGCTTTCGTGGTCATCGAGGCCCGCCCCGGCCCTGCCAATACTTGACTTTGCCCCCTTTGGGGGATCAAGAACGCGCGGGTGCGGGCAGGCCGCATGAGCGCCAAGAAGGAACGGACATATTATGGCCGATAGCACGGTCCCGAAAAAGGACGGCATCTGGGAAACGATCAAAACCGTCTTCTGGGCGCTTTTGATCGCAGGTATTTTCCGGACATTGTTTTTCCAGCCGTTCTGGATTCCTTCGGGCAGCATGAAAGATACGCTGCTGATTGGCGATTTCCTGTTCGTGAATAAAATGGCCTATGGCTATGCGGCGGTTTCGTGCCCCTTTGCGGCATGCCCGATCGATGGTCGCATTCTGGGTTCCGATCCCGAACGCGGTGATGTCGTTGTCTTCCGCCATCCCACCAAGAACGTCGATTTTATCAAGCGCCTGATCGGTCTGCCGGGGGACACCATCCAGATGAAGGGTGGCCGCCTGTGGCTGAACGGCGAAGAAGTGCCCGTGACCCAGAAACCCGATTTCATCGAGACGAAGGAAGAACAGGGCCCGCAGGGTCTGATCCCGCGCTGCGTCAACGATCCGGTCGGGAATGGCGATGATTGCATCAAGCAGCGCTTTACCGAAGAACTGCCCAATGGAGTCAGCCATGACGTGCTGAATATCCTTGATGGCTGGGTGGCTGACGACACCCCGACCTTTACCGTCCCCGAAGGTGAATACTTCTTTATGGGCGACAACCGCGACAATTCCGAGGATTCGCGTTTCCCGCAGGAAATCGGCGGTCTGGGCTTTGTTCCGGCCAAATATCTGATCGGGCGCGCCGACCGGATCATGTTCTCCTCGGCGGGGCAATCCTTGTTGTATTTCTGGACGTGGCGCGCCGACCGCTTCTTTAAGGCGGTGGAGTGACCCCCGGAGCTGACATTCGCGCCTTTATGGGCCGCTTGGGCCACGAGTTTTCTCGGCCCGAACTTCTGGTGCGCGCGTTGACGCATGGCTCGATCGCCAGCCCAACGCGTCCCGACAACCAGCGGCTTGAATTTCTGGGCGACCGCGTCCTTGGGCTGGTTATGTCCGAGGCGCTTTTCTTTGCCGACGAAAAGGCCAGCGAAGGGCAGTTGGCCCCCCGCTATAACGCCTTGGTCAAGGGTGAAACCTGCGCCGCCATCGCCCGCGAAATCTCGCTGGGTGAGGTGTTGAAGCTGGGTCGATCCGAAATGCTGTCGGGCGGGCGTCGCAAGGAAGCCCTGCTTGCCGACGGGATGGAGGCTGTTCTGGCGGCCGTTTATCTGGATGCGGGTTTCGATGCTGCGCGCAAGGTTGTGCTGCGCCATTGGAAAAGCCGTCTGGAAAATGTTGACGCAGACAGCCGTGATGCCAAAACTGCATTGCAGGAATGGGCACAATCCCAAGGCATGCCGCCCCCCGTCTATGAACAAACCGAACGCAGTGGTCCCGATCATGCGCCGGTCTTTCTGATTACCGTGCGACTGGCTGACGGGCAAAATGCCCAAGCCAAGGGAGCAGGAACAAAACGCAGCATCGAACAGGCCGCCGCACAGGCGTTGCTGACCCGGCTGGAAGGAACATCATGACTCTGGAAGACACCACCCCCGAGACGCCACCAACCCGTGCGGGTTTCATCGCGCTGATCGGTGAACCCAATGCCGGTAAATCCACGCTGCTGAACCAGATGGTCGGGGCGAAAGTCGCGATCGTGACGCATAAGGTGCAAACCACCCGCGCGCGCATCCGTGGCATCGCCATGGACAACCAAAGCCAGCTGGTCTTTGTCGACACGCCGGGCATCTTCCGCCCCAAGCGCCGTCTGGACCGCAGCATGGTTGCCGCCGCATGGGGCGGGGCGTCGGATGGTGACATCGTCCTGCTGCTGATCGAGGCGCATCGCGGCATGACCGAAGGCGTGGAATCCATCATGGAGCAATTGGGCCAGATCGCCCAGCACACCCCTGTGGCCTTGGTCATCAACAAGATCGACCGCGTCAAAGCCGAGGCTTTGCTGGCCCTGTCCGCCGAGATGAACGAAAAATTCCCCTTTGTGCAGACCTTCATGATTTCTGCCGAACGTGGTCATGGGTGCCCCGGCCTGCGTCGCTGGCTGGCGGAAACCCTGCCGGTCAGCCCGTGGCTGTACCCCGAAGACCAGATCGCCGATCTGCCCATGCGGATGATCGCCGCCGAAATCACCCGCGAAAAGCTGACCCTGCGGATGCACGAAGAAATTCCCTATCAGCTGACCGTGGAAACCGAGGCTTGGGAAGAAAAAGACGACGGCAGCGCCCGCGTTGAACAGGTCATCTATGTCGCGCGTCAGGGCCATAAGGGCATCGTGCTGGGCAAGGGTGGCGAAACCATCAAGGCCATCGGTCAGGCCGCGCGGGTCGAGCTGGAAGAATTCATGGGCCGTCGCTGCCACCTGTTCTTGCAGGTCCGCGTCCGTGAAAACTGGCAGGATGAGGCCGAGCGCTTTGACGAAATGGGCCTCAGCTTCCGCGACGGGAATGACTGAGGCCAGACTGGCCGCCGGCATCTGGGTGGCGGCCTATCTGGCGCGACTGGGGCAGGCGTTCATTCCTGCCTATGTCACGGCGCGGGGCGATGACACGGCGGGTGCGGTGCTGGTGAAATGCGCGCGTCTGGACGGTCAGGCGGATCTGTGGATGCGCGAATGGGACATGGACAGCGACACCCGCCCTTGGGTCCGGATCGACACTGGCCCCGAACGCGATATCGATGCCGCCATCGCCCGCCAACGGTCCCGTGACCCCGATCTATGGGTGCTGGAGATCGAAAGCCGTGACGGGCAGACCCTGCTGGATCAGGACGGCCTGTTCTGACATCTGGCGCCGTCCCTGCTTGCAGAATATGCACTGGCCATGGACAGCATCCCCGACCCCCGAACCGATTCGCCCAAAGGGCTGATATTCGCTATCACCGCCTATATGATGTGGGGGGTGCTGCCGGTATTCATGAAAGCATTGTCACATCTTCCGGCTGCCGAAATTATTGCCCATCGGGTTCTTTGGTCCCTGCCGATTGCCGGTGCCGTGCTGATCTGGCAAGGCCGCACCACCGAGGTGCACGCCGCCCTTCGCAGCCCGCGTCTGCTGGCCATGGCTGCGCTGACGGCAATCCTTATTTCGGCCAATTGGACGATCTATGTCTGGGCCATCGCAAACGGGCATACGCTGGATGCGGCACTCGGGTATTACATCAATCCGCTGTTCAGCATCTTTCTGGGCGCGACCCTGCTGAAGGAAAAGCTGTCGCGCGGCCAGATTGCCGCAATTGCACTGGCGGCCTTTGCAGTGATCATCCTGACCATCAGCGCGGGAACCCTGCCTTTGGTGGCCGTCGGCCTGACGCTCAGCTGGGGCTTTTATGCCTATTGCAAGAAAAGCCTGCCGCTTGGCCCCAATCAGGGCTTCACGCTGGAGGTGCTGCTGCTGACCCCCTTCGCGGCTGCTTTCCTGATCTGGCAGCCAATGCAGGGACAGGCGCATTTCGCACAGAATGGCTTTGACACGGTCATGCTGATCGCCTGCGGTCCGATTACCGCCATTCCGCTGCTGTTCTACGCAAATGGTGCCAAGCTGATCCGGCTGTCGACCATCGGCATCCTGCAATATATCGCGCCGACGATGATCTTTCTGTGTGCCGTAATCCTGTTCCACGAACCGTTCGAAGGGGCCAGACTGGTTGCCTTCCCGATGATCTGGGCAGCATTGGTGATCTATACGGTGACATTGCTAGGACAGGCCCGCCAGCGTCGTCGGGCCAAAGCGCCCACCCGCAGCCGTATACAATAAGCCTATAATTTAATCAAATTAGGCGATTATAGGGCCATGCTCTATTAATACTAATATGACTGCTATTTACTGTTTTAAGCTGTTTTTATTCCAACAAGACTCCCGTAAGGGTTGATCCAGTCAATCTGTGGGCGCTTGGTTCGAGCGCTGCTTATACCCTTATCTTAGGAGTTGCATCGCGGCATTAACTTGGAACGTTCTGTATCTTGGAAATTCTACGACGGCTCTTGATCCGACCGAAGGCAATAACGCAGCTGAAAATGCAAGTTCGTTCATTGGTCAGACATACGGCACTGCTGCCGATCCCTTGTCCAAGCAAATCTTTGCAGCCCAGACAGTGCAGGACAATACCGGCACTGGCACCGCGACGACGATGGACAACAATAACTCTGCGGCAAATGACAGCTATCTTATCGATCGTGATAAGGATGGGACTGCGGAAAGCTATACCCATGATACTGCTGTCTATTACAACGCCACGATAACCTATACCGATGGCACGACTGCGACACTGGGTGCGCGTATTGTGCAGATGACCAATGGCGATCTTTATCTGGCGCCGTCTTTCACTGCAGCCGATATCGCGGTTCAGCAAGCAAAACCAATCCAGAGCATAACACTGAATTCGGTTTCGAACAGTACGACTGTTTCGTTCAATGCCGACCGGACTGACATCAACTATGTTTGTTTTGCAGCGGACTCCATGATTGCCACCCCTTCGGGTGAGGTTGCGGTTCAAAATTTGCAAACCGGTGATCTGGTGATGACCGCCGATGATGGTGCCCAGCCGCTGCGCTGGATCGGAAGCGTAACGGTCGATCTGGCGACATCGCCCAAAATGCGCCCCGTGCGGATCCGCGCAGGTGCGTTGGGGGGCGGCTTGCCGATCAATGATCTGCTGGTGTCGCCGCAGCATCGCATATTGGTACGCTCGGCCATTGCACAGCAGATGTTTGGCACCTCAGAAGTGCTGGTGGCTGCCAAGCAGTTGTTGGCGCTGGACGGGATCGAACTGGCCGAGGAGATGACCAAAGTCAGCTATACGCATTTCCTGTTCGACAAGCACCAGATTGTTACCTCGAACGGTGCACAGACGGAATCGCTCTATACCGGCGCCGAAGCGCTGAAATCAGTAGGTCCTGCCGCGCGCGAAGAAATTCTGGCCCTGTTCCCCGAACTGGCCGATGAGACCCGCAGCGCGCCATCGGTCCGTATGCTGGTAAAAGGGCGTTCGGGTCGCGATATGGCACAGCGCCACCTTCAGGATAGCCTGACGCTGGTGGCGTAAAGACGATTTTGCGGGGCCGGACGTTCTGACATCTGGCCCTGCAGCTTTTGTTGTCGCATCCTGTCCCCCGATCGGAGATGTGGATGGAATGGCAAGCAGAAGGTACGGTGATTGCCCGCCGGACACATGGTGAAACTTCGGTCATTATCGACGTGTTGACGCTGGAACATGGTCGCCATTCAGGCATCGTTCCGGGCGGCACCTCGCGGATGCGGGTGGCGATGTTGCAACCGGGCGCACGCCTTAGCCTGCGCTGGCGGGCACGTCAGGCAGAACAGCTGGGAACCTTCACGATAGAGCCTTTGCGGTTGCGCCCCAATCTGATGGGGGACGCATTGGCGCTTGCGGGTCTGAACGCGATTTGTGCATTGCTGGTTTTCGGTTTGCCGGAACGCGATCCGCATCCCCGACTTGTCGAACAGACCGAGGCTTTGCTGGATCTGATCGAGGCAGGCGGCGACTGGCCCGCATTATATCTGGCGTGGGAAATGCGCCTGCTGGATGAAATGGGCTTCGGGCTGGACCTGACGTCTTGTGCTGTCACCGGCGCGCAAGACGGGCTGGCCTATGTCAGTCCCAGATCGGGGCGGGCTGTCAGTCGGGAAGGGGCAGGCGAATGGGCGGACCGGCTTTTCCCGCTGCCCGCGATCATGGGCGGGGTCGATACCAACCGCGCGCATGGTCTGCACGAAGGGTTGGCCATCACCGGATATTTTCTGGAAAACCGTCTTGGGGCCGAATTGGTGGGCCGCCATCTGCCCGCAGCGCGGGATCGTCTGATCAAACGGCTGGCCCGCGACAGGGGCCAGCCGTCGCAGTGATTATTCGTTACCGCGGGCCGAGGACAGCGCGTCGGTTTGCAGGTTTGCAGGGCGACCGCTTTCAAAGATCAACCAGGTCGGGCCTTTGATGCGCAGGACGCCACCGTAATATTCCATCACATTGGCTTGCTGCAGTGCATCGAAGAAACGCTGTTCGACGGCGGCATCCTTACAATCGCTGACGCCGGTGGTCTGCAGCGGCTCGAAGGCGACGGCGGGCAGCTGCGCGGTGTTCTTGGCGGCATAGCCGTTGCAGGGGCCACGACCCGACACGCCTTCGGGGCGCACGGTGATGGTGATGTTGCGCAGCGGCACGGTGCCGTTGGCGATGCCGACCAGAACATAGTCATTGGCCGGAATGCCGCCCATCGGATCGCCCTTGGGCTGATCTGCGCAGGCGGCAAGGGTCAATGTCGCAGCGGCAGCAGCGAAGAAAGCAGGGCGAAAGGTGAACGACATGGCGGGCTCCTTAGGAGGGAATTCAGAAACTGTCGTGAAATAACCTTATTTCACCTGCCGATCCACCCTGTTGCTGCTTATCCCAGAAGACGGCGGGCGATCACCTGTGCCTGAATTTCTGCAGCGCCTTCAAAGATGTTCAAAATTCGTGCGTCGCACAGCACGCGGCTTATCTGGTATTCCAGCGCAAAACCGTTACCACCATGGATTTGCAGGGCATTATCGGCACTGGACCATGCAACGCGGGCACCCAGAAGTTTGGCCATACCTGCCTCGACGTCGCAACGGTGACCGTGATCTTTTTCCCACGCACTGAAATAAGTCAGCTGTCGTGCGATCATGATTTCGACAACCATCATGGCCAATTTATCGGCAACACGGGGGAATTCGACCAATGGCTTGCCGAATTGCTTGCGATCCAGCGCGTATTGCAGCCCCAGTTCCAGTGCGTTTTGGGCAACACCTATGGCACGGGCAGCGGTCTGGATGCGGGCCGATTCGAAGGTCTGCATCAGCTGTTTGAAGCCCTGACCGGTTTCGCCGCCCAGCAGGTTGTCGCCCGCCACGCGGAAGCCGTCAAAGGCCAGCTCGTATTCCTTCATGCCGCGATAGCCCAAGACCTCTATCTCGCCTCCGGTCATGCCGGGGGTGGGGAAGGGGGCGGCATCGTCGCCCGGCGTCTTTTCGGCGATGAACATCGATAGCCCGCGATAATCGGTGGTGGCGGGGTCGGTGCGGGCCAGCAGCGTCATGATATGTGTGCGGGCGGCATGGGTGATCCATGTCTTGTTGCCCGTCACCACCCAGTCATCGCCATCCCTGACGGCGCGGGTGCGCAGACTGCCCAGATCGCTGCCGGTATTGGGTTCGGTGAAAACGGCGGTGGGCAGGATCTCTCCGCTGGCCAGCTTGGGCAGCCAGTGGGCCTTTTGCGCGTCGGTGCCGCCGCCGATGATCAACTCGGCGGCGATTTCACTGCGGGTGCCAAGGGACCCCACACCGATATAGCCGCGCGACAGTTCTTCCGAGACAACGACCATGGCAGCCTTGGACATGCCCAGGCCCCCCTGATCTTCGGGGATGGTCAGGCCGAAGACGCCCAGATCGGCCAGTTCGTCGATGATTTCCATCGGGATCAGCTGGTCGTCCAGATGCCACTGATGGGCATGGGGGACGACCTTATCGTCGGTCCAGCGGCGGAACTGGTCGCGGATCATCTCAAGATCCTCATCCAGCCCCGATGCGCCGAAGGTCGCCGCACCGGGGCTTTGTGCCATCAAGGCGGCCAGTTCCGCACGGGCTCGCGGCGTGTTTCCTGCCATCAGCGCAGTTACAGCGTCAGACGGTGTCCATTCGACGCCAAGGTCCGACAGGCGGGCGAATTCGGTCTGGCTCATGGGGATGCCATGGGCGATCTGGGTCAAATATTCGCCAAAGCCGATCTGCGCAATCAGACGTTCCATTGGACCGCTGACGCGGGCGGTCCATGCATGCAGCTGTTTCAGGGATTCGACATAGGTGGCCAGCCACGACAGCGCATGGGCAGCATGCTGATGCCTTTCCAGCGCCTGCGCGTCGATGCGGCCATCGGTGGTGACCTGACCCCGCAGGAATTGCGTGGCGCGGGCCAGCAGGCCCTCGATCTCGGACAGGGCAGTTTCGGTCCGGTGCTGCATGTCTTTCATCGGTTCATCCTTTCGCGGCGTTGCGGCATGAATAAGCTCTTCGCAGTCGCAGCGCAATAAATTTGCTAAATATGATGGTTATATGATCGAATGTGTCGCAGTTAAATCTGGCTGGTGATGTCACTGAAAAGCGCACTTTTCCTTTCCAGATGCAGCAGTTAGCCTGCGCGCATGTTCGGATTAGAGCTTTGGCAATTTATCGCAGCCTTCGGCGTGACCCTATTTGCGGGTTTCGTCAAAGGTGCTTTGGGCTTTGCAATGCCGATGGTCATGATCTCGGCGTTCGGGTCGATGATGGCGGCCCCTGTGGCGCTAGCGGCGATGATTCTGCCGACGCTGTTCACCAACATCCAGCAGGCCTTGCGCGACGGGGTCGCCCCTGCCGTTGCCTCGACCCGCAAATTCCGACTGCATATCGGGATGGTGGCGCTGTTTATCTGCGTTTCGGCGGGTTTTGCCACGATCATCCCGCAGTGGATGATGTATGCCCTGTTGGGGGCACCGATCACCGCCTTTGCAATCTGGCAACTGTCAGGGCGCCCGCTGGTTCTGAACCTGCATCACCAGAAACGGGCCGAGGCCGTGTCCGGTATGATCGGCGGTCTTTACGGGGGCGTGTCGGGTATCTGGGGCCCACCGCTGATCGTTTATCTGCTGTCCATCGGCATCGACAAACGCGAACAGGTCCGTGTTCAGGGCGTGGTATTCCTGATCGGAGCTGTTGTGCTGACGGTTGCACATCTTTTCTCGGGGGTGCTGAACGCACAGACGCTGCCTTTGTCGGCGGTGCTATGTATCCCTGCCTTTGCCGGAATGAAGCTGGGCTTTGCCTTGCAGGACCGTCTGGATGTGGCGCAATTCCGGCGCTGGACGCTGGTGCTGTTGATCCTGACCGGCCTGAACCTGATCCGCCGCGCCTTTGAAATCTGGAGCCTGTGATGACCGACGCTGCTGCCCTGACCGTCCGCCTGATCCAATGCCCCTCTGTCACCCCCGAGGAAGGCGGCGCGCTGGTTTTGCTGGGCGATCTGCTGACCGATGCCGGATTCACTGTGACACGGGTGGACCGCAACGGCACCTCGAACCTCTTTGCCCGCTGGGGTGAAAAAGGCGCGCGCAGCTTCGGCTTTAACGGCCATACCGATGTCGTGCCGCCGGGTGATCTGGGATCATGGACGCATCCGCCTTTCAGCGGCCATCTGGAAGACGGTGTGATCTGGGGGCGCGGCGCGACCGATATGAAGTCGGGTGTCGCGGCATTTGTCGCCGCCGCCATCGATTTTACCCGTGACACCCCCCCCGATGGCGCGGTGATCCTGACCATCACAGGTGATGAGGAAGGCCCAGCAAAAGACGGCACCACCGCCATTCTGGACTGGATGGAAGCGAATGGCGAACGCATGGATGCCTGTGTGGTCGGCGAACCGTCAAACCCCGATGTGATGGGCGAGATGATGAAGATCGGCCGCCGCGGGTCTGCCACCTTCAGCATTACGGCCAAAGGTGTGCAGGGGCATGCTGCCTATCCGCACCGCGCCAAAAACCCGCTGCATGCGCTGACGACCTATCTGTCGGACCTGACGGCCACGCCGCTGGATCAGGGCACGGATCATTTTGATCCGTCGGGGCTGCAAATCACCAGCATTGATTGCGGCAACCCCGCGTCGAATGTGATCCCCGAACGGGCCAGCGCGGTGGTCAATATCCGCTTTAACGACCTGCATACCGGCGCGTCTCTGGCCGCTGATCTGACCGAACGCGCCGCGCGTCTTAGCGCCGAAACCGGTGTGACGCTGGCGGTATCGACCAACATCTCGGGCGAGGCGTTCATGACCGAACCCGGTCCCTTTGTGGAATTGGTGCGCGGGATCGTGACGCAGGAAACCAACCGTCAGCCTGTGCTGTCCACGTCGGGGGGTACGTCGGATGCCCGCTTTGTCAAAGACCACTGCCCCGTTGTTGAATTCGGCCTTGTCGGGCATCATATGCATCAGGTCGATGAACGTGTGCCGGTGGCGCAGGTCCATCAGCTGAAAACCATCTATCAGCGCATTCTTGAAAGCTATTTCGCATGAAGATCGAACGCACCGAAAATCTGGCGGCTTGCCACGCCCTGCGCCGTACGGTCTTTATTCAGGAACAGAACGTCCCCGAAGCCGATGAAATGGACGATCTGGATGATCAGGCCATCCATCTGCTGGCATGGCAGGGCGATACCCCTGTCGGCACGGCGCGATTGCTGATAAACGGCAATATCGGCAAGATCGGGCGGGTCTGTGTTCTGGCACAGGCACGCGGCATAGGTCTGGGGGCGCAGCTCATCCGCGTCTCGATGGATATTCTGCGCGAACAGTCCGGTGTGACGGTTGCCAAGCTGGGCGCGCAGACACATGCCATTGGGTTTTACGAAAAACTTGGCTTTGTGGCGCAAGGACCGGTTTACGATGACGGGGGAATCCCGCATCGGGATATGACACGCGAACTCTGACCTGCCTGGCAGCGTTGGGGCCAATATGACAGGTAAGAAGATGACCCAGATCCCCAACAAAGAACAAATTTTGGAATGGGTCGCTGCACACCCCGAAGCCAATTCCAAACGCGACATCGCCAAGGCGTTCGGCATCAAAGGTGCCGCCCGCATCGACCTCAAGCGTATGCTGAAAGAGCTGGAAGGCGCCGGTCAGCTGGAGCGCCGCCGCAAGCATTACCTTGACGCCGAACAGCTGCCGCCGGTGACTGTGCTGGAACTGCTGGCCCCTGACGGGTCGGGCGATCTGTTTGCGCGTCCGATGGATTGGCGCAACGAAGGTCCGATGCCGCGCATCCTGTATATCCCGCGCGAAAGCGATCCGGCACTGGGACGCGGTGACCGCTTTCTGGCCCGCCTGACCCCTGCCGTGGGCGAGGAGTATAATTATGAGGCGCGGATGATCCGCCGCGTCACCGCCAGCCCCAACCGCATTACCGGTATTTTCCGCAAGGATACCGAGGGCGGACGCATCATGCCTATCGACAAAGGACAGGACCGTGAATGGCGTGTGCGCGGCGACTCGACTTTGGGCGCGGAAAACGGTGAACTGGTGCAGGGCGAACAGGTCGGCCCCAAGAACCGCATGGGCGTGCCTTGGGCGCGGATTATCGACCGTCTGGGTGACCCATCGGCCCCGCGTGCCGTTAGCCTGATTGCCATCCATCAGCATGGTATCCCCGACGAATTCCCCGATGCCGTCATCAATGAAGCTGAATCCGCCCAGCCCGCCACCATGAAGGGCCGCGACGATCTGCGCGACCTGCCGCTGGTGACGATCGACCCGTCCGACGCGCGCGACCATGATGATGCGGTCGCCGCACAGGTCGAGGATGACGGCGGCGCGACCATCTGGGTCGCCATCGCCGATGTCGCCTATTACGTCCGCACCGGCAGCTCGCTGGACCGCGAGGCGTGGAACCGCGGCAACTCCAGCTATTTCCCCGACCGCGTTGTGCCGATGCTGCCCGAGGCTTTGTCCGCCGATCTGTGTTCGCTGCATGAAGGCGTGGATCGCGCCGTGATCACCGTGCGGATGCGGCTGGACGCGCAGGGCAATAAGGTCAGCCATACCTTCCAGCGCGCGATGATGAACAGCCGCGCCAGCCTGTCCTATGAACAGGCGCAGGCGGGGGCCGATGGCAATCCTGACGAACAGACCGCGCCCTTGATGGATGATGTCATCACGCCGCTGTGGCACGCTTACGACCTGCTGAAATCTGCACGCGAACGTCGCCAGCCGCTGGAACTGGACCTGCCCGAACGCCGGATCGAGCTGACGCCGGATGGCCGCGTCAAGGATGTGAAATTCCGCGAACGCTTCGACGCCCATAAGCTGATCGAGGAATTCATGGTGCTGGCCAATGTCGCCGCGGCCGAGGAACTGTCCAAACGCCAACGCCCGCTGCTGTTCCGCGTCCATGAAGAACCCAGCCTTGCCAAGATCGATGCGCTGCGCGAAGTCGCCCAAGCCTCCGGCTTTACGCTGGCCAAGGGGCAGGTGCTGCACACCAGCCACCTGAACCGCCTGCTGGCGCAATCGCAGGACACTGATTTCGACGAGCTGATCAACATCTCGACCCTGCGCTCGATGACGCAGGCCTATTACCACCCCGAAAATTTTGGCCACTTTGGCCTGTCGCTGAATAGCTATGCGCATTTCACGTCACCCATCCGCCGCTATGCCGATTTGATCGTGCATCGGGCGCTGATCGCGGGGCATGGCTGGGGCAAGGACGGGCTGAACGCGGACGAAATCGAGCGTCTGTCCGAAACCGCCACCCATATCAGCGAAACCGAACGTCGCAGCATGGCCGCCGAACGCGACACGACCGACCGCTATCTGGCGGCCTATCTGTCCGAACGCGTGGGCACGGAAATGACGGGTCGCATTAATGGTGTGCAGAAATTCGGAGCCTTTGTCCGGCTGGATGAAACGGGGGCCGATGGCTTGCTGCCGATCCGGTCCATCGGGCAGGAATATTTCCACTTTGATCCCGACGCCCATACCCTGATCGGCGGCGATACCGGTCTGGAAATCAGCGTCGGACAGCGCGTGACCGTCCGTCTGGCCGAGGCGATCCCCGTCACCGGTGGCCTGACGCTGGAGCTGTTGGAACTGGATGGCAAAAGCATGCCCCGTGGCGGGCGTTTCAAAGGCCGTCGTGGTGGTCCGATCGGGCGGATGTCCACCAAGTCGCGTCTGGCCGAGGTTAAGCGCGCCACGAAGCGGCGTCGCAAAAAGACCTGACCTCAGGGCTATGTGGGGGCAAGCCCCCCACATATTGTCAGATGTAATACAGAATACCGCCGACGACGATGCCGACGACCAGCAGCTGAATGACGCAAAAGCCCATGATGTCGCGCGCTTTCAGGCCCGCGATGCCCAGCATCGGCAGCGCCCAGAAGGGTTGCAGCATATTGGTCCATGCGTCACCCCATGCAACGCCCATCGCGACCTTGGCGACATCGGCACCCAAAGCCTCGGCTGCGGGCAGCATGACGGGGGCCTGCACCGCCCATTGGCCGCCACCTGATGGCACGAAGATGTTGACGATGCCTGCGGAAATAAAGCTCCAGAAGGGCAGGGTCGTCGCGGTCGAAATGGATACGAACCATTCCGACAGATTCGCCGCCAGACCGCTTTGGACCATGATTGCCATGATGCCGGCATAGAAGGGGAACTGGATGACGATGCCCGCGCCGCCGCGCACACCTTCGTCCAGCGCGGCCAGCAGGCTGCGGGCCGATCCGTGGCAGATGATGCCAAGGAACAGGAACATGAAGTTCACGATGTTCAGGTTCAGCGCGCCACCATTCAGGAAATGCATCATCAGCCACGCCAGACCGGGGATGCCGATCAGATACATCAGCAGGGGGCTGGTTTCCAAGCGCTCGGCCGGGGTGGGCAGGGCGGATCGAGGGGCGGTTTCCCTGTCGCGCAGGTTTTCGGGATTGACCAGCACCTGTTCATGTTCCAGCGGCAACATCAACCGGTTGGCCAGTGGCACCAGAACAAACAGCGCGGCGACAATCATCAGGTTCCACGATGCAAAAATCGTCTGGCTGGTGGGAATGACGCCGATCTGGCTTTCGGTGAAATGGCCCGATGTGGCGATGGTCAGCGGGATCGACCCCGAAATGCCGCCATGCCAGATGATGAAACCCGAATAGGCAGAGGCAACCAGCAGGCGGTAATCGACGCGGGTCTGGCGGGCGATCTCTTTGGCGAAGATCGCGCCGACAACCAGACCGAAGCCCCAGTTGATCCAGCTGGCGGCCAGCGACACCACCGTGACCAGCACAATGGCCGCGCCACGGCTTTTGGCCAGACCGGCCATCCGTGCCAGAATTTTGCGCACCGGCGGGGATGAGGCCAGAATAAAACCGGTGACCAGCACCAGAAGCATCTGCATGGCAAATTGCAGCAATTCCCAGAAGCCGTTGCCCCACATCTGGATCAGATCGACGGGGTGTGTGCCTTGGGTCAGCATGGCCGCCGCTGCGGCCACCAATGTCAGCACAATGACAAAGATGAACGCGTCTGGCAGCCATCGCTCCATCATGCGGGTGGCGGGCCGGGATAATACTCTCAGCATTGTGATCCTCCTCTTGATGTCAGCAAGCTGCGTCAGAGGAGAACACAAGGCAACCGTGTCTTGTCAGCTTTCGCGGAAAGCGCGGTTAAAGTAATCGGCCAGCGGTTTCATCAGATAGGCCATGGGGCTGCGATCGCTGGTCTGGATATACACCTCGACCGGCATGCCGGGGACCAGGGCCAGATTGCCCAGCTTTTCGATTTCCTCGGGCGGGATCGAAACCTCGGCCCGATAATAAAGCGAACGTGTCGCTTCATCCATCAGGGCATCGGCGGAAACACGGTCCAGCCGTCCGTCGATTTCCGGCGTGGTGCGTGACGAAAACGCCGAGAATCGCAACACGACCGGCTGGCCGATCAGAACCTCGTCGATGTTGATGGTCTGGATGCGGGCACCGATGACCAGCGGACGATCCTGCGGGATCAGATACATCAGCGGTTCGGCAGATTGGATCACCGAACGCGGCGTCGTGACCTGCATGTCATAGACAAGGCCGGACACAGGGGCACGGATCTCGAGGCGGCTGATCTGTTCGATCAGGCTGCGACGACGTTCGGCCAGTTCCAGTTCACGATAGCCAAGATCGCGCAGTTCGGTTTCGGCCTGTTCACGACGTTCCGATCCCAGTTGCAAACGCTGGATTTCCAGTTCGGTCTGGCGGATCAACGCCGAGGCGCGGTTGGCCTGAAGCGACCCCAGTTCACCGTCCATACGTGCAGCTTCGCGTTGCAGACCCAGAACGCGCGAGGCCTGTGCAAGGCCGCGGTCCAGCAGGCTTTGCTGGTCGGCCAGTTCCTTGCCGATCAGGTCGCGCTGGCTGATCATCGCATCGATCTGTGCATCGATCCCCGCCGTTTCCGAGGTGATCTGTTCGCTTTGCTGTTGCAGCTGGTCCAGCGACTGACGCAGCGTGTCCAGACGGGTCTGGAACAGGCTGGTCTGACCCGCAATCAGGTCCTGAAGGCTCTCATCGGTCTTGGCGGTTTCAAGCAGTTCTTCGGGGAAGGTGATCGTATCGACGTTACTGCGTTCCGCCTCCAACCGGCCACGGCGGGCCAGAATTTCGAAATACTGGCCTTCGACGATGATATGTTCGGTTCGCAGCAGTGTCCCGTCCAGTGATATCAGCAGATCGCCGGCTTTGACATCCGCGCCATCCTTGACGGCGATGGTTTCCACCACGCCCCCGTCGGGGTGCTGGACGATCTGGCGTTGCTGTTCAACCTCGACCTGGCCGCTGGCGACGACGGCGCCGGATATCTGGGAAATGGTCGCCCAGACGATAAAGCCCCCGACCAAGGTCACGATCGCCAGCACGCCCGCGATGATGGGGCCACGGACCGACCAGCGGTTTTCGTTCGGTCCGGTCATGCGACGCCCCCGACTTTACCGCCTGCACTGGATTGCAGGATCTGGGCCGAATTCTTGACCATTTGTTGCAATACCTTTTCACGCGGGCCAAAGGCACGGACGACACCGGCCTCCATGACCAGCAGATTGTCACATTCATTGATGGCTGCGGGACGGTGGGCCATGATGATCACGGCACCGTTCTGGGCCTTGATCCGGCGGATGGCCTGATTCAGCGCCTCGGACCCCTGATTGTCCAGATTCGAGTTCGGCTCGTCCAGAACCAGCATCACCGGGTCGGGGTAAAGCGCGCGCGCCAGACCGATACGCTGGATCTGACCGCCCGACAGGCGACCGGCGGTTTGGCTGATGCGGGTGTCATAGCCCTGCGGCAGGTCCAGAATCATCTGGTGTGCGGCGGCGGCGCGGGCGGCCTGAACGACTTTTTCAGGATCGGGGTTTTTCGACAGACGCGCGATATTGTCCGAGATTGTGCCATCAAACAGCGTTACATGCTGTGGCAGATAGCCGATCAGACCGCCCAGCACATCGGGATCATATTGATCCAAGGTCGCACCACCCAACCGGATAAAGCCGCCTGTCACGGGCCAGGCGCCGATCAGGGCGCGTGCCAATGTGGATTTTCCGGCACCTGACGGACCGATCACCCCGAGGGCCGTGCCCGGATCGACGCGGAAATTGATGCCGCGCAGGGTGGCGGTCTGTTCGCCCGGCGGGGCGACAACCAGATTGCGCGCCTCGATCTGGGCGGCGGGGCGGGGCAGGCGGGTGCGGGCAGGTTCGGGGGGGCGGCGTCCCAGCAGGGTGCCCAGACGGCCCCAGCCATCCTGTGCGGCCTGCACACCGGGCCAGCCGCCGACCAGTTGGTCGACCGGCGCCAAAGCACGTCCCATCATGATAGAGCTGGCAATCATCGCCCCCGGCGTCAGTTCCTGACGCAGTACCAGCCACGCACCTGCCGCCAGCATGGCGCTTTGCAAAAACAGGCGGAAGCTGCGGGAAAACACACTGAAACCACCCGAGAGGTCACCCGCACGAACCGTGCTGTCCTGTGCGTCGCGGCGGAATTGTTGCCAGCGTTCATGGGTGGCACCGCGCATGCCGAGGGCGCAGATCACCTCGCCCTCGTCGCGGTACAGATCGGCCATGCGCTGCGCCTGCGCGGCAGACCTCGATGATTGTTGCAACGGCGTTTTTGTCAGCATCCGGTTGGCGATTGTCGTCAGTACCAGAATTGCCCCTCCTGCGGTGGCAACCATGCCCAGGACCGGATGGAACACATAAATCGCGGCAAGGAAAAGCGGTGCCCAAGGCAGATCGAAAAACGCCAGCATGATCGGCGATCCGATCAGACGCTGGATGGCATCCAGATCGCGCATGCCGCTGGCGGTTGCCGCAGATTCGTCACCCCGCACGGCACCTTCACGCAAAGAGGCGCTGAAAACCCGCGGCTCCATCCGGTCCTGAAAGCGGGCTGCGACGCGTTGCATCACGCGGTTGCGGATGACATCGATTACACCCATCAACAGGAACAAAAACATGACCAAGACAAAAAGCGCGGTCAAAGTCTCGACCGAGCGGGACGCCAATACGCGGTCATAGACCTGCAACATGAACAAAGGACCGGTCAGCATCAGCAGGTTGACCACCGCCGAAAACACAGCAACTGCCACAAACAATTGCCAACCTGTCGCACGGGCCTGCCGCAATTCGCGCAGTCCATCGTGATTACCTACACCTACCGCCATATTTACGCCTTCATGCACCCTGATGAAAACCCAAGGGCTTGCCACAATAATGTGACGACCATATCACCACCCCATGCTTATGCCAGCCTGTCACGTCGTCTGTCATAATACCCGTAAGTTAGGATATCATTTGCGCCACACGATCCTGACCGTATTTGTTGCCCTGCCGTTTCTGGCAGGATGCGCATCCGCGCCTGTCCAGCATGACGGTATCACCATCAATGACCCCTACGAGGCGCAGAACCGTCGCGTGCACGCCTTTAACAAAGGGCTGGATTCGCATGTGATCGGGCCTGTCGCCAATCTGGCGCGCGGCAAGGATGATCCCGAAGCGGCCAGTGCGCCGGTGGACCCCGATGCGCCGATCGGGCCGCTGCAGATGGTTATCAATGCGGGCCGTAACCTGTCGCTGCCGGTAAAATCGGTGAACGGGGTATTGCAGGGCCGGCCCAAGAATGCGGGGCAGAACCTGTCGCGTTTCGCGATCAACAGCACGCTTGGCCTTGGCGGTATCTTCGATCCGGCGATGGACAGTTTCGGCATTGCCGAACGCGACACCGATTTCGGCGAGACGCTGGCCGTCTGGGGCGTCCCCGAGGGGCCCTATGTCGAACTGCCGGTTCTGGGGCCATCGACGCGACGCGATGCGGCGGGGCAAATGGTCGATCTGCTGATCGACCCGCTGTATCACCTGCTTCACGGACAGGACCGCGCGGTGGCCTTCGGACTGCGTGTCGCCTCAAAAGCCGGTGATCGGGCGCGGTTCGGGGACACGGTGGATGGTATCTTGCAGGGCAGTGCAGATAGCTATGCACAAACGCGGCTGATCTGGCTGATGAACCGCCGCCATGATTTGGGAGAAGAGCGTGCAGATTACGACCCCTATGACGATGCCGAGATTATCGACCCCTATGCGGACTAACCGGCGCGGGTTTATCGGGATGCTGGCCTGCGCGGGCGTTGCAGCCGTGTTGCCCTTCCGTCCGGCCCATGCGCTGGACGCCAACGGGGCAAGCGCGCTGATCGACAAGTCCCTGGGCGAGGTCTATCAGGTCATCAATTCCGGCCAGCCCCCCGCCGTGATGTATCAGCAATTCGAGGCGATCTTTGCCCGCTATGCCGATGTGGATGTGATCGCGCGTTCGGCCCTTGGGCCAGCGGCTCGCCAGACAGATGCAGCCACCTTCGCGGCCTATAAGCAGGCATTTCAGGGCTATATCGGTCGCAAATACGGCAAGCGTTTCCATGAATTCATCGGATCGAGGATCGAGGTGACGGGCGCGCGCCAGTTGAAAAGCTTCTATGCCGTGACCTCGGTCGCCCATCTGAACGGCCGCGCCCCGATGGAGGTCGAATGGCATGTGTCCGACAGGTCGGGCAAGGATCTGTATTTTAACATCATCATCGAGGGTGTGAATATGCTGGCAAGCGAGCGGGCCGAGATGGCCGCCATGCTGTCACGCCGCCGTGGCGATGTTGCGGCCCTGACTGCGGACCTGCGCCAAGCGGGCTGAACCTGTTTTCCCCGAACCGGATTGAAAAAGGGCACCCCAAGAGGTGCCCTTTTGTCGTTTTGTGAATGATCTTGTCAGTTGCCTGACAAGATCCCCTGCAAGGCGCGACTGAGCGCATCGTCCGAGCTGGATTCGCTGCTGTCGCCCGGCGTTGCGGCGGGGTTCGGGGACGACTGTCCATTGACGCCGTTCATCACACCCGCAAGTGCGGCGGCCAAGGGGTCATCGGGGGAGCCGCTGGTGACGACCTGCGGGGTCGTGCCGCCGCTGGACATGATGATGCCGCTGCCATCGGGCGAGACGGTCGAAAGCGCCAGTTCAGGCAGGCCTTCGTGGATTTCCGACATGACCGCCTGCCAGATCTCGGCGGGCAGGCCACCGCCGGTCACGCCGGTCAGGGGCTTGTTGTCATCATTGCCGATCCAGACGCCGGTCACATATTGTTCGGTGAAGCCGACAAACCAGGCATCGCGATAGCTGCTGGTCGTGCCGGTTTTACCCGCAGCCGGACGCGACCCCAGTTTGGCGCGGCCACCGGTGCCGGAATCAATGACCTGCTGCATCATATAGATCAACTGGCCTGCGGCGCGTTGGCTGATAACGCGTTCGCCAAAACCGCCGGTCTGACCCATCATGGGTTGGTCATCGCCCTGCATCTTAAGTTCGACCATGCCATATGGTGCGACCGATGTGCCGCCGTTGCGGATGCCTGCATAAGCGCCGGTCAGTTCCAGCAAGGTCGCCTCGGACGCGCCAAGGCCCAGTGACGGGCTGCGGGTCAGGTTGCTGACGATGCCGAAGTCATGGGCGACGCGGATGACCTGATCACGGCCCACAACCTCTTGCAGGCGGATGGTGGCAGTGTTCAGCGACCGTTTCAGCGCGTCGGTCAGGGTGACCTGTCCGTAATAACGGCGGGTATAGTTCTGGGGGGACCAGTTCTTGCCGCCCGGAATGCGGATGGTCAGGGGGCCGTCCTCGATCCGGTCGCTGGGGGAATAGCCTGCTTCCAAGGCGGCGGCATAGACGAAGGGTTTGAAGCTGGACCCTGTCTGGCGCTTGGCCTGGCTGGCGCGGTTGAAGGCCCCGTTTACGGTCGTATCGCGCCCGCCCAACATGGCGCGCACGGCGCCATCGGCGGACATGACGATGACAGCGGCTTCAGCTGTCGATCCTTCCTTGACCTTTTCATCAAAGACCCGCTGCAACGCACGTTCGGCGGCGCGCTGAATGCGCTGGTCGAAGGTGGTGGTGATTGTGACATCTTCGGTGGTTTCGCTGGTCAGGAAGCCCGGACCCGATTCCATCAGCCAGTCGGCAAAATAGCCACCTGCACGCGCTTTGGCCGCCTGCGACAGTTCAGCGGGATTGGCGCGGGCATCGGCCATTTCGGCATCGGTCAGATAGCCTTCCTCGTTCATCAGGCCCAGAACGACGTTGGCGCGTTCCTGACTACGGGCAAGGTTGGCGGTTGGCGCGTAATAGCTGGGGGCACGCAGTAGACCGGCCAGCATTGCCGATTCCTGTGCATTCACGTCGCTGGCAGGCTTGTTGAAGTAACGCTGGCTTGCAGCCTCGAACCCGCGGGCGCCGGCACCCAGATAGGAACGGTTCATATAGATGTTGAGAATGTCGTCCTTGCTGTATTTCGCCTCCATCGCGAAGGCATAGGGGACTTCCTTGATCTTGCGCCAGACGCCGCCCGAACGGCAATCGGCCTCGAACTCGGCCTCATTGGCAAAGCGGGTGGGATCGAAGGTTTCGCCCAGACACAGCAGTTTGGCGACCTGTTGGGTGATGGTCGAACCACCGTTTCCGTCTAGCGGCCCACGACCGGCCGCAAGGTTGATGCGGATAGCGCTGGCGATCCCGCGCGGGCTGACACCGAAGTGGCGCATGAAGCGGCGATCTTCGGTGGACAGGACAGCCTCTTTCAAAATCGGGGCAATCTTGTCGCTGTTCACGGCACCGAAGGTTTCCCCGCGCCATGCAAAGACCCGTTTGTCGCGGTCCAGCATGGTCACACTGCCACGGGCACGACCGTCGAACAGATCCTGTGCTTCGGGAAGGCTGATATAGAAATAGGCCGTGGCCGAGGCGATGATCAAAACGACCACCATGCCCAACCGCCAGATCGACCCCCAGATGATCCGCCAGGCCAGCACGACCAGTCCGGCAATGGCACCAAGAATGCCGCCGCTGCGGGGCTTGCGGTTGTTATGGCGCGTCACTTTACGCTTTTTCGCGCCGGTCTTGTTGTCCGAAAGGTTGCGCTTGTCGGCAACAGGACTTTTGCCCGTGCGGGTCGGGGTACCAGTGGGTCGTTTCATGCCTAGGATGCCTGCGTGTCTGCCATGCCGGTTGATCCGGCCAATATTCCCTCCAGCCTACAGCAAGATTGTCTGCAGGGGAATTGGGGTGACCAATCCGTGATAGGTCAAGGCGGAACCGCGCCGTGCCTTGGCGGGTACAGGTTTGGGCATGCTGCACAGGCTGAAGGCATGCACGGGCGATTCCCAGACAAGAACTGCCTGTTTCGCGGGCTTTTGCCCGAATTTGCGCCTTTGGAATGTGCATCCCCGTTTTCTGGCCGGATCAGGACTGCGCCAATCTTTGCCGATGCCGTGGAATTGCACATGAAAGGGGCGATGGCAGCCGGACCGGCGGCTGCGGCACGAAGCGAGGTTTAATCACATGAACAAGACCCTCCCGCTCATCGCGACACTTGCGACGCTGGCGGCGTATCCCGCAGCAGCGCAAGACGCCGCGGCGCCCGCGGAGGCGGCTGCTGCGGTTAGCGCGGATGTCGTCTATATTTTCAATACGCTGCTGTTCCTGATGGGCGGCTTTCTAGTGATGTGGATGGCCGCCGGCTTTGCCATGCTGGAAGCCGGTCTGGTCCGTTCCAAGAACGTGACGACGCAGCTGTTCAAGAATATTTCTTTGTTCGCGATTGCGGGCATCATGTACTGGATGATCGGCTATAACCTGATGTATCCGGGCGACTGGACGATCACCGGTGTGATCGGCGAATTGTTCAGCCCCAAAGGCATCGACCCCGTCGGCGCCGGTGTTGCCGATGACGGCTATTCGTCGGCCTCGGACTTCTTCTTCCAGCTGATGTTTTGTGCAACGACCGCATCCATCGTGTCCGGCACGCTGGCTGAACGCGTCAAGCTATGGCCCTTTTTGATCTTCACCGTGATCCTGACCGGCCTGATCTATCCGATCGAGGCAAGCTGGCAGTGGGGCGGTGGCTTCCTGTCGGAAATGGGCTTCTCGGATTTTGCAGGCTCGACCCTTGTTCACGCAGCTGGTGGTTTTGCAGCATTGGCAGGCGCGATCGTGCTGGGTGCGCGCACCGGCAAATACCGTCCCGACGGTCGCATGCAGCCGATGCCCGGTTCGAACCTTGCACTGGCAACATTGGGTACGTTCATCCTGTGGCTGGGTTGGTTCGGCTTTAACGGCGCATCGCAGCTGGCCATCGGTTCGGTCAATGATGCCGCAGACGTCAGCCGTATCTTCGTAAACACGAATATGGCCGCATCGGGTGGTGCTGTCGCCGCGATCATCGTGACGCAGCTGCTGTACGGCAAGATCGACCTGACGATGGTGCTGAACGGCGCGCTTGCCGGTCTGGTTGCCATCACGGCGGAACCTCTGACCCCTTCGGTTTTTGCATCCATCCTGATCGGTGGCGTCGGTGGCGGCATTGCTGTCTTCGTGGTTCCGCTGCTGGACAAGCTGAAGATCGACGATGTTGTCGGCGCGATCCCTGTCCACCTTGTGGCCGGTATCTGGGGCACGATGGTTGTTCCTGTCACCAACCCGGACACCAGCTTTGGCACGCAGGCCATCGGTGTTCTAGCCGTCGGCGGATTTGTCTTCGTGGTCAGCTTTATCGCATGGACGGTGCTGAAGGTGACGATGGGGATCCGCGTCAGCAAGGAAGCCGAAATCAGCGGCCTCGATATTTCGGAAATGGGCATGGAAGCCTATCCGGACTTCGTACAGGCCAAGTAATTCATGGTCTCTTCCCGGAGAGAGGGCGGGTCGCGCAAGCGGCTCGCCCTTTTTCATATTTCGGGGGGAACGAAAAACGCCCGGTCCTTTGCAGGGCCGGGCGTTGGTGTTCCGATGTCGCGGTTGTCAGGTGACGCGGCTGACAACGAAATCAGCCAGATCGGTCAGCATATCGCGGATGGGGTGGTCCGGCAGTGCCTGCAGTGATGTCTTGGCCTTGGCAGACCAAGCCAGCGCATCATCGCGGGCTACGTCCATCGCGCCGTGGCGGGCCAGCAGGTCCAGCGCATGTTCCAGATCACCGTCGCGCTGATCGCCCTTTTCGATGGTCCGCGACCAGAAGGTCCGTTCTTCGGCATCGGCCTTGGCCACGGCTTTGATGACCGGCAGCGTCAGCTTGCGTTCGCGGAAATCGTCACCGACATTCTTGCCGATGGTTTCTGTCGCCCCGCCGTAATCCAGCAGGTCATCGACAATCTGGAACGCGATCCCAAGCGCATCGCCATAATCGAACAGCGCCTGCACCTGATCGGCGGGGGCATTGCCGATGACGCCGCCAACCTCGGTCGCGGCGGAAAACAAGGCGGCGGTCTTGCCGCGCACGACCTGGATATAGATATCCTCGGTCGTGGCCAGATCCTGTGCGGCGGTCAGCTGCAGGACCTCGCCCTCGGCGATGGTGGCGCTGGCATTGGCCAGAATTTCCAGCGTCCGCATATTGCCGGGTTCAACCATCAGCTGGAAGCTGCGTGCGAACAGATAGTCGCCAACCAGCACGCTGGATTTATTGTCCCACAGCAGGTTCGCCGTCGGACGACCGCGCCGCTGGCTGCTTTCATCGACGACATCGTCATGCAGCAAGGTGGCGGTGTGGATGAATTCGACCGTCGCGGCCAGATGGATGTGATAGGGGCCGTCATAGCCGACCATCTGCGCCGCGGCCAAGGTCAACATCGGTCGCAGGCGTTTGCCACCCGCCTCGATCAGGTGGGCGGTCACCTCGGGGATGCGCGGCGCGTGGCGGCTGGCCATGCGGTCGCGGATCAAGGCGTTCACCGCCTCCATCTGCTGGCTTAGGGCTTCTGACAGCCGATCCAGTGGTTTGCGGACATTTTCCTGCAAAGTCATGGCATAATCCTGTATCTGCCACCCTGCATTGCCACGCCATCGACAATTTCGCAACCGCGCCTTAACGTCGCGTTCATGAAAGAGCTTTTTCGCAGCAATGATCCCGTCCGTATGTCCGCCGCTACCAGCCTGCTGGAGGCCGAGGGCATCAAGACCTTTCCGATGGACCAACATATGAGCGTGCTTGAAGGCTCGGTCGGGGTTCTGCCTGCGCGGCTGATGGTGGCGGACCGTGACGAATTCGTGGCCCGCGCCATTCTGCGCGACACCGGACTGGATGACTGACCACCGTATCGACGACTTTCTGGGCGGGCGGCTGCGGATTGCGCAGCCTGTCCGTGGCTATCGCGCTGGTGCCGATGCGGTGATGCTGGCCGCTGCCTGTCCCGCGCAAGCGGGAAAAACGGTGCTGGAACTGGGCTGCGGGGCAGGGGTGGCCAGTCTGTGCCTTGGATGGCGCGTGCAGGATCTGGCGATCACGGGGCTGGAACGGCACGAATGTTACGCCCGCCTTGCCCGTGAAAATGCGACCTTCAACCGTATCGCGATGCAGGTTGTTACCGGTGATCTGGCCAGCTTGCCCGCACCCCTGCGCGGGGCCAGTTTTGACCATGTTATTATGAACCCACCATATTTTCTGGCCGGCAAATTGGCCCCCGATGCAGGGCGCGCCGATGCAAGAACCGAGGCGACGCCGCTGGATCTGTGGATTGATACCGGTCTGCGGCGGCTGAAAACGGGGGGCTGGCTGACCATCATCCAGCGCGCTGATCGTCTGGACAATGTAATGGGTGCGCTGGCGGGGCGTGCGGGCGGCATCACCGTGCTGCCAATTGCTGCCCGTCATGGACGCGAGGCCGGTCGCGTGATCCTGAGTGCCCGCAAGGGTGCGCGCGCCCCGTTCCGGCTGTTGGCGCCTTTTATCCTGCACGACGCGATGCACCATCAGTCCAATGCGCAGGACATGACACTGCGGGCGCGAGGCGTGCTGCGCGATGGTTTGCCGATTCACGATAGGATTGCAAAAGTCTCGTGACAGAATCGCATAGGTATGTTGCAATCAACTTGTTCGAGGAACTATTCCAAGGAGGACGTGATGACAGTTGCTTCCCATGTCGAGGAGCTTCGCAAGAAACACCAACACCTGTCTGACGCCGTTGAAAAGGCGCAGAAAAACCCCGGAACCAGAGATCTCGAAATCGTCCAGATGAAGCGCGAGAAGATGCGCATCAAGGAACGGATTTCACGACTGGCCCACTAAGTGCTTTGAACAGTAACAGAATTACGAAAAGGCCCGAGCAAAATGCACGGGCCTTTTTAATCTGGCGGATGGATCAGGCGAAATACTGACCGCCATTCGCACTGATCGTCGATCCGGTGATAAAGCCCGAATCATCGGATGCCAGAAACAGCACCGCGCGGGCGACTTCTTCGGGTTCCCCTAGACGGCCAACTGGGATTTGCGGGATAATCCGTTCGTTCAGGACTTTTTCGGGAATGGCACGGACCATTTCGGTCCCAATATATCCGGGGCAGATGGCATTGACGGTGATGCCTGCGCGCGCACCTTCCTGTGCCAGCGATTTGGTAAAGCCAAGATCACCCGCCTTGGAGGCAGCATAATTGGCCTGTCCTGCCTGACCCTTTTGCCCGTTGATCGAGCTGATGGTGATGACCCGACCGAACTTGCGGTCCCGCATGCCCGACCAGACGCAATGCGTCATGTTGAAGACGCCGGTCAGATTGGTGTCGATCACCTCTTTCCATTGTTGCGGGGTCATCTTGTGGAACATGGCATCGCGGGTGATGCCTGCGTTGTTGACCAACACCTCGACCGGACCAAGATCGGCTTCGATCTGTGCAATGCCGGCGGCACAGGCGTCATAATCGGCAACCGACCACTTATAGGTTTTGATGCCGGTGTCTTCGGTAAATGCGGTCGCCGCGTCATCATTCCCGGCGTAATTGGCCGCAACGATATAGCCTGCGTCTTTCAGCGCCTTGCTGATCGAGGCTCCGATCCCCCTGGACCCGCCTGTGACCAATGCAACTTTCGACATGAAACCCCCTCATCAGACATTTATTATGTAATTATGATATTCAATCAATCCTGCATGCGCAACTAAGTTGCGTATGCAGTTCGGGGAAGGTTAGCGCTCAAGGCACATGGCAACACCCATGCCGCCGCCGATGCACAGGGTGGCCAAGCCCTTCTTGGCATCACGACGCTGCATTTCGAACAACAAGGTGTTCAGAACGCGGCACCCCGATGCACCGATCGGGTGACCGATCGCGATGGCGCCACCATTGACGTTCACGATGGCAGGGTCCCAGCCCATATCCTTGTTCACCGCGCAGGCTTGGGCCGCAAAGGCTTCGTTCGCCTCGACCAGATCCAGATCGCCAACCTTCCAGCCGGCTTTTTCCAGCGCCTTGCGGCTGGAAGGGATCGGGCCGGTGCCCATGATTGCAGGGTCCAGACCGGCGGTCGCATAGGATGCAATACGTGCCAGCGGGGTCAGGCCACGACGGTTTGCCTCATCCTCGGACATGACCATGACGGCGGCGGCGCCGTCATTCAGGCCGGATGCATTCGCCGCCGTAACCGTCCCGTCACGGGTAAAGGCCGGGCGCAGCTTCTGCATCGCTTCCATCGTGGCGCCGTGACGGATGTATTCATCCTGATCGACAACCGTTTCGCCTTTGCGGGTCTTGACGGTATAGGCGGCAATCTCGTCCGCGAAGCGACCGGCTTTCTGTGCCGCTTCTGCCTTATTCTGTGACGCGACGGCAAATTCGTCCTGCTGGTCACGGCTGATCTGCCATTTGTCAGCGACGTTTTCAGCCGTCTGGCCCATGTGGTAATTGTTGAAGGCGTCCCACAATCCGTCGCGTATCATCGTATCGATCATCTGCATATCGCCCATCTTCTGACCGGCACGCAGATAGGTGGCATGCATTGCCAGCGACATGCTTTCCTGACCGCCCGCAAGAACGATATTTGCGTCCCCCAGCATCACTTGCTGAGCAGCCAAGGCCACAGCACGCAGGCCCGAACCGCAGACCTGATTGATCAGCCATGCCGCTGATTCCTGCGGAAGTCCGGCGTTGATATGCGCCTGCCGTGCGGGGTTCTGGCCCTGTGCGGCGGTCAGAACCTGCCCCAAAATGGTTTCACTGATTTCAGCAGGATCAACACCGGCGCGGGCAACGACTTCTTTCAGGACGGCGGCACCCAGATCGTGCGCGGGGACATTTGCGAATGCCCCCATAAAGCTGCCGACTGGGGTGCGGGCAGCGGAAACGATAACGGCTTTGGACATGACGGGCTCCTTCCCTTGGTGCCGGACCGGCCGGCCTTCAGGGTCAGGATGCTGTTTAACGACGTAAGGTCAAGCGTTGTCGGATGACAGCTATTTGACTTTATTTAACGCACAGCCCGCGATGGCGGCTTTTTCCACGGCGGGGCAATGGTCGGCGCACCAAAGTAGTAACCTTGCAGACAGTCGATCCCCAGATCGATCAGAAAGCTGGCATCATCAGCCGTTTCGACAGATTCAGCGACCGTAAACATGTCGAAATGATGGGCGATGGATTGCAAGGCGCGGGTCAGGATCTGGTTGTCGGGATTTGCCGCGATCGAGCGGATAAACTGGCCGTCGATCTTGATCATATCAAAGCAGAAATCACGTAAGTATCGGAACGAGGTATAGCCCGCCCCGAAGTCGTCCAGTGCCAGACTGATGCCATAGCTTTGAACCTCGGCCATGAAACCCTGCACCTCGTTCGGCATTCCCATGGCCGAGCTTTCGGTGATTTCCAGAATCAGCCGTTCGCCCACCATCGGATCATCGAAAATGCCGCGACGCAGGGTGTTGATCCAGTCGGGATACTGAATCGAGCGTGCCGACATATTGATCGACAATCTTAACGAGGGGTCCTCGACCAGTGTTTTCAGTCCCAGCGACAAAGATAGGCAGTCGATCTTGCGGCCCAGTTCGGTTGTTTCTGCCTGCGGCATGAAATCGCGCAACGGAACAAGCCTGCCGCTGTCGTCGATAATGCGGATCAACCCTTCGTAAAACGCGGGCACCTTGGTGCTTTGTGATTGTACGATCGGCTGGAAGGCCAGTACCGCGCTGGCCTTTTCCACCGCGATTGTCACCGCCGACAAAGTAATGCGATCCTGAAATTGGATCGCATCTTCCAGCGGCGAACTGTTGTTCTTGAATCTGTCGCTCACGGCGCGCCCCATCTCTGTCAGCTCTGCTTGCAGTCTGCGCATGATGACTTAATCTGGCATGAATCGTCAGGGGCTTTTTCAACTTAGGGTTAACGGATGCTTTCTCGGTGCAGCTGGTGCGGAAGCGATCCGTTATATGTCGATTATCACGATACCGACTGGGGCGTGCCGGAATATGACAGCCGTGCCTTATGGGAAAAGCTGGTGCTGGACGGGTTTCAAGCGGGGCTTAGCTGGATCACCATTTTGCGTAAACGTCCGGCATTCCGGCAGGAATTCGACGGGTTCGACCCCGCGCGGGTCGCGCTGTGGGATGATGACCGCATCGCCCGTGCATTGACCAATCCGGGCATCGTGCGTCACCGTGGCAAGATCACTTCGACTATTCGCAGCGCCCGCCTGTTTCTGCAGATCGAGGCGGATCAGGGCTTCGCGCCTTGGTTGTGGTCCTTTGTCGGTGGTGCGCCGATCCAGAACGCATGGCCGGATATGGCCAGCGTGCCGACAGACACACCCGAATCACATGCGATGTCCAAGGCGTTGAAGAAGCGCGGTTTCAATTACTGCGGGCCGGTGATCACCTATGCCTTCATGCAGGCGACGGGGATGGTGAACGACCACATCACCCCCTGTCACCGGCATGACGCGGTCAGGGCGTTGTCAGCTGGGTAATCAGCGTCTTGGCCGTATCCGAATCCCATTCGGCATCGCCCAGGTAGCGGGCAATTTCATTACCTTCGCGGTCGATCAGCACAGAAACGGGAAGACCGACGACCCCCATGTCGCGGGAAATCATCTGGCGCGGGTCCAGCAGGACAGGCAGGTTTTCCACGCTGACTTCGTCAAAAAACGCGGAAATGCGTTCAGGCGCATTGCGGCCGGTGGCGATTGTGACCACCTGAAAATCATCGCCGCCCAGTTCGGATTGCAAACGGTCCAGCGCGGGCATTTCCTCGCGGCAGGGGGCGCACCATGTCGCCCAGAAGTTCACAAGGATGACTTTTCCCCGATAATCGGCAAAAGTGTGGGTGCCGCCGTCGGGGTCGGTAAATTCTTTTTCGCTGATTGGCGCGGCATCCTGCACGACCACCAGCTTTTCCAAACCGTTGTCTTTGGCAGCCTGCCAATCTGGCGTTTGTGCAAAGGCGGTGTTTGCACCGAAAACAAGTGCCGTATAAAGCAGGGCGTAACGCAGCATGTGACCTCCGAAGGACTGACAAATGACCGACCGGCCCGACAGCACTGATGCCGCCAACAGCATGTGGGGCGGGCGCTTTGCCGCCGGACCCGATGCGATCATGGAGGCGATCAACGCCTCGATCGGTTTCGACCGACGGCTTTACGCCCAGGATATCGCGGGCAGCCGGGCCCATGCCGCCATGTTGGCAGCCCAAGGCATCATCAGCGATAACGATGCGACAGCGATCAGGGAAGGCCTGCTCACCGTCTTGTCAGAAATTGAGGGCGGAGATTTCCCGTTCAAGACCGCGCTCGAGGACATTCACATGAATGTCGAGGCACGGTTGAAGGAAATTATCGGCGAACCTGCGGGCCGTTTGCACACGGGCCGGTCGCGCAACGATCAGGTTGCCACCGATTTCCGCCTGTGGGTCCGCGACCAATGCGACGCCGCCATCAGCGGTTTGCGCGCCCTGATCGGGTCCGCGATGACGCAGGCCGAGGCTGGCGCCGATTGGGTTATGCCCGGCTTTACCCACCTGCAAACCGCCCAGCCGGTCACATGGGGGCATCACATGATGGCCTATGTCGAAATGTTCGGGCGCGATCTGTCGCGGTTTCAGGATGCGCGCAACCGTATGAACGAATCACCCCTTGGCGCAGCGGCGCTGGCAGGCACCGGTTATCCCATCGACCGCCACGCCACCGCGCAGGCACTTGGGTTCGACCGTCCTATGGCCAACAGCCTTGATGCCGTCAGCGACCGTGATTTCGCGTTGGAGTTCCTGTCGGCGGCGTCCATTTGCGCCGTCCACCTGTCGCGTCTGGCCGAGGAATTGGTGATCTGGTCATCCGCCCAGTTCCGCTTTGTGTCGATGTCGGACAAATGGTCCACCGGTTCGTCGATCATGCCGCAAAAGCGCAACCCCGATGCCGCCGAACTGATCCGTGCGAAAATTGGCCGTATCTTGGGCGCGACGGTCGCGCTGTTTACGGTGATGAAGGGCCTGCCCTTGGCCTATTCCAAGGATATGCAGGAAGACAAAGAACAGGTCTTTGACGCCGCCGACCACCTGAGGCTGGCGTTGGCTGCCATGTCGGGGATGCTGTCGGACCTGACCGCCAATACGGATAAACTGGAGGCCGCGGCCTCGACCGGATTTTCCACCGCGACCGATCTGGCCGACTGGCTGGTGCGCGAATTGGGTCTGCCGTTCCGCGATGCCCACCATGTCACCGGATCGCTGGTGGCGATGGCCGAAGACAAAGGCATTGATCTGCCTGACCTGACGTTGGCCGATATGCAGTCGGTTCATGCCTACATTACACAGGACGTGTTTAACGTTCTGGGCGTCCATAATTCGGTCGCTTCGCGCCAAAGCTATGGCGGGACCGCGCCTGATCAGGTGCGCGCCCAGATCGCCCGCTGGAAGGAGAAACTGGCATGATCATTCGCCTGTCCCTGTTGGCCGTCATGGCGCTGTCCGCCTGTGGCGTTGACGGATCGCCCGTACGTCCGGCGCAAAAAGCCGAAAGCGGTGTCACCATCAGCGGCGATGCCCGCGTTGGCGTCTCGGCGCAGTTGTAATGGACCATTTCCTGTATCAGAACGGCGAATTGCATGCCGAGAATGTCCCCTTGTCGCGCATCGCGGCCGAGGTCAGTTCCCCTGTTTATGTCTATTCCGCGGCCACTCTGGCCCGCCATTTCGGCCTGTTCCGGCAGGCGCTGGACTGGACCGACCATCTGGTCTGCTTTGCGGTCAAATCGAATTCCAATCTGGCTGTGCTAAAGCTGATGGGCGATCTGGGCGCGGGCATGGACGTGGTGTCGGGCGGGGAATATCTGCGTGCCAAGGCTGCAGGCGTTCCCGGTGACCGCATCGTGTTTTCGGGCGTCGGCAAGACGGTTGCTGAGATGGCCTTGGCCATTCGCGGCGGCATCCGCCAGTTCAACGTCGAATCCGAACCGGAAATGCGCGCATTGTCGGCTGTGGCCGAAGGGCTGGGCGTGACGGTTCCGATTGCCATCCGCGTCAACCCTGACGTCGATGCCAAGACGCATGAAAAAATCGCAACTGGCAAATCGGAAAACAAATTTGGTATTCCGATTGCCCGCGCCCGCGAAGTCTATGCCGAGGCTGCAACCCTGCCGGGCCTTAAGGTTGTTGGCGTTGATGTGCATATCGGCAGCCAGCTGACCGATCTGGAACCGTTCCGCGACGCTTATCTGAAGGTGGCCGAACTGACCCACACCCTGCGCCAAGACGGTCATACCATCACCCGCCTTGATCTGGGGGGCGGTTTGGGCATTCCTTACCGCCGCGACAACAATGCGCCGCCCTTGCCGCTGGAATACGGTCAGGTCATCCGCGACACGGTCGGTGATCTGGGATGTGAGATCGAGATCGAACCGGGCCGGAATATCGTCGGCAATGCGGGTGTTCTGCTGAGCGAAGTCATCTATGTCAAAAACGGCGAGGATCGTGATTTCCTGATCGTCGATGCCGCCATGAACGACCTGCTACGCCCTGCGATGTATGGCGCACATCATGACATCGTGCCGCTGGTCGAACCTGCGGTCGGGGCAGGGGTCCAGTCTTATGACGTGGTGGGACCGGTCTGCGAATCGGGTGATACCTTCCAGAAGGGGGCACAACTGCCCGCCATGCAGGCAGGTGACGTGATCGCCTTCCGGTCAGCGGGGGCATATGGGGCCGTAATGGCCTCGGAATACAACTCGCGGCCCTTGGTCCCCGAGGTGCTGGTCAATGGCGATCAATTCGCCGTCATCCGTGCACGTCCGACGTTTGAGGAAATGCTGGCGCGGGATAGCATCCCCGAATGGCTTTGATCCGATCTCAGGATAAAACCGAAAGGCCGGGGGCTGTCTGCCCCCGGACCCCCGAGGATATTTCCCCACGAATGAGCCGGGCGGGCCAGCGCGCGCTGACTCTGACACGATGGGGGATGAACTGGGAACGTCTGATTACCGCCTTCTTGCCTCTGGTCGTTTTGCTGTGCGTGGGTTTTGCGGCGCTTTTGCTTGGTGGCGTTCAGGCAATGCCCTTGGCGGTTCTGCCGTGGATTGCGGGGATTTGGCTGGTTCTGGTTATTGCTGCCGCAATCATTGGCGGTCTGCGCTTTCATCGGGTGCATCTTTCCGATGCCCTGCTGCGGTTGGACCGGACCTTGCCGGGGCGGCCTTTGACAGCGCTTTCCGACCGCGCGGCCATCGGTGGCGAAGGGGCGCTGTGGGCGGCGCATCTGGCGCAAATGCAGGCGGCGTCCCGACATGCCCGCGCTGTTCCCCCCGATGCCGATCTGGCGCGGCGTGACCCTTTTGCACTGCGGCTGGCCGGATTGGTTGCTGTTGTAATGGCGCTGATTTTTGGCGGTATCGGCCAGATGGGGCAGGGGATCGGAGCCATCGCCTCGACCATATCCCCCCGCAACACTGCCCAAGCCGCTGTTCAGGGCGGCCCTGCATGGGAAGGCTGGGCCGAGCCGCCCGCCTATACCCGCCGCCCCGCCATCTATCTGAACGCCATGCCCGAGGGCGAGGTTCTGGAACTGCCCAAGGGCAGCCTCCTGCAATTCCGTCTTTATGGGGGGGACGGCACGGTCCAGCAGGATATCGGCCAGCTGCAGGGCGATGATCCGCAGGCACCGGTCTTCCGCGCCGAAAAATCCGGCAGCGTGCAGGTCATGGACCGCCGCTTTGATCTGACGGTGCTGGAGGATCATGCCCCCGACGTCGCTTTGGGCCAAGCGGCTGCACGCCGCGCTGACGGGCGGATGATACAGGATTTTACCGCCAGTGACGATCACGGCGTGATCAGCGCCGATGCGGTCATTGATCTGGATCTGGCCAAGGTGGACCGCCGCTTTGGTCTGGCCATCGATCCCGACCCGCGCGATCCGCTGGATCTTCCATTGCCGGTCCAGGGCCGCAACCGCCAGCAGATCCAGGGGCAATTGGTACAGGATCTGTCCCGCCATCCTTGGGCGAACCTGCCGGTCAAAGTGACGTTGAAAGCAGTGGACGGGATCGAACAGGTCGGCCAATCGGCCCCGCGCGCAACGGTTCTGCCGGGGCGGCGGTTCTTTAATCCGCTGGCGGCCTCGCTGGTCGAAATGCGCCGCGATCTGCTGTGGTCGCGCGACAACGCCCGCCGCAGCGCCGAGATTTTGCGCGCCTTGACGTGGCAGCCTGACGGTTTTGTCGCCGATGATCTCTATGCGGAATTGCGTATCGCTGTGGACCTGTTGGAATCGGGTGATCTTCCCGCCGAAGCCCGTGACCGTCTGGCCGAAACCTTGTGGCAATCGGCCATCCAGCTTGAGGATGGGGGTCTGTCCGATGCTTTGCAGGCCATGCGCGACGCGCAGGAAAAGCTGTCCGAGGCTATTCGCAACGGCGCCAGCCCGGATGAAATCCAGCAGTTGATGGACCAGCTGCGTCAGGCCACGCAGGATTACACCGGCATGCTGGCCGAACAAAGCGAAGCGCAACAGGCTGACAGCCCCGATCAGGGGCAGGAAGAAGGCCAGCAGATCACCGGCGACCAGATCCGCCAGATGACCGAGGAAATCCAGCGCCTGATGAACGAGGGCCGCATGGCCGAGGCTGAACAGCTGCTGGACCAGTTCAACCGCATGATGGAAAACCTTCAGGTCCGCCAGTCACAGGGCCAGCAGGGCGAAGGGTCCGAAGGCAGCCAGTCGATGAACCGTCTGGCCGATACCCTGCGCGACCAGCAGCGCCTGTCGGACGAAGCCTTCCGCGAAGCGCAGCGCCAGTTCCGCGAAGGCCGGACCGAAGGCGGCAACGGTGATCTGGCCGACCGCCAGCGCGCCCTGCGTGAAGATCTGGAACAGCAGCGCGGTTTATTGCCGGGGCAGGGATCGGAGCGCGGGGATGAGGCCCGCCGCCAGCTGGATCAGGCCGAACGCGCGATGGAAGATGCCGAACAAGCGCTACGCGAGGGCGATGAAGGTGGTGCGCTGCAACGTCAGGCCGATGCGATCCAGTCGATGCGCGACGGCATGCAATCCATGGGCGATATGCTGGCCGAACAGGGACGTCAGGCGCAAGATGGCCAGCAGGGGGAAAACGGTTACGAAGGTCAGCAACCCGGTCAAAGCCCTGGCGGGCAGGACACCGGCGGCGCAGATGAGGGCCAGCAGGGCCGTGATCCGCTTGGTCGGCAAAACGCCAGCCGCAGCGAATTGGGCGAAGGGGGGCCAAACCCCGCATCGCGCGCATTAGAGCTGTTGGAAGATATCCGCCGCCGTATGGGCGATCCGTCGCGGCCGAAGGATGAACTGGATTATCTGGACCGGCTGCGCAGCCGGTTCTAAGGACGCGATCAGCTGTCGGGGCGTGAAACCTGATCGGCCAGCCACAGCCGCGCCTGATCCACACCGGCCCGCATTTGTGTTAGCTGTCCGGACAATGGCGCATCCTGAGCCGCCAGTTTGGGCGTGGCCACGTAAAGGCCGATACAACAGGCCGCGACCAGCAATGACAGGGCAAAACCGGTGCGATATCCGTCGCGCGGAGGTTGCGCCACCGCTGCTGGCGCTGCGGGCTGGATGACCTGTTCAGGGGCCGGTTGCGCTTGCAGAACCTGCGGCTTGGGGGCCGGAATGGGGGCACGGGCGGGCAGATGCCGGATGACGCTGGGCGATTTCTGCGCAAAATCGGGGATCACGCGCGGTTTCTTGCGCGCAGGCTCGGCGGGCAGGGTCACTGTGGTGGCGGGCCAGTCGTTATCCGACAAATCGGGCAAGACTGCTTTGGCGGGTTCGGGCTTGGGGGGGGCGGGGTTTGCCTCGGCCTCGCGCTGGCGGCGTTCGTGCTCTACCTCGTCGCGCAGGATATCAAGGATATCGGGGGAAAGACGCTTGCTGGCGGGGGGCAGGGGCAAGGGGGCTGCAGTATCCCCGTCACCATTCCCCGTGGTGAAAGATGCCAGATCCAGCGGGCCCGCGTGGATGACAGGGCGTCGGGCGTGCCAGACATGGTCGCAGCGGTTGCATTCGACTTCACGACCGGCGACGGGAATGGCATCCTGCGGCAGCACGTATTCCGCGCCACAGCCGGGACAGTTCAACCTAAATTCAGCCATGCCACCCTCGCAATCGTCTTGTGGCTGTTCTATCAAGCGAAGGTCCGGCTTCCAAGACGCGCCGGACGCAATGTCCCGCATAAGACGGGCTGAAACGGAAAAGAGGTGGCGCTTGATCGAGATGCGGGATGTCGGATTCGGCTATCACGGCGGGGCCGAGCTGTTGTCGGGAATGACGTTAAGTCTTCAACCGGGCATGTTTCATTTCCTGACCGGACCGTCAGGGTCTGGCAAGACGACGCTGTTGCGTCTGTGTTATGCCGATCTGCTGCCGACGGCAGGGCAGATGACGGCCTATGGACATGAACTGCGCGACCTGTCGCGCGACGATATTGCGGATTTGCGCCGTCGTGTCGGGGTGGTCCATCAGGAACCGCAGTTTCTGGACCATCTGCCTGTCGCGGAAAACATCGCCCTGCCCTTATCCATCGCGCACGAGCCGGTGGATATGGATGCCCTGCGCGACCTGCTGGGCTGGGTGCAACTGTCGCAACATGCACGCGCCTTGCCGCCGTCGCTGTCGGGCGGTGAACGCCAGCGGGCTGCATTGGCGCGCGCGGTGATCCTGTCGCCCGATGTGGTTCTGGCGGATGAGCCGACCGGCAATCTGGACTGGGATATGTCGATGCGGCTGATGCAATTGCTGATAGAGCTGAACAAATCGGGCAAGACCGTTCTGGTGGCGACCCATGACCTGAACCTGATCCGCGCCACCAAGGCGCAGGTAACGGCGCGGGTTCTGCGGATCTCGGGCGGGAACTTGCAGTTGGCGGGGGCTGATTTGTGAAACGGGGCAACTCTTTGGCACTGAACCTTTTGGCTTTATGCAAAAGCCTGCTGCGTGACGAAGGCGGCAAGGGCGACCGGATCGTTCCGCCGACCGGATTTACCGCACAACTGACGTTGTTTTCGGCAGGCGCGATGGCCTTTCTGGCGGTTTTTGCGCTGGCCTTGGCGCTGGCCACGGGCCGTCTGGCCGATCACTGGTCATCGGAGCTTGCCGGTTCGGTCACGGTGCGCGTCAGTGCGCCTGCGGACCAGCAGGACGGCATGGTCCAATCCACGCTGCAATTGCTGCGCACGACCCCTGGGGCAGGCGAACCCCGCCAGCTGCCACAGGAAGAACTGGCCCGCTTGCTGGAACCATGGTTCGGCCCGGACATGCCAGTCGATGCCCTGCCGGTGCCTGCGTTGATCGACCTGCCTATCACCGATAACGACTTCGACGCCGAAGGCCTGCGCCTGCGGCTGGAGGCCGAGGTGCCGGGTGCTGTTCTGGACGATCACACCGAATGGCGGCGTCCGCTGGTGTCGGCGGCCAAACGGCTGCGGATGTTGGGCATTGTGTCATTGATCCTGATCACGGCGGCCTCGGCTGCTATGATCACGCTGTCAGCCAAGGCAGCTTTGGCCGCCAACGGGCAGGTGATCCGTGTGCTGCGCCTGATCGGCGCGCGCGATCTGACCATCGCCACGGCCTTCGTGCGCCGCTTTACCCGCCGTTCCGCCTTTGGATCGGCCATCGGGACAGTGGCCGGCGTGGCCGCAGTCTCGATCCTGCCGGATGCCAGTGCGGCGGGCGGCTTTCTGACCGGACTTGGATTTCAGGGGTGGGACTGGCTGATGCCGCTGTCCATCCCGTTCGTCGCCGCTGCCGTCGGCTTTTTCGCCACCCGTTGGGCCGCACTGAAAATGCTGGAGGATGTGCGATGACCTCGGCTGTGCCAGAGGCTCCGACCTTCGGACAATATGTCCGGAACGTGACCTTCTATATCCACATCGCCGTCGCAACCGTGCTGATCGGACTGATTGGACTGCCAAAGCTGCGTCATGGGCGTGTCGGTGCAAACAGCGTGGCAACGCGCTGGAACCGCCATCTGATCTGGGCGGCCAAGCGGCATCTGGGGCTGGTCTGCGAAATCCGTGGAACGGCACCGACCGAAGATTGTATCGTCGCGGCCAAGCACCAAAGCTTCTGGGATATTCTGGTCATTGCCGATGCGGTGCCCCGCCGCGCATTTATCATGAAGCGTGAAATCATGCGGGTGCCTGTCATGGGCTGGTATGCATGGAAAGTCGGCTGCATCCCCATCGACCGTGATCGCGGACGCGACGCCCTGAGCCATATCTCGTCCGAAATCAGGCAACGGATGCAGGGTGACGGGTTGGGCCAGTTGATCATCTATCCCGAAGGCACGCGGACCCTGCCGGGGCAGCGCAAACGCTATAAGCAGGGGGTTGCGACCATTCGCGCGGCGACGGGTCTGCCGGTTGTGCCGGTGGCGGTCAATGCGGGCATGTTCTGGCCGCGCAGTGGCTGGGTTATCCTGAAAGGCCGCGCGGTTGTCGAATTCCTGCCGGTCATCCCCCCCGAGGAACAGCAGGCAGGATTTCTTGGGCGGCTTGAAAACCGGATCGAGACCGCCTCGGACAAATTGATGGCCGAGGCGGGTTTGAAGGGCGTGGCCTATCAGCCCCGCCCCGGCGTTCATTAACGCAATTCGTAATACCGCGGCACATGCGGCGGCAAAGGGGCAAGCCCGATGTCCCGCCGCATATGCGGGCTGAGGTGATAGGGATCGGGCGGCCTTGGCCGTTTCTTCCGTCTGATGATCATCGCACGGAACAGGGCGAATATCACCGCCCGCGCACCATGACGCAGGATCAAACGATGCAGGGCGGGGTGCAGGGCATTGGCCTGCGGATGCAGTTGCGCAATCATTGTTGCTGTCCTTTGAAACGCCGGACATGGGGGTGCCATGGCCAGCAGGGATAGAATTTTGATGGAATGATGCCATGCGGACAGGCCGCGCCACGGCGGTCGGTCAGGTCATGGTACCGGTTGGATTGCCCTGAATCAGGCGGTCAGCGTTACGCTTTGTCGCGATTGGCTGGCCTGATGCATCGAACGGGGGAAGCGTTGGATATCATTCATAAACGCCCCTCCTTTTCATGCATGTTGCGGGCAAGGGGAAAGCTGCCCGATTTTTTGCAGATCGGGCAAGTCTGCAATTGCAAACAGCCGCCCGTAACGGGCGGCTGTTGCCTTCAGGTCACATTGCCGTGTTTCAGGCCGCCAGTGAATGCGAACCCATAGTCAGGAACTTGGAACGGCGGTCCTTGATCAGATCAGCGGGCGATTTTCCGGCAAGATCGGCCAGCATCAGGGCAATTTCCTCACCTACTTTGGTAATGGCGTCGATGGGTGCACGCTGTGCGCCACCGACCGGTTCCTGAATGATGCGGTCGATCACGCCCAGCTTTTTCAGATCCTGCGCGGTCAGGCGCAGCGCCTCGGCTGCGTCGCGCATCTTGTCGCTGTCTTTCCACAGGATCGAGGCGCAGCCTTCCGGCGAAATCACCGAATAGATCGAATGTTCCAGCATCGCGATGCGGTTGGCCGTTGCAAAAGCGACAGCGCCGCCCGATCCGCCTTCGCCAATGACAACGCTGACCATAGGCACGCCGATTTCCAGACATTTCATCGTGCAGCGCGCAATCGCTTCGGACTGGCCGCGTTCTTCGGCACCCTTGCCCGGATAGGCACCGGGGGTATCGACCAGCGTGATCACCGGCAGGCCGAAGCGATGGGCCATATCCATCAGGCGGATCGCCTTGCGATAGCCTTCGGGACGGGCCATGCCGAAGTTATGGTGGATGCGCGACTTGGTGTCGTTGCCTTTTTCATGGCCGATCACCACGCAGGGCGCATCGTCGAAACGCGCAAGGCCACCCATCACGGCATGATCGTCGCCAAAGGCGCGGTCGCCCGCAAGGGGGGTGTAATCGGTGAAAAGCGCTTGGATATACTGGCTGCAATGGGGGCGGTCGGGGTGACGTGCGACCTGCGTTTTGCGCCAGGGGTCCAGCGTTTTATACAGATCTTTCAGCAGGTCGCCGGCCTTTTTATCAAGGGCGGTGGCCTCTTTTTCGACGTCGACAGCACCTTCGCCCTTGCGGGCCATGGTGCGAAGTTCCTCGGCCTTGCCCTCGATATCAGCGAGCGGCTTTTCGAAATCCAGATAGACCATGGGTGATGCTCCGGGCGTTCGGTTTGATGGGCTGTATATGACGGGTTTCGGATGGTTGCAACGCAGGCGCCTTATTGCAGATCGCCGAAGGCATCCTGCAGCCGCTGCACGGCCTCTTTGACGCGTGCCCGCGGTGTCGCGATGTTGAAGCGCAGGAAATTGTCGCCGCCCAGACCGAATGTCGCGCCGTGGTTGGCCGCAATACGGGCCCCTTTCTGAACGCGGGCGGTGAATTCGGCGGGCGTCATACCGGTGCCCGAACAATCGACCCATGACAGATAGGTGGCCTGCAAGGGCATTGATTTCAGACCGGGTATCGCATTTACCCCTGCGTCGAAAATCTTGCGGTTGCCGTCCAGATAGTCGACCAGCGCATCGACCCACGCCGCCCCTTGGGGCGAAAACGCAGCGGCGACCATATCCATTCCGAAAATGCCGGGCGAAACCCCTGCCGCCATCAGCGCCGCCTTGAACCGCGCCCGCAGATCGGGATCGGCGATGATCGCATTGCCGATATGGGCACCGGCCATGTTGAAGGTCTTGGTCGCTGCCACCAGCGTGATCAGCCTGTCCTGAATCTCGGGGGCAACATTGGCCATCATCTGGTGACGCGGGCTGTCGGGCATGACCAGATCGCAGTGGATGTCGTCGGACACCAGAACCAGATTATGGCGCAGACAGAAATCGGCGACCTGACGCAGTTCCTCGGCGGTCCAGACGCGACCGCCGGGGTTATGGGGCGAACACAGAACCAGCATCTTTTCGTGGCCCTTCAGCATGGGTTCCCATGCGTCCCAATCCATCCGGTACTGGCCGTCATGCAGCGCCAGCGGCAATTCCACCAGATCACGATCCTGCGCGCGGATGATGCGGGCAAAGGCATGATAGACCGGCGACATCAGGATCACCCCGTCGCCCTTGGCGGTAAAGGCATTCAGCGCCATGGCCACCGCATTGACCAACCCCGCACAGGTCAGCACCCAATCGGGCTGGATCGTCCAGCCGTGGCGGTTCTGCATCCACCAGCAGATCGCATCCAGATAGGGACGATGTGCGCCGGGATAGCCATAGATGCCATTGGCCGCGACCTTTTCCACCGCATCCTGAACCGCTTGCGGCGGACGGAAATCCATATCGGCCACCCACATCGCCAGCCCGTCATCGGGATCGACACCATAAACCGCCTGCATGTCGTCCCACTTGCTGCAATGCGTGCCTTTGCGGTCGATGATCTGGTCGAAATCAGGCTGGCTCATGGGATCCTCGCGGGTTTGGGTTCGTTTCCTGCATACGCCTGTTATTGCTTATGGTGAAGCCATGCCCTAAATCGCGGATATGAGCCTTAGATCAATCCTGATACATCCCGACCCGCGGCTTAAAAAAGTGGCGGAACCGATCGCGCGCATCACGCCCGAGATCGAGACATTGGCCACCGATATGCTGGCCACCATGTACGAGGCGCCCGGCATCGGCCTGGCCGCGCCCCAGATCGGCATCAATGCCCGCATCTTCGTCATGGATGCTACCCGCGATCCCGATGCGGAAGCCGCACCCATTGTGATGGTCAATCCGCAGATCACATGGATCTCGGAAGGGCTGAACACCTATGACGAAGGGTGTCTGTCGATCCCTGACCAATATGCCGAAGTGACCCGCCCCGCCGAATTGCGGATGGAATGGCTGGGTCTGGACGGCAAGACGCAGACCGGCGAATTCGACGGACTGTGGGCCACCTGCGCCCAGCATGAACTGGACCATCTGGATGGCATCCTGTTCATCGACCATCTGTCCGCGATCAAGCGCCAGATGATCACCCGCAAGATGGTCAAATACAAGAAAGAGCAGGCACGTGGCTGAAGACCCCATCCCCGCAGCGCCGGTTGCGCCCGTTTTGACGGGTGATCTGGCCTCGGGGATGGTGCATGCCATCTTGCAATATCCCGACCCCCGCCTGTTCCAGCGCTGCGATCCTGCCGGATATCTGGCGGGGGATAATCTGGCGGGCCTTGCTGCCGATCTTCTGGGAAGCATGTATACCGCAGGCGGTCGCGGATTGGCTGCCCCGCAGATCGGGGTCTTGCGACGGGTGTTTGTCATGGACGCCGGATGGAAAGCAGGCCGTGCTAATCCGCAGGTGATGCTAGACCCTGAAATTATCTGGCGGTCCCCCGAAACCGAAACGGCCACGGAACAATGCCTGTCGATTCCCGACTGCCCCGTGGCGGTGACCCGACCCGTTGCCATTACCATGGGCTGGTATGATCTGAATGGCCGCCACCACATGCGGCAACTAAGCGGTCCCGATGCGCGGATCGCGCAGCACGAGGCCGACCATCTGGACGGCCACCTGATCCTGAAGGACTAAGTGATGACCGTTCGCCCTTTTATTCCCTATACCGACCCGCGCCTGCACCGTGCCGCCGAACCTGTTGATCAGATCACCGAAACCGTTCGCATGATCTGGGACGATATGATCGAAACCATGGATGCCATGCCCGGCGTTGGACTTGCCGCCAACCAGATCGGCATTATGATGCGTCTGGCCGTGGTCGATGCATCCGACAAGCGCGGGCAGGCCGTCCGTATGGCCAACCCCGAAATCCTGCATGCAAGCGTCCAGTTCCGTGACCATGACGAAGCCAGCCCCAATCTGCCCGGTGTCCATGCAAAGATCAGCCGCCCCCGCGCCGTCACCGTGCGGTTTCTGAACGCGGACGGCCAGATCGAGGAACGTGATTTCGTACACCTCTGGGCGACCAGCGTCCAGCACCAGATCGACCATCTGAACGGCATGACCTTCGTCGACCACCTGTCGCCGCTGCGTCGCAAGATGCTGGTGCAAAAATCGGGCAAGCTGGCGCGCCGCTGATCCCCCAACCCCTTCGATCAAGGCAAAGGAGTCTGTCATATGCGCGTGATCTTTATGGGAACGCCCGATTTTTCCGTGCCTGCCCTGCGGGCCATCGCCGCCCTGCATCAGGTTGTGGCCGTCTATACCCAACCGCCCCGCGCGGCGGGTAGGGGGCAAAAGGCGCGGCTGTCTGCGGTCCATGTCGCGGCGAACGAATTGGGTCTGCCAGTCCGTCACCCCGAAAAGCTGCGTAGCCCCGAAGATCAGGCGGATTTCGCCGCCCTCGATGCCGATATTGCCGTGGTCGTGGCTTATGGTCTGATATTGCCGCAGCCGGTTCTGGATGCGCCCAATATGGGCTGCATCAACATCCACGCTTCGCTTTTGCCACGCTGGCGCGGGGCCGCCCCGATCCATCGTGCGATCCTTGCAGGGGATGCTGCATCAGGTGTCGCCATCATGCAGATGGAGGCCGGACTGGATACCGGCCCCGTTCTGGCCGAGGCACAGACCCCGATCGGTGTTCAGGAAACCACCGCCGACCTTCATGACCGCCTGTCTGCGATGGGCGCTGAACTGGTGGTGGATGTGCTGGCCCGCCTGCCTTTGCGCGCGCAACCCCAGCCCGAAGGCGGCATTACCTACGCCGCAAAGATCGACAAATCCGAGGCTCGGATTGATTGGACCCAACCCGCAACGGAAATTGACCGCCAGATCCGCGGGTTGTCTCCCTTTCCGGGGGCATGGTGCGATATTGCGGGTGAGCGGGTAAAACTGCTGCGCAGCCAGCTCTCCGACGCTTCCGGCCATCCGGGACAAGTTCTGCCCGATTTCACCATCGTATGCGGGACGGGTGCCATTCAGGTGCTGCAAGCACAAAGGTCAGGAAAAAAGCCGATGTCAGCCGATGATTTGCTGCGTGGTTGGCAGCTGCCCGACCGGCTTGGCTAGGACCGCAAGGCGGTCCTTCGCGTCCTGACGTGGTGGGGGTGAAGCCCCCGCCCGCAGGGTGCGAAAGTTGTCGCGGGACGCAAATGGCCCCGCGATCACATTATGCGATTGCGCCGTGGCAATGCTTGAACTTCTTGCCCGACCCGCAAGGGCACAGGTCGTTGCGGCTGGGGTTGCCCCACGTCGCAGGATCATTCTCGTCAAAGCCGGGCATTGGGGCCAGCAGCGATTCCTCGCTGTTTTGCTGTTCCTCGTCGCCATGCTCCATCGTCAGGTCGCTCTGCGCCGCTTCCTGCTGTTCCGACATCTGGTTCAGCATTTCCTGACGCTCGGCATCCGACAAGGGGCGAATCTGTGCCAGACGCTGGGTCACGTCAAAGCGCAACCCGTCCAGCAGCGATTCAAACAGCTGGAAAGCTTCGGTCTTATATTCCGACAGCGGGTCACGCTGTGCATAGCCACGGAAACCCACAACCGAACGCAGATGGTCCAGCGTCATCAGATGTTCGCGCCATTTCTGGTCGATCATCTGCAACAGAACCTGTTTTTCGATCTGGGCCATATTCTCGGGGCCGAAACCTGCGGTTTTTTCGGCCATATAGGCATCGGTCGCTTCGACGATCCGCTCGTGCATGGTTTCCTGATCGACGCCTTCCTCGGCGGCCCATTCAATCACCGGCAGGTTCATGTTCAGGCGTTCGCGGATGGCGGTCTTCAGACCCTCTGCGTCCCATTGGTCGGCATAGCTGCGCGCGGGCATGAAGTCTTCGACCAGATCGTCGATCACCTGATGGCGCATATCGGCGGTAATCTCGCCGACCTCGGTGCTGTCCATGATTTCGCGGCGCTGGCCAAAGATGGCCTTGCGCTGGTCGTTCATCACGTCATCGAACTTCAGCAGCTGCTTGCGGATGTCGAAGTTGCGGCCCTCGACCTTGGCTTGTGCGCGTTCCAGCGACTTGTTGACCCAAGGGTGGACGATCGCCTCACCCTCTTTCATGCCAAGCGAGGACAGGACCTTGTCCAGACGCTCGGACCCGAAAATCCGCATCAGGTCATCGTCCAGCGACAGGAAGAACAACGAACGACCGGGGTCGCCCTGACGGCCCGAACGACCGCGCAGCTGGTTATCGATCCGGCGGCTTTCATGGCGTTCGGTGCCCAGAACGAACAGACCGCCAGCGGCCAGCACCTTTTCCTTTTCGGCGGCGTGTTCCGCCTCGATGCGGGCGCGCAATTCGTCGGGATTGGCATCAGGGTCGGCGTTCAACGCCTCCATCACCTTCATTTCGACGTTGCCGCCCAGCTGGATATCGGTGCCGCGACCAGCCATGTTGGTGGCGATGGTCACGACGCCCGCCTTACCGGCATCGGCCACGATCTGCGCCTCGGCCTCGTGCTGGCGGGCGTTCAAGACGCTGTGCGGAACACCGTCTTTTTTCAGCAATTCCGACAGCATCTCGGATTTTTCGATGCTGGTGGTGCCGACAAGCGTCGGTTGGCCCTTGGCATGGGCCTCTTTGATCGCCTCGATCACTGCGGCATATTTATCGGCTGCCGTGCGATACACGCGATCATGTTCATCGATCCGCGCGATGCCGCGGTTGGTCGGAACCTCGACCACGCCAAGGCTATAGATTTCGGCGAATTCTTCGGCCTCGGTCGATGCGGTGCCGGTCATGCCGGACAGGCGCTCGTAAAGGCGGAAATAGTTCTGGAAAGTGACTGACGCCAGCGTGACGTTTTCGGGCTGGATCTCGACGCCTTCTTTGGCCTCGATTGCCTGGTGCAACCCGTCCGACAGGCGGCGACCCTTCATCATACGACCGGTGAATTCGTCGATCAGCGCCACTTCATTGTCGCGGATCATATAATGCTGGTCTTTCAGAAACAGCTTATGTGCGCGCAGGGCCTGGTTGGCATGGTGAACGATGGTCGTCGATTCCGGATCATACAGCGTCTGGCCTTCGGGCAGCACACCATCGGCGGACAGGCGCTGCTCCAGAAACTCGTTACCTTCTTCGGTAAAGGTCGCGTTGCGGGCTTTTTCGTCCAGCTTGTAGTGTTCTTCGGTCAGCAGGGGGACATAGCCGTCCAACACGCGATACAGGTCCGAACGGTCCTGCGAGGGGCCGGAAATGATCAGCGGCGTCCGTGCCTCGTCGATCAGGATACTGTCGACTTCATCGACGATAGCAAAATTATGGCCGCGCTGCACCATTTCGGCGACGCTACCCTTCATATTGTCGCGCAGATAGTCAAAGCCCAGTTCATTGTTCGTCGCATAGGTGACGTCGGCGGCATAGGCCTCGCGCTTTTCGCCTTCGGGCTGGAAGGGAACAACGACGCCGCAGGTCAGACCCAGCTGGGCGAAGACCTTGCTCATCCATTCGGAATCGCGCTTGGCCAGGTAATCGTTGACCGTGACGACATGGACGCCCTTGCCCGACAGTGCATTCAGATATGCGGGGAAGGTGGCGACAAGGGTCTTGCCCTCGCCGGTCTTCATTTCCGCGATATTGCCTTGGTGCAGGAAGATCCCGCCCATCAGCTGCACGTCGAAGGCCCGCAGGCCAAGGGCGCGGCGCGCACCTTCGCGACAGTTGGCGAATGCCTCGGGCAGAATGGCATCAAGAGTTTCACCCTTGGCCACACGGTCCTTGAATTCATGTGTCTTGTCGATCAGTTGCTGATCGTCGAGCGCTTTGAAGTCTTCCTCAAGCGCGTTGATGCGCGCCACAAGCGGACGCGTCCCTTTGACCATTCGGTCATTGGGAGTCCCAAAAACCATCTTTGCCAGATTTCCGATGCCGAGCATGTTACCTTCGCAATCACGTTGTTGGGAAAGACGAGTGACCGCAGCCTACTTGCCCGCACCGACCGCATTGCCGTATCAGGGGCCAGAATGAACGCGGCGGCGGTGCCTTCCACGGAGTTGCTTCGGGATGTAGGGCGCGCCCGCCTGACTGTCAATGTTGGCACGGTCCCGACACAAGGGACTGATGCCATGATGTGCAAAGGAATTTCCCATGTTCAAACCGACCCTGCTGGCCGCCGCCCTTGTCGCGGCGCCGATGCTGACCGCCCCTGCTGCATGGGCCGCCGGTGAAACCGCTGATACCGTTGTTGCCACGGTAAACGGACAGGACATTACCCTTGGCCAGATGATCATCATGAAACAGTCGGTTCAGGACCCGAATATGGCAAATATGCCTGATCAGGCACTGTTCGACATGATGCTGGACCAGCTGGTGCGTCAGACGGCTGTGGCCGGAACCGCCACCGAAAACGCCAGCATCCGCGCGCAGGTCGAATTGCAGCGCCGCAACGCCTTGGCAACCGCCGCTGTCACCGCCATCGCGGGAGCCGAACCGACCAACGACGAATTGCAGGTCGCCTATGACCGCATGTTCGCAGATGCCGAAGACGTGACAGAATATAGCGCTGCCCATATCCTTGTTGAAACCAAGGAAGAAGCCGAAAAAATCAAGGCCGAGCTGGATGACGGTGCCGATTTCGGTGAAATGGCCGAACAGCATTCGACCGGTCCTTCGGGTCCGAACAAGGGTGATCTGGGCTGGTTTGCTGCCGACCAGATGGTTGCCCCCTTCAGCGAGGCCGTTGCCGGTATGGAAAAAGGCCAGATCTCTGACCCTGTGGAAACCGAATTCGGCTGGCATCTGATCAAACTGAACGACAGCCGCCTGCGCGAAGCGCCCACGATGGACGATGTCCGCGACCAGCTGGTCCAGATGGTCCGCCGTGAAAAGGTCGAATCGGAAATCGAAAGCATTACTGCCGATGCCGAAATCGAAAAAACCGAAGGCGTCGATCCTGCGCTGCTGAACAACGCAGACCTGCTGGAGGCCGAATAATGGGCAAGGCCGGTCTTCCGGTTTCGCCTTTGGCACCTGCCGCATTTCCCGACCTGCCGGTGATCGAGGGCGTCGAATTCGCCAGCGCTGCCGCAGGCGTGAAATATCAGGGCCGTACCGATGTGACCCTGATTCGCATCGCACCGGGGTCATCGGTGGCAGGGGCGTTCACGCGCTCCTCGACCCGTGCGGCCTGCGTGCTGGATTGTCAGTCCAAACTGGCCGCGACCGAAGACGATGGTGCCGGTGCCGCGATCATTGTCAATTCCGGCAATGCCAATGCTTTTACCGGCGCGCGCGGACAGGAATCTGTCGATGCGGTGACGGGGGCTGTGGCACAGGCGCTGGATCTGCCGATCGGGCGGGTGTTTTCATCCTCGACCGGTGTGATCGGTGAACCGCTGCCGCATGACCGCATCGTGGCGGTCATCGGTGACCTGGCCGCGGGACTGGATCAGGGTGGTGTCGCTGCGGCGGCCAATGCCATCATGACGACCGATACTTTTGCAAAAGGGGCTTCGGCAACATTTGCTGGGCAGGGTGGTGACATCAAGATCACCGGCATTGCCAAGGGTTCGGGGATGATCGCGCCGGATATGGCGACGATGCTGGTCTATATCTTTACCGATGCCAGCATTCCTGCACCGCTGTTGCAGCAGATGCTGTCGGGTGGACTGGACACGACCTTCAACGCGATCACCGTGGACAGTGATACCTCGACCTCGGACGCGCTGATTCTGGCGGCCACAGGTCGCAGCACGGCTGCGCCGATCACCGATCTGGAAAGTGATACGGCGCGTGCCTTTACCGCCGCCCTGCATGACGTCATGCGCGAATTGGCGCATCTGGTCGTGCGCGACGGTGAAGGTGCCACCAAATTCGTCGAGATCGCCATTACAGGCGCTGTCGATGATGCGGATGCCCATAAGATCGGGATGGCCATCGCCAATTCGCCCTTGGTCAAAACGGCCATCGCGGGGCAGGACGCCAATTGGGGCCGCATTGTGGCCGCCATCGGCAAATCCGGCGCCGAGGCGGACCGCGATCGTTTGCGAATCAGCTTTGGCGATATGGTTCTGGCCGAAAACGGCTGGCGTGCACCCAGCTATGACGAGGCTGCTGCCAGCGCCTATATGCAAAACGATGAATTGCTGATCAGCGTCGATATGGGGTTGGGGCAGGGGGCACGGACCGTTTGGACCTGCGACCTGACGCATGGCTATATCGACATCAACGCGGATTACCGGTCGTGAAAACGGTTCTGGTCTCTGCGGTCGCATTGATCGACACCGACGGGCGCGTGCTTCTGGCACAGCGCCCGCCGGGCAAACCGATGGCGGGCCTGTGGGAATTCCCCGGCGGCAAGGTCGAAGCCGGTGAAACCCCCGAAGCCGCCCTGATTCGGGAGCTGGACGAGGAATTGGGCATCCAGACATGGAACAGCTGTCTGGCCCCCCTGACATTTGCCAGCCACAGCTATGACGACTTCCATTTGCTGATGCCGGTTTTCGCCTGTCGCAGGTGGGATGGCATCGTTCAGCCCCGTGAAGGTCAGTCGTTAAAGTGGGTTCGCGCCCAGCAATTGCGCGATTATCCCATGCCAGCAGCAGATATTCCGCTGATCCCCGCCCTACAGATGTGGCTTTAATGACAGTTTTACACAGCTTTTTGTTGTCAGGCTGCCTAAAAAAGTCTTAGATGAGGAAGTTGTGTACTGCTTTTTAACCATTTCATGACTATCTAGATACTGGGAGCACAAGGGGTATTGACATGATTCGTACGATTTCGGTTGGAAGCTACATCTCGATCCAGGGCCTTTTCGAAGGTTCGACGACCGGCGGCAACATTCTGGTGCGGGTGGGAAGCCGTACCTATGAAGGTAAGCCGATCGGCAGATAAGCGTATCCGGCGCAAGGGGAGCGTGCGCCGTTGAAACACGCTGAAGAAGGGGTGACCGAAAGGTCGCCCCTTTTTCTTTGGACTGCACTGATCTGGAAACGACATGAAAAAAGAGGCGGCCCGTAGGCCGCCCCTTTTCCTGTATCTGATCCGGCGTCCTTTACAGGTTACGCTCGACCTCTTCGCGTTCGAAGATTTCGATGACGTCGCCTGCGCGGATATCATCGTAATTCTCGAATGCCATACCGCATTCCTGACCCGATTGCACTTCTTTGACTTCGTCTTTGAAGCGCTTCAGCGTCTTCAGCGTGCCTTCGTGGATCACCACGTTGTCACGCAGCAGGCGCACACCAGCCGAACGGCGGGCGACACCTTCGGTGACCAGACAACCGGCGACTTTGCCGATACCGGTGACCTTGAAGACCTCTTTGATCGAGGCATAGCCGATGAAGTTTTCGCGGACTTCTGCGGACAGCAGACCCGAGGCAGCAGCTTTGATGTCATCCACCAGATCATAGATGATCGAGTAATAGCGGATCTCGACACCCTTCTGATTGGCCGAACTGCGCGCCGGAGAGTTGGCACGGACGTTAAAGCCGATAACCGGTGCGCCCGAGGCTTCGGCAAGGCCGATGTCGGATTCGGTGATCGCACCCACACCATAATGCAGGACGCGGACGCGGACTTCGTCGTTGCCGACTTTTTCCAGCGCCTGCACGATGGCTTCGGCGGAACCCTGCACGTCGGCCTTCACGACCACCGGCAGTTCTGCGACGTTCACATCTGCTTTTACCTTGGCCATCAGCTGTTCCAGCGTGGTCGAGGCGCCTGCCGCGGCACGTTTGTCCTTTGCATGCTGATGACGGTAATCGGCAATCTCGCGCGCTTGGGCTTCGGTATCGACGACGTTCAGCACATCACCGGCTTCCGGCGTCCCGCTAAGGCCCAGAACTTCGACAGGAACCGACGGACCGGCTTCTTCGACGCGCTGGCCCTTGTCGTTGATCAAGGCGCGGACCTTGCCCCATTGTTCGCCGACAACAAAGATGTCGCCGCGCTTCAGGGTGCCGTGCTGGACTAGGACGGTCGCGACAGGGCCACGGCCAACGTCCAGCTGGGCTTCGATGACGGCACCTTGGGCAGCTCGATCGGGGTTGGCCTTCAGTTCCAGAATCTCGGCCTGCAGGGCGATGGCTTCCAGCAGCTGGTCGATGCCCAGACCGGTTTTCGCCGATACCTCGACGTCCTGCACATCGCCTGACATCGCTTCGACGACCACTTCGTGCTGCAACAGATCCGTGCGGACCTTGTTCACATCGGCGGCAGGCTTGTCGACCTTGTTGATCGCAACGATCATCGGCACGCCGGCTGCTTTCGCATGGGCGATGGCTTCGATCGTCTGCGGCATCACCGCGTCATCGGCTGCGACGACCAGAACCACGATATCCGTGACCTGAGCACCACGTGCACGCATCGAGGTAAAGGCCGCATGGCCCGGCGTATCCAGGAAGGACAGCACAGCGCCGCTTTCGGTCGTGACCTGATAGGCACCGATGTGCTGGGTGATGCCGCCAGCTTCGCCCGACACCACGTTCGCCTTGCGAATCACATCCAGCAGCGAGGTTTTGCCGTGGTCGACGTGACCCATGATCGTGATGATCGGGGGACGCGACTGCATATCTTCGGTTTTGTCGTCAACAGTGTTGATGACCTGTTCCACGTCAGCGTCGCTGACGCGCACAGCCTTATGGCCGAATTCCTCGATCACCAGTTCGGCGGTCTCGGCGTCGATGGGCTGGTTCATGGAAACCATCATGCCCATTTTCATCAGCGTCTTGACGACATCTGCGGCGCGTTCGGTCATCCGGTTGGCAAGTTCCTGCACGACAATCGTTTCGGGCAGTTTGACTTCACGGAATTGCTTTTCGGCGCGCTGGCTTCCACCCATTGCCTTCTGGCGGGTTTTTTCCTGCTTGCGCTTCATTGCGGCCATGCTGCGGGGGCGACCGGCTTCGCCGTTCAACGCCTGATTCAGCGACAGCTTGCCCGAACGACGGTTGTCGTCGCGTGCGGTTTTGCTGTTCTTGTCGCGGTCGGTCTTTTCGCGTTCGGGCTTGCGAGCCACGTTCAGCGAAACACCTTTGGTTTCGGCGCGCGAAGCTGCTGCTTCGATGGATGCCTGATCCGGCGCAGCGTCTTTGGCCGCTGCGGGTTTGGCACGGTCTTCGCGCTTGGGTGCAGCTTCCTTGCGCTTGGCGGCTTCGGCTGCTTCGCGGGCGACGCGTGCCTCTTCTTCGGCTTTCGCCTTCAGGGCTTCTTCGCGCTGGCGTTCTTCGGCTGCTTTCGCATCGATTTCGGCACGGCGACGTGCGCGTTCCTCGTCACGGGCCTTTTCCTGCGCGATACGTTCGGCAGCATCGCTGGCCTCGCGCGCCTTGGCGGCGGCAAGTGCCTTGAGGCGGCGTTCCATTTCGACGTCGGAAATACCGGCCGGACGCTTGGAGGGGTCACCTGCCATACGTGCGGTCAGCGGATTTTTCGCTTTATCAATCGTGGATTGTCCGGCACCCGGCTTTGGCACCACGACGCGCTTGCGTTTGGTTTCCACAACCACGCTTTTCGTGCGGCCATGGCTGAAGCTTTGCTTGACCTGACCCGAACGGCCTGCGCCGCCAAGTCCCAAGGGTTTTTTATCGTCTTTATCGCTCATCTGCGTCTTATTCCTTCCCGACGGCCGTATTGCCGTCGTCATGCCCGCGCAGACCCGTCAGTCTGCCGGCTTCCAAGATCACCTTGTCCGTCAGGCCACCCGCCGCAAGCGCGACGTGTATGACATGATCACGGCCAAATGCCAAACCCAATTCTGAGGCCGTCATGCAGCCAAACCAGCGTCCGCCGGTGGGCGTCCACAGCTTGCCTTTGCCGCGATCAGACCCGTCGCTGGCCTGAAGAAGCACCTTTGCGCGCCCCTCGGCCAGCCAACCCTTAACCTTTTCGAAGCCAGCAACCGCGCGACCCGTTTTGCGGGCCAGCGACACCAGTTCCACCAGTCGGCGTCCGACGCCCGCTTCTGTCATGTCACCCAGATTTTCGGGTGCTTTGACAGGGGTGCGGGCGGCGCGGGAAAACAATCCCTTTGCCACAGCTTTGTCGATCGCAGCGCGATCCGCCGTGACCCAGATACCCCGACCGGGCAGCTTTTCGGCCAGATCCGGAATGACCTGGTCATCGGGCCCGATCACGAAACGGATCAGGCCACGTTTGGGTTGCGTTTCGCCAGTGACAATGCACTTGCGCTCCGGATCTTCGGTCCGGTCCTTATCACGTCCACCACGGCTCAAGCTGTGCACACATCCGGGGCGATCAGGCCCCGGCCTCCTCGTCATCGTTGTCATCTTCGTCGGTGTCGACGTCATCGGCATTCTCTTCCAGCTCGGTCGGGTCGACCCAGCCCAAAAGCACGCGTGCGGTCATGATCATGACCTGCGCTTCTTCCAGAGAAACTTCGAAGGGTTCAAGAAGACCTTCATCCTTGACGCGCTTGCCATTCACCGTGGTCCAGCCGCCGGCCAGTTCCCAATCGGCGCAAGTGGCAAAATCTTCCAGCGTCTTGATGCCGTCCTTTGCCAATGCCTCAATCATGTAGGGGGTCAGACCCTCGAATTCAACAAGGCTGTCCTCGACGCCCAATTCGCGGGCCTTGTCCATGGCGGCCTTATGCTTGGCTTCCAGAACGTCACGGGCACGAGCCTGCAATTCGGATGCGGTGCTGGCATCGACGCCGTCGATGGTCAGCAGTTCGTCGGCTTCAACGAATGCAACCTCTTCCAGATTGGTAAAGCCTTCGGCCACCAGCAGCTGGGCAAAGAATTCGTCCAGATCCAGTGCTTCCATGAACAGTGCGGTGCGGCTGTTGAATTCGGCCTGACGACGCTTGGATTCTTCTTCGTCGGTCAGAATGTCGATGTCCATGCCGGTCAGCTGGCTGGCAAGACGGACGTTCTGGCCGCGACGGCCAATGGCCAGCGACAGCTGTTCGTCGGGAACAACGACTTCGATCTTGTTGGCTTCCTCGTCGAAAACGACCTTGCTGACCTCGGCGGGCTGCAATGCGTTCACAAGGAAGGTGGCCGGATCTTCATTCCACGGAATGATGTCGATTTTTTCGCCTTGAAGTTCACCGACGACCGCCTGAACACGGCTGCCGCGCATACCGACGCAAGCGCCGACCGGATCGATCGAGTTGTCGTTGCTGATGACAGCAATCTTGGCGCGCGATCCCGGATCACGGGCCACAGCCTTGATCTGGATCACGCCGTCATAGATTTCAGGCACTTCCATCTTGAACAGTTCGGCCATGAACTGCGGATCGGTGCGCGACAGGAAGATCTGCGGCCCGCGGGTCTCGCGGCGCACATCCTTGATATAGGCGCGGATCCGGTCGTTGGGGCGATAGCTTTCGCGACCGATCTTTTCGTTGCGACGCAGAATCGCCTCGCCACGGCCGACGTCGACGATGATATTGCCGTATTCCTCGCGCTTGACGACACCGTTGATGATGGTGTTGGCGCGATCCTTGAATTCTTCGTACTGGCGGTCACGTTCGGCTTCGCGCACGCGCTGCAGGATGACCTGCTTGGCGGATTGTGCGGCGATACGGCCCAGTTCGACGGGGGGAACCTGATCGATGATTTCATCACCGACCTGCGGGTTGTCCAGATAGGGACGTGCCTGTTCGACCGTGACTTCGGCCTGATAGTTTTCGACCAGATCGTCTTCGACCACGGTGCGAACGCGTGTGAAGGTGGCATTGCCGGTCTTGCGGTCGATGGACACACGGATGTCCATTTCCGCGCCATAGCGGGACTTTGCGGCACGCGCGAGGCTGTCTTCCATCGCTTCGATGACCAGTTCGGGTTCGATCATCTTTTCGCGGGCAACGGCTTCCGCCGTCTGCAACAGTTCAAGCTGGTTGGCAGATGTAATCGCCATCAACTCACTCCTTGGTAGCGGCGCCGTCGGCACCTTCGTTATCGTCGGTTTCGATCTCGTCGAAGGCAGATTCGTCCAGATTGTCGATCTCGACTCCGGCTTCTTTCTTCTGACGCAACATTTCTTTGATCAGCTCGTCGGTCAGGACCAGCTTGGCATCGGCCAGCAGGTCGAATTCCAGCCCGATGGTATGGGTCTTTCCCTGATCCTCGATGTTGATCAGGACCTCGGTGCCTTCGACACCGGTCAGCAAACCCTTGAAGCGTTTGCGCCCGTCGATGGGTTGGTTGATGTCCAGCCGCGCCTCATAGCCTTCGAAGTTCTCGAAGTCTTTCAGACGGGTCAGGGGACGGTCGATCCCGGGCGAGGACACTTCGAGGTAATAGTTATCCTCGATCGGGTCCTGCACATCCAAAGTGGCGCTGAGGGCGGTTGAAATGACCGCGCAATCATCCACGTTGATGCCACCTTCGGGACGGTCGGCCATAATCTGCAGCGTGGCGGTCTTGCCGCCCTGCAGGCGCACACGCACCAATTCGTAGCCCAGATCTTCGATCACGGGCGTGATGATTTCGGCCAGGCGACGGTCAATGGCCGTCTTGGCGATCAGATCGTTCGACATGGGATCCTTTCGGACATGAAAAAGGGGCCGTCAGCGGGCCCCATGCGGAAGTTCCGGTGGGCAGGGTTTGGACCCCTGCACCGCTGTTGTAAGGCCATATAGCGCCGCAGCCCCGCGAATGCAAGCTGCCTTAGCGCGCGCCGGCCCCCGGATTGTCGCGCCAGATGCGCCAGTTCAGGCCGGCGGCCACACAAAGCCACGCCAGATAGGGCAGCAACAGCAGCCCCGACCGCCAGTCAAGCGCCCAGAATTGCACGACCATTGCCGCGACCACCACCCAAAGCACGCCGATGACGCCCATCGCCACAGCCATGCGACGTGCGCCAAAGAAAACCGGCGTCCACAGCGTGTTCAACGCGATTTGTGCCGCCCAAAGCGCCAGCGCCACACCAGCCCCGGGCAACAGGGCCACCCGCGCGGCGGCAATGGCCGACAGCAGATAGATCGTGCTCCACGCGACGGGGAAGGCCCATTTGGGCGGGGTAAAGGACGGTTTCTGCAGGCTTTCATACCATGCGCCGGGACGGAAGATGATGCCGGTGGCGGCCGCGGCCGCGCTGGCCAGCATGAAGATCAGAAACAGGTTCAGGCTCATGTACGGGGTGTCCGGTTCTTGATGCGGTCCTCGTCGCGGATGGTGTCCATGACAGTGACCAGTTCGGCAGTAATACGTGGTTCCGACAGCGCATGCCCCGATGCAGGCACAAAGCGCAGCTGGCAATCCGCCCAACCCTGCGCCAGTGCATAGGCGCTGGCAGGCGGGCAGACCATGTCATAGCGGCCTTGCACGATCACGGCGGGCAGATGTTCGATCCGGCCTCTGTCGCGCAGCAACTGCCCTTCGTCCAGAAAGCACTTATGGCTGAAAAAGTGATTCTCGAGCCGCGCAAAGGCACGGGCATATTCCGGCGGCGCATGCCCCGAGGCCGAGGATTGCAGCCCCGCCAGCGCATTTTCCCACATCAGCCACGGCTGGGCAAATCGTGTCTGGCGGCCTGTGTCATCGTCGAACAGGCGGCGGTGATAGGCGCCGATCATATCGTCGCGTTCGGCCTGCGGAATGGGTTCCTGAAACCGGTCCCAGAGTTCGGGAAAGAAGCGCGCCGCCCCGCCACCATAGAACCAGTCCAGTTCGGTCTGCATGCCCAAAAATACGCCGCGCAGCACAAGGCCGGTGACATGGTCGGGATGCGTTTCGGCATAAGCCAAAGCCAGCGTTGCGCCCCAGCTGCCGCCGAACAGCAACCATTGGTCAATGCCCAGATGTTCGCGGATCAGGGAAATGTCATTGACCAGATGTTGCGTGGTATTGGCCTGAACTGACGCGGCGGGTGTCGACTGTCCGCAGCCGCGCTGGTCAAACAGCACCACGCGAAAATGCGCGCTGTCGAAAAAGCGGCGCATAAAGGGGCTGCATCCGCCACCCGGCCCGCCATGCAGCACGACCACAGGGCGGCCTTCGGGGTTGCCGCATTCCTCGACGTAAAGGCTGTGGCCATCACCCACTTCGATGGTATGTCGCGCATAGGGTTCGACCGCCGGATGAAGGCGGCCATGTGACGCGGAGATTTGTCCTGCCAATCGGTCCATGCTGATACTATAAGCCCTGTTGACGTCGCCTGCTAGAAGGACTGCCCAAAAATGACCAGCATCGACCCCGCTGAAATTGCCAAATTCGAGGCGATGGCCGCCGAATGGTGGGACCCCAAGGGCAAGTTCCGCCCCCTGCATCTGATGAACCCGCTGCGGCTGGATTATATCACCGACCAGTTGTCGATCGAATTTGCCCGTGACCTGAAAGGCAATGCACCGCTGAAGGGCCTGCGTATCCTTGATATCGGTTGCGGGGGCGGTCTTGTGGCCGAACCCATGGCGCGGCTGGGGGCCGATGTGACGGGCGCGGATGCCACGCAGGTCAATATCGATGTGGCACAAACCCACGCCGACCAGCAGGGGTTGACCATCGATTACCGCGCCACCACCGCCGAGGCGATGGCAGAGGCCGGCGAAATCTTCGATGTCGTTCTGGCATTGGAGATTGTCGAGCATGTCGCTGACCCCGCCGCCTTTATCGCCACTTGCGAACGGCTGGTGCGTCTAGGGGGGCTGGTCATTATTTCCACGCTGAACCGCACGGCCCGCAGTTTCGGGGCGGCGATTTTGGGGGCTGAATGGATCCTGCGCTGGCTGCCGCGCGGCACGCATGACTGGTCACGCTTCATCACACCCGATGAGCTGACGGAAAAAGCCGGTGCCGCTAATCTGGATACGGTCGATCGTCGCGGGATGGTCTTTAACCCCGTCACCCATGGCTGGCGGCTGTCGGACCGCGATATGTCGGTGAATTATATCCTGACGGCGCGAAAGGCCTAATCGCTGCCTTCCAGCTGGACGCGCATTTCGCGCAGGACGGGCAGGGCGCTGCGCACACGCTCGGCCCCGATCTTGCGGACCACGCCCGCGATCAGCGGCATAAAGGATGCCAGCGCATTGTCCCGCGCCGCCCGTCCCGCCGGACTGAGCGAGACAAACTTGCGCCGCGCATCATCCCAATCGGGGCGGATATGCACGTGCCCCGCCCATTCCAGCCGCGACAGGGTGTTGGTCATCGCCCCGCGCGTCACGTGAAACGCACGGGCCAGCTGGGCGGGGGTGCGTTCCTCGTTCACATGGGCCAGCAGGTTCAGCACTGAAAAGTGAGAGATCTGCATCCCGCCCGGCAGTGCCTTGCTGATCAGGTTGCGCGACAGCTGTTCCGCAATCAGAACCTCGGCGAACAGGCTGGCAGCCAGCCGGTCGGTCGCAGGGTCAGTCTGGGGGGCAGGTGTCGTCATAAGGTTCCGGTGCCGCAAAGGGCCGATCATGTGTCAGGGACGGGATGGACGACCGTGCCCTGTCAACGGCCCTAAGGTCAAGGGAAACAACGGATATACCGGGCGTCACACCTGCATCGGACAGTAATTTTCCCCATGGGTCGATGACCAGTGAATGGCCATGGCTGCGGCGCGGGGGTCGGTCGGGGGAATTGGGGGCGGGATGTGTGCCGCATTGGGCAGGGGCCAGAATGAAACAGCCGGTTTCGATCGCGCGGGCCCGCAGCAGGGTTTCCCAATGCGCCTCGCCGGTCACCGGATTGAATGCCGAAGGCACGGTCAATATCCGTGCCCCCGCCTGTGCCAATTGCCGATAGAGATGCGGAAAGCGCAGGTCATAGCAGATCGTCATGCCGACCGGCACATCGGCTGCCTTCGCCAGAACAGCCCTGTCACCAGGACGATAGGCGCTGCTTTCGCGATAGGATTCGGTTTCGCTTATGGTCACGTCGAACATATGCAGCTTGTCATAGCGCGCGACGATATCGCCCTGCGGGTCGATCAGCAGGCTGCGATTGGCAAATCGGCCATCAGCATCGTCGGTCAACAGCGCCAGCGACCCGATCAGCAGCCAGATGCCCGCCGATTTTGCCTCGGCCCGCAGGGCGGCAAGGGTCGGGTCGGTGGCTTCGGGGTGCAGGGTCTTGCGCTGCCATTTGCGGTCGGGGGACAGTAGGTTCGTCGCCTCGGGGGTCAGGACGAATTGCGCGCCTTGGGCGGCGGCTTGCCGGATCAGCGGGATGGTCTGTTCCAGATTGTCCAGCGGTGCGTCGCCGACCGTCAGCTGGATCAGCCCCACGGTCAGCGACGCGGGCAACATCAGGCAGCGCCCTTCAGCATCGGGGCCAGCTTGCCCGCGCGTTCCAGCGCATAAAGTTCATCGCAGCCGCCGACATGGGTGTCACCGATGAAAATCTGCGGAACGCTGCGCTTGCCATTGGCGCGCTGGGTCATCGCCGCCCGCTTCGAGGCATCCGCGCCCACATCGGTTTCGTCATATTTGACACCTTTCTGGTCCAGCAACGCTTTGGCGCGGACGCAGAAGGGGCAGGTGCGGGTCGTATAGATCTGGATCTTTGGCTGTGCCATGATGGTCCTTTCGGGTGGTTCGCATCCCTATCTAGTGATCCTTGACCGCACGTGCCAGAACCGCAACCGAAACTGGACCCGATCCTGCCTGCAAAAGCGCCATTGCTGCCGTTGTCACCGTCGCCCCCGATGCCATCACATCATCGATCAACAGCACGGGCCGCCCCTGCAGTCCCGCGATGCGGCGGGGATGGACATCCAGCGCCTGTGTCATATTCGCAAAGCGGTCGCTGACCCCGCGATGGTCCTGTGCCGGGGTATGGCGGGTGCGAAACAGCAGGTCGGGTTGATGCTCCAACCCCAGATCGCGCGCCACGCGGGCGCTGACATGGGCGGATTGGTTGTATTTGCGCTTGATCAGGCGCCGCAGATGCAGCGGAATGGGGGCCACAATCTGGTCGGGCATCACCAAGGGCCGTGCCGCCCGTGCCAGCCAGCCCGCCATCGCGGGGGCCAGATCCAGCCGGTCGCCATGTTTCAGCGCCAGCACCAGCTTGCGTGCGGTGCCGTCATAGACCATCGCCGCACGGCCCCGCGACCACGGACGCACGCTTGTTAGGCAGTCATCGCAGACCAGCACCTGTTCGTCCCCCGTGCCGTCATCGGGCAGGGGCACCCCGCAGCAATCACATAACGCACCTGTGATAAACTGGGCCTCGGTCCAGCAGGAAGCACACAGATGCACAGCGCCTGCACCGCCATCGGCGACACCTGTCCCACAAGACAGGCACTGTGGCGGATAAAGCAGATGCAGTGCGACTTTCATCGCCCCCGAAAGCACCCTATGTTCAAGCCCCATGAAGATCCCCCAAGATACCACGCGCCCCGCCCTGACCGATCAAGCCGCCCTGTTGCGCCAACGTGACCGCGCGCGCCGGACGGGGTTTGTCGATCTGTTCCACCAGATTGCCGCGGATGAGATCGACGATAGGCTGATCGAGGTTAACAGAACCTTTACAGCCCCCGCCCTTGTGACCGGTTTTCCGGACATCTGGGGGCCCCGCTTCCCGCAGGCGCGGGTCGTGGCCGATGATCCGGTACTGGATCTGGAACAGGGCGCGCATGATCTGGTGATCCACGCCATGTCGCTGCATTGGGCCGAAGACCCGATTGGCCAGATTGCCCAATGCCGCCGCGCCCTGCGCGAGGACGGGCTGTTCATCGGCGTTTGCTTCGGTAATCAGACCCTGTCGGAACTGCGCGCGGCACTGGGGCAGGCAGAAGCCGAAATCACTGGCGGTCTGTCACCCCGTATCCTGCCCATGGGCGAGATCCGCGATATGGGCGGCCTGTTGCAACGCGCCGGCCTGGCCCTGCCTGTGGCCGATCTGTTGTCGCAACGCGCCAGCTATCGTGATCTGGTCCATCTGGGGCATGACCTGCGCGCAATGGGCGAAGGCAATGCCATGAACGCCCGCCTGCGCCGCCCGACCCGGCGCGATGTCATCGGTCGTGCCGCCGCGATCCTTGCCGCCCATCATCCTGACCGCGACGATCCGTCCCGTATCAACGTCGGCTTCGATCTGGTCTTTCTGACCGGATGGGCGCCTTCGGACAGTCAGCCCAAGCCGCTACGACCGGGAAGCGCCAAAACCGCCCTTGCCGATGCCTTGAATGCACTCAGGAAATGAAACCCATGACGCCAGCACATGCGCCCGCAGACCACCCCAAGATCAAACCCGCCAAGACCGGCATCCTGATTGCCAATCTGGGCACGCCCGACGGCTATGATTACAAATCGATGCGCCGCTATCTTAGCGAATTCCTGTCCGACAAGCGCGTTGTCGATCTGCCCAGCTGGAAATGGCAGCCGCTGTTGCAGGGGATTATCCTGACCAAGCGGCCCTTCAGTTCCGGCAAGAATTACAAGCTGATCTGGAACCACGAGGAAAACGAAAGCCCCTTGATGACCATCACCAAGGCGCAGACGAATGCCCTGCGCGAAGCGGCCCATAACGAATGGGGCGATCAGGTGATGGTCGAGTTTTGCATGCGCTATGGCAACCCCTCGACCCATGATGTGCTGCAAAAAATGATCGATGCCGGATGCCGCCGCATCGTGTTCCTGCCGCTTTATCCGCAATACGCAGGCCCGACTTCGGCCACGGCCAACGACCAGCTGTTCCGCGCGCTGATGGAACAGACATGGCAGCCTGCCGTTCGCACCTGCGAACCCTATGTGAACCGTCCCGATTACATCAAGGCGCTGGCCGACAGCGTGCGCCGCGCGTTGAACGGTAAAGTGCCGAAAAAGCTGGTCGCCTCCTATCACGGGATGCCCAAACGCTATCTGATGCAGGGCGACCCCTATCACTGCCAGTGCCAGAAAACCTCGCGCCTGTTGAAAGAGGAGCTGGGCTGGGAAGACGGCATCATCGACACCGCCTTCCAGTCGGTCTTCGGCCGCGAGGAATGGCTGAAGCCCTATACCGTGGAACATGTTGCCGAACTGGCGAAACAGGGGCACACGGATATCGCCGTCATCTCGCCCGCGTTTTCATCCGATTGCATCGAGACGCTGGAAGAAATCAACGGAGAGATCCGCGAAGCCTTCGAAGAGGCCGGCGGCCATGAATTCCAGTATATCCCCTGCCTGAACGAGGATCCGGCGCATATCCAGGTTATGCTGGGTGTGATCCGTGACAATATCGGCGGCTGGGTCGAACCCGTCGCATAATATGAAAAAGGGGGCCGCGCTGGCCTCCTTTTGAATTACATCACCAGAACCTGCGTGCCGACCTTGGCCAGCCCGAACAGCTGGGCGATATGTTCGTTATATAGCCCAATACAACCGTTCGACGACTTGCGACCGATCTTGCGCGTGTCATGGGTGCCGTGGATGCGATAATATTGCCAAGACAGCCACAGCGCATGGGTGCCCAAGGGATTGTCGGGACCCGCAGGGACAAAATCGGGCCATTCGGGATTGCTGGCCTTCATCGAGGGGGTGGGGGCCCATGTCGGACCTTCGACCTTCTTGATGATTTCGGTCCGCCCCGTGCGGGTCAGATCCGTGCTGACCGGAATGGACGAGGGATAGACGTGATAGGTGCTTTCGTCTTCGGACCAGTAATGCACCGCGCGCGATGTCAGGTCGCAAAGGATCGCGCCATTGTTGAGGTTCTGGAAATGCGGACGCCAGTCCTGCATCCGGAAGCTGGAAATATTATGCTGCGGGCCGGTATTGGCAGCTGCATCTTGGGCCAATGCAGGCATGGCAAGGCCCGCTGCACCCAAAGCGACGGCCGATCCGATAAAGGCGCGGCGGTTGAAGGAAGAAGGCTTGCTCATTTTGCACATGTCCTCGGGTTTCGGTCACCGCTTCTGGAAGGCGGGGTTTGAGAGGGCAAACATAACCTCTGCCCCCTGTTGCGGCAAATCAAACCGGCGTTTATTCGCAAGCGGTGGCCATCGGGCCTTCTCACGCAGAGTTGCGTTTGAAGACAGGGTGCGCCTTCGCTAAGACCAGTGACAAAAGAGTTAAGAGGGAGCCGGTAAATTGAAGAAAATCAGGTTGATCGCGGTTCTTTCCGTTGTTGCGCTGACGGCATGCGCCCCGCGCTATCTGCAAAACCAGCCCGTGCCGGTCGCCGCACAAGCCCCCGTCGAGGCAGCCGTTCCGGTCGATGACAACGCCGCAATCGCGGGTCGGGTGTTGCAGCAGATCAACACCTTACGGGGCAATATCGGCCTGAACGGCTTGACGCCCAATGCCCAGCTGGATGCGGCAGCCCTTGCCCATTCGCGCGATATGTCGGCACAGAATCGGGCGTGGCATTGGGGGTCCGACGGATCATCACCCCTGGACCGCGTGCAGCGGCAGGGCTTTACGGGCAAGCTGGTCGGGGAAAACATCTCGGAATCATACGAAACCGAAATCCAGACCCTTTCGGCATGGATGAGCGACCGTGACACGCGGGATGTCGTCATGGACCCGAATGCAACGCAATTGGGCTTTTCGTGGTATAAAGAACCCTCGGGCAAGATCTGGTGGACGCTTCTGACCGCATCGCAATAGGCCGGAATAACAAAGCCCCGATCACCGGATCGGGGCTTTTCAAAAACGTCGGTTGTGATGCGGTTCAGGAATAGATGACCACCTGCGTGCCGGGCAGCAGCATCGCATAGATCTCCTCGATCTCTTCGTCCGTGACCGAAATGCAGCCTGCGGTCCAGTCGTGCCGGCTCGGGAACAGGTTGTTGCCTGCAGGGCCGCGACCGTGGATGAAGATATCGCCACCGGGGCTGCGGCCCATTGATGCGGCATAGGCGCGATCCGCCTCGTTCGGATAGGAAATACCGACCGACAGGTGGAACGCGCTGCGGGGGTTGAAGCGGTCGATGAAATACACACCCTCGGGCGTTTTGCCGTCACCTTCGAATTGCTTGTGACCGACGGGAACATTGCCCAGACTGATGTCATAGGCTTTGACTACGGTCTTGCCGCTGAACATATACATCCGGCGCTGGCCTTTGACGACCTGCACCTGCGTCACTTGCGGGCCGGAATAGCGGACAAAGTTCGGCTTTTCCTTTGGCGGTTTGCCACAGGCTGCCAGAACAGCCAGCATCGAAATGGTGAATGTCCGCCGGGTGGTATTGCTCATCACTGCCTCTGACGTTTTTTTGTTTTATAGATTTGCGGATACCACATCTATCGCAACGGTGACTAGCAAAGCGTTAATGCTGCGACCATTTCGACGTGGGGTGAAAACCGGAACTGGTCCACGATCCACAGCCGGTCGATTTTATATCCGGCATCGGTCAATATGCGCGTATCTTTGGCAAAATTCACCGGATCGCAAGCAACCGAGGCGATAAGGGGAACACGCGCGGCGGCAATCTGGCGGGTCTGTGCCTCGGCCCCGTTGCGCGGGGGGTCGATCACGATTGCGTCAAATTTTGCCAGCTCGTCGGGTAACAGGGGGCGGCGGGCGATGTCACGCACCTGTGTCGTGACCGTGTTCAGCCCCGGGGCCTGCCGCCATGCCGAATCAAGCGCCTTTAACGGTGCCGCCAGCCCCTCGACCGCATGGACGCTGGCACGTTCGGCCAAGGGCAGGCTGAACGTCCCGCAGCCCGAAAACAGGTCCAGAATGCGGCCAGCATCGTCAACGGTGTCGCGTACAGCAGACAACAAGGCGGCTTCGCCTTCTGCGGTGGCTTGCAGGAATGCAGCGGGGGGCGGGACCACCTGTGCGCGGCCCATCGGCAGATATGCAGGGCGGCGGGTGATGGTCTGGCCATCCCAATCCAGCCGCGCCAGATCACCCTGTTCGGCAAAGCCTGCCATAATCTGCAACAGAGCGGGGTCCATGGGCTTGCCGCCACGTACCGCGACATCCAGACCTGCTGGGCCGTGGATCACGGTAAAGGTCAGTTCCGCCTGCCGCGAGGCACCGGCGATTGTGATTTGACGCAACAAGGGCAGGGCGGCGGTGATTTGCGGGCGCATGACGTGGCATTCGGCCAGATCGACGATGACGCCGGATGCGCGGGCGTGAAAGCCGACCAACGCACCTTTCTTGGTGCGCTTTCCCGACAGGACCGCGCGACGGCGCGATTTCAGAGGTGATACATGCACCGATGCAACCGGTGCGGACAACCCCTGTGCGGCCAGCGCGGTTTCGACCACCTGTTGCTTCCAAGCCGTTGTGAAACTGTCGGACGCATGCATCAAGGAACAGCCCCCGCAGGCACGGTAATGCCCGCAGATCGGACGCACCCGCTGGTCAGAGGGGGTGATAATGCGCGGAGCGGCGATATGGCCATCGGTTGCCTCGCCCTCGATCACTTCTTCGGGCAAGGTCAGTGCGGCAAGGGCGCGTTCATCACCGTTGATTGCAACGCCGTCACCTTTGCGGCCAAGCCGCTGCACTGTCCAAACACCCATTTTACTCCGCAGCCTCATCTGTACCAAGGAAGCCGCCTGACTGCCGCGCCCAGTATCTTGCATATGTTCCGTTCAGCGCCAGCAATTCGGAATGCGTGCCCTGTTCAAGGATCTGTCCATCCTCGATCACAAGAATGCGGTCAAGCTCGACAATGGTGGACAGGCGGTGGGCAATGGCCAGAACCGTCTTGCCCTGCATGGCGCGGGTCAGGGCGTCCTGAACCTGCGCCTCGATTTCGCTGTCTAGGGCGCTGGTGGCTTCGTCCAGCACCAGAATCGGCGCGTCCTTCAAGAAAGCGCGTGCCAAGGCAATCCGTTGGCGTTGCCCGCCCGACAGGCGCACGCCGCGTTCGCCCAGATGCGCGTCATAGCCGGTGCGTCCGGCGTAATCTTCCAGCGTCAGGATAAACTCATGCGCCTCGGCGGCTTTGGCGGCGGCGATGACATCTTCGGGCGTGGCATCGGGGCGACCATACAGGATGTTGTCGCGGGCCGAGCGGTTGAACATCGCTGTTTCCTGCGTGACCATGGCGATCTGGCGGCGCAGGCTTTCCTGTGTGACATCGCGCAAATCATGTCCGTCCAGCCGCACGGCACCTTTTTCGACATCATAAAGCCGCAGCAGCAGCGCCACCAAGGTGGATTTTCCCGCCCCTGATGCACCGACGATGCCGATCTTCTGGCCCGCCTTAATTGTCAGGTTCAAATCGTCGATCCCGCCTTTTTCACGGCCATAGGCGAAGCCCACGTGGTCGAACTGGACCTGCCCCTGCACGCGATCCAGCGTGATGGCATCGGGCGCATCTGTCAGGCTGTGGGGCGGGGACAGGGTCCGCATGCCGTCCTCGATCTCGCCCACATTGCCCCAGATGCCCATCAGCGCCATGCTGACCCAGCCGGTCATCTGCGACAGACGCATGGCAATCGCGCCCGATGCCGCCACATCACCGACCGAGGCTGCGCCCTGACGCCACAAAAGGATGCTGCCACCGACCAGAACCACCGGCAGAATGCCCGCCACGATCATCAGCGACAAGCGGAACCATGTGCTGACAACGCCGAAATCCAGCGCCCTTTCGCGAAAACCTGCCATCGCGCCAAGGGCAACGCGGTCTTCGTGGCGATCATGGGCGAACAGTTTGACGGTTTTGATATTGGTAATGGTATCGACAACCTGACCCGTCACATTCGCACGAGCCGAGGCGCGCGCCCCCGATTTGGCGCGGATGCGCGGCAGAAAGAACCGGATCAGCGCGAAATAGGCGACCAGCCAGACCAGCAGCGCCACTACGCCCCAGCCATCCACCGCCAGCAAAAACGCCGCCGATCCGATGACCGAGGCCAGCGCGAAGGCCACCACGTTCACCATCTCGGTTGCGACATCGGTTACGGCACGGGCGGTCTGCATCTGCTTTTGTGCCAGACGGCCCGCGAAATCATTGTCGAAGAAATCGATGGCGTGACCCATGGTCCAGCGGTGTAGGCGCGACAGCACCAGCGGCAGGACATTCGGCCCGATGATGACGTTTGAACTGGCTGTCGACAGGCCGAAAATGGCAGGCCGCAACAACAGGAAGAAACCGGCAAACAGCGCCACGGTCGTCCAGTTTTCCGCCCAAAACGTGCCCGGCGAACTGCCCGTGACCGCATCGACCACCATCCCCAGCAACATCGCCGAAATAACATCCGCCGCCCCACCCATCGCCGAGGTGAAGGCCGCAAAGCCCAAGCCCTTCCATGCACCCGACAGACACCATCTGAAAAACGCCATCAGGCTGCGTGGGGGTGCACCATTCGCGGGGCGGAAGGCGTCGACCATACGGCCAAATCTTGCGTGAATGCTCATAAAAGCTCTTTTCCGGCCAGATAGGCCATGTCGATCAGGGCAGGGGCAGGCAGCGCAAACCCCGAGGCGATCCACGCCGTTTCGGCTGTTTTCAATCCGCGACCCAAGGCCGGTCCCTGCAGTTCGGGAAGGTCGGCGGCGCTGACGGGCATTTTGGCAGAGGCGGCTTGTGATATCTGTTCGCGCCAGTCCTGCGGCAGATCCAGCCCGCCTGCCGATTGCAGCAGCGCATAATCGGTCGCGATATCCGCCCCCAGCTGGTAGGCCGCCTGATCAACGGTCCAGTTGTTATCAATGGCCGCGCGCAGGACGGTCTGGGTTTTGGCCTGCGTTCGCGACAGGCGCAACGCCGTGGCCGGATCGCGCGGATTCAGGGCTGAAAGACGGCGCGGCCACGCAGGGGGCTGGTCGCCTTCGGCGCGCAGCAAGGCGGACAGTACAGCAAGATTGGCATTGGGCAGCAACAGGTCCAGCACACCCGTCTGCGCCATCAGTGCGACCGAGGGGGCAGGGTCGGGGGCCGCCAGCAGCTTTTTCACCTCGGCCCCGATGCGTTCACGGGCGATACTGGTCAGGCCATGCTTGTGATCGGCACAGGCTTGCAGGGCCTGTGGATCGGCGTGCCGGCCATAGCGGGCAAAGAACCGGAAAAAGCGCAGGATACGCAGGTAATCTTCGGTGATGCGAAGGTTCGGGTCGCCAACAAAACGCAAACGGCGCGCGGCCAGATCCTGCAACCCACCCATCGGGTCCAGAATTTCACCTGATGCATCGGCGTAAAGCGCGTTGATGGTGAAATCGCGTCGTGCGGCGTCTTGGGCCAGATCATCGGTGAAGGCAACGACGGCATGGCGTCCATCGGTTTCGACATCGCGGCGAAAGGTTGTCACCTCGAACCCGCGACCGTCGTGAACGACGGTGACAGTGCCATGGTCGATACCGGTGGGAACGGGGCGCATGGCCGCCGCTTTGGCCAATGCCATCACCTGATCCGGCGTGGCGTCCGTGGCAATGTCGATGTCATCCACCGCTTCATCCAGCAGGGCATTGCGCACCGCGCCGCCGACCAGATAGGCGCGGTTACCCTGTGCCTGAAGCGCATCCAGCACACGGATCACGGCGGCATCCTGCATGATCTGGTCGGGCATCTGCATCAGGCGTTCATCCTTTCCGCCAATCCCATCAGAATGCGCGCCGTCGCCCCCCATAAATAATAGGGACCAAAGGGTGCCGCATAATAGCTGCGCCACCCACCCCGCCAGCGACGGCTTTCGACGCGATAACAGGCGGGATTGCTGATGTGGCGGAAGGGCAGGTGGAAAACCTCTTGCACCTCGCCGGGTTCGGGGATGGGGGTAAAGGGGCCGTCGATGATGGCAATGACGGGGGTGATGGAAAAACCGGTCACCGTGCGGTGTGGTGGCAGACACCCAAGGACGCGGACCTGCGCGGGATCAAGGGCAACTTCTTCCTGCGCTTCGCGAAGAGCGGCGGCGGCGGCATCGACATCACCGGGATCAACCTTGCCACCGGGCAGGGCGATCTGTCCCGGATGGTGCCGCAAGCCTGATGCGCGCTTGGTCAGCACCAGCCGTCCGTCATCGGCATGAAAGGCCGCCAGAACGCCTGCAGGGCGCAAAGGCGCGTCCGGCACCTTGACCTCGGGGTTCAGATCAAAATCCGAACTTGCCCTTGCCGCCGATTGCAGCGCCAAGGACAGGTGGGTTTCGGACCAATTCAGGTTCACTCGGCGGCCTTGTCTTCGGGGGGCACCGGATTGCCTTCGGGGTCGACGGTCGCTTCGAACCCGAGGCTGTTCGGGTCGAATTCGTAATGCGCCCCGCAGAACTGGCAATCGGCGGTGACGATGCCTTCAAGCGTTGTCATATGCGTGATGTCCTTGGCCGAATAGATGGCCAGCGTATCGCGCACCCGATCCGAGGTACATGAACAGCCGAATTTGACCGGCTGGGAATCATGCACCCGCGGAGTTTCTTCGTGGAACAGACGCAGCAGCAGATCCGTGGGACTGACGGTCGGGCCGATCAGTTCCAGCGTTTCGACCGTATCCAGCAGGATGTTGGCACGGTTCCAGTTTTCCGATTCGGCACCTTGCAGAATATCCGCCGCCTCGATCAGGCCGTTTTCGCCGCTGCCACCTTCCGAGATATTCACCTCTTGGGCGGGTAGGGTTTGCAGCATGACACCACCGGCGCGCCATCCGGCCATCTTACCGGTGCTTTGCGACAGCCCCGAGGCCAGCTGGAACCGCGTCGGCAGCTGTTCGGATTGCGCGAAATAGGTTTGCGCACAGGACGACAGCGACCCTCCCGACAAAGGCGTAATACCCTGATAGGGGGTGCTGCCCGCGCCCTGATCGATCAGGATGGCAAAATATCCTTCGCCGATTTGTTCAAAGGGCGGACGGTTGTCCAGACGGTCCGCATCAAAGCTAGCCCAGCCGCGGATTTTCGCAGGCTGGCCCTCGGCTTCGGGGGCAAAGTAATCGGCGGCAATCGTGCGGACCGCGCCATTGCCACGGATCTGCAGGCTGAGCTTCCAGCGCAGTTTGACGGTCGGACCGATCAATGCCGCCAGCAACGCGACCTCGGCGACCAAGGCGCTGACAACAGGCGGATAATCGTGACGCGTTAGGATGTGATCCAGCACGCCATCCAGACGCACAACGCGCCCCCGAATGTCCGAGCGGTCCAACTGGAAAGGCAAAATGCTGTCGTCCCAGGCTATCTGGTTGATGTCGTTCATCATTGATCCTTGAAGTGTCATCGGCTCCGCCCAAGGCGGGCCCGGTTGCGCCCAATATAGGGGTTTTTCCGCCGATCCCAAGGGGCGGCTTTCACCTGATCGTGGCCCGCGATATCAGGGGGGTGCAACAGACAGGTGAACCATGATCCCGCGTTTCGGACAGCCCCCCATCAGCGGCCAGCATTACCGCCGCCGCCCCGGTGCCTATGCGATTCTGGTGCGCGAGGGGCGGTTGCTGCTAACCCATCAATCCGCCCCGATCCCTGAATATCAATTGCCCGGTGGCGGCATCGATGCGGGCGAATCAGCCATTGCGGCCCTGCACCGCGAAGTGTTCGAGGAAACAGGGTGGAGCATCGGTGCCCCTCGTGTCCTGTGCAGCTATCGCCGCTTTTGCTGGATGCCCGATTATAACTTTTATGCGGAAAAGCTGTGCATGGTCTGGCAGGCCCGTCCGGTCCTGCAACGCGGTGCCCCGACCGAACCGGGCCATACTGCCCATTGGGTCACGCCACAAAAGGCGCTGGATCTGCTGGGTGATCCGGGGTCACGCTTTGCGTTGAAAACATGGCTTGGGGCTGGCGGCCATTGTTAACGCGCCGGTTTGCGGGGCAGGCGGACCAATTGGGCGTCTTCGCGCATTTCCAGCAAGACGGCTGAGATGTCATCCTGCCTTTCGCCACGGCAATATTCGGACACCGACCATGCCATGCTTTCCAGAAACGGATGGCCCTTCAGGAAGGCGTTGGTGCGAAGGATCGCCTCCAACCCCTCGTTTCCCAATTGGTGACCGTTCGGGGCCGTCGCCTCGGTCAACCCGTCCGAGGCGATCAGCAGGCGGTCACCGGGGGCCAACTGCACGTGGATTTCGTCGAACACCGGATTGTCAAAGACCCCGATCGGCATGCCGCCCTGACCTAGATGGGTGATCGACCCGTCAGCGCGTTGCAGTACCGGATGGGGATGCCCTGCCTGAACCATCCGCAGCGCACCCGTGCTGTGGTTCAATTCTGCAAAGATCATGGTGAAATAGCTGTCGGTGTTCATCTCCTCCAGCATCATATTGTTGAAGAAATGCGCCAAGGCGGTGGGGCCGACGGCATCGCCGCCGCTTTGTGCCCCGCGCAGGGCGACATTCTGATCCGATGATCCCGACAGATGCACCGAAAGCTGCGCCGTTAACAGCGCCGCAGTCACCCCATGCCCCGAAACATCCAACGCATAGATGCCGATCCTGTCCGCGCTGATCGGAAAGAATCCCACCAGATCACCACCGATATGACCCGCCGGCCGCAACAGCAGGCTGATTTCGGTTTTGCCGAAACGGCCCGATCTTTCGCGAACAAGGCCCTGTTGCAGTTTGCGCGCCTCGCGCAGGTCGCGTTCGATAGCGGTCTGGGTTTCATTCAGCTGCGCCAAGGCCGCACGCAACTGGGTGTTGCTGCCACGCAATTCATCCTCGATCCGAAGGATGCGTTCGGCGGCGGCAATGCGGGCCAGTAATTCCTGTGCGGACACAGGCAGGGTCAGGAAATCGTCAACGCCCGCCTGCAGGCCCGCTGCCAGATCGTCCTGATCGCGGTTCATCGTCAGCAGGACAAAATAGCCATAGGACGCGCGGTCAAGTTTCCTGAATGCCTGACAGAATTCCAGCCCCGACATGCCCGTCAATGTCCAATCCGATACGATAAGATCGGGCGTCAGGTCCTGACAGATCGCCAATGCGTCTTCGGCATGATCCGCTTGGGTGATAAGATAGCCGCGCTGGGCCAATATGCCTGCCACGCGGGTGCTGTGGTCAGGACTGTTGCCGACCAGCAAAGCCCTGCGCCGGATCGGGGCGCTGGCGTTATCTGGGGTCGGCAGGGGGATGTTCGCGGCTTTCATGCACGATCTGTAACCGCCATCCCGTAAACAGCGGGTAAAGCGCGACGCCCTTCAGAAAAATATTTCCACAACTTCCATATAGAAACGGCCCCGACATGCGGGGCCGTTTTGAAAGCGGTTGGCAGATGTCAGACCAGAAATTCCGACAGGATCTGGTCGTTTGTAATATCGCGATAGGCAAAGCCACCCTGTTCCAGACGCAGCATCAGCGATGACAGATTGGCAGGTGCGCTGGTTTCGATCCCGATCAGGACCGAGCCGAAATTGCGTGCCGATTTCTTCAGATATTCGAAACGCGCGATATCGTCATCGGGGCCCAGCATTTCCAGAAAATCACGCAGGGCGCCGGGGCGCTGCGGCATCCGCAGGATGAAGTATTTCTTGATGCCCTGATAGCGTTGGGCACGTTCCTTGACCTCGGGCAGGCGTTCAAAGTCAAAATTGCCGCCCGAACAGATGCAAACGATGGTCTTGCCGGTCAGATCGCCCAGATCCTCCAGCACGTCGACGGCCAAGGCACCTGCGGGTTCCAGAACGACGCCTTCGGTGTTCAGCATTTCCAGCATGGTGCGGCAGATGCGATCTTCTGGGGCCAGATAGACATTATCGGGGGTAAAGCGCGACAAAGCCTCGAACGGCAGGGCGCCGATGCGGGCCACCGCAGCGCCGTCGACAAAACTGTCCACGGCGGGCAGGGCGACGGGGGCGCCGGCGCGCAGGGCTGCTTGCAGGCTGGCACCGCCTAAAGGTTCGGCAAAGGCAAAGCGGGTGTCCGGTGCCTCGGACTTTAGATAGGTGGTGACGCCTGCGGAAAGACCGCCCCCGCCCACGGGCAGAACGACCATATCAGGCGCGCGGCCCAGTTGTGCCATCATTTCCGAAGCGACCGTGGCCTGACCTTCGATCACGTCCGGTGCGTCGAAGGGGGACAGGAACTGCGCGCCCTCATCGGCACAAAAGGCTTGGGCCGCGGCCAGCGTCTGGTCGAAATAATCGCCGGTCAGGACCACGCGGATTGCATCGCCACCGAAAATCTTGGTCTTGTCGATTTTCTGCTGGGGCGTGGTCACGGGCATAAAGATCGTGCCGCGTGCGCCGAAATGACGGCAGGCAAAGGCCACGCCCTGCGCGTGATTGCCTGCGCTGGCACAGACGAAATGGCCGGGGCCATCCCCGACCAGTTTGCGCATGGCATTGAACGCACCTCGCAGCTTATAGCTGCGCACAGGCGTCAAATCCTCGCGCTTGAGCCAGATGTCAGCGCCGTATTTGGCCGACAGGTGGTCATTGCGTTGCAACGGAGTAGGCTCGAACAGGTCGCGAAGCGCGGCCTCGGCCAGACGGACGGAGGCGACAAAGTTTTCCATATGTCGCCAATGCCGCGAAAGCGCCCGATTGGCAAGGGTTCAGCGCAGATCGCGCTTTTCGATAAAATAGCCCCAAAGTGTTGTCAGCACCGACAAAGCCAGCATCGTCGAGCCCCATGACATGACACCCCAGACCATCGTCGCGGCAACGGTCGATCCCGTCACAGCGATCACTGCCGATGCCGACAGGCCCACCACAGCCTGCAAGACCATGCTGAAAAGGCCGAACAGCAGGAAGCTGCCCATATGTCCGCCTGTGCCTTTCCAAGCGGTCCTGATCGGCCGTGGATGGCGCAGCGCGGCCCCGGGCAAGGCTGTGGCCAGCCGCAGGACCAGCGCCGTGATGACCAGATAGAATAATGTCAGAACGACCAAGCTGACGATGCCTGTCGCATATCCCATGGGATGATAGCCGAACATCGCAGATGACACGGCAATCAGGATCATCATCGTGACCATAACCAGTAAGGCGACCAGAAAACCGGTCCCGACATAGGACAGAACCTGCCGGGGGCGCCCTTGCATCATCAGACGTGGCGCTTCGTTCAGCAGCACATGGCGGTGCCATGCGACGCCCGTGGCCAGATAAACCAGCAGTGCAGCCAAGGGCAGGGCGACCATAGCCCATGCCATCCACATGGGCAGGGTTGCGAAATCCGATGACAGGGTTGTTCGGTATTCCAGCATGACCAGCTGGCTGGCAAACAGCACGACCAGATAGGGAATCGATATCCTGAAAGCCGCGCTGAAATTATGGACAAGAATAAGCACCGAATGGCGCAAAAGGCGAAATGCCAGCATAAAACAACCTTAATGAATGTCCTTGGACCCTAATCGCCCTCAAACCCTTGTGACAACGGACAGAACGCCGTATTCCCTGCGAAAATTCGATGAAGGGTTAATTGCATGACCGACGCGCCGAAAAAAGTCGTCCTTGCCTACTCGGGCGGTTTGGACACCTCGATTATTCTGAAGTGGCTTCAGACCGAATACGGTTGCGAGGTCATCACCTTCACCGCCGATCTGGGGCAGGGTGAGGAACTGGAACCCGCCCGCGCCAAGGCGGAACTGCTGGGCATTCCGTCCGAGAATATCCACATCGAGGATCTGCGCGAGGAATTCGTCCGCGATTTCGTTTTCCCGATGTTCCGCGCCAATGCGCTGTACGAAGGTCTGTACCTGCTGGGCACCTCGATTGCGCGTCCGCTGATTTCCAAACGGTTGGTCGAACTGGCGCAAAAGCATGGTGCCGATGCCGTGGCGCATGGCGCGACGGGCAAGGGCAACGATCAGGTCCGGTTCGAATTGTCGGCCTATGCGCTGGACCCCGCCATAAAGGTCATTGCGCCCTGGCGTGAATGGGACCTGACCAGCCGCACCAAGCTGATCGAGTTCGCTGAACAGAACCAGATCCCGATCGCCAAAGACAAGCGCGGCGAAGCGCCCTTCAGCGTCGATGCCAACATGCTGCACACCAGCAGCGAAGGTAAGGCGCTGGAAAACCCCGCCGAAGCGGCCCCTGAATATGTCTATCAGCGCACGGTTAACCCCGAAGACGGGCCGAACACCCCCGAATTCATCGAAGTCACCTTCGAAAAGGGCGATGCGGTTGCCATCAATGGCGAGGCGATGTCGCCCGCCACGATCCTGACCAAGCTGAACGAGTTGGGCGGTGCCCACGGCATCGGTCGTCTGGACTTCGTCGAAAACCGTTTCGTCGGCATGAAATCGCGCGGCATCTATGAAACCCCCGGCGGCACCGTCCTGCTGGAGGCGCATCGCGGCATCGAACAGATCACGCTGGACAGCGGCGCAGGCCACCTGAAGGACAGCCTGATGCCCCGCTATGCCGAGCTGATCTATAACGGCTTCTGGTTCAGCCCCGAGCGTGAAATGCTGCAGGCCGCCATCGACAAGTCGCAGGAACATGTGACCGGCACCGTCCGTCTGAAGTTGTACAAGGGTCTGGCGACCTGCGTAGGCCGCTGGTCGGACCACTCGCTGTATTCGGAAGCCCATGTGACCTTCGAAGACGACGCCGGTGCATACGATCAGAAAGACGCGGCAGGCTTTATCAAGCTGAACGCCCTGCGCCTGAAGCTGATCGCCAACCGCAACGCCCGCGTCGCGAAATGACCGCCCGGGCCGCCCGCATTGCCATCGTCACCGTTAGCGACCGCGCGTCTGCTGGCATCTACGAAGACAAGGGCGGCCCCGGTGCCGAAAGCTGGCTGCGAGACACCATCACCTCCTCGATGGAGATCGCGCGCCACATCATCCCCGACGGTCGGGCCACTGTGGCCGATAAGCTGCGCGAACTGGCCGATGGCGGGGCTGACCTGATCCTTGTGACGGGCGGCACCGGCCCCGCGCCGCGCGACCTGACCCCCGAGGCTGTGTCGGACATCGCCGATAAGGAACTGCCCGGCTTTGGCGAGGAAATGCGCCGCGCCAGTCTGGCCGAGGTTCCGACCGCCATCCTGTCGCGTCAGACTGCCGTGATCCGTGGTGCGACGCTGATCATCACCATCCCCGGCAAGCCATCGGCCATCGCGACCTGCCTGAACGCTGTCTTTGCCGCCGTGCCCTATTGTCTGGACCTGATGGGCGCCGCGTGGATCGAGACCGACCCCGCCCGCATCAAGGCGTTCCGCCCCAAGGCAAAATAGCGGTGTCATTTCTGGCGTGATTTTGCCGAAATCATGCCTCTGGCCGACCCTTCCTTGAACCATTCGGTTTCAAGTCATAATCGCAACATGCATCTGCATTATGAATTGGACCTATTATGAACAACGCATTTGGCTTTCTGGCATCCGCTGCACTCTGTCTGTCGGCAGGCGCAGCCGTGGCCGAACAACCCGCTGATGCGCGGTTGGACAAAGCGGTCGGCTATTTCCAGTCGATGTGCACAGGAACCGGCGGTGATCTGAAGGCCTCGATCAAGGCGCTATCGGATTCAGCCGATTTCGGAGACGAGAAAATCACCGATGCCGATCCACTGGTCTATGGCAGCTTTACAGGGCCGGACCAGATCAACGCCTCGGTCAAGATCGGATTTGACGATATTCTGGATCACTGCACCATCATCGTGAAAGACAGCGGCGATGCCATGCAGACAGCCAATGATATCGCCTTGCGTCTGGTGGGTGGCGATGCCGAACAACTGCTGAACCAGGACGGTTTCGGCGATTACCCCGATGGTGGTTATGTTATCCGCATGGATAAAGGCGCTGCCATGGTTGCACCCCTGGGAACCGGCGTGTCGGCAGATATCGTCCACATCAACTATTTCCCCGAAGGATAAAAATACGGCCGCGACCCAGTAATGCTGTCGGTCGCGGCCGCTGCAATAAGCGCAGACGGAAAGTCTTTGGTAGAATAAGACAACCCTAAGTTGGAGGGGCTTTTGTTCCTACAAAAAATTGCAACATGTGCATTTAATAAAGATCAATTAACCTAAGGTCAGCCGAAAAGGCTCAGTACTATGGGGGCAATGATTGCCGTCAAAACCGCGTTCAATCCCATGCCGATCCCCGAAAATGCGCCTGCGGTCTGGTTGATCTGGAAAGCCCGCGCCGTGCCTATTCCATGGGCAGCCACACCGATGGCAAACCCGCGCGCGCGCCAGTCACGGATCCGCATTGCGTTCAGCATGGGGGTCACGATGATTGCACCGAAGATGCCTGTCAGCAGCACCAATGCGGCCGTCAGCGTCGGCTGGCCACCGATGCGTTCGGAAATGCCGATGGCCACAGGGGCGGTGGTCGATTTGGGCGCAAGCGATGCCAGCACGGATCCGGTGATGCCAAAAGCCCGCGCGATCAACAGGGCCGACACGATGGCCGTCACCGACCCCGCCAGCAATCCCGCGATCATCGGCAGCGCGGCTTTGCGCACCCGTGGCAGGTTGTCATAAAGCGGCAGGCCCAATGCGACGGTGGCTGGCCCCAGCATGAAGTGGACGAATTGCGCACCCTCGAAATAGGTGGCGTAATCGGTGCCTGTGCCGATCAGCAGGACCGCCAGCAGGATCACGGCCACCAGCACGGGATTGGCCCAGCTTTTGCGGTTCGCGGCACGAAAGCAGGCGTCCCCGATCAGATAGGCGACCAGCGTGGCCGTCAGCCAGACCAGCGGCCCCTGCGCCAGATAGGACCAGATCAGTAAGGGGTCACTCATGCCCCTGATCCTTCAGGGCGTCGGGTTCTTCGGACCCTGTCATGCGTGCGACCCAAGTAAAGGCCAATGCCCCCGCCGCAATCGCCAATATGGTCGAGATCATGACAGCCGCCGCAATCCCCAAACCATCGCTGCGCAGCAATTGCCAATGGGCGATGATGCCGACACCCGCAGGCACGAAAAACAGCGACAGATGTGACAACAGCCCCGATGTCGTTGGTCGGATGCGGTCGGCTAGCCGTGGACGGGTGATGCAGGTTGCGACCAGCAGCAGCATCCCGACCACAGGCCCCGGCAGGGGCAGGGCGGCTGCGCGGGACATAACCTCTCCGACCAGTTGGAAAGACAGGATAATGGCAAGTGTCTGTATCATGCGGGCGAACTTATCGCGGGTCCGGCCATCGCGCCAGTGGGGCGATTGGCATGGCGGGGTTGCGCGCGATGCATCTTGTGGATATTTGCCGCCATTCCGCGATATCTTGCGGTGCTGTTGACTTGGAAGTGCCATGCAGGAACAATCGTCCACCATCATTTATCTGACGGATCTGACCTTTGCGCTTTGACCGCCTGCGTTTGAACGGCTTCAAAAGCTTTGTGGACCCGACCGATCTGGTCATCCGCGAAGGGCTGACAGGTGTGGTCGGACCTAACGGCTGTGGCAAATCCAACCTGCTGGAAGCCTTGCGTTGGGTCATGGGGGAAAACCGTCCATCCGCCATGCGCGGCGGCGGGATGGAGGATGTGATCTTCGCCGGCACCTCGCACCGCGGCGCGCGTGCCCACGCCGAGGTGTCGCTGACCATTGACAACCACGACCGCCTTGCCCCCGCCGGTTTTAACGATGACGACCGTTTCGACATCATCCGTCGCATCACCCGTGATGCAGGCAGCGCCTATAAGATTGCAGGCAAGGATGTGCGGGCGCGTGATGTGCAGATGCTGTTCGCCGATGCCTCGACCGGTGCGCACAGCCCTGCGCTGGTGCGTCAGGGCCAGATCAGCGAATTGATCAACGCCAAACCCAAAAGCCGCCGCCGCATTCTGGAGGAGGCTGCGGGTATTTCCGGTCTGTACCAGCGCCGCCACGAGGCCGAGCTGAAGCTGAACGGCGCCGAACTGAACCTGTCGCGGGTCGATGACACGCTGGACCAGTTGACCACGCAGGCGGCATCACTGGCCCGTCAGGCGCGTGCCGCCGCGAAATACCGTGACATCGGCGCGGCCCTGCGTCTGGCCGAAGGCGTGCTGCTGTATCGCCGTTGGGCCGAGGCCGAGGCCGCCCGTCATGCTGCCGCCGATGCGCTGGCCCGCGCCATCCACGTAGCGGGCCTTGCCCAAGCCGCCGCAACCAACGCCGAGGCCCGCCGCATCGAAGCCGATGACATGCTGCCCCCGCTGCGCGAAGAAGAACAGGTCGCCGCCGCCATCCTGTCCCGCATCGTGGTCGAGCGTGAGGCCTTGGATGAGGCCGAATCGCGCGCCGATGCTGCCATCGCTGCACTGACAGCCCGCATCGCCCAGCTGGACCGCGATATCGACCGCGAACAGGCATTGAACAGCGATGCCGGTGATGTGGTGGCGCGGCTGGCTGATGAAAGGGCGCAGATGGAGGCCGCAGGGCAGGGCTTTGACGACCGTCTGGATGCGGCCACTGCCTTGGCCGAAGAAGCCACCGAAACGCTGCATGACATCGAAGGCCGACTGGCCGAACTGACTGACGAATCAGCCCGACTTGCGGCGCGGCATCAATCCGCCGAACGGCTGGCTGCCGATCTGCGGGCCATGTTCGACCGCGCCGGACGCGCCGCTGCCGAAGCCGATGCCGCCACCGCGCTGGCCACCGCGGCCGGTGTCGATGCCCAAGCGGCACTGGAACAGGCCGACGCCGCGCAGGATCAGGCCCGCGACCGCGTCGATGCGGCGGAAGAAGCTTTGGCAGGGGCTGAAGCTGCCCGATCCGATCTGGAAACCGGCGAAGCCGCCGCCCGTGCCCTGCGCGCGCAGGCCGAGGGCGAGGCAGGCGCCTTGGCCGCCGAAATGGCCGCCCTGCGCCGTCTGGTCGAACGTGGCCGGTCTGGCGGCACGTCCTTGCTGGATCAGGTTCAGGTCGCACGGGGATACGAGGCGGCCTTTGGCGCGGCCCTTGGTGATGATCTTCAGGCAGGTGTGTCCCGCGATGGATCGGGCTGGCATATGCTGCCCCATTGGGATGCGCCCCGACCCTTGCCCGTGCAGGTCCAGCCATTGGCACCGCATGTGGCGGGCCCCGATGTGCTGGCCCGCCGTTTGTCGCAAACCGGATTGGTCGTGGATATCAGGACCGCAGCGACCCTTCAGGCAGATCTGCATCCGGGCCAGCGTCTGGTCACCCCCGATGGGGATCTGTTCCGCTGGGACGGGCTTTGCGTCTTGGCGGGCGAGGCATCGTCCCATGCGGCACTGCATCTGCAAAAGGTCAATGAACTTGCCGAAATTACCGAACAGACCGAACAGGCCCAAGCCCGCGCTGCCACTGCCATCGACGCGCATGAGGATACCCAGACTGCGCTTGCCGATGCTGCCGGCACGGAAAAATCCGCCCGCGATGCAAGGCGAGAGGCTGAGCGCTTGCTGTCCGAAGCATCCCGCGCCGCGACCCGTGCCGAATCCGAACTGGCGCTGGCGGGCAGCCGCGCCGAGGCTGCGCGCAACGAACTGGCCCGCCATCAGGCCGATGCCGTAGATGCCCGCACCCGTCTGGATGACGCGCAGGACCAACTGGACGCCCTGCCGGACCGCAATGACGCCGCAACCGCCGTCGAACACGCCCGCACCAGCGTCGAAGCCGCGCGGATCGCCACTATGACCCGCCGCGCCGCTTTGGACGAATTGCGCCGTGACGAAGATGCCCGTCTGAAACGCCTAGGCGCGATCGAGCGCGAGGCTGCGGGCTGGCAGACCCGTCTGGAACAGGCGGGCAGCCGCGCCGCTGAATTGGTCACCCGCCGCGACGCCACGCAGGATGAACTGGCAGGCGCACAGGCGCAGCCCGCAACCCTTGCCAAACGCCGCGCGGCGTTGACCGAACGCGACGCCGCAGCCCAGACGCGTCTGTCGCGCGCCCGCGACGCTTTGACAGTTGCCGATGATGCCGCCCGCGCAGTTGCCCATGCCGAACGCGACGCCGCGCGTGCCGCCTCGGACGCCCGCGAAACCCGCGCCGCCGAGGAGGCCCGCGCCGAGGCGGCGACCGCCGCCGAAGAAAACGCCCGCGCCCGCATTCTGGAGGCAACAGACCTGTCGCCCGCCGATCTGCTGGCGGGTCTTGGCGACATTGACAAGAATGCCCCCGCCGATGCCTTGGAACATCAGATCGCTCGTCTGCGGACCCAACGCGATGCCCTTGGGGCCGTCAACCTGCGGGCCGAGGATGACAAGAAAGAACTGGAATCCGAACGCGACCAGCTGGCTGCCCAGAAATCCGATCTGGAAGAAGCCATCCGCAAGCTGCGCGCCGGTATCGGCAGCCTGAACCGCGAAGGCCGCGACCGCCTGCTGGCAGCTTTCGAAACGGTCAACACCAATTTTGCCACCCTTTTCACGACGCTGTTCGGCGGGGGCGAAGCGCGGCTGGTTCTGGTCGAATCCGACGACCCGCTGGATGCCGGTCTGGAAATCATGTGCCAACCGCCCGGCAAGCGTCTGTCGACCCTGTCGCTGCTGTCGGGGGGCGAACAGACGCTGACCGCGATGGCGCTGATCTTTGCGGTCTTTCTGGCCAACCCCGCCCCGATCTGTGTTCTGGACGAGGTGGACGCCCCGCTGGATGACGCCAATGTCAGCCGCTTTTGCGATCTGCTGGATGAAATGACCCGCCGCACGGATACGCGCTTTTTGGTCATCACCCATCATGCGGTGACAATGGCGCGCATGGACCGGCTGTTCGGGGTGACCATGGTGGAACAGGGGGTCAGCCAGCTGGTCAGCGTCGATCTGAAACACGCCGAGGCTCTGGTCGCCTGAGGCTTGCCTTGCTAGGGTCCGCCCGACGCCAACCCAAGCGAGGATATCATGAGCATCGAAGCAACCCTGGCCGATAAAGGCATCACCCTTCCTGCAGCCCCCATGCCTGCCGCCAATTACGTGCCCTTCGTGCAGACCGGCAATCTGGTCTTCATCTCGGGTCAGATCAGCGCCGATGACAATGGCCTGATCACCGGAAAGTTGGGCGATGGCACCAGCATTGATGACGGTGTCGCGGCCGCGCGTCGTTGCGGTCTGGCGCTGATCGCGCAGCTGAAAGCCGCCATTGGCGATCTGGATCGCGTGACCCGTGTGGTCAAACTGACCGGTTTTGTGAATTCGACCCCCGATTTCACCGACCAGCCCAAGGTCATCAACGGCTGTTCGGACCTGATGGTCGAGGTCTTCGGTGACGCAGGCCGCCATTCGCGCGCTGCCGTGTCCGCGCCGTCGCTGCCCTTCGGCGTGGCTGTCGAAATCGAAGCCATCTTCGAGGTGAAGTGATGACTGCGCTGCCGCAAGCCTTCCTGACCGCCCCCATTGCCCACCGCGGCCTGCACGGGGCAGGTGTCCCGGAAAACAGCCTTGCGGCAGCGCGGGCTGCCATTGATGCAGGCTACGGGATCGAACTGGACATCCAGCCTGCATCCGATGGCACACCGATGGTGTTCCATGACGATTTTTTAACGCGCCTGACCGGCCAGTCCGGTCTGATTTCCGAAACGCCGCTGCAGGCCGTGCAGGGTTTCCGCCTGCTGGGCAGTGACGAACCGGTCCCGACGCTAGCCGAATTTCTGGAGGTGGTCGCAGGTCAGGTTCCCCTGCTGATCGAGATCAAGGATCAGGACGGTGCCTGCGGTCCCGATATCGGCGATCTGCAACTGCAGGTGGCCAAAGCATTGGAAACCTATCAGGGTGACGTCGCGATGATGTCGTTCAACCCGCATACGGTTGCGGCCTTCCACGAGGCAGCCCCCCATATCGCCGTCGGGCTGACGACTTGCGATTACCGTGCGAAACACTGGCCTTTGGTGCCTGATGAACGCCGCGCCGAACTGTCGGCCATTCTGGATTTCGACCGCTGCGGTGCCTCGTTCATTTCGCATGACAGGAACACATTGGACAATCCGCGTGTGGACGCGCTGGCGGCACAAGGCGTGCCGGTCCTGTGCTGGACGGTCAGATCTGCAGAGGAGGAAGCCGCTGCCCGCCGCGTGGCCAGTAACATCACCTTCGAAGGTTATAGCGCCGCGATTTAAGGCGATTATCAGGATGTCACGCGAATGCGACGTCCTGACCACATCCAACCCCTGACATTCCCCGCATCACGCCCTATCTTCCGTGGCATGAACGACATGCTGACCCTGACGACCCATCCGTCTATTGCAGAAATCGACCCGGCTGTTTGGGACGGTCTGGGCGATGGCAATCCCTTCACGACACACCGCTTTCTGCTGGCGCTGGAACAATCTGGATCGGTCGGCACGGGCACCGGCTGGCAATCGCTGCATCTGACCGTCGAAAGCGACGGCCAGATCGTCGGGGCCGCACCGCTTTACGCCAAAGGCCACAGTCAGGGCGAATACATCTTCGATCAGGCATGGGCGCAGGCCTATACCCGTGCGGGCGGACGCTATTACCCGAAACTGCAATCGGCGGTGCCCTTTACGCCCGCCACGGGGCAGCGCCTGCTGGCCCGCGATGATACGGCGCGTATGGCATTGTTGCAGGGCATGATGCAGGTCACCGGCCACGTTCAGGCATCGGGCGCGCATATCACCTTCTGCACGGAAGCCGAGGCTGCTTTGGGCGAAGCAGCGGGCTTTCTGCCGCGCATCACCCAGCAGTTCCATTGGCTGAACAAGGGCTATGCCAGCTATGATGATTTCCTTGCCGCGCTGTCGTCGCGCAAGCGCAAGGATCTGCGCAAGGAACGCGCCCGCGCCCAAGGCTTTGGCGGCACCATCCGCCACCTGACGGGCGACGATCTGGAACCCCGTCATTGGGACGCCTTCTGGGAATTCTATCAGGACACGGGCGCGCGCAAATGGGGCCAGCCCTATCTGACGCGCAAGTTTTTCGACCTGATACAGGAAACGATGCGTGACGATATCCTGCTGGTGCTGGCCGAACAGGATGGCGAACCGATCGCGGGGGCGCTGAACTTTATCGGGCCTGACGCAATCTATGGGCGCTATTGGGGCTGCACCGAGGATCATGCGTTTCTGCACTTTGAACTGTGCTATCACCAAGCCATCGACCAAGCGATCGCCCACGGTCTGTCGCGGGTCGAGGCGGGGGCGCAGGGTGACCACAAGCTGGCCCGCGGGTATGAACCGGTCCCGATTCATTCGCTGCATTGGGTGCAGGATGCGGGCTTTCTGAAGGCGCTGGAAAACTATCTGGATCAGGAACGCGACGCGATGGGGCAGGAAATTCAGGCGTTGGCCGATTGGACCCCGTTCCGTAAAGGCTGACCTACCATCCGGTGAAGTCAACGCCGCGGATTTCGGCTTTCTTGCGGTAACATTGGGTCATCATGCCGACGGGCGCGACAAGGGGATCCATGATCCGGTCTGCGACGTTATCAACCGTAAATGCCATCAGCCCCTGCATATACTGCCCGAATTCGCCCTTGGACCAATCCTCGCGCGAGGCGATGTAGTCGTGGATTACATCCAGCGGCGTCCCGCTTTGCATGCTTTGCAGCGACCCGCTGAGCGCGGTGCCGAAATCGTCGCAGGGAATTTTCAGCGTGACGTCGGCGGCAATGGCGGGCAGGGGCGTCAGCGCGGCCAGCAGGGCCATGGTTCTGATGGACAAATGATCCTCCATGCGTGTCTTTGGCGACGGTGTGTCACGCATAGCCTGATGATCCAAGGCGGCGGGCGGAAACTGGCCGAAGGGTATTCCCCCGGCCAGCGTCGTTTCAGACTTTTTCCAGAAGGGCTTCGCCGGCGCTGACGCTGCAGGTGCCGGGGGAATCCTCGACATCGATGACGTCGAAGGTGCCATCGGTCACCAGTGATGCGAAACGCTTGCAACGACCCGAAAAGCCGACAGGGGGTGCGTCGAAATCAAGGCCAAGCGATTTGGTCAGGCTGCCATCGGCATCTGCCAGAACCTCGATGCCGGCATCTTTCGCACCGGTCTGTTCGGCCCATGCGGCGGCCACAAAGGGGTCGTTGACCGTGATGCAGACGATGCGCGACACGCCCTTGGCGCGGAAATCATCGGCGGTGCGCACAAAGCTGGGCATATGGGCGTTGGTGCAGGTGCCGGTAAAGGCACCGGGCAGACCGAACAGGGCGACGCGGCCCTGTGCCAGTTCGCTGGTGGAAATGCTTTCGGGGCCATTTTCGCCCACACGCAGCAACTGTCCTTGGGGCAGCTTGTCTCCGGCCGTGATGGTCATCGGTCTCTCCTGAATTGCAACGGATTCGCGGCGACTATAGGGTGCGACCCGATGACAGACCAGATGACAGCGGAAGGCCGGTAATATGCGGATCGTGATCCTTGGGGCGGGGCAGGCGGCGGCCTCTATGGCGGCGCGTCTGCGGGCAAAGGGGCATGACGGCCCTTTGACGGTGATCGGTGATGAACCGGCGGCCCCCTATCAGCGCCCGCCATTGTCCAAAGCCTATCTGCTGGGCGACATGGCGCTGGACCGGCTGACCCTGCGCGGTCCCGAATGGTGGCAGGATCAGAAGATCGATCTGCGCACCGGCGAGGCTGCGGTGTCGATTGATGCCAAGGCGCGGACCGTGACCACGGATCGGGGCGAATACCCCTATGATGCGCTGGCACTGACGCTGGGGGCAGCCCCGCGGCGTTTGCCAGCCGCGATGGGCGGTGATCTGGCGGGCACCCATGTGATCCGCGATCTGGCCGATATCGACGCGCTGTCGCTGGAACTGACCGCAGGACGCAATCTGGTGGTGATCGGTGGCGGCTATATCGGGCTGGAGGCAGCGGCTGTCGCCCGCAAGCTGGGGCTGAACGTGACTTTGGTCGAGGCCGCCCCCCGTATTCTGGGACGTGTTGCTGCTGCCGAAACATCGCAGCTGGTCACGGCACTGCATCGCGCCAATGGCGTCACCATTTTGGAAAACACGGGCATCAGCCATCTTGACGGGACGGATCATGTCACCGGCGTTGCGTTGAATGACGGCCAGGTTCTTCCCGCCGATCTGGTGATCATGGGCATCGGCGTGCTGCCACGGATCGCGCTGGCGGAAACGGCGGGGCTGGTTCTGGATAACGGCATTGCCACCGACGCCACGGGCCGCACATCTGATCCTGCTATCTGGGCGGCGGGCGATTGCGCCAGCTTCCCGCATCAGGGTGGACGGCTGCGGCTGGAAAGCGTGGGCGGGGCCATCGACATGGCCGAATGCGTGGCTGATAATATGCTGGGGCAGTCGCGCGATTATGCGCCCAAAGCATGGTTCTGGTCCGATCAGTTCGACGCCAAATTGCAGATCGCCGGTCTGAATGCCGGTCATGATCATGTGGTGATGCGGCGGGGGCAGGGGGATCACTGTGCCTCGGTCTGGTATTTCCGTGCGGGGCAGCTGATTGCCGTGGATGCGCTGAACGATGCCCGCGCCTATATGATCGGCAAGCGCCTTATCGAGGCTGGCCGCAGTCCCGCTCCCGAAGATATCGTAAATGCAACCGACCTGAAGGCCCTGATGTGATGACGTCAATCATTCCCGTTCGTTACCGGGCGATTTCATGAGGATTGTCGGAGGATCTATGCGCGGCCTGAAGCTGGCCGATGTCGGCGATGGTGATCCCGCCGCCCATCTGCGCCCCACGACCGACCGCGTGCGCGAATCCATCTTCAACCTGCTGGTGAACGGCAGCCACGGCAATCCCATTCCCGATGCGCGGGTGCTGGACCTGTTTGCAGGCACCGGTGCGCTGGGGCTGGAGGCTTTGTCGCGTGGCGCAGCGCAGGTAGCATTCGTGGATGACGGTCAGAAATCACGCCAGTTGATCCGCCAGAATGTCGAACGCGCAAGGGCGGGGGATGTGACCCAGCTGTGGCGACGCGATGCCACGAAAATGGGCCCCAATCCGGAAGCACCTTTTTCGCTGATCTTCCTTGATCCGCCCTATGCGACCGGCAAGGGAGAGGCTGCCTTGGCCTCGGCTGCCGCGGGGGGCTTTATTGCCGCCGGTGCGACAATCGTCTGGGAAGAATCACGCCCGCCGCTGGTGCCGGTGACGGCAAAAATCCTTGACCAGCGGAAATATGGCGACACGACCGTCACCATGATCCGCTGGCCATCATAAGTTGCCTTTAAAAGCGGGCGATGCTGGTGGCCGCAGCTTCCAGCGCGCCATGGCCGTGGGGGATGTCCAGCGCGGTCAGGCCAGCCTCGATCGCGCCAAGGGCCCCCATCATCATTGCGGCGTTGCAATGCCCCATATGGGCAATCCGCAAAGCCCCCGCAGGATCGTCGGCCCCCAGACCCACGCCCAGTGTCACACCACATTCGCGCGTCACCCAAGCGCGCAATTCATCCGCGCGGGGCATGGTGACGGCGGTGACCGACAGGGCGCGCGTCTGCGGATCACGCACGGGCAGGGCGATGCCACTGCCATTCGCGCCCCATGCATCCACCGCGGCCCAGACGACGCGGGCCAGACGGGCATGGCGGGTCCAGACGGCGGGCAGCCCTTCTTCCTCCATGATCATGGTCAGGGCTTCGTGCAGGGCAAAGATCTGCTGGACGGGCGGGGTGCCGCCCCAGAACCGCCACAGCGCCTGTGATTGCGCCCGCAACGTCCAGTTCCAATAGGGCGACACGCCCTGTTTGCGGCCCTGTTCTGCGGCGCGATCCGAAAACCACACAAAGCTGGTGCCCGGCAGACACATCATCCCCTTCTGGCTGGCCGCGATCAGGACATCGACGCCCCATTCATCCATCTTCATAGGCGCACAACCCAGCGACGCGATGGCATCCACCACCAGCAATGCGGGGTGGCCCGACATCGCGGCCTTCAGGGCGGGGATATCGGCCATGGTCGCGCTGGCGGTATCTGTCTGGCACACCATCACCGCGCGGATTGTGCGGTTGCGGTCCTGTGCCAGACGTTCGGCCAGACGGGCGGGATCCGATGGCAGATTGCCGAAATCCAGCCGTTCGACCTTGATTCCCATTTCCTCAAGCATCTGGGCCCACGACCTGCCAAAGTGGCCGCAGGTGATGACCAGCACATGATCACCGCAGTCGAACAGATTGGCGGCAGATGCTTCCCAGCCCGCATGGCCGTTGCCGATATAAGGGGCAAGGTTCTGGGTCGTACCTGCCAGTCGCTTCAACTGGGCCATGACCGACAGGTTAAATTCCGCCAGCCCGTCATCATAGATATCGGGCGAGGCGCGGTGCGCGGCGTTCAGCACCCGCGCCGGAACAGGCGAGGGGCCGGGAATGGCAATCAGGTCGTGACCGTGGGCAAGGCTCATCTTTTGCATCCTTCACATCGTGCAAGATCGGTAGGCCGAGGGTCGCCTTGCGTCAACCGCGCGATGCGGTGGCCTTGTGGGTGGGGGGTGGAACGCGGTAAAGCAGCTTAACATATGGTCACATCCGCGTTCGGGATGGGCCACACCCGTGACGGAAAGGCCGACCAGACCCGTGGATCCGCGCAAAGACAGCCCCGCCCAATTGATTTCCGCCTCGGTTTCGGGGGCGCAGCCTGCCCCCGCAGCGGGCAAGGTTCCCGGCATGCTGCGCCGCTTGTGGGACGGATATCTGCGTCCCCATAAGGTCGGCATGATCTGTGCGTTCTTGCTGATGACGGTCGAAGGATCGACGCTGGCGCTGATCAGCTGGATGTTGAAGCCGCTGTTCGATCTGGTCTTTATCGGCAAGCAGCCCGGCGCGATCTGGTGGGTGGGAACCGCCATCTTCGGCATCTTCCTGCTGCGGGCGCTGACGCTGATTGCCAGCCGTGCTTTGCTGACGCGGGTGTCGCTGTCGGTATCGACCGCGATGCAGACCGAACTTCTGGCGCATATCCTGACGCTGGACCAAAGGTTTTTCCGCGAAAATTCCCCCGGTGCGATGATTGAACGCATTCAAGGGGATACGATTGCCGTTCAGGGGGTCTGGGCGACGCTGATCACCGGTGCCACGCGCGATGCGATGGCGCTGCTGATGCTGTTCGGGGTGGCACTGACCATCGATCCCGTCTGGACAATGGGGGCGCTGATCGGCGCGCCGATCCTGATCATGCCCGCTGCATTGGTCCAGCGATACATCCGCCGCAAGGTGCGCCAGAACCGCGCCAACGCCAGCCTGCGCGCCACCAGACTGGACGAGGTGCTGCACGGCATCGCCTCGATCCGGCTGAACCGCGCCGAGGCCGACCAGACCGCGCGTTTTGCAAAAATCGTCGGGCGTATCCGTAAATCGGAAACCAAGGTGGCTGCGACCTCCAGTGTGATTCCGGCGCTGACCGATATTGTCACGGGCATCGGATTTGTCGCCGTGCTGGCCCTTGGCGGGAACGAGGTGATGGAAGGCGAACGCAGCGTCGGGGACTTTATGTCGTTCTTTACCGCGCTGGCGCTGGCCTTCCAGCCGATGCGCCGTCTGGGCGGTCTGGCAGGCACATGGCAGACCGCTGCGGCCAGTCTGGAACGCATCTATCAGGTGTTTGATACCAAGCCGACGGTCGTATCGGGACCGCGCAAAACCGCGCCCGATTCCACCCGGATCGAATTGGACGACGTCTGGCTGTCCTATGACGGCCAGCCGGTGCTGCACGGCCTGTCCCTGACCGCCGAGGCGGGGCAGACGACCGCGCTTGTCGGCCCGTCGGGCGCGGGGAAGTCGACCGTCTTCAACCTGCTGACGCGGATGGTCGATGCCGACAGCGGCAGGGTCATGATGGGCGGCGTGCCGGTGCAGGATTTCGACCTTGGCCTGCTGCGCGACCAGTATTCCACCGTGGCGCAGGAATCGGCGCTGTTTGACGAAAGCCTGCGCGACAATATCCTGATGGGTCGCCCCGATGCATCCGAGGAAGACCTGCAACAAGCCTTGAAGGCCGCGCATGTGAACGACTTCCTTGATGATCAGCGCACCTTGGCCAGTGCGGCGGGTCCGCGCGGGTCGTCCCTGTCAGGTGGCCAGCGCCAGCGTGTCGCCATTGCCCGCGCATTGCTGCGCGACGCCCCCGTCCTGCTGCTGGACGAGGCGACAAGCGCGTTGGACACCGCCAGCGAACGTCTGGTTCAGGATGCGCTGGACAGCCTGTCCAAGGGCCGCACGACTTTGGTGATCGCGCATCGCCTGTCGACTATCCGCAATGCCGATAAGATCGTCGTGATGGGCGGGGGCAGGGTTGTCGAACAGGGCAACCATGACCAATTGATGGCAGCAGGTGGTGCTTATGCCAACCTTGTTGCCCTTCAATTCGGAGAACAGGAATGACCCGCAAAATCATCCGCCTGACCGGCCCCGACCGTGTCGCCTTTCTTCAGGGGCTGGTGACCAATGATGTGACCCGCGCACCATGCTGGGCGGCGATCCTGACGCCTCAGGGCAAATATCTGGCCGATTTTCTGGTGGTGCCGGATGGCGATGTCCTGCTGGTCGATGTCGATGCAGCATTGGCCGATGATCTGGCGCGGCGGCTGACGATGTACAAGCTGCGCGCCAAAGTGGATGTCGAACTGACCGATCTGGCCGTCGCACGCGGCACGGGTGAGGCGCCGGACGGTGCCATCACCGACCCCCGTCATCCGGCGTTGGGCTGGCGGCTTTACGGTGCCCCCGCCGATCTGCCTGCCGATGACGGCACCGATTGGGACGCCGTCCGTGTCACCCATCTGATTCCTGAAACGCTGGTCGAGCTGATCCCGAACGACAGCTTTATCCTTGAAAACGGGTTCGAGCGTCTGAACGGCGTCGATTTCCGCAAAGGGTGCTATGTCGGGCAAGAGGTCACCGCCCGCATGAAGCATAAAACCGAATTGCGAAAAGGGCTGAAGGGGCTGCGGATCGAAGGGCAGGCCCCCGTTGGCACGGTGATCACCGCGAATGGCAAGGATGTCGGGACAGTGTTCACGCAATCAGGCGGGCGTGCCATCGCCTATGTCCGCCATGACCGCGTGACGGACGAAATGCAGGCCGCAGACGCGCGGCTGTTCCCTGAATGAATGACGGCGCAGCCCCGCCGCTGCGCAAGATTATCCATATCGACATGGATGCGTTCTTTGCCTCGGTCGAGCAGCGCGATTTTCCGGAATTACGCGGCAAGCCGGTGGCGGTCGGCGGATCGGCGGCACGCGGTGTCGTTGCCGCCGCCAGTTACGAGGCGCGGGTCTTCGGCGTCCGCTCGGCCATGCCATCGGTCACTGCGGCGCGCCTTTGCCCCGATCTGATCTTCGTGCGCCACCGGTTCGAGGTGTACCGCACCGTCAGCCAGCAGATCCGCGAGATTTTCGCCGAACACACCCCCTTGGTCGAGCCTTTGTCGCTGGATGAGGCTTATCTGGACGTTACCGACCATCTTGGGCCGGACCAGACCGCCACGCAGGTGGCAAAGGCCATCCGCGCCCGTATCAGGTCTGTGACCGGTCTGACCGCCAGCGCGGGCGTCAGCTATAATAAGTTTCTGGCCAAGCTGGCATCCGATCAGAACAAGCCGGACGGCTTATGCGTGATTACACCCGATAAGGGGCCGGATTTCGTCCTGTCCCTGCCGGTCGGAAAATTTCATGGCATCGGGCCTGCGACGGTCGCCAAGATGCTTGCGATGGGCATCCAGACCGGTGCCGACCTGCGCGCACAGGATCTGGATTTCCTGCTGCGGCGGTTCGGCAAGGCAGGGCGCTATTACTGGAACATCTCGCGCGGGGTGGATTACAGGCGGGTCAGTCCTGACCGTATCCGCAAGTCGGTGGGGGCGGAAAATACATTCTCGGCCGATCTGATGACGCTAGAGGCGGCTTGTGATGCCTTGGCCCCTTTGGCCGAAAAGGTCTGGGCGCATGTTGCCAAGCACCGATTGCAGGGCCGCACTGTCACCCTGAAGGTCAAGTTCAGCGACTTTCAACAGATCACGCGGGCACGCAGCCTGGGTGGGGCGGTGACCGGCTGTGACCAGATGCTGTCCGTGGCGCGTGATCTTGCGGCAGGGGTGCTGCCGGACCCGCGCGGGGTGCGGCTGCTGGGGATTACGCTGTCGGGGTTTGATGCCGAACCCGATGACGGCCAGCTGAGCCTGTTCTGATCAACGCCAGCGTACGCGTCGCCCCGGCCCTTGGGCGGCCAAAATCAACAAGCCACCCGCAATGGCCCAGTTCTTCACGACGATGGTGACCTGCCACGGGTCATCGCGCAGCTGCCAGTGGAACCAGCTGGTGCCGATACAATAGATTGCCAGCAGCAGCGCCCATCCGCGGACCCAAGGCCCGAAGATCAACGCCAGTCCCGCAATCAGGTTGAAGGCCGCGACGGGCCAGACCAGCTCGGCGGGCAGGCCCAGACTGCGGATCATGGTTTCGACCTGTGTCGGGTCGATCAGCTTTTGCGCGGCCCCGCCCAGAAACAGCACAGCAATCAGGATGCGACCCAGAAGATTCAGGATGCTGCTCATGCGTGACCTTTCTGATGGGGGCAGATTGTCCCCGCGCAGGGGGGTAAACCAGCGCAAGGACGCAGGCTCACATCAAGTTGACTGGTATGGAGGATGCGGAACGCCCCGCAATTTTCATTGCGGGGCGTCCGGAAAAACGTCGTCAGATTATCAAAAATCAGGCGCGTTCGCTGTATTCGGAGACCTCGGTGTTGACGATAATCGCTTCGCCTTCGCCGACAAACGGCGGAATCATGACGCGGACGCCATTGTCCAAAGTTGCCGGCTTATAGCTGTTGGCTGCCGTCTGGCCTTTGACGACCGGCTCGGTCTCGGCGACGATGCAGGTGACTTTTTGCGGGATCGAAACGGACAGGGCTTCTTCGCCGTAATATTCGATCGTGGCGATCATACCGTCCTGCAGGAAGGGGCGGCGGTCGCCCAGCAGGTCGGCATCCAGTTCGGTCTGTTCAAAGGTCTCATTGTCCATGAACACCAGCTTGCCGTCTGATTCATACAGGAATTGCTGGTCTTTCTGGTCCAGACGGACGCGTTCGACCTTATCTTCGCTGCGGAAACGTTCGTTCAGTTTACGACCATCGCGCAGGTTCTTCATTTCGACCTGTGCAAAGGCGCCGCCCTTGCCGGGCTTGACGTGGTTGACCTTCACGGCGCCCCAAAGGCCGCCATCATGTTCCAACACATTGCCGGGACGAATTTCATTGCCGTTGATTTTGGGCATGGGATGCTCTTGTGAGTTTATGGAAAATTCCGGCCGCCCATATGTTGAACGACAGTCTCAGCCCCCTATATCGAGGCATGAAGCATCAGGCAACCAATGCGGATCGGCGGCGTTGTCAAGATGCGATCTGTTGCATCAAGTCACGGACGCCACGTCGGCAGGTTAAAAAAACCCGCAATTCTGGCGTTATGCGTTAAAGACATGGCTGACATGCGATTGAAGGGATACCGAATCGGCGGTCCAAGGGTCTAAGGCAGGCGACACCGTCGGAGAAACGGAATTCAAGAAACAGGGGAAACGCCAAGTTTTTCCCCATGGCCCTGTTTGCCTGACAGCGCCGCAAGAGATGGACGAAACATGATGCGCGATTTTGTTGACGGCTCGGCCTTCAATTTTGAACAGGGCCAGCGGGCCCGTAAGTTGTTTGCAGCTGTGGTTCTGGCTGCCCTTGATGATGCAATTGCCGATGACAAGAAATATGGTAACGGCCCCGAACAGATTGCCCGTTGGGCACGTTCGCGCGATGGCCGCGAAGTCCTGTCCTGTGCAGGCATTGACCCGAACGAACGGGTTGTAAAAGGTTTGATGGAATTTGTTTCCAAAGGTGTCCGCACTTCGGTCGCGCTGTCGCGTGAAGAAAGCGAACGCCGCATGGCAGCCGAGGCCGAAGAAGCCGAAGCCGCCTGATATTCCGGCGCATCAGGAATTCAGGGCCGTCCTTCGGGGCGGCCTCTTTTATTGGGCCTAAAGCTTTGTGACGGCCCGTTGCGAATAGAAATGCCGTACATCATCGGCATCACATAATTCGGCAGCCGGCTTCATAACGGCTGAGGATGCGGCGGCAGTGCCAAGGGCGAGCGCCTCGGACACAGGCCAGTCGCGGGCCATGGCCAATACAAAGCCTGCCACAAAGCTGTCGCCCGCGCCAACTGTGCTGACGACATCGACGGGGGCCACAGCTGCGTGCCATGCGCCATCGCTGGTCGCCGCCACGGACCCGTCTGCCCCGCGCGCCACGATCACTGTATGGGCCGCGCCATTGCGTACCAGATCGGTGGCAAATTGCGCGGTGTCGCTGCGCAAGGGCAGGGGGCGACCGCACAGTGCCTCGGCCTCGTGGGTGTCCATTCGCAGGACGTCCACAGGGCTGGATGATCCCGCAAGCGCCTGCAAAGCCTCGCCCGCGGCATCGACCATCAGCCGTGCCCGTCCATCCTTCAGACGCACCGTCAGCATCTGTTCGAACCCCGCCGCCATACCGGGTGGATTTGATCCCGACATCACCACCCAGCCGCCCGCCATAGCGGTTTCTGTAATGGTGGCCAGAGCGGTGGCGATATGGGTCATATGCCATTCGGGGCCGGGCATCACAAAGCGGTACTGGCTGCCCGTGTCACGGTCGGTGACGGCCAGCGACTGGCGCGTTTCACCGGGGGCGGTCAACCGGACCAGCGACAACCCCGAGGCTTTCAGCATATCGTACAACCGTGTGCCGGTCGCCCCGCCAAGCGCCACCATCGCCGTCGATTGACCGCCGATGATCTTGATGGCACGGCTGATATTGATGCCGCCACCGCCCGGTTCGATGGCGGGCTTGTCACAGCGCAGCTTCTGGTCGGGCCGGACCTGACCTGTCGCAGTGGAAAGGTCCAGCGCGGGGTTCAGGGTGACCGTCAGGATGGGGGGCTGGCCGCTCATTCCCACCAGCGATCTATGGCGGCGATATCATCATCGGACCAGCCGAAGTGATGCGCCATTTCATGGGTCACCACATGGATGACCAGTTCGGGCAGGCCGATATTGCCGCGTGTGGCCCATTCATCGATGATGGGGCGGCGGAACAGCCAGATGATGTCAGGACCGTCGGGCTGGTCGCCTACCGATTTCTGCGTCACCGGTATCCCATCATAGATCCCGGTCAGTTCGAACGGATCGTCGATCTGCAATTCGTCCAGCATCTCCTCGGGGGCGAATTCGGCCACGCGGATGGCAACCTGCGCGGCGGCAGGTGCGAATTCAGCGGGCAATGCGTCCATGGCCGTGCGGGCTATGGTTTCGATTGCAGCCGCGTCGGGGGCTGATAGCCCGTCCCAGTCACTCATCCGTGCCTCCATCTTTGCCCCCATGATATGGACAAAAACCGCCTTCTGTGAAAGAGCAACTGGTAACAGGAGACGCCCCAATGACCATCACCCGCTTCGCACCATCGCCCACCGGCCATATCCATGTCGGGAATTTGCGCACTGCTCTGTTCAACTATCTGATCGCCCGCAAGAACGGCGGCCAGTTCATCCTGCGCCTGGATGATACGGATCAGGAACGGTCCAAGCAGGAATATGTGGACGGGATCAAGCGCGACCTTGACTGGTTGGGCCTGCATTGGGACCGCGTCGAGCACCAGTCGCTGCGGCTGGAACGGTATAACGACGTCGCCGCCGACCTGCGTGCGTCGGGACGTTTTTACGAGGTTTTCGAAACCCCGACCGAGCTGGACCTGAAGCGCAAGAAACAGCTGAACATGGGCAAGCCGCCGGTCTATGACCGCACGGGCCTGAACCTGTCGGATGCCGATAAGGACCGTCTGCGCGCCGAAGGGCGTCAGGGGTATTGGCGCTTCCAGCTGGATCTGGAACGGATCGAATGGAATGACGGCATCCTTGGCGATATTTCCATTGATGCGGCTTCGGTCAGTGACCCTGTGTTGCTGCGCGCAGATGGTCAGGTTCTTTATACCTTTGCCAGCAGCGTGGATGACACCGATATGGGCGTGACCCATATCGTGCGTGGTTCGGACCATGTCACCAATACGGCGACCCAGATCCAGATCATCAAGGCCATCGGCGGCACACCCCCCAGCTTTGCCCACCACAGCCTGCTGACCGGTGCCAAAGGCGAGGAACTGTCCAAGCGAATCGGTGCCCTGTCGCTGAAAGATCTGCGCGAAAACGGCGTCGCCCCCGAGGCGTTGCTGGCGTTGATGGGCCGTCTGGGATCGGGCCAACCCGTCACGTTGGTGTCGCTGGATGAACTGGCCGAAAGCTTTGATCTGGCGCAATTCGGGGCCTCGCCCACGAAATTTGACGCCGAGGATCTGTGGCCGCTGACCCGTGAACGCAACCAGTCGCTGCCCTTCGATCAGGTCGCGGACCGCATCGCCGCCCTTGGCGTTCCCGCCGATCTGGCCGAACGTTTCTGGCGCGTTGCTTCGCAGAACATCACCCGTCTGGAGGATCTGGACGCATGGTGGCAGATCTTCAGTCAAGGCGCCGAACCGCAGATCGACCCCGAGGATGCAGAATTTATCGCACAGGCGATGACCATGCTGCCGCCGCCACCCTATACCGACCAGACGTGGGGTGAATGGACCACCGCTGTAAAGGCCGCCACAGGCCGTAAGGGCAAGGGCCTGTTCATGCCGCTGCGCAAGGCCATTACCGGTCAGGCACACGGCCCTGAAATGTCGGACGTCATGCCGCTGGTGCAGGTCGTTAAGGCCCGCTGATCCCCCACGACAGACCCTGTGATAACGCCGCCTGCCGCATACCGGCAGGCGGCGTTTTACATTGTGCCAAGTGGCTGCGGAAAAATTAGCGGATTGGCAAAAAATCTTGCAATATCCGCTTGACGCTCCCCGCAACTCGATCTAAATCGGCCCCACTTGTGGCGGAGTAGCTCAGTTGGTTAGAGCAGCGGAATCATAATCCGCGTGTCGGGGGTTCAAGTCCCTCTTCCGCTACCAGTCTTCCCCTTCCGGAAATGACTGTAGGACATCTCGCAATGCGTTGTGTTCTCTATCTGCGGTCGCAGATGTGACAGGTATTGCAGGCATCAGAATACACCTTGCATGAAGCCCTTGCCGCGCATTTTTCAGTAAATTCAAATGTGGATTAACGGGTGCGGTTCTTGGTCCCGCCGAACTTTAGCGCAAGTGCGACTTATCTGTTGCCGGCACCGCGTCGTCCAGATGCATATGAAAAAAGCCCCCGCAGATGCTGCGGGGGCTTTTTCATCAGGCGGTGGTATAGCTACGCATCGCAGCCTCGGCCCCGTCGGACCAGATCATCGTCAGCCAGTGCGTGAAGGCGTCCACGAAGGGCGTAGCCTGCGCCAGATCGCCATAGATGCGCGACTGTTCCAGCCATGCCGCGGGGCGGTCCTTGGCGGCCAATGCGACCGGAACTATGCTGTCCCAGAAGGGGTCGTTCGGCTCGATCACCGATCCATCCTCGCGCGTGCCGGCGGCCATGCGGGCCCAAAGTGCCTCGACCAGTGCCAGACCTTCCACGCTGCGACCGGCGACCAGCTGGTCGCGCAGGATCGGCAGCACAAAGCCGGTGTGGCGCGACGAACCGTCAAAAGCGACGCGGCGGGTGGTGTCGACAATACGCGGGTTCGAAAAACGCTGCGTGATCAGATCGACATAGGCGGCAGGGGTCATGCCGGGGACTTCATGCACGGTCGGTGCAATTTCGGTATGTTCGACGCGTTCGAACATTGCCTTGATCAGCGGATGCTGCATGCAGCCCGAAATGGTCTTGACCGACAACAGATCGCCGACATTGGCCAGAACCTGATGGCCCGCGTTCAGGATGCGGATCTTCATCGTCTCATAGCTGTGGACGTCGGGGGTAAAAGTCGCACCAACAGCCGAGAAATCGGGACGGCCCGCGCAGAAGGCATCCTCGATCACCCATTGGCGGAAGGGTTCATGGGTGACAGGGGCTTTGTCATCAATGCCCAGATCACGCACCAATGCCAGTTCGTCCGGTCCGGTGGCGGGGGCGATGCAATCGACCATCGAGTTCGGGAAGGTGACGTTGGTGTCGATCCAATCGGCCAGATCGGCGTCGGTCAGGCGGGCCAGCGACACGACGGTCTGGCGCAGGATATCGCCATTGCCCTGCAGGTTGTCACAGGACAGGCCGGTGAAAGGGCCGGTGCCTGCTGCTTTGCGTGCGGCAAGGGCCGCAACCATGGCGCCGAATGCGGTGCGCGGCGTGGTCGGGTTTGCCGCGTCATGGACAATATCGTCATGTCCGGCGTCAAACGCCTTGGTGACGGGATCAAGGTAATAGCCGCCCTCGGTCACGGTCAGGGATACGATGCGGATGGCCGGATCGGACATCTGGCGGATCAGCGCGGCATTGTCGTCATCGATCGGCAGATAGTCGATCATCGAGCCGACAACCTCGGCCGACAATTGTTCCGGTGTCAGCTGGACAAGGGTCGTCAGGCAATCCTGTGCCAGCAGGCGGTCGCGCATATTGCGGTCCGCCGGACGCACGCCCGCACCGATGATTGCCCAGTCATGCGCCTGTCCGGCCTGCATCAGACGATGTAGATACCACGACTGGTGGGCACGGTGGAAATTGCCGACGCCAATATGAACGATGCCGGCGGTCAGTGCCTTACGGTCATATTCGGGATGTGCGATGGTCAGCTGGTCAAGCGTGGCATCGCCGAGGGCGATCAGATTGGTCATGTCCCGAATTCCTTGTTCTGCGATAGGGGGCCGGATCTGCCAAGATCATACGGAAAGCGGCGCTTATCGTCCAAATTCCGGCTTGGCTTATCAGGCGATGCGGGGTGGCGTCAAATTAAACTTTACGCGCGTAAATCATGATGCGAAATCACGCGGAATCCCGCATGATCAGGCGGCCTTCCAGCAGCGTCTCGACGCGCGATGAAGGGGGTGTTTCCGTGTCGATGATCTGGAACAGGATATCGGCAGCCCCCTGCGCGATGGCGACGTAATCCTGTGCGATGGTCGTCAGCGGCGGGCAGGTGTAACGCGCGAAAGGGTGGTCGTCATGGCCGGCAATCCTGACGGTGGATTTTTCATCCAGACCGACGCGGATGTTTTGCTTATAGGCCGCGGCCAGCATGCCGATGGCCAGACGGTCATTGCTGCAAAGCACTGTATTGGTTGGGAACGACCCCTGCGCCAGAAGACGGCCACCTTCCGTGCTGCCGATTTCCTCGAAGTTCCAGCCCTGACCTTCGACCTGGAAAACATGGGCCGTTTCGCCCTGCTTGGCCATGCTGTCCAGATAGGCTTGGCGGCGCGTCAATGCGTTCGGGTTCGAGGGTGTTTTCATTTCGAAAAAGCAGGGCGGCTGGCCGCTGCGACACAGATATTGCACCATCAGCGAGATGCTGAAGTCATTGTTCGAACCGACAAACGCCTCACCAATATTAGGAATATTCGAGTCGAACAGAACAACCGGAATCTCACGCGCGAAAGAGGCAATGGCGTTTTTGTCGGAAGTATCACCACAGGGTGCCAGAAGAACCCCCGCGGGCTTCAGCGAACGCAGCGATTCAAGATTGTCCAGTTCCAGCTGAGGGCTGCCATGAGAGCTGAGAAGGATCGGGCTGTAGCCCGCGCGGATGCAGGCCAGTTCGACCTCTCGCCCGATTTCGGTAAAAAACGGGTCGGCCAGATAGGGAACCACAATGCCGATATTGCGTGTGCGGCGGCGGTTCTGGTTAATGGCGTAAACATTCGGGCGAAAGTCGAAAACCTGAAGGGCTTTTTCGACTTTGACACGGGTGCTGTCGCGAACGCTGGCGGCATCATTGAAGTATTTCGAAAGGGTTGGACGGGAAATGCCGCTAACTTTTGCAAGCTCGTCCATATTGCGTATCTTCTTCTGGGGCATGACACTCACTTCTGAACGGGCGAATAATTTCACAATAATTTAATGTAAAATTTAACGCGCGTCAATGATTTTGTAAAGTTTATGCAATGTGATGGTTTGCGTCCTTGTGGAACGATGGCTTTGTGACCAAGTTGGGTCTGCGCCTATAGGGCACAAACAGTTGATGTATCAGAGAGATGGGGAAGATCGGATGGACAGGCGACTGGCACGTCCTGGGCAGAATTGCTGGCGGGTCGAACAGGCGGGGCGTTTCGCCGTCATCGCGGATGCAGATGATTATTTCCGTGCCGTCCGGCGTGCTATGCTGCAGGCGCGCCACAGCATCCTGATGGTTGGCTGGGATTTTGACGCCAGAATCAAGCTTGGCGATGCCAGTGATGATGGCGGTCCGGCCAAGCTGGGCGACTTTGTCATGTGGCTGACAAAAAACCGGCCATCGCTACACGTGCGCTTGCTGCGTTGGGATACCGGTGCTTTCAAAACCATGTTCAGCAGGTCGACATTCCTGACCGTGCTGCGATGGAAAGCCCATCCGCGGATCACATTGCGGCTGGATTCAAAGCATCCATTGGCCAGCTCCCATCATCAGAAAATTGTGGTGATTGACGATTGCATCGCCTTTTGCGGGGGAATCGATATCACCGAAGGCCGGTGGGACACCCGTCAGCACAAGGATGATGACCCGCGCCGCGTCAGTCCCAAAGGCAAAGCAATGCCGCCCTGGCATGATGCAACCAGCGCGTTTGATGGACCTGCGGCCCGCGCCATGGGTGATCTGGCGCGTGACCGCTGGCGCATCGCATCGGGCAAGGAACTGCAACCTGTGGATGCGACGACGGATTGCTGGCCAGAGGGTTTGTCCCCGACATTCCGTGATGTCGATGTAGCAATCGCACGGACCCGCCCCGACATTCCCGAAGTCGAACCCTCGTTCGAGATCGAACAGATGTATCTGGACCTGATCGCCAGCGCCAAGCGACGGATCTATGCCGAAAGCCAGTATTTCGCCTCGCGCAAGGTGGCACAGGCGATTGCCAAGCGACTGGTCGAAGAAGACCCGCCCGAGATTGTCATCGTCAACCCGATCACCGCGCAGGGGTGGTTGGAACCGATTGCCATGGATACCGCCCGCGCCCAGCTGTTCGAGGCGTTGAAGCAACTGGACCACCGCGACCGTTTCCGCATCTTCCATCCGGTCACGGATGCAGGTGCAGAGATTTATTGCCATGCCAAGGTAACGATTGTCGATGACACCTATCTTCGTGTCGGCTCGTCGAATTTCAACAACCGGTCCATGCGTCTTGATACGGAATGCGATGTTGTTATTGCGGCCGAGCAGGATGGACAGGACGAACTGCGCGACCAGATCACCGATTTACGCAATGATCTTCTGGCCGAACATCTTGAAATGTCTTTGCAGCAAGTTGGGGACGTACTGGCCGAAGACGACAGCCTGATCCGGTTGATCGAAAGCAATTGCCGCACCCGCGGGCATGGTCGCACAATGATTCCCTTCGAAATCCCCGAGCTGAACGGTTTTCACGAATGGCTGGCCGAAAACGAAATTCTTGACCCCGAAGGGCCTGATCAGATTTTCGAATCGATCGACGAACGTGGTCTGTTCAAGAACTGGAACCTGCGCCGGTGGCGAAAATCACGTGTCAGTCGATGACGGACTAAACGGCAGCCCTTTGACAAAGCCCGAATATGTATTGCTGTTCAGTAGGCCCAGATCGATGGCCTTCAGGATCGCCTCGGAGTTTTCTTCGGCACCAAGGACATTACGCGCCGTATGCAACCTGTAACGCAGGGCCGTGCGCGAAATGCCCAGATGCGCGCAAGCCTGTTCATAGGTCATACCGCAGGCAATTGCGTCCAGCGCCTCGACCAGAATGGGTCGCATGGCAGTGGATCGGGCAAGAATATCATGGCCCTGTACGAGCAGATCATACATTTTTGTAATTTCGGCGTCGGTAAAATTCCGGTCTGATCGTGCTGCCCCCATCATGGAGCGGGACGAAGCTGGCCCACAGCTTAGGGTGACACCAAAGTGCAATCCGTATTCTGCAGCGGTGGGGATAACATTGATAGGGTCGCCGATTTGTTCGGCCAGATCGTCCCAGCGGATCGTACCTTCCTGCAAAACCGCCCATACAACCGACGGGTCCGCAACAATCATATTCTGCCGGGTATAGGCCGCCAGCCAGTCGCCGGGATACGTGCAGATCCGTCTGACAGGCCGCGAAAAACGGACGTGATATCCGACCATATAACCGCGCGGTGACAGCCTGTCCAAGGCAGTTTCAATCTGGGTAAGTGATTGTAATGGCATAAAACCGTGCGTTTTGGATGTCATCATGCTGGGTTGCTTCAGACTAGTATACCAGAATTGGTATTTTTCCTAATAGATTCGCGTCAATGGGGGCATACCTGACCACGTTGCGATATGGTCACATAGCCCTATGGGGCTATAGCCCAATCCCGACCGCTCGCCTAGATTGCCGATCAGAAATACCGTTTTTAAAGAGTACGGATTAATAAATCCTTATTTGCATTGTAGAGGGCATCCGAAAGGGTGCCCTTTTTTTACGACCGGAGCATTGCGCCTTAGTTGCTTGCGCCCGTCGTCACGTCCGCTAGCTTGCATGTGAATATCCGGTAATGGGAAGCTATCTATGAAGCGCGTCAATTTAGGCGGCAGCAATGTCGAGGTCAGCCAGATCTGCCTTGGCACGATGACCTTCGGAAACCAGACCGACGAAGCGCAATCGCATGCCCAGATGGACATGGCAGTTGATGCCGGTATGACCTTTATGGATTGTGCCGAAATGTATCCGGTCAACCCTGTGCGGGCCGAAACCATGGGCGGTTCGGAAAAGGTGATCGGTCGCTGGCTGGCAAAGTCCGGCAATCGCGACAAGGTCCAGATTGCCACCAAGATCACCGGACCTAACCAGAAAATCCGTGCTGGAAAGCCCTATGACGGGGCGACGGTGCGTGAAACCATCGACGCCTCGCTTCAGCGCTTGCAGACGGATTATATCGATCTTTACCAGCTGCATTGGCCTGTCCGCGGCTCATACGGTTTCAGACAGAACTGGAACTTCGATCCCTCGGGGCAGGATAAGGCCAAAACGCTGGATCATATGGCAGATGTGCTTCATGCCCTGTCTGATGCCGTGCGCGCAGGCAAGCTGCGCAGTGTCGGTCTGTCGAATGAATCCGCTTGGGGTCTGGCGCGCTGGTGCGATGTGGCTGACCGCACGGATGGGCCACGCATGGCCGCGATCCAGAACGAATATTCACCGCTCTATCGTCTCTATGACACCGATCTGGCCGAAGCTGCCGTGAACGAGGACGTTACGCTGTTGTCCTATTCCCCGCTGGCGGCGGGTTTGCTGACCGGGAAATACGCCGATGGCGCTGTTCCCGAAGCCAGCCGCGCAGCCGTTGACAAGGCGACTGGCGGGCAGGGCAATCTGGGTGGCCGAAAAACCAAGCGCGCGATGAAAGCCGCCGCCGCCTATGGCGCTTTGGCGGCAGAACATGGCTGGGATGTGATCCATATGGTCATTGCCTGGCAGCTGACGCGGCCCTTCAAGGTGGTGCCGATCATCGGGGCGACCTCGACCAGTCAGCTGGCGCATCTGATCGCCGGTTTTGACCGCGAATTGCCGGATGAACTGGTGCGCGGGATCGATCGTTTGCATCGGGCCCATGCGTTACCCTATTGATGCAGGCAAACGCGCCTCTATCTTGTCGATGAGGTAACAGAAGATGAAAGGCCGATCATGGCAGGCGATCCGTATCAAGCACTGGGCGTATCCCGCAGCGCAACCGCTGACGAGATAAAGAAGGCCTATCGTCGGATTGCCAAAACCGACCATCCGGATCTGAATTCCGATCCGGCGGCCGTGGCGCGGTTTACGGCGGCCTCGGCGGCATATGATCTGCTGAAAGACCCCGAACAACGGCAACGCTTTGATTCGGGCCAGATCGACGCGCAGGGTCAGGAACGCGCCACCCAACGTCAGTGGCGCCAGCAGCCCGGTGGCGGCAATCCCTTCGGGGGCGGCTTTGGCGGGCAGGCGCAGGACCCAGATCTGGCAGATGTCTTTGCGGATCTGTTCGGTCAGCGCCAAGGTCAACGGGCGGGCGGTTTCGGCGGCTTTGGCGGTTTCGCCGGACGCAGCGACCAGCGCGGTCAGGATGTGCGTCTGCCGTTGCGGGTCGACTTTCTGACCGCAGCTAAAGGCGGGTCACGCCGCATCACGCTGCCATCGGGCGGCACGCTTGAGGTGACAATCCCGAAAGGGGTGCGCGATGGCCAGACCATCCGACTGCGCGGCAAGGGTGAAGCGGGTATCGGACGTGGCGAAGCGGGCGATGCCTATCTGGATGTCGCCGTGGCCGAGCATCCGCATTTCAAACGCGATGGCGACGATATCCTGCTGGTTCTGCCGATCAGTCTGGACGAGGCTGTGCTGGGCGGCAAAGTTGCCGCGCCGACGATTGATGGCGCGGTGAACCTGTCGATTCCGAAAGGGGCGACCTCGGGCCAGAAATTGCGGCTACGGGGCAGGGGGGTGAATGGTGGCGACCAACACGTCGAGCTGCGTGTAGCTATGCCGTCGAAGATCGACCCCGAGCTGGAAATTTTTATTGAAAAATGGCGCGATACGCATGGCTATGATCCGCGCAAGGGCATGACCTCTTAACGGAGGGGATCCAGCCGGCGTTCGCGGTCTGGCAGGCGGTCCATAACCGCCCTGCGCGCTTGTGGCGTCATTATGCCCCATGACGCAATTTCATCCAGCGTGCGAAAGCAGCCGATGCAGATGTCATGGTCGGCATCGATCTGGCAGATCTGGATGCAGGGGCTGTCGGTCATTCTGGCCTCGGGTGGGTTTGCAAACGGGGGGACGGGACGGGCAAAGCCCGTCCCGGTCGCTGCCGCTGGGCGTTAGCGGGCGATATACCGCAGGCGGTCCAGCGCACCTTGCAGGATATATCCGGCGGCGACCTGATCGATCACCTCGGCGCGGCGTTTGCGGGATGTGTCCCCCTCGAGCAGGGCGCGTTCGGCGGCGACGGTGGAAAGGCGTTCGTCCCAATAGCCGATCGGCAGATCCGTCAGGCGCGACAGATTGCGGGCGAAAGCGCGTGTGGATTGGGCGCGGGGGCCTTCGCTGCCGTCCATATTGCGGGGCAGGCCAAGGATCAGGCCGGTCAGGCCGCGATCCTTGGCGATGACCAGCAACGCCTCGGCATCAAGGGTGAATTTCTGTCGTCTGATCACCGTGATCGGTGATGCGACCTGACGCATGCTGTCACTGACAGCGACACCGATGGTTTTGGTGCCAAGGTCCAGCCCGGCCAGCGCCCCCATTGCAGGCAGGATGGTTGCCATTTCGGCGATATCTTCGAAAATCATTCGGTCATTCCTGCGGTTCTTGCGGCCTCTTCGATCGTGTCGAGGGCCTGCGGGCTGTCGGCAAAGCGGCTGCGCGCTTCGGAAAGGATTTCGGCGGCCTGATCGCTGCGGTCCAGCACCGCCAGCGATCCGATCAGGCGGGCCCATTCCTGCGGTGTGCCGCCTTCGGTCGCAAGGCGTTGTTGCAGCCCGTCGACCATATTCGCAACCATATCCTGACGTTCGCTTTCAGTCAGATCGCCTGCGGCTGTCACCGCATCGGCGTCGGGCCCGGGCAGGACAGCGGGGGCGGGTGGAACGTAATCGGCATGTCCTGCAAGCCATGCCAATTCCCCGATCGCGTTGCGGATGGTGGGTTGCCAGGGGGCATCGTCGGGCCCTTGTTCCAGCAGCTGCTGCCAGATGGGAAAGGCGCGGTCGGGGCGGCCATTCTGGATCAGCAGCACCCCTTGCAGATAGCGTGCCTGCGGTTGGTCGGGGTTCAGCTTCAGGGCGCGGACCAGCACTGCCTCGGCCTGCGGGGTGATGATGCCACCTGCGGCATTGATCATCAGCGTCGCCAGTTGCATCAGCTGGACGTCATCGGCCTGATCGCCCAGCGCCTGCACCAGATGGTCCTGTGCGGCCAATGCGGCTGACAGATTGCCAAGGCGCATTTCGTTGCTGGCCAACAGGTCAAGGCCGGTCGGATCATCGGGGTTTTGTGCCACCGCATCGCGCAACTGGTCGATCATGCCCAGAAACTCGGTATCGACCTGCGACAGGTCGGGGGCGGGCAAGGCAGGTGCAAGGGCGGCGGCCTGCGTCTGGTCGGGGCGGTTGTGATAGGCGGTATCCGCAGCGGCAATACGTTCGCCCATCGGCATGTCGCGGGCACCCACAACCCCTTCGCGCAGATAGAGCGCGACCGTGCCCGCCATGGCAACCGCAACGATCACGGCTGCCCAAAGAATGCCGCCCGATGATTTTGCGGGTCCGGCCTGTGACAGCCGCTTGTCGGCATCCAGCACCTTGCGGCCGATTTCGGCGCGCAGGCGCTGTGCGTCCTCGGGCTGGATGACGCCGCGGTCCAGATCGCGGTCCACCTCGGACAGCTGGTCGCGATAGACTTGCAGGTCATAGGCTGCGGCGGGTTGCGCCGCGGCATCCGACCGCCCCCGCCAGATGGGCGCAAGAATGGTAAAGGCGACAATTGCGGTCAGGCCCGCAGCCAAAATCCAGAACATCGGCATCCTCCGTTGGGCTTCTTCCCTAGCGGTGTTCGGACAGAATCAAAAGCGTTGCCAGTGGTGCAGACACGCGGATGTGCCCGCCAGATCGTCGCATGTCGCATTTTGACGTGATCTGCCGCATGCCGCCTTGGCGCGCGATCCCTTCGCGGCCATGCTGCGGGTGATTCACCTGTGGAAGCAATTATGTCCGACGCACCCAAATCCGGCCGCTATTCCGTCTTTGCCATCGCGAAGCAGGCGCTGCGCCAGCATTCGGGCTGGAACCGTGCATGGGCCAGCCCCGCGCCCCGTGACAGGTATCAGGTGGTGATTGTCGGCGCAGGCGGGCACGGGCTGGCAACCGCCTATTATCTGGGCAAGAATTTCGGCATCACCGATGTCGCGATCATCGAAAAGGGCTGGTTGGGTGGCGGAAATACCGGTCGCAATACGACCATCATCCGGTCGAATTATCTGCAGGATCCTTCGGCGGCGATTTATGATAAGGCATTGAAGCTGTATGAAGGACTGTCGCAAGACCTGAACTATAACGTCATGTTCAGCCCGCGCGGTCTGATCATGCTGGCCCAGACCGAACATGAGGTTCGCGGCTATAAGCGCACCGTCTATGCCAACAATCTGCAAGGGGTCAGCACCGAATGGCTGGACCCGCAGCGGGTCAAGGATCTGGTTCCGATCATCAACCTTGATGGCCCGCGCTATCCCGTGCTGGGCGGGCTGTATCAGGCCCGTGGCGGCACGGCGCGCCATGACGCGGTCGCATGGGGCTATGCCCGCGCCTGTTCCGACATGGGCATGCACATCATCCAGAACTGCGAGGTGACGGGCGTCGAAACCGACGGCGGACAGGTTCGGGCCGTCAACACCTCGAAGGGGCGTATCGGCTGTGACAAGCTGGCGATGGTCGTGGCAGGTCATTCCAGCCAATTGGCGGAAATGGCGGGTTTCAGGCTGCCGATCGAAAGCGTTGCCTTGCAGGCGCTAGTCAGTGAACCGGTCAAGCCCTGTATGGATGTCGTTCTGATGGCCAATACCGTGCATGGTTATCTGTCCCAATCGGACAAAGGTGAAATGGTCATCGGGGGCGGCACCGACGGTTTCAACAATTTCACCCAACGCGGGTCATGGCAGCATATCGAGGAAACCGTCCGCGCCCTGATCGAGACATTTCCGATGCTGTCCCGTCTGAAGATGCTGCGCCAATGGGGTGGTATTGTCGATATGACGGGTGACCGGTCGCCCATCCTCTCCACCACCCCTGTCGGCGGTATTTTCGTCAATTGTGGCTGGGGCACCGGCGGGTTCAAGGCGATTCCCGGGTCCGGTTGGGCAATGGCTGAATTGGTCTCCAAAGGCACCCCCGGTCCGCTGGCCGCCGATTTCGGTCTGAACCGCTTTCGCGAGGGGCGATTTATCGACGAATCCGTCGCCGCTGGCGTGGCACATTAGACATGATTGCGCCGATGCGGGGTGTTTGCGGAACCTATATGGTGGTCAACAGCTTGGTCACAGGTAACAGATGTGACCGAAGGGGAAAGCCATGGCTGACCGCAACAATAACGCACTTTATTTCATCGTCGGCGGCATTGTCGTCGTTGTCGCCTTCCTGTTCTTCTTCATGGCGGGCGGAGAGGTTGCCGATCCGGCACCTGCCGATGCGGGGGGCGATACCAACATCAGCGTCGATGCCGCACCAGAAGCGGACGTGCCTGCGGAAACAGCACCTGCGGAGCCTGCAAACTAGGCTAACTGACTGCACTCCGGTTCGGGGGTATGACGCCTCCGGACCCGTATTTCCTGACATCGCCACCACCTGTGCCGCACGGTCCTGCCGCTGCGGTATTTTTGCATATCCAATCACGGCCTTCGCAAGGATTACCCGATGCTGACGCTGACCTGCCCCTATTGCGGCATCACTGCCGAGGAAACCGAATTGCATCCCGGAGGAGAGGCGCATCTGACCCGCGTTGGTCCGACCGGCACCGATGAGGAATTCGAGGCCTATATGTTCGCCCGCAAAAACCCCAAGGGCGTCAACTTCGAACGCTGGCGTCATGCCTATGGCTGCGGCAAGTGGTTTCTGGCGGCCCGTTGTACGGCGACGTTGCAGGTGTTTGGTACTTACAAGTCGCAGAACGCCCATCCGCCTGCTGACATCGTTGCGGCGATCCGCAAGTCCCGCCCCGATTGGAACCCTGACTGGACGGCCGAATAATGACCCATATGCCCCCCTTCCGCCTGCCTGCCGGTGGCCGTCTGATCGACCGTGCGCTTCAGGTCCCTTTCCGCTTTGACGGGCGTCACTTGCGTGGCCTGACGGGGGATACGCTTGCCTCGGCGCTTTTGGCCAATGGCCAGATGCTGATGGGCCGGTCGTTCAAATATCACCGCCCGCGCGGCCCATTGGCGTCGGGTGCCGAAGAACCCAACGCCCTGTTCGGTCTGGGCCAAGGTGGCCGGTTCGAGCCGAACCAGCGTGCCACAACCACCGCGCTGACCAACGGGATGATCCTGCGCAGCCAGAACTGCTGGCCCAGCCTTGAAGCCGATATCGGGTCGGTGAACAACTGGCTGTCGCCGTTCCTGCCGGCGGGCTTTTATTACAAGACCTTCATCCATCCGCGCCCTTTCTGGAAACATGTGTTTGAACCCGTCATCCGCCACAGCGCGGGTCTGGGCCGTGCGCCGACCGACCCCGATCCCGACCGCTATGAACAGGCCTATAGCTTTGCCGATACGGTCGTCGTTGGTGGCGGTATCGCGGGTCTGACAGCGGCGCGCGATGCGGCTGATGCGGGCGGACAGGTGCTGGTGCTGGAACAGACCGCGCATTGGGGCGGACGGACGCCCAACGACCATGATGGCGGTCAGATGGCGATTGACGCCCTGCTGGCCGATCTGCGTGCCCGCGACAATGTTACCATGCGCCGCAACACTATGGCGACGGGGCTTTACGACCACGGCTATCTGATCGCGCGTGAGGCTTTGGCCGATCACGATCCGAACCAGGGCATCCCGCGTCAACGCCTGTGGCGTATCCGGACGGGGCAGGTCATCACCGCCACCGGCGCGTTGGAGCGTCCGTTATCCTTTGCCTGCAACGATGTACCGGGGGTGATGCTTGCATCATCCGTACGCGATTTTATCGCTGATTTCGGCGTCGCGCCGGGGCAACGGATTGTGGTTGTCACGAATAATGACGACGCCTATCGCACTGCGCTGACCGCTGTTGCGGCAGGGCTGGATGTGCCCGCAATTATCGACGCACGCCCGCAGGCCATTGGCGATCTGCCTGATGCGGCGCGTCGTGCGGGGATTACCGTCCTGACCGGCAGCGGCATCGCCAAGGTCAAGGGCAGCCGCAATGTCGAAGGAGTGGTCATCTGTGACCAGTCCGGTGACGGTACGCCGACCCAGACGATCGAGTGTGATGTGGTTGCCATGTCGGGCGGCTGGTCGCCGGTTGTGCATTTGTACAGCCATTGCGGTGGCAAGCTGGTCTGGGACGACGCGCAGGCGATGTTCCGCCCCGATCCCGACCGCCCGCCCTTGGGCGCGGATGGCACCGGCAATGTCACGGTCGTGGGGGCCGCCAATGGCGATCTGCGCTGTGCCACGGGTCTGGAGCAGACCGAAGGCGCGACCCAGCCTGTCTGGGTCATGCCCGCCAATGCCCCGTACAAGCTGCGGGCCAAAATGTGGCTGGATTTCCAGAACGACGTGAAGGTCACCGATGTCGAACTGGCCGCGCGCGAAGGTTATGCCTCGGTCGAACATACCAAGCGCTATACCACGCTTGGCATGGCCACCGATCAGGGCAAGCTGTCGAACATCAACGGGTTGGCCGTGCTGTCCAATGCGCTGAACCAGCCCATTCAGGCGACGGGCACGACGACCTTCCGCCCGCCCTATACGCCGCTGACCCTTGCTACCATCGCAGCCGAGGCCAAGGGCGACGCATTCCAGCCGCTGCGCAAGACGCCGATGCACGACTGGCACGAAAACCACGGCGTGTCCTGGGAACCGGTCGGGCATTGGCGCCGGGCCTATTGCTATCCCCGCGGGGCCGAGGATCGCCATGCAGCGGTCAACCGTGAAATCATGGCGGTGCGCAATGCGGTGGGGACGCTGGATGCCTCGACCCTTGGTAAGATCATCGTCAAGGGGCCGGATGCGGGCCGTTTCATGGACATGCTGTACACCAACATGATGTCCACGTTGCCGGTCGGCAAATGCCGGTACGGGCTGATGTGCAGCGAAAACGGCTTTCTAATGGATGACGGCGTAGTGGCGCGCCTGTCTGATGACACATGGCTGTGCCACACCACCACCGGCGGCGCGGACCATATCCACGGCCATATGGAGGATTGGCTGCAATGCGAATGGTGGGACTGGCAGGTCTATACCGCCAATGTCACCGAACAATATGCGCAGATCGCCGTCGCCGGTCCCAAGGCGCGCGAATTGCTGGACCGCATGTCGGGCAGCATCGACCTGTCACAGGACGCATTGCCGTTCATGACTTGGGCGCAGGGCGATATTACGGGCATTCCGGCGCGTGTCTTCCGCATCAGCTTTTCGGGCGAGCTTAGCTATGAGATCGCCGTCCCTGCCAACCGGGGGCTGGAACTGTGGGAACAGCTGCACCATGCGGGCCATGACCTGAACATCACCCCCTATGGCACCGAGGCGATGCATATCATGCGCGCCGAAAAGGGCTTTATCATGATCGGGGATGAAACCGACGGCACGATCATCCCGCAGGATCTTGGTCTGGATTGGGCGATTTCCAAGAAAAAGACCGATTACATCGGCAAGCGCGCCCAAAGCCGCAGCCATATGACGGATGGCAACCGCTGGAAACTGGTGGGGCTGGAAAGCCTGAATGGCGATGTCATTCCCGACGGGGCCTATGCGGTGGATCAGGGCCTCAACCCCAACGGCCAGCGTCGCGTGCAGGGGCGCGTCACCTCCAGCTATCATTCGCCGACGCTGGACAGACCGATTGCGATGGGGTTGGTCAAACACGGCCCCGGCCGCATGGGTCAGGTGTTGGATTTCCCCATGCCCTCGGGCGAGGTGATGCAGGCGCGGATCGTCGATCCGGTGTTCTTTGACAAAGAAGGAGGCCGTTTGAATGGCTAATCCGCTGGCCACCATCACCCGCCAGACCGGCCTTGGCATGATCACCATCCGTGCCGATCTGGACCGCGCAGGCGACGCCATTGCCGAAGGCGTGGGCCTTGCCATTCCCGACACCGCGGGTATGACCGGTGACGGGACGCGCATCCTTGCATGGATGTCACCGGACGAACTGATGCTGATGCTGCCCGCCGCCGAAACCCCCGGGGCGATGACGGCGCTGGAACAGGCGCTGACCGGCGAACACGGGTTAATCGTCGATATGTCGGACGCGCGTGCGGTTTTCGATGTTACCGGTCCGGATGCGGCGGATGTGATTTCCAAACTGGTGCCTGTCGATGCTGCGGCCATGCCGACCGGCCACCTGCGCCGCAGCCGTGCCGCACAAACGGCGATTGCGGTCTGGCGGCATGGCGACGGGTTTCGCCTGTTCGGTTTCCGATCCACCGCCGATTATCTGGAACTGATCCTGCAGAATGCCGCGATTGCGGGCAGCCAGCTGGCACCGCGCTAAGGGGGGCGGGCGCTTCATTCCTGCAAAACTTGGAACTGCCCAAGAACCCTTGCGTTGGTGATGTGAATGCGCGACCTTGCGCCGCGATCGAAGACCTAAACCTTTTGAAAGGACCGCAAAATGGCCTTTACCCTTCCCGAACTTCCCTATTCGCACGACGCCCTTGCTGCCGCTGGCATGTCCAAGGAAACGCTGGAATACCACCACGACAAGCACCACAACGCCTATGTTACCAAGCTGAACGAGCTGGTCGCCGGCACCGAGTGGGAAGGCAAGTCGCTGGAAGACATCGTCACGGGCACCTATAACAAGGACGCTGTGGCGCAGAACGGCATCTTCAACAATGCCAGCCAGCATTGGAACCACGCCCAGTTCTGGGAAATGATGGGTCCGAATCCCGGTCCGATGCCCGCAGAACTGGAAACGGCAATCGTTGACAGCTTCGGTTCGGTCGATGCGTTCAAGAAGAAATTCACCGACGCAGGTGTTGGCCAGTTCGGTTCGGGCTGGGTGTGGCTGGTCAAAAATGCAGATGGCAAACTGGAAGTCACCAAGACCGAAAACGGCGTGAACCCGTTGTGCTTTGGGCAGACCGCGCTGTTGGGCTGCGATGTCTGGGAACACTCCTATTACATCGACTTCCGCAATGTCCGCCCGAAATATCTGGAAAACTTCTTGGACAATCTGGTGAACTGGGAAAACGTTGCATCGCGCATGTGATCCGTTGATCTTTATCACAGAAAGGCCCGCCGCATCATCGGCGGGCCTTTTTTCATGCAGCCGCGAAGGCGTGATCGACAGGGGTGCGCGGCGGCATTGGCTTTTCCCACATTGGCGGTATAAGACCGTTGAAACGGCAGAACCAATCGGACGAAGGCGGGCATGGCCAACCAGAACGACAGCTTCATCGACGAAGTCACCGACGAATTGCGCCGGGACAAGCTTTACGGCAGTTTCCGCCGCTATGGCTGGATCGGTATTCTTGCAATCCTGCTGATTGTCGGCGGTGCCGCATGGCGTGAATACAGCCAGTCGCGTGACCGCGCTGCCGCAGAAAACTGGGGCGATGCTGTTCTGGCCGCGGTCGAGGCGCAGGACCCCGCAGCCATTCAGGCCATCGACCCTGCAGGTTCCGAGGGTCGCAAGGCCTTGTCGGGCCTGTTGTCTGCGAATGAATGGATTGCTGCCGGCAACGAAGACAACGCCGCCGCCGCCTTGCGTGATGTGGCGGCTGATGACGCTGCCGGAACGACCCTGCGTGATCTGGCCCAGCTAAAGCTGGTGATGCTGGAAGGGCAGGACATGGACCCTGCCGAACGTGACGCCACACTGACGCGCATCTCGCGTCCGGGGGCACCTTTCGAACTGCTGGCATTGGAACAAAAGGCCGTCGCCCTTGTGGGGGCAGGCCGGTCCGAGGATGCCATTACCCTGATCCGTCAGATCCAGCAGAAAGACGGCCTAAGCGAAAGCTTGCGTCGCCGCCTGTCCGAGATGATGATTGCCTTGGGCGTCGAGCCTGAACAGATTGATGCGATGACCGCCCCCAACTGAGGGGCCGGAAACACGACTGGACGAGGGGAGAGGCGAGGATGACCGCCACGCTGCGACTGACCTTGGCGATTGCCGCAGGACTTGGACTGGCCGCCTGCGGCAAAGACGACATCTTGCCGGGCGAACGGCTTGATCCGCTGGCCGTGATCTCTCCGGATGGACCGGCGGTTCAGGGACCTGCGGGTGTCTCCAGCACGGCGCTGTCGCTTGCGGCCCCTGTGACGAATGGCGAATGGACGCATCGTGGTGGCAATGTCGCCCATGCGCCGGGTCATGTGCAATTGGGGGCGGGGACGAACCGCATCTGGTCGGCCACCATCGGCGAAGGCGACAACCGCGGCCACCGTATCACCGCGGATCCCGTTGTTGCCGCAGGTCGCGTCTTTACGCTGGACAGCCGCGCCACCGTGACCGCCACCGCCCTGAACGGCGGTCGCGCCTGGAGCACGGATGTTACCCCTGTGCAGGAAAATCCCGACAGCGCATCGGGTGGTGGTCTTGCCTATGAAGGTGGCCAGATTTTCGTGACCACCGGCTTTGGTGAACTGGTCGCGCTTGATGCCGGAACCGGTGCCATCCAGTGGCGCCAGCGCGTGGATGCCGCAATCAGTGGCGGTCCTGCGGTGCAGAACGGTGTTGTTTACGTTGCGGCACGAAATTCGGTCGGCTGGGCTGTGCGGGCCAGCGATGGCAAGGTGCTGTGGCAGACATCGGGCACGGCCTCCGGATCGGGGGTTATGGGCGTTGCTGTGCCTGCGGTGCAGGGCAATACGGTGATCTTCCCCTTCTCCTCGGGACAGATGCTGGCGGTTGATCGCAACACCGGCCTGAACAATTGGGCCACCCAGATCGGCGGCACGCGCAATGGCCGCAGTATTGCCGTGATCCGCGATATCACCGGCGATCCGGTTATTTCGGGCAGCCGCGTCTATGCCGGTACGTCCTCGGGGCGGATCGAGGCTGTTGATATGGCCAGCGGCTTGCAGGACTGGACCACAGCCGAAGGTGCCAACAGTCCGGTTATTGTGGCCGGCGGTTCCGTCTTTGCAGTCAATGATCAGGCCGAACTTGTGCGTCTGGATGCTGCCACCGGCGCAGTGATCTGGCGCAAGACGATGCCCTATTACACCGATGACCGGGCCAAGAAGCAGCAAAAGATCTATGCACATTACGGACCTGTCCTTGCAGGTGGGCGGTTGTATGTTGCCTCCAGTGATGGCATGTTGCGTGCCTTCGATCCCGCGTCCGGTGCGTTGGTCGGTCAGGGTGAAATCCCCGGAGGCGCTGCCTCTGCCCCCGTCGTTGCCGGTCAAACCCTTTACGTCGTTGCACGCAACGGCCAGTTGCATGCGTTGAAATGACATTTACACTCGCCATCGTCGGCAGGCCCAATGTGGGCAAATCCACTCTGTTCAACCGTCTTGTCGGCAAAAAGCTGGCGCTGGTTGACGATCAACCAGGCGTCACCCGCGACCTGCGCGAAGGCGCGGGCCGTCTAGGCGACCTGCGGTTCATCGTCATCGACAGCGCCGGTCTTGAAATCGCCGAAGATGACAGCCTTCAGGGCCGTATGCGCCGCCTGACGGAACGTGCCGTGGATGAGGCTGATATCTGTCTGTTCGTGGTCGATGCCCGCGTTGGCGTCACAGCAGCGGATGAATATTTCGCCGAAATCCTGCGCCGTCGTGCCAAGCATGTCATCGTCGCGGCCAATAAATCCGAAGGCAAGGCCGGTGAAGCCGGCGCAATGGAGGCCTATGCTTTGGGCCTTGGCGAACCGCTGATGATTTCAGCCGAACACGGCGAAGGCATGGACGATCTGTACCGTGTCCTGATGCCGCTGGCCGACCGGATCGACGCGGAACGTCCCGCGCCGATCGAGGCTGTGGTCGATATTGCCCTGTCGGATGAAGATGCCGAAAGCGGCGAAGGCGAAGAGGAATGGCGTCCTTCGGAAAGCCGTCCCTTGCAGCTGGCCGTGATCGGACGTCCGAATGCTGGTAAGTCTACGCTGATCAATAAGATCATCGGCGAAGACCGCCTGCTGACCGGCCCCGAGGCTGGCATTACTCGCGATTCGATCAGTGTGACCACGACGTTCATGGACACACCGATGCGGATTTTCGACACCGCAGGCATGCGCAAGCGTGCCAAGGTGACGGATAAGGTCGAAAAGCTGTCGGTTGCCGACGGCCTGCGTGCCGTCCGCTTTGCCGAGGTTGTGGTTGTTCTGCTGGACGTCGATATCCCCTTTGAACAGCAGGATCTGCGGATCGCGGATTTTGCCGAAACCGAAGGTCGTGCTGTTGTTATTGCTGCGAATAAATGGGACCTTGAAGAAGACAAACCCCATAAGCTGAACGAATTGCGCGCCAATTTCGAAAAGCTGCTGCCGCAGCTGCGTGGTGCGCCGCTTGTCACAGTCTCGGCCCGCACGGGGAAGGGATTTGATCGTTTGCACAACGCCGTGGTCAAGGCGCATGAGGTCTGGAACCGTCGCGTTTCGACCGCGCGTCTGAACCAATGGCTGGGTGCAATGACCGAAAGCCATCCGCCCCCCGCGCCGGGTGGCCGTCGCATCCGTTTGCGCTATATGACGCAGGTCAAAACACGTCCGCCTGCATTCGTTGTCAAGGCGACCCATACCGACAAGATTCCGACCAGCTATCAGCGCTATCTAGTCAATGGTCTGCGGGTTGATTTCGATATGCCGGGAACGCCGATCCGGATCTTCTTCCGCGATCAGGGGGGCGATAACCCCTTCAAGGCGAAAGCCCAGAACGCAAAGATGAGCCAATCCGGCGCCTTGTCCAAACACAAGAACCGGCAAAAGCCGAAAGACAGCTGAAAAAAAGGGGGTCCGTTGCGGGCCCCTTTTTTACGTTCAGGTCGCAGCGCGGACTAATACGGCGGCCATCGCGGATATGCCCATGACTGCGGCCACAGCAACCACCGGATCGCTGCCCATGGTGGTGATAGTGAACGCGCAAAAGGCCCAGATCATCGCGCTGCAATATCCGATGCTGGGTCCGATCCACATCTGGGCGGCCATACCGATGGCGGCACCGGGCAGAATGGCCAAAGCCGATAACGCCTGCACCGGCAGGCCGAAACGGGCTGATCCGAAACCTGCCAGACCGGCCGACAGCACTGCTGTCGCCCAACCCGCAAAAAAGCTGATGGCGGGGCGTTTGCGCCCTGCCGATCGTCGCGCTGCAGCAATGGCCAGACCGGCGGTGGCAGCACTGCCCAGCAACATCACCTCGGGGGCGGAATCCAGCAGCCATGGCCAGATGGCACCCGTCAGTATGGCCGCACTGAAAAACGGCCAGACCGCACCGTGGACCTGACGCGCCACCGAGGTTTCGCTGGGATCGATGATCTGCCCGATTCCATCCAGCAAAAGCATGGCCCAAAGGGCAATCAACAGCCCCCACATCAGCAGGTTAAGCGGGTCCAGATACATCTGCGGGATTTTTGTTGCCGCATCCAGATCGATCTGAAGGGGCGGCGGCAGGATGGGCCCTGACAGGCGCGGGGCCCGCAAGGTCAGCAATGGCATCTGCACTGCGCGCGTTGCAAACATGGTTCCTGAAATAATAAGAACGATGGATGTCAGAAGCTGGATTATGGGGCCTGTTCTATTCATCCAGTCCAACGCGCGCCACGTGTCGGCAGTTTCGCGAAGGCCGCGCAGAAAGCGCGGCCTTGTCTTTATTATATCAACTGCCCGTCAGCAGTCAGTGTCGTGGCACCTGCCAGATAAGGATGCAGTGCTGCGGGGAATGTAACCGAACCATCTGCCTGCTGGCCGTTTTCCAGCACGGCAATCAGCGTGCGGCCGACAGCCAGACCCGAACCGTTCAGCGTATGGACAAATTCGGTCTTGCCACCACCGTCCGGGCGATAGCGCGCGTTCATGCGGCGGCCTTGATAATCGCCGCAATAGCTGACGCTGGAAATCTCGCGATAGCGGTTTTGACCGGGCAGCCAGACTTCAAGGTCATGCGTCACGCGCGCACCCGCACCCATATCACCGGTGCACAGAATCATGGTGCGATAGGGCAGTTCCAGCGCCTCTAGGACGGATTCGGCGCAGCGGGTCATGCGGGCGTGTTCGTCCAGACCGTTTTGGGCATCGGTGATCGACACCATCTCGACCTTTTCGAACTGGTGCTGGCGCAACATGCCGGTGGTATCGCGACCTGCACTACCCGCCTCGGAGCGGAAGCATTGGCTGTGGGCCACCATGCGGCGGGGCAGGGTGGATTGATCCATCAAATCGCCGTTGACGGTATTAGTCAGCGTGACTTCCGATGTCGGGATCAGCCAATACCCTTCGCGGGTCTTATAGCTGTCCTCGCCGAATTTCGGCAGCTGGCCGGTGCCCAGCATCATGTCTTCCAGAACCAGAACCGGCGTCCATGTTTCTTCCAACCCGTGCTTGGTGACATGCAGGTCCAGCATGAATTGGGCCAAGGCGCGGTGCAGACGCGCAATGGCACCTTTCAGCACGACAAAACGGCTGCCGGACAGTTTGGCACCGGTCTTGAAATCCATGCCGGGGACGACGCCTGCAATTTCGAAATGCTCGACCGGTTTGAAGTCCAGCGTGCGCGGGGTGCCCCAGCGGTGCAATTCGACATTGTCATCTTCGTCGCGGCCCACGGGCACGCTGTCCAAGGGCAGGTTCGGGATGCCCAGCAGCAGGTCGCGCAGTTGGGTGTCCAGATCGTCCGCCTCGGACTGCATCTGGGCGATGGCGGCTTTCTTTTCGGCCACAAGACCGCGCAGGCGCTGGAATTCATCCTCGTCGCCCTTGGCTTTTGCCGCGCCGACTTCCTTGCTGGCTTTGTTCTGTTCGGCCTGCGCGGTTTCAGCGGCCAGAATGCGCGCGCGTCTTTCGCTGTCCAGCGAGAGGATCTGCGAGGTCAGCCCTTCCAGACCGCGCTTGTTCAGCGCCGCTTCGAATGCTTCGGGGTTTTCTCGGATCGCACGGATGTCATGCATGTCGGCCACCTTCGCGGAAATTGAATGAAGGACTGACTAGCCCAAGCCGCGCGCCGACAAAAGCCTGCTGCCCGCTTGGGGGCATAAATATCTGTCACTTGTGGTGTCAGGCGGCCAGCTAATCCGCGCAGAACAGCCGGTACATCAGGGCCACAACCTCGGCTGCGCGGGGGTCCGATACCGAATAAAGCCGCGCCTTGCCGACACGACGCGACTGCACCAGCCCTTCGGTCCGCAGTCGTGCCAGTTGTTGGCTGACCGCAGCCTGTCGTTGTCCCAGCAGGCGTTCCAATTCGCCAACCGTCTTTTCCCCCGCCGACAGATGGCACAGAATCATCAACCGTCCCTCATGCGCCAGGGCCTTCATCAGTCCGCTGGCCTGATTGACCCGCTGCATCATATCCTGAACGTCGTTGGGTTTCCGGGGCGTCGGTTCGCCTTCTACCTGATGGCGGAGGGTGATCACATGATTTGTCTGTGTCATCGTTGAATTTCCTTGCCGGTCGAATCAAAGCCTGCCTGCGACATCATCTGTTCCAGTGCCGGATAAAAATGTTGCTGCCCGACATAGCCTTCGATGCGCCCGACTTCGGTACCCTTGTGCAGCAGGATAAAACTTGGTGTCAGCCGTGGTCTGCGTGCAAGTGCAAGGCCATCGGGATAGGGACCGTTCAGATCAACCTCGAACAACGGGGCGGCACGACCTATGGGTGATGCCGCAAATCCGGGCCCGATTTCGGCGCGCCACGCACGGCAGAACAGGCAAGCGGGTTCGGTTATCATCATCAGCCGCAATGGTGTTGCGTTCCAGTCGGGGTTAAATTGCGCCGCTGCGCCACTGCGTGGCAAAGCCAGCGCGGCAAGTATCGCAAAGACAGTGCGCCGGGACAGTCTGGACATTGCCGGTTCCCTCGGGCTTTCGAAGGAGAGAATTTTACCTCTTGTCGACTAGTATGACAAGGCGCAGTGGGGATTGTCGCCTATGCCCGGGTGGTCCACTCTGGCGGGAATGATTTCCGGGCCTTGGGGTAAGGTGATGCAAGACCTTCTGACACCGCTGATCACAGGTGACCGTCGTGCCTTATCACGGGCGATTACCTTGGTCGAATCAACTCGTGCCGATCATCGGCAGATGGCACAGGACCTAATTGCAGGTTTGCCCGACCGGCAGGCCCTGCGGATCGGGTTGTCCGGCACGCCCGGTGTCGGGAAATCCACCTTTATCGAGGCGTTCGGGACCAAATTGACCGAACAGGGTCTGAACGTCGCAGTTCTGGCGGTCGATCCGTCCTCGACCCGTTCGGGCGGGTCGATCCTTGGCGATAAAACGCGGATGGAAACCCTTGCCCGCAACCCGCGCGCGTTTATCCGGCCCTCGCCCTCGAACACGCATCTGGGCGGGGTGGCGCGCCGCACACGCGAAGCCATCCGCCTGTGCGAGGCTGCGGGCTATGACATTGTCATCATCGAAACGGTCGGAGTGGGGCAATCCGAAACGCTGGTTGCCGATATGTCGGACCTGTTCATCCTGTTGCTGGCCCCGGCGGGGGGGGATGAATTGCAGGGCGTCAAGCGCGGCATTATGGAAATGGCCGATCTGATACTGGTAAACAAAGCGGATGGTGATCTGCTGTCGCCCGCCACACGAACCGTCGCTGATTATGCCGGTGCCTTGCGGTTACTGCGAAAGCGCCCGCAGGACCCCGAAGGTTTTCCCAAGGCGCTGCCGGTTTCGGCCACGACGGGGGCGGGTCTGGACGCAGCATGGTCACAAATGCTGCATCTGGCCGGCTGGCGACGCGACCATGGCCATCTTGATCGCAACCGCGCCGAACAGGCCCGTCAGTGGTTCTGGTCCGAATTGCGCGGCGGTTTGCTGGCCAAGCTGGACCGCCCGAACGTCAAGGCCCGCGTCGATACTTTGGGCCAAAAGGTGGCGCAGGGGGATCTGCCACCGGCCCGCGCCGCGCAGGACATTCTGGACTGGCTGGATGATCATCGCGAATAGCTGCCCGATTTCGCGCCCCATGCGCGCGGCGAATCACTTATGATCAGGGGCGAAAGGACAGCCGATGCGCGATTTGCCTGATCATGATCATCTTTACGCGGCGCTGCTGGCGCGTGATCCTGCCTATGAAGGGGTGGCGCTGGTTGGCGTGACCTCGACCGGGATCTATTGTCGGCTGACCTGTCCGGCCCGCAAGCCGCTGGCCCGCAATTGCCAGTGGTTTGACAGCGCCGCCGCGGCCCGTCAGGCCGGTTTTCGCCCCTGTCTGCGATGCAAGCCGCAGGGTGCACAGGCCGATGCACATCCGGTGATCCGCGATCTGATGGATGCATTGTCCGACAATCCCGACCATCGCTGGTCGGAAAACGGCATAGCGGCGCGGGGGCATGACCCGTCCACTGTGCGGCGGTTGTTCCGGCATCACTTCGGGCAAAGCTTTTTGCAGATGGCGCGGGCGGCACGGCTGCGTCAGGGAATCACCAGATTGAACAAGGGAGGTCGGATGATCGACGCACAACTGGATTCGGGGTTTGATTCGGCCTCGGGGTTTCGACGGGCCTTCGCGCAATTGTTCGGTCATCCGCCCCATCAAATGGCATCGGATGCCGACTTGCGGGCCGACTGGATCCAGACGCCGCTGGGGGGCATGATTGTCATTGCCGACAGCGCGGCCTTGCACCTGTTAGAGTTTGTAGACCGCAAGGCGCTGCCTGCCGGTCTGCGAAAGCTGTCCCTGTTGGCAGGTGGCCGCATCGGTCTGGGCCGCACGCCGGTTACCGACCTGACCGAGGCCGCATTGACCGCGTTTTTTGCAGGTGAAAATGGACAGTTAGACATTCCGGTCTTGCTGGCAGGCACAGCATTCCAGCAACGTGTCTGGCAGGAATTGCGCAACATACCTGCAGGGCAGACCCGCAGTTACCGTCAACTGGCCACAGCCATCGGACAGCCCAATGCGGTCCGCGCGGTGGCGGGGGCGAATGGTGCGAACCGATTGGCGCTGGTCGTACCCTGCCATCGGGTGATCGGGTCCGACGGCACATTGACCGGATATGCGGGCGGTCTGTGGCGCAAGGAAAAACTGATCGCGCTGGAAGGTGGATACCGTGATTTCACGGGGAATCTGTCCAGCAAGGGTTGACGCAGTCGGCCCCTCGCTGTAATCACCCCAAAACGAATTTCGGGCGCTGCCTTGCGGCGTCCTTTCACATTGGGACGGACCCCTTGCCGGGAACGCCCGCGTAGTTGAGACAAAGGAAAACACCATGTCGCGCGTCTGCGAACTGACCGGCAAAGGCCCGATGAGCGGTAATAACGTCAGCCATGCCAAAAACCGTACCCGTCGCCGGTTCCTGCCGAACCTGAACCAGCTGACCCTGATGTCGGAAAAAATGGGCCGCGGTTATTCGCTGCGCATTTCGGCAGCAGCGCTGCGTTCGGTCGATCACCGTGGCGGCCTGGACGCGTTCCTGGCAAAAGCAAAAGACACCGAGCTTTCGGATCGCGCGCTGAAGATCAAGCGCGAAATCTCGAAGCTGGATGATGCTGCTGACGCAGCCGTCCTGACGGCCTGATTTCCGGGAAGGCTTCAAGCTGTTCCGATCTGCACAGCCCCGCCATTGGCGGGGCTTTTGCATGTCTGTGACCCGGTGACGCGGCAGCAGAAATTGGCTGCTGACGTTTGGATCGCAATCCCCTAGCGTGCGGGCATGTTCAAACCGCTCCGCCTTGCCCTGATCCTTGTCCTGATGCTGACCAGCATCGGCCTTGGCACGGCCCGCGGCACCGTTCGGCTGGGAACCGAGGTGGTTTTATGTACCGGTCACGGTGTTGTCGTGACCCGTCTGCCCGATACGGGCCAGACAACGGTACATCTTTGTCCCGATATGGCCCTTTCGCTGCTGGCTGTCGTTGCGGCGCCTGCCGTGATTCCGCCCCAGCAATCAGCTATGGCCGCGACGTATCAGCCATCGGCCTTCCGACTGTCTGTCCCGACGGTTCTGACCATGACGCGGGCGCGCGATCCTCCGGTATTTGGCGCGTGATCACGGAATTTCAGGACAGATATCAAGGATCAAGACGATGAAGACTATAACCCTGACTGCTTTTGCGACCATGTTACCATTAGCTGCCTTTGCCCATGACGGCATGCATGTGAACGACATCTATGCCCGAAGCGCCAATCCGATGACCGGCGCCGTGTTTATGCAGTTGGAAAACCACCGCGATGTCATGTGCACCCTGCAAGGCGTATCCTCGGACGTGGCCGAGCGGGTCGAGCTGCACACACATACCGAAGAAGACGGTGTGATGAAGATGGGCAAGATCGAGGGCGGCATCGATATCCCCCCGCATGAGGCGCATATGCTGAAGCGCGGCTCTGACCATGTCATGCTGCTGGGACTGACGCGACCTTTGAAAGATGGCGACACCTTCGATCTGACGCTGGATTTTGGTGATTGTGGTTCCGAAACGGTATCGGCAGTCTTGGATAACGAACGCACTGACGGCCACGGTGCGGAAGATGGCGGTACCTCGGCTGACGAACACGCCGATCACTGACAGGCAACCGGTGGTCAGCCCAGCCTTTGCATCAGCTGGGCGGCCACCGGTCCCAGATGCTGGACGATTCGCTGCACCCCCAGATCAGACGGATGGATGCCGTCGTGCTGCATCAAAGGCCCGCGATCTTCGGGTGCTACCTCGACCAGCGGCGCATAGAGGTCCTGCAACAGCAATGTCTGATGCTTATTGGCCAATGCCGGCCATAGCCGCGACCACGCGCGTCGCCAGTCGGCATCACCTGCCGGTGCATTGATGCCCACCAGCAGGACAGGGCGACCGCCTTCCGTTGCGGTGGTCAGGATCGCATCCAGATTCCTGCCCGATTTGACGGGATCGAATTGCCGCAGCATGTCATTGCCACCCAATTCGACGATAATCGCATCCGGTTGATGGCGTTCGATCGACAAACCGATTCGCACCCGCCCGCCATAAGTCGTATCACCCGAAATCCCTGCATTAATCAGTTGTGTATTCTGACCCGCATCCCGCAGGTAATCCGCCAGTTGCGGCACCAGCCCCCTTGCGGATGGCAACCCATAGCCTGCCATCAAGCTGTCCCCGAAACACATCAGGCGGGGCAGGCTTTGGGCACGGGCGGGCCCGGTGGTGGCCAAAGCCGCCCCCATGGCCAGCAGGTGACGTCGGTTCAGGTTCATCCGGCTTTCCTTAGTCTCAGGGCATTGCCGACCACAAAGACCGAGGAAAACGCCATTGCCCCGGCCCCCAGCATCGGTGACATCTGTGGACCACCAAAAGGCACCAGCACCCCCATGGCAACCGGAACCAGCGCAACATTATAGGCGAATGCCCAGAAAAGGTTCTGGTAGATGTTCCGCATGACTGCGCGTGACAGCGTGATCGCGCGCACAACACCGCGCGGATCGCCCGACATCAACACCGCATCGGCGGTCTGGATGGCAATATCGGTGCCAGTGCCGATTGCAATGCCGGTTCCGGCGGCGGCCAATGCGGGGGCATCGTTTATCCCGTCACCGACAAAGACGTTATCTGCACCCATCTGTCCGATGACGGTCAGCTTGTCCTCGGGGGTTAGGCCACCCTGGATCTGGTCGATGCCAAGACGTGTACCGACGGCTTTGGCGGTTGCGGGCATATCGCCGGACAGCATGGCGGTTTTCAGGCCCATATCATGCAGGGCGGCAATGGTGTCAGCAGCCTCGGGGCGTTCTGCGTCTGCCAAGGCAAAGCTGGCGCTATGGCGGCCATCGATCACCAGATGCACAGGCGTTGCCCCCTGATTGGCGGCGGCAGTCGCATGGGCAACCAGACCCGCATCGGGCGTAATCCCCGCAGCCTCAAGCGCTTTCAGGTTGCCGATCAGCAGGTTGTGGCCTTCGACCCGTGCCGTCATCCCGCGCCCTGCCTGGGCGGTGACATCCTGCGCTGCAGGCAGGTCCATATTCTGTGCGCGGGCCAGAAAGGCGGCGGCGAGGGGGTGTTCGGACCGCACCTCGGCGGCGGCGGTCAGGCGCAGGGCCTGATCTTCGGTGATCCCGGCGGTCCGGATGTCTGTCACCGTGGGGCGGCCTTCGGTCAGCGTGCCGGTCTTGTCAAAGGCGACGATTCTGGCGCTGGCCAGTTTTTGCAGCGCGTCGCCCTGACGGAAAAGAACGCCCAGTTGCGCCCCGCGTCCGGTGCCAACCATGATCGAGACCGGCACGGCCAGACCCATGGCGCAGGGGCAGGCGATGATCAGCACGGCAACCGCTGCGACAATGGCCTGTGCAAGCCCCGGCCCGAAGGCCAGCCACAGCATCAAAGTCAGCACCGACAACGCCATAATCACCGGCACAAAAACGCGGGTGACCTTATCGACCAGCGCCTGCACAGGCAGACGTGCGGCCTGTGCCTGTTCGACCAGCGTGACAATGCGCGACAGAACGGTATCCGCGCCTGTGGCCGTCACCCGATAGGTCAGGGCCGAGGCACCGTTCAAAGTGCCACCCGTGACACTGTCACCGGAGGATTTCACGACGGCGACGGGTTCTCCCGTCAGCATCGATTCGTCGATATGGCCAGATCCCTCTGTAATGACCCCGTCCAATGCGACGCGTTCGCCAGCGGCAAGCAGCAACAAGTCGCCGGTCACAATCTTATCTGTCGGAATTCTAACCGCCTTGCCGTTTCGCAGGACGGTTGCCGTATCGGGTGCCAGATCCATCAGCTTATGGATGGCGGCACCGGCCTGACCTTTGGCACGTGCTTCCAGCCAGCGCCCCATCAGGATCAGGGTCACGATCACGGCAGCGGCCTCGAAATAGACATGGCGGGATTCGGGGGGCAGCAGCGATGGCGCCAAGGTTGCAACGGCAGAGAACAGAAAGGCCGCGCCCGATCCCAAAGCCACAAGGCTGTTCATCTCTGGTGCGCCGCGCATCAGGGCGGACAGGCCGGTGGTAAAGAACTTGCGACCCGGACCGGCCAGAACCACCAGTGCCAGCAGCATCTGCACGATCCAGACCACCTGCATCGGCACCAAGGCATAAAGACGGTCATGCAGGCCTGGAATTATATGGCCTCCCATCTCGGTCAGGAACAGGGGCACGGTCAGAACCAACGCGGTCAGGAAGCGGCGGCGCAGGGCGGATGCCTCGTTCTTTGGGGCGGTCGGGGCGGCGTTCGGTTCGATGACTGTCGCAGGATAGCCCGTATCAGTGACCACTTGCGCTAGTGCCTGCGCCGAAAGGGCAGGGGCATGGGTGATTTGTGCCTGCTGGGTGGCAAGATTGACCTGTGCGCTGGCCACCTGCGGGTTTCCGGTCAGGGCACGCTCGATCCGTCCTTGGCAGGACGCGCAATGCATGCCGTCGATTTCTAGCCGCGTCGTCGCCAGTTGTGCGGGATAGCCGGCCTTTTCCATGACATCGCTGATGTCGCGCAGAGGCGTATCTTCGGCCCGCATATGAACGCGCTTGGTTGCAGGGTTGACCGACAGCTTGCTGATGCCGGGCAATGCGGACAGGGCGCGTTCGACCGTGCCCGCACAAGCCGCGCAATTGATGTCCGGAACAGACAGATCAAGATCGGCAGTTTTTGTCATAGGATGTCCAATTCGGCGTTCAGTTCATGGTCCGACCATCATGTCGGAAACCGCGCGCTGGCGGAGGGTCGTGCCCGTAACGGGCAAGGAACCGTCGGTGCGCCTTGCCTGTTATGTGTGAAGGAAGGGACATCAGGTCAAGGGATGCACGACTGATGACACGGGTATCAGTTGCGGCAGGACCTGTTTTCCCTGTATCCAGAAAAAAACCACCGGACGAGGAATAACGCCATGAACCGCCGTCAGATGATCTCGCTGGCACTGCCACTGATCGCCGCGCCGTCGCTTGTGATGGCGCAAACTGCGCCCGCAGCACCTGCCGCTGCCGATCCCTATGTGCCGACCGAAGTCGCGATCCGCGACGATTTCGAGGTTGGCAGCATCGTTGTCGTCAGCAAGGACTTCTTCCTGTATCACGTTACCGCCCCCGGTCGCGCCACCCGTTACGGCGTTGCTGTCGGTTCGGCCGAACTGGTTTGGAAGGGCAAAGCCACCATCGGTCGCAAGGTCGAATGGCCAAGCTGGCGTCCAACGCAGGATATGATCAAACGCAACCCCGAGGCTTACAAGAAATACGAAGACGGCATGCCCGGTGGTCCCAAGAACCCCTTGGGGGCCCGTGCGCTGTATCTGTATAACGACCGCGGTCAGGACACGGCGATCCGTATCCACGGCACGACCAACCCCGGATCAATCGGATCGGCTGTGTCGAACGGTTGTCTGCGGATGCGCAATGAAGCTGTGATCAGCCTTTTCAATCAGGTGCCCGTCGGTACCCCCGTCTACGTCTTCTGATTTGACCGTAGAATTGAACGGCGTGTCGGACCCGCGCTTTGACGGGTTCGACGACATTATCGATGTCCGCGCCCCTGCGGAATTTGCCGAAGACCACCTGCCTGGTGCCATCAACCTGCCGGTGCTGGATGATGCCGAACGGGCACGTGTCGGCACAATCTATAAACAGGTCTCGCCCTTTGATGCCCGCAAAATCGGCGCTGCTTTGGTGGCTGCGAATGCGGCCAGGCATATCTCGGGCGCGTTGGCTGACAAGCGGGGTGGCTGGCGTCCTTTGGTCTATTGCTGGCGCGGTGGACAGCGTTCTGGCAGCTTTGCCGAGATTCTGGGCCAGATCGGCTGGCGGGTCAGCCGCATTCAAGGCGGTTATAAATCGTGGCGACGGTTGGTGGTCGAGCGGGTCCAGAACGGCCCGATCCTGTCACCTGTCATCGTGCTGGACGGCAATACCGGCAGCGCCAAAACCGCGATCCTTTCCAGGCTGGCAGCTTTGGGGCATCAGGTCATCGATCTTGAAGGTCTGGCGAATCATCGCGGCAGCCTGTTTGGCGCAATGCTGGGTGGCCAACCCAGCCAGAAGATGTTCGAAGGTCGTCTGGCCGTGGCGCTGGATGCGTTGGACCCCGCCCGCCCTGTATTGGTCGAGGCGGAAAGCAGCCGTATCGGCTCGATCGCCGTTCCCAAGGCCATGTGGCAGGGGATCTGCACCGCCCCGCGCCTGCATTTGCAGGTTCCGGTTCAGGCCCGCGCTGCCTTCACCGCCAAGACATACGAGGATATGGTCGAAGACCCTGACCGTGTGTCACGTATTCTGGACCTGATGGCGCCGCTGCATCCCGCAGAACGCATCGAAAGCTGGCGCGGAATGTTGTTCGAACGCGACTGGCAAGGCCTGTCCGAGGGCTTGCTGCGCGACCATTACGACCCACGTTATAACAGCCATCGGGCGCGTCACGATGATGGCTGTGGCCGGACAATTATGCTGCAAGGGCTGTCCGATCTGGATGCCGCGGCAGGCGCGGTCGAGGCAGCGTTGGCCCGTATGTAAAAAACGCCGCCAAGGTTCTTGGCGGCGTTTTTGCTTAAATGTTGGCAGCGTCGCGCAGGAAATGTCGTAACAGCTTTTCCAGCTTGGCAGCGCCCAAGGGGGCCATGGCCTTTGTATGGTCGTGACTGATCGATTCGTCCGACAGGCCAGCGCCCATATTGGTGATGACCGAAATGGCGGCGCAGCGGATGCCCAGAAAACGTCCCAGAATGATTTCCGGTACGGTGGACATGCCGACCGCATCGGCACCCAGAACCTTTGCTGCCCGAATTTCGGCAGGGGTTTCAAAGCTGGGCCCCGAGAACCAGCAGTAGACCCCTTCATTCAATTCGACACCTTCGGCCTTGGCAGCGGCGGACAGGGCACTACGCATGACGGTATCATGCGCCTCGGTCAGGGGAACAAAGCGGGCATCGGTCTTTTCGCCGATCAGCGGGTTGGTGCCCGCAAAAGCAATGTGGTCGTTCAACAGCATCAGCCCGCCGGGCTGGATGTCGGAACGCAACGAACCGGCGGCATTGGTCAGGATCAGTTTGTCGCAGCCCAAATCGCGCAGCACCTCAAGCGGCAGGCGCATGGCATCTGCGCGACCTGCTTCATAGTAATGCGACCGGCCACCAAAGACGGCCACGCGCCGTCCCTCAAGCTGGCCTATGACCAGCTTGGGGACATGGCCCGATACGCCTGCATGGGGAAAGCCGGGCAGGTCGTCATAGGGGATTGCAACACCGTCTACGGTGTCCGACAGATGTCCCAGCCCCGATCCAAGGATCAGACCGAATTCGGGCGCCTCTGATCCGGCGCGTTCGCGGATCAGATTGGCCAGTTCAACGCTCTTTGACATAGGGTTCTCCTCCGGCGCGGGGGGGGACAGCGCGACCCACAAAGCCAGCCAGAATGATGACGGTCAGGATATAGGGCAGGGCGTTCATGAACATCGACGGGATGGTGATGATCCCCAGATCGAGGTTCGGATAGAGGTTGGCGATCGCCTCTAGCAGGCCGAAAAGGAAGGTGGCGAACAGCGCCTGCCACGGGCGCCATTTGGCAAAGATCAGCGCCGCGAGGGCGATAAAGCCGCGACCTGCAGTCATTTCCTTGACGAAGCCCGCCGACAGGCCGGTCGCCAGATAGGCACCGGCAATGCCGCACAGGATGCCGCAAATGGCCACCGCGGCATAGCGCAGCCGTGTCACCGAAACACCCGCCGTATCGACCGATGCAGGGTTTTCCCCCACGGCGCGCAGACGCAGACCAAAGCGGGTGCGGAACAGCACCCACCACGTCACCGGCACCATCAGCAGCGCCACATAGACCAGAATGGTATTGCCCGAAATCAGCCCGGAATAGATCGGCCCGATCACCGGCACGTCGCGCAGCGTTTCCGCAAACGGCAGGTTGATGGGCTGAAAACGTCCCGCGCCCGTCAGCGCAGGCGTGCGCCCGCCCAGACCGAAGGCGTTCTGCCCCACCAGCACCGTCAGCCCCGAGGCAAGGAAGTTGATCGCCACACCGGCAATCAACTGGTTGCCGCGGAAGGTGATCGAGGCAAGGCCATGGACCAGCGACAGGGCCAGCGACCCGCCGATACCCGCCAACAGGCCCAACCACGCGCTGCCGGTCAGATAAGCGACCGAGGCGGCGGAAAAGGCCGCCATCAGCATCTTTCCCTCAAGTCCGATGTCGAAGACGCCGGCGCGTTCGGAATAAAGTCCCGCCAGACAGGCCAGCAGCAAGGGCGTCATCAGGCGCATCGCGCTGCCGATGCCTTGGGATGCCGCATTGCCATCGACAAACGCCCAGATCAGGCAAATGGCCAGAACAATCAGCGCAATCAGTGAATCTTTCAGTTTCATTTCGCGCCCCCGTTCGTGCGTCGCATCGACAGGAACAACCGCTCCAACGGCATGCGGACCATATTGTCCAGCGCACCGGTAAACAGGATGACCAGCGCCTGAATGACGACGATCAATTCACGCGGGATACTGGTCCAGAGCGCCAGTTCCCCGCCCCCTTGATACAGAAAGCCGAACAGCAGCGCCGCCAGCAGGATGCCGAAGGGGTGGTTGCGGCCCATCAGGGCAACAGCGATGCCGATAAAGCCCGCACCCTCGACCGCGTTCAGAACCAGACGCTCGGATTCGCCCATGACGTTGTTGATCGCCATCAAACCGGCTAACCCGCCAGAAATCAGCATCGCGATGACGGTGATCTTGACGGGGCTGATGCCTGCATAGACAGCACCAGGTTCGGATTTGCCTAGAACGCGAATCTCGTACCCCAGTTTGGTGCGCCAGATCAGCAGCCAAACCAGCAGGCAGGCAAGAACGGCGATCAGGAAGGTCACATTGACCGGCGTGTTCTTGCCCCATTCCATTCCCAGACCGGCGAAAATATCGGTCAGCGCGGGAAGATGGGTCGATTCGGGAAAGCGGGCCGAGGCGGGGTCCATGCTGCCCACGGGGCGCAGCTTGTTAACCAGAACATAGTTCAGCGCCGCGGCGGCGATAAAGTTGAACATGATCGTGGTAATCACGATGTGGCTGCCGCGTTTGGCCTGCAAATAGGCAGGAATAAACGCCCATGCCGCGCCAAAAGCCGCCGCCCCAATCATCGCGACCGGCAGGGCGATGGCCCAATGCGGCAGCGGCAGGTACAGCAGTACCAGCGCGACCCCAAGGCCACCCATGGCGGCCTGACCTTCGCCACCGATGTTGAACAGACTGGCGTGATAGGCGACCATCACGGCCAGTCCGGTAAAGATGAAATTCGTGGCGTAATAAAGCGTGAAGCCCCAGCCATAGCTGGAACCAAGCGCCCCCTCGACCATGGTTTTCATGGCCATGACGGGGCTTTCCCCGATGGCCAGAATGACCAGCGCCGATATCGCCATGGCAAGCACCAGCGATATCAGCGGGGTCAGGATCACGTCAGCCCATTTTGGCATCTTGTCCATTATGCGGGCTCCTGCGGCAGTGTCTCGACGTGGGCGGATTCGGGGGGAATGCCTGCGTCGTCGGGGGTATGTGCGGTATCGGTAACGCCCGCCATCAGCAGGCCCAATTCGCCGGTGGTGGTGTTTTCGGGCAGGCGTTCGCCCATAATGCGGCCATCGAACATGACGGTGATACGGTCCGACAGGGCCAGAATCTCGTCCAGTTCGACACTGACCAGAAGAATGGCTTTGCCCGCGTCCCGCAATTCGATGATGCGTTTGTGGATAAATTCGATCGCGCCGATATCGACGCCGCGCGTCGGCTGGCCGATCAGCAGCAGGTCGGGGTTCCGCTCGATTTCGCGGGCCACGACGATCTTTTGCTGGTTGCCGCCCGAAAAGTTGCGTGCTGCCAGATTGGCGTTGCGCGGGCGGACGTCGAAGCGTTCCATCTTGGCTTCCGCATCGGCCTTGATGGCGGCATTGTCCATCAGCATGCCCTTGGTGAATTCAGGTGCATCCTGATAACCGAAGGCGACATTTTCCCAAGCGGCGAAATCCATAATCAGGCCTTCGACCTGACGATCCTCGGGGATGTGGCCGATGCCTGCGCGGCGGCGCTGTGCCGCGTCGCAGCCGCGACCGCCGATGGGCAGGGGCTGGCCGTTCATGCGGATTTCGCCCGCGACCTTGCTGCCTTTTGGGGGATAGCCACCAAGGATTTCCAGCAGCATGGTCTGACCGTTGCCACTGACACCGGCGATGCCCAGAATTTCGCCCGCGCGGATGTCCAGATCGATGCCGCGCAGGCGCTGGACGCCCTCGTCGTCGGTCATGGTCAGGTTGCGCACCTCGAGCACGGGGGCGGCAGGGGCGGCAGGGGCGGCAGGGGTCTTTTCGACGTTCAGCAGCACCTTGCGACCGACCATCAGCTCGGCCAGATGTTCGGGGCTGGTTTCGGATGTCTTGACCGAGGCGACCATTTCCCCGCGCCGCATGACGCTGACGTCGTCGGTGATATCCATGATTTCGCGCAGTTTATGCGTGATCAGGATGATGGTCTTGCCCTCGTCGCGCAGCCCTTCAAGAATGCGGAACAGGTGATCGGCCTCGGCGGGGGTCAGCACGCCGGTCGGTTCGTCAAGAATTAGGATATCGGCCTGACGATACAGCGCCTTCAGGATCTCGACCCGCTGCTGGTGACCGACCGAGAGGTTCTCGATCACCTCGTCGGGGTCGACGTTCAGCTGGTATTCGGCGGCTAGCTGTTTCAGCACGCCGCGTGCCTTGGACAGCGAGGGGCGCAGCAGCGCACCGTCTTCGACGCCAAGGATGATGTTTTCCAACACCGTGAAATTCTGCACCAGCTTGAAATGCTGGAAGACCATGCCGATGCCTGCGCGGATCGCCGTCTGGCTGTCCGCGATGCTGATCGGTTGGCCATTCACCAGCACCTGACCGCTGTCAGGTTTGTAAAAGCCGTAAAGGATCGACATCAAAGTCGATTTACCTGCACCATTTTCGCCAATAATGCCGTGAATGGTGCCCTTGGGGACATTAAGATTAATATTGCGATTTGCCTGAACCGGCCCGAATGCCTTCGAGATGCCGCGCAGCTCGATTGCAGCGGGGGCGGTCGTGGCCGACCGCCCCCCCATCATGTCACTTGCGGCTGTCATTACGAAGCCGGGCAGGCGTTGTCGGACATATAGTCGTGGACGGCAATTTCGCCGCCGGAAATGCCGGCCTTGGCTTCATCGACGGCAGTCTGCATTTCGGCATCCACCAGATCGCGGTTGGAATCATCGACAACAATATCGACGCCACCTGCGGCCAGATCCATGACCTTGATGCCGGGCATCAGCTGGTCGCCTGCGGTGAATGCGTCAAAAACAGCATTGTCCACGCGCTTGACCATCGAGGTCAGAACCTGTCCGGGATGCAGGTGGTTCTGGTTGCTGTCCACGCCGATCGACAGGATGCCTTCGTCGGCTGCAGCTTGCAAAATACCGATGCCGGTGCCGCCAGCCGCTGCATAGATCACGTCAGCGCCTTGCGATTTCTGCGCGCGGGCCAATTCGCCGCCTTTGACCGGGTCGTTCCATGCAGCAGGCGTGGTGCCGGTATAATTGACTAGGACGTTGCCTTCGGGCTGGGTCGATTTGAAACCCTGCGCAAAGCCGCATTCGAACTTATGGATCAGCGGAATATCCATACCGCCAATAAATCCGACCGTGCCGCTTTCGGATTTCATGCCCGCCATAACACCGGCCAGATAGCTGCCCTGTTCTTCGGTGAAGACAATGGATTGAACGTTCGGGGCCTCGACCACCATGTCGATAATGGCAAATTTCGTGTCGGGATAATCGCCTGCGATCTGGGTCAGAACGTCACCGAAGGCAAAACCGGTCATGACAATCGGGTTTGCACCGACTTCGGCCAGACGGCGCAGCGCCTGTTCACGCTGTGCTTCGGATTGCATTTCCAGTTCGCGATAGGTGCCGCCGGTTTCTTCGACCCAACGCGTGGCGCCCGCAAATGCCGCCTCGTTGAAGGATTTGTCGAATTTTCCGCCCAGATCATAGATCAGCGCCGGTTCGGCAAGGGCAACGCCCGTCGTCAGTGCTGTCAGTGCTGTCAGTGCCGTACCAGCTAGAAGCGATTTGATCAGAGACATTAATAACCTCATCCTGTTTTTGCGGGCGATTCAGCAGGCCCGTTCGATAAGCATGATTAGGGCGCATCAGTCTGGGCCGGTCAACCGCCTTATTGGCCGCTACGCAGCGTCAGACGCATCACGATGGCATCCGTTCGCGGACCGTAATAACCGCGTCTGACACCGGCTTCCAGCCAGCCTGTGGCTAAATAAAGCGCCTTGGCTGCATGGTTGTCGGATGCGACCTCAAGAAAGGCATCTGTTGCATCCATATCGCGGGCCGTGCTGCTAAAGCGGGCAACAAGATGCCGGCCAATTCCGCCACGTTGCCGTTCGGGGTCAACCGCAATGGTCAACAGCTCGGCTTCTCCGGCGATGGCGCGGCCTAGAAGGAAGCCGCCGTTTTCCTCCAGAAGGAAGACGCCCTTGGTCATGATCAGTGATGCGAATTCCGATGCGGACCACGGGCGCGGAGTTGTGAAGCAACGGGCGTGCAGGTCGGCCAGCCTGTCGGGGCAGTTCATGGCAGGATCAACGGCGGTGCATCCCGCGCAGGTGCCGCATCGGCAGGACGCATATACAAAGGCGCCGGACGCAAAGCGGGGGCGCCTGCACGCAAGGCCGCCAACCGCGCGATGGCAACGGCTGGTGGAACCGCCGGCGCAGCCGGCGCGGGGCCGGGCGGCAGCGCGCCGGTCGCAGCTTGCTGCGGACGGCTGCCTTCTTGCGGTTCAATGGTGAAATCCTGCCAGATGACCTGATCGGCCCGCGTGGGGATGATGATACGACACGGGCGGGGCAGGTCATATGCCGCCGCCTCGGTCGCGCTGATGCCGATCGCTGGAATTTTCAGGGCCAAGGACAGGGCGCGTGCCGCTGATACCGCAATCCTGACGCCGGTAAAATTTCCCGGCCCGATGCCGACGCCCAATGCCGTCAGATCTTTCCATGTCACACCAGCCTCGGCCAGAAGCTCCTCCAGCAAGGGCATCAGGCGTTCGGCCTGTCCTTTAGTCATGTCTTCCTGTCGCTGCACCAGAACATCCGGCCCACGCAACAAAGCGGCCGCGCAATGCGCGGCCGATGTGTCAAATCCAAGAATCAGCGGATCAGGCAACGGGACGGACCTCGATCACCTCGGGAATATAGTGGCGAAGCAGGTTCTCGATCCCCATCTTCAACGTCAGCGTCGACGAGGGGCAGCCTGCACAGGCCCCCTGCATATGCAGATAGACGATACCGCGATCGAAACCGTGGAACGTGATGTCGCCGCCATCCTGTGCCACGGCAGGGCGCACACGCGTATCCAGCAATTCCTTGATCTGGCCGACAATTTCTTCATCCGGACCATCATGGGCAGCATGGCCTGCGCTTTCGGGCGCGGCCCCTTCGATGGCGGGTGCACCCGATTGGAAGTGTTCCATGATCGCGCCCAGAACCGAAGGTTTCAGGTGGTCCCACAACTGGTCGTCGGATTTCGTGACGGTCACAAAATCGCGGCCAAGGAATACGCCGGTCACGCCTTCGACGGCAAAGATGCGCCGCGCCAGGGGCGAACTGGCGCCGGTATCAGGATTGGGAAAATCGGCCGTGCCACTGCCCAGCACCGTTTCGCCGGGCAGGAATTTCAGCGTGGCTGGATTCGGGGTGGTCTCGGTCTGGATAAACATGGGGCAGCTCCTTTGAAGCTGATATGGCTATGGGCAGGGCGCGGGTCAAGCCGTCAGGTAATCGCCTCGAGCCGTTCTTTCGACAGATCGCCCGGCACCAATGTGATCGCGCAGGGCAGATAGGTCGGATCGCGCAGCAGGCGCGACAGGACCGGATTCTGCCCGCCCTTTTCGCCGTTCAACCCCAAAACGACAACGCCGATCTCTCCGTCCTGCTCGATCTGTGCCAGCAACTCCTCGGCGGGGTCGCCTTCGCGGATCACCAGTTCGGGTTCTATCTTGGGACGCGACCGCATCCATTTGGCGAAAACCTCGAAATGGGCCTCGATCCTTTCGCGGGCCTCGGCGCGCATGACATCGGCGACACCAAAGCCGTGCTGGATATCATCGGCGGCAATGACCGACATGATCACCACCGCACCGCCGGTGTTGGCAGCCCGCATCGCCGCGAACCGCATGGCGTTCAGACATTCTCTGCTGTCGTCCAGAAGGACCAGAAATTTACGCATCTTCTCGGATGTGCCTTGTTCTGTTTCCCCTGAACAGTGGCCGAACTGCCATGCTGGTGCAAGTGATTGCGCAGGAAACCGCCGCCCCCGTTTTCATTGTATGCAAGCCGTGTTAGCGGAAATAGGGTGCTTGTGCATGTAACTTTGGAAGCGGACGGTATCGTGACGATCCACCATGACTGGGATAAGGCCGACGCCGCAAAACTGACCGCGCCCAAAATGGCGTGGTTCATCGGCGAGGCGAAAGCACCCGGCGTGAACCCTATGCCGCTGTCCAAACGTGCCTTCGATATCTGTTTTGCGCTGTTCCTGCTGATCCCCTTGTCATTCGTGATGCTGGCTGTCGCGCTGGTTCTGCTGATCCTTCAGGGTCGTCCGATCTTTTATGCGGCCCACCGCATGAAGACCCCCGACACGCCGTTCACCCAGTGGAAATTCCGCACCATGCTGTGCAAGGAAGGCGATTTCGGGGCGACCGGTGCGCATAAAGCGTGGCGGATTACCCCTATGGGCAGGTTCCTGCGCCGGTCGCGAATCGATGAACTGCCGCAACTGTTCAACATTCTGATCGGCGACATGAGCTTTGTCGGACCGCGTCCGCCCTTGCGTGAATATGTCGAACGCTTCCCCGCTGTTTATGCGCAGGTGCTGCACAGCCGCCCCGGGGTCACAGGTCTGGCAACGCTGATCTATCATCGCCACGAAGACCGTATTCTGGCCCGCTGCAAATCCGCCCGCGCGACCGAGGCTGCCTATTACCGCCGCTGCCTGCCAGCCAAGCTGAAGATCGATCTGATCTATCAGCGCCACCGCACCTTGCGGCTGGATCTGTGGATTTTGTGGAGGACGCTGGCCATCGTCATCGCCCGCAAGGATGAACGCCCGCGACGCCGCCGCCGCGGAAAATCCTATTTGCCGATCGGCCCTTCGCCGCGTCCGGTCAAATCGCCTTCGAACGGGTCAAAGGGATAACCCACACCTGACAGATACAGGCCCTGCGGCGGGCATACCGGCCCGCAGGCGGCGCGGCTACAATCAGCCAGCGCCTGTGCCACACGATCAGGATGCCATGATCCGGCGCCGACCCGTTCCAGAGTGCCAACGATCGACCTGACCTGATTGTGCAGGAAAGACCGCGCCCGCAAAAAGAACCGGTATTCCGTCCCATAAGGCATGGGCAGTTCCTCGATCGAGATTTCATCCATCGTTTTGACAGGACTTTTCGCCTGACAGATCGAGGACCGGAACGTCGTGAAATCATGCAGCCCGATCAGATGCGCCGCACCTTCGCGCATGGCGTCGATATCCAAAGGCAAAAGTACCTGCCAGACATTGCCACGCTGATGGGTCATTGGCGCACGGCGGCTGACCAGGCGGAAGGTATAGCGACGTTCCAGTGCGGAAAAACGGGCATGGAAGTCGTCATCGACTTTGGCCGCGTGCAGCACGACAACGGGTGCGGGTTTCAGATGCCAGTTCAGCGCCTCGGACAGGCGGAAGGGGTCCCAGTCGCGCATCAGTTCGGCATGGGCGACCTGTCCGGTGGCGTGGACGCCTGCGTCTGTGCGACCCGCAGCGGCAATGCGTGCGCCCGCCGCAAAGCCGGGGTCCAGCTTGGCCAAGGCAGCCTCGATCGCGCCTTGGACGGTGACTTGCCGGGCTTGTGCCTGCCAACCGGCAAAGGGTGCGCCGTCATATTCGATCTTCAGGGCAAAACGTGGCATCAGTCGCGTGGCGCTTTCTGTGGGGTTTTCAACAGGTCATCCAGCGTCTGCGCCTCTTGGCTTTGCAGGGCAGGGGGATCGTCAGGCGTGACCGAGGTGGCGGCACCTGTCAGCCCTTCGCGGGCCAGACGGTCGCGCAGCACCGACATTTCGATGTCCAGCGCGTCACGATCACCATCAAGCAGGCGGTCCGAACGTGCGATGAAATCTTTTTCCAGATCATCCAGAAATTCGGTATATTTGGCACGCGCTGCCTTATCCTGTGTTCGGGAATAAAGGTCCGCAAAGCGGATCGTCGCATCCCGCGCGCCCATCAGATAGACACCCAGATAGCGGCGTGCCGAAGACAGTCCGCCGGGGTTATCCCTGACACGGTCGAACAGATGCTGCACGGTGGCGGCAAACATATCGACACGTGCCTGAACCCGACGGTCGCCCGCGCGGGCGATGGCATCGGTCATCTGTTCGAGATAGCTTTCGCCTTCGTCGATCATACGTTGGGCGCGATCCTGCTGGAAGCTGTCCACGCCTTCACGGCCCTTGTCACGCATAGGGTCCAGCCCAAAGCTGATCTGGTGCAGGACCAGACCCGCCCCGCCGATCAGCCCTGCCTGCGCCCAAAGTCCGGGATCAGCCGCCCCAAGCCCCAGACCCAGACCACCCAGAACGCCGCCGAACAGCTTGCGCGGGATGGCGGGGCGGCGGGCAACGCGGCGGGCGTCGTACATCGCCTGTGCAACCAGTCCTTCGCGGGTCATCCACATGCCGCTGGCAATCAGGCCGAATGCGGCCAGATCGGTGACAAGCCCTGTCGCGCCCTGAAAAAACGCGCCCAGCAGAAAGGGCGAGGCCGCAAGCGTGATCCACTTGGGGCGGCTTTCATGCGGGTGGCGCGGGGTTGGCGGCACAACCGGCCCGCTGTCTGGCAGATTGTTGCGCAGGATGTTCTTGGGCGAGAACTGCCCCGTAAAGCGTTGTGCCATAACCTTATCCCACCCCCACAACCGAGGCGTAAAGCGTCAGCACCAGCAGCAGATAGAAGCTTAGCCTTGCTTGGGCATTGCGCGACATATGTGGTCCTTTCGGCGGGAAGTCCTGATTGCCTATATCGGCATTTCGCTGCGAATTTCAAACCTTCGGCGGAAACAAGCGGTCCAGCGCAATGTCCAAGGGCGCCGGATCGTCCAGCGACAGACGCACCGGCAGTGCCATGACCTTCATGCGGAAGGATCGCGGCAGACGGGCGGCATCCTTTTCGGTGGTGACCAGCTGCGCACCCAGCATCCGCGATTCCGTTTCCAGCCGCGTCAGCAGGGATTGGGTAAAAGGCTGGTGATCCTCTAGCGGTTCGGCGCGGATCAGATCGGCACCAAGGTCGCGCAGGGTGGTAAAGAATTTCTCGGGGTGGCCGATACCTGCAAAGGCCAGAACGCGGTGGCCCTGCCAGTTGATGCCGGTCTGTAAGGGTGCCAATTGCCCGCGCAGATGCGTGGGGGCCGCCTTCGGGGTGGGAAAACCCGCCTGTGCGGCGTCAGGGCCGATCGACAGCAACAGATCGGCGCGGGCCAGCCCTTTGGCGACAGGTTCGCGCAAAGGACCGGCAGGCAGGCAAAGTCCGTTGCCAAAGCCCTTGGCCGCATCCACCACGACCAGCCCCAGATCATGCGCCAGCGCAGGATCCTGAAAGCCGTCATCCAGAATGACTGCCTGCGCCCCCGCCCGAACAGCCGCCTGTGCACCGGCCAGCCGGTCGTCGCTGACCCAGACAGGACCGAAGGCGGCCATCAACAAAGGCTCATCCCCTGTCAGGGTGGCATCATGCTGGCCTTCTTCGACGCGCAAAGGGCCCTTGGCGCTGCCGCCATAACCGCGCGAAACGACATGCGCATCAATCCCACGCGCAGCCAGCAGCATCTGCAGATGGATCACGGTTGGGGTCTTGCCTGTCCCGCCCGCATTCAGATTGCCAACGCAAAGGACAGGCACACCCGCACGGGCACGTGCCCCGCCCGCCAGCCGTCGGGCAGTGGCTGCGGCATAGGCGGCACCAAGGGGGGCTAGAAGCCGTGCCTTTAATGTCGCGGGTCGGATGAACCAGAAAGCGGGGGGCTTGTTCACGGGGCGGTCCTTTCGGCGTCCTGTCCGGCCTGCAGCACGGATTGCACGGCACGGGTGATGGTGATGGCCACATCCGCGCCACCGGTGCTGACGGTCCATGCGTTGCTGGCAAGGGCGGCGATCATCTCGGGCTGGGTCAGTTCGGTGATGGTGACGGCCAGATCCTCGGGGGTGCGGACCTTTCTGGCGGCATTGGCACCGTCCAGCTGTTGCCATTCGGTGGCAAACATCCCGCTTGCGGGGCCGTGGACAATGGCCGATCCAAGGGCTGCGGGTTCAAAGGGGTGACGCATGGCGTTTTCTTCCCCCGCAAGGGTGCCGCCCATAAAGCTGACGGGGGCCAGGCGGTACCACAGGCCCATTTCGGTCGGACCGTCTGTCAGCAGCACCTGAACCTCGTCGCTCAGATCCTCATCCTCGCTTCGGCGGGCGACAGTCATACCAGCTGATTCGATTTCCAGCGCCAGCAGGTCGATTCGTGCTGAATCGCGCGGGGACAGGATCAGCAGCGCGCGATGGGAATGACGCAGGGCGGCCTGATGGGCGGCCAGAACCGGCCCTTCCTCGGATTGCGGCAGGCTGGAGGCGAACCACGCATGGCGGCCATTCATCTGCTGGGCCATCGAGGCGCGTTCGGTTTCCGAACAATGCAGCGGTTCGCGGATTTCCGACACAGGGCCGGTCATGCTGATACGGCTATGGTCCAGCGACATCCGTCGGGCAATCTGCATGCTGGCGGTATTGGTCAACATGACCGTCGTCATCAGGGACAGCAATTGGCGACGCATGGCAGATTGCATGCCCCAACCAAGATCGCGGGATCGCAGACGGAATTCCGCCATAACCAAAGGAATATTGCGGGCATGGGCGGCCAAGATCAGGGCGGGTGGCAGTTCCGTGCCGATCAGCAGGACCGCAGCAGGTTGCGACCGGTCCAGCAACTGCGCCGAGGCTTCGGCATCAAGGCCCGCATTGTCGCCGTCAGGGTCGGGAATGCGGATGATCCGCAGGTCTGGGCGGGCTTGGGACAAACGACGCAGGATCTGCGTTTCAGCCCGCGCCGCATCGGCAGAGACATGCATGACCAGCCCCGGGCCGGAACCTGAGGGAATCACGGGCAGGGCGGGATCGGTTCCATGCCGGGCGCGCAGATGCCACCACAGCGCAAGTCGACCCAGCCCCGCCCCTGGCATTATTTACCCAGTTCTTCGGTCGGGCTGACTTCGCGTTCCTCGTCGCGCAGGCGGTGAAGATGCGCGATAAAATAGCGGGTATGGGCGCTGTCCACGGTGCGCTGTGCCTCGGCCTTCCATGCGGCATGGGCGGCGTCGTATGACGGGAAAATGCCGACCATATGGATGTTATCGGGGTCGCGGAACTGGGTTCCTTGCGGATCGACAAGCTCTCCGCCGAAAACGAAATGCAGACGCTGGGCCATGTGACCTCCTGAGGTGTGGGACGGGTGGAACCTAGCGCGGCAGAGTCCCGGAAAGAAGGGGCAAGAACGCCCCTTTGGAATGTGATCAGCTATCGGCGCCCGAAAGCTCCATGATGATGGCCCATTCGCCGTCCGTGACAGGTTGCACGGACAGGCGCGTGTTATTGACCAGCACCATATCGGCCAGACGCGGTTCGGCCTTGGCCTCCTCCAGCGATACGGCGCGGGGCAGTTTGCGAACGGCTTTGATATCGACGCATTCCCAGCGGATATCGTTGGCCTTGCTGTCGGGATGGGCAAGGGCGATGACCTCGCAGATGCCGACAGCTTCTTTGCCGATGTTTGAATGATAGAACAGGGCCTGATCGCCCACCGCCATCGACCGCATCATATTGCGCGCCTGATAGTTGCGGACACCGTCCCATTCCTCGCCCTGATCACCCTTGGCAACCAGATCGTCCCAGCCGAAAACGTTGGGTTCGGATTTGAAAAGCCAATAGGCCATCAGCCGACCACCTTCTTCCATTCGATGACTTCGACCGAATCGAACAGTCCCGCGTGCTTATAAGGATCGGCTGCGGCCCATGCCTGTGCGGCGGTAAGGTCGGTCGTGTCCAGCACAACCAGCGATCCGCACATTTTTTCGTCCTGCAGGAACGGTCCGGCATACATCACGATGCCGCTGTCGCGCAGATGCGCCAGATGGGCGTCGCGGGTGGCCATACGGATTTCAAGCGCGTCGGGTTTATCACGGCAGATCACGGCAAACAGGGGCATCATTCTTCCTTTAAAGGGCGGCTGAGCAAATGGTCCATGGCAGTTTCCACCGAAACCGCGCCTTGGGCAAGGCGGGCCACCATGGCGGCGATCGGAAGGTCCAGCCCGTCGCGGGCCGCCATGCGGGTCAGTGCGCGGGCGGTGGCGGCACCCTCGACGGTGGTGGAGGGGTCGAAGGGATCGCCCGCGCCCAATGCCGCGCCGAAGCGGAAGTTGCGCGACCCTTGGGACGTGCAGGTCAGCGTCAGGTCGCCCAGTCCCGACAGTCCTGTCAGCGTTTCGGGCCTTGCGCCTAGATGGATCGCAAGGCGGGTCATTTCGGCAAAGCCGCGGGTGATAATTGCCGCGCGGGCGCTGTCACCCAGACCAGCACCGATCACCGCACCTGCGGCAATGGCAATGACGTTTTTCAAGGCGCCGCCCAGTTCGGCCCCCGTCACATCGTTGCTGCGATAAAGCCGCAGGACCGGCGTGGACAGTGCCTGCTGCATCCGGCGACCGACGGTGTCATCCGTGCAGGCCAGCGTCAGGGCCGTGGGCAGACCGCGGGCAATATCGGCCGCGAATGACGGTCCGGTTAGCACCGCCACTGTCGCATCGGGGCATGCCTGTGATATCAGGACCGAGGGACCGTTCAGATGCGACAAATCAATGCCCTTGGCGGTGCTGACCAATTGTTTGCCCGACAAGCGTTGGCCATGCTGCGCCAGAAAGCCGCCAAGCGCCTGCGCGGGCAGGGCCAACAGGATCAGCTGCGCGGTCAGCGCATCCTCCAGATCCTGCGTGACGGTCAGGGCATCGGGCATCTGAACATCCGGCAAACGCGGGTTCTCACCCTGCCAGTCGATCCGGCGACCCCACAGCGTCACGGGGCCATTGGCCGTCAGCGCCACGGCCAGCGCGGTTCCGAAAGCCCCTGCGCCAAGGACGGCGACTGTCATGCCTTGGCCCCTTTCTTACCGCTGCCCAGCATGGGTTCGGCCTTGCGGTCCAAGGGCCAGCGGGGTCGGGCGGCCAAGGTCATATCGTCACGGTGGCCCTGATGGAAACGCTCGATCCCGGCCCAAGCGATCATCGCGCCGTTGTCGGTGCAAAGCGCCAAGGGCGGTGCAAGGAAGCGCGCACCTGCATCGGCGGCCACCTGTTCCAGCGCGGCGCGAATCTGGGTGTTGGCCGCAACGCCGCCTGCCACGGCCAGCACAGGAACGGGACTTTCGGCCAAGGCACGGCGGGATTTTTCGGCCAGCACATCGGACACGGCGGTCTGGAAGGCCGCGCACAGGTCACGGCGGTCGCCCTGACGCAGCCCGCCATGGTCGGCGATCATCGCATCGCGCTGCCGCAGGGTGGCGGTTTTCAGACCCGAAAACGACATGTCACAGCCGGCACGATCCAGCAGCGGTCTGGGCAGAGGGATGCGTTTGGGGTCGCCCAAGGCCGCCTCGGCCTGCACGGCGGGGCCACCGGGTTGGGGCAGGGCCAGCAGCTTGGCGATTTTGTCAAACGCCTCGCCGGGGGCGTCGTCGATGGTGCCGCCCATGCGGGTGAAATCATCGGGGCCGTCCACGCGCAGGAACTGGCAATGTCCGCCGGACACCAGCAGCATCATATAGGGAAATTCGATCCCGTCTGTCAGGCGCGGGGTCAGTGCATGACCCGCCAGATGGTTCACGCCGACCAGCGGTAGACCTGTTCCCGCAGCTAATCCCTTGGCGCACATGACGCCCGACATGACCCCGCCAATCAGGCCCGGACCCGCCGTCACGGCAATGCCCGACAGGTCCGACAGCGCCAGCCCCGTCTGATCCAAGGCCTGCTCGACGGCCAGATCCAGACGCTCGGCATGGGCGCGGGCGGCGATTTCAGGAACAACGCCGCCAAAATTGGCATGCAGGTCGGTCTGGCTGCAGACGACGCTGGACAGAATGCGGCGGTCACCAGTGACAACGGCTGCGGCGGTATCGTCGCAGCTGCTTTCGATGCCCAGAAAGATCAGATCATCCATGCTCTTGCCTTGCAGAAGGGGGGCGCTTACCCATGAACGCCCTAGCACCGGCGCAAGGATATGCCAATGCCAGCGGACCAACGCCCCACGCTTCTGATCACCCGCCCTCGGAAGGCCGCGCTGCGATTTGCCGCAATGCTGCCCGATGTCCCCTCGGTCATCGCGCCGGTGTTGCGGATCGTGCCGGTTGCCCATGACGCGGGGGTTCTGCATGGGGCGCGGGGGTTGGTCTTTACCTCGGTCCATGCGGTGGCGTCGGCGGGCGCAGGGCAGGGACGGCTTGCCATTTGTGTGGGCGGGCAGACGGGGCAGGCCGCGCGGTCTGCGGGGTTCGACGTGGTCGAAGGACAAGGGACCGCCGACAGCATCCTGCCGCTGATCGCCACAGCCCCTGTCCCGCTGGTTCATCCGCATGGGCGTCATGTCGCCAAGACACTGCCGGTGCGGGGCATCGTCGTCTATGACCAGCAGCCGGTTGATATCACGCCACAGGCGCAGGCGCTGCTTGCGGGACAAACCCCTGTCATTCTGCCCGTTTTTTCGCCAAGATCCGCCAGCCTGCTGTCGCAGCAGGTAAAAAACGCGCAAGCCCGCCTGTGGATCGTCGCAATCAGCGATACGGCATCGCGGGCATGGACGGGACCGGCGCAGCGTGTGATCGTGGCGCAAAGACCTGATGCCGATGCAATGAAAGCTGCGATCTTGCAGTTGCTTGCGTCGGAACAAAGCTGAACACGGCGGGTTGAGCGTAAAGCCATCGCTGTTTAGGCTGCAGGTCATGCGCTTAGAGGCGGCCATGCCGGCATGGCACCGAGACGGGGACAAGACGTGAAACAGCCAGATAAACCCAAGGCCAAGCAACCGGCCACCCAACAACCGGCCAAGACAGCCGACCGCAAACAGCCTGCCGCGCCCGGCGCCTTGGCAAATATCGGGGTCGAGGCGGGCAAGCCCGCGCAGGCCGGTCAGCCAGGCAAAATCAGTGCGGCCCCTTCGACCTTGGTTGGTGATGCCAAAGGTGGACTGCCGGCGGCGACTGCCAAACCTGCTGATGCAAAACCCGCGGCAGATAAGCCCGTGACCGATAAGAAGACGCAGCCTGATGCTGTAAAGCCCGCGCAGACGCCATTTGCCAAAGAGGAGGCAAAGCCGACGCCTCCGCCTGCCAAACCGGCCGAGAAAACTGCGGTGAAATCTGCACCTGTGAAGAAAACCGGTTTCTGGCCTGTGGTCTTTGGCGGCGTTGTGGCCGCAGGTCTTGGCGCGGCTGCCGCGATTTATGCCTTGCCGCATGTGCCGCCCCAATGGCAGCCATTCCCGCAAGGCGGCCCTGCCGCCGCACCGCAAGATGTTGCCGCATTGGCCCAGCAGGCCGCCCGCCGCGCTGTCGCCGAAGAAATGGGCGCGATGCCCGCCCCTGCAGGGTTGCCTGCCGATCTTGAGGATCGCATCGCCGCGCTGGAAAGCCGTCCCGCTGCGCCCCCGCCAGCCGAAGGCGGACCGCAAGGAAGCGAACAGCTGGACAGCCAGCTTGCCGCTCTGACCCAGCGTCTGGATGAACAGCAGGCCCGGCTGGACGAGATGGCCGAAAGCGGCAGTTTTGATCCCGAAGCTGCTGGTGCCTTGCAGCAGCAGATCGAAGCCGCCGCAGCCGAGGCTGAAAGCCGTCTGGAAGCTGCCCGCACCGAAGCGCAGGAACTGCAAAGCGCAGCTGAGGCCAGCACCCGTCGTGCCGAAGCCGTCGCGGCCATCGCATCCCTGCAATCCGCGCTGGATCGCGGGGTAACGCCCGATGACGCCCGCGCAACGCTTGAAGGTGCAGGACTGGACACGCCGGAGGCGCTGACGGTCGAAGTGCCCAGCCTGACCAGTCTGCAAAGCGAATTTTCCGATGCCGCCCGTGCCAGCCTGCGCGCCGCGCTAAGCGAAAGCAGCGCCAGTGGTGAAGGGAATATGCTGACGAATTTCCTGCGCGCCCAGACCGGTGCACGCTCTATCGCCGCGCGAGAGGGTGATGACGCCGACGCCGTGCTGTCACGCGCCAACGCCGAGGTCGAGGCTGGCCGAATCGCACCTGCCCTTGCCGAAATCGAAAGCCTGCCCGAGGCGGCCCGCACCACGCCTGCCATGGCCGACTGGCTGACCCGCGCAACCGCCTATACGCAGGCACAGTCGGCGCTGACCGATCTGTCCTCCGGCCAGAATTGAGGTCTGCAACATGCTGTTGTCCCTGCTGAAAATCCTGTTCTTTTTTGCCGTTATTCTGGCGCTGGCTTTGGGTGCGGTGCATCTGTCCGAAACCGCCCAGATGCTGCGCATTCAATACGGCGGCACGGAAATTGCCCTGACGCCGGTCAAAGCGGTCGTTGCCGTCCTTGTGCTGATGGTGCTGGCTTGGGTCGTCTTCAAGGTCTTGGGTCTGCTGTTGGCCTTTTTGCGGTTCCTTGCGGGTGACGAAACGGCGGTGAACCGCTATTTCGCCCGTTCGCGTCAGCGTAAAGGCTATGAAGCCTTTAGCGAAGGGATGCTTGCTGTCGCCTCGGGGGAAGGCAAGCTGGCGCAGGATAAGGCCGCGAAGGCCGCGAAATATCTGAACCAGCCGCATATGACCAACCTGCTGGCGGCGCAGGCCGCCGAAACGGCAGGCGATTCGCGTCGCGCGATTGCCGTTTACAAAAAACTGCTGGAAGACGACAGGACGCGCTTTGTCGGTGTTCGTGGCCTGATGCGCCAGAAACTGGCCGAGGGGGACACCCATAAGGCGCTGCTGCTGGCACAAAAGGCTTATGCGCTAAAGCCGCGGCATAAGGAAACGCAGGACACGCTGCTGGATCTGCAGACGCGTGAACATGACTGGAAGGGCGCACGTCAGACCCTGAAGGACAAGCGCAATCAAGGCGATCTTCCCAAAGATGTTGCCCTGCGCCGCGATGCCGTTCTGGCCCTGCAACAGGCCAGCGATGTTCTGGCCGAGGGCAATTCGATCAGCGCCCGCGAGGCCGCCATTTCCGCTGCCAAAGCCTCGCCCGATCTGATTCCCGCTGCCGTGCTGGCCGCGCGCAGCTATACCGCGCAGAAAGATTTCCGCAGTGCGTCGCGCATTCTGGAAAAAACGTGGTCGGTCCGTCCGCATCCGGATATTGCGGGTGCCTATGCTGACATTGTGCCGGATGAAACGCCGGCTGCCCGCCTGCGCCGTTTCCAGGCCCTGATCCGCAAGAACCCCGACCACGAGGAAACGCAGCTTCTGAAAGCGGAATTGCTGCTGTCAGCCGAGGATTTCCCCGGCGCACGTCGTGCACTCGGCGATCTGGCCGAAAAGCATCCGACCGTGCGTACGCTGTCCATTATGGCAGCAGTCGAACGGGGTGAAGGTGCCGATGACAGTGTGGTTCGTGGCTGGTTGGCACGTGCGCTGACCGCCTCGCGCGGGCCGCAGTGGGTCTGTGATACCTGTCATAATGTCATGCATGAATGGGCGCCGGTCTGTGACAGCTGCGGCGGCTTTGACACGCTGACGTGGCGCGAACCCGAAGGGCCGCGCAGCACCGCACAGTCATCATCCACCGGTGCGGAAATGCTGCCGCTGCTTGTCGGGGCACCCCGACCCAAGATCGAGGATGCGCCCGATCTGTCCGAACCTGTCCAGCCGCATCCCCCCGGTCCTGCAGAGCCGGAAGGAAAGCCGGCCAAACCGCGTGAAAAGGAACCGGAGATTGCCCCGGGCATGGTCCCGCGCGAAAGCGACTATTACGAGGTGGAAGAACCGTCGGCGACTGTCATCACCCCCGAACCGGAACCGGTTCCCACCGAGGTAGAGGTGCCTGAAACGGTTGAAGAATCGGAACCGATGATGGTCCGCCCTGATGTCGAGCCAAGCGTGAAAGAGGACTGGTCCGACAAGAAGGCCTGAATAAGATCGGCGTGCGCGTAAAAAATCGCGCGCGCCCTCTTTCCACCGCAATCGGAAAGTGCTAATTGCCGCCTCACAACCTGCTGCCGATGTAGCTCAGCTGGTAGAGCACATCATTCGTAATGATGGGGTCGGGGGTTCGAGTCCCTTCATCGGCACCAGGTTGTCAAAGACCAACGCAAAACGTCGCCCTTCGGGGCGACGTTTTGCGTTTGCAGCTATGGCAAAGGACCGGTGAGCTGGTGATAGATGTCCAGCATGGCCGTCAGGTCTGCCTGCAAGGCGCTTGGCGAAATGGTCGCAGCATCCCACGTGCGGGACAGGGCGCAGCCTGCCTCATAACCGGCAGGCAACGCGGATTTTGATCCTAATGTGATCGGATCATTGCTGAAATCATGCCCGGATTTATTTGCCATTTTGCGCGTCGCGCCGGCCATATGGCGCAGATGAAGATGACCCTGTTCCGGTCCCAACTGGGTCAGGGCAGCGCCTGCACCGTGTTGCAGCGACAGCGTAATATGTTCGTCATGGGCATTGATGAAAATCACGACATAAAGACCGTGCCGCATGCTGCGTGTCACATGGGGTGCAAAGAACGCCAGCCAAGGCACACTGGCCCAGCCTTGTGTACCGACACTGGCGCGCACCATCAGGTTTTCAGGGCGTTGTCCGGCCAGATCGCGGCCCATGCGGGCGACGTCCTCGCGAAAGAAGCGGGCAAAGGGACTGCCTGCGAAGGGTCTTTGGCGTTCGTAAGTAAACCGCCTTGCGGTCAACGACAGGGCTGCTGCCAGCCCTGTCGGATATTCGGAGGTGGCGGTCAGACCAGACGCCCTTCCTCCATCGCGGCGCGGACGAAGCCTGCGAACAATGGCGCGGGTTCGAACGGCTTGGATTTCAGTTCGGGGTGGGACTGGACGCCGATGAACCACGGGTGATCCGGGTATTCCACAACCTCGGGCAGTTTGCCGTCCGGTGACATGCCCGAAAAGACCAATCCGGCTTTTTCCAGCTGCTCACGATAGGCGGCATCCACCTCATAGCGGTGGCGGTGACGATCCTCGATCTGGGTCACGCCGCCATAGATGGACGAAATGCGAGAGCCTTCGTTCAGAATGGCGGTATAGGCGCCAAGGCGCATGGTGCCGCCCTTGTCATCACCGACCTTACGCTTGACGGTGTAATTGCCCTGCACCCATTCTTTCAGGTGATAGACAACAGGCGTAAAGCGGGTCTTGCCGGCTTCATGGTCGAATTCCTCGGAGCCTGCGTCGGGCATATCGGCCAGATTGCGGGCCGCCTCGATCACGGCCATCTGCATGCCAAGGCAGATCCCCAGATAGGGAACCTTCTTTTCGCGGGCATAGCGGGCTGCCGCGACCATGCCTTCGGTGCCGCGTTCGCCAAAGCCACCCGGCACGATAATACCGTGATAGCCGTCCAGCATATGCGCGCCATCACCTTGCAGCTTTTCACTGTCCACCCAGTTCGCGCGGACACGGACACGATTGGCCATGCCGCCATGGGTCAAAGCCTCGGCGATGGATTTATAGGCGTCTTCCAGCTGGGTGTATTTGCCAACGATGGCGATCCGCACTTCGCCTTCGGCATGGTCCAGACGGTCCATGACATCTTCCCAACGGGTCAGATCGGGCCGCGGGGCAGGGCTGATCTGGAAGGCATCCAGCACGGCGCGGTCCAGACCGGCACGGTGATAGGCCAAGGGGGCCTCGTAGATGGATTTCAGATCATAAGCGGGAATGACGCTGTCAGGACGGACGTTACAGAACAGCGCGATCTTGGCGCGTTCCTTTTCCGGAATGGCATGTTCGCTGCGGCAAACCAGCACGTCGGGCGCAAGGCCGATCGACTGCAGTTCCTTGACGCTGTGCTGGGTCGGTTTGGTTTTCAATTCACGGCTGGCGGCCAGATAGGGCAGCAGCGTCAGATGCATCAGGATGCATTCACCGCGTGGACGCTCGTGGATGAACTGGCGGATGGCTTCGAAGAAGGGCAGGCCCTCGATGTCGCCGACGGTGCCGCCGATCTCGCACAGCATGAAATCGACCTCATCCGCGCCAACGGACAGGAAGTCTTTGATCTCGTTGGTGACATGAGGGATGACCTGAATGGTCTTGCCCAGATATTCACCACGGCGTTCCTTTTCCAACACGTTGGAATAGATACGACCCGAAGATACGCTGTCGGTGCGGCGTGCGCTGACGCCGGTGAAACGTTCGTAATGGCCCAGATCCAGATCGGTTTCCGCGCCGTCATCGGTGACGAAGACTTCGCCGTGTTCGAATGGCGACATCGTGCCCGGATCGACGTTCAGATATGGGTCCAGTTTACGCAAACGAACCGTGAAACCGCGAGCTTGCAACAGCGCGCCCAACGCCGCCGAGGCCAATCCCTTGCCAAGGGACGAAACCACGCCGCCGGTGATAAAGATGTAACGCGCCATGGAAGGCCCCCGTGATATGCAAATTCTAACAGTTTGCGGGCCGCAAAACGACCAGCATCACGGGGTCAGAGAAATAACTGATTCGCCCCGTGGTCGCAACGGACCGCAAGTTGGTGTCAGGCAGGTGACCCTGCCTTAGGTTTTTGTAACAGCCTCAGTTGGCGGGCTGGGTCTCGGTGCTGGCAGCTTCCGGCGTTGCGGGTGCAGCTGCAGGTGCTTCGACATCGGATGCTGGCGCAGCAGGTGCCTCGGTCGTCGCGGCAGGTGCCTGCGCGTCCGGAGCAGGCGGCGTCAACGGATTGCCGCTGGTCGACGGCGGCGGTGTGTATGACGGCACAGACGGCAGGTTGCCTGCGGGTTGTTCTTGGCTTTCCGTACCACCGAATTGGTCCATGATCGAGCCGTTGCTGGCTTCGCGGGCCGCAAGAATCGTCAGGGTGATCGAGGTGCAGAACAGCGCAATCCCGAAAATCCAGGCCAGACGGGTCATGGCATTGGCAGCTTGGCGACCGGTCATGACGCCGCCGCCACCACCGCCACCGCCGCCCATGCCCAGCCCGCCCCCTTCGGAACGTTGCAGCAGGACAACCCCGGTCAGCAGGACTGCCAGGATCAGATGGACGGTCAGAATGACGTTTTCCACGGCTTTCGGCCTTTCATTTGCGGACGCGCCTATCTAGTCATCTCAGGGGATGATGGCAAGCAAGAGTGTCCCATGGTTGCGGTGATGATTCAGGGCACCGGCTCTAACGTCGGAAAGTCCTTGCTGGTGGCGGGGTTATGCCGTGCCGCTTTGCGCCGCGGCCTGTCGGTTGCACCCTTCAAGCCGCAGAATATGTCAAATAACGCGGCAGTGACGGCAGATGGCGGTGAAATCGGGCGGGCGCAGGCGTTGCAGGCGCGGGCCTGCGGGTTGCAGCCGGTGACCGATATGAACCCCGTTCTGTTAAAGCCCGAAACCGATACCGGATCGCAGGTGCTGTTGCACGGACGCCCCATCGGTCGGGCGCAGGCACGCGATTATGCGGCTATGAAGCCACAGTTGCTGGGGGGTGTGCTGGACAGCTTTCATCGACTGAAGGCCGCCCATGACCTGATCATTGTCGAAGGTGCGGGCAGCCCTGCCGAGGTGAACCTGCGTCCCCGCGATATTGCCAATATGGGCTTTGCCTGCGCCGCTGCTGTGCCGGTGATCCTGACAGGCGATATTGATCGCGGTGGCGTCATTGCCCAGATCGTCGGCACCCAAGCTGTGATCGACCCCGAAGATGCCGCTATGGTGCGCGGTTTTCTGATCAATAAGTTCCGCGGGGACCCGCGTTTGTTCGATGACGGCTACCGGATGATTGCCGAGCATACCGGCTGGCGCGGTTTCGGCGTCGTGCCGTGGTTCGCCGGTGCCCATCGCCTGCCCGCCGAAGATGCCGTCGATTTGCGCGGGTCGCGGGGGCAGGGGCTGCATATTGTCTGTCTGACCCTATCGCGCATCGCGAATTTCGACGATCTGGACCCGTTGGCGGCGGAGCCTGACGTGCGGTTGACGATGCTGCGGGCGGGGCAGGCGATACCGGGGGATGCCGATCTGGTCATTATACCAGGCACGAAATCGACCATCGGCGATCTGGCATTTCTGCGCGGGCAGGGTTGGGACATTGATCTGGCGGCCCATCGCAGGCGGGGCGGGCATGTGCTGGGCATCTGTGGCGGTTTCCAGATGTTGGGCCGGATAATCGACGACCCCTCGGGCAGCGATGGTGCGGCGGCGCAGGTGGCGGGTTTGGGCATGCTGGATGTGCAGACCGTTATGGCCGCCGACAAACGCGTCGTTCAGGTGACAGGGCAGGCGCTGGGGCAGCCGGTTTCGGGGTACGAGATCCATATGGGCCGCACCACCGGCCCCGATTGCGCCCGCCCTTTCGGCATGATGCCTGCTGAGGATGGGGCCATCAGCAGCGACGGACGGGTGATGGGCAGCTATCTGCACGGGCTGTTTTCCGATGACCGCTTCCGTGCGGCGTTTCTGGCGCGGATGGGCACACCTTCGCAGCCGGGGTACGAGGCAGGGGTCGATCAGGCGCTGGACGATCTGGCCGACCATCTGGAAGCCCATATGGATGTGGCCGGACTGTTGTCGGTTGCGGGCTGACGCATAACAGATGTGAATGCGCAGGTGCTGGACGAAAGGGCCGTGCCGCGCTACCTGATTGGGATGGAACATCAGAAGCCGCCTTTGACCCTTTATCTGGCTGCGCCGCGCGGTTTTTGCGCCGGTGTGGACCGTGCCATCAAAATCGTCGAGCTGGCGTTGCAGAAATGGGGCGCCCCCGTCTTTGTCCGGCATGAAATCGTGCACAATAAATTCGTCGTTGATTCGCTAAAAGCGAAGGGCGCGGTGTTTGTGGAAGAACTGGACGATTGCCCGACCGACAGGCCGGTGATCTTTTCGGCGCATGGTGTGCCGAAATCGGTGCCCGCCGAAGCGCAGCGCCGCGAAATGGTCTATGTCGATGCGACCTGTCCGCTGGTCAGCAAGGTCCATATCGAGGCAGAGCGCCATCATGCCAACGGCTTGCAGATGGTGATGATCGGTCATGCCGGCCACCCCGAGGTTCTGGGCACCATGGGCCAGCTGCCTGAAGGCGAGGTGATTCTGGTCGAGACCGAGGCCGATGTCGCCACGATCACGCCGCGCGATCCCGAAAGTCTGGCCTTTATCACCCAGACGACACTGTCGGTTGATGACACAGCCGCCATTGTGGCCGCGTTGCACGCCCGTTTTCCGGCCATCATCGGACCGGCCAAGGAAGACATCTGCTATGCTACCACAAACCGACAGGCGGCGGTCAAGGCAGTTGCGCCCAAGATCGATGCGCTGCTGGTGATCGGGGCGGAAAACTCCAGCAACTCGAAACGGCTGGTCGAGGTCGGTCGCGCCGAGGGTTGCGCCTATTCCCAGCTGGTGATGCGGGCCGACCAGATCGACTGGCGTGCCATCGAAGGGTCGCGCGCCGTGGGTGTCACTGCCGGTGCCAGCGCCCCCGAGGTTCTGGTCAACGAGGTCGTCGATGCCTTTCGCGCCCGCTTCGATGTGACGTTGGAAGTGGTTGAAACAGCCGTGGAAAATGTTGAATTCAAAGTCCCGCGGGTCTTGCGCGAAACGGCCTGACGCACAGGGTCGCCCCACCACCAGCCGACAAAGGTGCCAGATGCAGCTTTATTCAATGCCGTCTTCCGGAAACAGCCTGAAGGCAAGGGTTCTGCTGGCGCTGACCGGCAAGCCCGCCGATATCGTCGATTGCGAGGCAGGCTCGGACGCTTTGGTGCGGGCCAAGGCGCAGGGTGTGTTGCCCTTTGGCAAACTGCCGACGCTGGTGCTGGATGATGGGCAGGCCTTGGCCGAATCAAACGCGATTCTGTGGTATCTGGGCGAAGACACGCCCTTTATCCCCGATGATGCCACCCTGCGGGCGCAAATGCTGGGCTGGATGTTCTGGGAACAATATAACCACGAACCGGTCATTGCCGTGCGTCAGGCGCTGGTCAGCTATCCCCATCGCGCCGCCGAAGCGACGCCGGAACGGCTGGCCGATCTGCTGGAACGGGGCCATGGCGTCTTGCAGGTGATGGAGGATCGGCTGGCCAAGGCCGATTGGCTGGCGGGCGATCAGGTCAGTTTGGCCGATATCAGCCTTTACGGCTATACCTGCACCGCGGGTTCGCGCGGCGGCTTTGACATGGACCGCTTTCCGGCCATCGGACGCTGGCTGGACCGTATCGCTGCCCTTCCGGGGGTTCTGGATGCCTGAGCTGTTCGCATGGACCGATGGCGCTTGCAGCGGCAATCCCGGCCCCGGTGGCTGGGGGGTGCTGATGCGTGCGATGGATGGCGAAACTGTCGTTAAAGAACGCGAACTGGCAGGGGGCGAGGCAGCCACCACCAATAACCGGATGGAGTTGATGGCCGCGATCAGTGCGCTGGAAACGCTGACCCGCCCCAGCCAGATCGTGATCGTCACCGACAGCGCCTATGTCAAAAACGGCGTGACCCAATGGATCCATGGCTGGAAGCGCAACGGCTGGAAGACGGCAGACCGCAAGCCGGTCAAGAATGTCGAATTGTGGCAGCGTCTGGATGAGGCGCAGAAAACCCATACCGTCGAATGGCGCTGGATCAAGGGCCATGCCGGACACGCCGAAAACGAACGCGCCGACGAATTGGCCCGTGGCGGCATGGCCCCCTTCAAATGACCCCCGAGGCTTTTGTCGCGTTTCTGGATTACTCCTCGGTGCTGATTTTTGCCATTACCGGTGCGCTGGTGGCCAGTCGCGCACAGCTTGATCCGGTGGGCTTTGTGTTCATGGCCTCGCTGACGGCAGTCGGGGGTGGCACCTTGCGCGACCTGATCCTTGGGCGGGATATGGTCTTCTGGGTGGCGCAACCGGCCTATGTCGTGATGTCGGCGGTCACGGCGCTGGTGGTTTTCTGGACCGCGCATCTGTTCGAAAGCCGGTACAAATGGTTGGTCTGGCTTGATTCGGTCGCCTTGGCGGTCGCTGTCGCAGCAGGGGCTGGTGTCGCCATCGAGGGGGGGTTCGGTCCCGTCATCATCATCATCATGGGCGTTGTGACAGGCACCTTCGGCGGCTTGATGCGCGATGTTGTCGGGAATGAGGTCCCCTTGGTTCTGAAACACCGCCAGCTGTATCTGACCGCCGCCTTCGGTGGTGCGGCGGCGGCAGTTGTCATGTTGTGGACGGGTTTCGGATCCGGGCCATCCTTGGTCGTTTGCACTGTGGTTGTCTGGATTTTGCGGGCGGGCAGTCTGTACTGGGGGTGGCAGTTGCCGCTGCACCATCCGCGCCCGCCACGGATGCGGGGCTAAGGCTGCCTCTTGGCGGGGGGCTGGCGGTTTGCTATCGGAGCCTTTCCGGTCGTAGCCCACCCGGTCAAAACAGGAGCCTTAGATGAGCCATTATACAGACGCGCTGACCCAGCTTGGCGCCAACACCACCCTGCCGCAATCCCCCGAGGAGGCGGTGCTGGAACGGGTCCCGAACCCCCAGCCCGACACGCTTTATGCGGTGCGCTTTACCCAGCCCGAATTCACCAGCCTGTGCCCAATCACCGGCCAGCCCGATTTCGCGCATCTGATGATTGATTATGTCCCGCGCGACTGGCTGGTCGAATCAAAATCGCTGAAGTTGTTTCTGGGCAGTTTCCGCAACCACGGTGCCTTCCACGAAGATTGCACGGTTGGCATCGGCAAGCGGATCGTCGACCTGCTGGACCCTCAATGGCTGCGAATCGGTGGTTACTGGTATCCGCGCGGTGGCATGCCGATCGACGTGTTCTGGCAAACGGCTGCGGCACCTGCCGGTCTGTGGCTGCCAGATCAGGCGGTCCCCACCTATCGCGGACGCGGTTAATTCCGCCACGACCGCCAGACGATTGCCAAGGTTTCACTGATATCGCCCAAACGGGCCAGTAGATGTTCGGGCGCAGGAACTGCGTTGTCGTTTTGCTGGTCCAGTCGCGTCATCAGACGGGACAACCGGCGTTTGTGGATGCCGGTTAGCAATTGCACCGGATCGGCGATGACCCCCGCAAAGGTGGTCACGATTGATCCCATCAGGGCCAGAACGACACCAGTCGCCACAACATAAAGCGGCGACAGTTCGACCGGAAAGGCCCAATACCACGCGCGGCCAAGGGTCTCGCCCATGGCGAAATCGCGGACGGCCGCGCCATGGGCCCGCATCTGCGCCATTGGACCCGCCAGTGAAATCAGCCCCGGTGTGGCGCGCTGGAACAAAATAAATCCTGATACCAGAACGATCAGGGATGTGGTGATTTCGGCCACTGCGTTGCGTGCCTCGACATGCAGGCGCAGGGTTTCCTTGATCCGCTCCGGTGTTGCATCTGGTCCCAGACCCTGCGCCTGAAGACCGGCGACCAGATCGGACAGATCCCGATGGATGCGCGCCGACATATCGGATGCCAGAAAAATCCGCAGGCCCGAAATTCGCGCCGCAAGGCGTTTTGCCCCGCATTTGCCCAGCAAAGCCGCGATCAGTTGCAGGATAAGTGCAACGGGGGCCAGCATGACATTCAGCGGTGCCCGCAGCAGATCGGCCCCGAATGCGTGCCTGTGCAGGGCCAATGTCCCCCGCAACCCGAAGCGGCGACGGACAAACCGTCCCAGCTCTGCGTCGCGTCGGGTCTGGCGTGATCGCATGGGGGCAGGGTGCATGGGGCATGCCTTGGCTGGGGGTCGGAACATTGTAACGCGTCGGGATGAAGGTTGCCACGGCAAGGTTCAATGCTTGCAGCCCATCGTGGCGATTCATATAGAGGGAGACATGGAATTTCCGGCGTTCGGATCTCGAATTAGCAGCCCGGTGGCGTGACCCTTCACGCTGCCGGGTTAGCCTTGTCCGAACATCTTACGAAGGAACGCCCCGATGGCCGCCGAAAACAGCGCCGATACCCCCGATTACCGCGACACCGTCTTCCTGCCCCAGACCGACTTCCCGATGCGGGCAGGTCTGCCGCAGCGCGAACCCGAATGGCTGGACCGTTGGGCCCGCATCGGCATCTATGACCGGCTGCGCGAACGCGCCGAAGGCCGCGCGCCCTTTGTGCTGCATGATGGCCCCCCCTATGCCAACGGCCACCTGCATATCGGCCACGCGCTGAACAAGACCATCAAGGACATCATTGTGCGCAGTCACCAGATGATGGGCCGCGATGCCCGCTATGTGCCGGGCTGGGATTGCCACGGTCTGCCCATCGAATGGAAGATCGAGGAAAAATACCGCAACGAGGGTCGTGATAAAGACGCCGTCGATGTGGTCGAATTCCGTCAGGAATGCCGCCGCTTTGCCGATGACTGGGTGTCTATCCAGCGCGACGAATTCAAGCGCCTTGGCATCACCGGCAAATGGGACGATCCCTATCTGACCATGGACTTCCACGCCGAGGCTGTGATTGCCGGCGAATTCATGAAGCTGCTGATGAATGGCAGCCTGTATCAGGGCTCGAAACCCGTGATGTGGTCGCCGGTCGAAAAGACCGCACTGGCCGAGGCCGAGGTCGAATACCACGACCACACCAGCCACACGATCTGGGTGCGCTTCAAGCCGGTGGGCGATGCGCTGCAGGGCGCGTCGGTGGTCATCTGGACCACGACCCCTTGGACCATCCCGCAAAACCGCGCCGTCGCCTTTAACCCCGACATTGCCTATGGCCTGTATAAGGTCGGTGAGGTTGCCGAGAATGCGACAACCACCACCGGTGAACTGCTGGTTCTGGCCGATGCACTTGCCGAAGGCGTGATGGCCTCGGCCAAGGTTCAGGACTGGACCCGCGTGGCCGATGTCCCCGCCGCCGAACTGGAGGGCGTTTTGCTGGCGCATCCCTTCCGCGGTGTCGAAGGCGGGCAGGGGGAATGGGACTATGACGTCCCGCTGCTGCCGGGCGATCATGTGACCGACGATGCGGGGACGGGCTTTGTTCATACCGCCCCCAGCCACGGTGATGACGACTATCAACTGGGTCTGCGCTTCAAGCTGCCCATGACCTATAATGTCGAACCGGACGGCAGTTATCGCGCCGATCTGCCGCTGTTCGGCGGTCAGGCGATCATCGCGCCTGATGGCAAGGACGGTCCCGCCAATGTCAGCGTGATCAAGCAGTTGGCATGGGCCGGTGGTTTGCTGGCCAAGGGTAAGGTCAAGCACAGCTATCCCCACAGCTGGCGGTCCAAGGCGCCGCTGATTTATCGCAATACGGCGCAGTGGTTCGCCGCGATCGACAAGCCGTTGGAAGACGGCATGGGCCAGCATGGCGACAGCATCCGTGCACGTGCACTGACCAGCATCGACAAGCTGGTGAAATGGTGGCCGCAATCGGGTCGCAACCGCATCCATTCGATGGTCTCGAACCGTCCGGATTGGGTTCTGTCGCGGCAGCGTGCATGGGGCGTTCCGCTGACCTGCTTTGTGAAACGCGGTGTCCAGCCGACGGCTGAGGACTTCCTGCTGCGCGACGCGCGTCTGAATGACCGAATCATCGCCGCGTTCGAGGTCGACGGTGCCGATATCTGGTATCGTGACGGCTTCAAGGAACAAATGCTGGACGGCATCGCCAACCCTGACGACTATGATCAGGTCATGGACGTGCTGGACGTGTGGTTCGACAGCGGCTCGACCCATGCCTTCGTGCTGCGCGACCGTCAGGATGGCGTGCCGGATGGCATCGCCGACGTCTATATGGAGGGCACCGACCAGCATCGCGGTTGGTTCCAGTCCTCGCTGCTGCAGGCATCGGCGACCAAGGGCCGCGCGCCTTACCGCAATGTGGTGACGCATGGTTTCACGCTGGACGAAAAGGGCATGAAAATGTCCAAGTCGCTTGGCAATACCATCGTCCCCGCCAAGGTCATCGAACAATACGGTGCCGACATCCTGCGTCTGTGGGTGGCGCAGGCCGATTATACCGCCGACCAGCGGATCGGGCCGGAGATCCTGAAGGGCACGGCCGACAGCTATCGCCGCCTTCGCAACACGCTGCGCTTCCTGTTGGGTGCGCTGTCGGAATTCGACGAATCCGAGCGCGTCGATCTGGCCGAGATGCCGGAGTTGGAACAATGGGTCCTGCACCGTCTGGCGCAACTGGATCATCAGGTCCGCAGCGGCTATGACCAGTTCGACTTCCAAGGCGTGTTCCAAACGCTGTTCCAGTTCTGCACGCTGGAAATGTCGGCCTTTTATTTTGATATCCGCAAGGACGCGCTCTATTGCGACGCGCCGAACAGCCTACGCCGCCGTGCTGCGCGGACGGTTCTGGACCTGCTGTATCACCGCCTGGTGACATGGCTGGCCCCGATCCTGCCCTTTACCATGGAGGATGTCTGGCTGTCGCGCTTCCCGTCGGAGGACGACAGTATCCACCTGCATGACTTTGCGGTGACCCCTGCCGATTGGCTGAACGAACCGCTGGCTGTGAAATGGGATCAGGTGCGCCGCGCCCGCCGCGTCGTCACCGCCGCGTTGGAGGTCAAGCGCAGCGACAAGACCATCGGTGCCAGCTTGGAAGCGGCCCCCGTGGTCCATGTCGAGGACACCGATACGTTGGCCGCGCTGAAATCGGTGGCATTTGCGGATATCTGCATCACTTCGGATTTGTCGCTGACCAGCGATCCGGTGCCGTCCGAGGCATTCCGCCTGTCCGATATCGGGGGCATCGGTGTCGTCTTTGAACGTGCCGAGGGGGACAAATGCCAGCGGTGCTGGAAAATCCTTCCCGATGTGGGCAAACATGCACATCCGGGCGTTTGCGCCCGATGCGAGGAGGTTTTGACACATGGCGACTAACACCCGTTATCAACCCGCCGGTGACCGTTACGAGGCGATGAAATATCGCCGCTGCGGTCGTTCGGGGTTACGATTGCCCGCGCTGAGTTTGGGGTTGTGGCATAATTTCGGCCACGACACCCCCCATCAGACCAAACGCGACATCTGTCGCACGGCGTTCGATCTGGGCATTACCCATTTCGATCTGGCCAATAACTATGGCCCCCCGCCGGGCAGCGCCGAGGAAGCCTTTGGCGAGATCATGCGAAATGATTTCGCCGGCTATCGCGACGAGCTGATCATCAGCAGCAAGGCTGGCTATAATATGTGGCCCGGCCCCTATGGCGAAATGGGCAGCCGCAAATCGCTGATTGCCAGCTGTGACCAATCGCTGAAGCGGATGGGGCTGGATTACGTCGATATCTTCTATTCTCACCGTTTCGATCCCGACACGCCCTTGGAAGAAACCATGGGCGCGCTGGATCATATCGTCCGGTCGGGCAGGGCGCTTTATGTCGGGATCAGCAGCTATAACAGCCAGCGCACGCAGGAAGCCGCCGCGATCCTGAAGGATCTGGGCACGCCCTGTGTGATCCACCAGCCCAGCTATAACATGCTGAACCGTTGGGTCGAAAACGACGGTCTGCTGGACACGCTGGACGATCGGGGCATCGGCAGCATCGTCTTTACGCCGCTGGCGCAGGGTATGCTGACCGGCAAATACCTGAAGGGCATCCCCGAAGGCAGCCGTGCGGCTCAAGGCAAGTCCTTGTCGCCTGACTGGCTGAGTGATGACATGATCTCCCGCCTGAACGGCTTGAACGACATTGCCAAGGCCCGTGGGCAATCGCTGGCCCAGATGGCTGTGGCGTGGGTCTTGCGCGGTGATCGCGTTACCAGTGCCCTGATTGGCGCCTCGCGGGCTGAACAGGTGCGTGACTGCGTCGGCGCGCTTGGCAATATGGCGTTTTCGGAGGCCGAGCTTGCACAGATTGACGAATTATCCGCCAAGGGTGACGTCAATATCTGGGCGCGGTCTTCCGAAGGCGCAGGCGAATAAAAAGAAAGGCCGCCAGATCGCTCTGGCGGCCTTTTTCTTCAGATCAGCCACCAACCGCGGCTTTTCAATTGATTGCGAATCATGCGCTCTTTCAATGGCTTGGGCAGATGCGCGAAAAGCGTATGGACCTTGGTTCGGCCTTTTTGCTGATAGATCAGCTTGCGGGCCGGTTCCCAGTCACGCAGCACACGCTTGATTTTCTTATCCGCCACTGCATTTTCCAAAGCCTCGACCGAGGCTTCGTCGAAGCGGGCGTAAAGCAGCGGCAGCTTGCGATAGTGATTCGTAACATCTCCATCCAGACCATCCAGTTCAGGGCCAGGGCGACCGCCACCAAAGCTGTGGATGACCAGAGGCAGAATCACCTGATCAAGCCAAGGGTCCAGTGTCTGACACGCAAGTTCGTCATGTGGCTCGTCACGGACTGCCAATGCCCAGCTAAGGAAGCGCTGGCCGAATTCGGCGGGATCGGCACCAAAGAACCAACCGGCATTGAAATACAGATAGCGTTCCCAATGTTCATCCGGCTGGGACAAATCCAGCGATGATTCGAAATCCAGATCGAAGCGATCATAAAGCGACTTCCAAATGCCGGCATAGCCAGGGCCGTAAAGCGGGGGCAGGGGCCATGTCCCTTCGCGGCGCATGGAGGCGGCGGGGCGTTTGAAGTTGAATTTGATCTGATCCAGCGGGCCGGTGATCAAAGTATCGGTGTCAAAAAATATGAAGGGTTCTTTCGGGGGCAGAACCTGCAATGCCTCGATCTTATTGCCCTGCGGATAAAGCGCGCCGAAATGCACTGCTGTAAAGGGCAGAATTTCGGCCCCGAATTCGGTCAGGATGTCACGGCAGTTCGGGGATATTTCAGTTGTATGGCCTGCCCATGCACCTTCGGGTCGCGGTTCGGCAACGATAATGCGGCCCGTCCAATCGGGCGCATTTGCCCGCAGACTGGCAAGAAAAATAATCGCCTCATACTGTAATCGCCCGGATTGTGCGACGATCAGCAAATTCGGTTGCTTATTCTTGCGTACAGACACCATCGACCCCGATCACATAAACCAACAACATCAAATGCTAGACACTTATGGCGCGAATCGAAAGCCCTTCGAATCGCGTTAGACGGGATATAAAGCGGATTCGTTTCAGGATTGTGGACACCGCCCAACATCGGGGCATTTCATCACCAACTTCGCGCCATGTCCGTTTACGGAAGGGGGAAGTGGTGGGCGACCCTGGAATCGAACCAGGCGTGGGTCTCCCCGGCGGAGTTACAGTCCGCTGCCGCACCTTGCAGCACGTCGCCCGCCGATCGCTTTCGGCGTGGGGGGTGATTAGCTGCACTGTTCGGGGGCGTCAAGCAGATTTCCGGGGCTTGCGTGAATGTATCGTCCCGGCGCACAGAGGGAGGGCACGAAAGGACACTGAAAAATGGCTGATAAGACCGGAAACGCTAAAAAGCCCACTTGGGTCATCGACAAGGAACGCGCCCGTCGCGCTGCTGCGGCCGAGACCGTGTGGTTGTTCGGTCTGCATGCCGTGCGCGATGCGCTTGCAAATCCGCAGCGCGAAAAGCTGCGCCTTGTGGTGACACCGAATGCGGTCACCCGTCTGGGCGAATTGCACGGGATGGAGCCGGAGGTCACCGACCCGCGTGTCTTCGACAAGGCCGTGCCATTGTCCGCAGAAAGCGTTCATCAAGGTGCCGCGCTTGAGGTCAAGCCTTTGAAATGGGGCAGCCTTAGCGAAGTCGCCCTGCGCGAGGCCCCCGGTGAAAAACGTCCGCTGTTGGTGGCTCTGGACCGCGTAACCGATCCCCATAACATCGGTGCGATCCTGCGCTCGGCCGAGGTTTTCGGCGCGCGGGCAGTAATTGCCCCGCATCGCCATTCCGCCCCTGAAACCGGCGCATTGGCCAAGACCGCTTCGGGCGCATTGGAACGTCAGCCCTATCTGCGCGTGCCCAATCTGGCCGAGGCATTGAGCCAGCTGAAAGGCATGGGCTTCATTCTTGTCGGTCTGGACGGCACAGGGACCGAATCACTTCCCAAGCTGATGGATGATCTGTCGGGGCGTGCGGTCTGTTTGGTTCTGGGCGCTGAAGGGCCGGGGATGCGGGAATTGACGTTGAAAACCTGTGACCACATTGCCCGCATTCCCTTTGCGGCTGATTTCGGGTCGTTGAACGTATCGAATGCTGCCGCTGTCGGGCTTTACGCCGCCTGCGGTGCCTAGATATCACAACCCTGCGACGTTTATGTCACGCATGTTGAGAATCGGGACGCGGGCTGTCACATAGGATACGTCCTTAAAGGCAGTCCGAGTTCACATGCGTCATTTTACATCGGTTTTTCTTCTGACAGTTACCTGTGCCTTTCCGGCCATCGCCCAGGATTGGGCTTTGGGCGGGTTTGATCCTGTCGGTTATGCCAACTCGGGTCGTGCCGTTCCGGGGCGCAGCGATATTGCGACAATGTGGCGGGGTAAGCTGTGGCATTTTGCTTCGGAAGAAAATCGTGCGCGGTTTGAATCGGACCCGCGCAGCTTTACACCTGATTTCGACGGCATCTGTCCCGTGTCTTTGTCCAAAGGCCGACCGCAACGCGGTGATCCACGCTATTTTGCTGTCGTCAAAGGGCATCTGTACCTGCTGGAATCAGGTGCCGCCGAAAGGGCCTTTTTGCAGAATTCCGAAGAAGTCCTTGGTGACGCTCGGATGGCATTTCAGGGCGGCAATTAATCCAGCCCGAACTGCACGATCTGACGTGCGTTTTCACGAGAGCGTGAGGGTTATGGAACCTTTTGGGGGTGATGCCCATTTACATCACAGAGCATGACCCCGGAACGGTCATGTTCAGATCACTGTCCCTCGTTCCGTGACTTGCGCCTGGCCACCTTGTGGACCGGGCGCCTTTTCTTTGAAAGCCCGCGATTGTCGGGTGCATCACAAACTTTGGGGGAGTTTATGGATATTGATCAGGAAGATCAGGATATCGAACGCATTGCGAAAGAAACGCGTGTCATCGCCATGGTCGGCCTGTCCCCGAACGAGGCACGGCCAAGCTGGGGTGTTGCACGCTATCTGCTGGCGCAAGGTATTAAAGTAATTCCGGTAAACCCGGGGCATGCGGGAAAAACGATTCTGGATCAGCCGGTCTATGCTTCATTGGCGGATGTCCCGAATGACGCGGGGGTCGATATGGTAGATATTTTTCGCCAGTCCTCTGCGGTGGCGGGGATCGTCGATCAGGTTCTGACGCATCTGCCCGATATAAAAGTCATCTGGACACAACTTGACGTGCGCGATGACAAGGCGGCGGAAAAGGCGCGCAGGGCAGGGGTGACCGTGATTCAGGACCGCTGCCCCAAGATCGAATTTCCGCGCTTCAGGTGATTTTCGTCAATGCGGCGCGAAAAGCGTCGGTTATCTGCTTGACGGCAGGGCGGGCGGATTCTAATGAGGCTCGACCTCAGGGGTATAGCTCAGTTGGTAGAGCATCGGTCTCCAAAACCGAGGGTCGTGGGTTCGAGTCCCCCTGCCCCTGCCAGGTCCTTCCGCCATTGCAACATCACTTGCCCGTCAGGGCATGATGAAGGGTTGTCATGGCAGAACGGCCTCGTTACATCAGCACCTGCACTTGCGAAGGAGCCTGTCGTGGCCAATCCCGTCCAGTTCATCAATCAGGTCCGCGCCGAAGCCGGCAAGATCTCGTGGCCGACGCGCCGCGAAGTAATTACGACGACGATTATGGTGTTGATCTTTGCGTCGGTCACCAGCTTGTTTTTCTTCCTGATCGATCTGGCGGTCCGCACCGGCCTGACGCAGGGTTTGCGGATGATTAGCGGCTAATCAAGGCTTGCAATTCGTGGTCAGGGGCGGTATTTGCCCACGACTGTCCGGATGACTGCGTGCATAGGAATTCCATGCGCGCCGCTTTCAATTTTCCGGACGTAATTAGAATTCAAGGGGTTGCGCGGTTCTGTGTGATTCCCAAGAGATGAGTAGGGGTCGATCCAGACATGGCAAAGCGTTGGTATTCGGTCAGTGTCCTGTCGAACTTCGAAAAGAAGGTCGCAGAGGCGATTCGCCAAGCCGTCGCCGAGAAGGGTCTGGAAGATCAGATCGACGAGGTGCTGGTCCCGACCGAGGAAGTGATCGAAATTCGCCGTGGCAAGAAAGTCACGTCCGAACGTCGTTTCATGCCGGGGTATGTGCTGGTCCACATGGATATGTCGGATCGCACCTATCACTTGGTCAGCTCGATCAACCGCGTCACCGGTTTCCTTGGTGCACAGGGCAAGCCGATGCCGATGCGGGACGACGAGGTGAACTCGATGATGAACCGCAGCAGCGACGGCACTGCCGCCGCGCCGCGTAACCTGATCCGCTTTGAAGTGGGCGAACAGGTCAGCGTCGCCGATGGTCCTTTCGAGGGTTTCTCGGGGATGGTGGAAGAAGTGGACGAAATTTCGTCGCGTGTGAAAGTCACCGTGTCGATCTTTGGCCGGCCTACGCCGGTCGAACTGGAATTCACGCAGGTTACCAAGACCTCGTGATTGGTTGCGGGAGGCGCAAGCCGTACCGCTAAGTCAAGGCCCGAACTTCCGGGCATGATGATGAAGGAGAGGCCACATGGCCAAGAAAGTTGTCGGCAGCCTGAAGCTGCAAATCAAGGCGGGCCAAGCGAACCCGTCGCCCCCCGTTGGTCCTGCTTTGGGCCAGCGCGGTATCAACATCATGGAATTCTGCAAGGCGTTCAACGCCAAGACGCAGGAAATGGAGCAGGGTGCCCCCGTTCCAGTCGTGATCACCTATTACGCTGATAAGTCGTTCACCTTCGAAACCAAGACGCCGCCGGCATCCTTCTTGCTGAAGCGCGCTGCTGGTCTGAAGCCGGTCGGCAAGCGCAACCGCGCACGCGGTTCGGAAAAGCCCGGTCGTATGCCCGCAGGCACGGTCACGGCCAAGCAGATCCGTGAGATCGCTGAAGCCAAAATGGCTGATCTGTCGGCAAATGATGTCGATCAGGCCATGAAGATCATCGTCGGCTCGGCCCGTTCGATCGGTATCGAGGTGAAAGGCTAAGTCATGGCAAAGTTCTCGAAGAAAAAAGTCGCCGCTCGCGCCGCCTTTGAAGGCAAGTTCAACTTGTCCGTCGAAGAAGCCGTGAAACTGGTTAAGGCTAGTGCTTCGGCCAAATTCGACGAAACCGTCGAAATCGCGCTGAACCTGGGCGTTGACCCGCGTCACGCAGACCAGATGGTCCGCGGCGTTGTCACGCTGCCCGCAGGCACCGGCAAGGACGTTCGCGTCGCTGTCTTCGCTCGTGGCCCCAAGGCTGACGAAGCAACCGCTGCTGGCGCAGAAGTTGTCGGCGCAGAAGACCTGATGGAAGCCATCCAGGCTGGTAAGATCGACTTCGACCGTTGCATTGCAACGCCGGACATGATGCCGCTGGTGGGTCGCCTTGGTAAGATCCTTGGCCCGCGCAACCTGATGCCGAACCCCAAGGTCGGCACGGTGACGATGGACGTTAAATCGGCTGTCGAAGCTGCCAAGGGCGGTGAAGTCCAGTTCAAAGCCGAAAAAGCTGGTGTGGTTCACGCCGGTATCGGCAAAGTCTCGTTCGACGAAGACAAGCTGGCCCAGAACCTGCGCGCATTTGTTGACGCTGTCAGCAAAGCCAAGCCTACTGGCGCGAAAGGGACTTACATGAACAAAGTCTCGATTAGCTCGACCATGGGCCCGGGCGTTTCGGTTGATGTCGCTTCGGCAGTTGCCAACTGATATTTTTAGGTGCATTGCGGTGCATCTAACAAGTTTCCTGGCTTAAGGCTGGGAATGGCGGGGCGCCTTTCGATGCCCCGTCCTGTCCGAGACGGAGGGTGCAGGCAACCGCCTGCTTAATGTCCTTCCTGAGACGGGGAAGCATTTTTCCGAAGGCCAGTCCTTCGGGCGATCTTGCCCCGATGCGGACCCGACCTGTTGCCCGGTTCCGGGCGCGGGAAAGTGAGAGCCGGGGGGAAACCCCCTACTTGGAGTGAAACCGTGGATAGAGCACAAAAAGAACAGGTGGTCGACGAGCTCGGCCAGATCTTTGAAAGCTCTGGCGTCGTAGTGGTTGCCCACTACGAGGGGATGACGGTTGCACATATGCAGGACCTCCGCGCACGCATGCGTGATGCTGGTGGTTCCGTTCGCGTTGCCAAGAACAAGCTCGCCAAGATCGCCCTTGATGGTAAGCCTTGCGCAAGCATCGCCACCTACCTGACGGGCATGACCGTATTTACCTATTCGGAAGATCCGACCGCTGCGGCTCGGATCGCCGACAAGTACGCCAAAGATAACGAACGTTTCGTGATCCTTGGTGGTGCAATGGGTGATTCGGCTTTGGATCCGGCTGGTGTCAAAGCCGTCGCTTCGCTGCCGTCGCGTGAAGAGCTTATCGCTCAGATCGCATCGTGCATCGGTGCGCCTGCTTCGAACATTGCTGGTGCCATTGGCGCGCCTGCTTCGAACATCGCGAGCATCCTGACGACTCTGGAAGAGCGTGAGGCTGCGTAAGCAACCCTTTTCTCCGACTAGTGGTATTGAACCCGACGTTGGAACACTAACTGGAAAGATACGGAAAAATGGCTGATCTTAAGAAACTTGCCGAAGACATCGTGGGCCTGACCCTTCTGGAAGCCCAAGAACTGAAAACCATCCTGAAGGATGAGTACGGCATCGAGCCGGCTGCCGGTGGCGCCGTCATGATGGCTGGTCCTGCTGCAGGCGGCGAAGCTGCTGAAGAAAAAACCGAGTTTGACGTCGTTCTGACCGATGCCGGCGCAAGCAAGATCAACGTGATCAAAGAAGTTCGCGGCATCACCGGTCTGGGCCTGAAAGAAGCCAAGGACCTGGTTGAAGCTGGCGGTAAAGTCAAAGAAGGCGCAACCAAAGCCGAAGCTGACGAAATCAAAGCAAAGCTGGAAGCAGCTGGCGCCAAGGTTGAACTGAAGTAATCGATCCTTTAGATCGGTTTGAGACAGGCAGGGTCCGGAATTTCCGGTCCCTGCCGAACCTGTCTTGAAGGACGGTTTGGGCATATAGCCTGACAGACTTTCCTTCAGGGCATGTTCGAGGTTCGGGAGTCGCGCGGTGGGACGGGCGGCATGAATGGAACCTCACCCCTGCATTCGTAGGCCGTATTCCGAGGGCCCCGACTCGGAACGCGCGCGAAGACGAAAGGTGACAAGACCCCATGGCGCAAGCTTATGTCGGCCAAAAGCGTATCCGGCGCTACTACGGCAATATCCGTGAAGTTCTGGAAATGCCTAACCTGATCGAGGTTCAGAAATCCTCGTATGACCTGTTCCTGAACTCGGGTGAAGGCACCGGCCATAATGATGGCGACGGGATTCAGGGCGTTTTCCAGTCGGTATTCCCGATCAAAGATTTCAACGAGACTGCGACGCTGGAATTCGTGAAATACGAGCTTGAGCAGCCCAAATACGACGTGGACGAGTGCCAGCAGCGCGACATGACCTATGCCGCACCGCTGAAAGTCACCCTGCGTCTGATCGTGTTCGATGTCGATGAAAACACCGGCGCCAAATCGGTCAAAGACATCAAGGAACAGGACGTTTTCATGGGCGACATGCCCCTGATGACCCTGAACGGGACGTTCGTTGTGAACGGGACCGAGCGCGTTGTTGTGTCGCAGATGCACCGTTCGCCCGGTGTGTTCTTTGACCACGACCGCGGCAAGACCCACAGCTCGGGCAAGTTGCTGTTCGCATGCCGCATCATTCCCTATCGCGGCAGCTGGCTGGACTTTGAATTCGACGCCAAGGATCTGGTGTTCGCGCGGATCGACCGCCGTCGCAAACTGCCGGTGACGACGCTGCTTTATGCCTTGGGCATGGGGCAGGAAGACATCATGGATGCCTTCTATGACACCGTCAGCTATGAATTGCGCCGCGAAGGCCGCGAATCCGGCTGGGTCACGCGCTTCTTCCCGGAACGTGTGCGCGGCACGCGTCCGACCTTCGATCTTGTGAACGCAGCGACCGGCGAAGTCATTGCCAAAGCAGGCGAGAAAGTCACCCCGCGTCTGGTCAAGCAATTGCAGGAAACCGGCGAGCAGGTGAACCTGTTGCTGCCGTTCGAACGCATTATTGGCCGCTTTATCGCCAAGGATATCGTCAACGACACCACCGGCTTCATCTATGCCGAGGCTGGCGACGAGATCACTGTCGAATATAGCAAGGACGGCGAAATCAACGGCGGTCTGCTGAAGGTTCTGCTGGACAACGGCATCCATGATGTTCCGGTTCTGGACATCGACCATGTGAATGTGGGTCCCTATATCCGCAACACGATGGCTGCCGATAAGAACATGAACCGCGAACAGGCGCTGATGGATATCTATCGCGTCATGCGTCCGGGTGAGCCCCCCACCGTCGAGGCTGCCTCGAACCTGTTCAACACGCTGTTCTTCGATTCCGAGCGTTACGACCTGTCGGCTGTTGGTCGCGTGAAAATGAACATGCGTCTTGATCTGGACGTGCCGGATACGCAGCGCACCTTGCGCCATGCGGATATCGTTGCCTGTGTCCACGGTCTGGTGGAACTGCGCGACGGTAAGGGCGAAATCGACGACATCGACCACTTGGGCAACCGTCGTGTGCGCTCGGTCGGCGAATTGATGGAAAACCAGTATCGCGTCGGACTGCTTCGTATGGAGCGTGCGATCCGTGAACGTATGTCCGGCGTCGAGATCGACACCGTCATGCCGCAGGATCTGATCAACGCGAAACCCGCAGCGGCGGCTGTTCGTGAATTCTTCGGCAGCAGCCAACTGTCGCAGTTCATGGACCAGACGAACCCGCTGTCCGAAGTGACGCATAAGCGTCGTCTATCGGCACTGGGGCCGGGCGGTCTGACGCGCGAACGCGCAGGCTTCGAGGTTCGCGACGTTCACCCGACCCACTATGGTCGTGTATGCCCGATTGAAACGCCGGAGGGTCAGAACATCGGTCTGATCAACAGCTTGGCGACTTTCGCACGGGTGAACAAATACGGCTTCATCGAAACCCCCTACCGCAAGGTGATCGAGGGTAAGGTGACCGACGACGTGGTCTATATGTCCGCGACCGAGGAAATGCGCCACACAGTGGCACAGGCCAACGCAACGCTGGACGCCGATGGCGGCTTTGTGGACGAGCTGATCAGCACCCGGCAGTCGGGCGATTTCATGTTGAATCCGGTTGACGCCATCGACCTGATCGACGTTTCGCCCAAGCAGTTGGTGTCGGTTGCTGCTGCGCTGATCCCCTTCCTTGAAAACGACGATGCTAACCGCGCCCTGATGGGGTCGAACATGCAACGTCAGGCCGTGCCGCTTCTGCGCGCCGAGGCTCCGTTTGTGGGCACCGGCATGGAAGCGACCGTGGCACGCGATTCCGGTGCTGCCATTATGGCGCGTCGCAGCGGTATCGTGGATCAGGTCGATGCGCAGCGTATTGTTGTGCGTGCAACCGAAGACATGGGTGCGGGCGACGCGGGTGTGGACATCTATCGTCTGCGCAAGTTCAAGCGTTCGAACCAGTCCTCGACCATCAACCAGCGTCCGTTGGTGAAGGTAGGTGAAAAGGTTGTCGCAACCCAGGTCATCGCCGACGGTCCTTCGACCGATCAGGGTGAACTGGCCATCGGCCGGAACGTGGTTGTCGCGTTCATGCCGTGGAATGGCTACAACTACGAAGACTCGATCCTGATCAGCGAACGTATCCACCGCGATGACGTGTTCACCTCGATCCACATCGATGAATACGAAGTGGCGGCACGCGACACGAAGCTTGGGCCGGAAGAAATCACCCGCGACATTCCCAACGTCGGTGAAGAAGCCCTGCGCAATCTGGATGAAGCAGGTATCGTCTATATCGGTGCCGAAGCAGGTCCGGGCGACATTCTGGTGGGTAAGATCACCCCCAAAGGCGAAAGCCCGATGACGCCGGAAGAAAAGCTGCTGCGCGCCATCTTCGGTGAAAAAGCGTCCGACGTTCGCGATACCTCGCTGCGTTTGCCGCCCGGTGCCTATGGTACCATCGTCGAAGTTCGTGTCTTCAACCGTCACGGTGTCGATAAGGACGAACGTGCGCTGCAGATCGAGCGTGAAGAAGTCGAACGTCTGGCCCGTGACCGCGACGACGAACAAGGCATTCTTGATCGCAACGTCTATGCACGTCTGAAGACGATGATCATGGGCAAGGTTGCTGTCAAAGGCCCTAAAGGCGTCAAGGCAAATACCGAAGTGACTGAAGAACTGCTGGGCACGCTAAGCCGTGGTCAGTGGTGGCAGCTTGCTGTCGGCGAAGAAGATGTCGCAAAAGACGTCGAGGCGCTGAATCAGCAATACGACACCCAGAAGAAGCTGTTGGAAGCCCGCTTCGAGGATAAGGTCGAGAAAGTCCGTCAGGGCGACGATCTTCCCCCCGGCGTGATGAAAATGGTCAAGGTCTTCGTGGCTGTGAAGCGCAAGCTTCAGGCAGGCGACAAGATGGCCGGTCGTCACGGCAACAAAGGTGTTGTTTCCAAGGTTGTTGCCATGGAAGACATGCCCTTCCTTGCTGACGGGACCCCTGTAGACCTGGTGATGAACCCGCTGGGCGTGCCGTCGCGCATGAACGTCGGTCAGATCCTTGAAACCCACATGGGTTGGGCATCGCGCGGTCTTGGCATCAAGATCGACGAGGCACTGCAGGCCTATCGCCGCAATGGCGATATGACTCCGGTCCGCGACGCGATGAAGAACGGTTACGGCGACGACATCTATGCATCGACCTTCGACGGGATGGAGGACGACCAACTGGTCGAACACGCCAATACCGTCCGGACCGGTGTGCCGATCGCAACCCCCGTCTTCGACGGTGCCAAGGAAGCCGACATCAATGACGCGCTGACACGCGCGGGCTTTGATACCTCGGGTCAGTCGGTGGTGTTCGATGGCCGTACGGGCGAACAATTCGCGCGTCAGGTCACCGTCGGGATGAAGTACATCCTGAAACTGCACCACTTGGTGGACGACAAGATGCACGCCCGTTCGACGGGTCCGTACAGCCTTGTCACGCAGCAACCGCTGGGTGGTAAAGCTCAGTTCGGTGGCCAGCGTCTGGGTGAGATGGAAGTCTGGGCACTTGAGGCCTATGGCGCCGCCTATACCTTGCAGGAAATGCTGACCGTGAAGTCGGATGACGTTGCAGGCCGTACCAAAGTCTATGAGTCCATCGTCAAGGGCGAAGACAACTTTGAAGCAGGCGTGCCGGAATCGTTCAACGTTCTGGTCAAAGAGGTCCGGGGTCTGGGCCTCAACATGGAACTCCTGGATGCGGAAGAAGACGAGTGAGGGCGCAAGCCCCCACTCAGCCTTCCCCCGTGCCCTTCATTAGGAATTGGAAATGAACCAGGAACTTGCCACCAACCCTCTGAACCCGCTGGCCCCCACGCGGCAGTTCGATGAGATCAAGATCTCGCTGGCCTCGCCGGAAGAAATTCTGGCCTGGTCCTTTGGCGAGGTGAAGAAGCCCGAGACGATCAACTATCGTACGTTCAAGCCCGAACGCGATGGTCTGTTCTGCGCGCGCATCTTCGGTCCGATCAAGGACTATGAATGCCTTTGCGGCAAATACAAGCGCATGAAGTATCGCGGCCTCGTCTGCGAAAAATGCGGCGTGGAAGTCACGCTGCAGAAGGTCCGTCGCGAACGCATGGGCCATATCGAACTGGCAGCGCCCGTCGCGCATATCTGGTTCCTGAAGTCGCTTCCCAGCCGCATCGGCCTGATGCTGGACATGACGCTGCGGGATCTGGAACGCATTCTGTACTTTGAAAACTATGTCGTCATCGAACCCGGCCTGACCGACCTGACCTATGGTCAGCTGTTGGGCGAGGAAGAGTATCTTGATGCGCAGGACAACTTTGGCGCCGACGCCTTCCAAGCCGACATCGGTGCGGAAGCCATCCGCGCGATGCTGGCCAACATCGATCTGTCCGCAACTGCCGAGCAACTGCGCGAGGACCTGAAGGCCGCCACCGGCGAGCTGAAGCCCAAGAAGATCATCAAGCGTCTGAAGATCGTCGAGTCGTTCCTTGAATCGGCCAACCGCCCCGAGTGGATGATCATGACGGTCATTCCGGTCATTCCGCCGGAACTGCGTCCGCTGGTTCCGCTGGATGGCGGCCGCTTTGCGACCTCCGACCTGAACGATCTGTATCGCCGCGTTATCAACCGTAACAACCGTCTGAAGCGCCTGATCGAGCTTCGTGCGCCCGATATCATCGTGCGTAACGAAAAGCGGATGCTTCAGGAATCGGTCGATGCGCTGTTCGACAACGGTCGTCGTGGCCGCGTCATCACGGGCAACAACCGTCGCCCGCTGAAGTCGCTGTCGGACATGCTGAAGGGTAAGCAGGGTCGCTTCCGCCAGAACCTTCTGGGTAAGCGGGTCGACTTCTCGGGTCGTTCGGTGATTGTGACCGGTCCGGAACTGAAACTGCACCAATGCGGTCTTCCCAAGAAGATGGCCTTGGAACTGTTCAAGCCCTTTATCTATTCGCGTCTTGAAGCGAAGGGTCTGTCCAGCACCGTCAAGCAGGCCAAGAAACTGGTCGAGAAAGAGCGTCCCGAAGTCTGGGATATTCTGGAAGAGGTCATCCGTGAACACCCGGTTCTGCTGAACCGTGCACCCACGCTGCACCGTCTTGGCATTCAGGCCTTCGAACCGATCCTGATCGAAGGTAAAGCGATCCAGCTGCACCCTCTGGTCTGCTCGGCATTCAACGCCGACTTCGACGGCGACCAGATGGCCGTTCACGTCCCGCTGTCGCTTGAAGCACAGCTGGAAGCGCGCGTCCTGATGATGTCGACGAACAACGTTCTGTCGCCTGCAAACGGTGCCCCGATTATCGTTCCTTCGCAGGATATGATTTTGGGCCTGTACTACGTCTCGATGAGCCGCGAAGGCATGAAGGGCGAAGGCATGACCTTCACCAGCATCGAAGAAGTCGAGCATGCGCTGGAAGCCGGCACTGTCCATCTGCACACAAAGATCAAATCGCGGATCAAGCAGATTGACGATAACGGCATCGAAGTCGTCAAACTGTATGAAACGACCCCGGGCCGTATGCGCCTTGGTGCGTTGCTGCCGATGAACGCCAAAGCACCTTTCGAGCTGGTGAACCGTCTGCTGCGTAAGAAAGACGTTCAGGTCGTCATCGACACCGTCTACCGCTACTGCGGTCAGAAGGAATCGGTGATTTTCTGTGACCAGATCATGGGTCTGGGCTTTCGTGAAGCATTCCGCGCCGGCATCAGCTTTGGCAAGAACGACATGGTGGTCCCCGACAACAAGTGGAGCATCGTTGGCGAGGTTCAGGATCAGGTCAAGGAATTCGAACAACAGTATCTGGACGGCCTGATCACTCAGGGCGAAAAATACAACAAGGTTGTCGATGCCTGGTCCAAGTGTAACGACCGCGTCACCGAAGCCATGATGTCCACCATCTCGGCGACCAAAATCGACGAGACGGGCGGCGAAATGGAGCCGAACTCGGTCTATATGATGGCCCACTCGGGTGCGCGTGGTTCGGTCAACCAGATGAAGCAGTTGGGCGGCATGCGCGGCCTGATGGCGAAACCTTCGGGCGAGATTATCGAAACTCCGATTATCTCGAACTTTAAAGAAGGTCTGACCGTTCTTGAGTACTTCAACTCGACCCACGGTGCCCGTAAGGGTCTGTCGGATACGGCGTTGAAGACGGCAAACTCGGGCTATCTGACGCGTCGTCTGGTTGACGTCGCACAGGATTGCATCATCCGCGAACATGATTGCGGAACCGAGCAGTCGATCACGGCAACCGCAGCAGTCAACGACGGTGAGGTCATCTCGCCGCTGAGCGAGCGTGTTCTGGGCCGCACCGTGGCCGAGGATGTGCTGGTTCCGGGTGAGGATGAGATCATCATCCGCGCTGGTGAAGTTGTCGACGAACGCAAGGCCGACGCGATCGAAAAGGCAGGCGTTCTGTCGATCCGTATCCGTTCGGCACTGACCTGTGAATCCGAAGACGGGATCTGCGCCCTTTGCTATGGTCGCGATCTGGCACGTGGGACGCTGGTCAACATCGGTGAAGCTGTCGGTATTATCGCCGCACAGTCGATCGGTGAACCCGGCACCCAGCTGACGATGCGGACCTTCCACATTGGCGGTATTGCCCAAGGTGGCCAGCAGTCCTTCCAGGCTGCGTCGCATGAAGGCACGATCCAGTTCCGCAACGAAAGCATTCTGGCCAACGCCAACGGCGAACAGGTCGTGATGTCGCGCAACATGCAGCTGCTCGTCCTGGACGATCAGGGGCAGGAACGCGCCAGCCACAAGCTGTTCTACGGTTCGAAGCTGTTCGTGAAAGAAGGCGAACGTGTCATCCGTGGTGCCAAGCTGTACGAATGGGATCCCTATACCTTGCCGATCATTGCCGAAAAGGGCGGTGTGGCGAAGTTTGTCGACCTGCTGTCGGGGATTTCGGTCCGCGATGACACCGATGATGCGACGGGTATGACGCAGAAAATCGTCACCGATTGGCGTTCCGCGCCGAAAGGCAACGAGCTGAAGCCCGAAATCATCATCATGGACGCCAATGGCGAGCCGGTTCGCAACGAACAGGGCAACCCGGTCAGCTATCCGATGTCGGTGGACGCCATTCTGTCGATCGAAGACGGGCAAGAGATCCAGCCGGGCGACGTGGTTGCACGTATCCCGCGCGAAGGTGCACGGACCAAGGACATCACCGGTGGTCTTCCCCGCGTGGCAGAATTGTTCGAAGCCCGTCGTCCCAAGGATCACGCGATCATCGCCGAAATCGACGGCTATGTGCGCTTTGGCAAGGACTACAAGAACAAGCGCCGCATCAGCATCGAAGCCGCTGAAGAGGGCGTCTCGCCGGTCGAATATATGGTGCCGAAAGGCAAGCATATCCCTGTGCAGGAAGGCGACTTCGTGCAAAAGGGCGAATACATCATGGACGGCAACCCCGCGCCGCATGACATCCTGCGCATCATGGGTATCGAGGCTTTGGCCGACTACCTGATCGACGAAGTGCAGGACGTCTATCGTCTGCAAGGTGTGAAGATCAACGACAAGCACATCGAGGTGATCGTTCGCCAGATGCTGCAGAAGATCGAGATCATCGACAGCGGCGAGACCACGCTGCTGAAGGGTGAGCACGTCGAGCGCGACGATTTTGACGCCGAAAACGCCAAGATCGAAGCACGCGGCGGCCGTCCGGCAACGGGCGAACCGGTTCTGTTGGGGATCACCAAGGCGTCGCTGCAGACCCGCAGCTTCATCTCGGCGGCATCCTTCCAGGAAACGACCCGTGTTCTGACCGAGGCTGCTGTTCAGGGCAAGCGCGACAAACTGGTCGGTCTGAAGGAAAACGTCATCGTTGGCCGTCTGATCCCGGCGGGGACCGGTGGTGCAACCTCGCGCGTGCGTCGCATCGCAACCGAGCGTGACTCGGAAGTGATCGAAGCCCGTCGCGCCGATGCCGAGGCTGCTGCCGCTTTGGCCGCACCCGAGCCGGTGGCAGAGCCCAAGGTTTCGGCCGAGGATGCCTTGTTCAAGCGTCCCGAGACCAACAACGACGAGTGATCGTCGCGACATGAAACAAAAAGGCCCAGCATCACGCCGGGCCTTTTTTTCGTTCCGGCACTCTATCTTGCGATGCTTGTTGTCCAAAGGTACTCAAAGGGGTCAAAAAAGAGGATTGCCGGATGAAAGTGCAGATGTTGGGCCTGTGCCGCTTTTCCTATGTCGGTCTGCGCGGCTTTCAGGTGATCCACGACGATCTCCAGACCCGTCGCGCCTATCTTTATGATCAAAAACGGCTGGAACGCCGCTGGCAGTGGTTCATCAAGGTCGCCATTCCCGGCTGGCTGGCCCAAAGCGACCCCGATTTTACCCTTGTGATTATGACTGGCCCCGATCTGCCAGAACCCTATCTGTCGCGTTTGCAGGCCTTATGTGATCGGGTACCGCAATTGGTGTTGTCATTGGTTCCCCCGATGGAAAAGCACCGTCAGGCCTGTCGCATTGCCGTTGCACCCCATATCGACCCCTCTGCGGATGTGATCGGGCATTTTCGCCATGACGATGATGACGCTGTTGCATTAGATTATATTGAGCGCAGCCGGTCGGATTTTGCTATGGCCCAAGACCTGTGGCGGGTGGATCACTGTCTATCGCTTGATTACGGACGGGGATTGATGGTGACCGCAGCGCAAGGCCGGCTGTCGATCCAGCCGTGGCTGTGCCATAACATGGGTGTCGCCCTGACGATTTTCCTGTCCCCGGATGCCGATAAGACGGCGCTAAGCTATAACCACGCTAGTTTGGGGCAATGGATGCCGGGTGTGTCGATCAACGCGCCGGTCATGTTTATCCGCTCGATCCATCAGGACAGTGATTCAGGGTCGAAAGGGCAGGGCTATGGCTGGCGACCCGGGGATGAACCGTTGTCGTTGCTGATTCCACGCAGGTTCGGTTTTAAACGCAAGGTCATGGACGAATTGGCGCGTCAGATCGGGTAACGCGCCGGTAACGGGCAGGGGCTGATGTTGACAGGGCGATGGAATCCCCATATAGCCGCGCTAACCGGCGGGAAACCGTTTTCGGTGTCAGAATATATGAGGTCACGATCCGGGCCGAAATATGCCCCGATCCTCTGGAATCATGCCCGTCGGCCTCTCTTGGGCGTGGCGGGTTTGGTATTTTGCGATTCGCGCAACTTACCGTCGAGAAGAGGCGCAACCGGTCTGGTTGCGAGTATTGACAGAGCAAGACGGGGAACCGAATGCCTACGATCCAACAGCTGATCCGCAAACCGCGGCAGCCGAAAGTGCAGCGCAGCAAATCGCAGCACCTTCAGGGCTGCCCGCAGAAACGCGGCGTCTGCACACGCGTCTATACCACGACGCCTAAAAAGCCTAACTCCGCTATGCGTAAAGTCGCCAAAGTGCGTCTGACGAATGGTTTTGAAGTTATCTCCTATATCCCGGGCGAAAAGCACAACCTGCAGGAGCACAGCGTCGTGCTGATCCGCGGCGGTCGTGTAAAAGACCTTCCGGGTGTCCGTTACCACATCCTGCGCGGTGTTCTGGATACCCAAGGCGTCAAAGACCGTCGTCAGCGTCGTTCGAAATACGGCGCGAAGCGTCCGAAGTAAGGAGAGGCATCAATGTCCCGTCGTCACGCCGCTGAAAAGCGCGATGTCCTGCCCGACGCCAAATATGGCGATCGCGTACTGACAAAATTCATGAACAACCTGATGGTTGACGGCAAGAAATCGATCGCCGAGCGGATCGTCTACAACGCGCTGGAGCGCGTCGAGACCCGCCTGAAGCGCGAGCCGATTGAAGTCTTCCACGAGGCCCTGGAAAACGTTAAACCTTCCGTCGAAGTGCGTTCGCGCCGCGTCGGTGGTGCAACCTACCAGGTTCCCGTCGAAGTCCGCCCCGTACGCCGTGAGGCGCTGGCAATTCGCTGGCTGATCACCGCTGCTGCCAAGCGCAACGAACACACGATGGAAGAGCGCCTTGCAGGCGAGCTGGCCGACGCTGTGAACAGCCGCGGCACCGCAGTGAAAAAGCGCGAAGACACGCACAAGATGGCAGACGCCAACAAGGCGTTCAGCCACTACCGCTGGTAAGGCGAAAGGATCCCGACCATGGCACGCGATTATCCGCTGCAGCGTTACCGCAACTTCGGCATCATGGCTCACATCGATGCTGGCAAGACCACGACGACCGAGCGCATTCTATTCTACACCGGTAAGTCGCACAAAATCGGCGAAGTGCACGACGGCGCTGCGACCATGGACTGGATGGAGCAAGAGCAGGAGCGCGGCATCACGATCACGTCTGCCGCGACCACCACGTTCTGGCAGCGTCAGGAAGACCCCACTTCCGAGGGGACTTCGGACACCAAGTTCCGGTTCAACATCATCGACACCCCGGGCCACGTTGACTTCACCATCGAAGTCGAACGCTCGTTGGCTGTTCTGGACGGCGCGATCTGCCTTCTGGACGCGAACGCCGGCGTCGAACCGCAGACCGAAACCGTCTGGCGCCAGGCCGACCGTTATAAAGTTCCGCGGATCGTGTTCGTCAACAAGATGGACAAGATCGGCGCCGACTTCTTCAACTGCGTCAAGATGATCAAGGATCGTACCGGTGGTACGCCTTGCCCGATCGCATTGCCGATCGGTGCGGAAGACAAGCTGGAAGGCATTGTCGACCTGATCAAGATGGAAGAATGGGTCTGGATGGGCGAAGATCTCGGTGCAAGCTGGGTTCGTCAGCCGATCCGTGACGAGCTGAAAGATCTGGCCGACGAATGGCGTGCCAACATGATCGAGCTTGCCGTCGAGCAAGACGATGCCGCCATGGAAGCCTATCTTGAAGGCGAAGAGCCTGACGAAGCAACCCTACGCGGCCTGATCCGCAAGGGCACGCTGTCGTTGTCGTTCTTCCCGGTTACCGCTGGTTCCGCGTTCAAAAACAAAGGTGTCCAGCCTCTGTTGAACTCGGTCATCGACTTCCTGCCGACCCCGCTGGACGTTCCGCCGTACATGGGCTTCCTGCCCGACGACGAAACGGAAACCCGTAACATCGAACGCCGTGCAGATGATGCGCAGCCGTTCTCGGGTCTGGCGTTCAAGATCATGAACGACCCCTTCGTTGGTTCGCTGACCTTCACGCGCCTGTATTCGGGCAAGCTGAATAAAGGCGACCAGCTGCTGAACGCCACCAAAGGCAAGCGCGAACGTGTTGGCCGTATGATGATGATGCACTCGATCAACCGCGAGGAAATCGAGGAAGCCTTTGCCGGCGACATCATCGCGTTGGCAGGTCTGAAAGACACCACCACGGGCGACACCCTGTGTGATCCGTCCAGCCCGGTGGTTCTGGAAACGATGACCTTCCCCGAGCCGGTGATCGAAATCGCGATCGAACCGAAATCGAAGGCTGACCAGGAAAAGATGGGCCTTGCCCTTCAGCGCCTGTCTGCCGAAGATCCCTCGTTCCGCGTCGAAACCGATCTTGAATCGGGTCAGACCATTATGCGCGGCATGGGCGAACTTCACCTCGACATCTTGGTTGACCGCATGAAGCGTGAATTCAAGGTCGAAGCGAACATCGGTGCGCCGCAGGTGGCTTATCGTGAGACGATCTCGACTGCGGCCGATATCGACTATACGCATAAGAAACAGACCGGTGGTACAGGTCAGTTCGCACGCGTCAAGATGACCATCACACCGACCGAGCCGGGCGAAGGCTATTCGTTCGAAAGCAAGATCGTTGGTGGTGCGGTGCCGAAGGAATACATTCCGGGCGTCGAAAAAGGCATCAAATCGGTTATGGACTCGGGCCCGCTGGCCGGCTTCCCGGTTATCGATTTCAAAGTTGCCCTTACGGACGGTGCGTTCCACGACGTCGACTCCTCGGTGCTGGCATTTGAAATTGCTGCCCGTGCTGCAATGCGCGAAGGTCTGCGTAAGGCCGGTGCGAAGTTGCTGGAACCGATCATGAAGGTCGAAGTCGTGACGCCGGAAGAATATACCGGTTCGATCATCGGCGACCTGACCAGCCGTCGTGGCATGGTGCGTGGACAAGACAGCCGCGGCAACGCGAACGTCATCGACGCAGCAGTCCCGCTGGCGAACATGTTCGGCTACATCAACAACCTGCGTTCGATGTCTTCAGGCCGCGCCGTGTTCTCGATGCAGTTCAGCCACTATGAAGCTGTGCCGCAGAACATCTCGGACGAGATCCAGAAGAAATACGCCTGATTTTGCGGCGGGGCTTCGGCCCCGCGCTTGACCTGAATTGAAGAACAAGGAGCCATTCCATGGCAAAGGCAAAGTTTGAACGGAACAAACCGCACGTCAACATCGGGACCATCGGTCACGTTGACCACGGCAAGACGACTCTGACGGCAGCGATCACGAAGTACTTCGGCGATTTCCGCGCCTATGACCAGATCGACGGCGCGCCCGAAGAAAAGGCACGCGGCATCACGATCTCGACCGCGCACGTGGAATACGAGACCGAAGCACGTCACTATGCACACGTCGACTGCCCCGGCCACGCTGACTATGTGAAAAACATGATCACCGGTGCGGCCCAGATGGACGGCGCGATCCTGGTTGTGAACGCAGCTGACGGCCCGATGCCGCAGACCCGTGAACACATCCTGCTGGGCCGTCAGGTCGGCATCCCCTACATGGTTGTCTACCTGAACAAGGTCGACCAGGTGGATGACGAAGAACTGCTGGAACTGGTCGAGATGGAAGTGCGCGAGCTGCTGTCCAGCTATGACTATCCGGGCGACGACATTCCGATCATCAAGGGCTCGGCTCTTGCTGCAATGGAAGGTCGCGACGAGGAAATCGGTGAGAACTCGATCCGTGCCCTGCTGGCTGCTGTCGACGAATACATCCCGACGCCCGAGCGCGCCGTGGACCAGCCCTTCCTGCTGCCGATCGAAGACGTGTTCTCGATCTCGGGCCGTGGTACGGTTGTGACCGGTCGCGTCGAGCGTGGCGCTGTCAACGTCGGCGACGAACTGGAAATCGTGGGTATCCGCGACACCAAGAAAACGACCTGCACGGGCGTGGAAATGTTCCGCAAACTGCTGGATCGTGGTGAAGCTGGCGACAACGTGGGTGTTCTGCTGCGCGGTATCGACCGTGAAGGCGTCGAGCGTGGCCAGGTTCTGGTCAAGCCGAAGTCGGTCACGCCGCACACCAAGTTCGAAGCCGAAGCCTATATCCTGACCAAGGAAGAGGGTGGCCGTCACACACCGTTCTTCGCCAACTACCGGCCGCAGTTCTACTTCCGCACGACCGACGTGACCGGAACGGTGACCCTGCCGGAAGGTACGGAAATGGTCATGCCCGGCGACAACCTGAAGTTCGAAGTCGAACTGATCGCGCCGATCGCAATGGAAGACAAACTGCGCTTCGCCATCCGCGAAGGCGGCCGCACCGTCGGTGCTGGCGTCGTCTCCAAAATCATCGCCTGATTGGACGGCCCGTAAGGGCCATCCGCAAAGCATTCATCAGGTGATCCGGCAACGGATATTATGGTGAAAAAGGGCCGTCCTTAGGGGCGGCCCTTTGCTTTGGCAGGACTGGAACAACAGCGGTTGGATCGTTACCTGTCCTTAATAACCGCAATGACAGGAGGCTTTCTTGGCCAAGTTCATCCATTCCATGATCCGCGTGTTGAACGAGGAACGCTCGCTTGACTTCTATGACCGCTGTTTTGGCCTGAAGATCGCCGAACGGCTGGATTTCGAAAAATTCACACTGGTCTATCTGTCCAATCCGGAAACAGACGCCGAGCTGGAGTTGACGATCAACAAGGGCCGGACCCAGCCATATGATTTGGGCGATGGCTACGGGCACCTTGCCGTATCGGTTGACGATGTCGATGCTGAACATGACCGCTTGACCAAGGCGGGGTTTTCCCCCTGGAAATTGACCGACTTCGCCCCTGCGGGAGAGACCATTGCACGGTTTTTCTTCATTCAGGACCCTGACGGATATGAAATCGAGGTTCTTCAGCGCGGCGGGCGCTATAAATAAAAATGGCCCCCGAAGCGTGAAGCTTCGGGGGCCATATAACTGGTTACAAAACCTTGCTTACATCAACGCTGCTTCGTTGACGCTTCCTTCAGCGATGGCGGTCATATGAACATCGCCTTGCTGCGTCTGGTCCAGACATTCCTGAAGGATCGCACCGTCGCCGTCGAATTCTAGACGGTTTGCGAATGTGCGAACGCAACCATAGCCCGCAATCGCGTAATGCATCAGGCGCTGGTATTGCGTAATAATGGCAGCATCGCGTGCATCGTCATCACCAAAGGATGCTTCGATGGCGTGCTTGCGCGCCTCGGTCACAAGACCTTCCATGCCTTTGCAATGCTCGCCGGTGGGATCGACACCGTGATCGTTGCAAAGCTGTGCAATCTTATCCATGCCATCCGAAATGCCTTGATTGCCTGCAATCAACGCCTCGGATAATTCACGGGATTTGGCTTTACGACCCATTTCGGTCACAATCGGCATCGACTGTTTGCAGGCCGAATACAGGTCTTTCAATTGGTCCAGATACAGGTCTTTCAACGAATTGATGGTCATGTCTGTTCCTTTCTCTTTGCCGTTTCAGGCTCTGGGAAAACAACGCGGCGGTATGGTCAGCGTTCCATCGGATTGCAAAGTTCTGGCGGTCTTGACTTCACAAAAGGCGCGGGCCAGCAGTGGCGCCGTAATATTCCCGCAGGAGGGTGCACCTATGTTCGGTTGGTTCGAACGACGTATATCGGCATATCCGGACGCCGAGCCGACCATGCCCCCAAGCGGGCTGGGGCGTTTTGTGCTGCACTACAGCCGCGGCGTCGTCCCGTGGTTAATCCTGCTGGCCATTGGCGCAGGGATTATCGCGATTATCGAACTGATGTTGTTCAGCTGGTTGGGCCAGCTGGTCGACCGACTTGCCGATACCCCCAAGGACCAGTTCTGGGCACAGCAGGGCGGGAATATCGCGGTGATGGCCGTGGTGCTGCTGGTCCTGCTGCCAGGGCTGAATTTCGGCACCTCGATGGTGCTGCACCAATCATTGATGGGCAATTTTCCCCAGCGCATCCGTTGGCAGGCGCATCGCTATCTGTTGCGCCAGTCGGTCGGCTATTTTCAGGATGAATTCGCGGGCCGGATCGCGCAGCGGCTGATGCAAACCTCGCTTGCGGTGCGCGAGGTGGCGATGAAGATCATGGATGTGGGCAGCTATGTGCTGATCTATTTTCTGGGGGCGATGGTGCTGGCGGCCAGTCAGGACTGGCGTCTGGCCTTGCCCTTTGTGATCTGGGGTGTCGGCTATGCGCTGATGCTGTGGCAGATTGTACCGCGGCTGGGGCGGGTGGCACAGGCACAGGCCGACGCACGCAGCGATATGACCGGGCGTATTGTCGACAGCTATACCAATATCGCGACGGTCAAACTGTTTTCGCATTCGGACCGGGAAGAAAACTGGATGAAGGCCGGAATGGACCGGTTTTTGCAAACGGTTTACGGCCAGATGCGTCTGGCAACATTGCAGGACATTATCCTGAACCTGCTGAATGTCTGGCTGGTCGCCTCGGTCGCGGGTTTGGGGCTTTGGCTTTGGTCGCAGGGTGATGTGGCTGTGGGGGCGGTTGCGGTGGCGGTGCCTTTGGCAATGCGGATGAACAATATGGCGCATTGGATCATGTGGGAATTTGCCGCGCTGTTCGAAAATATCGGTACGGTCAAGGATGGCATTACCAGCCTATCGCTGCCGCGTGAGGTTCAGGACGTGCCGGATGCCGTGCCGTTGGAACGCGGGGCAGGGGCGGTGCAATTCCGGAACGTCACTTTCCGCTATGACGGGATGGCGGGTGCAAAGCCGCTGGCCGTGCTGGATGATCTGACACTGACTCTGAAGCCCGGCGAACGGGTCGGTCTGGTTGGCCGGTCGGGGGCGGGCAAATCCACGCTGATCAACCTGCTGTTGCGGTTCCACGATATCGAGGGCGGCAGCATCACCATTGACGGACAGGACATCGGTCGGGTGACGCAAGACAGCTTGCGCGGTGCCATCGGGGTGGTGACGCAGGACAGTTCGCTTCTGCACCGCTCGGTTCGGGAAAACATCACCTATGGTCGTCCGGACGCAACTGATGAGCAGGTCCAGGCGGCCTTGCAGATGGCCGAGGCTGACAGCTTTGTCCCAAGCCTGAGCGACAGTCATGGACGTACAGGTCTGGATGCCCATGTAGGCGAACGCGGGGTCAAGCTGTCTGGCGGCCAGCGCCAGCGTATCGCCATTGCCCGTGTGGCGTTGAAAGACGCGCCGATCCTGATTCTGGACGAGGCGACAAGCGCGCTGGACAGCGAGGTCGAGGCCGCCATCCAGTCGCGTCTGGACGTTCTGATGCAGGGGAAGACCGTGATCGCCATTGCACATCGCCTGTCCACCATTGCCGCCATGGACCGGCTGATTGTGATGGATCAGGGTCGCATTGTCGAACAGGGTAACCATGCGGAATTGCTGGCCAGCGGCGGCATCTATGCACGGCTCTGGCAGCGCCAGTCAGGCGGTTTCCTTGCCGCCGAGGATCTCTGAAACCTTGCGAGCGGCTGACATATCCGGTATTCCTGTAAGATGGAAAAGAAACATGTTCTGGATGCCCTGTCAGCCCTTGCCCATGATATGCGGCTGGATGTCTTTCGCCTGTTGATCAAGGCAGGCCCCGTCGGCATGGCGGCGGGTGATATTGCTATTGCACTGGATGTCCGGTCCAATACGCTGTCCAACAATCTGACGATCCTGTCGGCTGCCGGATTGGTAAGCTCGCTTCGTGAAGGACGGTCGATCCGCTATTTTGCACAGATGGAATCGATGCGCGGCTTGCTGGGTTTTCTGATGCAGGATTGTTGCGGTGGTCAGGAAGACTTGTGTCAACCTGTTCTGGACCAGATCACCTGCGCCTGCTGATAACTTATGAAAAAGCCCCGATGTATATCGGGGCTTTTGCTTTTTAATGGTTATTGGGCCTGCGCGGTTTGCAGCAAGTCGGTGATCCGGCGGACCGATGCGCGCCGGTTGTCGCGGATATCACCCTCGGCGCGGATGCGAAGGTATTGTTCGCCATAGCCTTGGGTCACCAGATTTTCGGGCGGCACATCGAAATATTCCGTCAATGCAAGCGCCACTGATTCCGCACGACGGTCTGATAGGGCAAGGTTAAAGGCATCCGCGCCGACCGTGTCGGTATACCCTTCGATCATGAAAATCTCGGCCGGGTTGCTGGCGACAGATTCCTCGATTACGCGGCCAAGTGATTGCAGCTGTTGTGCCTGATCCGGACGGATCGCAGCCGACCCGCTGTCGAAGGTGATTGCATCGATGTTCACCGGTGCGACCAATGACCGGACTTCCGGAATGTTGCGGATCTGGGACAAGGTAAAGCGGCGATCTGTCGCGGTTTCGCGGCGCAGCGCGGCGCGCAGTTCATCTTCGTCCAAGGGGGCGGTGTTGGTCTGCACGGCTGCGGGTTCTGGCAAGCTGGCAAGATCGACGGGTTGCACATCGGTCGTATCGTCGATCAGCTGCGTGGTGCTGCCATCGGCTGAAACCAGCGTGCGGCGCAGCACGCGCAAATCGGCGTCACGGATGGTGACCACACGGCTGCCATCCTCACGCGTGACGATCGTGCGCGACGATCCGTCGTCGAAATTTTCGGTCGAGACGTTCGATCCCGGCTGGCGCAGCAGCGCAACCTCATCCTTGATGACTTCCTGACTGCCGTCTTCACGCGTCACAACAACGCGGTCAGGCGCGCTGAGGGCAACCTGACGATTGTTGTTCAAATATGATCCGACTGCCAGCGCACCCGCACCCAACAGCAATGCCTTGGTCAGATTGTTGTTATCATCGTCATCGTCTTTGGCCTCATCGGTTTTGCCGGACAGGGCATCCCGCAGGTTGGTGGCAAAATCTTCGGATGACGATCGGGTTGTGTCCTTGGTGACGGCCTGTCGGGTCACATTTCCGGTACCTTCGCCCGCGTTAAGGGCAGCGGCATTCACCGGTTCGGATTGTCGCGCAGCCTCGCGCGCGGCTTCAGTCTCTTTGGTGTTTTCTTCAGCGGCACGCTGGACCAGATCGCCATTCTTATTGACCCGCAACATCTGGTTTTCCGATGCAGCCAGACGCAATTGCGATGCACCGTTCTGTTCGATCACGATCCCGCGCGGGGTCTGGGCACGATCGCCATCTGCGCAGGGGAAGGTCCCACCGGTCAGACAAGTCAAGGACGCAGGGTCCAAACCGGCCCAGACCTCCTCGGACAATACGCGTGCCAAGCCGGGCATGGCGTCGGCGCGTTCGGTCTGAAGTGCGCCACTGGCGACCGTCAGCGCGCCGGTGCCTACCGTATCGTTATCCTTGGCCATCTGTTCGGCCAGCTTGTCGGCATCGCGTTGATCACGGGCGGCCTGATCGGCGTTATCATCATCGCGGGCCGGTTTTTTCTGCGGCTTGCTATCGTCTTGCGCGGGCGCTGCTTTATTGTTCTTGCCGTTGCCGTTGCCGTTGCCGTTGCCGTTGCCGTTGCCGTTGCCGTTGCCGTTGCCGTTGCCGTCGGCATTGGCGTCCCTGTTATCGGGTGCAGGCTGCGGTCGGTCGGTTTCATCATTCGCGGGCTTGGCCTGCGGGGCGGCATCATCAGCCTGCGGACGGCGTCCGTTCGGCTTTGGCGGCGCTTCGGCGTTCTGTTCCGCATTTGTGTCATCATCCGCTGCACGGGCAGCCTCGCGGGCCTGCGTCAAAATTTCGGCCAGCCCGTCCTTGGGCTTATCTGCTTCTGCGTCCTGTGCAGCAGCAAGTTGCGGCACCAGAAGGGACAGGCAGGTGACGATGGCGGTGGTATTGTGAATAATCCGGCGCATGAACGCTCCTCCAGCGGTATGTCGTGCGTATTGTTGAATGTCTAACAGGCGGTTGGCGGAACAGTTCCAAACATCACCGTGACTTGCATGTGATGCACCCTTGGCATTGCACCCATAGGCCAAGCCCCCTAATCATTCACCCGGAGAGAAGAGGAGAAGACATGTCATCGACGTTGAAAGCGAAAGACGCACCGGATCTGGGCCGTTTCGATTGGGAGGATCCGTTCCGTTTGACGGACCAGTTGACCGAGGAAGAGCGCATGATGCGCGATGCGGCCCGCGCCTATGCACAGGACAAGCTGCAGCCGCGCATCATTGAAGCCTATCGCGATGAAACGACCGACCCCGAAATTTTTCGCGAAATGGGTGAGATGGGCCTGCTGGGCGTCACCATCCCCGAAGAATACGGTGGAATCGGCGCAGGCTATGTGTCCTATGGTCTGATCGCGCGCGAGGTCGAGCGTGTGGACAGCGGCTATCGCAGCATGATGTCGGTGCAGTCTTCGCTAGTGATGTATCCGATCTATGCCTATGGCAGCGAAGAACAGCGGATGAAATACCTGCCCAAGCTGGCATCGGGTGAATGGATCGGCTGTTTCGGTCTGACCGAGCCCGATGCGGGGTCCGACCCTGCGGGCATGAAAACCGTCGCCAAGAAAACCGACGGCGGCTATGTCATCAGCGGGTCGAAGATGTGGATCAGCAATTCCCCCATCGCGGATGTTTTCGTCGTCTGGGCCAAATCCGAAGCGCATGGCGGAAAGATCCGCGGCTTTGTGCTGGACAAAGGTATGAAAGGTCTGTCAGCCCCGAAAATCGGTGGCAAGCTGTCGCTGCGTGCCTCAATCACCGGCGAGATTGTCATGGACAGTGTCGAGGTTGGCGAGGATGCGCTGCTGCCCAACGTCGAAGGTCTGAAGGGTCCGTTCGGCTGTCTGAACCGTGCCCGTTATGGCATCAGCTGGGGTGTGCTGGGGGCTGCGGAATATTGCATGCATGCCGCGCGCCAATACGGTCTGGACCGCGTGCAGTTCAACAAGCCGTTGGCCCAGACGCAGCTGCACCAGCTGAAGCTGGCTAATATGATGACTGAAATCAGCCTTGGCCTGCAGGCCAGCCTGCGCGTCGGTCGTCTGCTGGATGATGCCCAAGCCGCGCCCGAGATGATTTCCATCGTCAAGCGCAACAATTGTGGCAAAGCGCTGGATATCGCGCGGATGTCGCGTGACATGCATGGCGGCAACGGTATTTCCGAAGAATACCAGATCATGCGCCATATGGTGAACCTTGAAACCGTGAACACGTATGAGGGCACGCATGACGTTCATGCGCTGATCCTTGGCCGCGCAATCACCGGATTGCAGGCGTTCTTTTAAGACCAGCCAATAAAAAGGGCGCAGGGAAATGACCCTGCGCCCTTTTGTATGATGGTGACGGTTGGCTTAGACGCCTTCGCCGACAAACGCTTTTTCGACCACAAATTCGCGGGGGGCCGAATTTGCGCCTTCGTTCAGGCCAAAGGTTTCCAGCACAGCTTTGACATCGACGTTGAACGCCAGACTGCCGCAGATCATTGCGCGGTCGGTTTCAGGGCTGATGGGCGGCAGGCCCAGATCCCGAAGCACTTTGCCCGATGACAGGTTGTCGGTGATGCGGCCCATAAACGGCGAATCCTGACGGGTTGTCGTCGGATAATACATCAGGCGTTTTGCAAAATCTGCGCCATACAGCTCGCCCAGCAACGGGTCGTGACGCAGGTTTTGCACCAGTTCCGCACCATAGGTCAGTTCCTCGGCGGTGCGGCAGGTGTGCATCATGATGATCTGTTCGTACCGCTCGTACGTTTCTGGGTCGCGCATCAGGCTGGCAAAGGGGGCAAAGCCGGTGCCGGTGGCCAGAAACCACATGCGCTTGCCGGGCAGTAGCGCGTCCAGAACCAGCGTACCGACGGGCTTGGGCCGCAGGATAATCTCGTCACCCGCCTTGATATGCTGCAGACGCGAGGTCAGCGGCCCGTCCGGCACCTTGATCGAATAGAATTCCAGTTCGTCGTCCCAATTGGGCGAAGCGATGGAATAGGCCCGCAGGATCGGTTTGCCGTTATCGCCCGGCAGGCCGATCATGACGAATTCGCCCGACCGAAAGCGCAATGACGCAGGGCGCGTCACGCGGAACGAAAACAGCGTATCGGTCCAATGTTTGACCGAGGTCACAATCTGGGCGTCGGGAAGCGTCTTTTTGGGGGCAGCGTCGGCCACGGGCAGATCCAGCGTCATAAGAAAAATCCAGTTCGTTCTAATCCAAAGGGCAGGGCGATGACAGCCGGTTAGCCGGCCAATGTCTCGCGATGGTCCCATGCCTTCCAGTCGGCACGGGCCAGCCATTGGTCTTCGGGCTGGCGGACGGCGATATCGGCAGCGACCTGCACCTCGTCAAAGCCGACGCGGCGGGCCATGGCGTATTGATCGGCAATCAGGCGACCCGTGGCGCGCAGACGCCCCTGATACCCCAGTTCGCGCAGGCGACGGGCCAGCGTAAAGCCGCGCCCGTCGGCAAAGGACGGAAAGTCGATGCCGATCAGCGGGTGATGCATCCGGTCGGGCAAAGTTGCCGGATCGGTGTCGGACCCCAGAATGACGGGGGCTTCCTCGGCCACGGGATGAAAGCCGTCATCGCGGGCCAGAACGTCTTGGGACAGCGGTTCGTCGGTCATGCCGTAACCTTTCTGCGGACCATACGTCCGCCGATGAAGTGAATGCCGCATTCGGTCTTTTCCTGACCGCGCCAACGACCCGAACGCTGATCTTCACCCGGTTTGACGGGCGAGGTGCAAGGTGCGCAGCCGATCGACGGATAGCCTTGGGCCACCAGCGGGTGACGCGGCAGGTTGTTTTCGATCATATACTCCTGAACGTCCTGCGCCCGCCAGTGGGCCAAGGGGTTCACCCGCAAGCGGTGCGGGGGTTCAGGCTCGAAGAACTCCAGTTCGGTGCGCTGACCGCCCTGAAAGCGTTTACGGCCCGTAATCCATGCGTCAAAGCCCGACAGTGCATTTTCCAGCGGCACCGTCTTGCGGAAATGGCAGCAGGCGTCGGGATTGACCTTGTTCAACGTCCCGTCGGGATCGTTCAGGGCAACGTCTTCGTCTGACGCGCTGATCACCTGCACATTGGTCAGACCCAGCTTTTTGGCAACATCACGCTGATAGGCCAGCGTTTCGGGAAACAGCATCTGGGTGTCGATGAACAGCACCGGCAGGCCGGGGGCCACAACGGACACCATATGCAGCAAGACCACCGATTCAGCACCAAAGGATGACACCAGCCCAACCCGCCCCAGATCGGGGTCGGTCAGGGCATGGCGCAGCACACCTGTCGCGGCATGGTGGCGATAGCGGTCGTTCAACCGCCCCGCACGTGTGTCCAGATTGCCATCAAGCATCGGCTGTTTCCGGATAAAGCGCGGATTTGAACGGTGCCTGACCTAAGCGGCGATAGGCGTCGATAAAGCGTTCGCTGTCGTCCTGACGCACGTCCAGATAGGCGCGCAGCAGGCGGTCGATGGCGGGGACGACTTCCTCGGCGGGGAAGCCCGCGCCTGCACGCTGGCCGATGGCCGGAATGTCATAAGCGTCGCCACCCAGCGTGATCTGATAGTTTTCGACGCCAGCGCGATCCAGACCCAGGATGCCGATATGACCCAGATGGTGGTGCCCACAGGCGTTGATGCAGCCGGAAATCCGGATGTTCAGATTGCCGATTTCCTGTTCCAGCCCGAGGGTGCGGAAATGGCCGGCAATTTCTTCCGCAATCGGGATCGAGCGCGCGGTTGCCAATGCACAATAGTCCATGCCGGGGCAGGCGATGATATCGCTGGTCAGTCCGGCGTTGGCCGTGGCGAGACCGGCCTTATACAGTTCCGTATAAAGTGCAGGCAGGTCGGATTTATGGACATGCGGCAGGGCGACGTTCTGGTCGTGCATGATGCGGATGTCGCTATGGCCGAAACGTTCGGCCAGATCGGCCAACAGACGCATCTGTTCGGCGCTTGCATCACCCGGCGTCTGGCCGGGGGCCTTGAAGGTCACGACAACGCTGGCATAGCCGTCGATGCGGTGCTGATGCAAGTTGGTATCGGACCAGCTGCGGAACGCAGGGTTGGCCTGACGTGCTTCTTCGTAGGCGTCGGTTGCCTCGTTGCGGAAGGCCGGCGCACGGAAGCGTTCCTTGAAGACCGCCAGCGCATCGCGGTCGGCGCCGTTAAAGTCACGACGGCGGGCAATGAACTCTTCTTCGATTTCGGCGCGCATCACGTCCAGACCACGTTCCAGAACGGTGATCTTGATACGGGCTTTGTATTTATTGTCGCGGCGACCGGCGATGTTATAGGTCGCGATAATCGCCTCGACATAGGGCAGCAGGTCTTCTTCGGGCAGGAAATCGCGGACAACCTGACCCAGCAACGGTGTCCGGCCAAGGCCGCCACCAATCCAGACCTCGAAACCTGTCTTGCCGTCCTGTTCCTTCAGGCGCAGGCCGATGTCATGGGCCGTAATGACGGCACGGTCTTTTTTACCACCGGAAATGGCGATTTTGAACTTGCGCGGCAGGAACTGGAATTCGGCATGGTCGGTCGACCAGCTGCGCAGCAATTCGGCATAGGGACGCGGGTCGGCAGCCTCGTCAAAGGCAGCACCGGCAAAGGCGTCGGTGGTCACATTGCGGATGGTGTTGCCACTGGTCTGGATGGCATGCATGCCAACCTTGGCCAGCGCGTCCAGCATGTCGGGAATGTCCACCAGCGTTGGCCAGTTATACTGGATGTTCTGGCGTGTGGTCCAATGGCCATAGCCCTTGTCCCATTTTTCAGCCAGCAACGCCAAGGTGCGCATCTGATCGGGATTGATCGTGCCATAAGGCACGGCAACCCGCAGCATATAGGCGTGCAGCTGCAGATAGACGCCGTTCATCAGGCGCAGCGGCTTGAATTCATCCTCGGTCAGGCTGCCGTCAAGACGACGGGCAACCTGTTGGCGGAATTGCTGGGCGCGGTGCTGGACGTAATCGATCTCTACTGGGCGGACATCAAACATGGCTAGCCTCGGCTTGCTGGTCGGCCTGAATGCCGTGGAAATAATTGGAAGGCCCGAGCTGGCGGAACGCTTCGCGGAAATGGACAGGCTCGGGGCCGTTCGGGCCACGCTTTGCCTCGACCAGATAGGGACCGACAACCAGATCCGCCTGACCGATGGCCTTCAGCAGTTCCAGTTCGGCAATCGCCTCGTCCTCGTACAGCGTCGCCTTGCGCGGATCAGGCGTCCAGCCATCCTCGCACATCCAGACGTTGAAGCCTTCACGCAGGTGGTTGGCGGTGATGACACCGGGTTTGTTTGCCGACGGGGTGAAGGCTTTGCTCATGACTCGGACCTTTCTAATGCTGGTCTGTATATAGGATTTTGTTCTGGATTCTTACGAGTAGGCGCGCGAAATAAGGATGATCTGTTCAGGAGTAGCCAGATGTCGGAACCTCTTTCCACCGAACCGGCCGCAGGGCAAATAACTGTCCGGCTTGATGACGTGGATCGCAAAATCCTGTCCCTGTTACAACAGGACGCCAGCCTGTCTCTGGACCAGATTGCGGACCGTGTCGGGGCCTCGAAGACCCCTGTCTGGAACAGAATTCGCAAATTGCGCGAAGCAGGGGTCATCCGCAAGCAGGTCGCGATCCTTGATCCCGAAGCGCTGGGCCTTGAGGCATGTTTCTTTGTTCTGGTGCGGACCAGCGAACATGACAAGGATTGGGCGGGGCGCTTTCTGAAAGCATTGCGCGACCGCCCCGAGGTTGTCGAGGCGCATAGGCTGGCAGGTGACATCGACTATATCCTCAAGGTTCAGGTGCGTAACGCACGCGCCTATGATCGGTTCTATCAATCGCTGATTTCCGAGGTGAAAATCCACAATGTCACAGCCTTGCTGTCGATGGAGGAAATCAAGGCGTCCAGCGCATTGCCCATTCCGGAAGGGGGACACCGGTGACCTATACGATCTGGCACAAGCCGACCTGTTCGACATCACGTTTTGTCCTGATTGCCCTGCGCGATGCGGGGGTGGATGTCGTCGTCCGCGATTACATCAAGGAACCGCCATCCGTGGCAGAACTGGAACAGGCGCTGTCGCAATTGGACATGACCCCGCGCGCCCTACTGCGACGCAAGGGCACGCCGTTCGATGATCTGGGGTTGGGAAACACAGGTCTTGCGGACGCGGCGCTGGTGACCGCCATGGCCGAACATCCGATCCTGATCGAACGTCCGGTGGTCTTTGGCCCGCAGGGGGCTGTCCTGTGCCGGCCAAAGGAAAAGATCTTCGATTTTCTGGTCGGTTAAGGTGTGTCCAGCGGATCGAAGGCACCGACCGATATGCCCAGTAACAGCCACCGGCGGCCTTCCAGACCGAACACCAGATCAAAGCTGACGTGGCGCGGTTGCAGCGGGAAATACCCCGTCAGCCGCAATTCCTGACCGCTTTCGCTTAGCTGGCTATCAAGGATGACCGGATCGGTGATCATCACCGGCAACAGATCCAGCCGTTCGGCGCGCACTTCGGTAAACAGGCCTGCAAGTCGCGTGGGGTCATTTGCCAAGGCGAATTCAGGCGCTGCATAATCACGCAGCACGGTATAATTGCCCGTCCAGTTGCCGTGGTTCACCGCCGCCAGCACATCGCGGATCAGGGCGGTGGCATAGCTTGGTTCGACCACTGCAATGTCGGGTCGGGTGTCTTGGGCAAAAGCACCGACGCCCGAAAGCATCAGCGCCAGACCCAAGGACGCTGCGCGAAGCAGCGTCCCCGATCCGCGGATGCGGTTCTTTACCACGCGTAGGTCACGCCGACGCGGCCACCGACCTGATTGCGGTCAAAGCCATAGGTAACGCCCGCATCGAACTGGGTGTTCGCATCGAAGCGATACCCCATCGAGGCCGCCATTGCGTTCGAACCCTCGAAGCTGCCCAGACTGGTGGAAACGGCAAAGGTTTTGTCTTCGGGGACGTAAGGCGTGTTCAGGGCCATGGCCATGGCGATACCTTCCTTGTTGTCCTCGATCGAGGATCCCAAAGAACGGACCGAGCTGTCAAGCTGCGAGATTTGCGTCCCCATCGAACGGTCGACCGCCAGATTGCCCTGCGCGTCCGAGGTAACGACCCCCACTGCGCCAGATTGCGACGCAGTGCTTTCCGCCGATGCAATCCCTGTCGCACGATAGGTGTTCTGCGCATTGCCCAGCACGAATTCATTCGCAGAGGTTGCCGCTGCGCCCGCACCGATTGCCACCGAATTGTCGGCACTGGCCTGTGCACCATCGCCAATCGCGACCGAGCGGGCACCCAATGCCATTGCGGCTTCGCCAACAGCGGTTGAACGGACGCCGGTTGCCTGTGCCAGATGGCCGAACGCCTGTGCGCGTTCGGCGCTGGCGACGGACTGCCAACCAATGGCCGTCGCGCCCGGACCTGTCGCTACAGATTCCCCACCGACTGCTGTAGTCGAATTTCCGTTCGCGGCAGCGGTGTCGCCGATGGCCAATGCGTCGATGCCATTGGCAATGGTTTCATTGCCGATGGCGGTTGCCATATCGCTTTGCGCGTCGGCATTTTCACCGATGGCCAGCGACCGGATGCCCTGTGCGGTTGCCAAATGGCCGAATGCTTGCGCGCGTTCGGCAGATGCCATGGATTGCCAGCCGATTGCGCTCGTTCCAGCGCCGGTCGCTACAGATTCGCCACCGACTGCTGTGCTGGAGTTGCCGTTCGCTGCGGCAGTGTCGCCGATGGCCAATGCGTCGATGCCGTTGGCAATGGTTTCATTGCCGATGGCGGTTGCCATATCGCTTTGCGCGTCGGCATTTTCACCGACGGCCAGCGAACGGATGCCTTGGGCCGTTGCCAGATGGCCGAATGCCTGTGCGCGTTCGGCAGTTGCCATCGACTGCCAGCCGATTGCCGATGCACCGGGTCCGGTTGCGACAGTCTCTCCGCCGATTGCGGTGGTCGAGGGGCCGGTTGCCGTGGCGACGGCACCGATCGCGACACCATCGGTCGCGGTCACATCGGTCATCGCGCCATCACCGGCAGCGACTGAAAATTCGCCGTCTGCGGTCGAATTGACACCGCATTCCACGGAATTCGTACCTGAGCCCGTGTTGCAATCCGCCGTCGCGTCCGCTTGGGCCATGCCCATGCCGCCGATCAACGCCGCAAATGCGACGCCGCTATAAAGTGATGCAATCTTTATGGATATTTTCGGGGTGGCTGACATGGCGATCTCCTCATCCGATGTTCACAGGGGCCTGTCATCAGGCCTCTGGAACTGAAGACACCGCAGCGCGGCAACCGGATGCAGAAAAGATCAAATAAAAATGATCAGCGCGTGATAGAACGAATTATTCATCCACAACATTCAGGATTTTCGGAAGTGCAGGGCAGGGCAGCAACTGGTTTTTCGCAATATCGGCAAGCGTGTGGTTGTGCAGGAAGACATAGACATGCGCCGACAGGCTTTCCCACAAACGGTTCGACAGGGTCTGCGACCGCGACCCTGAAATGCCCCCCGACGCGCCTGCGCCGATATGCATGGCACTGACAGTTTCATCGACTGCCTCAAGGATTTCGGCAATGCGGATGGTTTCCGGCAAACGGGCCAGACGATAACCGCCGCCCGGACCACGCACCGATGTTACCAGTCCGGCGCGCCGCAGACGCACGAAAAGCTGTTCCAGATACGGAAGCGAGATATCCTGCCGTTCGGAAATTTGCGCCAGCGAAGTCAGCTCATCGCTTTTGGCAATGGCAAGATCCACCAGCGCGATGATCGCGTAACGGCCTTTGGTCGAAAGTTTCATGGCACAGCCCTCTGGTATTGGCACCGAAACATGTGCCTTGCATTGACGGGTGCCGTCATCGCGCGCTATGCCCAGCCCAGCATGTTTCTTGCCAAGTCCGCGCGGGCTCCCCAGATATGTCGTCTAGAAGCCGCGCGCGCAAGCGTCAAGAAACCCGAAAGCCCTGTGAAGGAAGTCTATGCCCGAGCTGATTTTCCCCGGCCCCGAAGGCCGTCTCGAAGCGCGCTATCATCCCCAGCCTGGCAAGCCCGATGCGCCCATCGCCATCGTCCTGCATCCGCATCCGCAATTTGGCGGAACGATGAACAACAGGGTCGTCTATAACCTGCATTACGCGTTCCACCGCATGGGCTTTACAGTCATGCGGTTCAACTTCCGTGGTGTGGGCCGCAGTCAGGGCGAATTTGATCAGGGGATCGGCGAATTGTCCGATGCCGCATCCGCGCTGGATTACCTGCAGACGATGAACCCCAACAGCAAGCATTGCTGGGTTGCGGGCTTCAGCTTTGGCGCGTGGATCGGGATGCAACTGCTGATGCGCCGCCCCGAAATCACCGGCTTTATCAGCGTGTCGCCGCCCGCGAACATGTATGATTTCAGCTTCCTTGCGCCATGCCCGTCGTCGGGTCTGATCGTGAACGGCACCGCCGACCGCGTGGCACCGCCCAAAGACACCCATACGCTGGTCGGCAAATTGCGCGAACAGAAGGGCATCACCGTCACGCATGAGGAAATCGAAGGCGCGGACCACTTCTTCCGTGACGACGAAACCCATATGAAGCCGATGATCGATCTGGTGCAGGGCTATGTCCGCAAGCGCCTGACCGAAACAACACGCTAAGGACCAATTATGACAGACCGGATCGGCCAGCATATCAATTTCCTGTGCGAGGCCGACCGCCTGAAAACGGTCACGCGCGCGAATGTTCTGATGGATCTTTCGCGCGCGGAAAACAGCGCCGAACACAGCTGGCACGTCGCACTTTATGCGATGGTCTTCGGGGCCAGCGACCGTGCTATTGCGATGTTGTTGCTGCATGATCTGGTGGAAATCGACGTTGGCGACCAACCCATCCATCTGGACCACGATGTTGCGGCGCTGAACCGCGCCGAGCTGGCCGCCGCCACCCGTATCTTTGGCTTGTCGCCCGATGCCGAACGTCTGGTCGCGCTGTGGACGGAATTCGAAGCCTCGGGCAGTCCCGATGCGGTAATGGCCAAGCGGATGGACCATGTGCATCCGCTGTTTCAGGTGATGCAGGCCCCGCAGCCCATTCAGGAACACGTCGATATCGTGCGCGACAATCTGGATCGTGGCCGCGCGGCACGCATGTCGCATGAATGGCCGCAGATCATGCAGGCTGCACGGGCAATGCTGGACGGGCAGGCGCTGCCCGATGATGATCTGACCCGCCGTTTGCGTTTTCTGGCCGAAGCGGACCAGTTGAAGTCCGTTTATCGTGCAACAACGCTGATCGACAATTCGCGTCATGAAAACAGTGCCGAACACAGCTGGCATCTGGCGCTTTATGCGCTGTCGCTGGCGCATATGGCGGGATCCGAAGTCAATATCGGTCGGGTGATCCGTATGCTGCTGATCCATGATCTGGTGGAAATCGACGTCGGTGACATTCCGCTGCATTCGGCAAATGGCACCGCCCATGGCTCCGCGCAGGTGCAGCTGGATGAGGCTGCCGCAGCGCGCCGGATCTTCGGCCTGCTGCCCGACGATCAAGCGGCGGATTTTATGGCCTTGTGGCAGGAATTCGAAGCTGTGCAGACCCCTGATTCCATCTTTGCCAAAGGTCTGGACCGCTGCCAGCCCGCCATCCAGAACCTGCATTCAGGTGGAATGGGCTGGGCGGAATATAAAGTGACATTGTCGCAAATAGAAACGCGCGTCGGACCTTGGGTCGAACGCGCGTCATCAGATCTGTGGGTCTGGCTTCATTCCAGACTGGATGTGCATTTCGCGCCCGCCTAAAGGCAGGCGCGACAGCAATCAGGATGCCAGCGGCTGGCTGTTTGCAATGTGACGCGACGCCATCTGACGAACTTTTGCGCCACGGGCAAAAGGACGCGCGGTAGCAGGTGCGTCTTCTGCGGTCAGGATGCCGGGGAAGATCGCCTCGATTTCGGCCAAGGCCTCGGCGCCCAATGCACGCAACGCTTGCGGGCCGGGGTACAGTGATTCGCTGGCGGCACCATTCGACATAACGACTTCATGCGCATCGAACATCAGGTGGTGATAGCTGATCGAGGTGACATCGGTTTCGACATCCACACCCGGCAGCTCGGTCAGGTGTTTGGCCGGAACCAGCACTTCCATGGTGCCGAACATACGCTGTGCGATGGCCGAACGGACCAGCACGCGGTGCTGCGGCGAGACGACCAGATCCATCGACGGCATGTTCAGGCCAAGCGCACCGGCCTTGATGCGGATCGGCAACAGCTTCGGTTTGGCGGCCAGATCGCTGGCGTTCAGGTGGCTGGTGCCCGCCCAACGCAGTGGCTGGAAACCGTTATCGCGGGTCCAGACCATATCGCCTGCGCGCAGATCCTCGACCGCGACATCGCCGTTTTCGGTGCGGATCATGGTGCCGGTGGCAAAGCAGATGATTTCCAGATCATAGATGCTGGGATCGAAGGACACCTGCGCGACATATGTATTCTTGGACAGTGGCGTCGCATCGATAATCTCGACCGAATAAAGCTGCGTAATGTCTTTCCATTCCGCGACCGTATCCAGCGCGGGGCGGAAGAACAGGTCGCCATTTCCCATCTGGATCATGACACCGGTCTGCTTCATTTCCACATTATCGGGCGTGGTCAGCAGATAATCGACCTTGGAAAAGCCGGTAATATACTGTGCCGTCTGACCGCTGGTGGGCGAGTCATAGTACATCTTGCTGGCGCCATCCTGATGACCGTTATAAGTGGTCGCCCAGGCCTTCGTCCATTTGTTGTCGATCGTCACCCAACGGCTTTGCGCGGTAAGATCGACAGCACTGATCTGGTTAGGACCTACTGCCTTATAGCCGTTCAACGTGTCAGCCTGCGTGTTCGTCAGGGGCGTACGGGAATCGGTGTTAAGCTGCGCCTTGTTCCCAAAGTACATCCACGTGGCGGTGACTGGTGTCGAGCTGGTCAGGTAGGTCACAATTACACCTTCAATCGAGTAAAAGCGAACGCTTACGACCTATCCGGCATATGTGCTATTTGTCTAAATAGATATGTTTAGACAAATGAGAGCGAAATATAAATGTCGCCTATGGTCGGCGGCATGCAATTGTATACCGTCTTCACATCCATGCTCCCTCGCGTTATGGTTCGGACATCGAAATCCAACGCCAAAGGGGACCCCATGTCGAAGATCAAGGTCGCAAATCCGGTCGTAGAGCTTGACGGCGATGAGATGACGCGGATCATCTGGGACTTCATCAAGCAAAAGCTGATCCTGCCCTATCTGGACATTGACCTGAAATATTACGATCTGGGCATCGAGGAGCGTGACCGCACCGACGACCAGATCACCGTCGATGCTGCCGAGGCGATAAAGAAATACGGCGTTGGCGTCAAATGTGCGACCATCACCCCCGATGAGGGCCGGGTCGAGGAATTCGGCCTGAAGAAAATGTGGCGTTCGCCCAACGGCACCATCCGCAATATTCTGGGCGGCGTGATTTTCCGCGAACCGATCATCTGCAAGAATGTGCCCCGTCTGGTGCCGGGCTGGACGCAGCCGATCATTGTTGGCCGCCATGCCTTTGGTGACCAGTATAAAGCCACGGATTTCCGCTTTCCGGGCAAGGGCAAGCTGTCGATCAAATTCGTCGGTGAAGACGGCGAAACGATCGAGCAAGAGGTATACGACGCGCCTTCCGCAGGTGTGGCGATGGCCATGTACAACATGGATAATTCGATCCGCGAATTCGCCCGCGCCTCGTTGAACTATGGTCTGTCGCGTGGCTATCCGGTCTATTTGTCGACCAAGAACACCATTCTGAAAGCCTATGACGGCCGCTTCAAGGATCTGTTCCAAGAGGTCTATGAGGCCGAGTTCGAAGAACAATTCAAGAAAGCCGGCATCCATTACGAACACCGCCTGATCGACGATATGGTCGCCTCGGCGATGAAATGGTCGGGTGGTTATGTCTGGGCCTGCAAGAATTATGACGGCGATGTGCAGTCGGATACGGTCGCGCAGGGCTTTGGTTCGCTTGGGCTGATGACCTCGATCCTGATGACGCCCGACGGAAAGATTGTTGAATCCGAAGCCGCCCACGGCACCGTCACGCGCCATTACCGCGAACACCAGAAGGGCAATGCGACCTCGACCAACTCGATCGCGTCGATCTTTGCATGGACGGGCGGTCTAAAGCATCGCGCCAAGCTGGATGACAACAGCGCGCTGCTGAATTTCGCGCAGACGCTGGAACGTGTGACCGTTCAGGCGGTCGAGGACGGTCATATGACCAAGGATCTGGCGTTGCTGGTCGGACCCGACCAGAAATGGCTGACCACGATGGGCTTTCTGGAAAAAGTTGACCAATATCTGGACAAAGCGCTGGCATAAGCCGGAAATCATGAAGGGCCGGACAGATTGTCCGGCCCTTTCGCATCAAGGGGATCAGCGCCCCCTTTCTTCGTGAACCAACCTGCGCTATGTCCCGCCCATCCCCGCTGGACAGGAGCCCTTGCGATGAAAGCCGCCGTCGTCACTTTCCCCGGATCGAACTGCGACCGCGACCTTGCCGTCGCATTGGAACAGGCAGGGGCAGATGTCACCCGCGTCTGGCACAAAGACCAAAGCCTGCCCGATGGCACCGATCTGGTGGCCGTACCGGGCGGTTTTTCCTTTGGCGATTATCTGCGTTGCGGCGCGATCGCGGCCCATTCGCCCATTGCCAACGCCCTGCGCGACCATGCGGCCCGCGGCGGTTATGTGTTGGGCATCTGCAACGGCTTTCAGGTGCTGACCGAACTGGACCTGCTGCCGGGCGCTCTGATGCGTAACAACGGCCTGACATTCCTGTGCAAGCCCGCGACGCTGCGTGTGGCCACCAGCGACAGCGCTTTTACGACCGGCTATGCCAAGGACCAGACGGTGAGCATTCCCGTTGCCCATCATGACGGCAACTATCAGATCACCGATGAAGGTCTGGCCATGCTGCGCGATCAGGACCGCATCGCCTTTACCTATGCGCCCGCGGTTAACGGGTCGGTTCAGGATATTGCCGGTGTCTTGTCGGAAAACCGGCGCGTCCTGGGCATGATGCCCCACCCCGAACGCGCGGTCGATGCGTTGACGGGCGGCACCGATGGCACCGCGATGTTCCGCGGCCTTGTGGATGCGCTGGCCCATGCCTGACTTGAGCCGCGTGGCCGTTGGTCCTAGATTGCGTCAATCGCGCATAACGGACGGGCCGGTGGTTGGACGGTGAACAGACAGTCGAAGACAGGGTAGACAGACGGCGCGGCAGACGGTCGCGACTGTCCAATCCCTGGTGGCTGCGATCCACCGTCGTCCTGATTTTCCTGACGGCGATGGCGACCATCTGGACAACCAACGCGTGGCTGAGCGACCGTTTTTCGGAAAACACCCGTGTGCGGTCCGAATTGCGGCTGGCGCTTTACAGCGGCAACCTGATGTCGGAGTTGCAGCGCAATTCCGTGGTGCCGCTGCTGTTGGCGCGTGATCCGGCGCTGACAGTCGCGCTGTCGGGAAATGATTTTTCCACCACCTCGGCCCGTCTGATGGCCGCACAAGAGGAAATCGGCGCGGCCTCGATCCGGCTGCTGGATGCCTCGGGCAGGGTGGTCGGGTCGACCGACCGTTACCAGATTGGCGTGAACGGCGTCGCTGCCCCCTATTTCGTCGAGGCGTTGCGGTCCCGCGATACCGTGTTCACCGTGTCCGAGCTGGCCTCGGGGGCGTATGAATTCGCCTATTCCCGCGCCGTTTTGCAGGACGGCAAGACGCTTGGTGTCATCGTGGTGGGGGCGGATCTGTCGCGGCTGGAACGGTCATGGGCCAGCATTTCGGATGCGGTTGCGGTGACCGACAGCGAAGGCAATATCATTCTGTCGACCGAACCGCGCTGGCGGGGTCTGACCCTGCCGCAGGCGCTGGCCGTGCGGTCGGCACCCTCGGCTATCCAGCGCGCGTTTCAAGTGACAGCGGATTGGACCTCGACCCCTGCGGATGCTTATGTGCAGGGCCGCGCCGTGATGCGGTCCGAGGCGCGGGTGCCCTTCCGCGGTTGGCGGATGATCAGCTTTACCGCCTATAGTTCGGTCCGCGAACGGGTGAATGCCATCCTTGCCCTGCAGATCATGGGCTTTGCCATCCTGCTGGCGGGGACATTCTGGCTGATGTCGCGGCGTGCGCGCATCCAGTCGGCGGCCTATCGCCGCGAATCAGCGGACCTGCGCGCCCTGAACGCCCGCCTGACCCGCGAAATTGCCGAACGCGAACGGGTGCAGAAAGAACTGCGCGTGGCCGAACAGACCATGCAGCAGTCCAGCAAGCTGGCCGCTTTGGGGGAAATGTCCGCAGGGGTCAGCCATGAATTGAACCAGCCACTGGCCGCGATGAAAACCTATCTGGCGGGGGCGCGTCTGCTGCTGCAACGGTCCCGCCCCGAAGAGGCGCTGTCCAGTTTCCAGCGCATCGACGATCTGATCGACCGGATGGGCGCGATCACCCGCCAGCTGAAATCCTATGCCCGCAAGGGCGGCGAGGCGATGGAGCCTGTGGACATGCGCGCCGCCGTCAGCAGCGCATTGACCATGATGGAACCGCAGTTGCGTACCCGCACCATCCGCATCATGCGAAATGTTCCGCGCGAACGGGTTATGGTTCTGGCTGACCGGATCCGTCTGGAACAGGTGCTGATCAACCTTCTTCGCAATGCGGTCGATGCCGTAAAAGACTGCCGTGACGCCAGAATCGACATCTCGGTCGAGGTGGGAAGTCACGTCTATGTGTCTGTCCGCGATAACGGTCCGGGTGTTTCCGACCTGGAAAAGCTGTTTGAACCCTTTTGGACAACCAAAAAGCCCGGAGAGGGCACTGGACTGGGGCTTGCCATCTCCTCCACGATCGTGGCGGATTTCGGTGGACGTTTGACGGCCCATAATGAAACCGAAGGCGGCGCTGTCTTCCGGATCGAGCTGCCTTTGCACCGTCCCGGCCAGCCCCGTCAGGCCCTTGCGGCCGAATGACGACACACAAGAGGATTACAGAATGTCCCGTAAGTTAAAGATCGCGATTGTAGATGACGAACCCGATATGCGGGAATCGATCAGCCAATGGTTGGTCCTGTCGGGGTTCGAAACCGAAACCTTTGCCAGCGCCGAAGAGGCGTTGAAGGTCATCGGCGCCGATTGGCCCGGTGTGGTCGTCAGCGATATCCGCATGCCGGGTATGGACGGCATGGCGTTCCTGAAGCGCCTGATGGGGCTGGACAGCAACCTGCCGGTCATCATGATTACCGGCCACGGCGATGTGCCCATGGCGGTCGAGGCGATGCGCCTTGGCGCGATGGATTTCATGGAAAAGCCGTTCAATCCCGACCGGATGACCGCTCTGGCCAAAAAGGCCACGCAGATGCGCCGCATGACGCTGGACAACCGCGCCCTGCGCCGTGACCTGTCCGAAGGCCAGCAGGTGATGTCCAAGCTGATCGGCGCAAGCCCCGTGATGGAACGCTTGCGCGAGGATATTTTGGATCTGGGACAGGCCGACGGCCATGTGCTGATCGACGGCGAAACCGGCACCGGCAAGACGCTGGTCGCACATGCCTTGCATGCTGTTGGTCCGCGTGCGTCGAAAAAATTCGTGCCGGTGTCCTGCGCGGCCTTTAACGAAGAAGCGCTAAGCACGCGCCTGTTCGGCCCCATGGAAGACGGTCTGCCCGCGGTCGAGGAAGCCCGTGGCGGCACCCTGTGTCTGGAAGACGTCGAAGCGCTGTCCGAACCGCTGCAGGCCCGCCTGCTGGCCTTTATCAGCGAACAGGGCACCCCCGCCGAAACCCGCATCATCGCCATTTCCAACGCCCGCGGCGAAGGCCGCAAGGCCGAGGATTCGCTGCGCCCCGACCTGTTCTATCGCCTGTCTGCGCTGAAAATTACCCTGCCGCCGCTGCGTGCGCGGGGCGAGGATATTCTTGCGCTGTTCACCCGCATGACCGAACAGTTCAGCGAGGAATACGGCTGTGAACCGCCGCAGGTCAGCGCACAGGAAGCGGCCCAGCTGTTGCAGGCCCCGTGGCCCGGCAACATCCGCCAGCTGATCAATGTTGCCGAACGGGCGGTTTTGCAGAACCGTCGCGGGTCGGGGTCCATCGCATCGCTGCTGATGGCCGATGGTGATGACAATCAGGAAGCCACGACGACCGAAGGCAAGCCACTGAAGGAATATGTCGAAAGCTTTGAAAAAATGCTGATCGACAACACGATGCGCCGTCACAAAGGCAGCATCGCAAGCGTCATGGACGAGCTGTGCTTGCCCCGCCGCACGCTGAACGAAAAAATGGCAAAATACGGATTGCAGCGCGGCGATTACCTGTAACACCCGCAGCATCATGGAAAGGCACGACATATGACCGCCCCCTCTGACAAAGACCTCAGCCCTCGCACCCGTGCCGTCCATCACGGCACCAGACGCAGCCAGTACGGAGAGATGGCCGAGGCGATCTTTCTGACGCAGGGCTTTGTCTATGACAGCGCCGAACAGGCCGAAGGACGTTTTCAGGGCACCGGTCCCGACGAGTTCATCTATGCCCGCTATGGCAACCCGACCAGCCGCATGTTCGAGGACCGCATCGCATCGCTGGAAGGGACCGAGGATGCCTTTGCTACCGCCAGCGGGATGGCCGCCGTTAATGGTGCGCTGTTTGCCATGTGCAAGCCGGGTGATCATGTGGTCGCGGCGCGGGCGCTGTTCGGGTCCTGTCTGTATGTGCTGGACCTGCTGGCAAAATTCGGCGTCGATGTGACCTATGTCGACGGGACCGATCTGGACCAGTGGCGCGATGCGATCCGCCCCGACACCCATGCGGTGTTCTTCGAAAGCGTCTCGAACCCCACGCTTGAGGTGATCGACCTGAAAGCCGTCGCTGATATGGCCCATGCTGTTGGCGCGACCGTGGTTGTCGATAACGTCTTTGCCACGCCGGTCTTTTCGCAGGCGGCGGCATTGGGTGCCGATGTCATCGTCTATTCCGCGACCAAGCATATCGACGGCGGCGGTCGCGCCTTGGCGGGTGTTATCTGCGGCACGCGCCAGTTCGTGCGCGAAGTGGCCGAGCCCTATCTGAAACACACCGGTGGCGCGATCAGCCCGTTCCACGCGTGGATCATGCTGAACGGCTTGCAGACCATGGACCTGCGGGTGCGGGCGCAGGCCGATGCCGCGGCATCGATCGCCGCGGCGCTGCATGGTCATCCGGCGCTGTCCAAAGTCATCTATCCGGGCTTGAAGGATCACCCCCAGCACGAACTGGCCATGCGTCAGATCGGGTCGGGCGGCACGATGATCGCGCTAGAGCTGGCGGGTGGCAAGGATGCGGCATTTGCGTTGCTGAACAAGCTGCAGATCGTCAAGATCTCGAACAATCTGGGCGATGCCAAGTCGATTGCGGTCCATCCTGCGACGACAACCCACCAGCGTCTGTCGGATGTCGATAAGGCGCATCTGGGCATTACGCCCGGTCTGATCCGCCTGTCGGTGGGGCTGGAAGATGCGGGCGATCTGACCTGTGATCTGCTGGATGCATTGGCTTGAAACAGTTTCAGCGTCCCGATCGGTCAGGTCGGGACGCGGTTTCCATTAACATTTGGCGGTCGGTCGCTTATATGACCTTCGACTCTGCCGGAGGCCATCATGACCCAAGCCCGCCCTTTGACGCCCGCCTATCCCGCCCTGATCCGCAAATACGACGCGGATTTTCAAGTGGATGAGGCGTATAAAGCCGATCTGCCCGATCTGCAGAACGGTCCCGCCAGCCTGATCATCGGTGCGCGCGCCCCGATCCAGCATGTCGGCATTTCGAACTTCCGCCTGCCGATCCGTTACCAGACCCGCGACGGAGGAGAGATCGTGCTGGAAACCAGCGTGACCGGCACAGTCAGTCTGGAAGCCGACCGCAAGGGCATCAACATGAGCCGCATCATGCGGTCCTTCTATGGTCATTCCGAACATCTGTTCAGCCTGTCGGTTCTGGAAGCCGCGCTGGAGGATTACAAATCCCATCTGGATGCGCTGGATGCCCGCATCCAGATGCGTTTCAGCTATCCCATGCGGGTGGATTCGCTGCGATCCGGCCTGTCGGGCTGGCAGTATTACGACATCGCGCTTGAGGTGATCGAGCATCAGGGCCAGCGGTTGCGGGTGATGCATGTCGATTACGTCTATTCCTCGACCTGTCCCTGTTCGCTGGAGCTGTCCGAACATGCCCGTGAAACGCGCGGCCGTCTGGCAACGCCGCATTCACAGCGTTCCGTCGCGCGGATTTCCTTGGTGATGGAAGGGGCGGAAAAGATCTGGTTCGAGGATATGATCGACCTGTGCCGCCGTGCCGTGCCGACCGAAACACAAGTGATGGTCAAGCGCGAGGATGAACAGGCCTTCGCTGAACTGAACGCGGCCAATCCGATTTTTGTCGAAGACGCCGTTCGTGCCTTTGCTGGCCAGTTGATGGCCGACCCGCGTATTGGCGATTTCCGCGTCATTGCCAGCCATCAGGAATCGCTGCATTCGCATGATGCGGTCAGTTTGTTGACCAGTGGCTCGACCTTTGCACAGGAATCGCTGGACCCCACAACGTTTGCAGCGCTGAAGGTCTAAGGCCGGGGGCGCTTCGCCCCCCGGTCCCCCCGAGGATATTTACACACGACTGAAGGTGTGGAACGAAATAGGAACGTGGGCTTTCCATACGGGCTGTCTGCGCCTATGTTGAAAGTATGGATGTGATCGATGATTCCGAAGGTGATGCCCCCGTGCCGCTGTCGCAACGCGCGATGGCCGCACGCCCGATGCCCTATCTTGAAGGGCTGAATGCTGCACAACGTGCTGCGGTCGAAGCGCTGGACGGACCCGTCCTGATGCTGGCGGGGGCAGGGACGGGCAAAACCCGCGCCCTGACCACGCGGATCGCGCATCTGCTGATGCAGGGCAAGGCGCGGCCCGGACAGTTGCTGGCCGTCACCTTTACCAATAAGGCCGCGCGCGAGATGAAGGAACGCATCGCCAAACTGCTTGGCGAAACGGTCGAGGGAATGCCCTGGCTGGGCACTTTCCATTCGATCAGCGTCAAGATCTTGCGCCGCCATGCGGAATTGATCGGCCATGACGGTCTTCACCTGAAGCCTAGTTTTACGATTCTGGACACCGACGACCAGATCCGCTTGTTAAAGCAGCTGATCCGCGCCGAAAATATCGACGAAAAGCGCTGGCCGCCACGGCAATTGGCCCATCTGATCGATGGCTGGAAGAACCGCTGTATCACGCCCGCAACCCTGCCCAAGGGCGAGGAAGCGGCTTTCGATGGCAAGGGTGGTAAGCTTTATGCGGCTTATCAGGACCGGCTGCTGACGCTGAACGCGGTTGATTTCGGTGATCTGCTGATGCATTGCGTGACGCTGTTTCAGGCACATCCTGATGTCTTGCGGCAATGGCAGGACCGTTTCCGCTATGTGCTGGTGGACGAATATCAGGATACCAACGTCGCCCAATACATGTGGCTGCGGCTGCTGGCCCAATCGCATCACAACATCTGTTGCGTGGGTGATGACGACCAGTCGATCTATGGCTGGCGCGGGGCCGAGGTAGGCAACATCCTGCGGTTTGAAAAAGACTTTCCGGGCGCCGAGGTGATCCGGCTGGAACAGAATTACCGGTCCACTCCGCAGATTCTGGGGGCCGCATCAGGGTTGATTGCCGCCAACAGCGGTCGTTTGGGTAAAACGCTGTGGACCGATGCCGAGGCTGGCGAACCCGTGCGTCTGATCGGCCATTGGGACGGCGAGGCGGAAGCCCGTTGGATCGGAGAGGAGATCGAATCTTACCAGGGCGGCCATCGGGCGGCTCTGGGAAAGGTTTCCTTGGATGATATCGCGATTCTAGTTCGGGCATCCCATCAGATGCGCGCGTTCGAGGACCGCTTTATGACCATCGGGTTGCCCTATCGGGTGATCGGCGGACCGCGTTTCTATGAACGGCAGGAAATCCGCGACGCGATGGCCTATTTCCGGCTGGTCGTCAGTCCCGATGATGATCTGGCGTTCGAACGTGTGGTAAACACCCCCAAGCGTGGTCTTGGCGACAAGGCATTGCAGACCATCCAGCTGGCCGCCCGACAGAATGGCGTCAACCTGCTGGAGGGGGCGAAAATCGCGGTCGAGGAAAAGCACCTTGGCGGCAAGGGGTTGGCCAATCTGCGCGACTTTGTGGCGCTGATCGGACGGTCGCATATGGCCGTTCTGGACGGCGCCAACCATATTGAGCTGGCTGAACGAATTCTGGACGAATCCGACTATACTGCCATGTGGCAGAACGACAAATCGCCCGATTCCCCCGGTCGTCTGGAGAACCTGAAGGAACTGGTCAAGGCGCTGGAAGAATTCGAGAATCTTCAGGGTTTCCTTGAACATGTCGCCTTGGTCATGGACCGCGATGACGGCCAGCAGACCGAACAGGTCAGCATTATGACCCTGCATGGGGCCAAAGGTCTGGAATTTCCGGTCGTCTTTCTGCCGGGTTGGGAAGACGGGCTGTTCCCCAACCAGCGCGCCATGGATGAACAGGGCACCAAAGGCTTGGAGGAGGAGCGCCGTCTGGCCTATGTCGGCATCACCCGCGCCGAGCGTTTGGCCACGATCAGCTTTGCGGGCAATCGACGGATGTATGGTCAATGGCAAAGCGCACTGCCATCGCGTTTCATCGACGAACTGCCCGAACAGCATGTCGAGGTTCTGACTCCGCCGGGGCTTTACGGGGGGGGATATGGCGCGGCTATGGCATCGGCTGGCGGGGCGCAGATGCATGATCGTGCCGCCAATGCCGATGTCTATAATTCGCCGGGCTGGAAGCGGATGCAGGCAAAAGCGTCCGAACGGCGTGCCCCTGTCCATCGCACGCCCGTCATCATCGATGCAAAGCCTGCCAGCCGTTTCAGCGTGGGCGATAAAGTCACCCACGTCAAATTCGGCGAGGGTGAAGTGATGGGCGTTGCCGAAGACACTCTGACCATCCAGTTCCCGGCAGGCTTCAAGAACATCAAGGCAGCCTATGTGCAGGCCGCCGGTGATGTGGACGACGTGCCGTTCTAGGCGCTTTTGCTGCGGCGTCCCAGACGCGGCTTATGGCCTGCGCGTTCCAGCGCCTTGGCATAGGCCGCGTCGATATCGCTGTCGGGATGTTCCTGTTCCAGACGCAGCAGGCGGAAATGAATCTGCGCGACGTTTTCATAATATTCGACAAAGGCGTAATTGATCGCGGCACCGGTAGCGGCCCCAAGAACCGGCATTGTCTGCGCCCCCAGCTTGGTCGTCACACGCGCCGCAAATCCGCTGGCAAAGCGAGAGATAAGCGCTGATACGGTTTGCCCGTTGGTCAGCACGCGATTGGCCAGAAACGATTTGGCTGCCGCGTCGCCGTCATCACCCGGTTCGCCGTATTGGAAGACGGCCAGACATTCCAGCCTGACCCTTGGATCGGATGTGTCGAACCCGTGCTGGCGCGCGACCTTCTGGATGCTGTTGAAAATCACCGTGGTCGAGGCGACCAGATCGGGCACCAGTCCTGCAAAACCGAACCAGCCGCCGGTGGCGCCTGACACCACCGCGGCCGCGCGATTGGCCATCAGGGGGGCTGCCCGCACCAGCCCGATCTGGTCGGTTTTGCCTGACAGGTCATAAAGCTGCTGGAACGCGCTTTCCAGAACCGTTTCCAGCGCGACAGGCGACATGCCCAGCACGGTGGTGGCCGCGCTGTCCGTCAGGCGGCCTATGGCTTCGACCCCGCGCATCAGAAAACTGCGACCGCGCAGATGGCGGGCGGCCAGCAGGTCAAGTTCATGATCCAGATTGCGTTCTACGGGGACGGGCAGGGCCATTCGTATCATTCCTTATCGCCGTGATCTTGTACTGGTAACGCATGCCGCGCAGTCGCGGTTGCCTGACGTGACGCGACATCTGGCACCCGCTGCCATGGGCGTGCTAGCTTCTGCCCAAGAAAGAAGGGAAGGCGGGGGTGATGTGGCGCTGATCAGGCTATGGCTGTTCATGATTGCGGTCCAGTTGTTGTTTTACGTGCTGTTGCGGGTCTATGTCCGGTCACAGCAGATCGAGCGGCTGGAGAACCGTTGGGATGCCCGTCATCCCGATCGGGCAGGGGACAGCGTGGCCCGCCGCGCCTTTATCGACAAGGCGATGGTCGGTTTTGAAAAAAGCCTGAAATCGCGTCTGACCCTGCTGGTCTTTGTTTTGCCGACGCTGGCCGTTCTGGGCATCGTCTATCTGGTCAACTGGCACTAGGAGCTGCTGTCTTATGTATTACGTCCGCGTCGCGATCGGCGTCCTGTTCGGCATCTTTGCCTTTGCCCTGCTGGATTATACCCTGCCGTCGAAAAACACGGTCCGGATCAGCAACACCTATAACCGGCTGTCCTCGATCTCGCCTGCGACCAGCATCTTCTGGGCGTCCGACAGCACGGGCACGGTGGAAAATTCGTCCGGCCAGCGCGATGTGCGCTTTATCGACACCGTTCGCCCCGGCGGTAAGGTCTTTGTTTACCGCAACGAGGATACCGGCTGGGTCTGGCCGCCCTATTTCAAATACGACAGCTCGAACCTGCATGCCGAGGCGACGAACTTGAAATCACCCACCGCAGACCCGATCTGGGTCAGCATCACCGCCTATGGCTGGCGGATGCCGTGGCTGTCGACCTATCCCAACGCCATCTCTATCAACACTGTCGCAGGTCCGGATGAACGGCCGCTGAACTGGCCCGCATTGGTGATCTGCACCGTGCTGCTGGTCCTGCTGGCGTTGTTCTGGCGGATGTGGGCACAATTCCAGCAACGCGGACTGGCCCCCTTGCGCGGCTGGCTGACACGAAAGGGCAAATCATGACCCAGAACCTCGGCACCGATCTGCAAACCGAATGGTTTGCGGATCTGCGGATCAACACCCCTGCAGTCGAACGTCGGGCAGCGACCCTGCCGGCGCGCCGCAGTCTGAAGAAAGACCATCAGGCGGCATGGCTGCTGAATGCTGTGCGCTGCATCGACCTGACCACGCTGGCGGGTGACGATACGCCCGACCGCGTGGCACGTTTGTGTGCCAAGGCACGCCAGCCTATTGCGCCAGAACTGCTGGAGGCGATGGGCGTCAGCGGCCTGACCACGGGTGCGGTCTGCGTTTACCCGACAATGGTCGGCCCCGCCAAACGCGCGCTTGGCAATTCCGGCATTCCGGTGGCCAGCGTCGCGACGGGCTTTCCCGCCGGTCTGATGCCGCTGGACATGCGTCTGGCCGAAATCCGTTACGCGCTGGACGAAGGCGCGGATGAAATCGACATCGTCATCACCCGCGCCCATGTTCTGCAGGGCAACTGGACCGCGCTTTACGACGAATTGCGCGCCATGCGCGAGGCATGCGGCACGGCCCGCATGAAGGCCATTCTGGCCACCGGCGATCTGAAGTCGCTGGAAAACGTCGCGCGTGCCAGCCATGTCGCAATGCAGGCAGGGGCCGACTGGATCAAAACCTCGACAGGGAAAGAGGCTGTGAACGCCACGCTTCCGGTCAGTCTGGTCATGTGCCGGACCATTCGTGATTATGTTGCACGGACAGGGTATAAGGTCGGCTTCAAACCGGCGGGTGGTTTGCGCACCGGCAAGGATGCGATCAGCTGGCAGGTGCTGATGGCCGAGGAACTGGGACGCGAATGGCTGACGCCCGATCTGTTCCGGATCGGCGCCAGCAGCCTTCTGGGCGATATCGAACGACAAATCAGTCATCACGTGACGGGTCGCTATGCGGCGTCCCATCGTCTGGCACTTGCGTAAGGAAACGGGATGAGCCTTGTGAACGATCTTATGAATTCGATGGAATACGGCCCCTCGTCCGAGGATGCGACCGCCGCCCGCGACTGGATGGCCCGTCGCGGCACCTTCGGCCATTACATCAACGGCAGTTTCACGACGCCGGGGCAGGTGTTTGACACCCGCGATCCCTCAACCGGTGATGTGCTGGCGCGCGTCACTCAAGGCAGTGCCGATGATGTCGCCGCCGCCGTCAAAGCTGCGCGCAAGGCGCAGAAATCATGGGGCAATCTGACGGGGACCGAACGCGCGCGATACCTCTATGCCATCGCCCGTCATGTGCAGAAACGCGAACGATTTCTCTCTGTGCTGGAAACGCTGGACAACGGTAAACCCATCCGCGAGGCGCGCGACGGGGATATCCCTCTGGTCGCGCGGCATTTCTATCACCATGCAGGCTGGGCCGAACTGCGCGACACGCAGTTCCCCGACCATGCGCCTTTGGGCGTCTGCGGGCAGATCATCCCGTGGAACTTCCCGCTGCTGATGCTGGCATGGAAGGTCGCGCCTGCGCTGGCCGCTGGCAATACGGTGGTGCTGAAGCCCGCCGAATACACCCCCCTGACCGCGTTGGCCTTTGCCGAGATTTGCCAAGAGGTCGGTCTGCCCGCAGGTGTCGTCAATATCGTCACCGGTGATGGCGATACCGGCGCGGCGCTTGTCGCAGCCGAGGTTGATAAAATTGCCTTTACCGGATCGACCGAGGTTGGTCGTGGTATTGCCAAGGCACTGGCCGGAACAGGGCGCAAGCTGACGCTGGAACTGGGCGGCAAGTCGCCCTTTATCGTTATGGATGACGCTGATCTGGACGCCGCTGTCGAAGGCGTTGTTGACAGCATCTGGTTCAATCAGGGGCAGGTCTGCTGTGCCGGTTCGCGTATTCTGGTCGCCGAATCCGTGGCGGAACGGTTCGAAGCCCTGCTGTACGCCCGCATGACCCGCCTGCGTGTCGGCGCGCCCTTGGATAAATCCACTGATGTCGGTGCCATTGTTGACCCGATCCAAAAAGACCGCATCCTGTCGATCTGCAAGGCGGCGACCGATGCCGGTGCCGATCTGGTTGGCGGGCAGGCGCAGGACGGCTGCTTTATCACGCCCGGTTATCTGAAAAACATCGCCCCCGCCAATCCCGGTATGCAGCAGGAAATCTTTGGCCCCATCGCTACCCTGTCCACCTTCCGCACCGCGGATGAGGCGGTCGAGCTGGCCAATAATACCCGCTTTGGTCTGGCAGGGTCGGTCTGGTCCGAAAGTGCGACGGTCGCCACCGATATGGCATCGCGCATCAAGGCAGGGGTCATCTGGATCAACTGCGCGAATATGTTCGACGCGGCGGCCCCCTTTGGCGGCTATCGCGAAAGCGGCTATGGCCGTGAAGGTGGCCACGCAGGCATGCTGGACTATCTGGCAGCGCCCGAACCCAAGAACGGCGGCGAAGGTGGCAAGCTGAAGCCGCTGGTGGTGGCAACCGAGGCCACGGCGGCCAAGCCCGATGGCATTGACCGCACCGCCAAGATGTATATCGGCGGCGCGCAAAAGCGGCCTGATGGCGGATCATCCTATAGCGTGCCGGGCGGGCTTGCCCCCCTTGGCAGCCGCAAGGATATCCGCAACGCGGTCGAGGCAGCGTCGAAGGCCTCGAAGTGGGCCGGCATGGGCGGACATGCCCGCGCGCAGGTGCTGTATTTCCTTGCCGAAAACCTTTCCGCCCGTGCCGATGAATTCGCCGCACGGACCAACCGGCGTGAGGTGGATGCAGCCATCGCCCGCACCTTCCATTATGCCGCTTGGGCCGATAAGTTCGATGGCCGCAATGTCCAGACCAAGCCCGGTCATCTGGTCAATGTGATCCCCGAACCTTTCGGCATCATCGGCATTGCCTGTGCGAACCGGAATCCATTGGTCGGTTTCCTGTCGCTGGTTCTGCCCGCAATTGCGATGGGCAACAGCGTCGTGGCGATTCCGGCGCAAAACGACCCACTGGCGGTGACGGATCTGTATCAGGTGCTGGATACCTCGGACGTGCCGGCGGGGGTGGTGAATATCGTCACCGGACCGCGCGACGAACTGGCCACGCATCTGGCGCTGCATGACGAGGTGTCTGCCATGTGGTATTGCGGAACGTCCGAAGGTCATGCGGCTGTTGATCAGGCGGCCAGCGGTAATCTGAAGCCTGTCTGGGCAGTGCCGCATCGCGACTGGACCGGAAATGATGCACAGGGCGAGGTGTTCTTGCATCGGGCGACGCGGTTGAAAACCGTCTGGCTGCCTTATGGTGCATTGCCTGCGGGCACGGGCAGCGCAGCCTATTGATGAAAAAGGGGGGCCACGCGGCCCCCCTTTGCATTAACGGCCCCGAATGCGCGGATCCATCGCATCGCGTAATCCGTCGCCGATATAGTTGACGCAAAGCACCGTCAGCGAGATCAGCACGCCGGGAAAGATTACCCGCGCGGGATATAGAACCATCTGGTCCACGGCGTCATATAGCAGACGCCCCCATGTCGGGAAGTCGGGCGGAAAGCCCAATCCCAGAAAGCTGAGCGCCGATTCCGTGATGATTGCGGTCGCAATCCCCAATGTGGCCGCGACCATAATCGGCGACAGCACGTTCGGCAGGATGTGCCGCGTGATCATCTTGTGTGACGGCGTGCCGATAGAGCGTGCGGCCAGAATGAATTCACGTTCCTTCAAACCCAAGACCTCACCCCGGACAATGCGGGCGGCCTGCATCCAACTGGTCGCGCCAATGGCCGATACGATCAGCAGGAAGATCCCGAAGGCTGAACCGAAAGTCTGGGACAAAGGCTCGCGGAACAGCGTCACCATCAGCAACAGCAGGGGCAGCAACGGCAGCGCCAGGAACAGCTCGGTCACGCGCATCAGGGGACCGTCGAGGCGGCGGAAATATCCCGCGACAACGCCGATCAGACTGCCGATGACGATTGCGATGCCCATAGCGGTCAGGCCCACCGCGATCGAGACTTGCCCCCCTGCCATCAAGCGCGCCAGCAGGTCGCGCCCCAACTGGTCGGTGCCAAAGGGGTGCGCTAGCGAAAAGCCCTGATTGCGGGCACGGATGTCTACAAAGGTCGGATCGATCCGCCACAAAAGCGGCCCGATGGACACGAACAGGATGATGCCGACCAACAGCACCAGCGCCACCATCGCACCCCGGTGGCTGCGGAACTGTCGCCAGACATCCGCCCATTGGCTGCGGTTCTTGGTGGGTGGCACAACAGGCGGACCTGATGCGGCGGGGGTTGCGGCATTGCCAGCGGCGGCGGTCAATATGGTGTCTTTGGTCGTATCAGTCATAGCGGATCCTTGGGTCCAGCACCCCGTAAAGGATGTCTGCGATCAGGGTGAAGACGACGATCAGGATCGCGAAGATAAAGGTCAGCGTCAGAACCATGGGGATGTCATTGCCGTGGATGGCGGTGATCAGCAGCTGTCCAAGGCCGTTCACCTTGAAGACCTGTTCGGTGATGATCGCACCGCCAAAGACGGCCGGCAGACCAAGCGCAATGACGGTCACAACGGGGATCAGACTGTTGCGCAGCACATGCTTCAGCACGACGACCTTTTCCGACAGCCCCTTGGCGCGGGCGGTGCGCACGTAATCCTGCCCCAGATTGTCCAGCATGGATGAACGCATGAAGCGGCTGATCTGCGCCGCATTATACAGCGCCAGCACGGTAACAGGCATGATCATCTGGCGCATTTGTGCCAGAAAGCTGTCGAAGTCGCGGACAACCAGCGTCGTGTCATAAACCGAGGGGAACCATTGCAGGTTCACACCGAAGATGATGATCAGCACCACACCGGTAAAGAAGGTCGGCATCGAAAAGCCGATCATCGACACGAATGTGCCAATCTGGTCGAACCAGCTGTATTGCTTGTAAGCCGACAGGATGCCGATTGGGATCGCGATCAGGATGCCCACGACATAGGACATGCCGACCACGGTCAGCGTTTGTGGCACGCGCTGTGCGATCACGTCAAAGACGGGGCTGCGCGACTGGAAGCTGATGATGCGCTGCATATCTGCGGCAAAGCCTGTGCCGAAAATCTGGTCGAACCAGTGCAGCGGCTCGACCCAGAAGAACTGTTTCAGCCACAGGACATAGCGGATGGGCCAAGGCTCGCCCAACCCCAATGCAGCGCGCATCCGTTCGCGGACTTCGGGCGGGACGGTCAGGGGAACGTCGCCAAGCGGGTCGCCGGGGGATGCTTCCAGCAGCAGGAAGATCACCAGCGAAATGAAAAGCAATGTTGGTATCGCCAGCAATAGCCGGCGTATGGTGAAACTTAGCATGGTGCCTCGATCCAGGTGTTGCGGGCATGGTCCTTCCCCCCTGTCACGGGGTCGCACATCACATGCGACCCCGTGAGAGAGGGGAGGCCGCCCCCTTGCAGGGGCGGCGGCAGGTCTTATTCGGCAGCGCGGCTCCAGTCAGCGACGTTCCAGATTTCGCTGTCCCATGCGTTCAGCTGGACACCTTGCAGCGAATTGGCATGCGCCGAGGCGGTACCGCGATAGACCAGCGGGATGATGGCATTGCTGTCTTTGGTCAGCATGTCGTTCATCGTGCGGCCCATTTCAGCGCGTTCGCCCGCGTCAAGGATGCCTTCCAGTTCGGACACCATGCGGTCGTATTCGGGATCACAGAAGCGGCTGATGCCTTCACCCTGCCACTGGTTCGCGGGCGACGGGGCGTTGGCGCAGGTATGCTTGCCCAGGTAGGGGGCCGGATTGTTGCCATCAAAGTTATCGGCATACATCTGCACATCGGCATAGAACTTCTGCAGCGTGTCGGGCGACCCTGCGTCCGATCCGAAGAAGACCGAGGCATCGACGGTCTTCAGTTCGGTTTCGACGCCGATTTCCGACCACCACTGTTTGATCAGCGCCTGAAAGTCCTGACGCACGGCATTGACCGAGGTCTGGAACAGCATGCTGAGGCGCACGCCGTCTTTTTCACGCACACCGTCGCCGCCCTTGACCCAGCCCGCTTCGTCCAGCATGGCGTTGGCACCTTCGATGTCCTGTGTCAGGCATTCGGTGTTTTCGGATGCCCATGCCTCGGGGGCGGGAACATAGTTGCAGGTCGGCTGACCCGCGCTGCCATATCCGATTTCAACCAGCAATTCGCGGTCGATGGCCATGGACAGTGCCTTGCGGACCGCCGGGTCCGACAGGAAAGGATGCGGATGCGCCGCGGTCGAGCGTTCGTCCGCAGGCAGGCTGGATGAAGGGTCGGTCAGGTTGACGTGGATGCGTTCGACAAGGCTGCCGAAGGCGGCGGTGACTTTGCCACGGCCTGCGGCTTCCATCCCGGCAATGACATCGGGGGCCAGCTGGGTGTTCCATGCGTAATCGAATTCGCCGGTTTCCAGAACCGAACGCGCCGCACCGGCCGCATCTCCGCCGCCTTTGACCAGAACGGTCGCAAAGGCGGGTTTGGCGGGGTCGCGATATTCGGGGTTCGCTTCCAGCGTGATGGTGTCATTGGTCAGGAATTGCGTCACGCGGAACGGACCGGTGCCGACGGGATTGAAATTCTGTTCCGTGCAGGTCGGGGCATTCGCGCCCGTGCAATCGGCGAATTGCGCCTTTTGCAGGATCGGTGACTGCGATCCGACAAAGGCCGAAAAGGGATCAGGCCGCGCCGAGGCAAAGCTGATCTTGACCGTTTGCGGGTCGATCGCCTCGATGCTGGTGATGCCTTCGAATTTGGCCAGCTGCGAACAGCCGCCATCAGGGTCCATGCAGTAATCTGCGGTAAAGACGACATCATCGGCGGTAAACGGCGTGCCGTCGGACCATTTGATATCATCGCGCAATTTCCACGTCACGGACATCATGTCTTCGGCCAGTCCGCCATTTTCCAGTGTCGGCAATTCGGCGGCCAGACGGGGGTACATGGTCCCTTCGGCGTCATAGCCTGCCAGCGGTTCCAGCGTCAGGCTGCTGGCGATGACTTCCTTGGTGCCGCCCGACAGATAGGGGTGCATCGTGGTGGGGGCCTGCCACATGATCAGGCCAAGCTGACCGTCGCTGCCGCGTTCGGCGAATGCGGCGGGTGCCATCGTCAGCGACGCGACGGCGCCCATCAGAACGGTTCTAAGTTTCATCATCTTCTCCTGTTGGATGTAGGACCCGCGGGGCCTTCCATGCCATTTGCGACCATTCGAGGGTCGCGTTTCTTTCATCGGTTTCCGGTTTGACCGGCGGTTTGTGGCATATGTCTGTCCCTGCGGAATACCGGCATCATCAAGCAAAGCCTAATTGGAAAGCAAGTCCCATCGCACATCCCGCATCTGTCTGTTTACGCTTTGACTTTTTCAGGGCAGCGACTAGCCTGCCACCTTGGATCTTTCCGGAGGACTGTGATGCTTGACGAAAAACCGCTTGTTTCAATCGAAAAACTTCGGGTCGAATTTGAAACCAATGACGGGGTGGTCGTCGGCGTCAAGGATGTCAGTTTCGATATCAAGCCGGGTGAATGTGTCTGTGTCGTGGGCGAATCCGGATCGGGGAAATCAGTCAGCTCTTTGTCGCTGATGCGGCTGGTGGAATTCGGCGGCGGCAGCATCGCGGGCGGCCAGCTGATGTTCGAAAAGGATGACGGGCAGGTGGTTGATCTGGTCAACCAGACAGGCCCCGCCATGCGCGATATCCGCGGCAACCAGATCGGCATGATCTTTCAGGAACCTATGACGGCGCTGAACCCGGTCTTCACCGTCGGTGACCAGCTGGCCGAGGGACTGATGGCCCATCGCGGCATGACCAAGGCGCAGGCCCGCGCCCGCGCCTTGGAGATTCTGCGTCAGGTCCGCATGCCCGAACCCGAACGCCGTCTGGACCAGTATCCGCATGAACTTTCTGGTGGGATGCGACAGCGAATCGTTATTGCCATCGCGATGGCCTGTGAACCGCGTCTGCTGATCTGCGACGAACCCACCACCGCGCTGGATGTGACGATTCAGGCCGAAATTCTGGCTTTGATCGACCGTTTGAAGCGGGAAAAACAAATTGCCGTTCTTTTTATCACACATGACATGGCCGTGGTCGCACAAATGGCAGATCGCGTCGTGGTCATGTATCGCGGTGACAAGGTCGAGGAAGGGCCGGTCGAACAGATCTTTGAAAATCCGCAGATGGATTACACCAAGATGCTGTTGGCCGCCGTCCCGCGTCTGGGCGAAATGCGGGGCAAGCCCGCCCCCGAACGCCTGCGTCTGATGGGGGATGGTACACATGGTGTCCCAGAACCGATCATTGTGGCCGACCCCAAGCCGCTGTTGACGGTCAAGAACCTGACCACGCGTTTTGCGGTCAAGGGCGGCGTGTTGCGCCGGACCGTGGCGAATGTCCATGCAGTCGAAGATGTCAGTTTTACCATCAACGCGGGGGAAACCCTGTCCTTGGTCGGGGAATCGGGTTGCGGAAAATCCACCTGTGGCCGGTCGATCCTGCGGTTGGTCGAACCGGAATCGGGACAGGTCGATCTGGGCGGGACGGATGTGCTGGCGTTGTCGCAATCGGCGCTGCGCAAGGCGCGCCGCGATATGCAGATGATCTTTCAGGACCCCTTCGCCAGCCTTGATCCGCATATGAAGCTGTATGACCAAGTGGCCGAGCCGATGCAGAACTATGGCATCGGGACCCGCAGCGAACGCGAGGATCGCATCGCCGCTCTGTTTGACCGGGTCGAACTGCCGCGCAGCTATATGCGCCGCTATCCCCACGAGATGTCGGGCGGGCAGCGCCAGCGTATTGCCATTGCCCGCGCCTTGGCCCTGAACCCCAAGCTGATCATCGCAGATGAAGCTGTCTCGGCGCTGGATGTCTCGGTTCAGGCGCAGGTGCTGAACCTGTTGATGGAATTGCAGCAGGATATGGGCATCTCGATGCTGTTCATCAGCCACGACATGGCCGTTGTGGAACGTGTCAGCCACCATGTCGGCGTGATGTATCTGGGCCGGATCGTGGAAATGGGCACCCGCGCGCAGGTGTTCGAAAACCCCCAGCACAGCTATACCCGCCAGTTGATGTCGGCGGTGCCGGTGGCCGATCCGCGCCAGAAGAAAATATCCGAGGATCTGAATTTCACCCCGATCCCGTCCCCCATCCATCCGGTGGATTACACGGCCAAACCCTCGACCTATCGGCAGGTCGCGCCGGGGCACCGTGTGCTGATCGACCCTGTGACCCACAGCTAAGCGAAACCGATCCGGATTCTTATACATCAGATACTTGCAGATCGTGCAAGAACGCGCCAACCTGCGCGAAAGGAGACTGTTATGCCCGTCAAGAACCGCTTTGCCGAACTGCTGCCTGAAATTACCGCATGGCGTCGTGATTTCCACGAAAACCCCGAATTGCTCTACGAGGTGCATCGCACCGCCGGCAAGGTCGCCGATCTTTTGCGTGAATTCGGCTGTGACGAGGTGACCGAAGGCATCGGCCGCACCGGTGTCGTGGGCGTGATCAAGGGCCGCACCGACAGCAAGGGCCGCGTGGTGGGTCTGCGCGCCGATATGGACGCATTGCCGATCACCGAACAGACGGGCGTGGAATATGCCTCTAAAACGCCGGGAAAGATGCATGCCTGCGGTCATGACGGCCATACTGCCATGCTGTTGGGGGCGGCGAAATATCTGGCCGAAACGCGTAATTTCGACGGCACTGCCATCGTGATTTTCCAGCCCGCTGAAGAAGGTGGTGCAGGGGCCGAGGCGATGATTCAGGACGGTCTGGTTGATCGTTGGAAGATCGACGAATTCTACGGCATGCACAATATGCCGGGCATGCCGGTGGGCCAGTTCTCGATCCGGCCGGGCGCGATGATGGCGGCTGCGGACCAGTTCGAAATCACCGTGACGGGCAAGGGTGGCCACGCTGCCAAGCCGAACGAATGCATCGATACCACGCTGACGGCGGCGCATATCATCGTCGCATTGCAGTCGATCGTGGCTCGGAACGTCGATCCGCTGAAAAACGCTGTTATTTCGGTCTGTGTCGTGTCCACGGATTCGACCGCCCATAACGTCATCCCGCAAGTGGTGATGCTGAAAGGCACAGCCCGCAGTCTGGCCCCCGAGGTACGCGACCAGCTGGAAGACAGCATCAAACGCGTCGCCACCAATATGGCATCCGCCATGGGCGCCACGGCCGAGGTGAACTATGACCGTGGCTATCCGGTCACCATGAACGACGATCAGGCCACTGACTGGGCCGCCGATATTGCCCGCCAGATCAGCGGTGATGTGGATATGGACATGCAGCCGATGATGGGCGGCGAGGATTTCAGCTATATGCTGAACGAACGCCCCGGTGCCTATATCTGGGTCGGCAATGGCGACACGGCGATGGTCCACCACCCTGCCTATAACTTCAACGACGAAGCCATCCCCGCAGGGTCCAGCTGGTACGCCGGAATGATCGAGGCACGGATGCCGGCTGCCTGAAGGCGCCATCAACCGATATGAACAGGCGCGGGTCCAATGATCCGCGCCTGTTTACATTGATACATCATCAAAACGCCTGCAAACCTTGCCGATTGATATCCTTTGGCAAAGGCGTTTGCGGCGTGCTGTTGCAGCCTTGTCGTCAGCTTGTCGACGGCAGAACCTTGGCGGCATATTCCTCGGCCAAGGGGGCGATGCGTTGGAAAACCGGTGTGCGGGCGCAGACATCCCACCATTGTCGATAGTATGCCAGATCATCGGCCTTGATGGTTTGATGCGGATTGAGGCGCAGTGCCTTCAGCTTGTTGGTGTCCAGATACGACAGGATTTGCCGTTCCTGTTCCGCATTCAGCCGCAGATGGAAGGGTTTGGGAATCCTGCCCGCAAAATGCACCACCGCAGGTTTGATGCCTTTGCGTCCATCATGGAAACGGAAGTTATAGCGGTCATGGGCCTGCACATAATCGCTGCCATGGTTCAAGGAAAACAGGCCCTGATCACCGAAGACAGTCAGCCCCAATTCGTTGTGGGCATATGTGGCGGTCTTGATGTAATTCTGGACCGTGACCCCGTTTTTGCGGAATTTATCCAGATTAAGGACAATCGCCCCGCTGTTTATGATCCCTTTGGAAATGCGTTCGATCCGCGTATCCGTCATCCGACGCGTGACCGGACCTGCGATGATCGGCGGTGTGGACGGCGCTTCCCGACAGGCGGCGATGCTTTTGCCCAGAAGCGGTTGCATCAAAAAGGGATAAAGATCATCGGTGACGATGATATCCAGCGGATCCAGATACAGGATGCGGCTTATGTCGGTCGGCAGATACAGATGCGCGACAAACCACAGGAAACGCGCGCCGAACGGTCTGTTGCCCAATTTGCTAAGAAGGGCGAATTCATTGCGTTCCTGCACATGCACCGGATGCAGCGTGACATTGGGCAGCGTATCGCAAAATGCCTGTATTTGGGTCAGTTGTTGCGGCGCGGCATTCAGATAGAACAGCCAGAACCGGATATTGTCGTCAGGATGCGTCTCGGCCAGTGACAGCAACATCACCTGCAAGACATCCAGATCCTTCCCCCCGATCGAGGTCATGATATCCAGTTGCGCCATCCCGCGCGCGCCACCGAACCGTCGCTGCTGGTATACCTCTGATGTCAGGGTCCAGCAGCCGGGCAGGTTGCGATAGACCTGCTTTGCAAGCTGTCGAAATTCGAACATGAAAACCTGTTATTGCCAGCACATTGCCGGACATAATCCGATACGGTGAATTTGTTCCGAAGATGCGCAACCTTTGCACAAAGAACAAGCTGGCCTTGTGACGGGTGTCGATATGAAAAATGCGCCAGACCGCTAAGGGGTCCGGCGCATTCCGCTTGGGCAAGGTCGATTACTGCGGGATCTGCGCGGTAATGCCTTCGACGAAGAAGTTCATGCTTTGCAGGTCGCTGTCGGGGGCGGTTTCACCCTCGGCCAGCCATTCTGCGCCATCGGCCTTGTTGAGCGGGCCGGTGAAGGGGTGGTATTCACCCGCGCCGATGGCATCGCGCAGGGCCTCTGCCTCGGCTTTGACTTCGGCGGGGACGGCGTCGGTGATGTCGCCGATAACGACTTCGCCTTCACCGATACCGGCCCAGCTGGCGCCGCTTTCCCATGTGCCGTCCAGAACCTGACCGACGCGTTTGATGTAATAGGGCGACCATTCGTCGATGATCGACGAGACGCGCGGGTTCGGGGAAAATGCCGCCATGTCGCTGGCCTGACCGAAACCGATGGCACCGGCTTCTTGTGCCTTGGCAAGGGGGGCCGTGGAATCGGTGTGCTGCAAGATCACGTCAACGCCTTCGGCCAACAGCGCGGATGCGGCGTCAGCCTCTTTGGCGGGATCGAACCAGCTATAGGCCCAGACGACCTTCATCTCGACCTCGGGGTTGACCTTGCGGGCGTGGATAAAGCTGGAGTTGATGCCCTGAATGACTTCGGGGATGGGGAATGACCCGATATAGCCGATCTTGTTCGACTTGGTCATCCGGCCTGCGATGGTGCCCATCACGGCGCGACCTTCGTAAAAACGCGCGTCATAGGTGGCGACGTTTTCGGCCTGCTTATAACCCGTGGCATGTTCGAATTTCACATCGGGGAATTTCGCAGCCACGTTCATCACGGGGTCCATGAAACCAAAGCTGGTCGCAAAGATCAGCTTGTTGCCCGCCAGTGCCAGCTGTGTCAACGCGCGTTCTGCGTCGGCACCCTCGGGCACGCTTTCGATGAAGGTTGTTTCGACGCGGTCGCCATATTCGGCCTCGACTGCCAGACGCGCTTGGTCATGCTGGAAGGTCCAGCCGCCATCACCCACGGGGCCGACATAGATAAAGCCGATTTTCAGTGGTTCGTCCTGCGCCATTGCGGGGACGGCCATGGCCATCAGAATGGCGGATGCCGAGGCCAGAAGTGTTCTGCGAAGCATGTGATGTTTCCTCTGTTGGAAGGGGCTATGGCTGCGTTTAGCGCAGCGCGTGAAAGTTGTTGCCAAGCGAGCCGGGGGCCGCGCCACCGGCCTTGCGGCTGTATTTCTGTCGGGCCGAAATCATGACCAGCACAATGATTGTCGCCAGATAGGGCGCCATGGACAGCAGCTGGACCGGCACATTGACGCCGGCTGCTTGCAGGCGCAATTGCAGCACCGTGACACCGCCAAACAGCCACGCGCCCGCCAGCACGCCAAATGCGGTCCAGTTCGAAAAGACCACAATCGCCAGAGCGATCCAGCCCGCGCCTGCGGTCATGCCTTCGGTCCATTGCAGGACGGTGGCGATGCTGATGAAGGCCCCGCCGACGCCCGCCATTGCCCCGCCAAACGCAATGGCAGCGGCGCGGGTGGCGCGGACGTCATAACCAAGCGCATGGGCCGCGTCATGGTTTTCACCCACCGCGCGCAGGATCAACCCGCGGCGCGTGCGGTTCATGAACCACCAGATGGCGGGGACCATGGCCAGCCCCAGCCAGACGATCCAGTTGATGCCCAAGGGGCCGATGGGCATGGGCGGGGCCTTTACACCTTCGAACGGTTTGCCGAACATGGCGGCAAGGCCCAGCCCGAACAGGGTCAGTGCAAGGCCGGATGCGACCTGATTGGCCAGAAAAAGCTGTGTCAGCACGGTATACAGCAGCGAGATCGCCGCCCCTGCCAATGCCGCGACCAGAAACCCGAGGAACGGATTGCCAGTTGCATAGGCGGCGGCAAAGCCGGCCAATGCACCGGCGATCATCATCCCCTCGACCCCGAGGTTCAGAATGCCCGCGCGTTCGGCCACCAGTTCCCCGAGGGCGGCGAACAGAATGGGGGTGGATGCTGACAGAAGCAGCAGGAATATCGACAGCGGATCGATCATCACTTGCCCCTTCTCTGGATGCGGAAACGGGTCAGCACGTCAAACCCGAGCAGGAAAAACAGCAACATCCCCTGAAAGACCTGCACTGTCGCTGCGGGCAGTTGCATGGTCAGCTGTGCCAGTTCGCCGCCAATATAGGTCAGCGCCAGCAACAGCCCTGCCAGCAAAATGCCGACCGGATGCAAGCGGCCAAGGAAAGCGACGATGATGGCGGTAAAGCCGTAACCCGTGCCCAGATTGTCGGTGATCTGGCCTGCGGGGCCCGACACCTCGAACAGGCCGGCCATACCGGCCAAAGCACCTGACAGGCCAAGGCTGAAGGCGACAAGCGTGGCGGGACTGACACCGGCAAAGCGGGCGGCACGCGGGGCAGACCCTGCGGCGCGAATGTGGAAACCGCGAATGTGGCGGCTGACCAGCACCCATGTCACCAGAACGGCAACGGCAGCGGCAACAACGCCCCAATGCGCGCCGGTGCCCTCGATCAGTTCGGGGTTTGATGCTGCGGGGTATTGCTGCAAATTCCGTGATCCCGGAAAGCCGTAGCCTTCGGGGTTTTTCATCGGGCCGAATGCCATCCATGCGGCCACGCGCTGGGCGACATAGACCAACATCAGCGACACCAGAATCTCCGACGCCCCGAACCAGTTGCGTAGCAAAGCAGGGATCATGCCCCATGCCCAACCGCCAGCAGCGCCTGCGATGACCATGGCGGGGAAAATCCACATGCCTTCGAATGGATAGGCGGCCAGGGCGACAGCAGCACCGGTGATGCCGCCGATGATGTATTGCCCCTCGGCGCCGATGTTCCAGATACCGGCGCGAAAGCCGATTGCCAGCCCCGAGGCGATCAGGATCAGCGGCGCGGCCTTCACCAGCAATTGCGGGCGGGAATAGGATGCCGCTGGCCCGAAAAGCGGGTCCCAGAAGATGGTGCGGATTGCAGCGACCGGATCATGGCCCATGATGGCGAACAGGATCCCGCCCGCGATCATCGTGGCCAGCACCGCCATGACGGGCGTCGCGATCTGCCAGAAGGTTGATGCTGTGCTGCGTGGAACAAGCTGGATCATAACGCCGCTTCCTGCATGCCGTGCGCGCCGCCCAGCATCAGGCCGATCTGGTCAAGGGTCAGCCCTTGGGTCGGCAGCGGTTCGGAAAGATGCCCTTCGTTCAGGGCGCAGAATTGGTCGGAAAGTTCCAAAAGTTCGTCCAGATCCTGAGAGATGACGATGACCCCCGCCCCCTGACGCGCCAGATCCAGCAGCGATTGGCGCACAAAGGCTGCCGCACCGGCATCGACGCCCCAAGTGGGCTGGTTGACGACCAGCACGCGGGGATTTTGCATCACCTCGCGGCCGATCACGAATTTCTGCAGATTACCACCCGACAGGGCGCGGGCGGCGGTATGGGGGCCGGGGGTGCGGACGTCGAAACCTGCAATCACCGCCTCGGCATAGGTGCGGGCGGCGCGGTGGTCGATCATGCCGCGATTGACCAGACCTTTCCGCGCCCCTGCAGTCAGCAGCGTATTTTCGGTCAGGCTGAAATCGGGGACAGCAGCATGGCCCAAACGATCCTCGGGCGCGGTCAGCAGACCGGCCTTGCGGCGCGGTTCGGGACCAAGGCTGGATAGGTCATTCCCTTCAAGGGTGATGCTGCCTGCCGCGCTGCGGATTTCGCCGGTCAATGCGGCCAGCAGTTCTTCCTGACCGTTCCCTGCTACGCCGCCAATGCCAAGAATTTGCCCCGCGCAAAGGTCCAGCGACACGGATTTCAACGCCGTGCCTTCGGCATTCGGGGCGGGCTGGGACAGGTTGCGGATCGATAACAACACATTGCCCGCATGGCGGCCTGAACGGTCCACCTCGCGCATTTCGCCGCCGACCATCATTGCAGCCAATTCACGGGCCGAATGGGCGCGGGGATCGCAGCTGTCCACCACGCGGCCATGGCGCAGGATGGTGGCGCAATCGCAATGGGTGCGGATTTCATCCAGCTTGTGACTGATATAAAGGATGGCGGTGCCTTGGGCGGCCAGCTTGCGCAGGGTAGCGAACAGCAGTTCAGCCTCTTGCGGGGTCAGGACGCTGGTGGGTTCGTCCATGATCAGCAGGCGCGGGTTTTGCAACAGACAGCGGATAATCTCGACCCGTTGGCGTTCGCCTGCGGACAGGGTGACGATGCGCCGCGCGGGGTTCAGTGGCAGGCCGAAGTCATGACTGACCTTGGTGATGCGGGCCGCCAGTTCACGGCGCGGGGGCGGGTTTTCCATGCCCAGCGCGATGTTTTCGGCCACGGTCAGCGCATCGAACAGGCTAAAATGCTGGAAGACCATCGCCACGCCTGCCGCGCGGGCCGCCTTGGGGTCGGCGGGTTGGTGAAGATCGCCCGTCAGCGTCATCCGCCCTTGATCGGGGCGCACCAGACCATAGATCATCTTGACCAGCGTTGATTTGCCGGCCCCGTTTTCGCCCAACAGGGCATGGATCTGTCCGGCGTCCACCTGAAAGGACACGTCGTCATTGGCGCGGACGCCGGGATAGGACTTGCCGATCCCCTCGGCCCGAAACACTGCGGCGTTGTTCAAAATCATCCCCTTGGTCAAATCCTGACCTGCTTAGAACGTAAATCCCCGTCAGGGCAATTGCACTGTTTGGGCAGGCTGAGATACTGTTCCCATTATGGCCGCAAATTCCCCCCGATTCATCCATCTTCGCACACATTCCGAGCATTCATTGCTAGAAGGTGCCATTCCTGTCGGCAAACTGCCCACTTTGGCGGCAGATGCCGGCATGCCCGCTGTTGCATTGACCGACAGCAACAACATGTTCGCCGCGCTGGAATTCAGCGTGAAGGCCCGTGACAAAGGGATCCAGCCGATTGTCGGCTGTCAGGTGACCCTGCAAGGGGAAGCGACCGGTCCCGTTGTCCTGCTGGCGCAAAATCAGGCAGGCTGGTTGAACCTGATGTCGCTGTCCTCGTGCCTCTATCTGCGTGAAGGTGGGGACTTGCCGCATGTGACGGTGCAGGATCTATGCGACCGCGCCGAGGGGCTGATCTGTCTGACCGGCGGTGCCACGGGGCCACTCGGTCTGCTGATCGCGCAGGGACAGGCGGATAAGGCGGGGGCGCTGGCCGATACACTGGCCAAGGCATTTCCAACGCGGCTCTATGTCGAATTGCAACGTCATCCGGGCGACAATGGCCAATTGATGCTGGCCGAAGCCGCCAGTGAAGCCGGACTGATCGAACTGGCCTACGCTAAAGACCTGCCGCTTGTCGCCACCAATGACGTCTATTTCCCCAAATCGACCATGTACGAGGCACATGATGCGCTGATTTGCATTGCTGAAAAAGCCTATGTCGACCAATCCCAGCCGCGTCGCCGCCTGACGCCGCAGCATTACTTCAAATCGCCGCAGGAAATGGCGGTTCTGTTCGCCGACCTGCCCGAGGCGATCGAGAATACGGTCGAAATCGCCCGCCGCTGCGCCTTTGCCGTCGCCAAGCACGCGCCCATTCTGCCGCGCTTTGCCGATGACGAGGTGGCCGAACTGCGCCGCCAAGCGCGCGAGGGGTTGGAAGCCCGCCTGAAGGTCATCCCCCATGCCGTCAGCGTCGAGGATTACCACGCAAGGCTGGATTTCGAACTGGGCATCATCGAACAGATGGGCTTCCCCGGTTACTTCCTGATCGTGGCCGATTTTATCGGCTGGGCCAAGGATCAGGGCATTCCTGTCGGTCCGGGCCGCGGGTCGGGTGCCGGGTCGCTGGTGGCCTATGCGCTGACCATCACCGACCTTGATCCGCTGCGCTACAGCCTGCTGTTCGAACGCTTCCTGAACCCTGAACGCGTCAGCATGCCCGACTTCGACATCGACTTCTGCATGGATCGTCGGGAAGAAGTGATCCGCTATGTGCAGAACAAGTACGGGGCCGATAAGGTCGGGCAGATCATCACCTTTGGTGCGCTGCTATCCAAGGCGGCGGTCCGTGACGTCGGCCGCGTGTTGCAGCTGCCATTCGGGCAGGTGGACCGCCTGTCCAAGATGATTCCCGTCGAAGGGGTCAAGCCGGTCAGCATCACCAAGGCCCGCGCCGATGAACCCCGCCTGCGCGAAGCCGCAAAAGAAGAAGTCGTCGCCCGTCTGCTGGATTATGCCGAACAGCTGGAGGGGTTGTACCGCAATGCCTCGACCCACGCGGCGGGTGTGGTGATCGGGGACAGGCCGCTGGACCGTCTGGTGCCGCTGTATCGCGACCCAGCATCTGACATGCCCGCAACCCAGTTCAATATGAAATGGGTGGAACAGGCGGGTCTGGTCAAATTCGACTTTCTGGGTCTGAAGACCCTGACCGTCATCCAGAATGCCGTCGATCTGATCAATGGCGGGGGGCGGCCTTTGCATATCGCCGCCGATGGTCGCCAGCTGTACGAACCCACACCGGGGACGGAAAACCAGATCAACCTGATCCCGCTGGACGATACGCCCAGCTATGATCTCTTCGCATCCGCCCGCACGGTCGCAGTGTTCCAGGTTGAATCCAGCGGCATGATGGACGCGCTGCGGCGCATGAAACCCACTTGTATCGAGGATATTGTCGCGCTGGTCGCGCTCTATCGTCCCGGTCCTATGGAAAACATTCCGGTCTATTGCGACGTAAAGAACGGCGCGCGTGATCTGGAGTCGGTGCATCCGACTATCGACCATATTCTGGCGGAAACCCAAGGTATCATCGTTTATCAGGAACAGGTGATGCAGATCGCTCAGGTCATGGCCGGTTACAGTCTTGGCGGTGCCGACCTGCTGCGCCGCGCCATGGGCAAAAAGATCGCCGCCGAGATGGCGAAGGAACGCCCGAAATTCGTCAAAGGCAGCATCGAAAACAAGGTGCCCGAAAAGAAAGCCGGTGAGGTTTTCGACCTGCTGGAGAAATTCGCCAACTATGGCTTCAACAAATCGCACGCAGCCGCTTATGCGGTTGTCAGCTATCAGACGGCATGGCTGAAGGCGAACCATCCGGTCGAATTCATGGCTGCGGTGATGAACTGCGATATCCATCTGACCGACAAGCTGGCCGTCTATAAGCGCGAATGCGACCGCATGGGGATTGAAATTGTCCCCCCCTGCGTCAGCCGGTCCGCTCCAAGTTTTACCGTCAAGGAAGGCCGAATCCATTACGCGCTGGGCGCACTAAAGGGCGTTGGTCTGGATGCGATGCGGCTGATCGAGACCGCGCGGGGCGATGAACCCTTCCGCGACCTTTACGACTTTGCCCGCCGTGTTGATATGAAGCGCGTCGGTAAGCGCCCGCTGGAAATGCTGGCCCGTGCGGGTGGTTTCGACCTGCTGGACGACAACCGCGCGCGGGTGATGAAATCGCTGGACGGGCTGGTGGCATGGTCGGCAGCGGTGCAGGAACAGGCGTCATCGTCGCAAACCTCGCTGTTTGGCGGGGGCGAGGATTTGCCGCCGCCACGCGCACCCATCGCCGGCATCTGGCTGCCTGCCGAAAAGCTAGGCGAGGAACATAAGGCCGTCGGCTTTTACCTGTCGGGCCATCCGCTGGATGATTATCTGCCCGCCCTGCGTCGCAAGAAAGTCCAGACACTGGCCGAAATCAGCAACGAGGCTTTGGGCGGTCCGATGGTTGCCCAGATCGCGGGCACGGTTGCCGCGCGCATGGAACGCAAATCTGCCAAGGGCACGCAATACGCCTTTGTCAGCCTGTCGGACCCGACGGGCCTGTATGAGGTGACGGTGTTTTCCGACCTGCTGAACGCCTCCCGTGACCAGCTGGAACCGGGGCAGAACGTTGTCCTGCAGGTCAAGGTCGAACCCTCGGGCGATCAGGTCAAGATGCTGGCCAATTCCGTGACCGCGCTGGAGGACGCCGTGGCCGATGCGGGGGCGGGTTGTCTGGCCGTCGAAATGCAGGGCGCCGACACCATCCCCCGTCTGGCCGAGGTGTTGGGCCGCATCCGCACCGATATCATCGTGCCGTCACGGTCACGCGGCCCCGTCCGCCTGCGCCTGCGCCAAGGCGATGAGGTGATCGAGATCGAGATCGCCAATGACGCCCCTCTGACCACCCCCGCACGTCAGGCCCTGCGCGCCGTCCCCGGCGTGCTGGACGTGCTGGAGGAATAGCGCCTTGGCGGATGTTCGCGCTTCGTGCTAGCTATCGGAAAAAAGATGAGGGCAGCATGAAGGTCATGGGCATCGACCCCGGTTTGCGGAATATGGGCTGGGGCATCATTCAGGTGGACGGCTCGCGCATTAAACATATCGCGAACGGGGTGATCCATTCGGATGGCGCGCAGGATCTGGGGGCGCGGCTGTCGGTTCTGTATCGCGGGTTGTGTGCTGTGATCGCCACCTATCAGCCGGATGAGGCGGCGGTCGAACAGACCTTTGTGAACAAGGACGCCACCGGCACGCTGAAGCTGGGGCAGGCCCGCGGTGTCGCCCTGCTGGCCCCTGCCGAGGCGGGGATCGCAGTGGGCGAATACGCCCCGAACGCGGTCAAGAAGACCGTCGTCGGTGTCGGTCACGCTGCCAAAGAACAGGTGCAGCATATGGTCCGCATCCAGCTGGCAGGGGTGCAATTCGACAGCGCCGATGCCGCCGATGCGCTGGCCATCGCCATTTGCCACGCCCGCCATCTTCAAAGCCGCACCCTGCGTGTGGCACAGCCAAAGACAGGTGCCGCATGATCGGACGTATCGCAGGGATCATCCTGCACCGCGCACAGGACCATGTGCTGATCGACGTGCGCGGCGTCGGCTATATTGTCCATGTCAGCGAACGCACGGGCGCGGGATTGCCACCTGTCGGACAGGCAACCGCGCTCTATACCGAACTGGTCGTGCGCGAGGATCTGCTGCAGCTGTTCGGCTTTACCACCATGCTGGAAAAGGAATGGCACCGTCTGCTGACCAGCGTGCAGGGCGTGGGGGCCAAGGTCTCACTGGCCATCCTTGGCACGCTGGGGCCAGAAGGTCTGGGCCGCGCGATTGCGCTTGGCGATTGGGCCTCGGTCCGTAAGGCCAATGGCGTGGGGCCGAAACTGGCGCAGCGGATCGTGCTGGAACTGAAGGACAAGGCCCCGTCCGTCATGGCGCTTGGCGGCACGTTCACTGTGGATGCCGGTTCGCAGAATGTCGGCGCGGGTGCCGATGATCCGGTGATCGAAACCGAAGCCCCTGTTGCTGTCAAACGTGCAGCCAAGCCCGATGCACATTCAGGTCAGGCGATGGCCGATGCCCTGTCGGCGCTCACCAATCTGGGCTATGCTCCCTCCGAGGCTGCCAGTGCTGTCGCGCAGGCGCAGGCTGCGGAACCTGCCGCATCCATGCAGGCGTTGATCCGCGCGGCATTGCGGGCCTTGGCGCCCAAGGATTGATCAAGGGGACTGACGATGGCAGGCAACGCGAAGGTTTTTCTGCTGATGGCCGCCATGACCGCATTGGTCATGGCGCTTGGCTGGATGATGGGCGGGCAGGGGGGCGTGATTATCGCCTTTCTGATCGCGGGCGGCATGAATTTCTTCGGCTATTGGAACAGCGACAAGATGGTGCTGCGCCAGCAGGGCGCGGTCGAATTGTCACCGCAGCAGGGCGCGAAAATCTATGGCATGACGGCGGCTTTGGCCGATCGTGCCGGTCTGCCGATGCCCAAGCTGTATCTGTTGCCGACCGAACAGCCCAATGCCTTTGCCACGGGCCGCAACCCCGACAATGCCGCTGTCGCTGTCACGCAAGGGCTGGTGAACACGCTGACCGCAGATGAGCTGGCCGGTGTCATCGCGCATGAACTGGCCCATATCAAACACCGCGACACGTTGACCATGACCATCACTGCGACGATGGCCGGTGCCATCGCGATGATGGGCAATATGATGATCTTCACCCGCCGCGATGATCGGGGCGGGATGCTGGGGTCAATCGCCGCGATGATCCTTGCGCCTTTGGCCGCAACGATGGTGCAGATGGCCGTGTCGCGCGCCCGCGAATACGAGGCGGATAAGACCGGCGCTGAAATCTGCGGCCAGCCGCGCGCGCTGGCATCGGCTTTGCAGCGGATCGCAGGGACTGCGGGGCGTACGGTGAATATGCCCGCCGAACAGAACCCTGCGGCGGCATCCATGTTCATCATCAACCCGCTGGCCGGTTTGCGGATGGACAAGCTGTTCACCACCCACCCGCCGACCGAAGAACGCATCGCCCGTCTGATGGCAATGCGCGCGGCACCCGAACCCGCCACACCCACACGCATCCCCCGCAGCGGCAAGTCCCGCAGCCAAGGGCCTTGGAGCCATTGATGACCCAGCCCGACCCCGATCTGCGTCCCGAGCCGCTGGAAGGCGATGCCGAAGACCGCGCCCTGCGTCCGCAGAATCTCTCCGAATTCGTCGGTCAGGCCGAGGCGCGGGCCAATCTGCGGGTCTTCATCGAAAGCGCCAAGATGCGCGGCAAGGCGATGGATCACACGTTGTTTTTCGGTCCTCCGGGGTTGGGGAAAACGACGCTGGCGCAGATTATGGCGCGCGAACTGGGGGTGAATTTCCGCATGACCTCGGGGCCAGTGATCGCGCGGGCCGGTGATCTGGCGGCGATCCTGACCAACCTTGAAGCGCGCGACGTTCTGTTCATCGACGAAATCCACCGGATGAATCCGGCGGTGGAAGAGGTCCTGTATCCGGCAATGGAGGATTTCGAGCTGGATCTGGTCATCGGCGAAGGCCCTGCCGCCCGCACCGTCCGCATCGAATTGCAGCCCTTTACGTTGGTCGGTGCGACGACGCGTCTGGGTCTGTTGACGACGCCGCTTCGCGACCGCTTCGGCATTCCGACCCGTCTGCAGTTTTACGAAATCCCCGAACTGGACCTGATCGTCCAGCGGGGCGCGCGTCTGATGGGAATCAGTGCCGAACCCGAAGGCACGATGGAAATTGCCCGCCGTTCGCGTGGCACTCCGCGCATCGCCGGTCGCCTATTGCGCCGCGTTGTCGATTTCGCCTTGGTCGAAGGCAATGGCCGTCTGACCCGCGAGATTGCCGATATCGCCCTGAACCGGCTGGGCGTCGATGATCTGGGGCTGGACGGTGCCGACCGTCGCTATCTGACGCTGATGGCACAGCATTACGGCGGCGGTCCGGTGGGGGTGGAAACGCTGTCGGCGGCCCTGTCGGAAAGCCGCGATGCGATCGAGGAAGTGATCGAACCTTACCTGCTGCAACAGGGCCTGATCGCCCGCACCCCGCGCGGGCGTCAGCTGGCGGCGCGGGCATGGCGGCATCTGGGTCTGGATATGCCGACACCGGCGGGCCAAGGCACACTTTTTCCCGGTTGAGGGCCGCCGCCCAAGCGCATAGCTTTCGCGGCATGAGCCATCACATGACCCTTCGCGTATATTACGAGGATACCGATCTTGCCGGTATCGTCTATTACGCCAACTATCTGAAATTTATCGAACGTGGCCGCACGGAATGGCTGCGCCAGCTGGGCATTGACCAGCTGGCCATGCAGCAAGCCACCGGCCATGTCTTTGCCGTCCGGCGGGTCGAGGCGGATTACCTGCGCCCCGCCCGTTTCGATGATCTGCTGACCGTCGTGACCGGATTGGCACAAGAGAGCCCCGCGCGGGTTGTCGTCGACCAGAAAGTCATGCGCGGCGAGGAGGTTCTGTTCACCGCCCGCGTCACCATCGCCTGTCTGGATGGCAGGGGGCGTCCGGTGCGGCTGCCCACCGATCTGGCCGCGATTTTACGGCAATGACCAAGCGGATCGCCATGTGGTCGGGGCCGCGCAACCTGTCGACGGCGATGATGCGCAGCTTCGGTGCGCGTGGTGATTGCGCCTGTGTCGATGAACCTTTCTATGCGCATTATCTGGTGCAGACCGGACTGCCGCATCCGATGCGCGAACAGGTGATTGCCAGCCAGCCGGTCGATTGGCACGATGTCCTGCCCGAACTGACAACAGGCGGGACAGCGCCGCTGCAGTATCAGAAACATATGGTCCAGCACATGCTGCCCGATATGGATCTGGGGTGGACCGGTCAGGTCACGAATGTTTTCCTGATTCGCGAACCTGAACGGGTCGTGGCTTCATTTGCACAAAAACGCGGGTTGCCCGATCCGGCGGAACTGGGCTTTGATCGTCAGTGGCAGATGTTTTCGCAGATGGCCGAACGGGGTCCGGCCCCTGTCGTTATCGACAGCGCCGATATCCGCCGCCATCCCGACCGTGCTTTGCGGGCGCTTTGCGCGGCCATCGGCATCGACTATACGCCCGCAATGCTGTCATGGACCAAGGGACCGCATCCCGAAGACGGCGTTTGGGGCGCTGTGTGGTATGATGCGGTCAATGCCTCGACCGGATTTGGTGGGCCGGAAGGGGATTTGCCGGTTCTGGCGGGCGAATTGGCGGGTTTGGCAGATGCGTTACAGCCCGCATATCGTGCGATTGCGGCATATCGGCTGCGGATTGCATAAAAGTGACGCCATTGTGTTGCGTCGGGGGCTGAAACAGTTGCTAGGAACACGATAAAAGGCGCGTAACAAAAGGTCGCGGCATGCAGCCGTCGATCCTTGATGATAAGGCAGTGATTATGGAACCCATTCAGGCCGCTGAGGCCCTCGATTTCTCGGCAATGGCGTTGTTCTTCCGCGCGTCCTTGACGGTTCAGGTGGTGATGGTCATCCTGATCGTCGCCTCTTTCTGGTCATGGTCGATCATTATCCAGAAATTCATGGGTTTTGCCCGTGCCCGCGTCGAGGCGAACCGCTTTGACCGCGCCTTCTGGTCGGGTGAACCGCTGGACGATCTTTATGACCGCCTTGGGGATCGCCCGAAGGGGTCGTCGGAACGTATCTTCGCCGCCGGCATGACCGAATGGCGCCGCAGCCACCGTGACGATGGCCGTCTGATCCCTGGCGGCATCGCCCGCATCGACCGCGCCATGAACGTCGCCATCCAGCGCGAGGAACAGCGCTTGTTCCGTGGGTTGTCCTTCCTTGCAACGGTCGGTTCGACCGCGCCCTTTATCGGCCTGTTCGGTACCGTCTGGGGCATCAAATCCGCGTTCGAGGGCATCGCCCTGTCACAAGACACCAGCCTTGCCGTCGTGGCCCCCGGCATCGCCGAGGCACTTCTGGCCACCGCATTCGGTCTGGTCGCGGCCATTCCTGCCGTTGTTTTCTATAACAAACTGTCAGGCGATGCCGAACGCGTGGTTGGCGGATGGGAATCCTTCTCGGATGAATTCTCGACCTTGCTGTCGCGCCAGATGGACGAGGCGTAAGTTATGGGGTCCTCGGTCGTCAAACGGGTCAGCCGCAAGGGGCGTCGTCGTAACCAGCCGATGTCCGAAATCAACGTGACGCCCTTTGTGGACGTGATGCTGGTACTGCTGGTCATCTTTATGGTCGCCGCCCCCCTGATGACCGCAGGTGTGCCGCTGAACCTGCCGCAAACCGCTGCCAGTGCTGTGCCCACGGAACAGCAAGAGCCGCTGGTGATTTCGATCCCTGCTGAAGGGTCGATGCTGGTCATGGACCAGCCGGTGGACGACACGCAGGTGGTGTCCGCGCTGCGTGCGGCCTTGGGTGAACGCGAATCCGGTCGGGTCTATTTGCGGGCGGATGGCACGATTGCCTATTCGCGCGTGGTCCAGATCATGGGCGCGCTGAATGCGGCTGGCATCACCGACATCGTTCTGGTGACCGAGGCCGGTGGCCCACGGATGGATGGCTAAGTGATGGATGACCGCGAAAGCCGCACGGGATATTGGGTTTCGGGGGTCGCGCATACCGCGCTGATCCTATGGGCCATCGTGGGTGGGGCATTGTTCCGCCCCCAGCCAAGCCCGCCGGTGCGGTCAACACAGGTGTCGACCATCAGCGGTGCCGACTTTGAAAAACTGGCAGCTGCGGCGCGCGGGAATGGTCCCGTGGGCTCTGAAGCATCGGCCATTGCGGATCAATCCGACCAGCAAGTGGATGCCAATGGCACCGCGCGCCCCGTTGATGCACAACCCCCGCGTCCGGCGGGTGCTACGCAACTGGCGCAGCCTGATCAGGCCGAAACCGTGCCCGACCTCAGTGATTTTGAAGCCGCCGAGCCTGTCGAGGTTGCGACCGATCTGCCGACGACCGACACCCAAGACCGCCCCGAGGCCGAGGCGCGCATTCCTGCCGCACCTGCCGCACCCGCACCTTCGGCCCAGCCGTCACGGCCTGTTGCTGCAGCACCCGACGCCGCTGCCGCGCCGACAGAGGAACCGCGTTCGGCACTGGCGCTGGACACATCACCCCGTCCGCAGGATCGTCCCGCAGGCTTGGAACAGAATTACAACCGCCGTCAGGCTGCTGCCGCAGAGGCGACCCGCGCTGCCGCCGCACAGGCCGCTGAAAACCGCGCAGCTGAAGAACGTGCCGCAGCCACCCGTGCCGCAAATGCTGCGGCGGCTGAAGAAGCCGCCCGCAATGCGGCCCGTGAACAGGCAACTGCCGATGCTGCAGAAGCAGCTGCCCGCGCCGAGGCAGAGGCCGCCGAACAGCGTCGTGCCGCCGAGGCGGCTGACCGTGCGGTACAAGAACGCCAAGCTGCCGAGGCTGCGGAACGCGCCGCCGAGGAACTTCGCGCAGCACAAGCTGCCGAACAACAGGCCGAGGATCGGCGCGCGGCCGAAGCCGCCGAACGGGCCGCAGAAGAACAACGCGCGGCCGAAGCCGCCGATCGCGCGGCCGAGGAACGCCGCGCGGCGGAGGCTGCGGAACGTGCGGCGCAAGAACGTCAGGCAGCAGAAGCAGCCGAACGCGAAGCGGAAGAACGTCGTGCCGCCGAAGCCGCCGAGCAAGAGGCCGAGGAGCGCCGCGCTGCGGAAGCTGCAGAGCGTGCCGCCGAGGAACGTCAGGCCGCCGAGGCTGCGGAACGGGCCGCCGAAGAACGTCGCGCTGCCGAGGCCGCTGAACGCGCTGCGGAAGAACGCCGGACCGCCGAACGTGAAGCCGAAGAACGTCGTGCCGCCGCCGAGGCCGAAGCCGCCGAAAGAGCCGAAGCCGATCGTCAGGCGCTGGAGGATGCTTTGCGTCAGGCTCAGGAAGGGCAGGGCGGTGGTTCCGGACAGGAAGCCGCCTCGACCGGAGATGCCTTTGGCGGGGACCGTCAAAGCATCGAAGGGGGCAGCGGTGCCTCGGCGGGACTTGATCCATTGGCCGCCGCCCTTGCGGGGGCCATGGCGGGAAACGGTGAAGGCGCGGGGGCGGGAGAAAACAATTTCTCGGGTCCGCCACGCGATCTGATGCAACTGGTGCCCAGCCACGACAGCAGCCGATCCCCCCGCGATTCCGGTCAGAACGGCGCCGAGGCGATGCCGATGGGCCAGCCGATGTCCTTTTCGGAACGCGAAGGCCTGCGCTTTGCCATCCAGAATTGCTGGAACGTCGGCGCGCTGTCGGTCGAGGCATCGCGGATGACAGTTTCGGTCGGGTTCAGCTTGACGCCGCAGGGTGTGCCGGAACAGAACAGCTTTCGCATCGTCGATTTCGATGGTGGCTCTGACGCGGGGGCGCAACAAGCCTATGACGTGGCACGCCGTGCCATTCTGATGTGCGGCGGTTCCGGTTTTGATTTGCCTGCGTCCAAATATGGCCGCTGGCGCGATGTCGTGGTGAAATTCCGCCCCGATGGTATTGAATTCTGAGGGGAAAGAGACCGGTCACGGTCTTTCGTTTCCGCTCTGCCCAAGGTAATGAGGACGCCATGTTCCGCAAACTTATCCTTGCTCCGGCCTTGCTGATGGCCCTGTCGGTTTCGACGGGGGTATTTGGCACCGCGGCCCACGCGCAAGACACGCCACTGCGTATCGAAATTACCGACGGCATCATCGAACCGATGACCATCGCGATCCCGCAGTTCCACGGCACGCCCGATCTGGCCGCCAAGGTACGCAGCGTGGTGGCCGACGATCTGACCGGAACGGGATTGTTCCGCGAGGTTCCTTCCGACAGCGTCGCCAAAGCCGCCAGCTTTTCCGAGGCTGTCAGCTATGACGATTGGCGCACGATTGACACGCAGGCGCTGGTCTCGGCCGAGGTGACCCAGAACGGTGATAATATCAGCGTCCGTTTCCGGCTGTTCGACATCATCTCGGGTCAGCCGCAGGGCGACGGGATGCAATTCGATGCCCGCGCCGCCGACTGGCGCAGGGCCGCCCATAAGATCGCCGATCAGGTCTATGTGCGTCTGACCGGTGAAAAACCCTATTTCGACAGCCGCGTTGCTTTTGTTCAGGAAACCGGCCCCAAGAATGCGCGTATCAAGCGGATCGGCGTTATGGATTATGACGGCGCGAACATCCTGTGGATGACCGACAGTTCGTCGCTGGTGCTGGCGCCCAAGTTTTCCGCCGATGGTCGCCGTCTGCTGTTTACCAGCTATGACAGCGGCTTTCCGCAGATCCAGGTCATGGATGTGGCCACCGTCACATCGCGTGCGCTGACGGTGGATCAGGGATCGATGGCCTTTGCCCCCAGTTTCAGCCCTGATGGCCGTTCGGTGGTCTATTCGCACGAAAAGGGCGGCAATACCGATATCTGGCTGATGGATGCCGGATCGGGCGCGCAAAGGTCCCTGACGACTGCGCCGTCGATCGAAACCTCGCCCAGTTTCAGCCCTGACGGACGCCGGATCGTGTTCGAAAGCGACCGGTCGGGGACGCCGCAGCTGTATATCATGCCGGTCGAGGGCGGAGAGCCGACGCGGATCAGCTTTGGCGACGGTCGCTACGGGTCGCCCGTCTGGTCGCCCAAGGGGGATATGATTGCCTTCACCAAGCAGATCGGCGACAAATTCCACATTGGTGTAATGCGGACAGATGGCTCGTCCGAGAAAATGCTGACCGAATCCTTCCTTGACGAAGGTCCGACATGGGCACCCAACGGGCGGGTGGTGATGTTCACCCGCGTCACCCCCGGGGGAAATGGCCAGCCGCGCTTGCATTCCGTGGACATCACGGGTCGGAACATGCGACCCATGAAACTTGATTTTGCTGCCTCGGACCCGTCCTGGGGCCCCCTGATGCCATGAGGATGACATGATGAACGCCGCGATGAAGACCGCCCTGTCAGGGTGCCTGCTGGCCCTTGCGGCCTGTGCCCAGCCCGCGCCGCCGGTCGCGCCGCCTGTGGCGGACCCCTATGCCAGTGTGGGCGGGGGCGCGGTGTTTCAGGGGGACCTGACCGGCGGCACCTTGGGGTCGCAGGCAACCGCCGAATACTTCCAAAGCGGCGTGGGCAATACGGTGCTGTTTCCCGCAGACCAGACGACGCTGACGCCCGATGCGCGCAATGTTCTGGCGCGGCAGGCTGAATGGCTGACCCAGCACGGCAACTTCAGCGCCATTGTTCAGGGGCATGCCGAAGAAACCGGCACCCGCGAATATAACCTTGCCCTTGGGGCGCGTCGTGCCAGTGCGGTTCAGGAATATCTGGTCGCGCAGGGTGTGGCACCGGACCGTATCCGCACACTGTCATTCGGTAAGGAACGTCCCGCCGAAACCTGTTCGGAAGAAACATGCTATGCCAAAAACCGCCGTGCGGTGACCATCGTCAACAGCAGCGGGGCAGGGGCATGATCCGACGGGCCGTCGCTGCGGGGCTTTTAACGCTGTCGCTTGCGGGCGGGGCGGGGGCGCAAGCTGCGCCCGACGCCGCGACGCTGGCTGATATGCGTGGACAGCTGTCGCAACTGCGCGGCCAGTTGCAATCCTTGCGGTCGGAACTGGTCGCCTCGGGGGCGTCAGGGTTTCAGGCGGCGGGCGGGGCGTCGGCCATCGACCGCATGAACGCCATGGAATCGCATCTGACGCGGCTGACCAATCAGGCCGAGCGTTTGCAGAACCGCATCAATACGATGGCCCGTGAGACCGACCGCCAGCTTTCCGATCTTGAGTTTCGCGTCTGCGAGATGGATGAGACTTGCGATCTAAGCGCGTTGACAACCCTCAAGCCGCAGGTCGGCAGCGGGCCTGATCTTGCGCCTTCGGCCCCTGCGGTGTCTGACGACAGCGCCTCTGCTGCCACGGCTTCGGAACAGGCGGATTTCGACGCCGCTGTCGCGGTCATGGAACAGGGCGACAACGCCCGTGCGGCCGGGATGTTCGAGGATGTTGCCCAGACCCACGCAGGTGGTCCCCTGACTGCCGAGGCTTTGTTCCTGCGCGGGCAATCCTTGCAAAGCGCAGGCCAACCGCGTGACGCTGCAGCCGCCTGGCTGGAAGGTTTCGCCGCCGATCCCGACGGTCCGCGTGCGGCAGAAAGCCTGCTGGGCATTGCCACCGTGATCGAGGAACAGGGCGAGGCCACCGCCGCCTGCCTTTATCTGGCCGAGGTTCCGGCCCGTTTCCCCGGCACATCGCAGGCAACCACCGCCGAACAGCGCATCGGCCAGTTGGGATGCGGCATTGATGATCTGGGCGCGCTGGACCCGCTGCTTGATCCCGATATCGACCCCGAGGCTGCGGCGGATCTGGCTGAATACCGGTGATTTTTGATGACTGACCCTGCCACGACCATTCGCACTTCGCTTGACCGTCTGGCCGGTGATCTGCCCGCAATCGGATTGGCGGTATCGGGGGGCGGTGATTCCGTGGCGATGATGCATATCGCGGCGGATTGGGCCAAAGGACGTCGCGTCATGGTGGCCACTGTCGATCATGGTCTGCGTGACGGTAGCGCCGCCGAGGCGCAATCCGTCGCCCGCGCTGCCCGCCAGTTGGGGCTGCCGCATGTGGCATTGCTGTGGCAGCGCGATACCTCGACCGGCAATCTGATGGCGCAGGCCCGTGATGCGCGGCTGCGGCTGCTGTCGGGCTGGGCGCAGCGCAATGATCTGCCTGCGGTCTGTCTGGGTCATACTGCCGATGATGTTGCTGAAACGCTGGTCATGCGGCTGGAGCGTGGATCCGGCATCGACGGGCTGGCTGCCATGGCCGCGTGGCGTGATGCCTTTGATATGCGCTGGCTGCGTCCGATGCTGGGGGTGGGGCGCGATGCGCTGCGCGACTGGATGCGCGACGGTGGCATCGACTGGATCGACGATCCCAGCAACGATAATGCGCAGTTCGACCGCGTTCGCATTCGCCAGACGATCCGCACCTTGGGGTTGGACGTGTCGGGGCTGGCGCGTTCCGCCGAACATATCGCCGATGCCCGTGCCGCGCTGTCCGATTATGCGCTGCTGGTGGCGCGCGATGTGCAGTTCGACCGCGGCAGCCTGTCGTTGCCATTGGCTGATCTGCGTGATGCGCCGCCCGAAATCCGCCGTCGTATCCTTGTCGCGGGGTGTCGCTGGGTGACGGGGGCCGATTATCCGCCGCGCCGCGCCACGCTGATCCACGCGCTTGAGGCGATGATGGCCAGCGGCAAAGTGACGCTGGACGGGGTGATGCTGTCGCCCTCCGGTGGACGGCTGCGTCTGACGCGCGAGGCTGCTGCGGCACGCCGCGCGATGCCGTGGGACGGGCAGACATGGGACCGCCGCTGGCTGGTCACCGGTGTCCCCGATGGCCGACATGTCGCGAATCTGGGCACGGATCACCTTGTTCGCTTGAATTGGCGCGATTCGGGTATGACGCGGGACGAAGCCGCGGCAAGCCCCGCCATCTGGGAAAATGACCGTCTGATAGGGGCACCATTGTTGAAACCGGTGCCGGGAATCACTGTTTCGCCCATTCGGGGCGCGTCAGATTTCCGCAGGTTGGTGAAGGCGCATTGAACCTTCGCCGATAATCCCTATTTTCAATTCAAACCGCATTCCGCCGGAGGACCCCTTTTGGGCAACGCACGTAACTTCGCCTTCTGGGTCGTTCTGTTCCTGATGGTTCTGGCACTGTTCAACCTGTTCAGTGACGGATCAGGTGCAATGAACGGTCGCCAGATCAGCTATTCCGACTTCATCCAGCGTGTTCAGAACGAACAGGTTTCCTCGGTCACGATTGACGGGGAAGATGTCGCCATGACTGGCGCGGATGGTCAGGAATATACGACCGTTCGTCCGATGGGCGAAGAAATCACCGATAAGCTGATTGCGCAGGGCATCGATGTCCGCGTGGTCAAGCAGCAAAGCTCGGGGTTGATGTCGCTGGTCGGCGTCTGGCTGCCGTTCATTTTGCTGATCGGGGTGTGGATCTTCTTTATGAACCGCATGCAGGGCGGTGGTAAGGGCGGCGCGATGGGCTTTGGCAAATCCAAGGCCAAGCTGCTGACCGAAAAGCATGGCCGCGTCACCTTCGACGACGTCGCGGGCATCGATGAGGCCAAGGAAGAACTGGAAGAGATCGTCGAATTCCTGCGCAACCCGCAGAAGTTCAGCCGTCTTGGCGGCAAGATCCCGAAAGGCGCGTTGCTGGTCGGCCCTCCGGGTACCGGTAAGACGCTGCTGGCGCGTGCGATTGCAGGCGAAGCTGGTGTGCCGTTCTTCACGATCTCTGGCTCGGACTTTGTGGAAATGTTCGTGGGTGTCGGTGCAAGCCGCGTCCGTGACATGTTCGAGCAGGCCAAGAAATCCTCGCCCTGCATTCTGTTTATCGACGAAATCGACGCAGTGGGCCGCGCCCGTGGTGTCGGCATCGGTGGTGGCAATGACGAACGTGAACAGACGCTGAACCAGCTGCTGGTCGAAATGGACGGTTTTGAGGCCAATGAAGGCATCATCATCATCGCCGCGACCAACCGCAAAGACGTTCTGGACCCCGCATTGCTGCGTCCGGGCCGTTTTGACCGTCAGATCCACGTGCCTAATCCCGATATCAAAGGTCGCGAGAAAATTCTGTCGGTTCACGCACGCAAGGTGCCTGTCGGTCCTGATGTCGATTTGCGCCTGATTGCACGCGGTACGCCCGGTTTTTCGGGTGCTGACCTGATGAACCTTGTGAACGAAGCCGCGCTGACCGCCGCCCGTATCGGCCGTCGTTTCGTCAGCATGGCTGATTTCGAAAGTGCAAAAGACAAGGTGATGCTGGGTGTCGAACGCCGCAGCATGGTTCTGACGCCAGAACAAAAAGAAAAAACTGCCTATCACGAGGCTGGCCACGCCATTGTCGGTCTGTCGCTGCCCAAATGTGATCCGGTCTATAAGGCCACGATCATTCCGCGTGGTGGTGCATTGGGTATGGTCGTCAGTCTGCCAGAAGATGATCGCCTGAACTTCCACAAGGATGAGGCCAAGCAAAAGATTATCATGACGATGGCCGGTAAGGCCGCTGAAATCATCAAATATGGTGAAGAAGGCGTATCGAACGGTCCGGCGGGTGACATCCAGCAGGCAAGCCAGTTGGCACGTGCCATGGTGATGCGTTGGGGCATGTCCGATAAGGTCGGCGCGGTCGATTATGCCGAAGCGCATGAAGGCTATTCCGGCAGTACCGGCGGCTTCTCAGTTTCGGCTTCGACGAAGGAACTGATCGAGCAAGAGGTCCGCGAGCTGATCGAGAATGGTTATCAGGAAGCCTATCGTATCCTGACGGAAAAATCGGTCGAATTCGAACGTCTGGCCAAAGGTTTGCTGGAATATGAAACCCTGACGGGTGAGGAAATCGGGAAGATTGTCCGCGGTGATTCACTGGACAACAATGACGATGACACGCCTGCCAGCAAGATCCCTGCGGTTACGGCGGTTCCGAAACCCGGCCCGACGCCAGGCAGCGATCCAGCGCCGGCATAATCACATTGATTAAAAAAGCCCCCGATCCGGTCCGGATCGGGGGCTTTTTTTATTCAGGCCAAGGCAGGCGTAATGGCCAATGTGCCTTTGGTGGCATGCGAATAGGGGCAGACGTGATGCGCCGCCTCGATCAGGGCTTGGGCTTCGTCGCGGTCCATTCCGGGCAGGTCGACAATGATCTGGACATCAAGACCGAAACCTTCATCGTCGCGCGGGCCAATGCCCACGGCAACCTTAATCGAGGTATCTGCAGGCACGGTGATTTTCTGCGCCGCTGCTTGATGACGCAATGCACCCATAAAGCAGGCGGAATATCCCAAGGCGAACAGCTGTTCGGGGTTCAGGCCGTCGCCACCGGGTCCGCCCAGTTCCTTGGGGACCGTCAGGTCGAATTGCGCCGATCCATCGTCCAGCGCGGTGCGTCCATCACGACCGCCACCGGTCGCCGTCGCTGAAGTGCGATACAAGACATTCGTGACCATCTGATTTCCTTTCGCGATAATGGTTATCGCGCTATATAATAGGATGAATTTTAAAAGCAAGCCTTGCGATCCAATCGCGCGCCACATAAATATGTCTGTATGAATACACAGACGACATCTCCGCTTGAGGCTATGCTTTGCTTTGACGTCTATGCCGTCAATCTGGCATTTGGCCGGATTTATAAGCCGTTGCTGGACCCGCTTGGTTTGACATATCCGCAATATCTGGTTCTGATGACCCTCTGGGGGCAGGACGGTTTGTCCGTTGGGCAGCTGGGGGCGGAATTGGGGCTGGACAGCAGTACCTTGACGCCCTTGCTGAAACGGATCGAATCCGGCGGCTTTGTCACCCGTGCCCGTGATCCCGAAGATGAACGGCGGGTGGTTGTCTCGCTGACCGATCAGGGTAAGGAGCTGGAATCGAAATCCGGTGATATCAGGAACTGCGTCATCGACGGTACCGGCCTTGGCATGGACGAACTGTTGCAGTTGAAAGCAATGATCGGCAAATTGCGCAAGGCGATGCCCGACAAGCAGGGCCGTTAGCCAAGGTCTTGCGATTCAGGTGATAAGGGTGCATGGGAACCGGACGATGACATCGATCAACAATATTCCCGATATGCCGGCATTGCGCAGTGAAATCGACGCGCTTGATCTGGAACTGATGGCGTTGCTGGCCCGTCGCCACGCGCTGATCGACCGTGCCGCACAGATCAAGACCGGAAACGGCTGGCCCGCACGCATCCCCAAACGGGTCGAGGAAGTGGTCGCCAATGTCCGTGGCCATGCCATGCAGCATGGGCTTGATCCTGATCTTTATGACCGGATCTGGCGTATCCTGATCGATGCCGCCATTGCGCAGGAAGAACGTCAGCTGAACAAGGATCGTCCATGACCGCCCAGATCATCGATGGCAAAGCATTCGCTGCCATCCTTCGGACCCGCATCGCAGCCGAGGTTGGCCGCATGGCGGAAAAGGGTATAACCCCCGGTCTTGCCGTCGTTCTGGTGGGTGAAGATCCTGCAAGTCAGGTCTATGTCCGGTCCAAAGGGCGTATGACAAAAGAGGTCGGAATGGCCTCGTTCGAACACAAGCTACCGGTGGAAACCGCACAGGACGACCTGCTGGCGCTGATTGCAACGCTGAACGCCGATCCGGCTGTGAACGGCATTCTGGTGCAACTGCCCTTGCCTGACCATATGGATGAGGCTGCAGTTATCAACGCCATCACCCCTGAAAAGGATGTCGACGGCTTCCATATCCTGAATGTGGGCCGTCTGGCGACCGGACAAAAGGCCATGGTGCCCTGCACGCCGCTTGGCTGTCTGATGCTGCTGCGCGACCATCTGGGGTCGCTTGCAGGCAAAAACGCCGTAGTTATCGGGCGCAGCAATATTGTCGGCAAGCCGATGGCACAACTGCTGTTGCGTGACAGCGCGACCGTAACCGTCGCCCATTCCCGCACGGCCGATCTGCCTGCTGTATGCCGTCAGGCTGATATCATCGTCGCGGCTGTCGGGCGGGCTAAATTCGTGCAGGGGGACTGGGTCAAGCCGGGCGCCACCGTCATTGACGTCGGAATCAACCGGACCGAGGACGGGTTGGTCGGCGATGTCGATCAAGCTTCAGTCGCGCAGGTGGCAGGGGCTTTTACGCCTGTGCCCGGGGGCGTTGGCCCGATGACCATTGCCTGCCTGCTGGCGAATACGCTGACGGCAACAGCGCGTTCGAACGGTCTGCCGGACCCTGAAGGGTTGACACCCTAAGCCAACCGCGCGGCTAGACGTAATGCGTGGACAGGCTGATCGACCGCCACCGGCAAGACCGGATCATAGGCCGCGCGGATCAGCGCGGCCATTTGTTCATCAGCGGTAAAATCAGTGGCAAAGGTCAGGGCGGATTGCATCATCACCCGCTCGGCCAGTGCGGCGGGATGCGCGTCGGCCAGCGTGCCGGACATGTTCAGGAAAACCATACAGACGCGGATCGCGCCGTTGTCATCGAAACGGAACAGGCGGTACTGGTCTGCTGACTGGCCTGCTAACCGTTCGGGCAGGTCGGCAATGCCGGTCAGTTCCGCAAGGTCGGGAACCCCCGCCAATTCGGCCCAATCGCGGACAAAAAACACCATCAGGTTTGCACCCATTTCCGGATCGGTTTCGACAACCGGATGTCGGGCGTGGTTAAAGCCAGCGCGGATCACGCTGCGGAAAATATCCAGTGTTTCATCGGCCAACCCGAAGATGACCGGCGCGACCGGACGGCCCCAGCGGGCGCAAAGGAAGCTGCCATCGCTTTTGGTGAACAGCGTCTGGATCTGGTCGGCGGTCAGTTCGGGCATGAAGCGGCCTTTTTCTTTATTTCAACGACAATGGGGGGCAGTGCCCCCCATCTTTTGAATCCAATACAGGTCAGCGGCTTAAGTGACGATGGTCGCCTGCGTCGCGTTGCGCAATTCATCCTCGGAGATGCCATCGGCCAGCTCGACGATCTTCAGACCGCCATCGACCACATCCAGAACACCAAGATTGGTGATGATGCGGTCAACGACACCTTTGCCGGTCAGGGGCAGCGTGCATTCGCGCAAGATCTTGGAATCGCCCGCCTTATTGGTGTGATCCATGACCACGATCACGCGGCCCACGCCCGCGACCAGATCCATCGCGCCGCCCATGCCCTTGATCAGCTTGCCGGGGATCATCCAGTTGGCAAGATCACCGTTTTCGGCAACCTCCATCGCGCCAAGGATGGCGGCGGCGATCTTGCCCCCGCGGATCATCGCAAAACTGGTCGCACTGTCGAAATAGGCAGTGCGGTCCAGTTCGGTGATGGTCTGTTTGCCGGCGTTGATCAGATCGGGATCTTCTTCCCCTTCGAACGGGAAAGGGCCCATGCCCAGCATGCCGTTTTCCGACTGCAGGGTGATGTCCTTGTCACCAACATAATTGGCCACCAGAGTCGGAATGCCGATGCCAAGGTTTACATACATGCCGTCTTCAAGTTCGGCTGCCGCGCGGGCGGCCATCTGGTTGCGATCCCAAGGCATTACGCGGACTCCTTCTTACGGGTCGTGCGCTGTTCGATGCGCTTTTCATGGGTGCCTTGGATGATCCGATGCACATAGATTCCGGGCAGATGGATCTGATCGGGATCGATGCTGCCGCGTGGAACGATCTCCTCGACCTCGACGACGCAGATCTTGCCGCACATCGCTGCGGGCGGGTTGAAATTGCGTGCTGTCTTGCGGAACACCAGATTGCCGGTGTCATCGGCTTTCCATGCTTTGACGATGGCCAGATCGGCGACGATGCTACGTTCCAGAATATGGGTCTGGCCGTCGAAATCCTTATGTTCTTTCCCTTCGGCAATCAGGGTGCCGACGCCGGTGCGGGTGTAAAAGCCCGCAATGCCGCTGCCGCCAGCCCGCATCCGTTCGGCCAATGTGCCTTGAGGGTTGAACTCCAGCTCCAGCTCTTTCGACAGATACTGGCGCATGAATTCCGCGTTTTCCCCGACGTAGGAGCTGATCATCTTTTTGATCTGGCGCGTTTGCAGCAAAATCCCCAGACCGAAATCATCAATGCCGCAATTGTTGCTGGCAATGGTCAGATCCTTGGTGCCCGCATCGCGGATCGCGTCGATCAGCAGCTCTGGTATGCCGCAAAGGCCAAAGCCCCCTGCCGCGATGAACATCCCGTCGTGCAGAACACCCTCCAGTGCTTCTGCAGCCGTTTTGTAAACCTTGTTCATCGGGCCTCCTTCCCTTGCGTTACCATCGTTATCAAAGTTGTCGCCTGCAGTCGGCGCTGTGTCAATCGCGGCCACATCATGTGAACGCCCCGACGATCAGGTCGGGGCGTTCACCGGTAAAAGTGTTCAGCACAAAGTCATCCTGTCCGGGATGTCTGACCGGACAAGGATGGCGGATGTCACCCTATTCCTCGGGGGTGTCATCTGCCTTTTTCGCGGCCGTTTTTTTGGCTGCGGGTTTCTTTGCCGCTGGCTTCTTGGCGGCTGGCTTTTTCGCAGGTGCCTTTTTCTTTGCCGCGGGTGCTTTCGCAGCCTTGGCGGCAATTAGTTCCAGCGCCTGTTCAACGCTCAGGTCTTCGGGCGCGACATCGCGGGGCAGGGTGGCATTGATCTTGGCCCATTTAACATAGGGGCCATAACGCCCGCTCATGACCTGAATGGGGCCGCCATCGGGGTGGTCGCCCAGTTCCTTCAATGGCGCTGCTGCTGCACCGCGTCCACGGGTCTGCTTGGCGGCCAGAACCTCGACCGCGCGGTTCATGCCGATGGTGAAAACTTCCTCAACGTCGGGAAGATTGGCATATTTCGAACCGTGTTTGACAAAGGGGCCAAAGCGGCCAAGGCTAGCCTCGATCAGCACGCCATCTTCGGGATGCGGGCCGACGGGACGGGGCAGGGACAGCAGCTGGACCGCCTGTTCCAGATCCAGCTTGGCCGCATCCCAGCCCTTGGGGATAGAGGAACGGGGTGGTTTCGGCACCTCTTCGGTCGCCTCGCCGCGCTGGACATAGGGACCGAAACGGCCAACCTTCAGGCTGATCTTGTCACCGGCATCTTCGCCCAGATCACGATCACCGACGGGTTCTTCCCCGTCAGGGGCCGAAAGTGGGCGGGTATAACGGCATTCGGGGTAATTGGTGCAGCCGATGAAAGCCCCGCCGGAACGCGCGGTTTTCAGGTTCAGCCGGCCTTCGTTGCACAGCGGGCAGACACGCGGATCACCGCCATCCGCGCGTGGCGGATACAGATGCGGTGCCAGCGCCTCGTCGATGGCATCCAGCACTTCGGTGATGCGCAGTTCGCTGGTGCCTTCCAGCGCCTTTGAAAAATCCTTCCAGAAGCGGCTGAGGACTTCGCGCCACAGGCGGTCGCCCGCGCTGATTTCATCCAGCTCGTTTTCAAGGTTTGCGGTAAAGTCGTGGCTGACATAGCGCGGGAAATACTTGATCAGGAAGGTCGTGACCAAGCGGCCTTTGTCTTCGGGAATCAGGCGGTTCTTGTCTTTGCGGACATAGTCGCGGTCCTGAATCGTCGTGACGATGCTGGCATAGGTCGACGGACGCCCGATGCCCAACTCCTCCATCCGCTTGACCAAGGTGGCTTCGGTAAAGCGCGGGGGCGGTTGGGTGAAATGCTGGCGCGATGCGGTGGATGCCGCGTCGTTTATCAGCAGGCCGGGAGCCGCGCGCTGGCCGTTGGGCGCGTCGGGCAGCGGGTCGGTTTTTTCCTTGGCCTTGGCAAATTCCGTGTCGAATCCACCGGCGACCAACGTCGCCGCCTCACCTTCGGTAATGGCGGGCAGGCGGGCGCTGTCCTCGCTGTCGTCATCGTCACGGCCTTGGTCATAGACCCGCAGGAAGCCGTCGAACATCATCACCTGACCGGTGGCGCGCAGGCCGACCTGATTGTCTGGGCTTGCGATCTCGACAGTCGTGCGCTCCATCCGGGCGGCTTCCATCTGGCTGGCGATGGTGCGCTTCCAGATCAGATCATAGAGCTTGCGTTGATCGTCGGCGGCCAGACGCGCCTTTTCCGGCGACATCATCATGTCGGTGGGGCGGATACATTCGTGGGCTTCCTGCGCGTTCTTGGCCTTGTTTTTATACATGCGCGGGCTTTTCGGCAGGTAGTTTTCGCCGAATTTGGCCTTGATCGCATCACGGGCGGCCATCACCGCCTCGGGGGCCATGTCGATGCCGTCGGTCCGCATATAGGTGATCAGACCGGCTTCGTACAAACGCTGCGCGGCGGACATGCAGGCCTTGGCACCCATGCCCATCTTGCGGCTGGCTTCCTGCTGCAGGGTCGAGGTCATGAAGGGCGGCCACGGGTTCCGCGTTGCGGGTTTGGCGGCCACGCTGCTGACCTTCAGATCGCGGCTGGACACGGCGCTGACAGCCATGGCGGCCTGTTCGGCGGTGGCCAGATCAAAGCGGTCCAGCTTGGAGCCTGCCAGCGTGGTCAGGGTCGCGTCATATTCGTCACCGCCGGGGGTGGCCAGTCGGGCGTGGACGGACCAGTATTCGCGGGCCTTGAAGGCCTCGATCTCCATTTCCCGATCGACGATCAGGCGCAGGCAGACCGATTGCACCCGACCCGCCGATTTGGCACCGGGCAGCTTGCGCCACAGCACCGGCGACAGCTTGAAGCCGACCAGATAGTCCAGCGCACGGCGTGCCAGATAGGCGTCGACCAGCGGCTGGTCGATCTGGCGCGGTTTGGCCATCGCCTCGGTCACGGCGGTCTTGGTGATGGCGTTGAAGGTGACGCGGCTGACTTCGCTGGTCTTCTTCAGCGAGGTTTGCAACGCCTCCAGCAGGTGCCAGCTGATCGCCTCGCCCTCACGATCAGGGTCGGTGGCAAGGATCAGGTTGGGATCTTCCTTCAGCGCATCCTTGATGGCCTTCAGATGCTTTTTACTGTCCGAGGCGACTTCCCATTTCATCTCGAATTCATTGTCGGTATCGACGCTGCCGTCCTTGGGCGGAAGGTCGCGGACATGTCCGAAACTGGCCAGAACACGATAGTTCCCACCAAGATATTTTTCGATAGTCTTGGCCTTGGCCGGGGATTCGACGACGACAACGGGCATGAGAACCTCGGACAACTGCAATGGGGTCGCAACATGGGTCCATGCCGACCTGCTGTCAACGGGGGCTGCATGTCGGGGGGACCGTGAAAGGCATCATATCAGGGCCAGACGCCCCCCTGCCAGACGGGTTACCAACCCTTGAAGTTCCAGCGATAACAAGGCCGCACTGACCGCCGATGCCGTCATGCCCAAATCGCGGATCAGGTCGTTTTCTTCCGTAGGCGAAGGGGTCAGCTGGGACAGGATGCGGTGTTCCAGCTGCATTGGCGACTGAGGAATGGCGGCGGGAACCGGTGTCGGGGCAAGCTGCATCTGACGCGGTCGGGGGGCATGGGTCACGAATTCGCGTTTGGGGGCGTGATCAAGCGCCTCGGCTACATCGGCGGCGTTGCGGACCAGTGTCGCACCGTCGCGGATCAGCGCGTTACAGCCCGATGCGCGGGCATCCATGGGGTGGCCGGGGACGGCCATCACCTCGCGCCCCTGATCCAGCGCGTTCTTGGCCGTGATCAGCGTGCCAGACCGCTGCGCGGCCTCGATCACGACGACGGCGCGGGACAGGCCCGATACGATGCGGTTGCGGGTCGGGAAATGGCGTGCGGTCGGTTCTGTTCCGGGTGGCTGTTCGGACACCAGCACACCGCTTTCGGCAATCTGCGCGGCAAGTCCGGCATTTTCGGCAGGATAGATGACATCGACCCCACCGGCCATTACGGCAATGGTGCCCGTGGGCAAGGCCGCCGTATGCGCGGTGGCGTCGATCCCCCGCGCCAACCCAGCGGCCACCACCAATCCCTGCTCGCCCAAGCCTGCCGCCATGCCCCGCGCCATCCGCAACCCCAGCGACGAGGCATTTCTTGCACCGATCACCGCCACAACATTCCCCGACAGCATATCCAGATTGCCCCGCGCCCACAGGATGGCGGGTGCGCCGTCGATGTCATGCAGGGCAGGGGGGTAAAGCGGTGAATCATAGCGGATCAGCCTAGCCCCCGCACGGCGGCCTGCGGCCAGTTCGGCGGCGGCCACACCCTCGGGGCAGATCTGATAGCCGGTGACGCCAGATTGTGCGGCGATATCGGGCAGGGCGTCCAATGCCGCCCGTGCCGATCCGTGTTCAAGCACCAGCCGGTGGAAGGTTGCGGGGCCGACCCGGCGGGACCGGATCAGCCGTAAAACCGACAGATCATCATCGACATATGTTGTCAGCCCGCTTTCCATCACGCCCCCGCCCGTCTTTGGGGCAGGATTACCGCGCAAATGGTTAACAAGCCGTTAGCAGGTCACCCCGCCGCCGAGCCGCCGACCGTCAGCCCGCCGATCATCAGCGTCGGCTGGCCCACGCCCACCGGCACCCATTGACCCTGTTTGCCGCAATTGCCCATTCCGGGATCAAGCGCCATATCGTTGCCAATGCCGCGGATGTGCTGCAATGCCGTCGCGCCGTCTCCGATCAGGGTGGCCCCGCGAATCGGGTCGCCCACAACACCGTTTTTGACGCGATAGGCTTCGGTGCAGGAAAAGACGAATTTGCCATTGGTGATATCCACCTGACCGCCGCCGAAGCCGACGGCATAGATGCCATCGTCCAGATCGGCCAGAATATCGGCGGGATCGGTGTCGCCGCCCGGCATATAGGTATTGGTCATCCGCGGCATCGGCACATGGGCATAGCTTTCGCGACGCCCGTTGCCGGTCGGTTCGACCCCCATCAGGCGGGCGTTCTGGCGGTCCTGCATATAGCCGACAAGGATGCCATCCTCGATCAGCACGTTGCGGGCAGGGGGGGTGCCTTCATCGTCGATGTTCAGGCTGCCGCGGCGGTCGGGGATGGTGCCGTCATCGACAACGGTCACGCCGGGGGCTGCGACGCGCTGGCCCATCAGACCGGCAAAGGCGCTGGCCTTCTTTCGGTTGAAATCACCTTCCAGCCCGTGGCCGACGGCCTCGTGCAGCAGGATGCCGGGCCAGCCCGGCCCCAGCACCACATCCATCACACCGGCAGGGGCGGGAACGGACCGAAGATTGACCAGCGCAATGCGCAAAGCTTCCTGCACCTGTGCCTGCCAATGCGCGGGTTCCATCAGGGCATCCAGCGCATAGCGACCGCCGCCGCCTGCATGGCCGCTTTCACGACGGTCGTTGTTTTCCACAATCACTGCGACATTCAGCCGCGTCATGGGGCGGATGTCGGTGGCAAGCCCGCCTTCCGGGCGCAGGATCGCGACCTCCTGGATGCTGCTTCCCATGGAAACGGTCACCTGCACCACACGCGGGTCCAGCTGGCGGGCATAGGCGTCGATCTGGCGCAACAGATCGATCCGGCGCGCGATCGAGATGTCCTGCGCGGGATCAATCGCCGGATAGAGGTTCACGGGCCGCATCGCGGGGGCTGTTGCCATTACGCCACCCCCCTGACCCACGGCCAGACGTGCGGTTTCGGCTGCGCGCGTCAGTGCAGGCAGGGTAATTTCGCTGGAATGGGCATAGCCTGATACTTCGCCGCGCACGGCGCGCAGGCCAAAGCCCTGCGCGGCCATAAAGCTGGAATTACGCAACCGTCCATCATCGAAAACCAGCGTTTCCGACTGGCTGCGTTCAAGAAACAGCTCTCCGTCGTCGGCACCATGCACGGCCTGTTGCAGGACCTTCAGGGCGGTGTCGCGGTCAAGCTGTGCGGCGAAAGGGTCGAAGGACTGGCGGCTCATGCAGGGCTCCTTGCAAGGGCGGTGGAGGGGGCAAAGCCGGGCGTGGCAGCGGGTCGCGTTCCCTCTTTGGCCGGAAATGCTATAGGTATGTCTTGCCCGAACGGGCTATATATGGTCATAGAACGGTCACTGTGAAAGGAAAAGGGGCAGCCTGCCGGCAGCCTCGACGGCCATTCTGGCCGGGCCAACGCAACGGGATGGAATGATGGCAAAAGCGATGATTCGCCGTGCAGTCGCGGCAGCTACGGGGTTCGCATCGGCGGGCATGTTGGCCGGGACTGCGATGGCGCAGACTGCATTGGAAGATCTGCCGACGATCGGCAAACCCAAGTCAATGGGCATGGGCTTCCAGCCTGCGTCCACCGAACTGGCACGCGACCAGCAATGGCTGGATCATTTCGTGCTGGTGATCATCACCGTGGTGACGATCGTGGTCTGTGCATTGCTGCTGTATGTGATCTTGCGCTTCAATTCGCGGTCGAACCCTGTTCCCGCAAAATTCACGCATAACACGCCGCTGGAAATCGCATGGACGCTGGTTCCTGTGCTGATCCTTGTGGCCATCGGTGCGTTTTCCCTGCCCATCCTGTTCCGCAGTCAGGAAATGCCACAAGACCCCGATGTTGTGGTGAAGGTCACGGGGCACCAGTGGTACTGGTCCTATGAATATCCCGACAATGGCGTGTCCTTCGATGCCCTGATGCTGGAAAAACAGGATCTGGCCGAAGCCGGTTATGCCGAGGATGAATATTTGCTGGCCACCGACACCGCTGTTGTGATCCCCACGGGTCAGAACGTGCTGTTGCAGGTGACCTCGGGCGATGTGATCCATTCCTGGACCATTCCCGCATTTGCGGTAAAGCAGGACGCCGTTCCGGGCCGCATCGCGCAGGCCTGGTTCAACGTCGAACAGGAAGGCACCTATTTCGGTCAGTGCAGCGAACTTTGCGGCATCAACCACGCCTATATGCCGATCGTCGTGAAGGCCGTCAGCCCTGCGGTTTATGCCGAATGGGTTGCCGAACAGGGCGGCACGCTTGAGGAAGAGGCCCAGACCGCCTCGGCCGCAGCCACCGTTCAGGTCGCGACCGCCGACTAAGCCCTGAGGGGCGCATAAGCTGATCAGGCCGGCATGATGCCGGCCCGACCCGATTTTATAAAAACCGATTGCAGGTGCGATGGCCGATATCAACGCATATGAGCACACCCCCGAGGCACAGTTCGGCGATTACGTCGCGCTGCTGAAACCGCGGGTAATGTCGCTTGTCGTGTTCACCGCCTTCGTCGGCCTTTGGGTCGCCCCGGGGTCGGTGCATCCGTTCATCGGCTTTTGTTCGGTGCTGTTCATCGCGCTTGGCGGCGGTGCCTCGGGTGCGCTGAACATGTGGTATGACCGCGACATCGACGCGATCATGACCCGCACTCAAAGCCGCCCCATCCCCTCGGGGCGGGTCGAACCAAGCGAGGCGCTTGGCGTCGGCATCGTGCTGTCGGTGATTTCCGTGATGATGCTGGGGCTGGTGGCGAATTGGTTTGCCGCAGGCTTTCTGGCATTCACCATCTTTTTCTATGCTGTTGTCTATACGGTCTGGCTGAAACGCTGGACCCCGCAGAACATTGTAATCGGCGGTGCTGCCGGTGCCTTTCCGCCGATGATCGGCTGGGCCTGCGTGACGGGCGGTATCAGTATCGAATCACTGCTGATGTTTGCCTTGGTCTTCTTCTGGACGCCGCCGCATTTCTGGGCGCTGGCCCTGTTCATGAAGGAAGACTATCATAACGCGGGTGTGCCAATGCTGACGGTCACACATGGTCGCCGTTCGGCCCGTCGCCACATCTTTGCCTATACGCTGGTTCTGGCCCCCTTCGCGATCTGGCTGGGTCTGACCTCGGTCGGCGGGCCGCTGTATATGGCGGTCGCGGTGGTGCTGAACGCGATGTTTATTCATGGCGGTTGGAAGATTCTGAAGCGGCAGGAAGAACAGGCCATCGCGGATGGTTATTCCGTTGAAAAGCGGGTCTTCAAGCTGTCCCTGATTTATCTGTTTGTTCATTTCTTTGCTCTGCTTGTTCAGGGCTGGATGGGGGGCTGGTAATGGGAATCCAAGCCGAACACGAAATTCATGCCCGTCGTCGGTCTCGCAATGTCGGGCTGGGGCTGGTTCTGGTCTGCTTTGTCGCGCTGGTCTTTGCGCTGACTGTCGTCAAGGTCCGTCAGGGTGGTTTGATCGAAGGGTTTGACCACCAGCCACGCGTTTCGCTGACCCCGCTAGAGGATGCCCCGCAAGAGGTGACGCCATGAAGCGTCTTAGCCCCGAAGGCCGTACCGCTGCGATTCTGGTCGGCGTGGTTCTGACGATGGGCGGTCTGGCATGGGCAGCGGTACCGTTTTACAGCTGGTTCTGTCAGGTCACCGGCTTTGGCGGGACCACGCAGGTCGCCGAAAGCGCCTCGGACCATGTGCTGGATGAAACCGTGCGCGTGCGTTTCGATGCCAATATCGACAGTGATCTGGGCTGGACCTTCAAGCCGATGCAGACCCGCATGGACCTGAAGATCGGTGAAAACGGTCTGGCCTTCTATGAGGCAGTCAACAATACCGATAAACCTCTGACCGGCACGGCCAGCTATAACGTCGCGCCGGATGTGGCGGGGTATTATTTCATCAAGGTGCAGTGCTTCTGTTTCACCGAACAGACCCTGCAACCGGGTGAACGGGTTGAAATGCCTGTGAATTTTTACGTCGACCCCGAACTGGTCGAAGATCCAGACGCATATTACGTGCGTGACATCACGCTTTCGTATACGTTCCACCTGACCGAGCCGCGCTCGGCATCGCTTGACACGGCAGCTGCCGAAAATATCAACTAAGACCAACTCGAGGGAGCCGACGGGGATCCGATATGGCGCATGCTAAGAACCACGACTACCACATTCTTCCGGCCTCGGTCTGGCCTTTCATGGCAGCCGTGGCGGTTTTCGTCATGCTGTTTGGTGCCGTTGCGTGGATGACCGGTCAGGTCACCATTGCAGGGGCCGAAATCACCGGCCCGTGGATGTTCGCCATTGGCTTCATCGGCACCTGCTATGTCAGCTTTGGCTGGTGGGCGGATATGGTCCGCGAGGCGGAGTCAGGTGACCACACGCCGGTCGTCCGTATCGGTTTGCAATACGGCTTTCTGCTGTTCGTGATTTCCGAGGCGATGCTGTTCGTCACGCTGTTCTGGAACTTCATCAAGCACGCGCTTTATCCGATGGGTGAAAACAGCCCGATCACCGATGGCGTCTGGCCACCCGAAGGCATCGTCACCTTCGATGCGTGGCACCTGCCGTTCATCAACACGCTGATTCTGTTGCTGTCGGGCGTTGCCGTGACCTGGGCGCACCATGCGCTGGTCCATGAAGGCGACCGCAAGACCACCATCAGCGGTCTGATCGTCGCCGTGGTTCTGGGCTTGGTCTTCACCGGCCTGCAAGCCTATGAATATAGCCACGCAGCCTTCGGTCTTGCCGATACCTCTTATGCCTCGGCGTTCTATATCGCGACGGGCTTTCACGGGCTGCATGTCATCATCGGCACGATCTTCCTGTTCGTTTGCCTGATCCGCTTGATTCGTGGCCAAATGACCCAGAAGCAGCATCTGGGGTTCGAGGCTGCGGCCTGGTACTGGCACTTTGTCGACGTGATCTGGCTGGTGCTGTTCGCGGTCATCTATGTCTGGGGCAGTTAATTCCCCGAAGCTGACATCCTTGACGCGCGGAGGATTTCCTCCGCGCGTTTTTCGTTGCCCCTGACCCTGTCGGAACGTTCCATGCGCCGCTATCTTTTCCCTGCAATCCTTGGCATCGTCGGATGCGCCATCCTGATCTGGCTTGGCCTGTGGCAGCTGGATCGCATGGCATGGAAACACGGCATGCTGGACGATATCCGGCAGGGTATTCAGGACGATCCGGTGCCATTGCCCGATCAGATCGACCCGTCGATGAAATACCTGCCCGTGACCGTCACCGGCACCACCACGGGACAAGAGATCGACGTGCTGTCGCAGATGCGCGATCAGGGCGCAGGGTATCAGGTCGTGTCGCGCTTTGTGACCGATGACGGGCGGGCCATTCTGCTGGATCGTGGTTTTATTCCGCAAGAGGCGCGCCATCTGGACCGTAAGCCGACCCGTCTGCGCGTGACTGGTAATCTGCATTGGCCCGCCGATGTCAGCAGTTCGACCCCCGCGCCGAATCTGGATGAAAACATCTGGTTTTCGCGCAATGTGGACGCGATGGCGAAACATCTGGATACGCTGCCGGTTCTGGTCGTCGCCAGCTATGTTCAGGGCGATGCACAGGGTGTTATGCCGATGCCCGTCACCGTCGAGGGCATTCCCGACAATCACCTGTCCTATGCCATCCAATGGTTCATGATTGCAGCGACATGGGCGGTGATGACACTGGCGTTGATCTGGCGTATCAGACAGCGCAGCTATTGAAGGATTTCCGATGCGTTACGTCTCGACGCGGGGTCAGGCCCCGGTTCTGAGCTTTGAACAGGCTATGCTGTCGGGTTTGGCCCGTGACGGGGGATTGTATCTGCCGGAAAGCATTCCGACCTTCGAAGGTCTGGGGGAACTTGACGGCCTGTCCTATGAGGAGGTCGCGTTCCGCGTGGTGCGCCCCTTCACCGCCGGCAGCTTTACCGATGATGAATTGCGCGGCGCCATAGACCGTGCCTATGCCCGCATTGCCCATGCCGCACGTGCGCCGCTGGTGCAGCTGGCACCGGGGCATCACCTGCTGGAACTGTTCCACGGTCCCACGCTGGCGTTCAAAGATTTTGCCATGCAGCTGATCGCCCAGCTGTTCCGGATTGCGCTGAAGCGGTCGGGGCAGAAAATCACCATCGTCGGTGCCACCTCGGGGGATACCGGCAGTGCCGCGATCGAGGCGTTCAGCGGCATCGACAATGTCGATGTCTTCATCATGTATCCGCATGGCCGCGTCAGCGAGGTGCAGCGCCGCCAGATGACGACGCCTGCTGCCGAAAACATCCATGCGCTGGCTTTGACGGGGCATTTCGACGACTGTCAGGCGCGGCTGAAGGATCTGTTCAACGACCATGACTTCCGTGACAACGTGGGTCTGGCCGGTGTGAACAGCATCAACTGGGCGCGTGTTGTGGCGCAGATCGTCTATTACTTCACGGCCACCGCCAGCCTTGGCATGCGTCCGACCGATTTCTGTGTGCCGACCGGCAATTTCGGCGATATTTTCGCGGGCAGCGTCGCGCGATCCATGGGACTGCCGATCCGCCGCCTGATCGTCGCCACCAACCAGAACGACATCCTGCACCGCGCGCTGTCGCAGGGTGAATATCGGGTGGGGCAGGTCGAACCCTCGATCAGCCCGTCGATGGATATTCAGGTCAGCTCGAACTTCGAACGGGCCTTGTATCTGGCCTATGGTGGTGATGCGGGTGCGGTCAGCCAGCTGATGGATGAATTGAAAACCGGTGGTTTCAGCATCAGCCAGGGCGCGTTGCAGACCCTGCGCGACCAGTATCTGTCGGGCCGCGTGTCCGAGGAAGAGACGCTGGATACCATTCGCAGCATGCGTGACAGCACGGGCGAAATCCTGTGCCCGCACAGTGCTGTCGGTGTGGCCGTTGCCAACCGCCATCTTGAAGCCGGTGTCCCGATGGTGACGCTGGCCACCGCCCATCCCGCCAAGTTCCCCGATGCCGTCGAACGTGCCATCGGGGTCCGTCCGGGCCTGCCGCCGCATATGGCCGACCTGTTCGACCTGCCAGAGCGTGTGACCCGGGTTGAAAATGACGTCGAGGCGCTTAAATCGCTGATCCTCGACCGGAGAACCAATTGACCCAAGACCCGACACCAAGAATCACGACCCTTCCGAACGGCCTTTCCATCGTGACCCGCCAGATGCCCGGCCTGCATTCCGCAGCGCTTGGTATCTGGGTGGGGGCCGGTGGCCGGAACGAACGTCCCGAACAGAATGGCATCGCGCATTTTCTGGAACATATGGCGTTCAAAGGCACGGCCAAGCGCAGCGCCTTGCAGATCGCCGAGGCGATCGAGGATGTGGGCGGCTATATCAACGCCTATACCTCGCGCGATGTCACGGCCTATTATGTCCGTGTGCTGGAAGACGATGTCGATCTGGCCTTTGATGTCATCAGCGACATCGTATTGAACCCCGCCTTCGACCAGCGAGAGATCGAGGTCGAGCGTGGCGTCATTCTGCAGGAAATCGGGCAGTCGATGGACACGCCCGACGACATTATTTTCGACTGGCTGCAAGAGGCTGCCTATCCCGATCAGGCGATCGGCCGGACGATTCTTGGACCGGCTGAACGTGTCAGCAACTTTGGCCGCAACGATCTGGCAGGGTTTGTCGCGGAAAATTATGGCCCCGGGCAGATGGTGATCGCCGCCGCCGGTGCCGTGGATCACGACCGCATCGTGCGTCTGGCCGAAAAGGTCATGGGGCATATGAAACCCGTCCAGCAGGCCCCGCGCGAAGCCGCGCTGTGGCATGGCCGCGAAACCCGTCAGGTCAAGCAGCTGGAACAGGCGCATTTCGCACTGGCGCTGGAAGGTCCGGGCTATATGGCACCTGACTTCTATGCAGCGCAGATATTCTCCTCGGCTTTGGGCGGGGGGATGTCATCGCGGCTGTTCCAGAAAATCCGTGAAGAACGGGGCCTGTGCTATACTATCTTTGCACAATCGGGTTTCCACGATGATACCGGCATGCTGACCATCTATGCCGGAACCGGCGGCGATGATCTGGCCGATCTGACCAATCTGACCATCGATGAAATCAAACGTGCCGCCGAAGATATGTCCGAGGCCGAGATTGCCCGCGCCAAATCGCAGCTGCGTGCGGGTCTGCTGATGGGTCTGGAAAGCAGCTCGGCGCAGGCCGAACGCATGGCGCGGACGCTGGCGATCTGGGGTCGCGTTCCTGATCCGGCAGAAGTGGCCGATAAGATCGCCTCGGTCACGGCAGCCGATGTTCGGGCGCATGCCGAAAGCATGCTGACCAACGCAAGGCCCGCACTGGCGCTTTATGGTCCGGTGGATCATGCACCCTCGCTGGACGCGCTTAGCAAACGGCTGGCTGCGTGATGTTGGCGCGGCGCCGTCCGGTCCAGCTTGAGGCTGAACGGATTGTGCTGCGCCTGCCATCGCATTCCGATTACAACGCATGGGTGGCGTTGCGGTCGGAAAGCCGCGACTTTCTGGTGCCGTGGGAACCTGTCTGGTCCCCCGACCATCTGTCGCGCAAAAGCTTTACCAACCGCGTCTATTGGGCCGCGCGTGCCGCCAAGGCAGGCACGGCCTTTCCGCTGTTTCTGGCGCGACGGGATGGTGTCCTGCTGGGGGCGATTACCATGGACAACATCCGGCGCGGTCCCGCCCAATCGGCGACCATCGGCTATTGGATTGGCCAGTCCCACGCCCGCAACGGCTATATGCGCGAGGCGATCGGCATTCTGGTCCACCACGCATTTACCAATCTGGACCTGTCGCGGATCGAGGCCGCCTGCCTGCCGGAAAACGCCGCATCGCGCGGGGTGCTGGAAAAATCCGGCTTTAAATACGAAGGCGTCGCGCAAAGCTATCTGCAGATCAACGGGCGTTGGCGCAACCATGTGCTGTTTGCCAATCTGCGCGGCGACCGTCGCGGCAAGACCGATATCCGCTAAGGGGGAATACCATGCTGAACGCTGCCGATCAGGCCCTTGCCGCCAAACTGCCCGAAGGTGTGCTGCGCGATCCGTCCCCCCGTTATACCGAAGAACCACGCGGGCGTTTCCATGGGCAGGCGGGCCTGATTGCAGCCCCCCGTGATGTCGGGGAAACCGCTGCCATTATCCGCGCCTGCGCTGAGGCGCATGTGCCTGTGGTGCCACGTGGTGGCGGGACGGGTCTGGTCGGCGGACAGGTAAAGACGGACGGACCTGCGCCATTGGTTCTGTCGATGGAACGCATGACCGCCATCCGTGACGTCTTTCCTGAAGAGGGCGTGATGATTGCTGAATCCGGTGCCACCTTGCAGGCGGCGCGGGATGCGGCGGATGCGGTCGGGCGTCAGTTCCCGCTGTCGCTGGCATCCCAAGGCAGCGCCCAGATCGGTGGCGTGCTGTCGACCAATGCGGGCGGCGTCAATGTGCTGCGATACGGAAACGCCCGCGCCCTATGTCTGGGGATCGAGGCTGTGCTGCCCAATGGCGACATCATGCGCGACCTGAAGCGGCTGCGTAAGGACAACACTGGCTATGACATCCGCGACCTGCTGATCGGGGCCGAAGGGACGCTGGGGATTATCACCACCGCATCACTGGTGCTGGCACCCAAGCCCGCCGAGACCGGTGTGGCAATGATGGTGGTCGACAGCCCAGCCGCGGCTTTGTCGTTGCTGTCATTGGCGCAGGCGCGCATGTCCGGCGGCGTCACCGCGTTCGAGCTGATATCGGGGCAGGGGCTGCGGTTTCTGGATGCGGCATTTCCGGACATGCGCCAGCCCTTCAGCCCGCGCCCTGATTGGGTCGTCCTGACCGAGGTCGGCTTGCCCGCAGGCATGTCCGCAGATGGCGCCTTGGAAGCGCTATTCACTGCTGCGGTTCAGGCCGGTCTGGTATCGGATGGCGTCATTGCCCAATCGGGCCAGCAGGCCGCCGATCTATGGGCGCTGCGCGAACATATCCCCTTGGGCAACCGCCATATCGGCGCGATTGCCAGCCATGATATCAGCCTGCCCCTGACCGAGATTACGCATTTCATCATCGACGCCAGCGCCATGATCGCGGCGCAGGGCGATATACGTATCAATTGTTTCGGGCATCTGGGGGACGGGAATCTGCATTACAACCTGTTCCCCGCCGAAGGCCGCAGCCGTGAAGAATACGACAATATCCGCAAGGATATGTCGCGGCGCATCCATCAGATGGTGGTGGAACGGGGCGGGTCGTTTTCAGCCGAACATGGTGTTGGCCGCCTGAAAACGGCTGATCTGGAACGCTGGGGGGATCCGGTGCGCCTGCAGGCCATGCGCGCCATCAAGGCGGCGCTGGATCCTGCAGGGATCATGAATCCGGGGGCGGTTCTGGGTTAGTCGCCCTCGAATTCGCAAAGCGCGTGGACCGGCATGTCCAGCTTTTCCAGCAATGCACGACCGCCCAGATCGGGCAGGTCGATGACGAAAGCGCAGCCGATGACATCCGCGCCAAGGCGGCGGCACAGCTTGATTGCCGCCTCGGCGGTGCCGCCGGTGGCCAGCAGGTCATCGACGATCAGTACTTTTTCACCGAGCTTCAGCGCGTCATCATGCAGCTCCATGATGGCTTCGCCATATTCCAGCTGATACGCCTCGGAGATGACGGCACCGGGCAGTTTGCCCTTTTTACGGATCGGCACGAAGCCGGTCGACAGCTGGTGTGCCACTGCGCCGCCAAGGATAAAGCCGCGCGCCTCTAGCCCGACAACCTTGTCGATACGTGTTCCTGCATAGGCATGCAGGATCTGGTCGACAGCCATGCGGAAACCGCGGGCATCGGCAAACAGGGTGGTGACATCGCGGAAAATGATTCCTTCGTGCGGGAAATCATAGATGCTGCGGACATAGTCCTTGACGGTAGGCTTCATGCGGGGCGGTCCATTTCGAAAAGATCGTGCACGGCGGCGTAATCCTTATAGCCCAGACGTGCAATCCACCCGCCTGCCGCGCGGGGATCAAACCGGCCATCGACCACGCAATCGTCGCGCATATGCACGCCGGTCACGACACCGAAAACGGCAAAGTTGTTTTCGCCCGCCAATGGCACAATCTGCGTCATCCGGCATTCCAGATTGGCAGCAGCGTGCAGCGCCCGTGCACAATCGATGGTCGTGCAGTCAGCCGATTCGATACCGGCGGCGTCGAATTCGCTGGTTCCGGCGGGCAGGGGGGCGGAACTGGCGTTCACCGCATCACGCAGATCGCCGGTGGCGATGTTCACGCAGAACACGCCGGATTCGATAATCTGTGCCACGCTGTCCTTGGTGCCGGTGCGGTCGGATTTGGCACCTGTCGATGAAAACATCACTTGTGGCGGGGTATAGGCGACGGCGTTGAAGAACGAATAGGGTGCAAGATTGTCCCCTTGCGTCCCGCGGGTGGAAATCCAGCCGATGGGACGTGGCGCGATAATCGCGTTGAAAGGGTTATGTGGCAGGCCGTGTCCGGCTTCGGGGCGATAGAACATGTCGGCCTCCTATTGGGTTCGGGGCCTAACCTGCCATTGCTTTTCACCATTCGCAATGTTCCGCCTGACAAACTGCCGTGCTAAAGGGCCGCAAATGCAGCAGGAGTCGCCATGTACGAGATCTGCCCCGAGACCCCGGCCGACACCGCCGAGGTCGAGACCCTCTATGATCTGTGCTTTGCGCCGGGCCGGACCGCTTTGTCGTCCTATCGTTTGCGCGACGGGGTGCCGCGTGTGGGCGAATTATGCCTTGTTTTGCGCAGCGAAGGCGTGGTGACGGCGGCCATCCGGTTCTGGCCGGTGCGCGTCGCGGGCCAGCCGGTGCTGCTGTTGGGGCCGATTGCGGTGCATCCCACCGCGCAGGGCGAAGGTCTGGGTGGCCTTTTGATGCGCGACAGTCTGACCCGTGCCACGCGGCTGGGTTTTGACCGCGTTCTGCTGGTCGGGGATGCGCCTTATTATTCGCGATTCGGCTTCCAGCGGCTGGAGGGGGTGATCATGCCGCCACCCACCAACCCCGATCGGGTTCTGGGGCTGGAACTTCGCCCCGATGCATGGGTTGATATCACAGGCGAGGTCGAGCGGGAGCCTTCGGCACCTGCGACCACGCCCGTTTATGACCGCGACGATTGCGTCGTTGTCGAACCCCCGAAAGAAGCCGGATATGACATCGCAAACCCCTCAGGTTCTTCCTCCGATCTCTGACCCGTCTGTGCATGCCCAGATCGACCGTCTGGCGCAGCGATATCTGGCGACACAGGGCTTGGGAATGCAGATGATGGCCCGCCTTGGCAACGGGGCCGACGGGCTGTTGCAGCGTCTGCCGGGCTTTGTACGCAACCGTCTGGACGGGGCCACGAAGGCCGCGCTGATGCGGGCGTTTTCGGCGGCATCGGGCAGCCGTCGCATGCTGCGTGACCGTGGCGATCTGTTCAACCGCATCGTTTCGACCGCCAGCGGCGCGGCGGGGGGTGCTGCGGGTTTTGCCGGGGCCTTGGTCGAATTGCCTTTTACGGTGACGCTGCTGTTGCGGGCGATGCTGGATATTGCCGCCGAACACGGTCTGGACCCCGACAGTGAGGAGGTCCGGTTGGAGTGTTTGCGGATATTTGCAGCCGCAGGACCGATGCCCGCCGACGACCAGACCGATCTGGGCCTGCTGGCCGCGCGTTTGTCGGTCAGCGGTCAGACGGTGCAGGGGTTGATCAGCAAGGTCGCGCCGCGCCTGTCGATTTCTTTGGGCCAGAAAATGGCAGCGCAGGTCGCGCCGGTCTTTGGCGCGGTGATCGGCGGGTCGATTAACTTTATCTTTGCGCGGTACTATCAGGAATTATCCCGCGTGCATTTCGGCCTGATGCGGCTGTCGCATGAAACGGGCATTCCAACCGAAGCCCTGACCGAGGCGTTGCGTCTGTCGGTCAACCGTCAGGACAAATCCTGATCGTCCTGCACATCCAGTGACAAAGGCGCTGCTTTCGCGACCAGATCGTCGATGGATAACGGACCCGCCGGACGCGCCAGACGTGCCTTGGTGATCCAGAACAGCCGTTCCTGCGCGCGTGTGATGGCCACATAGGTCAGGCGCTTCCACAAGGGGACACCAGCCTCGGACCGGTTCGACCATGCAGCGGCGCTGATGTCGGGGCCAAAGACCTGCACCTGCGGCCACTGGCTGCCCTGTGCCTTATGCACCGTGACCGCCGCGCCGTGCAGGAAGGCAGACCCCATACGGGCGGCATAGGGGATGAAGGGTTCTTCGTGATCAGGCATCTCGATCTTGACGATGGATGCGGCGGAAAGACGCGGGTCTTCGGCCCCGATGACGTGCAGCCGCGAAAAGCCCGGTTTGCGGCCCGGTCCCAGATAGACGACCTGCGCGCCCTTGATCAGGCCGCGCGCCTCAAGGTCGATACGTTTTTTGCGGTGCTTCAGGGGCAGTTCCAGCCCGTCGCAGATCAGCGGTTCGCCCGGCATCAGTGCATCGCCGGGGGCACCAAAGGCGGTGCGGAAGGCATGGATCAACCGGATGCGCGTGGCATTGCGCCAGACCAGCACGGGGCTGCGCGCCATCAGGTCGCTTTCCACGCGTTCCGCCCAGACCACGCGGTCATCCTTACGGGCGGCAGAGCGGATCATGCTTTCGAAATCTTCGAAGTTCAGTTCGGGGTCGGCCAGTGCATGGGCCAAATCAAGGATCGGGCTGTCATCGGCCTGCCGGTGGATGCGGTTCAGATACAGGCGTTGCGGTGCGGCCAGCTTGTCAAAGACCATTTCCCCCGATTGACCGACGGGGGCCAACTGGGCCGGATCACCGAACAGGATCAGGATCGGAAAAATCTCGCGCAGATCCTCGAATTGTTTTTCGTCCAGCATCGAGGCTTCGTCGATCAGTCCGACATCCAGACCATCCTCGCGCCGTTTCCAGCCTTGGATGAAGTCGGACCCACGCAGCCCTGCGGTCGCCAAAGCCCCGGGGATGGATGTATGGACATCATAGAAGGCTTTGGCCTTATCCAGCGCGGTATCCGAAAGCTCCTCGATCACGGGGCGTTCACCGGTGCCGGTCAACCATTCGGCGATCTTTTCGTATTCAGGGTCATAGACCGGCGTATAGAGAATGCGGTGAATGGTCGTCGCCGGAACACCGCGCATCCGCAGCACAAATGCCGCCTTATTGGTAGGGGCCAGAATCGCTACGCTGCGGCGGTCCTTGCGTCGGCGGCCTTCGTAATCGGGGCTGATCAGTTCGACGCCGGATTCCAGCAGCGCCTTGGTGATCTGCGACAGCATCAGCGTCTTGCCGGACCCCGCCTTGCCGATCACGGCCATGACGCGGCCCTTACCCTGTTCGGGGGGGTGCACCTCCTCGGCGATGATGTCGATACCGGCGGCGCCAAAGGTTGCGGCCAACGCATCCCATGCGTCGGCCTGATCAGGCGAAAGGGTCGGGGCAGGTGCTGGGACGTTCATGCATCCCCATTATCCTGCCTTGCAGGAAAAGCGAAGCGCTGCCGCGATTTTCATGACGTCAGTCGCGGTCCCCTGTGACGGGGACCGCCGTATTTAGGGGTGGCCGCTGTCCAGCGCATCACCGAAGGTCCGCAGGCCGGTGCGGGGGGATTGGACCAGCACGGACATATTGCCCGGCTTATGTTCATTGCGGAACATTTTCATATGGGCGGCGGGAACATCGGCCCATGGAAAAACCTCGGACATGCAGGGGTCCAGTCGGCGTTCCAGCATCAGCTTGTTCGCCGCACTTGCCTGTTTCAAATGCGCGAAATGGCTGCCTTGCACGCGCTTTTGGTGCATCCACAAATAACGCACGTCAAAGGTGCAGTTAAAGCCGGTGGTGCCCGCGCAGATGACGATCATGCCGCCCTTTTTGCAAACCAGCGTGCTGACGGGGAAGGTCGCTTCACCAGGGTGTTCAAAGACGATATCGACGTTATTGCCCTTACCGGTGATGTCCCAGATGGCCTTGCCGAACCTGCGCGCCTCGGTAAACCATTCCTTGTATTCAGGGGTGTTCACCTTGGGCAGCTGGCCCCAGCATTTGAAGTCCTTGCGGTTGATAACGCCCTTGGCCCCAAGGCCCATGACGAAGTCGCGCTTGTCCTCATCGGATATGACGCCGATGGCGTTGCCGCCCGCCGCATTGATCAGCTGGATCGCATAAGACCCCAAACCACCCGAGGCCCCCCAGACCAGCACGTTCATGCCGGGCTTCAATTCATGGGGTTCATGGCCGAACAGCATCCGGTATGCGGTAGCAAGGGTCAGGGTATAGCATGCCGATTCTTCCCACGTCAGGTGGCGGGGGCGCAGCATCAGCTGTTGCGATTGCACGCGGGTGAATTGGGCGAAACTGCCGTCGGGGGTTTCATAGCCCCAAATGCGTTGGGTGGTCGAAAACATCGGGTCGCCACCGTTGCATTCCTCGTCATCGCCATCATCCTGATTGCAATGGACCACGACCTCGTCGCCGATTTTCCAGCGTTTGACCTTGTCACCGACCGCCCAGACAATCCCCGAAGCATCCGATCCCGCGATGTGATAGGGCGCATTATGTCCGTCAAAGGGGCTGATGGGCTGACCCAGACCGGCCCAGATACCGTTGTAATTGACACCCGCCGCCATCACCATGACCAGCACTTCGTTGCTGTCGATGCTTGGCGTTTTCACGACTTCCAATTGCATGGCGGTATCGGGTTCGCCGTGACGTTCACGGCGGATGGCCCAAGCGTGCATTTTCGCAGGCACATGACCCAATGGCGGCATTTCACCGACGGCATAAAGGTCCTTTACGGGGGCATCGTAAGGGGCGATCGGGGTCGGTGCGTCGAGGGCCATCATACTCTCCTTCCATATGCCGCAGCGCAGAATCGCTGGGGCCAACTTGACCTGTTCTAGGACATTTGGCGTAATAATTCAAATATCATTGCAAAATATTGGTAATATTGTTTCGCATAGAAAGTTGAACTGCCGCGGTGCAGCGAATTGACGCAGCATTTTTATGTCTATAAGTGATTATATATAGAAACATTGTTGCGAGGATAAGTAATGGCCCAGAAGGACAAGCCTTGGCTGTTTCGCACCTATGCGGGCCATTCCACGGCTGCAAAATCGAACGCGCTTTACCGGACCAATCTTTCAAAGGGTCAGACAGGACTGTCCGTAGCCTTCGATCTGCCCACCCAGACGGGCTATGACAGCGATCACGTTCTGGCGCAGGGCGAGGTGGGCAAGGTCGGCGTGCCGGTCTGTCATCTGGGCGATATGCGGGCGTTATTCGACCAGATCCCGTTGGATCAGATGAACACCTCGATGACGATCAATGCGACCGCGCCTTGGCTTTTGTCGCTGTATATCGCTGCCGCGCAGGAACAGGGGGCTGATGTGGCTGCCCTGCAGGGCACGGTGCAGAACGATTTGATCAAGGAATACCTGTCGCGCGGCACCTATATCTGCCCGCCGAAGCCGTCGCTGGCGATGATCACGGATGTCGCGGCCTATACCCGCGAACACCTGCCCAAATGGAACCCGATGAACGTCTGTTCATATCACCTGCAAGAGGCCGGGGCGACGCCCGAACAGGAACTGGCCTATGCTTTGGCAACGGCTGTGGCCGTGCTAGACGACCTGAAGGGTAAGGTGCCCGCTGATGATTTCCCTGCGATGGTCGGGCGCATCAGCTTCTTTGTGAACGCGGGCATCCGCTTTGTGACCGAGCTGTGCAAGATGCGCGCCTTCACCGAGCTGTGGGACGCAATCACGCAGGAACGTTACGGCATCACCGATCCGAAATACCGGCGTTTCCGCTATGGCGTGCAGGTCAACAGCCTTGGGCTGACCGAACAGCAGCCGGAAAACAACGTCTATCGTATCCTTTTGGAAACGCTGGCAGTAACGCTGTCGAAGAATGCGCGGGCGCGGGCGGTGCAACTGCCTGCTTGGAACGAGGCTTTGGGCCTTCCGCGCCCGTGGGACCAGCAATGGTCGCTGCGGATGCAGCAGATTCTGGCCTATGAAACCGATCTGCTGGAATTCGGGGATCTGTTCGACGGCAATCCGGTGATCGATGCCAAGGTGGCCGAGCTGAAATCGGGCGCGCGGGCCGAGCTGGATCTGCTGGACCAGATGGGCGGGGCAATTGCAGCCATCGACTATATGAAGTCGCGGCTGGTCGAATCGAATGCGGCACGACTTGGCAAGATCGAGACGAACGAGACCATCGTCGTCGGCGTGAACCGCTGGCAACAGGCCGAGCCATCGCCTCTGACGGCGGGTGATGGGGGCATTATGGTTGTCGATCCGGCGGTTGAACAGGACCAGATTGCACGGTTGCAGGACTGGCGTGCGGGTCGTGATGCAGCAGCGGTCGCAGCGGCGCTGGATGCCCTGCGGGCTGATGCCGCGGCGGGTCGCAATGTGATGCCAGCCTCGATTGTCGCGGCGCGGGCGGGGGTGACGACCGGTGAATGGGCAGGTGTCATGCGGCAGGTCCACGGTGAATATCGCGGCCCAACCGGCGTCTCGGCCAATCCGTCCAACCAGACCGAAGGGTTACAGGACATCCGCGAGGCGGTGGATGCCGTCAGCCATCGTCTGGGGCGGCGGTTGAAATTTCTGGTCGGAAAGCCGGGGCTGGACGGGCATTCCAACGGTGCCGAACAGATCGCTTTCCGCGCCCGAGATTGCGGCATGGATATCACCTATGAAGGCATCCGCCTGACCCCTGAACAGATCGTCACACGCGCATCCGAGGAAGATGCCCATGTCATCGGGCTGTCGATCCTGTCAGGCAGCCATCTGCCGTTGATCCGTGATGTGATGGACCGGATGCAGGGGGCTGGGCTGGGCCACGTTCCGGTGATCGTAGGCGGTATTATTCCCGACGAGGACGCGCAATCACTGTCCGAAATGGGCGTGGCGCGGGTCTATACCCCCAAGGATTTCCAGCTGAACACGATCATGCGCGACATCGTCACGCTTGTCGAACCTGCGATGGCCTGACATGCAAAACGCCGCCCCGAGGGGCGGCGTTCGTATAATGTCGCAAGGGCGGGGCAATTAGAAGCCAAGACCTGCATATTTGGATTTGAACTTCGTGACGCGGCCACCGGCATCCATAAGACGGGTAGAGCCACCGTTCCAGGCCGGGTGCGACGTGGGATCGATGTCCAGAGTCATGGTCGCACCTTCGGTGCTCCAGGTCGAACGGGTCTGGTAGACAGTCCCGTCGGTCATTTTGACCTCGATCATGTGATAATCGGGATGGATTTCGTTTTTCATCTCGTGACCTCGGTTCAGGCTTTCGCGTCGGTTTTGGGGCGGTAGTTGGTTTTCTCGACGATACGTGCCGATTTACCACGACGGTCGCGCAGATAGTACAGCTTGGCGCGACGGACTTTACCGCGACGGACAACTTCGATCGAATCGATGTTGGTCGAGTACAGCGGGAACACACGTTCCACGCCTTCACCGAAGCTGATCTTACGCACGGTAAAGCTGGCTGCGATGGTGCTGCCGCCCTTGCGCGAGATGCAGACGCCTTCATAGTTCTGAACGCGCGAGCGGGTGCCCTCGGTCACTTTGTAGCCGACGCGAATGGTGTCGCCAGCTTTGAAGTCCGGAATATTCTTACCAAGCTCTGCGATTTGCTCGGCTTCTAGTTCTGCGATCAGATTCATCGCTGCTAATCCTTATCATGCTCGCGGTGTTTCCGCGATTGGTCTGATGCGCCCGAGCGCTGTCGGTCCTTTGTCGGGTCCACACGCGTGTCCGCATATGCCCGCCACAGATCGGGGCGACGTTCTTTTGTTAGCCGTTCGGCTTCAGTGGCACGCCAGTCAGCGATGGCCGCGTGATTTCCCGACAACAGGATGTCAGGGATCTGGCGGTCGTCCCAAATAGCGGGCTTCGTGAACTGGGGGTGTTCCAGAAGACCCCGATTGCCGACAGAAAAGGATTCCTCGGCCAGCGAATCCTGATTCCCCAGTACGCGCGGTATAAGCCGGACTGTCGTGTCGATCAAGACCTGAGCGGCGATCTCTCCTCCGGTCAGGACATAATCGCCGATACTGATCTCTTCGACGTTGTGGGCGTCCAGAACGCGCTGGTCGACGCCTTCGAAACGGCCACAGATCAGCGTGACGCCGGGGCCTTCGGCCAATTCGCGGGCGCGGGCCTGCGTCAACGGTTTGCCACGGGGTGACATATAGATCACTGGCAGGCGCGACGCCCGACCGGCTTCCTGCAGGGCGGCGTCCATGACATCGGCGCGGATGACCATACCGGCACCGCCACCGGCGGGGGTGTCATCGACATTGCGGTGTTTACCGACGCCGAAATCACGCAGCGGGATGGTCTGTATGTTCCACAAACCTTGCGACAGCGCCTTGCCGGTCAGCGACAGGCCAAGGATGCCGGGAAACGCCTCGGGGAACAGGGTGATGACGCGGGCGGTCCACGCGCCCTGCACCTGCGGTTCGGCCATCAGTTCGCGCGGACGCAAGGTCGCGCTGATCGACAGGCGGCCATGCGATTTGGGCGGTTGTGTCATTCGTCTACGCCGGGGGGATCGGCGACGATACGGCGCGCTGCCAGATCGACCGTCGGCACAACCGCTTTGGTGAACGGCAGCATCAGGATGTCGGAACCCCCAACAATTTCAAGGATATCACCGGCGCCATGGTCATAGATGGCGCGGACACGACCCAAAGACTGGCCGCCTGTATCCACCACCTCTAGCCCGATCAGATCGGCATGATAGAATTCGTCATCGGGAAGCGAGGGCAGGGCATCGCGGGGTGCCCAAAGGGTCAGGCCTTTGAGGGCCTCGGCCTCTTCGCGGGTGGAAATACCAGTCACGCGGGCACCGATGCCACCTGTCACCGCACGCGTCAGCGAGACATTAAAAGACCGCTTGCCATCCTCGGATGTCAGCGGCGCGTAATTTTCGATATCGGCAGGTTCGGCGCAGAAGCTTTTCAGCCGGACTTCGCCATGGACCCCGAAGGCCCCGGCAATCGCGCCGACACAGATGCGGTCGTCAGCCATTCTCAGCCTCCTGGTTGGTGTCTGGCGGGGTTGCCCCCGCCAGCAGATATCACTCGGCTTCAGCCGGAGCAGCAGCTTTCGCAGCACGCTCTTCAGCACGCTTCGTTGCTTTTTTGCCGGGAACGGCTTTCTTCATGTTCTTACGCTCGGCCTTTTCCTTGACGCCGGCAGCTTCCAGGAAGCGTGCAACGCGGTCGGTCGGCTGTGCGCCCTGACCCAGCCAGTACTGGATACGCTCGATATCCATTTTGACGCGGTCTTCGCTGTCTTTGGCCAGCAGCGGGTTATAGGTGCCCAGCTTTTCCAGGAAGCGGCCGTCGCGCGGCATGCGCGAATCGGAAGCGACGATGGCATAGTGAGGGCGCTTTTTGCTGCCACCACGGGCAAGGCGGATTTTCATAGACATGGGTAGTCTCCTTGGAAAGTCTTTGACGCTTGGCGGATCGCCTTGGCGTCAGGGTTGCAGTTGTTCGTGGTGCCGGATGACTTCGGCGATCACGAAATTCAGGAATTTACGCGCGAATTCCGGGTTCAGATCGGCCTCGCGCGCGAGGCGTTCCAACCGCTCGATCTGTTGCGCTTCGCGCGTCGGATCCGAGGGAGGAAGGTCGTGTTCGGCTTTGAGTTTGCCGACGGATTGGGTGTGCTTGAACCTTTCGGCAAGCGTATAGACCAGAATGGCGTCCAGACGGTCGATACTGGCGCGATGTTCGGCCAGAATTTCGGCGGCGCGCAGGGCCTGTTCGGGTGTATCGGTCATGGTCACTTCTTACCGAAAAGGCCGCCAAGGCCACTGGGCAGACCGGCTTTGCCAAGCTGGCCGCCAAGACCTTTGGGATCTTGCAACATCTTCTGGGCTTCGGCCATTTTCGCCGGGTCCAGATTGTCCATGTCGGGCAGGCCGCCACCTTTGCCGGTCATGGCGCGCATGGCTTGCTTCATCATGCCGCCCTTGCCCATCTTGCCCAGCTTTTTCATGGTATCTGCCATCTGCTTTTGCATCTTCAGCAGCTTGTTCAGGTCGGACACTTCCAGACCGGCACCTGCGGCAATCCGCTTTTTGCGGCTGGCCTGCAGAAGATCGGGGTTGGCCCGTTCCTTTTTGGTCATAGAATTGATCAGCGCGACCTGATGGCGGACCACCTTGTCGTCAAAGCCCGCAGCCTCGGCCTGTTTGGCCATTTTCGACATGCCGGGCATCATCGACATGACCGACTGCATGCCGCCCATCTTCTGCATCTGTTCCAGCTGGCCGCGAAGGTCGTTCATGTTGAACATGCCCTTCTGGAAACGCTTCATCATGCGTTCGGCTTGTTCAACCTCCAGCACTTGCTGCGCTTTTTCGACAAGCGCGACGATGTCGCCCATGCCAAGGATGCGGCCCGCGACGCGCTGTGCGTCGAAGGTTTCCAGTGCATCCATCTTTTCGCCCAAACCGACAAAGCGGATCGGCTTGCCCGTAACTGCGCGCATGGACAAAGCCGCACCGCCGCGACCATCGCCATCCATCCGCGTCAGCACGACGCCGGTGATGCCGACCTTGCCGTCGAATTCGGTGGCAACATTGACGGCATCCTGACCGGTCAAGCCATCGACGACCAGAATGGTTTCGCGCGGCTGTGCGATATCGCGCACGGCCTGCACTTCGTCCATCAAGACTTCGTCGATGTGCAGACGACCCGCAGTATCCAGCAGGAAGACATCATAGCCGCCCAAGGATGCCTGCGTTTTGGCACGCTTGGCGATCTGCGGGGCGGTTTCGCCCATTACGATCGGCAGCGTATCGACACCAATCTGCTGGCCCAGAATCGCCAGCTGCTCCATCGCGGCGGGACGGTTGGTGTCCAGCGATGCCATCAGAACGCGCTTCTTTTCGCGGTCCTTCAGACGCAGCGCCAGTTTGGCGGTGGTGGTGGTCTTACCCGAACCCTGCAAGCCGACCATCAGGATGGGCGAGGGCGGGTTGTCGATACGCAGGGCGTCAGGTTCGTCTTCGCCCTGCAGGACCTTGATCAGTTCGTCATGGACAATCTTGACGACCTGCTGACCCGGAGAGATGGATTTCGTCACCGAAGCGCCGGTCGCCTTGGCCGTTACCGATTTCACAAAGTTACGCGCAACTTGCAGCGAAACGTCAGCCTCTAGCAGCGCGACGCGCACTTCGCGCATTGCGGCAGTGACGTCGTCTTCAGTCAGCGCACCTTGCTTGGTCAGCCGGTCGAAGACGCCGCCCAAACGGTCGGAAAGGTTCTCGAACATAGGCCGGGCCTCCTGCGGTCCAAATACGGTTTTGCCCCCGTGGGCGCGACGCGCTGACGGGGGGCGATCCCCGTGCCGGACGGGGACCGGAAGGATTGCCTTCCGGGAATTGGAGGTCTGATACGCAAAAACGGCGCCCAAGTCAACCTTCAGCCCCGCCTATATTGGCTGCGCGTTACGACGGGGCCGGACTGGTCCGGGCGTGGTCACAAGGCGACAGGTCTTACCCATCTGCAACCGCAGCTTTCCATCGTCATAACAGCCAGCTAGGCTTTTGATCAACAGACAGGGCAAGAGGCGATGTGTGGCGCATATTATCGTGGTCGGAAACGAGAAGGGCGGATCGGGCAAATCCACCACCTCGATGCATGTGGCAACAGCGCTGGCGCGGATGGGGCATCGGGTCGGCGGTTTGGATCTGGATGTCCGCCAGCGCAGCTTTGCCCGATATCTGGAAAATCGCAGCGCCTTCCGCACACGCGAGGGGGTGGATCTGCCGATGCCGATCATGGCCGAACTGGCCGAAGGGCCGGACCCCCTGTCGCCTGCGTTGGAACGGATGGATCAGGCATATGACTTTATCCTGATCGACTGCCCGGGATCACATACCAAGCTAAGCCAGATGGCCCATACGCTGGCCGACACATTGATCACCCCGCTGAATGACAGCTTTGTCGACTTCGACCTGCTGGCGCGGATGTCCCCCGAGGGAGAGGTGCTTGGCCCCTCGATCTATGCCGAAATGGTCTGGGCTGCCCGCCAGATGCGTGCGCAAGCGGGTGCAGGGCCGATCGACTGGATCGTGCTGCGCAACCGGCTTGGCACGCAACAGATGCATAACAAGCGCAAGGTCGGCGGCGCTTTGGCATCGCTGTCCAAACGGATCGGATTTCGTGTCGCTCCGGGGTTTTCGGAACGTGTGGTCTTTCGTGAACTGTTCCCGCGCGGGTTGACGCTGCTGGACCTGAAAGATGTCGGATCAGACGCCATGTCTATGTCACAGATCGCGGCACGTCAGGAATTGCGCGACCTGATCACGATGCTGAACCTGCCGGGGGTGGGCGTGACCTTTTAAGTTACAAATTTTTGCCAAAGGTCGTTTGGTCGGGACTGACAATCCATATGTGGATTGTGCTGCAAGGGATATCCGGCAGATTGTCGAGAGATGGCCGGTGTTCGTTGCCATCGACGGCGATATTCGCTGCGGATAACGGATCAAGCCGCGCTTCGGACCGGCTGGAATATGATCTGCCAGTCTTCTAAAAGCGAAAATTCAACGACTATCCGGAACGAAAAACCGCGCCATGACAACAGGGCGCGGTTTCGGGTATCTGATTACTTGCCTTGGCCTTCGCGCTTGCAATAAGCATCGGCGTCCGCGACCGACATATCTGCCGGATGATCGATCGAGCGATCCCAATCCGTCAGGCCTTTGGTATACAGCTGGCAGGTGACGGTGCCCTGCGGAGTTTCGACCATGACTGGTTCGGATTCAAAATCCTTGGGGGTGCACGCCGCAAGGATTGCTGCAGAAATCAGGGCAAAGCCAATTTTGTACATCATACCATTTATCCGTTTTAGGGTTACAACTTTGGGCATTATATCCGCAAAAAAACTCAATCGGAAATAATATAGGCGGTAGATAAAGCTATCTACCGCCTATGTCGATTGATCTATTCGTATAGCATTGACGTATACTTTGGCGTTAGGCCAGCATGCCGATCGGGTTTTCCAGATGGGACACGATTGCCTCCAGCAGTTGCGCACCCATGGCGCCATCGATCACACGGTGGTCGACCGACAGGGTCATCGACATCACATTGCGAATGACGACCTGATCGCCTTCGACGACCGGAGTCTTGACGCCTGCGCCGACCGCAAGGATCGCGCCATGCGGCGGGTTGATGACGGCATCGAAATTCTCGATCCCGAACATGCCCAGGTTGCTGATGGCAAAGCTGCCGCCCTGATATTCATGGGGGGCCAATTTCTTGGATTTCGCACGACCGGCTAGATCTTTCATCTCGGCTGACAGTGTCGACAACGTCTTTTGATGCGCGTCCTTCAGGACCGGCGTGAACAGCCCGCCCTCGATCGCGACAGCAACGGCGACATCGGATGGCGTCAGTTTCAGGATACGGTCGCCCGCCCAGACAGCATTCGCGTCCGGCACCTGCTGCAGCGCCAAGGCCGAAGCCTTGATGATGAAGTCGTTGACCGACAGCTTGACGCCCCTTCCTTCCAGCTGCTTGTTCAGCATGGCGCGGAATTCCATCAGCGCATCCAGCTTGGCCGAACGACGCAGATAGAAATGCGGGATGGTCTGCTTGGCCTCGGTCAGACGTCCGGCGATGGTGCGGCGCATGCCGTCCAGTTGCACTTCGGTCGTTTCGCGGTCGGCATACATCTTGATGACGGCATCGGTGGACAGACCCTTGGGGGCCTGCGCCGGTGCAGCCGCTGCGGCGGGTGCCGCTGCGGTTTCAGCCTTGGCAGGGGCAGCGCCCGCCTTGGCGTTTTTGACATCTGCCTTGACGATTCGTCCACGCGGGCCGGAACCCGTGATGGTGGACAGGTCTAGACCTTTGTCAGCCGCAATGCGGCGCGCCAGAGGCGATGCAAAGATGCGGGTGCCATCGGCCTTGGCTGCCGGTGCCGCAGCCTTGGCGGGCGAGATATCGCGGTCCGCCTCGCCCTGCACTTCGCGCGGGGCTTCTGCAGGGGCGCTGTCGGTTTTCGCCTCGGCCTTGGGGGCCGAGATGTCATCAGCGGATTCGCCGTCTTCCAGCAGGACGGCAATGGCGGTGTTCACCGCCACGCCTGATGTGCCTTCGGCAATCAGGATCTTGCCGATCTTGCCTTCGTCAACCGCCTCGAATTCCATCGTGGCTTTATCGGTTTCGATCTCGGCAAGGATATCGCCGGATTTGACCTCGTCGCCCTCTTTCACCAGCCATTTGGCAAGTGTGCCTTCCTCCATCGTGGGGGACAGCGCGGGCATCAGGATTTCCGTGGGCATCGCGTTACCTCCCTTACTTGTAGGTGACTTTTTTCACGGCTTCGACGACCTCGGCGGGCGTGATCAGCGCGTGCTTTTCAAGATTTGCGGCATAGGGCATCGGCACATCCTTACCGGTGCAATTGATGACCGGCGCGTCCAGATAGTCAAACGCGTTTTCCATCAACCAGGCCGAGATGTGGTTGCCGATCGATCCGACGGGGAAGCCTTCCTCGACGGTGACGCAGCGGTTGGTCTTTTTCACCGATTCAAGGATCGAACCGTAATCCAGCGGGCGCAGGGTCCGCAGATCGATCACCTCGGCTTCGATGCCGTCTTCGGCCAGCTTGTCAGCGGCTTCCAATGCATGCGCCATACCAATGCCGAAGCTGACGATGGTGACATCGTCACCCTTGCGGGCAATGCGGGCCTTGCCGAACGGAATGGTGAAATCGTCCATATCCGGCACTTCGAAGCTGCGACCGTAGAGGATCTCGTTTTCAAGGAAGATCACCGGGTTCGGATCGCGGATTGCCTGCTTCATCAGACCTTTGGCGTCGGCTGCCGAATAGGGCATGACGACCTTCAGGCCCGGAATGGCGGCGAACCATGCGGCGTAATCCTGGCTGTGCTGGGCACCGACGCGGGCGGCAGCGCCGTTCGGACCGCGGAAGACCATCGGGGCACCCATCTGGCCGCCCGACATATACAGCGTCTTGGCAGCCGAGTTGATGATGTGGTCCATGGCCTGCATGGCAAAGTTGAAGGTCATGAATTCAACGATCGGACGCAGACCGGCAAGGGCCGCACCGGTGCCTATACCGGCAAAGCCGATTTCGCTGATCGGCGTGTCGACGACGCGGCGCGGGCCGAATTTGTCCAGCAACCCTTGGCTGATCTTATAGGCACCTTCGTATTCGCCGACTTCTTCGCCCATCAGGAAGACGGTGTCGTCACGTTCCATTTCCTCGGACATGGCCTCGCGCAATGCTTCGCGCACGGTCATCGTCTTCATCGGAGTGCCTTCGGGCCAGTCGGGGCTGGCATCGGGCTGGGGCGTTTTTACTTCCTCGATGGCCGAGGTGGTGGGCTTTTCTTCAGGTGCTGCCTTGGCGGGTGCCGCAGTTTCGGCAGGCGCCTTGATGTCGTCGGCACTTTCGCCGTCTTCGACCAGAACGGCAATCGGCGTGTTCACTTTCACGCCCTGCTCGCCTTCTTGCACCAGAATCTTGCCAAGGATGCCTTCGTCGACAGCCTCGAATTCCATGGTGGCTTTGTCGGTTTCGATTTCGGCCAGGATGTCGCCGGATTTAACCTCGTCGCCTTCCTTTTTCAGCCATTTCGCAAGCGTGCCTTCCTCCATCGTGGGGGACAGGGCAGGCATCAGGATTTCAATAGCCATGTTACGTCACCCCCTCAGGCGTTTTCTTCGGCGCTGCCCTGCGGCAGCTCTTCGGCATAGATGTCGGTCCACAATTCTTCTAAGGCAGGCTCGGGGCTTTCCTTGGCGAATTCGGCGGAATCATTGACGATGTCTTTGATTTCCTTGTCCAGCGCCTTCAATTCTTCTTCGGTCGCATGATTGCCTTGGGTCAGCAATTCGCGGATGTTCTCGATCGGATCACGTTCGTCGCGCATTTTCTGCACTTCTTCACGGCTGCGGTATTTCGCAGGGTCCGACATCGAGTGACCACGATAGCGGTAGGTCATGATTTCGAGGATGTAGGGGCCTTTGCCCGCACGGCAATGCGCCACGGCTTTTTCACCAGCAGCTTTGACCGCCAGCACGTCCATGCCGTCAACCTGTTCGCCCTCGATCCCGAAGGCGGTGCCGCGACCGAACAGCGTCGTCGATTTGGTCGACCGCTTGACCGAGGTGCCCATGGCATATTGGTTGTTCTCGATCACGAAAACGACCGGCAGGTCCCATTGGGCTGCCATGTTATAGGATTCGTAAACCTGACCCTGGTTCGCAGCACCATCACCGAAATAGGTGAAGGTGACATTGTCATTGCCAAGGTATTTGTCGGCAAATGCCAGACCGGCGCCCAACGGCACCTGCGCTGCTACAATGCCGTGACCGCCATAAAAATGCTTTTCGCGGCTGAACATATGCATGCTGCCGCCTTTGCCTTTGGAATAGCCGTCTTGACGGCCGGTCAGCTCGGCCATGACGCCGCGTGCTTCCATGCCGCAGGCCAGCATGTGACCGTGGTCGCGATAGCTGGTAATGCGCTTATCGCCTTCTTTGGCGCAGGCTTCGAGGCCGACAACAACAGCTTCCTGACCGATGTACAGGTGGCAGAAGCCCCCGATCAGGCCCATGCCGTAAAGCTGTCCGGCTTTTTCTTCGAATCGGCGGATCAGCAGCATGTCACGATAGTATTGCAGCAGCTCGTCCTTCGAAATATTCGAAGGCGCCTCCGTTTGGGGGCTGGGTTTTCTGGCCATGCGGCGTATCCTCCTGGAGCGTGGTCGGGATAGTTCAGCGTTAAACTAATTCGTAACCCATCGGTGCAACCCGTGCAATGGTGGTCAAAACGACCACCGGACCGGTTCAGCGCAGGATGATTTCATCCGAACGCAGCAGGCCCAGAACCTCGCGGGCGCGTTCGTCCAGCAGGTCAAGGTCCAGATAATTATCGGAAAGCCGATGGGTCAGATTTTCAATTTCTTCGACTTCAGCGCGCAATTCATCGCGCTGGACTTCCAGATCGGCGGTTTCAGCCTCGATCTGGATGCGGCGCAGTATCCCCGATGGCCCCTGCACAGCGGCATAGGCAAAATAAAGCCCCAACCCGAAGATAATGATCAGATAGATGGTGGCACCGATTGACAGGCGTTGGGGCATCGGGAAGTTCCTTATGGCAGGCAGATCATGCCACAGCGCAACCGGCGGGGGAATCCCCGACTAGGCGCGGTCGCGAAAGATCGCCTCTAGTTTTCTGGCTTCTTCGGCAAGGCCCCAAGGCGGATTGATTACGAACATTCCCGAACCAATCATGGAATGGCCGTCACGGGCGGGTGGGAATCGCACCTCGGACAGCAGCGCATCGGGAAACTGGCTGGTCAGTTGGGCTGTCATGGCCAGATGCCGGTGATCCGTCAGAATCGGGTACCATAGCGCAATGACGCCGACATTCCATTTGCGGGCTAACAGACCGATCTGGCGGGGAACAATGTCGTATTCGGCTTTGATTTCATAGCTGGGGTCGATTAGCACCATCCCCCGCCGCGGGGTCGGCGGGCAAAGCGCCTGCGCCATTTCGAATCCGTCCCGCGAATGCAGCGTTGCAAAGCCCGCAACATCGCGCAGTGCTTCCAGTTCGGCAGGGTGCAATTCGGCCAGATGGATACGGTCGTCGGGGCGGATGAAATGCGCGGCAATTAGTGGCGATCCCGGATAGACGTTCGGTCCGCGCGTTTTGCGGATGGCGGCCAGCGCGCGCATCAGCGGGTGATCATCGGGCAGCCATTCGTCGGCAGCAGCACGGCCGATACCGGCCTTAGCTTCACCTGTTTTTTGCGATTCGGGGCCTGTCAGATCATAAAGCCCCCGACCGGCATGGGTTTCCAGATAGGACAGGGGTTTGTCCTTGCGGCCAAGATAATCCATGGCGACGGCAAGCAGCGCGTGCTTGTGCAGATCGGCCAGATTTCCTGCGTGATAGGCGTGTTGATAACTAAGCATGTCGGGAACTTATCGCTGTTTCACCGGCACGGAAAGACGTCAATCAGCGCGCGTTACCTCGGACCGGCTTTTCAACACCTGCGCCCCGTCATCCTGTTCGATCAGATAGGCCGGTTCGTCATCGCTAGCTTGGCGTTTTATCGTGCTGCCGTTGATGTCCTTGCTGACGTCTTCCCGAAAGATCTGGCTGATCTTCCCCGTCGCAGTATGGCCTGCCCAATTCCACTGAACCTTGGTGCCTTCACGCAGCATAATGTCACCCCCTGTAATCGCCTGTTCCGGAAAGGAATGCGCGACAGGAATGACAGTTCCGAAGCTGGAAATGAAAATGCGGCGACCCCAGGGAGGAGGAGGGGGTCGCCGCGCAACGTCGGCCCAGGGAGGAGGAGGGGCCGCGTATAGGGTGCGGTGTCAGCCAGGGAGGAGGAGGGCTTTCACCGCGAACACCGGGGTCTCAGGGAGGAGGAGGAGACCCGGCGTAACCGTGTGCCGCAAATAGGGCGGCTATGGAGTGTGCGGCAACCTCCGGGAGGAGGTAGAGATTGCCGCTTTCCGCGTGAAACCCGGGGAGGAGGGTCGGGTTCCTGCGTAACTTTGGGCAACATCCCCTAGGGAGGAGGAGAGAAGAGGATGTTGCCAGTCCCGACCAAAGGGAGGAGGAGTTGGTCGGAAATTCGAATTCTTACTGTGCCGATCCCCAAGCCGCTTCGCGGGCCAGACGGGTGATCATGGTGCGGTTGATGCCCAGATCGTTCAGATCGCGGGTCGTCAGGGCGTTCAGTTCACGCACGGTCTGGCGGTAAACAGCGCGGCGGGCGCGGTTTTCCTGCATCCGCTGGATCGCGGTCAGCAGGCGGCTACGAAGGCCGGCGTCAACGGTGACGTTCTGTGCTTGGGCGAAAACAGCCATGGTGGGTATCCTTTCGGTTCATCTCGTCTGCCGGACCCGGATTGGTTCGGCGTTTCGTTGAGATGAAGATGGACCTTGTGGCGTCGATGCACAACGCACGGTTTGCGAATGCTGCCATGCAGCAAATGCATGACTGATGCTGATCTATCTTCGCCGTTAACGATGAATTAACGTCATAAAATTGAAACAGTACATTTGTTAGCGGTCACGCTGCACATGCAAAACCTATGCGTTTGAAAGCGGTTAGCGACCTTGCGGCACGGATTGTCGCAGGGGGTGTTGAGGCGCGGGCTTCTGTGCTTCATGGTGTCCAGCACATAAGACACAGGTTCCTTACATGTCCGTTACACGCGAAGCGATCCTTACGGCAATTACAGATATCCCCCTTCCGCAGGGGGGAACACTGGGTCAAGCCGACCTTGTCAGGGCCATTACGGTCGACAACGGTACGGTGCGATTCGTCCTCGAGGTCGAGAATGCGGCCACTGCCAAGGCCTATGAGCCCGTCGAGGCCGAGGCCAAAGCCCGCCTGATGGCGATGGAGGGCGTCACCACCGTCCAGATCGTCATGACAGCCCCTGCGAAAGCCGCGCCGCCCAAAGCGGTGTCGGGTCAGGCGCCGTCCCTGAAGATCGGCGGCCACCCGACAGCACAATCGGGTCCGCAGGCCGTTCCCGGTGTCCGCAATATTATTGCCATCGGGTCCGGCAAGGGCGGAGTGGGGAAATCCACCGTCACCTCGAACCTCGCTGTGGCTTTGGCAAAGGCCGGTCGTAAGGTCGGTTTGCTGGACGCAGATATCTATGGTCCGTCCCAGCCACGTATGATGGGTCTGTCGGGGCGTCCGGCCAGCCCCGATGGCCAGCGCATCGAACCGCTGCACGCCCATGGCGTCACGGTCATGTCGATCGGTCTGATGCTGAAAGAGGGCGAGGCGCTGGTCTGGCGCGGTCCCATGCTTCAGGGCGCCCTGCAGCAATTGCTGCAACAGGTCAATTGGGGAGAGTTGGACGTCCTGCTGATCGACCTGCCGCCGGGCACCGGTGATGTGCAGCTTAGCCTGTGCCAGAAAGCTCCGGTGACGGGGGCGATTATCGTCTCGACCCCGCAGGATGTTGCGTTGCTGGATGCGCGCCGCGCCATCGACATGTTCGGCAAGCTGAAAACGCCGGTGCTGGGACTGATCGAAAACATGTCCTCTTATATATGCCCCAGTTGCGGCCATGAGGCCCATCTGTTCGGTCACGGCGGCGTCGCATCTGAGGCGAAGGCGCTGGATCTGCCCTTCCTTGGCGAACTGCCCTTGGAGCTAGAGGTCCGCCTTGCTGGCGATTCGGGTCGTCCAGTTGCCTTGGGCGAAGGTGCGGTCGCCGATGCTTATGCCCGCCTTGCAGATCGTCTGGTTCAGGGCGGAATGGCCTAAGGCCCCGGTCAGGGAGAACACGGGACACACGGGATTTCACGGGAGGCTGCGGCAACGCAGCCTCCCGTTGTCGTGATGGCCTGTGATGATGTGTTAAGCTTTCGTGAATTTCCTGCGTTGGAGGCGTATTTGCTGTTGGACTGTGCCAATCCTGCCGCAATTCGGGAAAAATAACGGCGCGCCTGCAACTTCCACATTTGGTGTTGTGATAATGCAACAATACTACAGGTGGGGTGTTTAGGTCCGTTTCGGGCGATTCGTCGCAAATGCGGTGTCGCTTCGCATCGGCGGAATGCCGAGCATCGGCGAAGTTGCCCGTTGCTTCCCATGAATTCCCATGTCACAACGAATTCACGAAAACGGGCAGTTGAAACGGGGCGAAAAGACCCCAAGAAGGCGAAGCAGACTTCATACAGGCAACCGTTTTCCAAATAGACTGATCCGCCGCGTGCGAGCAGCGCCTTCCCCAAGGTGGCGCGCGACAGGGTCGGCAACCAACCCCGAAAAGGGGCCCGGGTAACGGGAACGAGGGCGGCGGATCGAGCAGTGGCAGCAGCTCGGTCCGCCCTTTCTCTTTCCGGGGTTCGGAAAAGAGGGCAGGACAGTGAGGGCGGGCGCAAAAGGTGGCGCGAAAGTTCAGAGGCACCGAAACCGTCAAGGTTGACAGCAAGGGTCGCATGTCGATTCCCGCGCGCCTCCGGCGTGTCTTTGATGCCGGTGATCCCGGCTTTTCCGCATCCGGCAGCGGGCGCACCCAGCTGGTGGCTGTTTACGGCCCCGACTGGTGGAACTGGCTGGAACTTTACAGCATCGAGGCCATCGAACAGATCGACGACCAGATCGACCGCTTGACGCGCGGCAGTCAGGAACGCCGTTGGCTGGAATTGCTGATGAACGGACAATCCACAGACCTTGAAATCGACCGTGAGGGGCGTCTGGTCCTTCCTGCAAAGCTGCGCGACAAGCTGGGCTTTGCCGAAGGATCCGAAACGACCTTCGAATCGCGTGGCGACTATGTTCAGGTCTATGACCCGACCTCGCGTCCCAAGGACGTGCAGGCGCTTGAAGAATTCACCGCTCAGCATGGCCCGGACTTCGATCCGCGCGCCTTCCTGAACAATATAGACGAGGGGTAGGCCCATGGCTGATCCACATATCCCCGTCCTTCTGAACCCGCTTCTGCGCGCCGTTGCGCCGGTCGGTGGCGTCTGGCTGGACGGAACCTTTGGTGCGGGCGGTTATGCACGCGGACTTCTGGCGGCGGGTGCCGATAAGGTGATCGGTGTCGATCGCGACCCGTCCGTGTTCAGGATGGCCGACGCATGGCGCGGCGAATACGGCGACAGGCTGAAACTGGTCGAAGGCACGTTTTCCGACATGGACAGCCTTGCCGGCGAACAACTGGACGGGGTGGTTCTGGACCTTGGCGTCAGCTCGATGCAGCTGGATCAGGCAGATCGCGGTTTTTCGTTCATGCGTGACGGACCGCTGGATATGCGGATGGGGGGCGATGTTCCCTCGGCAGCCGACCTGCTGAATACAGCAGATGAGGCTGTGATTGCGGATGTCCTTTATCACTACGGCGAAGAACGGGCCTCGCGCCGGATTGCCAAGGCGATTGTGGCGGCGCGTCCGCTGACCCGTACCGCCCAGCTGGCCGAGATTGTGGCATCCTGTTTGCCGCGTCCTAAGTTCGGTCAAAGCCATCCCGCGACCCGCAGCTTTCAGGCCATCCGCATCTGGGTGAATGACGAATTCGGCCAGCTTGTCGCCGGTCTGTCTGCGGCGGAGCGTGCCTTGAAGCCCGGCGGGCAGTTGGCCGTTGTCAGTTTCCATTCGCTGGAAGACCGCATCGTCAAACGGTTCATGCAGGCCCGTTCGGACGGGGGCGGGGCGGGCAACCGCTATGCGCCCGTGACCGAACTGGTGACGCCTGCCTTCAAATTGCTGTTCCGGCGGGCCATCGGGGCTGACCCCGAAGAACTGGACCTGAACCCGCGCGCCCGTTCGGCGCTGTTGCGGGTGGCTGTCCGCACGGATGCGGCTGCGGGTGATATCGATGCAAAATCGCTGTCGATGCCGCGCCTGCCAGCCAAGGGGAATGCCTAATGCGATCGCTTTCCTATTTCGCCGGAATACTGGTGGTGATGGGACTGGCCTTCTGGGCCTATCGCGAAAACTATGCCACGCAGGCCTCGATCGGTGAGATGGCGCAGGTCCAGCGCCAGATCGCCGGCCTGCGCGAAGAACTGGGCGTGATGCGGGCCGAATGGGCCTATCTGAACCGCCCCGAACGGCTGCGTGAATTGGTCGATCTGAATTTCGAACGCCTGCAACTGGTCCCTGTCGACATGGGCCAGTTCGTCGACCTGAACAACATCGATTATCCCAAACCGCCCCCGCCGGTCGATCCTCTGGTCGTCCTGCAGGGTGTAACCCCCGAGGCAAAGCCATGATCCGCACCCCTCTGCGCCCACTGGCCCGCATTCTCCGCGCCCGAGAGCGTGGGGAAAACCCCGATGATATCGAGGCTGAAAACCGCCGGCGTCGGCATGAGGCGGTTCAGGACAAATCGCGGCGGCGCGCCGAGGGGCGGCTGATGCTGATGGCGGGCTGCTTTGCACTGGCCTTCGGAACCGTGGGTATCCGCATGGGGGCCTTGGCTTCCAGCCAGCCGTCGGAACCGCGTGCACAGGTATTGTCGGCGCAAATCATGTCGCAACGGTCGGATATTACTGACCGGCGCGGGCGTATTCTGGCAACGAACCTGCTGACCCATTCGATCTATGCCCACCCGCACCAGATGATTGATCCCGTTGCGGCGGCGCAAGGGTTGGCGCGGATTTTCCCCGATCTGAATGCCGAACGTCTGACCCATGATTTCACGGGCACCCGCAAGTTCATGTGGATCAAGCGCAAGATCAGCCCCGAACAGATGCAGGCCGTCCATGATCTGGGTGAACCGGGATTGCTGTTCGGGCCGCGTGAAATGCGGATCTATCCCAACGGTGATGTCGCCAGCCATGTGCTGGGCGGATCGGGTTTCGGAAATGAGGGTGTGAACAGCGCCGAGGTGATCGGCATTGCCGGTGTCGAAAAAGCCTTCGATGCGTGGCTGCGCGATCCGGCCAATGATGGTGCGCCGCTGTCGCTGTCCATCGATCTGACTCTGCAACAGGCTATGGAAGACGTGCTGGCCTCCGGCATGGACATCATGAGCGCAAAGGGTGCCACCGGCGTCCTGATGGAAGTTGCCACGGGTGAGGTTCTGGCCATGGCCAGCCTTCCCGATTTCGACCCCAATGACCGCCCGCGTCCCTTGCTGACGGGCGATGCATCTGACAGTCCGCTGTTCAACCGCGCGGTTCAGGGCCAATACGAATTGGGTTCGACCTTCAAGATCTTCCCGATGGCGCAGGCGCTTGATCTGGGCTTGATCAATCCCTCGACGGGGATCAGTGGCAAGATGCCGATCAAGATCGGCAAGTTCCTGATTAACGATTTCCACAACTACGGCGATATTTTAAGCGCCACCGATATTATCGTCAAATCCTCGAACGTCGGTACGGTGCGCGTCGCGCAGATGATCGGGGTCGAGCGTCAGAAGGACTTTCTGGAAAAGCTGGGCCTGTTCGAACCGACCCCCATTGAACTGGTCGAGGCACCCACCGGTCAACCGCTGGTTCCACGCCGCTGGCCTGCGGTGACGGCAGCCACGGTCAGCTTCGGGCACGGTCTGGCCGCCAGCCCGCTGCATCTGGCGACAGCCTATGCCACGATTGCGAATTCCGGTCGTCGTGTGACGCCGACGCTGATCCATGACCGCAAAATGCCAGTAGGTGACCAGATCCTGTCGCCGCGTGCCGCTGCCATGGCCATCGATATGCTGCGTCAGGTGGTGACGCGCGGCACGGCCCGCAACGCCGATGTCGAAGGCTATGAAATTGCGGGCAAGACCGGCACCGCCGACAAACCGCGTCCCAGTGGCGGCTACTACAAGAATAAGGTGATCGCGACCTTCGCCTCTATTTTTCCGGCCAGCGATCCGAAATACGTGCTGATTGTCGCGCTGGACGAACCCAGTGTCGAAACGGGTTATGGCGGTGAAAGCCGGACCGCGGGCTATACTGCGGTGCCTGTTGCCGCCGAAATGATCCGCCGCATCGGTCCTTTGTTGGGATTGTCGCCGATCGGTGACGAAAAACTGCCGACGATACAGGCTCGCTTCGAACCCCGTGTTGAACCCGAGGAAGCGACTGGGATAAAGCTCGTCGCAAATCAATGACGGGTGGGACTGTGAGCCAGGACAGAGTGACGCTTTCGCAATTGGGGCTGCGTGCACGCGATGCACGCGACCCCGATATTACCGGACTGTCGATCGACAGCCGCACGGTCAAGCCGGGACATCTGTTTGCAGCGCTGCCCGGTTCGGCGGTGCATGGCGGTGAGTTTATCCAATACGCTTTGCGGATGCAGGCCGCCGCGATCCTGACAGATCGTGAAGGCGCGCGCATCGCAGCCGACGTGCTGGCCGACTGGGACGGGGCTTTGGTCGTGGCCGAAGACCCGCGGGCGGCACTGGCAAGTGCGGCGTCCTTGTGGTTCCGCTGGCAGCCCGACCATCTGGTCGCGGTCACCGGCACCTCGGGGAAGACCAGCGTTGCCAGCTTTACGCGCCAGATTTGGCAGCTGTTGGGTCACAGCGCGATCAGCCTTGGAACGATGGGTGTCGAAGGCGATTTCAGCGCAAAGCTGGCCCATACGACGCCCGATCCCCTGACCCTGCATACCGTTCTGGCCGATGCGACCCGCGCCGGCGTTACCCATGCCGCGATGGAGGCATCCAGCCACGGTCTGGATCAGCGCCGTCTGGATGGTGCCCGCGTTCAGGCAGGTGCCTTTACGAATTTCAGTCAGGACCATCTGGATTACCACGCGGGTTTTGACGAATATTTCGCGGCCAAGGCGCTGCTGTTCAACCATATCCTGCAAGATGGGGCCTCGGCGATCATCAATATCGACAGCCTGCGTGGCCGTCAGATGCTGGACATCGCTCAAGACCGCGGCTTGGCTGTCACAACGGTCGGTACGCACCCCGATGCAATGCTGCGGATTTTGGGCCAGCGTTATGATGCGACGGGGCAGGATCTGCGATTTTCCGTGATGGGCCAGACGCATATGGTGCGGCTGGGCCTGATCGGCGGCTTTCAGGCGGAAAACGTGCTGGCGGCGATGGGGCTTTGCCTTGCGTCAGGTGATTCCGCGCAAGCCATCATCGAGGCGTTGCCGCAACTGGCGACGGTGCGTGGCAGGATGCAGCTGGTCGCACAGCGTGAAAACGGCGCGGCGGTTTTTGTCGATTACGCCCATAAGCCCGGCGCATTGGTCGCCGCGCTGCAATCGCTGCGTCCGCATGTGATGGGCCGGATTGTGGTTGTGATGGGGGCCGGCGGTGATCGCGACACGGGCAAACGTCCTTTGATGGGTGAAGCCGCGCGTGACTTTGCCGATGTGGTGATCGTGACCGACGACAACCCGCGTTCCGAAGACCCTGCCACCATCCGCGCCGCCGTCATGGCAGGTGCCGGAACAGAGGCGACGCAGATCGGTGACCGCGCCGAGGCGATCTTGCGCGGGGTTGATGCCCTGCAACCGGGTGATGCGCTGTTGATCGCGGGCAAGGGCCATGAAACCGGCCAGATTGTCGGCCATGATGTGTACCCCTTTGACGACGCCGAACAGGCCTCGGTTGCGGTTGCCGCATTGGATGGCCGGATATGAGCCTGTGGACCGCGAAAGACGCCGCCGCCGCGACGGGCGGGCAGGCGCAAGGCGATTGGGCTGTGGATGGTGTGTCCATCGACACCCGCACCATTGCTGCGGGTGATCTGTTCGTGGCCTTGCAGGCTGCGCGCGACGGGCATGATTTTGTGGCGCAGGCTTTGGCCAAGGGGGCGGGGGCCGCGCTGGTCACGCATGTTCCCGAAGGGGTCGCAGCGGATGCGCCGCTGCTGATCGTGCCGAACGTCCTGACCGCGCTTGAGGATCTGGGCCGCGCCGGACGTGCGCGTACGCAGGCCAAGGTGATTGCGATTACAGGGTCGGTCGGCAAAACCTCGACCAAGGATATGGCGCGGGTGGCTTTGGCGGGGCAGGGGCATATCCATGCTGCCGAGGCCAGCTATAACAACCACTGGGGCGTGCCGCTGACCTTGGCGCGCATGCCGGTGGATACGGATTTCGCCATCATCGAGATTGGGATGAGCAATCCCGGTGAAATCGAACCTCTGTCACGGATGACCCGCCCGCATGTGGCGATGATCACGACGGTTGCCCCGGCACATTTGCAGGCATTCGGGGCCATTGAAGGGATTGCCCGTGAAAAGGGTGCGATCTTTCAGGGTCTTCAGGCCATCGGGACGGCCATCATCCCCGAAGACCTGCCCGTGACCCAGATCCTGCGCGATTGCGCGGATGAGGCTGGTGCCATTCTGGTCGGATTTGGTGACCACGGCGCGGCCAAGCTGATGCGGGCACAGGTCAGGGACGGCATCCTGAACTGCCACGCCCGCATTCAGGGCGAGACGGTGATTTTCACCCTGCCCACGACCGGCAAGCATTTCGCCATGAACGCGGTCGGCGTGCTGGCGGCGCTGGCGGCGGCAGGGGCCGATTTCAAGGCTGCGGCCAAGGCGATGTCGAACTGGCATCCGCCAAAAGGGCGCGGCGCGGTCGAGGATCTGGACGGTATCCAGCTGATCGACGATGCCTTCAACGCCAATCCTGTATCACTGGCAGCGGGTCTTGCCACGCTGGCGGGCCTGTCCGGCGACCGCCGCGTTGCCATTCTGGGCGATATGCTGGAACTGGGCGATGATGAAATCGCCCTGCATCGCGCGGTGGCAGATGATCCGGCAATGGCGTCGGTTGATCTGATCCATACTGCGGGTCCGCTGATGCGGCATCTGCATGACGACCTGCCTGAAGCCAAGCGTGGTCTTTGGGCGGAAAACGCAACTGATTTGGCCGCGCAACTGCCCGATCTGGTGAAAGCCGGTGACGTGGTGCTGGTCAAGGGATCGAAATCCTCGCGGATTTCGACGGTGGTTAATGCGCTGCGGGCGCGCGCTGCCCAAAATAAAGGATAACGCCATGTTATACTGGCTAAGCTATCTGTCCGAGGGGGGGGATTTTTTCAACCTCTTCCGGTATATCACCTTCAGGGCAGGGGCGGCGTTCTTTACCGCGCTAATCTTTGGTTTCATCTTTGGACGTCCCTTGATCAACTATCTGCGCCGCGTGCAGAAGAAGGGTCAGCCGATCCGTGATGATGGTCCTGAAAGCCATCTGTCCAAGGCGGGAACGCCGACGATGGGCGGCCTGCTGATCCTGTCGGCGTTGTTGATCACGACCCTGCTTTGGGCGCGGCTTGACAACGGCTATGTCTGGATTGTCATGCTGGTGACGGCGGGCTTTGCGGGGATCGGCTTTGCCGATGATTATGCCAAGGTGTCAAAGCATAACACCAAGGGCGTCAGTTCGCGCATCCGCATGGGCTTGGGGCTCCTGATTGCGGCACTGGCAGCCATCGCCGCCAGCTGGCTGCATCCGGACGAGCTGTCGAACCAGCTGGCCTTGCCGATTTTCAAGGATGTTCTGGTCAATCTGTCCTTCATGTTCATCCCCTTTGCGATGATCGTGATCGTCGGGTCCGCCAATGCGGTCAACCTGACGGACGGTCTGGACGGTCTGGCCATCATGCCGGTGATGATCGCGGCGGGCACGCTTGGCGTCATTGCCTATACGGTCGGTCGCGTTGATTTCACCGAATATCTGGGCGTCCACCATGTCCCCGGCACGGGCGAGATTCTGGTCTTTGTCGCCGCCCTGATCGGCGGGGGTCTTGGCTTCTTGTGGTATAACGCCCCGCCTGCAGCGGTCTTTATGGGCGATACCGGCAGCCTTGCCTTGGGTGGTGCCCTTGGTGCGATTGCCGTCGTGACCAAGCACGAAATCGTTCTAGCCATCGTCGGTGGTCTGTTCGTGGTCGAGGCGCTAAGCGTCATCATTCAGGTTCTGTATTTCAAGAAGACCGGCAAGCGTGTGTTCCTGATGGCCCCCATCCATCACCACTTCGAAAAAAAGGGCTGGGGCGAGGCGCAGATCGTCATCCGTTTCTGGATCATCTCTTTGATCCTTGCGTTGATCGGTCTGGCGACGTTGAAACTTCGCTAAGGCTTTGGGTTTTGCCACGGTGCGGGGGCACAATGTCCCCGTTTTTCAGACAGGTGAGATAAGATGATTCCCGTTGAAGGCGTAGAAGGCCAGACCATTGCCGTTCTGGGTTTGGGTCGTTCCGGCAAGGCCACTGCCGCGGCACTGGCTGCTGGTGGGGCCGATGTGATTGCATGGGATGACGGCGTCGATACGCGTCAGGCCGCGCAGGATGCGGGTCTGAAGATCGTCGATCTGACGCGGGATGACGGCTGGCATGGGGTGACGTCACTTATCGTCTCGCCCGGGATTCCGCATCTTTATCCCGCGCCGCATCCGGTGATCGAAAAAGCCTATCGTCTGGGCGTTCCCGTCGACAATGATATCGGCCTGTTCTTTCGCAGCTATGCAACGGCTGATTGGGGCGGGTTCGACAAATCGCCGCGTGTGATTGCTGTCACGGGGTCGAACGGGAAATCGACCACGACTGCGTTGATACATCATATCCTGATGGAATGCGGACGTCCGACGCAAATGGGCGGGAACATCGGCACCGGTGTCCTGTCGCTTGACCCCGCCGAGGATGGCGAGGTGGTGGTGCTGGAACTGTCCAGTTACCAGACCGATCTGGCGCGGTCTTTGACCCCCGATGTGGCGGTATTTACCAACCTGTCTGCTGATCATCTGGACCGTCACGCGGGTCTGGGCGGATATTTCGCCGCCAAACGGCGTCTGTTTGCCGAAGGCGGCCCCGACCGCGCCGTGATCGGCGTCGATGAACCAGAAGGTCTGTATCTGGCCGGACAGTTGGCGGTTGCGCCCTCTGACGATCGGGTGATCCGTATTTCTTCGGGGCAAAAGCTGGATCACGGGGCTTGGTCGGTCTTTGCGCGTAAGGGTTTTCTGTCGGAATACCGCAAGGGACGTCAGGCTGCCTCGATCGATTTGCGGGCGGTGCGCGGCCTGCCCGGCGCCCATAACCACCAGAACGCCTGCGCCGCCTATGCTGCCTGTCGGGCGGTCGGCCTTGCGCCCCGCCAGATTGAAGCCGCATTGCACAGCTTTTCCGGCCTGCCGCATCGCAGCCAGACCGTGGCGGACATCAATGGCGTCCGCTATGTCAATGACTCCAAGGCGACGAATGTCGATGCCGCCGCTAAGGCACTGCAGGCCTTCAAGCAGATCCGCTGGATTGCCGGTGGCCTTGGCAAAGACGGTGGTATCGCAGCATTGGCCCCGCATTTGGGGCAGGTCACAAAAGCCTATCTGATCGGCCATTCGGCACGCGATTTCGCATTGGAAATCGGCAAGACGCCTTATGAGATTTGCGAGACGATGGAACAGGCCGTCGCTTGCGCCGCGGCTGATGCTCAAAACGGGGATACCGTCCTTCTGGCACCTGCCGCAGCAAGCTTCGATCAATATCCGAACTTTGAAAAGCGGGGCGAAGATTTTGTCCGGCTTGTTCAGGCATTGCAAAGTCGGGACTGATATCGGGCAGAACGCCTTCTCTCTTGATCCCGTCGTGGTTTCGGCGAAAGCTTTGCCATGGTGGGGCAGGGGAGGGGGGCTTATGTCGATTGTCATGGATGCCGATGCGCTGAACGCATTTCTGTCCGCCGATTTTCCACAGGTCGCAAGCGACTTCCAGATAGAGACTGTCAGTCCCGATATTCTGGTCGCGCGGCTGAAGGTCGGGGCAGGGCATTTGCGACCCGGTGGAACGGTCAGCGGACCATCCATGTTCGCCTTGGCCGATCTGGCGGTCTATTGCGCCATCCTGTCGCGGATCGGTCCGGTCGGTCTGGCAGTCACGACAAATGCCTCGATCGACTTTATGCGAAAGCCTGTGGCAGGCGCGGATTTGCTGGCAAATTGTCGTATCCTGAAATTGGGACGCGTGCTGGCTGTGGCAGATGTCTTAGTCATGTCCAGCGGAATACCTGATCCAGTCGCGAGGTGTTCGATGACCTATTCGATTCCACCAAAATAAGTGATATAAATTGGGGTATTCAAATACCTTTATTTTAAGCGTCTGTTTTCATGAAATTAATTGACCAGTAATGGTCTTGACGTGACGCGCGCAATCTTCGATACACCGCCATCTCTAGTGATTACGACCCTGAAGGGACGACAGATGAAAACCTTTACCGCAAAACCGGCGGATATCGAGAAGAAGTGGATCTTGATCGACGCTGAAGGCGTCGTTCTGGGCCGTCTTGCTACGATCGTCGCCAGCCGCCTGCGCGGCAAGCACAAGCCTACGTTCACGCCGCACATGGATATGGGCGACAACGTTATCATCATCAACGCCGACAAGGTGCAGATGACCGGTAACAAGCGTGAAGACAAGAAATACTACTGGCACACCGGCCACCCGGGCGGCATCAAGCACCGCACCGCAGCACAGATCCTGGACGGCGCCCACCCCGAGCGCGTCGTGATCAAAGCTGTCGAGCGTATGATCAGCCGCAACAAGCTGGGCAAGCAGCAGATGACGCACCTGCGCGTTTATGCCGGCGCGGAGCATGGTCACGAAGCACAGCAGCCCGAAGTTCTGGACGTTAAAGTTCTGAACCCCAAAAATACCCGGAGCGCATGATCATGGTCGAAGACATCAAAACTCTGGATGATTTGAAATCCGCCGTGTCCGGCACTTCGGCTGATGCAGCCGTTGCTGTCTCCCACGAACCGCAGATCGACGATCTGGGCCGTTCCTATGCAACCGGCAAGCGTAAAGACGCTGTTGCGCGCGTTTGGGTCAAGCCGGGTTCGGGCAAGGTTATCGTGAACGGTAAGGACATCAACGCATACTTCGCGCGTCCCGTTCTGCAGATGATCCTGCGCCAGCCTTTCGACGTTGCCGGCGTTGCCGATCAGTATGACGTGGTTGCAACCGTCAAAGGCGGTGGTTTGTCGGGTCAGGCCGGTGCGGTCAAGCACGGCATCAGTCAGGCACTGCAACTGCACCAGCCCGGCCTGCGCGCCGCGCTGAAAGCAGCTGGCTTCCTGACGCGCGACAGCCGTGTTGTGGAACGTAAGAAGTATGGCCGTGCCAAAGCACGCCGTAGCTTCCAGTTCTCGAAGCGCTGATTCTTCAGCTTGCATCGTTTGTTTGCGAAAGCGCGGCCCGTTCGGGTCGCGCTTTTTGCGTTATAGGGTAAGATTCGTCATTTCTACCAAGCTAGTCAGTATTTCGGGGTTAAGAATAGCTTAATATTTGCCTATTTTTCGATATTTTGCAGAAAAATTCCTGAATCTGTCATTTTTCTGCTTGCGCCTTTGGATTGGTTTGCCTAAACACCGCTTCACCGAAGACGGGAACGTTGACGGTGCGGGAAGATTGGCGCTGCGGTG
>NZ_QQVY01000030.1 GCF_003590715.1 Paracoccus sp. JM45
CACCGCAGCGCCAATCTTCCCGCACCGTCAACGTTCCCGTCTTCGGTGAAGCGGTGTTTAGGCAAACCAATCCAAAGGCGCAAGCAGAAAAATGACAGATTCAGGAATTAATATGAACTTTTTCTGTCAAAGCGGATTTCTTAAGATCACCGCATAATTTCTGGACCGCTTTCTAACGGGGTTTACCCGAAGCGCGGCCAATCCGTGACCGGACCCCGCATGTCCTCATAGGCGCGGGCGACCGAAAACACCTTCAGATCCTGATATCGCGGCGCCACGATCTGCAGGCCGATGGGCATGCCGGATGTCGATAATCCGCAATGGATCGAACAGGCCGGCTGTTCGCCCATATTCCACGGCACCGTGAAACAGATATGTTCAAAGGGCCGCTGCGGGTCATTGGTCGGGGAGGCCCATTCCGCCGGATAGGACACATCGGGGTTCACAGGCGAGATGATGACATCGACCGACTGGAAGGCCTGCGCGGTTGTGCGGCGCATGGCAAAGGTCTGGTCGAAACCTTCCGCGACCCGCTGCGGCGATGCCTCGGCCCCTGCCCTGGCCCAGTCATAGATATAGGGCAGGATTTTGCCGCGGCTGTCGTCGTCCAGCTTTTCCATCATCCCCCAGAAGCGCGCGCGCCACGCGTAATCCAGCCCGTCCAGCATCTGGCGTGTCAGCACCGGCGCAATCGGGATGATGTCCGCGCCTTGCTGTTCGAACAATGTGGCGGCGCGGGACACGGCAGCCTGCACCTCGGGGTGGGCGGGGTTGCCGCAGCCCGCATCCAGCATCAGGCCGATCTTCATGCCGCGCAGATCTGCTGCCGGAATATCCCAGTCCAGCGCCTGATAGGGCAGCGATGTCGCATCGCGCCAGTCGGGCCGCGATATCACCTGCATCAACAATGCCGCATCATCGACGGTCGGCGTCATCGGCCCCGCGCAGCGCCCCGTATAATAGGGGTCAATCGGCACGCGCCCTTGGGTCGGCTTGAACCCGAACAGCCCCGTCCATCCCGCAGGCAAACGGACCGACCCGCCGATATCGGTGCCGATATGCAGCGGCCCGTATCCCGCACCACCCGCAGCCGCCGCCCCCGCGCTGGACCCGCCGGGGTTTTGCGTCACATCCCACGGATTGCGCGACAGGGGGTGAAACGTGGACAGCCCCGATGACAGCATGCCGTAATCGGGGCAGGTGGTCTTGGCGAACATGATCGCCCCGTCCTCGCGCAGCCGTGCGGCGGTGGGGGCATCGGCATCGGCGGCCACCGGATCGATCGCCGCCGTGCCCATCGGGACCGGATCGCCCTTGGTGGCGACCAGCTCCTTCATCGTGACCGGCATCCCGTCCAGCACGCCTTGCGGCGCACCCTTGGCATAGCGGGCCTCGGATGCGCGGGCCTCGGACAGGGCCATGTCGGGGCGGTAGAGATATAGCGCCGCCACATGCGGTTCGGATGCATCCACCCGTTCGACCAGCGCCGTCATATAGTCGACCGGCGACAGCGTCCGGTCCTGAAACGCGGTCAGGATCTGGCGGGCAGGCAGATCCAGCAGGCCGGTCTTGGCATTCGGGGCAGGTTTGGCGGCAGAAGCGGGCATGGCAATGACCTTTGGCAAAAGCAGCAGGGAACGGGAAAGCTAGCGTCGTGACCGGCGTCCGATGACATCAAGGCGCGGCTCGGCTGCCAGCAGACGTCGGGTGTAGGATTGCGCGGGATGGTCCAGCACCTGACGCGCGGGGCCGGTTTCGACCAGCCGCCCGTTCTGCATGACAGCGACCGTGTCGCAGATTTCATCGACCACACCGATATTATGGGTGATGAACAGGACCGAGATTCCGTGTTCGTCGCGCAGATCCAGAATCAGCTGCAGGATCTGTTTCTGCACCGTCAGATCCAGCGCCGAGGTTGCCTCATCCGCGACCAGCAGGCGTGGCTTGGTGATCAGGGCGCGGGCCACGGCGATGCGCTGGCGCTGGCCGCCAGAAAACTCGTGCGGGTGGCGGTCCTGATCGGCGGCGCTCAGGCCGACATCCTCCAACAGCTTGCCGACCATATCGCGGCGGGCGGCACCTTTGGGGGCGCGCGGGTCCAGATGCAGCGGTTCGGCGATGATGCGGCCCACGCGGTGGCGCGGGTCAAGCGAGCCATAGGGGTCCTGAAACACCATCTGGAAATTGCGGCGCGCCTTACGCAGATCGCGCGGCGACAGGTCGAACAGGTCCTGACGGTCCATGATGACCCTGCCCGATGTCGGCTGGTCCAGCCCCATGACAATTCGCGCCAGCGTGGATTTGCCCGAACCGGATTCCCCGACCACGCCAAGGATTTCCCCTTTGGTCAGACTGATCGACACATCATCCAGCGCCTTGACCACACCCTGTCCCAGACCGAAATGGCGCGACAGGTTCTGCACCTCTAGCAATGCGGCCATTATGCGCCCCCCAAGGATGCGCGCACACGGCGCGGCATCGCATCCAGCAATTTGCGGGTGTAATCATGGCCGGGCTGGCGCAGCACACGCTCGGTCGGTCCCTCTTCCATCATGTCGCCGCGATACATGACCAATGTGCGATCAGCGATGCGGGCAATCACACCCAGATCATGCGAGATCAGGATCAGCGAAATCCCCAGATCAGTGACCAGATCGTCAAGAATATCCAACACCTCGGCCTGAACGGTGACGTCCAGCGCGGTGGTCGGTTCATCGGCAATCAGCAGGTCGGGTTTCAACGCAAGGGCAATGGCAATGCCGACGCGCTGACGCTGGCCGCCCGACATTTCATGGGGAAAGCTGTCGATGCGTTCGGCGGCGCGGGGGATCTGCACCATTTCCAGCAGGTGCAGCGCCTCGGTGCGGGCGGCGGCGCGGCTGATGCCTTTGTGCAGGATCAGCCCTTCGGCGATTTGCGCGCCCACCCGCATGGCAGGGTTCAGCGCCGTCATCGGCTCCTGAAAGATCATGCCCATGCGGTTGCCGCGCAGCTTGCACAGATCGCGTTCGGGCATGGTCAGGATATCGCGGCCCTCGAACATGATGCTGCCGGTGGCGGTTGCGGTGGCGGGCAACAGGCCCATGGTGGCCAGCGACATCACTGATTTGCCCGAACCGGATTCCCCGACAATGCCCAATGTCTGACCCCGTTCCAGCGACAGGCTCAGGCCGTGGATCACTTGGGTCGGGGGGTGGTTGCGGCGTTGAAAGGCCACGCGCAGGTCGTTGATCTCCAGCATCATCCGTTCTGCCCCCGTCTTGGGTCGGTCAGATCGCGCAAGCCGTCGCCCAGCAGGTTCAGGCCCAGTACCGTAATGGCGATGGCCAGCCCCGGTGCCAGCACCAGATGCGGGGCGGCGTCCAGAAAGGTCTGGCTCTCTGACAGCATCCGGCCCCAGCTGGGCGTCGGGGGCGAAACCCCCATGCCCAGAAAGGACAGCCCCGCCTCGGACAGGATGCCAAGGCCGGTCTGGATCGCCAGCTGCACGATGATCTGCGCCGAGATATTGGGCAACACATGTTCCATCGTGATCCGCGCATCGCCCTTGCCCGCCATGCGCGCGGCATTGATGTAATCACGCGCCCAGATCTGGATGGCGGCAGCGCGGGTCACACGGGCAAAGACCGGCACCATAAAGATGCCGATGGCGATGATAGAGGTCAGCGCCCCCGGCCCCAGCAACGCCCCCAGCAAAATGGCCGAGAGGATTGGCGGAAAGGCGAACAGCACGCCATTGAACGACATCACCAGCCGTTCCAGCCGCCCGCCCTTGGCCGCCGCCGTCACGCCCAGCAACGTGCCGATGCCGCCGCCGATCACCGTCGCCACAACCGCAATCCCCAGCGAGGTCCACGCCCCCGCCATAATGATCGACAAGACATCGCGCCCGATCTGGTCGGTGCCAAACAGCCCCGCCGCCCCCGGCGGTTTCAGACGCGCGACGATGTTCATGCCGGTCGGGTCGGCAGGGGTCCACACGCGGCTCAGCAAGGCGGCACCCACCATAATGGCGGTGATGATCGCGCCAATGATCAGCGATTTCGGCAATCGGGTCATTTGCGCGCCCTCAGTCTGGGGTCCAGTCGGGCATAAAGCGCGTCCGTTCCGGCATTCACCGCCAACACGATCACCGCGAATAACAACACGACATTCTGCACCACGATCAGATCGCGCTGCGACAGGGCCTGATAGGCCAGCGTCCCGATACCGGGCAGGCTGAAGACGTTTTCGACCAGCACCGCCCCCGAAATCAGAAACGGAATTTGCAGCCCCAGCATCGTCACCACCGGCAACAACGAATTGGGCACGGTATGCCGCCACAATGCGCGGCGGCGCGACAGGCCCTTGGCGCGGGCGGTGCGGATGAAATCCTCGTTCGTGACCTCGATCACGGCGGCGCGGGTCACGCGGGTCAGCACCGCCGCCTGCGGAATGGCCAGCGCAATGGCCGGCAGGACCAATGACCATAGCGCCGCCCAGAACCCGTCGCCCCAGCCCGGAAAGCCGCCGACCGGAAACCATGTCAGGTTCAGCGCAAAGCCAAGGATCAGCAGCAGCCCGATCCAGAAATTCGGCACCGCGATGCCCACCTGCGAAAACAGCGATGCCAACCCGTCGCCCGCCTTGCCCGGACGCGCCGCAGCCATCACCCCCAAGGGCAGCGACACCGCCACCGCCAGCACCGTCGCCATCAGCGTCAGCGGCAGCGTGACCAACATGCGTTCCCCGATCAGCCCCGCAACAGGCACGCCATATGTATAGGATTGCCCCAGATCACCCGTGAACACCCCCGCCAGCCAGCCAAGATAGCGCACCATCAAAGGCCGGTCCAAGCCCAGCTCGGTGCGCAGCGCGGCCAGCGTATCGGCCTGCGCCGAGGTGCCCAGCATGATTTCGGCAGGGTCGCCCGGCGCTGCATCAATCAGCACAAAGATCAGCAGCGACGTAACGGCAAGCACCATCACAGCCCCCGCAAGGCCGCGCAGTCGTTTGAAAGCTTGTGTCATAAGGCCTGTCCGCAAAGGCATGGCGGCCCACACCGCCATGCAGGTGGATGGATCACTGCATCCAGTGGATATCGGTCATGTCATTGGCGGGCACAGGCCCGTTTTCCCAAACGCCCTGCAGGCCCGATTTCCAGACCCCCAGCTTGGGATAGGAATAGAGAAACAGCGCCGGCATATCCTGTGCCAGCATTTCCTGCGCCTTGCGATAGCCTGCCTCGCGTTCGGTTTCATCCGTGGCGGCGGCGATGGTGGTCATCTGCGCCTTGAAGTCGGGATTGTCGTAATTGAAGTAATAAGGATCGCGGGCATAGATCCCGATATCCAGCGGTTCGGCATGGCCGATAATGGTCATGTCGTAATTGGTGTCCTTGAAGACATCCTGAATCCACGCCGCCGGAAAATCCGAGCTTTCGATATTCGCCGTCACCCCGATCTGGGAAAAGAACGCCTGCAGGATTTCTGCCGCGCGTTGGGCGTAATCGCGGTTGGGCACTTTGAAATCAAAGGTGAACCCGTCGGCATAGCCTGCCTCGGACAGCAATTCCTTGGCCTTTTCGGGGTCATAGGGGAACAGCGCCGTCATATCTTCGTAAAACGGGCTGGCGGGGGAAAAATGCGACCCGATGGGGGTTCCGTAACCGGCGCTGACGGCCTGCACCAGACTGGGGCGGTCGATGGCCATCATCAGGGCCTGACGCACGCGCAGATCGTCGAAGGGCGGCTTGGCATTGTTCATGCCGGCGACGACCTCCATCTCTCCGGCACCGGCGACGGTGTCGAAATTATCGTTATCGACGAATTGGTCGAACAGCTCGGGGGCGCTCAAGTCGCCCATGATATCGATCTGGCCCGATTGCAGGGCGGCGGCCTGTCCTTGCGGGTCTGCGATAAAGCGGGCCGTTACGGTCCGGACCGCAGGCGCATCGCCCCAATATCCGTCCCATGCCGACATGATCACCCGGTCGCCCTTGCGCCATTCATCGACCTTGAAGGGGCCGGTGCCGACAGGTTGCGTGCCGTTGTCCTGCGCCGAGGAAGGTTCGACCATCACCGCCGCCGGATAACCCAGCCAGTACAGCAGATCGGCGTTGCGGTCCGACAGCGTCAGAACCAGCGTGCCCGGATCAGGGGCCGCGACGGATGTAATGGCGGTGTAATTGGCCTTCTGGCCGTTGGTGGATTCATCGGCGATGATGCGGTCGATGGTGAATTTCGCGGTGCTGCTGTCGAATGCCACATCGTTCTGGAAGGTGACGCCTTCGCGCAGGGTAAAGGTATAGGTCAGCCCGTCATCGGAAATGGTCCATGCGGTGGCCAGCTGCGGCACGATCTGGCCGTCGCGGTCGATGGTGACCAACCCCTCGAACACGTTCTGCCATGTGACCTGCCCTGCGGCGACAGGCGATGACACGGTCGGATCAAGCCCTTGGGGTTCGACCGCCTGACCGAAGGTCACGGCATCGGTGCCTTGGGCAAAAGCAGGACCCGCACCGGACAGAAGAACGGCAAGGCAGACGCTTTTCAGCAAATCGGAATGTTTGGTCATCATGGTATCCCTGTTGAAGGATCTGGGGTGTCGGATCTGACCGCCCGACTGTGACCCAAGCTAATCACGGAGGCAAAGTGTAATGTAAGTAGATATTTTGAGGTCAGAGTGCTACGCAAACCATAGCACCAAGGATATGTGATGAAGCTGGAAGCCATTGATGTTTTCAACGAATTGATCCGTGCCGGATCGATCCGGCAGGCGGCTGAAAGCCTCAATATCTCGCCCACCGCTGTGGTGCGTCAGCTGGACAAGCTGGAACACAGCTTTGGCAGCGCATTGGTCGAACGCAATCCGCGTGGTATCCGCCTGACCGCCGCAGGCGAGGTGCTGGCCGCCAGCACCTATAAGGTGGCGCGCGAACTGAAGAACGCGCGGCAGCTGATTGATGATTTCAAAGGGCTGCGGCGCGGGCGGGTGTCCATCCATACCAATGGCGCAGCGGCCAGCGCCATTCTGGCCCCCGCCCTGTCGGAATTCGCCCGCGCCTATCCCGCCATCACCATCGAGGTGGAATTCGGCTCTGCCCAAGGCGCGCTGGATGCGGTGGCCAATGGTGTGTCGCAATTCGCGCTGACGATGTTCGCCCCCCGCGATACCCGCGTCGAGGTGTTGTTCCGCGCCCCTGTGCGCCATGAACCCGTCATGTCGCCCGACCATCCGCTGGCCCGCCATGAGGACATTGCCATGGATGATCTGATCGCGCATCCGCTGGCCTTGCCCAACCGGACCTTCGGGGTGCGGCGGGCTTTCGATGCACGCCTGCATGCGCTTGGGCTGGATCTGGATGAAAGCGCCTTTACGACCCATTCGCTGGAAATGCAGGTCGAACTGGCCGCCCGTGGCAGCGCGGTGCTGATCCTGCCGCGCATGTCTGTCAGTGCGATGATTGGCACGGGCCGTCTTGTCGCCCGCCCCTTCCGCGCGCAGGACCGCATCGAATCCATGCTGGAATTAAGCCATGCCGTCGCCCAGCCCCAAAGCATGGCATCACGCAAGCTGCGCGACTTTCTTGGCGATTTCCTGAAACGGCAATTGCTGGACGGTCCCGACAACTAGGGCAGCATCAGAGGGTCGCGCACCAACAGCGGAAACGGCCCTGCCCCGTCATTTCACGCACCAGCCCGCGATCCTGCATCAGGTCCAGATTGCGCTGCACCGCGCTGCGGCTGGCCCCCGTCAGGCTTTCCCCCATCGGGGCCGACACCAGCGGCCAATCCGCCACCACCTGTCGCAACAGGGTCGGCGTGCGGCCCGACAGACCGGCCATGGCCTGTGCCGCACGATCCTGCCAGTCGCGGATCCGGTCCAGAAAGGCGATGGCCGCCATCGCGCCGCTGTCGATGGCATCGATCCATGCCGCCAGCCGCAATGCCACATCGCCCCCCGACCACAGCGCATTGGCCCGCGCACCGGCCAAGGGCGCAAAAACCGCCCCCCGCGCCGGACCGACGGCGATGCGGGCGGCGGTGACAGCAGCCTCTAGCCGGTTGTCATTCTGGCCCAATCCCGCAAGATTCCACAGGTGATAGCCCATGCAGGATGCCACAATCGGGTGCAGGCTTTGATCGACCGCATCCTGCCAGCCGGACAACCGCGCAGCCAAACCGTCTGCATCCTCTTCTGCGGTGACATGGCGGCCCAGAAATGCTGCCAGCCCCGCATCCGGCCCGATGCCACCCGACAAACGCCGCACGGCCCATCCACCGCGTTCCAGCGCCCGACCGTCCGCGCCGATGGTTCTGACCCGCATCGCGACCCAGAGCGCCAGCTTGTCCAATGAGACCCGATCGCCCAGATACCAGCACATGCGGTCCGCCTCGGCCAGGGCCAGATGCTGACGCGCGCCTTGCCCCGCATGACGCAGCCTTTCGTCCAGCGCCCCCAGACGTCCCGCAGCACAAGCCAGTGTCGCCGCCTGATCACCTTGGGCGCGCCGCCAGATTGCGGCATCGGAAAGATCATCCATATCAATACATCCGCCTCTCTAGCGGCAGAATATAACAGCATTACGCATCACCGCGCAGATTCTCCGGGTGTTTTACCGCAGGGGGCCGGAAAACAGGCAATCCGGTTCCGGTTCGCCGGAAAATTCGGTTGCGGGTGCTTTCAAATGACCGTTTGATTGCGACTTACAAGATTGGAAGCCTTATGCCCCTGATCGGTTATGCCCGCGTTTCGACCCAGGATCAGAGTTTGCAGCCGCAAATCACCGCATTGCAAGTGGCAGGATGCGATGTGATCCATCAGGAACATGCCTCAGGGGGGGATCGCGACCGTCCGGCGCTGGCCCGCGCCTTGGCACAGATCAGCCGTGGCGACACATTGGTCGTTCCGCGCATCGACCGGCTGGCGCGGTCGCTGTCACATCTGTTGCAACTGATCGAGCAGTTAGAGAAGAAAGGCGCGTTCTTCCGGTCGCTGCATGATCCCATCGACACGGCCAGCCCGCAGGGGAAATTCACGCTGCAGGTGCTGGGGGCTGCGGCGGAATTCGAACGCGCCCTGATCCGCGAACGCACCCGCGCCGGTCTGGACAGTGCGCGCAGTCAGGGTCGCATCGGCGGCAATCCCGGTCTGAAATCCAAAGACCCCGCAGCCCTACGCAAGATCCGGCTGGCCCGGCATGATGCCTATATGCAGCGGCTGGAAGGATCGGCCACCGATTGGGTCCCACAGGTCCGCCGCCTGCGTCCCCGCATGCCATGGGAGGATGTGGTCCGCATTATCAACGCGCCCTTGCCCCCTGATCGCCATTGGTCACAGGCGCGGCTTTTGCGGGCGGTGCGGGCCTATATCCGCGACGGCTTTTTACCGGAAACGGTGATCCAGCGTGCCCCGCGGGCGCAAACCGATGACCGGCTGGTGGCCATTGTCGCCGCGATCAAAGGCGCCGATCCCGATATCACCCTGCATGCCATCTGCGCGCGGCTTGAGGCGATGCGGGAACGCACGCCGCGGGGGCGAAACACATGGCATCCTTCCTCTGTCGCGATGCTGCTGGGGCGGGCACAGAAATCGGGTATGCTGTGACAGGGGTTTTCCATTGACAGCTGTCAACCAAAGGGCCCGTCAAAGCGGTTTAGTGTTATCAGCGCGGATCAGGGCCATGATCATCGGCGCGGGGGTAAATCCTGCATTGGCTGCCTTCATTGTTAGGTTTCGCAGATAACCCCCCGGTTTCATGATGCTGTCACTGCGCTGCAGGATGCAGGCAAGGGTGATGGCCGCCACATCCGGCCCCATGGCCTGACAGGCATCCCGCCAACCATCGGCACTAATGCCCAGCATCGGACGAACGAATTCCGCCGTTGCGACCAGATCCCGCCAATCGTGGATATCATCCAGTGCATAGGTTGCGATATCTGGGGCAGCTTTCAACACCAAGGAGAGGGGAAGCGAGCTGCCGGCAAAATCTTCTTCTTTTTTCCGAAGGGTCTTTTCAGATTCCAAGCAATCTGTTTTTGAATTCTGATAGTGCCGCCCATTCTGACGGGTATTGCCGCCCATTTCTTCTGTTTCACAGGTATTTTCATAGGATTTTTCGAGGGGTTGATACGACTGCGTCCGCCCTTCGATCCGCGCTGTCAGCGCCATGATTTCGGCCTGCATCTGCTGCAGATCATTGCTGTCCATCTTGCGTCGTATCCGGCGCTGCAGATCCGCACAGGCCTGATGATAGGCGGCCCAATCGCCGGCAACCGCCTCGGAGGCCCAGAGGATCAGCTTGGTCATATTGCGCAGGCTGATAAACACCGCTTCGCGCAGGCAGCGCAGGGCGTGGCTGGCGGCGCGGGCAGTCTCGGCGCGGGCGGCAATGTCGGGCGACATGACCAGCAGCGGGCGCAGATCGAAACCGAAAGCGCGGTCGATTTCGCCTGCAGGATTGCGGCGGGCATAGCGTTTGCCATTGGCGCTGTCGCGACGCAGGATCAGACCTGCATCGACCAAGGCGGCCAGATGACGGCGCAAGGTGCTTTCGGCCATGCCATGCGCGCGGTCGGACAAAGAGGCATTGGACGGAAAGACGATCAGCCCGTTGTCGTCGTTCAGCCTAGTGCCAGGATGGAAGGACAGCAGCGCCGCCAGAACGGCCAGATCACGGTCACTGACACTGAATGCGGTGCGGGCGGCCGTCAGGTCACGCAGCAAGGCCCATTTGTCGGGAATGCAGGACGGGGCGGGGGCTTCGGCCAAAGCCTGGGCGGCAAGCAGACCGGTCGTGACCGGACGCTGGCCGAATGGCGTCGTGGAAATATGTCTCATATCGATGTTCACAGGGTACAAACCTCTGATCGCCCGACAGGACAGTGTTGACACCTGTCAACAAAAGCCGCTAGAAAAGAGTTGCGAGTTCTTTTTTTCTTGGCGGCTCTCTGGGGTGTCTTTTTTGTCCTGGAGAGCTTCTTCTTTTTGTACGTCCTTTGTGCCTTTCTTTTCTGGTGTGTAAGGGGGCCTTACCGCGTCCGGCTTTCATCCTGCCAGTCACGGTGAAGCTGCGTCATGCGATCCAGCAGCCAGTCGCCAAAGCCATGGCTTTCCGCTGACAGTTCGATCACAGTTTTTCCTTGTTTTTTCCGTGCCTTACCCAAAGGATTCCCTTCGGATCCGGTCAATTCGCGCACGGTTCCTGCAGATGCACCAGGCGTCGCCACCGAGGCCATGACAGCCAGAAACCGCATGTCCGAGGTCGGACCTTTTGCTGCGGCAATCAGGCTTTCCAGATCGCGCTGGCCGATCTTGCGGGCAAGGGTCATCCAGCGGTCGCGGCCCGCCTGCGGGGCGGCACCGATTGATTCGATCAACACACGCGGCAGGGCGTCGGTAATCGTCAGCATCCGCGAAATCACTGTTTTATCGATCGACAGCGCATCGCAGATGACTTTGCGGTCGTAACCGGCATCGGCCATCTGCGCGGCGAAATTGGCTTTCTCGATAAAGCTCAGATCCTTGCGGGCGCTGTTTTCCTGTCCCTGTGCCACCACAAGATCGCGGTCGTTCAGATCGCGGACCATGGCTTTGACAGGTCGCCCCAGCTGCCCAAGCGCCTGCACACGGCGACGCCCGAAGACCACGTCATAGCGGCCTTCGGTGGTCGTGCTGTGGCGCAACAGAACCGGAACCTGCTGGCCGTATTCCGCGATGGAATCGCGCAAGGAAACGATGCTGTCGGGATCGGTGTCCAGACGGTCGCGGAACCCGGCCATGTCGATCAGCTCGGGGGCGACCTCGATCAGGGCGCGGGCTTTCAGATCGGCGATGGACTGGCTGACCGCCCCGATCGCGCCACGTTGCGGGCGCGGGGTGACCGGCGCGGGCGTCCCGCCTGCGGGGGCGTCTGGCGTCTCCATCAGTCCCTTCAGCAGATCCTTGCGTGACATCACCGTTTCCCCTCACGACCCCAGGCCCGCTGGATCAGGCCCTCGATTTCCCCATTGACAGAATTCAGGCTTTCGATGGCGCGCTCATAGGTGGTGCGGCTGAATTGTGCCTTATCCACCTCATAGAGGGTCTGCTTGGTGATGCCCGCGTCCGAAATCGCGGTGGATTTCAGCACCGGATGGTTCAGCACATGATCGCCGAACAGCGACCGCATAAAGCTGACCATCTGGTTTTGCGGCCCGTCACCGGGTTCATAGCGCGTCACCACATAGCGCAACCAGTCATAGTTCATGTCGCCCCCCGCATCGGCCACAACCCCCAACAGATTAGAAGTCATCAGCAGGAACTGGCACATCGACATCACGTCCAGCATCTGCGGATGCACCGTCACAAGGATCGCGGTGGCGGCCGACAGGGCGGACATGGTCAGAAATCCCAGCTGCGGCGGGCAGTCGATCACGACCACATCGTAATCATCCCGGACCTCGCCCAGCTTTTCGCCAATTCGGGTAAAGAAAAGATTACCGGCGCGTTCGGCAAGCGCGCGCGGGGTGTCATGTTCGAATTCCATCAGATCCAGATTGCCCGGGATCAGGTCCAGATTTCCGAAATAGGTTTTCTGGATGACATCCGCCAAAGGCACCGGATCATCATAGCGGATCGCGTCATAAAGGGTGCCACCATCCAGCAGGTCGAATTCGGGCTGGAAGCCGTGCAGGGCCGACAGGCTGGCCTGCGGGTCCAGATCGATGGCCAGCACACGGTATCCGTCCAGCGCCAGCTTTTGGGACAGATGCGCGGCGGTGGTGGTCTTGCCCGATCCGCCCTTGAAGTTGATGACCGCGATCACCTGCAGATGGTCGTCACCGCGGCGTCCGGGCAGATAGGTGCCCACGGATTTTGCGCCTTTTTCAAGCATCTGCCGCAATTCGATGATTTCCGAAGGGCTGTAATACCGCCGCCCGCCGGTGCGGATTTCCGGCGATGGTCCGCGCCCTTCCAGATGCAGCTTGCGCAGATAGGCATCGGCCACGCCCAACAGCTTGGCCACCTCGCCCGAAGTGAACTTGCGCAGACCTTTGCGGGCATCGGGGGGAAACAGTTGCGCACGATGGGCCTGCAAGCGCTCGGAGAGGCGCGCAGCATGGTCCCCGACCAGACGGTCGATGCGTTCCTGTTTCTTCATACTGTCCCCGTCCGGCCTGACTTAAGTTACGCTTAAGCGCAAATTGTTCTTCGCATCGCGTAATTAAACCAAGTCCAGCAATTCCCGCAACCGTTTTCCGTCACTGTTGTGACAGGTTTTTGCGGCTTGGCGGTTTTCGGTAAAACGGTGAAATCAGCCCGTAATTCGAGGAAATCGGGGCATATAGGGGGTGATATCATGCATTTCATGCCGATTTGCAGGAAACCCGAAAATGCTTTCAGGCCCGCAGATCGGTGATCCCGACACGGATCCGGCAGTCTGATGCGGCCCTATCCGCTGCCCGATGACGAATCAGAATGCCGTGACCGGTCCTGCCGCAACGGGCAGGACCTTTGTGCAGAAAGGACCTTAGGCCAGCCCCTCGACCGGATGATCAAGCGCGGTCATGATGCCGCGCAATTCGGCCAGCCCCTTCAGACGCCCGATCGAGGGATATCCGGGCTGCGCGCTGCGGGACAGATCGTCAAGGATGTCCTGACCGTGGTCGGGCCGGAACGGGATCGACACATCGCTGCGCCCTGCGGCCTGACGGCGGCGTTCCTCGCGCAGGACAGCGGCGATCAAGGCGACCATATCAGTGCCGCCCCCCAGATGCTCGGCCTCGTGGAAGCTACCCATGATGTCGCGGCTTTCGCGCATGACATTGCGCAGATGCAGGAAATGCACGCGGTCGCCAAGGCGGTCCATCATGCCGGGCAAATCATTGTCGGGACGCGCGCCAAGTGATCCGGAACACAAGGTGATACCATTGGCCGGCAGATCCACGGCATGCATGATCGCGGTGTAATCCTGTTCCGTCGACATGATGCGGGGCAGACCCAGCAGCGCGAAGGGGGGATCATCGGGGTGGCAGCACAGCCGCATGCCCAGTTCCTGCGCCAGGGGGGACACCTCGGCCAGAAAATCGACCAGATGCTGGCGCAATTGCGCGGCGGGCAGGCGGTCATATTCGGCGATATGGCTGCGCACATCCTCGAGGGTAAAGCTTTCGGCAGCCCCCGGCAGACCAAAGACGATGTTCTTCAGCAGCTGCGATTTGCGGTCATCGGTCATGGCCTTGAAGCGGGCGGTGGCATCGGCCACGACGCTTTCGGGGAAATCCTCGGTGGCATTCGGGCGGGCAAGAATGTGCAGGTCGAAGGCGGCGAAATCCTCCAGATCAAAGCGCATGCAGGTGCCGCCTGTCGGCAGGCGCCACGCCAGATCGGTGCGCGTCCAGTCCAGAACCGGCATGAAGTTATAGCAGATCACGCGGATGCCTGCCGCATGCAGATGCCGCATCGAGGTTTTCCAGTTCTCGATATCGGCGCGCCATTCGCCCTGCTGCTTCTTGATGTTTTCCGAAACCGGCAGGCTTTCGACCACCTCCCATGCAAGACCCGAAGGGCTGCCGTCGCGCATCCGGCCGATCAGCTGCTGATGGCGGGCAATTTCCTCGGGGGACCAGACCGCACCTGTGGGAATATGGTGCAAGGCCGAGACGACACCCTCGACGCCCGCCTGACGCATATCGTCAACCGAACATTGGTCCTTGGGCCCGAACCACCGCCATGTCTGCCGCATGAAACACTCCTCGCTCTTATCACTTGCAGGGTTTTAGCATCTGATATTCGAGTTGACTAGTATGGAAGTATGGCGCTAATTCTTCCCCAGCAGGAGGATGTGCATGTTAGAAGGCGTCGAACAGAATGCCGCCGTCGGGCCACAGGTCTATCGGCTTCTGCGCGACCGGATCATCCGCGGGGATATCGCCCCCGGCGCCCGCCTGTCCGAGGCTGAGCTGGCCTGCGCCTATGGCACATCACGCCAGCCCGTGCGCGAAGCCTTCATCAAGCTTTCAGAAGAGGCATTGGTCGAGGTCCGCCCCCAACGCGGCACATTCGCCAGCCTGATTTCAGTGCCCGCCGTGCAGACCGCGCGCTTTATCCGCGAAGCGGTCGAGGCCGATATCGTCCGCATGGTCGCCGAACGCGCCGATAAAGCCGCCATCGCGCGGCTGGATGCCTGTATCGCCGACCAGCACAGGCTGTCGGCCCACAGCAGCGGCGATGATTTCATGCGCGTGGACGAGGATTTCCACCGCTGCCTTGCCGAAAGCATCGGTCAGACGGCTGTGGCCGACCATCTTGAAGGGCTGAAAACCCAGATGAACCGCGTGCGCCATATCAGCGCCCGCAAGTTTTCCCGCGCGGGTCTGATCGCCCAGCATGAAGATGTGGTGGCCGCCATCCGCGCCCGTGATCCCGATCGGGCCGAAGCCGCGATGCGCCTGCATCTGCGCGGGATCGTCGCCGACCTGCCCGAAATCGTGGCCGAGCTGCCGCATTGCTTTACCGGCGCATCAGCCCTGGAGACGCTCTTATGACAACAAACGCCGCCACCAGAACCGCCACCGAATGGGTCGAATGGTTCTGGAACACCCGCATGCCCGACTGGCTGGACCGCGTGCAAGATACCGGAAACGGTGGCGTCCATGACGTTCTGGATATCAACGGCCTGCCACTGCCGGATGGCGAAAAAACCGTTCTGTCCCAAGCACGTATGCTGTTTTCCTTTTCACATCTGGCCCTGCTGTCGGGGGACCCTATCTTGATACGGGCGGCCGGTCGTCAGGCGGATATCCTGCTGAAGTTCTGCAAGTCTTCCGGTCTTTACCGGCGCGCGATTGGTGTTGACGGCGCGCCCACTGGC
>NZ_QQVY01000031.1 GCF_003590715.1 Paracoccus sp. JM45
CGATGATTTCACGTGGGTAGCGAAAGCCCTTCAGGGGCGGCAAATCGATTGGAATGTTCATCAGGCAGACATACCTCTACCAAACCCAGTCAACAACTTGGCAATACCTTCGGGTCTTGCATGGACGCATGTCGCATCCACCGATGATTTTTCTGCTGCAAATCAAGTATTCGGAACTCCGATCAAAATCATATCGCGCGAACAGTAAAGAGCGGTCGATGATCCCGCAGAAAGCGCTGACGCACCGATCTAAGCCTATCTCCGATCCGCCTTTATAGGCTGATCGTTGACCTATCGCAGCTCAAGAGATGTCATTCCGACATTGAAAAGCCGCCCCTTGGAAGGACAGCCCATGGCCAAAGGCAACAACAGTCAACGTGGCAACAAGGAAGTCAAGAAACCTAAAGCTGCAAAGGCAAAGGTTTCCGCGACTGCAAATTCGCAAGCAGGCAAGCCTGCTGCTGTTTCAATCGCCGGTAAGAAAGCCGGCTGAAATAATGCGATGGCCCCGTCATGAAACAGGACGGGGCCGTCATAAATTGAAGGCGTTAATCTAGCCGGATAACAGTGCCGCTGGACCAGCTTTCTGTGGCAGCATCGGCCAGCAGTTGTGCCTTCAGGCCGTCCTCGATTGACGGGGCCGGACGTGTGCCATCTGTCAGCGCCTGAACAAAGTGGCGCAATTCTGCGACATAGGCTGCAGCATAGCGTTCCAGAAAAAAGTTTTGTGCTGGGGCCGTGTTGAAACCTGATGCCCCTGCCTGTTCAATGCTGTGTTCCAGCATGTTGGCCGCACGTAGCATGCCTTTTTGGCCATGCACCTCGATGCGCTGATCATAGCCATAGGTCGCACGGCGCGAATTGCTGATCTGGCAGATTTTGCCGCTGGCCGTTGTCATTGTGACGGCTGCGGTATCAACATCGCCCGCCTCGCCGATCAGCGGATCGACAAGGGCGGAGCCGACGGCATGGATCTGGACAGGTTCTTCACCCAGCAAAAAGCGTGCCATATCCAGATCGTGGATCATCATGTCACGAAACAACCCACCCGAGGTTTTGATATAGCTGACTGGCGGCGGCGTCGGATCGCGCGACAGGATGGTCACAATCTCGACCTGACCCAAGGCACCCTCATCCAGACGTCGCTTCAGTTCGGCAAAGTTCGGATCAAAGCGGCGGTTAAAGGCTGTCATGAATGGAACGCCTGCCTTGGCCACAATAGTCATCAGCGCCCGAATGCGATTTGCAGACAGATCAATCGGCTTTTCGCAAAAGATCGCTTTGCCGGCACGGGCCGCAGCCTCGATCATGTCGGAATGTGTCGACGTCGGCGTCCCGATGATGACAGCATCGACGCTTGGACATTCCAGCAAGGCCTGTGCGTCCATGACCTGTGCACCTGTGGTAGATGCCAATGCTTGCGCGGCGGCTGGCATCGCGTCCGACACCGCAATAACCCGCGCGCCATCCAGATGTGAAAGCGTTTTTGCATGGACCTGACCGATCCGGCCACACCCCAATATTCCGATTCCAAGCATGTCAGCTTCCTTTCAGAACGCGCAGCACTTTGCGGGCGGCTGCAACCACGGGATCATGTGTTTGTTTCAGAATGGCAACGCGGTCGAATGCCTGCGGATCAGCGTTCACGGCATTGCGCAGGGCGGTACCAAAGGCATGGCGCAGTTCGGTGCCGATGTTGAATTTGCAGATATTGGTCTGACGCGCCAGCATGGTGCGCTGTTCATGTGACACGCCCGAACCGCCATGGATGACCAACGGTACGGTTGTCAGTGTCTGAACGGCATGGATGCGGTCAACGTCCAACTCTCCGGCTGCGCTGGTTTGCAGGTGGACGTTGCCGACCGAAATCGCCATCGCGTCCACGCCGGTTTCACGGGCAAAAAGGGCGGCTTGGTCGGGGTCTGTGCCTTGTGATGCCTCGGCACCGGCATAGCCGACAAAGCCGATTTCGCCTTCGCATGACGCGCCTGCGGCATGGGCTAGGCGCACGATTTCAGCTGTTTCGCGAATATTGTCTTCCAGCGGCTTGCGCGATCCGTCGAACATGACCGAGGTAAAACCACACTCCAGCGCTAGTTCGCAGTCCTCGCGGCTGTAACCATGGTCGAGATGCGCCACCACCGGCACCGAAGCGTGTTCCGCCAGATAGCGGAACATCGCACCCAGAACCGGCAGCGGGGTATGTGCCCTGCAAGACGGACCTGCCTGCAGGATCACTGGCACGCCTTCCAGTTCGGCGGCGGCGACAAAGGCCCGCATGTCTTCCCACCCCAAGGTAACAAGACCCGCCACGGCATAACCGTCACGCAATGCCGGCTGCAGCACGTCGGATAATGTTGCAAGGGTCATTTGAACTTGGCCACCATGTCCATGATCCCGGGGATCGTCTTGAGCTGGTATTCATGTTCGGGCTGGAAATATTGTTTCAGCGACCGCTGCGACTGGCCGCCAAGGATGGTAAAGTAATACATCTCGTATCCGGGCATCGCAACGCAGGGGTGGTATCCGGTCCGCAGGCAGATGGTGGACCCGTTGCGGACGTGGTGGCCGACGCCGTGGTCATCTCCCTCTTCCTGAATTAGCTGGATGGCGCTGCCGTGATCGGGGCGAAAACGATAGTTATACGTCTCGTCGTGACGGGTTTCGATCGGCAGACGGTCGGTATCATGCTTATGCGGCGGAAAGCCCGACCAGCCGCCAGCACCGACAGTATATAGTTCGGAAACCAGCAGACGGCCGACGCGATCATGCTGTTTCTGGCCAAGGATATGCTTGATCTTGCGATGGGTCTTGCTGTCGTCGGACCCGTATTGAACCATGTCGATTTCATCCTTGCGAACCGCAAAAGGTTCCAGCACCTCATCAAATTTGGCACCGGCGATAAAAACCTCGGCATCATCGCTTTTGCAGGTAAAGGTCACGTGGCGACCGGTGGGGACATAGACACCTTCGGGTTCGCCATCCCAGACATTTTCGCGACGTTCGCCCAGATCGGTGGCGGTAAAGCCATCCATGACGACATCGACCGTGCCAGTGGCCGGAACGATGCAGGTTTCATACCCTGCTACGGTGTATTCAAAGCTTTCGCCCTGCTTTAATTTGACAATGTTGAAATAGTTCAGCGGCACAAAATCGTCTTGGGCATCAACAATGGGTTTGTTGTTGTTCTGATGGGGTCGGATATGCATGACGCGTCCTTTCAAAGGGCGGTGGCGGGCGTGTGCGCCGCCATGAATTCATCTAATTCGTCGGGGGTCGGCATGGCGGGCGCGCATCCGGGCCGCGACACCGTGATCGATGCGCAGGCAGATCCGCGCCGGATCGCCCGTTGCAAATCACTGCCCGCCCCAAGGCTGGACAGAAATCCGGCCATAAAGCTGTCGCCAGCCCCTGTGGGTTTCAGCGCGTCCACGGGATAGATACCGGTATCAATGCTCTTGTCGCCTTGGAACGTGATCGAACCATCGGGGCCTTTTTTGTAAACGACGATGGCTGCGTGGGCTTTGGCCAACGATTGCGCCTTGGCCATTCCCTGATCGATGTGACCGGCCATGAAACCGAACTCTTCGTTATTGCCGACGATAATGTCGGAAAGATCGGCAGCCTGCGACAGTACCTCTTGGGCAATTTGGGCCGATGGCCAGCTGTAGGGTCGATAATCAACGTCGAAAATCACCGGAACGCCAGCTTTGCGTGCCCTCTGCAATGCGGTGAATGCAGCACTGCGCGACGGTTCGGCGGCAAAGACCGTTCCGGTGGTGATGACCGCGCCGAAACGAGTAAAGTCGATAGGGGCAATGTCGCTGTCATCCATCTGGAAATCGGCGGCGTCGTTGCGATAGATGACCGTATGGTGGTCCTGCAGGCGCGTTTCATAGACCGCTAGTGATGTCCGGCACTGGCCCCGCACGACCCGCACATGGTTGCGATTGATTCCGTATTGATCCAGCTGGTCCAGGCAATAGGCCCCGACAGCATCATCTGAAACACAGGTAACCAAAGCGGCTTTGCAACCCAGCTTTACCAGACCGGCGGCAATATTGGCCGATGATCCACCCATTGCTGTCATCATCTGGGTGGTTCCAACGATCCCTGCACCGGGTTGGGTGAACATATCCATGCCCACGCGACCGATGACCAGAAAATCGCGTTTGACGATACCTTGGATCACCATCATACGCCCTTTCGTTGCATGGGACGATAGGATTCCATCTGGTCATGGGCGGCGCGAACCTTGTCGCTGGTCGAAACCTCGGGCGTGCCGCATTCCCACCATGCATGTCCTTGGGTGGTCCATCCGTCATAGGGATCGACATTCATGACGATGACATAGGTGCTGTCGGCGGCTTTGGCGCGGCGGAACGCATCAGCCAGCGCGGCAGGGTTCGCAACCTTTTCAGCCTGCGCACCCATCGCCTTGGCGTGGGCCACGAAATCAACGCCGACAAAGCGGGTCACGGTCGGGCTGTCGGTCAGCAGGTTATTAAAGCTTTCGTTGCCGGTATTGTTTTGCAGCTTGTTAATGACTGCGAAGCCGCCATTATCCAGAACCAGAACGATCAGTTTTTTGTCGGTGATGACGGATGAATAGATGTCGGAATTCATCAGCAGATAAGAGCCGTCGCCCGTGAAAACGATGGTGTCCTGTTCGGGGCTGATCTGTGTCTGCGCAATGCGTGCGCCCCAGCCACCGGCGATTTCGTAACCCATGCAGGAAAAGCCGAACTCGACATCGACAGTCCCTTGGCGCAGGGTACGCCAGTTGGCGGTCACCTCGGCGGGCAGGCCACCTGCTGCCGCGACAATCCGGTCGCCTGCATCACACAGGTCGTTCACAACGCCGATTGCCATGGCATAGGAATTGGGTCGATCCCTGTGTGCAACATTGCGCGCGACATAGGCATCCCATTCCTTGCGGTGGGCCTGTGCACTGGCGATCCAATCGTCAGGCGCGCGATAATCGCCCATCCGGTCGCCAAGCGCCTGCATCGCCAGTCGTGCATCGCCAACAACCGGTAAAGACCTGTGCTTGCCCGCATCATGACGCCCAACGTTCAGTCCGATAATCTGCGCCGATTTGTCAAAGACCGTCCACGATCCAGTGGTGAAATCCTGAAGGCGCGTTCCGATAGCGACAATGACGTCAGCGTCGGCGGCAATGGCGTTGGCACTGTCCGAACCGGTTGTACCGATGGGGCCGATGTTCAGCGGATGATCGGCCAGCAGGTTGGCACGCCCTGCGATGGTTTCGACGACCGGAATTTGCAAACGCTCGGCCAGATCGGTCAGGGCTTGGGTGGCGCGGGAATACTGAATGCCGCCGCCTGCGATAATCATCGGGCGCTTGGCGACGGACAGGGCTGCGACTGCACGGTCGAGTTCGAATTCATCCGGAATCTGGCGGCGGATATAATGGACGGTTTCCTCGAAAAATACCTCGGGGTAATCATATGCCCAGCCCTGCACATCCTGCGGCAGACCGATAAAAGCGGGACCACAATCGGCAGGGTCCAGCATAGTCGCAATAGCATTCGGCAGCGATTGCAAAATCTGCGCAGGGTGCATGATGCGGTCCCAGTATCGCGTCACCGGCTTGAACGCATCATTTACGCCAAGGGTCGGATCCTGAAAATGCTCCATCTGTTGCAGCACGGGATCGGGCAGGCGGGTCGCATAAGCGTCGCCGCACAGCATCAACATCGGCAGGCGGTTCGCATGGGCCAGCGCGGATGCGGTCAACAGGTTCGCCGTTCCCGGACCAGCGGATGCCGTGCAGAACATGAAGCGCTGGCGCAGCCACGTCTTGGCATAAGCTGCGGCAGCAAAACCCATCCCCTGTTCGTTCTGACCGCGATACAGCGGCAGGGTGTCACGGGCATTATACAGTGCCTCGCCTAGGCAGGTGACATTGCCGTGGCCGAAAATGCCCATGCCGCCGCCGAACAGGCGCATGCGGGTTCCGTCGATTTCGATATACTGGTTTTCCAACCAGCGGATGATGGCCTGTGCTGTTGTCAGCCGCAGAACCTTGTTGCGTGCGGTCATGAATTCCTCCCCCTTTTGGTCGCCGCGGACGGGGTGCGATTTTTTTCCGCATTCCCCGCTTGCGGGTTTCCGAATCCCACGATACAAATTTTGCAACCGGTTGCAAACGCATTTTGTTACGCTGCGACCAAAGGGGAGGGGAAATGACGGTTCATGCAACAGACCGGCGCGAAAGCGTCGGGATCGGCATCATCGGTGGCGGCTATATGGGTAAGGCCCATGCGGTCGCCATGTCAGCAGTCGCGGCAGCGTTCGACACAGCTTTGTGCCCGAGGCTGGAGATGATCTGCGCCCGCAGCCTGCCATCTGCGGCGGCCTATGCACAGACCTTTGGCTTTGACCGCTACAGCGATGACTGGCGCGATATGATCGCCGATCCCCGCGTGCAGGCCATTGTGATCGCCAGCCCGCAGGAAACCCATTGCGATATTGCCGAAGCTGCGCTGGCCGCAGGCAAGCATGTGCTGTGTGAAAAGCCGCTGGGGGCGACATTGCAGGACAGCCGTCGGATGGTGGCAGCTGCTGATGCCTCGGATTGTGTAAATATGGTTGGTTTCAACTATATCCGCACACCGGTCACGCAATTTGCGCGCCAGTTGATTACCGATGGTGTCATCGGCGACATCACATGGTTCCGCGGTGAACATACCGAAGATTTCATGGCCGATCCGGAAACCCCCGCGACGTGGCGTGTGCAGGGGCGTGCGAACGGCACCATGGGCGATCTGGCCCCGCATATGCTGAACGCGGCGCTGTCGCTGATCGGGCCGATTGATGGCGTTATGGCCGATATTCGCACCGTTCACACTACGCGTCCGGGTGGGACGGTCGATAATGATGACCACGCCCAGATGATGGTCCGTTTTGCTGGCGGTGTGATGGGGCAGATGTATTTCAGCCGTATCGCGACAGGCCGGAAAATGGGCTATGCCTATGAGATTACAGGAACAAAAGGCGCGATCCGTTTCGATCAGGAAGATCAGAACGCCTTTTGGCTTTACAGTGCCGAAGGCCCCGACGCCACGCGGGGCTTTCGCAAAATTCTGGCCGGACCAGCCCATCCCGACTATGCGGCCTTTTGCCAAGGACCGGGTCACGGGACCGGATATCAGGACCAGATCATTATCGAAGCCCGTCATTTTCTGGACGCCATCCATGCCGGTACGCCCGCATGGCCCGGCTTTCAGGACGGGTTGGAGGTCAATCGCATCGTTGCAGCCGCATTTGCGTCGGCGGACGGGCAGGCATGGGTCGACGTCGCGTCGATCTGAAGGGGGGAACTATGACTATCGGAATCGCCAATGCTCCTTGTTCGTGGGGCGTAGAATTTGCTGCGGATGCCCGCAATCCTGACTGGCGCGAAGTGCTGCGCCAATGTTCGGATGCCGGATATCGCGGCATCGAACTGGGGCCGGTCGGCTATATGCCCGAAGACCCCGCCATTCTGGCACAGGCCCTGGCCGAGCATGACCTGCAACTGGTCGGTGGGGTGGTGTTTCGCGCCTATCACGACCCCGATGCGTGGGATGATGTGCTGGATGCGACGCACCGGACAGCACGTGCGCTGCAGGCGCATGGTGCGCAGCATATGGTGTTGATTGATTCCATCTCGTCACGTCGTGCGCCGACCGCGGGTCGCGCCGCCGAGGCTGTGCAAATGGACAAGGCCGAATGGCAGGCATTCCGTGATCGCATCGCCGAAAGCGCCCGCATCGGGACCGAAGAATATGGACTGACCGTCGGCATCCACGCCCACGCCGCAGGCTTTATCGATTTCGAACCAGAGCTGGAGCGCTTGCTGGATGAAGTTGACGAAAAGATACTGAAAATCTGCTTTGACACCGGCCACCACTCCTATGCCGGTTTCGATCCTGCCGCGTTCATGAAGCGCCATATAAACCGTATTTCCTATATGCATTTCAAAGACATTGATCCCAAAATAAAAGAGGCAGTCATCCGCAATCGCACCGGTTTTTATGATGCATGTGGGCAAGGGATATTTTGCAATCTGGGGCAGGGGGATGTTGATTTTCCGGCCGTCCGTCAGGTCCTGCTGGATGCCGGATTTGACGGCTGGTGCACGGTCGAACAAGATTGTGACCCGCTGCTGAACCCCGACACCTTGGCTGATGCCAGCAAGAATCGTGCCTATCTGCAATCTATCGGTTTCGAAGGAAACGCATAATGACACAGCATAACGGACGCCTGTCATGGGGCATGATCGGTGGCGGCGAGGGCAGTCAGATCGGGCCGGCACACCGCTTGGGTGCGGGGCTGGATGGCCTGTTCGATTTCACGGCAGGTGCATTGGATCACCGCCCCGCCGAAGGTCGCGATTATGGCCAACGTCTGGGCCTTTCAAGCGACCGCGCCTATGGCAACTGGCAGGAAATGCTGGAGGGCGAGCGTAACCGCTCCGACCGCGTCGATCTGGTCACGGTCGCCACGCCCAACGCCACCCATTTCGAAATCACCAAGGCATTCCTGCAGGCGGGCTTCCATGTCCTGTGCGAAAAGCCGATGACCATGACGGTCGAACAAGGTGAGGATATCGTCAAAACCGCACGTGATGCAGGCAGCATCTGTGCGGTGAATTACGGCTATTCCGGCTATTCTCTGGTCCGGCATATGCGGGCCATGGTGGCGCGCGGCGATCTGGGTAATATCCGTCTGGTCAAGGCCGAGTTTTCGCATGGTCACCACGCTGATGCAGCCGATGCGGATAACCCGCGCGTTCGCTGGCGTTATGATCCTGCGCAGGCGGGTGTTTCGGCGCAATTTGCCGATTGCGGTATCCATGCACTGCACATGGCCAGCTTTGTTATCGGGCAAGAGGCAACCCGCCTGTCCGCCGACACGGTATCCTGCATCGCCAGCCGCGAACTGGAAGATGACGCCATGGTCAACCTGCGCTTTGATGGCGGTGCTGTCGGGCGCTTGTGGACATCATCGGTGGCGATTGGTCGCCAGCACGGCCTGACCTTGCAGGTGTTTGGCGAAAAAGGCGGCCTGCGCTGGTCGCAGGAACAGCCCAACCAGCTGTTCTGGATGCCTTTGGGTGGTCGCCTTGAGGTGATCGAACGCGGCGAGGCCAATCTGTCCCCCGAAGCAGATCGCACCACCCGCGTTACCATCGGTCATGCCGAGGGCATGCCGCTGGCTTTTGCCAACATCTACAAAGATTTGGCCGAGGCGATCAGTGCCCTTAAAGCCGGACGTGATATGGACCCCGCAGCCAATTTGTTCCCGCGGGCCGAGGACGGGTTGCGGTCAATGGCTGCTGTTTTCGCTGTGGCTGAAAGCGGCAGGGCCGATGGTGCGTGGGTCGATGCACGTCCGCCAATGTTCCGCTGATATCACGGGGCGGGGCGCAATGTGCCCCGCTCGACCACGCTGCACGGGAACAGGCGCGCTTCGGGATAGCGATCAGGTTCGCTAAGCATGGCGGCCATCAATTCAATCGCCGAACTGACAATCTGACGGATTGGCTGGCGAATGGTGGTCAGATCGATTCCCGCCCATGCTGCCATTTCCATATCATTCAGACCGATCACGCCAACGTCGCGTCCGGGCATCAAACCGTGATCGCGCAACGCCGACAGTGCGCCGATTGACAGTACGTCGTCAGCGCAGAAATAGGCCTCGGCCCGATCATCGGTCAGCTGCTCTTTCATGGCCCGTCGACCCGCCTCGAACGAATATTGACCTGCGAATCGATGCTGGACGGTTACGCCGGGATGGCGTGTTGCTTCGTCCTGAAATCCCGCCAACCGGTCTTGCGTCGATGTTGCATTCTGTGGCCCGCCGATGAATCCGACCTTGCGATACCCGCGCTGCGCCAGTGTCCGCAGCGCCATCCGACCGCATTCCACGTTGTCGATCCCGACGATATGCACATTGGGCGAACTGGAATATTTGCCGAAGGCATGAACCACCGCCACCCCTGCATCGCGGAACGCCAATGCAAAGTCCGTAGGCAGCGTGGAGGATGCTACAATCACCCCATCCACCGAATATTGCTTTAGCATCCTGACCGAGTTTTGTGGATCGGTTTCATCGGAAAGATTGACCAGCAGCGGGCGCAGGTCTCTTGCCTGCAAGCCCTTGGTGAAAAGGTCAAAAATTTCCAGAAAGATAGGGTTGTGAAAGTTGTTTGACACCAGACCGATCAGGCTGGTGCGACCGGTATTCAGGCTGCGCGCCAGCACGTTCGGGGAATAGCCCAGTTCCAGTGCTGCGCGTTCGACCTTGCGTCGTGTCTTGGGCGAAACGGAGGCCCCTTCGGTATAGGCGCGCGACACAGCCGAACGCGACACGCCCGCCAGTTCGGCGACTTCTTTTAACGTGACGACCATGTGATCTGTGCCCTTTCGTGACAAGTCCAACCCTGAAGCAAGCATATCAGAGAAGATAACTTTTCCACCAGTTTTGCAACCGGTTGCAAAACGGTTTCATTTGTGGTGTCTTTGACGTGCCGATGGCGTCCGTGCAACGACCGGACTGACCTGTCGGCATCACCTGGGAGGGAATGATGAAGACATTTACGAAACTGATGGTTCTTGCCGCCAGCGTGGCCGCCATGCCGATGATGGCCGCCGCAGAGGGCGAGAAATATGTAATGATCAGCCATGCGCCCGACAGCGATGCGTGGTGGAATACTATCAAGAACGGTCTGGCCGTCGCAGCCGAGCAGATGGATGTCGAGGTTGATTACCGCAACCCGCCCACCGGCGATCTGGCCGATATGGCGCGTATCATCGAACAGGTGGCCGCAACCGGCCCCAACGGCATCATCACCACGCTTGCTGATTACGATGCGCTTAGCGGTCCGATCCGTTCTGCAGTCGATCAGGGCATCAATGTCGTCATCATGAACTCTGGCACGGCGGAACAGGTGCGTGATCTTGGCGCGCTGATGTTCGTTGGTCAGCCCGAATATGACGCCGGTCTTGCAGCTGGCCAGCGGGCCAAAGGCGACGGTGTAGAATCCTTTGTCTGTGTGAACCACGTCATTTCGAACACGGTTGTCGGTGAACGTTGTCGTGGTTTTGCCGACGGCCTTGGGGTCGAATTGGGCAACCAGATGATCGATGCAGGGCAAGACCCCGCCGAAATCAAGAATCGTGTACAGGCATATCTTACCGCCAATCCCGATACCGACGCGGTGCTGACGCTGGGGCCGACCTCGGCTGATCCAACCATTCTGGCGCTGAACGAAATGGGTCTGGCCGGTGAAATTTACTTTGGCACCTTCGATCTGGGCGAAGAGATCATCAAAGGCATCAAGGATGGTGTCATCAACTGGGGCATCGACCAACAGCCCTTTTTGCAGGCTTATCTGCCGGTTGTTTTCCTGACCAACTATGACCGTTACGGCGTGCTGCCCGGCAATAATGTCAACTCGGGTCCGGGTTTTGTGACCAAGGACAATATCGGCAAAGTCGAGGAGCTGGCTGGCGAATTCCGCTAGGCCCCTTCGACCCTTGCGGCAGCGTCCTGCGCGCTGCTGCCCCCCTTTACCGATTTCCACAAGGACAGTTTCATGGCCCAGTCCAGTACCGCCTCCGCAAGGGACGAGCGGATCAAAGAAGTCTCATCGCTTAGAAAGGCCCTGATCCGGCCCGAGCTGGGCGGCATGTGCGGCACCGTCATCGTCTTTGCCCTGTTCGCCGCCTTTGCCGGCAGCAGCGGCATGTTCAATGCCCAAGGCATTATGAACTGGGGCACAGTGTCCGCACAGTTCGCAATCATCGCCGTAGGTGCCTGCCTGCTGATGATCTCGGGCGAGTTCGATTTGTCGATCGGGTCGATGATCGGTTTTGCGGGCATGCTGATCGCCATTTTCGGCGTCACGCTTGGCATTCCGATGTGGGCTGCGATCCTGCTGACATTCGTCATCTGCTTGGCACTTGGGGCGCTGAACGGTTTTATTGTCGTGCGAACGGGGCTGCCCAGCTTTATTGTGACGCTGGCATTCCTGTTCATCCTGCGCGGCTTTACCATCTTTCTGCCGCAATTGATTGAACGCAAAACCATTATCGGCGGCATCCGCGAAGCAGCCGAGGGTGACTGGCTGGCTCCTGTTTTCGGCGGCAAGGTTCTGACCGGCCTGTTCACGTGGTTGGGCAATCAGGGCATCATCAGCACATTCGAACGCGGCAATCTGGCCGGTCAACCCGTTGTGGATGGTATCCCGATGCTGGTCGTCTGGGCCTTTGGCCTGATCATCGCCGGACATTTCCTGCTGACCCGCACGCGGTTTGGAAACTGGATCTTTGCTTCGGGCGGGGATGCGCAGGCGGCACGCTATGTCGGTGTACCCGTCGCACGGGTCAAAATCGCCATGTTCATGTTCACCGCCTTTTGCGCCACGATCTTTGCCGTCTGTCAGGTAATGGAGTTTGGATCGGCTGGTGCCGACCGCGGTCTGTTGAAGGAATTCGAGGCGATCATTGCTGTTGTTATCGGCGGCGCGCTGCTGACCGGTGGATACGGGTCCGTTATTGGTGCGGCACTTGGCGCGCTGATCTTTGGTGTCGTCCAGCAAGGGTTATTTTTTGCCGGTGTCGAAAGCTCGCTGTTCCGCGTGTTCCTTGGGGTGATCCTTTTGTTCGCCGTGATCCTGAACACCTATATCCGCCGCATCATCACCGGAGAGCGCTGACATGTCCGCAAACCAGCCTATTATTCAGATGAAAGACATCGAAAAACACTTTGGTTCGGTTGTGGCACTGGCGGGGGTGTCGGTAGATATCTTTCCGGGTGAATGCCACTGTCTGCTGGGGGATAACGGCGCGGGAAAATCGACCTTTATCAAAACCGTCGCAGGGGTCCATAAGCCCACCTCGGGTCAGATATTGTTCGAAGGGCAGGCGATGAATTTCGCTGATCCACGCGATGCGATCACCGCAGGAATTGCCACCGTTTATCAGGATCTGGCGATGATCCCGCTGATGTCTGTGTCGCGCAATTTCTTCATGGGCAACGAGCCACTGAAGAAATTCGGACCCATCAAAGTCTTTGACCACGATCACGCCAACCGCGTCACCATGCAAGAGATGAGCCAGATGGGCATCAACCTGCGTGGCCCAGATCAGGCGGTTGGTACCCTGTCAGGGGGCGAGAGGCAAACCGTCGCCATCGCCCGCGCTGTGCACTTTGGCGCAAAAGTTCTGATTTTGGACGAACCGACCTCGGCCCTTGGCGTGCGTCAGACCGCCAATGTTCTGGCCACCATCGACAAGGTTCGCAAGCAGGGCATCGCGGTGGTCTTCATCACCCATAACGTGCGCCATGCCATGGCTGTGGGTGACAGGTTTACGGTCCTGAACAGGGGGCAGACCCTTGGCACCGCAACGCGTGGAAACATCACGGCGGACGCGTTGCAGGACATGATGGCTGGCGGACAAGAGCTAGCCCAGCTGGAAGGCAGTCTTGGCGGGACTATCTAAAAAATAATTCAAAGACTGGATCACTGGCAAAGCGTGTGATCCAGTCGCATTCTTTCAATTAGGCCATATGCCTAGGGTCTAGACCCATTGATTTCATTCCTCTGGCGTGATTCAGGCTTCGCAAGGAGACCTGATCAATGAGCAACTTGTTCTGGCTAACCGAAGCGCAAATGGCGCGCC
>NZ_QQVY01000032.1 GCF_003590715.1 Paracoccus sp. JM45
GTGGGTGGCGTTCGAACGCTTCCCGCCTTTGAAGTCGACCCCGGCGTTACGGTTGCGGTGATTGGTGCGGGGCATTGGTTTGGTCTCGGGTTCGGATTGGGTGGGTTGATTGTCAGGGGCGATGGAGGGCGTTGGCGGATCATCCGGCCCCTCATTGTCGGGCGGCATGCCCTCCGCCTTTTGCTGAAAGCTTTTCATCGACGCCCGGGCCTTGATCAATGTCCCATCGACCGGGAAATGCTCATCCGATAACAGCGGAGCCACCTCGCGGTGCGCCAGGATTGCCGCCATCACCGCTGCCGCGACATCTCAGTCGTCAGAGGTCGGTCGCGGTTTTTGGTGAAAACCGTTGGGACCCAAACCGGGGCGTCGATACCAAGGCCGACAAACCAGCGAAACATCAGGTTGTATTGTATCTGCTCCATCAACTGGCGCCCGGATCGAACAGAGAACAAGATCTGGATCAGGCTGGCCCGGATCAACCGTTCGGGTGCAATCGAAGGGCGGCCGAAATCGACGTAGAGTGGGACAAACTCGCCATCGAGGCTGGCGAGGGCGTCATTGACCACTTGCCGGATCTTGCGCAGCGGATGCTTGGCGGGGATGCGCTCCTCGAGATCGACATAGCGAAACAGCGACCCGCTCTTTTCATCCGTCCCACGCATCTTCCCCCCCGACATTGTCGTGTGGCGAGTGAATCATGTTCTCAACTTACTATCAAAGCGGGACTATTTCAGCAGCCTGCTAAGGTTTAGCGGCTGATGAAGGATCGACCTGAAATGACGAAGCGCAAGCGCTATACATCGGAGTTCAAGGCGAAGGTGGCTTTGGAAGCCACCCGTGAGGAATTGACAACGACCGGGCTGGCCAAGAAATGCGACATTCATCCGACAATAACAAGCGGATGGAATAAGGCATGAGCAGGCCACCGGTCAGAGTGCCATGCCGAACACGGCGATTGAGAACATGGCATCGGCATTTGACTAAGGCGCATCGGCCGAGCCGGTGATTTCGAGAAAGATGTCGAGAAGCTACACGCCAAGATTGGCCAGTTGGTCGTGGAACGGGATTTTCTGGTCAATGCCTTCAGTCTTATCGCCCGCACTGGAGGCAGAAAGCGGTGAAGCAGGATCATCCTGATATGAGCCTATGCCGCCAATGCGTGCTGCTCTGCCTGTCGCGCTCAGCCCTGCATTCTAAGCCGCGCGGCGAAAGCGCCGAGAACCTACGTTTCATTTAAAACATTGACAAGCAGTTCTTGGAAACGCCGTGCTATGGCTCCCGGCAGATGGCCCGCCACATGCAACCGGAAGCTACGAATGCGGGCGACACCGGGTGCGGGGCCCGATGAAGCTGATGCGGATTGTGCCGATTTACCAAGAACCCGATACCCGCAAAAAACATCCGACGTACAAGATATACCCATATTTTTTAGAGTTGCCTATCACCAGACTTGGTCTTGGTGCACCGACATTACCTAAATCTCGATACGGCGCGGGTTTCTTTACTGGTGGCCATCATGGACTGGTTCAGCCGTAAGTTCCCGAGTTGGCGGCTGTCGAACACTATGCACGTCGGGTTTTGTATCGAAGCCTTGAAAGACGCCTTGGCCCGATACGGTCTGCCGGAGGTTTTCAACCCGAATCAAATGTTGCACTTCACCAGTACCAATTTCACTGAGGTATTACTCGACACGAAGGTCGGGATTTGGACGGACGGGCGCGGGCGATGGATCGACAACCGGATGATCGAACGCCTGTGGCGGTCGTTGAACCGAAAGACCGGGCAGCGAAATACGAGTGCGACTGCCTGAACGCCTTTGAGACCGGTTCACAGGTTAGGCATGGGATCAGCACGTGGCTCAGCGATTACACGGAAAAAAGCCCGTACTCATCGCATGGCCTGCTGACCCCGGCGGAGGCCTATGATACTCGAGACTCGAACCTTAAAGCTGCCGCCTGACATGAAACCAATGCGACAGCTTATTGAGGCAAAAAGCTGGTCGAAAAACGAGGACCACCTCTCCGTAAGGGACTACCCGCATATTGATCTGATCAGAAAACTAGCCGAAAAGCGCCTTGTTGTTTTGCTTATGCCGCATTGCCAATTTTTGTCCTTGACGATTGCTAGCAATAGTTCTGATTGCCAGAGGTTCAAATTCATCTTGTTGAAGCTGTGGGAACAAAGAAAATATTTCTGCGCGGGCCGTGGGACCCACACTTTTCAATGCTTGCGGACCTGCAAATAGTGACTCTGTAATTGCGCCATTTGAGATAACCAATTCATGCTGCTCGAACATAATATGGAAGTATTCAATTTCAGTAGGGCATTCAACGATGTCAATTCCATCAAGTTGTAATAGGTGTTTGGCGCCAACTAGGACTTCGTCCGTGCCAAACATTTTTTGTGCGATTTTTGATCGGACTAAAATCCGATGCTGCGGGGAGACAATGAGATCCATCGAAGGAATATTTTCTCCCAGGGCACCAGCTTGAATGCAGATTGGGCATAATTTAGGGTTTTGCACGAGATCTTGTGCTGATAGCTTGCGCGATCCGATCCACTGGATTGACTTGAATTTTCCATGGCTCGTTTGAACCAGAGTTCCGGTTTCCAAATCTTCGACCAAAACAAATCCATCTGATGTAAGAATTTGTGTCCCTCTCGCAAAGCATGGGATATCTGTAGCAGAACCATCGGCACTGGCGGCTACGGTATAGCTTGCGCCAGGCACCGGTAAACTGCTTCCACCAATTCCTACATTGACGCCGTCAATTCGGATTACCCAAAACGTTTCGGCAGTGGTTGTCGTAAACGCAAATTCCAACTCAACCTGACTGCCTGCTGTGTAGGTTGTACCATTGATAGTCAGGTCGTTTGTAAGCACCTGATCGTTGTTTGCCGTACTGGAGGTTGACCCATTACCGGTGACATCAAGATAGCCGTCCGAAAACGCATTCAACGGGCTATTCACTGCATTCCCATCATCATCCGTAACATTTGTTACGATAATTGAGGCTCCCGCATCCAAGGTGACGTTTGTCCCGCTTGCCAAGGATACAGAACTTTGTGTTTGTGCATCAGTATTAAAATCTGCGTAGGCATAAAATGCCAAGTTGAAGTTGAATTCGGTCATGATCTAACGCCCTCATTTTTTAGTCCGAAACGCATATTATCCGACACATTTTTAGCATTACTTTTTATCTTTTTTCTAAAAAAAACAGAAATAACTAACTGTTCTTCTACTTTAGACTAAAAAAACCGCACTGAATCTAACAGGCCGCGGAAATAGTCGTTCCTCGATGCGGTTTACGGAATATGGTTCATTCTCTGCAGGATAGCGGCTGGAGAGATGATGCGTTGCACGGACAAAGCGAGCTTGGGTAATCCCCCCTAAAATTAGTGGTGTTCAAAAGTGGAATTTTCTCGGCAAGATATCTGAGGAGATTTACGATGAAGAACGGACGATTTAGCGACGCGCAGATCATGGCGGTGTTGAAGCAGGCGGAGGGCGGTGTGCCGGTCTCGGAGCTCTGTCGTGGACACGGGATAAGCAGCGCCAGTTTTTACAAATGGCGCGCCAAGTTTGGCGGCATGGATGCCTCTTTGATGTCTGAGATGAAGAATATGGCGGAGGAAAACCGCCGTCTGAAGCGGATGTATGCTGAGATGAGCATGCAGAATGATCTGCTGAACTGCGAAGGTGAACGCCACTGATGGTGTGGATGGCCCCAACATGGCACAAAACGATGCCGTTGGTGGGGCCATCCACATCATCAGTGCCGTTCCATGACTTCAATCCCAGAAGATTCTTCAGAACCACATTGTCGAGCATGACATCTGTCACAAGGCGCTTCAGCTTGGCGTTCTCGTCCTCAAGCTGCTTGAGACGATTGGCATCGGAAAGGTCCATCCCGCCATATTTGGCCTTCAGCTTGTAGAGCGTTGCAGGACTCAGCCCATGCTTGCGGCACAGTTCAGCTGTCGGCAAGCCAGCCTCCTGCTCTTTGATCATCCTAATAATCTGCGCTTCTGTGAAACGGCTTTTCCTCATCTCGTCTGCTCCTTCAGGTTGGGCAGACTCTACATCAGACTCAGGGAACTTCCGGGGGGCAGGTCACAAGGACGCCGCGCAAAGCGGGAGAAGACTTGGGGCTTAGGTGAGTACCAATGGCCACCTGAGGGTAATCACATCCTGATACTTCAACCCCAATGTCCTTCAGCACATTCCGTTTGAAAAAGAGCCATAGGTGGAATTTCGCCCGTCCTAGCGTGCTTTTGCTGATGCGGCAAAAACGCCATGGCAATTTCCGTTTCTCTTCTCATATTTATTCCCAATCGCCATATGCCGGAGATGCGTGAATGAGTAAGCTGCTTTTGAACCGCCGAAAGGCGCTGGCTACTGCTTTGGGTGGTGGTGCGTTCTTTCTGTTGCCCCAAGTGGTGCGCGCCCAGCAATCCATTCAGGACAGCGGCATTGAGGCTGGTCCAGCCGAGCAGTTCTCATTCGATCAGCTTCGCAAGGTCGCACAAACGCTTGCCTCCGAGCCTTTCACACCTATGCGTGTCGCGGATGAGGAAATTGTCGATCAGATCGACTATGACCAGCACAATGCGATTTCGTTCAAGAAAGACAAAGCACTCTGGAATGACAAAGGTGCATCGCCGGTCCAGTTTTTCTTTCCTGGAAAGTATTTTCGCGAACCTGTCCATATTTATACCCTGAAAGACGGTATGGCCCGTGAGGTGCCGTTCTCGACCGATTATTTCAACATTCCGGACGGCAACCCCGCTTCGGCGTTAACCCAGACAGAAGGCTTCGCAGGATTTCGCGTTCAGGATCAGCCCGGCGGAAACGACTGGATGGCTTTTCTCGGGGCCTCGTACTGGCGTACGTCAGGCTATTCCGGCCAGTTCGGGCTGTCGGCCCGTGGCCTTGCTATGGATACTGCCATCCCTGATGGCCCCGAGGAATTCCCGCGCTTTACCCGTTTTTGGCTGGAGCCGGGGAATACCGGGGATCTGACGGCCTACGCGCTGCTGGAAAGTCCACGTGCCACCGGTGCCTATAAAATCTCGTCCAGTCGCGCAGATAAAGGTGCGTCACAGAATATCGAGGCGCATTTGTTCCTGCGCGGCGATGTCGAACGGCTGGGTCTTGCGCCATTGACGTCGATGTACTGGTTCGGCAAGCCGAACGGGCATGTGGCAGCTGATTGGCGACCCGAGGTTCATGACAGTGATGGACTTGAAATCCATGCGGGCAATGGCGAACGCATCTGGCGTCCGCTGAACAATCCGCCGCACACTATGGCAAACAGTTTCCATTCGCCCAGTGTCAAAGGATTTGGCTTGATGCAACGCGAACGCGACTTTAATCGCTATCAGGATGATGGCGTCTTCTATGAAAAGCGTGCCTCGGCTTGGATTGAACCGTTAGAAGATTGGGGTGACGGTGCAGTCACCTTGGTTGAATTGTCCACCGATGATGAAATCCACGACAATATTGTCGCGATGTGGACACCGACTGAGACAGCTCAGCAGGGCAGGGCGTATAATTTCACTTATCGGCTGACATGGTTCGAAGATGCCCCGGTCCCCCCCAATGCAGCTCGATTTATTGCCACTCGGATCGGTGCAGGTGGAACACCCGGCCAGCCCCGTCCCGAAGGTGTTGTTAAAATTGTATGCGATTTCGATAACTATGGGTTCGAGCAGCTAGAACGTAGCCCGTCGATACAGCCGGTTGCAACGACATCGCGGGGCACAATTGCAAATCTCGCGGCTTATCCGGTCGTCGGAGAAACTTACTGGCGTGCAATGTTCGACCTTGATTTTTCCGAAATTTCCCAGGATGACGACACCCCTATCGACCTGCGTATGTATGTCGATGTCGATGGAAACGCCCGAACTGAAACTTGGATCATGCAGCTTTTTCCTTCGCAGTTGCAAAGCCTTCTTGCGGTGCATGCCTAATTTTGCAGAATTTTAAAGCGCCCCGACGCAGCATTGCACTTAAATCGGGGCTTTATAGGTGAATCAATTTTAGATGTCGTATGTTACTGATCAATTCGGCAGCTTTTAGTGCACATAACATGTGGTTCTGTTGAAAAGATGCGATGCAGTAGAGAACTTTACTCTTCGTGTAAAAGCAGCGTGAGACTGCCATGCCACTTTAGTTATGATCGATCTGCTCCCCTGGAACGTTGCAATTTTAGGTTAGTCCGTTCCTCGTAAAAGAGATGGATGATCAGGCAATCAAGATTCGTGAATGAATAGACCATTGGCATTTTGAAAGAACAACAAGCTGGGATCGGCGGTAACCGCTTGATTGCTACTGCGGCCCGCTCTTCTTGACGCGGGCGCTGATGTCGGAATTGGCTACGAATTCTTCGAGAAAGTCGCGCCTTGCATCGGGTGAGCTACCGGTGTCGTAGAGCATGTTTTTTTAGTTCGTTTATGCCATCATCGATAGGGGCAGTGATGCCTTCTTTGCTTCCAGTGTAAATGCTGATGATAACGGCATAGCTAAGATTGTCGTTTTTCTTGACAATACCTTAAAAACTTATAGGGCGTCAGCCAGCATCTTCGCAAAGTGTTCGATGGTGAACGCACGTGTCGTGGCGGCCATTACGCAGCCTCGGCCGGTGAGACCGCTTTCGGGGTCAAGTGCTTCATTGTCAAGCGCGTCATCTTCCTAGGCCACCGCGACCAGCAAATCTTAGAGCGCTAGTTCAAGCTGTTCGATCTCGCGCTCGATCTTTTCCGAGGATTTACCGAAGGCCAGTTTCTGCAACTTGGCGTTCCGCAAACGCAGGGCATGAACCAGCTGATCGTAGGCCCGTAGTGTCGCTGAGATGTTGGTATTCTCCATCTGTAAAGTGGGGATCATCGCCTTCAGAACAGCGAGGGCATCGGGAAAATCGATAGGACGATTTGACATGATTTTTTTCACCACGGTGCGTGTAATAGCAACACAAACACAATGCATTATGTTTCATGTATTTAGCCCGCACGGGCCGGCGGTACGCTCCAGTCCGGCCTGCGCCAGTCAATTGCTTCCCAGAGCATAGCGAGTTGCGCGAAGGTCAGTCGGGCGGCCCCTTCGGTCATCGCAGGCCAGGGAAAGGAGCCTCGTTCGAGGGCTTCGTAAAAAAGGCAAATTCCTTGACGGCGCCAAAACAGAACTTCGCTCCGATCAGCCCTGCGGTCGCGAAAGGCGAAGACCGCACCACACGTTGGCATCTGGCGCAGGACATCCTTGGGTCAGCGCAGCGAAACCAGAAATGCCCTTGTATATATCTGTCACGCCGCAAGCTACGTAGACGCGAATGCCAATGCCGGGACCAATTCTGCTGTTTTCAGAGCACGCATTAGCTGTGTCAGCGATATGGCCCATGTCGCTGTCAAAATGCAGGCTGCGGCGGTTGCGCAGACGCAGTTCGACTGCGGCCGAGGCTAATATGGTGGGTATGTTCGCGATGGCGAGAACGCTATGCGTAGAAATATCAAAAGGAGAAAAGCGTGCTCCACCATCCGGTGACTTGGGAGTGTCATGAACTCTGTGTACTTTGCTTGGCCCATGCGGGTTTCAGATACGGTCACGCGTTGAAGCGCTCCTCGAACATGATAGCGAACCGGTTCCGGGCGGCAAACCATTCCAGGACATTTCTGCCGCCTTTCTCGAAATTGCGGATCGCCAAGGTAAATCAGCTTGGTCGCGGCCTCCTCGGTCGGGAACGAGCCGCGGGTCTTGATCGATTTGCGGAATGAGGAGGGTCAGAAAACAGTGTGGGACACTGTTTTCCCGACGAATGCGGTTCAGGCTATCGATGGCGTTCCCTCGCCATTGGACTTGAACCGGTGGCGCTAATGGCTCGATATAGATGATCTTGCGGATTGCCGGGTCGAAAGCGAAGAATCGGATCACTTCCTGCCATGCCCGCCGCCAGGCTGGAGCGATCGAGACATATTTCGCAGCCCATTTTTCCTCGAACGCGTCCAACTCGGCGGCAACCTGACCTGCTGTCGGGGCGCCGTAGATCAGGCGTAGATCGGCGGCCACAGCCTTGCGATCCTTCCAGGCGCAGAAGTTCAGCGAATGGCGCACCAGATGCACGATGCAGGTCTGGACCGTGGCGTCCGGAAAAGCGGCGGTGATGGCCCCGGGGAAGCCTTTCAGACCATCCACGACCGCGATCAGGACGTCCTGAACGCTGCGGTTCTTCAGCTCATTCATCACCGACAGCCAGAACTTGGCGCCCTCGTTCTCGGCAATCCACAGACCCAGAACTTCCCTCACACTGTCACGGGTAACGCCGAGGGCCACGTAAACGGCCTTGTTCTTCACCATCCGGCTGTCGGCATCGCGGATATTGACCCGGAGCGCGTCAAAAATGACGATCGGATACATCCGCTCCAGCGCCCGGCTCTGCCACTCGCGGACCTCGTCCAGAACGGCATCGGTGACGCGGCTGATGAGGTCGGGCGACACTTGCAACCCATAGACCTCTTCAAGGTGCGCACGGATGTCACGGACCGTCAGGCCAGCGGCATAGAGGCCGACAATCTTGTCGTCGATCCCGTCGATCCGGGTCTGACCTTTCTTCACCAGTTCAGGCTCGAAACTGCCGTCGCGGTCACGCGGCAAAGCGGTCGGCACTTCGCGATTCTGCCCCTTCAGCCGCTTGGAGGAAGTCCCGTTGCGCCGGTTAACCTGTCCCACAGGAGCGTCCGTGCCCGCCTCATAGCCACGATGCGCGGTCAGCTTCGAACCCAGCATCCGTTCCATCAGCTTGATCTTGATCTCTTTCATCAGCCCGGCATCGCCAAGCAGGGCTGCACGCCGCTCGCAGCCCTTAAGAAGTTCGTCCAGCAGTTCCTTAGAAATTGTCACCGTCCTTGCTCCTCTCAGGAAGCATGGCCCAAACCCAAGTTGCACAGAAGACCGGACACTCTCGGTGACTACAGCCCCTTCGTCATCTCATCGCGCCGCGCATAGATCTGCTGCCGTGTAATCTCGTCGCGCTACGCCACCTGCGTGACCGTCGCCTCAAAAACGCCTACAGACATCACGAATCCCAGCTTCTCCTTGTCGCTCCAGCGCCGTCGACGTTCAAACTCAAGTATCTCACCGCGCATCGCCGATCCTCACCTGAGACATGTCGCTAACGACTTTTTTGAACATCCGTCCTGGCAAACGAGCTTGAAATCGGGCAGGCGGCAACATTCGAACGGTTACCCTCCGGCGTTATTTAGCTCGCTTCATTCAGCGCCAAATAGCAACGAAATCCGCTCGATGGGGCAGGAGAAATTGCGCTCTTAGTGCGGCTCTTTGGTCTGTGACATGCAGAAGGGAGGGTGTTACCGTGCGTAAGATTCGAGACGATCGGCGTTTAAAAATGATATCACAACATCGGCCGATCATGTATCAGGTAGCAATGGGTTCTCGCGCACGACACATCGTAACCACACTGTTCGCCGTACTGCTTTTGGCAGTCGGAAGTGTTGCGTCTGCTCGGATGATGGCGCCTGACGAGAACACGGTCATCCGTGCAGAAATTGCTGCGCGTGGTCTGTCTCTCGACGACATCTGCGGTGATCATCTAGGACATGAGTATCGCTGCCCCCTCTGCCATCTAACAGCGGACACGCCCTTGCCTGTGCCGGTCGATATCTGGCGCATTTTGGTTCCGAATAGCGGCTGGAAAGAAAGTGCTGGCCTCTATCGAGAAGCACAGGCCAGAGACCATTCCCATGCGCCACGCGCTCCCCCTCAAATGAACTGAGCCGATCATGCCGGACGTGCCGCATCACGTTCGATATCGTTTTTCTATGCCATCTCAGTGGTGCATTACCGGCTGCTGATCTGGTGTACTCAGTTCGGAAATCTTATGAAACATTCCCTGAAACTGGTCGGGCTATTGCTCGCCAGCACATCTCTGTGCGCTGCACATGCTTTTGCCCAAGAGGCAACGGATCTCAATATTATCGTTCTGGATCCGATTATTATCAAAAGCGTGCAGAATGGTGCCGTCATCAATGGCTACCGTGCAGATACCGTGTCGAGCGCCACAAGGACCGCGACACCCCTTCAACAGACGCCCCAATCCGTTCAGGTGCTGTCGCCTGAATTGCTTCAGGATCAGGCTGTTATCTCCATGTCCGAAGCGCTTGGCAATGTCAGTGGCGCCCAAGGCACGATCCCGCTGCAGACCCCCGCTTTTGAATCGACCCTTCTGCGCGGTTTTCCGGCAGAGTTCTATCGGGACGGCATGACCAGTTACATTAACACCGGCGATGCCAACGCCATGGCGGGCGTCGAGCGGATCGAGGTTTTGAAGGGGCCGAATGCCATTCTCTATGGCGGTGGCGTTGGCACCCCCCTTGGCGGTGTGGTCAACATCGTAACCAAGAAACCGGGGCAGGAGAGCTTAACCGAACTTAGCCTGACCTTCGGCACCAGCGGCTATGTCGAGCCCTCCTTCGACATCAACCGGCAGCTGTCGGACACCGTGTTGTTCCGCATGAACGGCAGCTATGTCCGTTCCAACGCTGATCAGGACGTGATCGAGACGGATCGCTACTCTCTCAGCCCGTCCCTGACCTTCGGCTATGGAACCGACACCCGCCTGACGATCGAGGGCTACGTGTCCCGCTGGGAGCAGCAGGAATATCAGGGCCTGCCCGCGGTCGGCACGGTCATTGGAAATTTCGACATCGACCGGAATCTCTACATAGGCGATCCCGACATCCCCGACAGCCACACGGAAACGGGCAAACTGACCTTGACGCTGGAACATGACTTCAACGATTGGTGGTCCAACCGCACCCAGTTCCGCTACGGCGAGAATGAAGTCGAGCAGATCAGCCAGATCATCCTGTCCAACGCTCCTGATGCGGGGCCGACAGACTGGAATCTCTATAACGCTTACGTTCCGGGCGAGCAGACCGAATACAGCTTCAACACGTCCTTCGAAGGGCGTTTCAGTACAGGGGCTTGGAATCACGTTCTTCTCTTCGGTGCGGATTATTCGCGGATCGAAGACTATTCGCTGATGTATATGGACTATGCCGGGACCAGTGATCTGTCGAACCCCGGCACTTGGCCTACATGGACGATGCCCTCGACACTGGCCATGGGCGAAGGCAACGGCACCTACACGACCTCCGGTGCCTTCGTGCAGATGCAATCTTCTGTCGGGCGGTTGCATCTCCTTGGTGGTCTGCGGTTGGCCTATCTAGAGACGGTCTACAATTCCGAGGGCTATGGCCGGCGCGATACACTGGAGAAAACCAAGCTGCTGCCGCGGATTGGTGCAGTCTACGACCTGACGGATCAATGGTCGGCCTTCGCCAGCTACAGCGAGGGCATGAAGGCGAATGCCTTCTATTTCTACTCCTCGACACCGAAGCCTGAATACAACCGCCAAGCCGAGATCGGCCTGAAGTATGATGGAGGAGCAGTCTCGGGGAGTATCGCCGCCTTCCGGATCGAGCGCGAGAATGTACCGGTCACCGATCCAACCGATCCAACATACCTGACGAGTATCACCGAAGGCCAACAGCGCTCTCAAGGCATCGAACTGGATGCGGTTTGGCAGCCGGGCGGCGCATGGAAAGTCATAGCGAACTATGCTTATACCGACGCCGAGTTAACTGCCGACATTCCGATGGGCGCAACGGCCGGGTCAAAGCTTCCCGGTGTGCCGCGTCATTCCGGCGGTATCTGGGCGGATTACGATGCACGGGCTGACGATGGCGAAGGCTGGCGCGCCGGTGCCGGGCTTCACGCTGTCTCTTCCTCCTCTCTTGATCAGATCAATACTTACGACACTGCCGGCTATGCCACGGTGAATGCCTCGGCCAGCCACACGCAGGACGGGATGACCTATGCGCTGGCTGTAAAAAACCTCTTTGATACCGAATACGACCTGCCGATGTATGGATACATGGGCGGTCGCGTGGTGCCGGGTGCCAAGCGGCAGATCCACGTTAACATCAGCAAGAGGTTCTAAGATGATCCGCATTCTTACGCTTTGCGCTCTCCTCCTCCCGATGGCGTCTATGGCCGAAACGATCATACCGCTTTACCCAGAAGGCACCTTCGCACCGCTGCCCCGCCCCGAAAGCCAAGACATGGTCGAGGGCGAGATGTTCATCTTCAATATCAGCACGCCGACGCTGGAGGTCATCCGGCCAACGGAAGGGGCGGCGAACGGCACAGCGGCGAACGGCACAGCGGTGATCGTCGCGCCCGGCGGCGGTTTCGTCGGACTGGCCTATGAGCAAAGCATGGCGGTCGCGCACCGCCTTGCCGATCTTGGCGTGACGGCATTCGTCCTGAAGTACCGCACGATCGAAAGCCCGGACGACGGCATGCACATGCCCGAGGTTCATATTCAGGAAATGAATGTCCTGATGCAGCGGGCAGAGACAGGCCAGCCGGCGCAGATCCCGATCTTCACAGGCGAACCCGCTGCGGTCGAAGATGGCCGCCGCGCCATGGCCCTTTTGCGGAAGAATGCAGCAAATCTGGGCATCGACCCGGCGAAGATAGGGATGCTGGGGTTCTCCTCCGGTGCGTTCATGGCTGCCGATCTGGCCATCGGCGATGCCGAGACGCGGCCCGATTTCGTGGCGCTCCTCTACGGTGGTCTGCGGACGCCCGTTCCCGCCACTGCCTCTCCCGCATTTATTGCCGCCGCTGCCGATGATGCCTTTCTGCCGGATGACAGCCTGCGCATCTACGCAGCTTGGCGACACGCGTGCGTTCCGGCAGAGCTGCATATTTATCAGAACGGTGGTCATGGCTTCGGTCTGACCCCTCAGGGAAAGGCAAGCGACCACTGGTTCGAGGACTTCGCCGATTGGCTGCACACTAAGGGTTTGATCCGTGCTGAAAGGCGCCGCTCTTCCGCCGCAGTCGAATGTCGTAAGGGCCGGGAATGAGGGGAGTACGATTGAGCAGGTTATACTTGGCCCGTCCTTAATATTGTAACCGCCCCTCGACTGCATCTGTGTGCCAAGGTAGGTCTGGACCTGCTTCACTTTTGTTCCGGTTTTCTGCGAGCAATGCTTGTCATAGAGGAGTCCGGAAAGGTTGTGTCGCAAAATTTTGTTGCTTGTTATGTATGGACAGCTTTCGATGATATCAGATTGCCAATGCAGCGAACTGCTGCGCCGGTCTGAGGTTGTTATCTCCGAGCTGGCCCATGCGGATCATGTGGGCTGTTTCTATTCCGGCAAGTGTCGCTTGGGCTGAGTGAAACGCCTTGAAGCCTTGCATCGGTCCTGTGATCCGCTTGATGAAG
>NZ_QQVY01000033.1 GCF_003590715.1 Paracoccus sp. JM45
GCCTATGACACCCGCCGCTGCCATACCGCCATCATCGACTGTCATGCTACTGCGATCATCCTGATCCGAAAGAATGGTCGGCCGTGGAAAGAAGACTGCCCGGCGGCAATCGCTCGCAACGAAATCCTTCGCGCCACCCGTCACTATGGCAGGGCGTTCTGGAAGCGGAGGACCGGATATCACGCCCGAAGCCGCATCGACGCAAAGATGCGATGCTTGAAAGCATTCGGTGAACGTATCGCAGCGAGAAACCCGGACCGCCAGACCACAAAAATCCAGATACGCATCGCCCTCATGAACCGCTTCCCGGCCCTCGGAACGGCAACAATTGTCCGCGTCGCATGACATTGTGGAGGAAAGGGGGCATCACGCCTCAAGGCGCCGTTCTGCAACAATGCCTCAATGAACCTTTCCCTTCTCGCCGAGGTAATATTCTTCGTTTTAATAGCGGAGGTGATCCAGGCGCCAGTCCCCTTGCGGGCTTCCGAGCCGACCTCGAATGCGTTCAGGTAGACGCATTCGTATTTTAATGATCGCCAGAGCCGTTCGATTATGCGGTTGTCGACCCAACGACCAGGCCCGTCCATCGAGATCTTCACCGATGCATTAAGCAGGACTTCGGTGAAATCGGTGCTGGTGAACTGGCTACCTTGACGTCGCATGGCCGCTCGGACCGATGGCGCGACCATGCTCCATGTTGAAAATCTCCGGCGGTCCGTATCGAAGCAGGGCTTCTTTCAAAGCCTCTATGCAAAACCCGACATCGATGGAGTTCGACAGCCGCCAGCTGAGCACCTTTCTGCTGTACCAGTCCATGACCGCCACCAGGTACAGAAAACCATGGTGCATCGGAATATATGAGATATCAGTGCACCAGACCCGGTTGAGACGTGTGATAGCTAGGTTCCTGAGAAGGTATGGATATATCTTGTGGGCCGGGTGCTTCTTGCCGGTCTTCGGCTCCCGATAGATCGGCACCAGGCGCATCAACCTCATCAGCCGACGCACACGGTGGCGGCCGCATTTAGGCCCTTCTCGTTGCATATGACGGGCCATCTGCCGCGAGCCGTACCAAGGCGTTTCCAGGAAATGCCGGTCGATAATTTTCATGAATGCCAGGTTCTGGGTGCTTTCGCCCCGTGGGTGATAGGACAGGCCGAAGCGGGTCAGTGACAGCAGATGGCATTGCCGCCGCACGCCGGGATCGGGATGATCGTGCTTCACCGCTTTTTGCCTCCAGAGCCGGGAACAAGACTGGAGGCACTGGCCAGAAAATCCCGTTCCACGAACAATTGGCCGATCCTGGCGTGTAGCTTCTCGACCTCCTTCTCGGAAAACGTTGTCTCAGCCGACGAGGCATCACCTTCGAACGCAGACGCCATCTTCGCAATTGTAGCGCGCTTCCATCCGCTGATCATCGTCGGGTGAATGCCGCAGTTTTTGGACAGTTCGGCCGTCGTCAGTTCTTCGCGGATGGCTTACAATGCCACCTTCGCCTTGAACTGTGCAGAATAGCGCTTCCGTTTCGTCATCTCAGGGCAGCCCTTCGTCAGTCGCTAAAGCCTAGCAACTGGTCCGAATTCCTGCGACCACCTCTGTCATCTTGGCCAGCAGGATCGGATCACGCAGCGGCAGAACGATGCCGACGGTGCCAAGAGCGATATGACGGGTGCGGCCGGCAAGAAAGCCGAGATAGGGGAACGGGTCAAACACCTGTCCCGCATCCCCGAAGCTGGGATCATGAACCGGCACATCCCGCAGCTAGACCGCGGCACAGCCAAGGTTCTCAGCCAACTCCCCGCCCTTGGCGGGATTTGAGATGTCCGGCGCACCAAAGGAGCGACCCTCGATGTGGGCATGGCTTTGCCCAGCTTCAGTCCAGTCGCGGTGCAGTGGTAATTCAATGCCAAAACTTATGCGGTCTTTATAAATCAGATTTAGGGCAGACAAATACGAACCTCCGGTTCATTGGTTTGCCCCGCCGCACTAAACTGCGGAGGGGCAAGTGAGGTTATTCGGCAGCGACTGTTTGAAGCCTTGACGCGTTCAGGCGACCCGATAGGCGCACCAGAATGATACCGACAACCACCACTCCGGCAGCGATGTAGGGCGCAGCGGCAAGGCCGATGCCTTCCACCACAAGCCCCCCGGCCCATGCGCCCCCGGCAATGCCAAGGTTGAACGCACCGATGTTCAGGCCAGATGCCACATCAACGGCACCCGGGGAGACTTCACGCGCGATTTGTACGACGTAGGATTGCAACGGAGGCACGTTGGCGAAGGCAAAGCCACCCCAGAAGGCTGCAACCGCGATGGCCGCAATCGGGCTGGTGAGAAATGCGCCGAGTGCTACAAGCGATACGGCCAGACCTGCAAAAATGAAGGTTAATGCGGGCACTGCACCGATACGGTCGGAGAGTTTACCACCCGCGATGTTGCCCACGGCAACAGAGGCCCCATAAAACAGCATCACAAGGCTGATGGCACCTGCGGACAGACCCGTAACTTCGTCCAGCATCGGCGCAAGGAAGGTAAAGGCGATAAAGTTGCCGCCATAGCCGACAGCTGTGATCAGATAGACCAGCAGAAGGCGCGGCGAAGTGAGCACCTGCAATTGGGCTTTTATTCCCGCTGATGCGGCCTTTGTCAGATTGGCGGGCACCAAGATAGCAGAAGCGATGAAACCGATCACGCCAAGCGCGACAACGCCGAGGAAAGTCGACTGCCAGCCAAAGTTTTGGCCGATGAACGTTCCCAAGGGAACACCCGTCACAAGTGCGACAGTCAAACCAAGGAACACCAGCGCAATGGCCGAGCTTTCCTTTTCAGGTTCTACAAGGTCGGTTGCGATAGTCGAGGCGATTGCAAAGAACACGCCATGAGCGAGACCAGTAATAAAGCGTGCAGCGACAAGGCTGCCGTAATCCGGCGCAAAGGCGGCATAGGCATTACCAAGCGTAAACAGCGCCAGCAAGAGCAGCAACAGCGTCTTACGAGGCACACGGTCTGCCATGGCGGTCAGCACTGGCGCGCCGATGGTCACACCAAGGGCGTAAAGACTGACCAAAAGGCCGGCAGAAGGAATTGAAACGCCAAGATCGGCGGCGATGGTGGGAAGCAGGCCTACGATAACGAACTCGGTCGTTCCGACGGCAAAAGCGCTGATGGTCAGCGCCCAAAGGGCAAGTGGCATCGGTTTTCTCCAACAAATTTGGTGTCGACGCCGTATATGCCAGCCGCTATCTATTGCGAGAACAGGCATGTTTGGAATGGATCATTGCAAAAACTGCACGAATTACTTCGTATGGGGGATTTGGCTGCCTTTGTCGGGATCGTCGATGATGGGGGTTTTGCTGAATCCGCGCGGCGCAGGGGGGTGTCTGCCTCTACTCTCAGCCGGTCGGTCACGCGGCTGGAAGAGCAGTTGAAGGTCGCATTGCTCAGGCGCACTACGCGGTCTATCGAAATCACGCCTGAAGGTGCCGCAGTTCTGGCCGAGGCGCGCGAGATTTTGGACCGCAGCGAAGCCCTGCAAGAGATCGCAACAAGCGGACAGGCCCCCGCCGGGCCACTGCGTGTAAACGCACCAGTTCCTTACGTCTTGCATGTTCTTGCCCCGCGTCTGGCTGAGTTTCACGCGCAATATCCTGATATTCAGTTGTCTATCGACATGACAGACACGCTGGTGGATCTAATTGGTAGCCACGCGGATGTTGCTATTCGGCTGGGCCAGTTGCCTGATAGTGACCTGTTGCATCGGCCCTTGGGGACTACCGCTTGGAAATTGGTGGCTACGCCGGAATATCTTGATCGTAATGGCTGGCCAAAAACACCAGCTGAACTCGCACAGCTGGAGCAAGTCCGGTTCGCGGCACCAGATCATATCAACACGCTGCGCTTTACTGGTCTGTCCACCCCCGTGATAGTGCCTCCCGCCCTTACCGCGGGCAACGGGGAGGCCGTGCGCCAGATGGTATTAGGCGGTCTGGGCATAGCGCGGTTTTCCGATTTCATGATCGCGGACGACATCCAAGCCGGACGTTTGATTGAGCTGTTTCCCGGCCAACTCGACGTCGCCCCTCTGAATATCTCAGCGCTCTACCTTACTCGCGTCTCGGGCCTTCGACGACTAGGGGTCTTTCTTGATTGGGTGGGGAACATTAGTGGAAGCTGAGTTATCCAAGCGTTCTTTCAGCCAGCATAACGATTCCGAGAAAAAGCGTGGCCTCAAAAGGTTACTAAACGTCAGCTTTATAAAAATATGATTTCCAGATGTCCGCTTTCTGGATGTTGCAGCGCAGCGGCGTGCTTACTTGTGACCGTCCACACAGCCTAGCAGTGTCGCATAGTTTTCTGCGGGTCGTGTAGGGCAATTTTTAATGATATCATGCTGCTAATGCAGCAAACTGTTGGGCTGGTCCGAGGTGGTTAGCTTTGAACTGACCTTTGTGGATCATGTGGGCTGTTTCGATTCCGGCAGGTGTCACTTGTGCTGAATAAAACGACTTGAAGCCTTGCATCGGCCCTGTGATCCGTTTGATGAAGCGATGATCCTGCTTGAAAATGTTGTTGAGGTATTTGACCTGCAGAATCTTGATGCGTTTGCCCGTGCTGACAAACTTCAGGACGGCATTGATGCTGTTCAGGCCTGCCAGGTTCGCACCGTTTTTATCGATCACAACCTTGTCCGGCACGCCATGACTGGCGATGGCACGCTTGAAGAACCGACGCGCCGCAGCCGTGTTTCTCTGGTCGGCGAGCATAACGTCAAGGGTGTGACCGTTGCGATCAACGGCACGGTAAAGATAAGTCCATCGGCCGCGAACCTTGATGTAGGTCCTGTCCATGCGCCATGATAGAGCCGTCGGCCTTTTTCTGGCCTAGGCATCTGCAGCGATGAGCGAAATAAACCTCACCAACCAGCGGTTCAGCGTTGTATGATCGACCTTGATACCACGCTCCAGCATAATCTCTTCGAGATCACGATAGGAAACGGCATAGCGGATATGAAAAAAGACTGGGTGCAAAATGACGGCTTTTGAATAATGGACGCCTTTTAAATCAATGATCACTTTGCCAAATCATCTTGGCGAAGAAATGATGAATTCGAAGCAGAAGCGAAAGCCCGAAAACCTAGCGATATACCCAGTTGCATATGTTGCGGGGCTTCGCAAAAGCAGACCCCCTCCATACGAAATATTCCATGTCGCATGGAGGGGGCGCGCTTGCCAATTTCTGTTAATAGTCAATGGGGTGACGCGCGTGAACGTCAAGGTACAGTCGGCAATGTAATTTATTCGATTTGGCTGTTCGCGACCTGAGCATGCTGAACAACACGCCATTCCTCAGGTTCGATGCGGCGATAAACGGAAGTGCATGCAGCCTCAAAGATCGTTTCACCCTTTTTGGCCCTTATTTCGTAACCGACAACGATCAGCCCTTCTTGGGGACGTGAAATCTGTCTGTTCAAGAATTCAACCTCATCCCAATCCGGGGTTCCAGTGACGGCTCGGACAGCCGCTTCACCGTGAAAAAGAAATGGCGCATGGCTGAGCGCCATAACACATTCCGGATCTATCCGTTCGTGGTAACGATCCTCTGACGCTTGCCAAAGACTTTCCTCAAAATTCCAGACACGATTATCATCCATTCTACAATCTCCAGATACCTACCGATTTCAACCTGAGACGATCTAGACAGTTCCATCTGCTTAACGATCTTCGATGAATGGGACCGCTTAAAGCGATCTTTTTTTAAGACTTGGAGGCCCGGAGGCGGCAACTCCAGAAGATATGATAAGCCTTGTGGGATCGCTAAGCGGTCATCCGGTTGGTCGAACCGAAGCTCGCAAGGTCAAGATTTGCATGCCGCACCGCCGCAAGTTCGGTTCGAGCCCATTTTACCGATGCTGCATGGTCCATGGATGTGCGCTGTTACGAGATGGCCCAAAACCTTCAACAATTGCTTGAGTTTTGAACGGGGTTATTGGCAGCCGAAAACCGGTCAAGACTGTGTGGAAACGCGCCTTCTGATAGCTCCGATTATGAACTCAGAGGTGCCTGTCGAATTTTGACGCAGTTTCACCGATTGGGTGGTCAGAAGCTGGTAAAATGGCGTTTGGGTGGGTTTATGGGTCGGTTTTAGCCGGAATTGGCGGGCTACAGTCCCCATTACGCGCTGATGGCGCTTATAAGGCCAGCCACACCGACAAGGGTCAAGGCGCGGCGGATGTTGTAGGCTAAGGCTGTCAGACTGAACTCTCCCCTGACATTCTCGATGCGGCGCGTGAGGAAGTTCCGCTGCCCCATCCACTGCTTGATCGAGCCAAAGGGATGCTCGAGGCTCTCGCGGCGTTGGTCAATGACTTCGGGCCTTGCGGCAAGCCGGTCTGCCATCCGATGTAGAATGGCCTCATTTGCGTATCGCATGACCTTTCGAAAGGCGGCATTTGTGCATCGCGCCCGCAGGTCACAGGCCTTGCAGGCTTTGGTGTTTACAAAAATGACCGCGTCATTGTCGCGGATCTTGCTTTTGTATTTTGGCTCAAGCTTTTGGCCACCGGGACAGATCAAAACGCCTGCATCAGCGTCATATCGGAACTCTTCTTTCGTGAAGAACCCGTTTTTGACGACCGAGCCGTGCAGCGGCTTCGGGACATAGGGCTTGACGCCAGCGGCCTCACAATCCTCAATGTCTTCGATCTTATAGTAGCCTCGGTCGGCAACGACATCGATCCGATCCACGCCCAGGTTTTCCCGCGCGGCATTGGCTGTCTCGTCAAGCAACCCAAGGTCGCCGACGTTATTGTGGACTTGTTGCTCGGCGATCAGTTTGTGCTTGGTATCGACAGCGATCTGGATGTTGTAGCCAACCCCAATACGGCTTGAGAAATGCATCGCACGCGCATCCTGATCGGTCAGGGATATCTGATCCTCGCCGCTGGCCTCCAGGTCAGCGTGGTGCTGCTCCAGCTGGGCACGGCGTTCCTTGATCGCGGCGATTTTTTGTTTCAGATTGTCTACCCGTGCCGACGGGGGCGTGTCGTCCCTATCCGCGTCATCCAGCTGCTTGAGATATCGGCCAAGGCGCTCGTCACTCTCATCCATGGCTTTGGCCAGCTTAGCCTTGGTGAAGTTGCGCTGGCCGCTGTTGACAGCTTTCAGCCGCGTGCCATCCACCGCAATCAGCTCACGGCCAAACAGATCAAGGCTGCGGCACAAAACCACAAACTCCCGGAATATCTTTCGGAAGGCAGTTTTGTTCTCGCGCCGAAAGTCGGCAATGGTTTTAAAATCTGGTTGCAGCTGCCGCATCATCCAGATCACTTCCAGATTGCGGTGCATCTCGGTCTCCAGACACCGACTGGAGCGCACGCGGTTCAGATAGCCATAAATGTAGAGTTTCAGCAGACCGCTTGGGTCATACCCCGCCGGCCTGCCCGTAGCTTTGGGGCGAGCACGCTCAAAGCCCGCCGCAGCAAGATCAAGGCTCTCGACAAAGGCCTCAATGAACCGAACGACGTGGTCAGGCCCGACATAATCATCCACGCAGGCAGGCAACAAAAGCGTCTGTGCGCGGGACGTTCCTTGAATATGTTTCATGCGCGAGGATAGCATTTTTGCACTCCGCAAGGAATCCCCGATGAGGTGAAAAGGGCCAGTGACCGCGAGTATTTTCAGAGGCGATGGGTTTTCACACAGTCTGGACCGTTTGTCAGCCATGCCAAAAGGGAGGGTTATTGGAGCGTTTCTAATGTCCGCTGAGCGGTGTGGTTTCAACTGATCGCTGCAACACATGCTTCAAATTTCTCAGCGGGCGTTTCGTATTGCAAGGTCTTTCGCGGTCGCTCATTGAGCTGGCGGGCGACGGCACTGAGTTTGGCTTGACTAAAGCCCGATATATCAATGCCTTTTGGAAAGTATTGCCGAAGTAGTCGGTTTGTATTTTCGTTGCTACCGCGCTGCCAAGGTGACTGTGGATCACAAAAGAAGACGTCGATTTTCGTGGCCGTGGTGAACTTCGCATGACCGGCCATCTCGGATCCTCTGTCCCAGGTCAGTGACTGATACAGCTCCTTGGGCAGCTTGCGGGCCTGTTTGATCAGTGCCGTGATAACACTATGGGTGTCCTTGTTTTCGACCTTGGCCAGCATCACAAATCGCGAATGGCGCTCAACCAGTGTGGCAATGTAGCTGTTGTTCGAGCCAACGATCAAATCACCTTCCCAGTGCCCCGGGACGGCACGATCTTCGACCTCAGGCGGGCGTTCGCTAATCGGGATCGCACCCTTGATCTTGCGCAGCTTCAAGCCTTTTTGGGTCGCATGCCGTGATCGTCGAATGGCACGTGGGCTGCGCAAACATTCCTGCAATTCCTTCTTTAAAACCCCGCGGGTCTGTACATAAAGGCTGCGGTAGATCGTTTCATGCGACACGCGGTGCTGCTCCTCGTCCGGATATTTGAGCTTTAGCCAACCAGCGATCTGCTGCGGTGACCATTTCCGCCGCAACTTGCGTGCGATCAGTTGGCACAATGGGTCGTTGAACGAGAGTTTACATGATTTGGGCCGCGTTGCGCAGGCCCAGGCCCGCTGATCCGAGTGCATCGCGCGATAGGCCTGACGTCCGCCATTGCGGCGAACTTCCCGGCTGATTGTAGAAGGTGTCCGATTCAGGTTTCGCGCAATCATGCGGAAAGATTGCTGTGCCATCAGCCCGCGAGATATCTCCTCCCGCTCGATCAAACTCAAAGCATTTTGCGAACGCCTTCGGTCCGGTGGCCTGATCCCGCCGAATTGCGCCAAATGGGGGAAGATCGAAGACGACGCGCGATTGAAGTGACGCCCAATCGAACTCATAGACTCGCCGCGTTGCCAGCGGTCCCACATCTCAGACTTCTGATTGTCGGTGTAAAATGTCCGCGTACGATACTTCATCTCTCACACTCCATCTCTTCTGAAAGACTAGAGTGTTGCGCTCACCCGTTGAAACCGCCGGAGAAAGCTGTCGTTCCACGCTATCACGTAGACGGCCGCGTTACCTAAAACTGCAAGCTTGTTGTGAAAGCGATAAGTCTCAGGCCGTTTCGAACCAATTCCCATAAGGTCGTCTCAAGTTAGGTATTCAGGGCATCCGCCCGACATTCAGCTTTCCCGCAAGCCGCTTTGTGACAGTGACGATGTCAGCTTAAATAATAGGGCGATCAGCTTCCTAAACTTGCTCCAAAAGGACAGACTAGGCATGCAGAAGTCAATCGGTCGGATACGAGAGTGATATCTATGAGAACGTCCATATGGATAGCTGCAGGCATCGTCGTTTTGGGTGGCACAATAGCCTCCTGCTCCAATAGCGAGCGTCTCCTATGCTACAACCCAACCGGTTATTGTGGCGGAAACAGCACGCCGGACCCAGATCGCATCGGGGGGCCGTCTTGGTTCCTTTGGCAATCAAGTGCCGAGGAAAGACTGGCTTATTACAGTAAAGAATGCTCCACCAGCAGCCTGCAGATGGCCTCTGATGATGTGAAAACATGCGCGATTGAGCGCATCAAGTATCAGGCCCATTCAAATTGCGTTCAGCATTATCTGCCGCCGATCAGGCCTAAAGACGCGGCAGAGGAAGCACAGCGAAACAAGTCTTTTGAAAGCTGCAAGCGCAATATTCTCGGGCAGCATGGATTGTAAAAAACGGTCAGCGGCGTAGCCGCCCTTGTCTGATCCGGCCATGCGGCAACGCAAATTCACAAAACTGGCAAGGCATACCAAAAACGTGTAAACCCAAGGCGAAGTGCAAAGATATGTAGAAGCCCTTTATTCCAATCGGTTCTGTATATCCATAACTTCGCTTTCAAAGACTTCCGCTGGAGTCCGGTACCCAAGACACTTGCGCGGCGTGGAATTGAGGGTCTGGCAAATCGACTTTAGATATCGATTTGTCAGGGCCGTCGGTTCGGTCGATCTGGGGAAATATCGTCGCAGCCTATTGTTGGTGTTCTCAACGGTACTTTTTCGGTACGGCGCTTGCGGGTTACAGAACCAGGCGTCCGCGCCAATCCCGTCTTTCAACTGTTGCCAAGCCGAGAACTCAGTCCCGCGATCAAAGGTGATTGATTGGCAGGCATCTGCGGGCAGAGGAGCGAGACCCTGGATAAGAGAATCCATGATGGGCTTGGACGTGCGATTCTCGTTGCGCATGACAACTGCATAGCGGCTGACGCGCTCAACCAAAGACGTCACGTTTATCTTTCCATGCTCTTTGCGAAGCATCATCAGATGGCATTCCCAGTGCCCGAACTCAGCACGCTCAGCAATGCGGTCAGGCCTATGGGACAGGCTTTGGGTATCAAAGATGTGGCCACGCTGATGACGTCGATACCCACGGGGTCTGCGACGTTTGCGATGTTCGGGCAAATGCCGATAGAACTGTTACGCGCGGCCATCTTTAGAATAGGCGAACCTATAAATCGTCTCGTGGCTCACGCGGATCGGGTGGCGTTCAAGGCGCATCCGTCCCGCAATCTGTTCTGGCGACCAGCCGGCCTTGAGACGATCCTCGATTGACGCTTCAAGTTCCGGGTGGACGATCGTCTTACGATGAACTGCACGACGGCGCTTATACATGTCCTGAGCGTTCAACGCGTAGTAACCGGTTAGCTGCGGCAGTTCCCGGTCATCATAGTGGTTCCGCCGAACATATCGGTAGATCGTCGAGGCATCACGGCCAAAACGATCCGCAATCTCAGCTATCGGCATTTTGGCTTCTCGCCACTTTGCGATCTTACGGCGTTCTTCTAAGCTCGGGTGAGAGTAGTGGCTTCCCGTTGTCTATACTCCATGCAACCTTCTGTTTTAAATAAGATCTTGCACTTCGTTAGAAAATCCACCGGTGGAATCTCAAGGGTCGTTGCGACGGTTCCGCTATCTCAGTTTCATCAGTTCTTCTCTAAATGCTTCAGTTGGTGTTCGCCATCCCAGGCATTTTCTTGGTGTGCCGTTCAAGCGGTCACAAATCGACTTCATATCTCGATTTGAGAGTGCGGCAACGGGTGCGTCGCGGGGTAGGTGGCGCCGCGCACGCTTGTTCAGTTTCTTGACGGAACCCTTTTGCCACGGCGCTTGGGGATCGCAGAACCACGCCTCCGTTCCGATCCCCGGCTTCAACTTGCGCCAGTTGTGGAACTGAATCCCGCGATCAAAAGTGATGGATTTTCGGGCAGGTTGGGGCAGGGGTTCCATCACGCTCATCAACCGGTTCATTAGGTGTGTTGTGCTGCGGTCGTTGTTGCGGAAC
>NZ_QQVY01000034.1 GCF_003590715.1 Paracoccus sp. JM45
TATGATAACGCCCTCGCCGAGACAATAAACGGCCTCTACAAAACTGAACTGGTCCATCGCCAGGGCCCTTGGCGCAACATGCAGGATCTGGAAATGGCCACCCTCGGCTAAGTTGATTGGTTCAACAATCGCCGGCTACTGGGCCCTATCGGAAATATCCCGCCAGCTGAGGCAGAAGAGAACTTCTATGCACAGCGCAGCTTGCTCGATATGGTCGCGTGAAATGAAGCTATAGGTCTCCGACAGACCCGGGGCGATTCAATGCGCTTCGTGCCAGTAAAGTCGGCGGACCGTCAGGCGGCGCGGCTCGATCACAAGGCACGGGACTTCCTGGTTCGGCAAAGGACGCAGATCGTGAATGCCGTCCGCGCGCATTTGGGCGAGTTCGGGGTCGTTGTGGCGAAGGGGATCCATAATGTTGATCGTCTGCTGGAGGCGGCCCGTGTCTAGAACTGCAAGGATGGCAGCGCCTCGCTGGCACTGATGATCAATTGCCACACCCGCGAGCTTCTAGGTTGGCATCTATCGCGCTCGGGCAAGGCCACGACCGCCAGCGCAGCCCTCGAGCACGACCTGATCGCCAAATTCGGCCCACTAAGGCAGGGTCGAGCAGGAGTTCCTGCTCAGGTCTGACAATGGTCTCGTATTCACCAGCTGTCACTTCACGGCTCTGGCGCGCAGCTACGGGTTGAAGCAGGAGTTCATCACCCCACACTGCCCCCAACAAAACCGCCTGGCCGAGCGCGTCATCCGGACACTTAAGGAGCAATGTGTTCACCGCCATCGCTTCGAGAGCATCCAGCATGCGCGCCGGGTCACCCACGAAAACTTCCCCATTCATGCAACACTTCACCGCCCTTGAGCAAATCCAAGGCTGCGCCATTCTGGCTTTAACGTTTGGCGGATCTGGATCCTAGAGATGATCAAGGCTTGCCCCAATATCAGAATCACTTAACGCGTGTCCGTGTTTCACCTGTTCCTGAAACATTGTGGCTTCACGTACCAAAGAAAAACGCCCCAGTTGGCGCAATGCAGAAAGCGAAACCAAATGAACTTTGTGGGTTCACATATCCATCCGGCTCTTGCTGGTTCTCTTAGTCCACAGATTTCACCGGAAAAGGTTATCAATTTTAGTCCCGGCCCAACGTCCCTGCCTAAGGCCGTAGAGAATGTTATTGCTGCAAGCGTCAATAAACCCGGACTTACATCCTTGGCGTTATCGCACCGTTCACCCGAATTTCAGGAGATCCTGAATCATACGGTGGCATCTGTCAGATCGACGATGGATATTCCGGACAACTACGCGGTGCTATTCGCCCATGGCGGGGGTCATGGCCAATTCGCGGCCGTTCCGTTGAACCTCTGTCCTCATACCTCTGATACCGCGACCTATGTCGTTAACGGAACTTGGTCGCTAAGGGGTGCCGAAGAGGCAAAGAAGTATTGCAAAGTTCATGCAATTGACGGTCGCGATCCTGAAACCGGCGCCTATACGTGTTTCCCCGCCCTTACCGAGGAGAACATCAGTGCTGACAGCCGGTATATATACCTTTGCTCGAACGAAACCGTCAACGGAATTGAACTTCACAGACTACCAGAGTTGCCAGAAGCACGGAAGCATATTCCTTTGGTTATCGATGCCAGCTCCGATTTTGCGACCAAACCTATTGACTGGGTGAATGGTGGCATCGGGGTCATCTTCGCTTGTGCATCTAAAAATATCGGTCACCCGGGGCTAACCCTTGTTGTTATCCGCAAGGATCTGATCGGCGAAGGGAAAGCGTCGCCGCTCTGCCCGGGTGTTTTTAACTATACTATAAATACCGACGCCGAAAATTTGTGGAACACACCGGCAACCTTTAATATCGAGGTTGTTGGGCATCTTATGGACTGGATCAAAGACGAAGGCGGAGTCGACGAGATAGAGCGTCGCAGTATTGCCAAAGCACAAGCATTGTACGACGTTATTGATGCATCCAATGGCTTTTATGGTACGCCGGTGACGAACAGGTCGCAGCGAAGCCGAATGAATGTTCCGTTTAATTTGATGGGCGGCGACGAAGAGCTAACCAACAAGTTTCTAATTCAAAGTTGGGAAATGGGCATGATCGGCCTGCGTACACTTACACCGTTCGGCGTCGGAGATTATCTAAGAGCAAGCATCTATAATGGCGTAACTACCGAAGACGCAGAAAAGCTGTCGGAGTTTATGCGCAATTTCGCAACGAAACATTCTATTTAACGGATACCCGCTGACCTGCCCCCTGTCGGTCCCTCATTCATAACGAGTGTCTGAAGTTTGGCGTCTGGTATTCGGCTTCCCCGTCTGGCGCAAGCGCGCCGGGCGCGGAGATGAATTTTGGTCGTAAAGTGGAAGGTAGTACAGAAAGCGATCCTTTAGATCGTTTTCCCACCGGACGTTCTTGAGCGCCCGAAACCCTAGCATGAAGTCCCCCTTTAGCCGCCGCTGGCCTGATAGCACGCGCGGATCACGGTGCTATCAACCATTTGCAGGGCATCTGGTGCAGCCCCACTCTCTTTCAGGGCATCAATGATTTGCTCCCAGAGACCTGCCAGTGTCCAGCGCCGGAACTGTCGGTAAACAGCTAGACCACTTGCCAAATCGCTCCGGCAGATCGCGCCATGGGGAGCCAGTTCTGGCAATCCAGAAAACACCATTAAGAACAAGGTGGTGATTGGTTGCTTTGCATCCGTCCGAAGCGCGGACAGTGCGAATGAAATGTTCAAAAAACATCCACTCCTCGTCCAACATGGGTTTCATGCCAGGCTGATTCACTTTGCAGATAGCAGGTCGAAACACATCCATTCCCCGTCGTAAATCCCTTTTGTCAACCGATCCTAACGCGCTAATTGATCCAAATTTAACCGTCCTTAATAACCATGAACAACGTGTCATTAGCACACGCAATTTTGCCAGTTCCAATGTGGCGGGTGGTTACACAACGGCGGAGATTCTCGCAGCATTTCAGAATAATCTCGATACATTGCCTCCCGACATAAGTGATTGGGTCTAGGAGAACAGGTAAAAGGGTTGTGTCCCAAAGTTTGTTGCAGGTTAGTTATGGCCCGTTTTTAATGATATCAGGCTGCGAGCGTAGCAAACAGCTGCGGTCGTAGAATAATAATATCCAGACTAATGCACCTTTCAGCATGCCAGAAGGTTTGCGACACGTCTCAGGCTGTGGCTGTGTTGTCAATTTGTGCGATATTGAATATTGGATAGTTTAATAGACGTCTCGTCGATAACGATGGTCGTGAACAAGCCGTTCTACGTAAGCGGCAGCTGATCTAGCATCCATCTGGCCGGCATCGGCGATTATATGATGCAGCGCGCGGTCTACGTCGGCGGCCATGCGCGCGGCATCGCCACAAATGTAAATTGCAGCTCCGCGTTCCAGCCAGGCGAAGACTTCGGAAGCGTCGCGGCGGATCATATCCTGAACATAAACCTTATCCTGCCCGTCACGCGACCATGCCAGCGACGTACGGGCAAGCAAACCCGTCGCGCGCCATCCTTCGATCTGGTCGCGATAAAGATAGTCGCGCGCTTCGGTCCGATCCCCGAAGAATAGCCAGTTCTCGCCAGTGGCATTACGGGCCTCGCGCTCCTCGAGGAATGCGCGAAACGGGGCGATCCCTGTGCCCGGACCTATCATGATCAGGGGCCGGTCGTCTTCGGGGGGGTGAAAATGGCTTGCCTGCTGCACGAAGACACCCACGGTGCTTCCCGGTGCAATCCGCCCCCCAAGAAAGGTCGAGGCGCAGCCCTTTCGTTCGGTACCATGCAGGTCATAGCGCAGCTCACCCACGGTAAGGTGGACTTCGCCGGGATGTGCCTCGGGCGAAGATGAAATCGAATAGAGCCGCGACTGAAGCGGCCGCAACCCGTCAATCAGAACCTGCGGCGTAAGGCCTGGCACACCATGTCGCAGCAGATCGATGACTTGGCCATCGGCAGGCGCGTCCGGAACGGCCCAAGCCTTCCTCGTGGCGGGGGTGACAAGGGTCAGATCAAAGCGCAGCAATGCGGATCGCAGTCGGGCCGGACCCGATTTCAGGCTGACGGATTCTGCACCCGTAAAACCCGCGGCGGCAAGAAATGCCGAAATTTCTGCGGGATCGTTCACCGGCCAGAGGCCCAAGGCGTCCCCCGCGCGATAGTCCAGGTCCGGACCACCCCCGGCCAATGCAATCTCGACGTGATTGACGACCTTGCCCGGTCCCTGTCCGCTAAGACGCCGCACATCAAGGACCGTCGCCGTAAAAGGTCGCTGTTTGGTAAAAACCGGCTCGGCAGTGTCTGGGAACGGTTCGGGCGCGCGCGGGGTGCCTGCTGCATTGGCAAAAGCTGGCGTTGCGAAGACATCTTCTTTCCAGACAGCGAAGTCGTCCTCGTAGGCGGTATCGCAGAACACAGCGTCGCGGATCCGCGTCGCCCCGAGTTCGTGCAGCCGGACGTCGACTTCTTTGGCGATTTTATTAAAGGCAGGATAGGAAAGATCGCCCAAACCGCAGACGCTGAACTGCAATGTCGGCGGCAGTTGTTGCGCGTCGGAATTCATCAGCGCGGTGTGGAACCGCTTGGCGTTGTCGCAAGGTTCACCTTCGCCGGTGGTTGCCACGATAATCAACAGGTGCTCGACCTCGGCCAGTTCTACTAGCGTCACGGCATCAAGATCAGAGATGGTCGCATCAAAGCCTTGAGTCGCAGCGAATTTCCGAAGGTTCTTCGACAATGCTTCGGCGGTTCCGGTCTGGGAACCGAAAAGCACGCGCAATGCGCTGCCCGTGGTTCCTGTATCACCGGCCTCCTGCGCCTCGACGATCGCGGAAAGACCGGCAAGCAGGCCGTCGACGAACAGACGTTGTGTCTTGTCGAACGGCGCATCGACAGGAAGACGGCTTTCGCCTGCAACTGACAGTGCGGAACCGAACGAAGGGGGGAACATTTTCACGACAAGCTCCTTGTCAGATGGGAACGACGCTGCGATCAAGCAGGCTGGGCAAAGCGTCGTCGGGCAGGCGACGCACAAAGGTCAGAAATGCCTCTCCGGGATCACGCCGATCGAGATAGCGGGCGACGATGCCTTCCACCGTCATATTCAGATCGGCGGCGGGGATCGGTCCGGGCAAAGCACGCGCGATGCCCTCGTCGGCATCGGTGCCGCCGCCCAGCACGACCATATACCCCTCGTTCCCGTCGGGCAGGGTCGCCCCCATCAGGCCGATATCGCCGATGTAATGCTGGGCGCAGGAATTGGGACAACCGGTCAAATGGATGTTGATCGGTGCATCCAGAGCAAAACGATCCTGCAAATGGCGTACCAGTGCGGTTCCGTCGGCCTTGGTATAGGCCAGACCGAACTTGCAGGCCCATTTGCCCGTGCATGCAACCGCGCCGGCGGCAAAGGCCGTCGCATCGGTCGCCAGACCGGCCTCGGCAAGGTGTGTGCGTAGTTCTGACACCCTTGCTACAGTAATATGGGGCAGCAGCACATTCTGCCACACCGTCAGGCGCAGGTCGTTATCCCCTACGTCAATCGCCGCCTTACCAATAAGCCGCATTTGCGCGGGTGAAAGACGACCCATCTCAAGCGCGATACCAAGGTAGTGACGGCCATCCGATTGTAGATGCGCACCGATATGGCCCTGACGATCCACCGCCGCGCGGGGCGCATCCTGTTCCGTCCCCTGCCGTAAAAGCATGATGCCACGGGCGTCCAGCTTTTCCTGTGTGCGGTCCAGAAACCAGTCGACGCCCTGTTCATCCAGCAGGTATTTCAGCCGGGCGCGTTTGCGGTTCGTCCGGTCGCCATGTTCGACAAAGACATGCAACATGGCAGCCGCGACGCGGGCAGCTTCAGCGGGTTGGCACAGGGTGCCGGTGTATCGGGCGAAATCCTTATGTCCCGTGATGCCGCCCAAACCGATGCGGCAATACACCCCGGGATCAAGCGTCCCCCCCGCACCCACCGTCACTGCCTGAAAAGCGATGTCGTTGGTATCGGCAACACAGGACACCTTTCCGCCCCCGTCAAATGCCACGTTGAACTTTCGCGGCAACCCCTGAAGCGCGCGGGTCTGGGCAATGGTCTGTCCCAGTTGAATTGCCTGATCGCGCAGATCCGCAATTTCGACCGGATCAAAACCTGCCGTGGGCGAGGCTGTGATATTGCGGGCGGAATCGGCACCGGACCCGTGGCAGGACAGCCCGACCTCACGCAGTGCGAAATGCACGTCAAGAACGTCCTTTGGCGCGATATTGCGCAGCTGTAAATTGCCACGGGTGGTGACATGGGCAAAACCACCGGCCAGATCCTCGGCAATGCCCGCAAGTGCGATCATCTGGTCGCCGCGCAGTTGGCAGGAAGGCAGACGCAAACGGCACATATAGCCTGCATCGGCAGGCTCGACGTTGAAAAACCCCCAATGCCGCAAAAGAAACTGGTCAAGCCCTTCGGCAATCAGGCCACGCGCCGTCCAGTCCTCGATCACCTCCCACAGGTCGCATGGATGGGTTTCATATTTGCGCAGTTCCTCGCGGCACAGATCCTCGACGGGGGTACCATAGACGCGCTCGGGTGCGGAAGCGGCCGACACAGGGCTGAAGGCGCGGTCAAGGCCCAGACCGGCAATCGTCTTTGCAAGATAATCCTGCTGCTCGGGCGTAAAATTTGTCATGCGAACTGTTCCATAGGAATGGCTGACCGGGTGATCACCAGTTGTTGTAGGACAGGTATTTTCCCGTCATCTCGACCTTCACACGGTCACCCTTGGCATTTTCGACGCGGGTCACGCTCATATCGAAATCGATGGCCGACATGATGCCGTCACCGAATTTTTCCTGTATCAGTGCCTTCAGTGTGGGACCGTAGACGCCGACAATTTCATAGAAGCGGTAGATGCAGGGATCCGTCGGCACAGCCTGCGTCCAGACCTTCGTCGGGCTTTCCGCCAAAACCTCGACAGCCTCATCCGGCAGGCCCAGAAGATCGGCCAGCGCGCGGGCTTTTTCGGCGGGCATCGCGTTCATGCCGGTCGCCGCGGAATGGGTCCACACAGGCGACATGCCGATCCGATTTGCGATATCTTCCCACCCGAGTTTGTCTCGCTTTTTTGCGCGCAGGATCAGGATCGCGACATCCTCTTTGGTCATGTCCTGAGCGGTGTCGATGTCTTTCATGTCATGGGTTCCTATCTTAGGGGTGTCAGGTTCGGGGCCAGACAAGGCTAGCCAGAAGAAGAATGGTGAGGCAGGCGGACATCCCTTGCCAGAAACGCAATGGCGCGCGTTCCATCAGTGGTTGATGCCTGGTCGGGCGGGTGCGGGCCGTGGGCGCCCGCAATTCGGCAAGAAATTCCGACATCGCATCGTGGCGCCGCAACGGGTCGGGATGCACGGCCCGCTTCAGGGCGGCGTCCATCCATGCGGGCACGCGCGACCGTTCGTCTGCACGAACCGAACGATAGACAAGACGCGCGGCATCGCGCCTGCTTTGAACCCTGGCCGCGCGTGTGCCGTACGGAAGCTGTCCGCGCAGCATCTCATAGGCGATGGTGCCAAGTGCATAGAGATCCGACCGCCAGCTTGCCGCATCGCCGCTTAAGTATTCGGGGGCGGTATATTGCCACGTCCCCAGCCCGTATCCGATGACCGACGATGGGGCTGCCTCGACTACGCCCGCAACCCATACGGCGCCGAAGTCGATGATTTTGACGGTGCCCTCGTGGTCGATCATGATATTTTCAGGCCGCAGGTCCTGATACAGCATTTCCCGACGGTGGAAGGCACGCAGACCCGTCACGATCTGGCTCAGGATGTCCCGAACGGCGTCGAAATCGGGGGTGGGCGTGTCATGCATCCACTGCCGCAGGGTTCGCCCCTCAATCCATTCGGTGACGACGTAAAGGGCGGTGCGTGGTTGGGACGGGGCAATGGCACGCAGGACGTGGGGATTGTCGATGCGTCGGGCGATCCACTCCTCCATCAGCAATCGTCGGATGGCGGCAGGATCGTCGCGGGTTTCGGTGGACGGGATCTTCAGTGCGACCCGAGCCCCGTCGGGGCCGCTGGCCAGAAAGACATGGCTGCGGCTGGTCGCATGAATATGACGAATGATGCGAAACCCGTCGATCATCGCGCCGGGTGCAGGCAGAGGCGGTACCGGAAGGCAGGCCATGTCGGGCAGCAGCGCGTCGCCTGTGTCATCGGGCAGCGCATCGATCCGCAGGATCTGCATCGACAGGTTGTCATCGCTGCCATGATCAAGCGCCTGCTGCGCCAGCACTTCGGTCATGTCCATCAGATTGGCGGTCGGGGTGATCGCATTAAGGATATCGCATGGATGAAGCCAGTCGTGCACTCCGTCCGTCGTCATGATAAAAACGTCGCCCTCGCGCAGCGGAACTTCGCGGTAGTCGACTTCGACCTGCGGGGCGACGCCAAGGGCGCGGGCCAGATAGCTGCGTCCGTCAGAATAGGACCGGTGATCCCAGGTCAACGGTTCAAGCGTGCCGTCCCGTAGATGCCATACGCGACTGTCGCCAACGTGCAGCACATGGGCCGTGTGCCCTTTCAGAACCAGTCCGGCAAAGGTGCAAACATAGCCCTTGTCAGAATCGCGCGCACCGCTGCGAAGAGTTTGCCCGTGTAACCACGCGTTGGTGGCTGCGATGACACGCCCGGCAGAGCTGCGTACGCTCCAGCTGTCTGGGGTGCAGTAGTAATCAGTCAGAAACGCAGCGACGGATGTTTCGGCGGCCTCTTGTCCAAAGGCAGAGGAGCTGATGCCATCGGCAATGGCAAATGCCGCCCCCTTCAGCGCCAGCTTGCGGCCCGTTGGCCGGACCGACCCGATCGCATCCTGGTTTTCAGGTTTGCGTCCGGCACCTGTAAAGTGCCCGATGGACACAGCAAGGGTCGCGTCGTCTTTCATGTCCTTGGGCATCCGCTCACCTCAATTGGACGCAGGGTGCGGCAGGGCCGGAAGATACCCGACCCCGCCTGCGGATTATTCGGCGGGGCCGGTCGAGGCCAGCGGACTGACCGGACCATGCGAGGCGACGGCGCGCCGCGACGGCGACGTCTTGTAATGCGTCGCATAAAGCATCGCACCCACAAAGGTCACGCCGCCGATCAGGTTTCCGATCACGGTCGGGATTTCATTATAGATCAGGTAGTCACCCCAAGTGAATTCAGCCCCCAGCAAGATCCCGATGGGGAACAGGAACATGTTCACAATGGAATGTTCAAACCCAAGGTAGAAAAAGACCAGGATTGGCATCCACATCGCCATGATCTTGCCGGACACCGACGATGACATCATCGCCGCCACGACGCCGGTCGAAACCATCCAGTTGCACATGATGGCACGAACAAAGAGGGTCAGCATACCGCCGCTTCCCGCCTCGGCATAGCCAACAGTCCGCGCATGTCCGATGTTCATCAACCGCTGACCTACATCGTTCGGTTCAAGTGTGAAACCCATGGTAAAGGTGATTGCCATAAAAATGGCCGTGGTCAGCGCACCAGCAAAATTGCCAAGGAACACAAGCCCCCAGTTCCGCAGCATCCCCTTCACCGTGACACCGGGACGTTTGTCGAAAAGAGCCAGCGGCACCAGAGTGAAAACACCAGTCAACAGATCGAATCCCAGAAGATAAAGCGTGCAGAACCCGACCGGAAATAGCAGTGCACCAATAAGAAAGTTGCCTGTGTTCACAGCAACCGTGACAGCAAACGCCGCAGCAAGCGCGAGGATCGCGCCCGCCATATAACTGCGGATCAGCGTGTCTTTTGTGGACATGAAGACCTTGGCTTCACCCGCATCGACCATCTTGGTCGAAAATTCCTGTGGCTGGATATACGACATCCGTGCGTCCTTCCTGCTTGGCTGCAAACTGCAAGCCGAGTTGTAAAGAGCGTCTTTCGCGATCGTTTTGTCAAACTATTGGGATCGCGCCCGTCGGGCGAGTGACGCTGATAGGGAATACGAGCCGTTCGACAATGCCGGATCAGCACTGCGGTTCGGAATACGAAACTCAGATTCAAGTACCTACGCCACGTCGTTGCGGCCGAGCGAGCGCTGTTGCCCATATCACAATTTTAAATTCGGGATGTTTTTCACTTTCAAGCCGGCAGAGGTGAGCGCGGGCATGGGGCAGTAGCTATCGATTAAATTGTAGGCGGATACATATAAGTTGCTTGGTTTTCGTACAGAGAAAGAACCGGCGGTCTTGCATAGATCTAATTGCAATCGAACCCCGATGCGTAAAACAAGCTTTCAAACGAACTGGGTTGTGTCGCAAAGTTTGTTACTTGATATGTATGGACAGCTTTCGATGATATCAGGCCGCCAATGCGGCAAACTGTTGGTCTGGCCTAAGGTAGTTATCTCTGAGCTGGCCCATGCGGATCATGTGGGCTGTTTCTATTCCGGCAAGTGTCGCTTGGGCTGAGTGAAACGCCTTGAAGCCTTGCATCGGTCCTGTGATCCGCTTGATGAAG
>NZ_QQVY01000035.1 GCF_003590715.1 Paracoccus sp. JM45
GATCGCAAGAGCCGTGACAGGACCCACGCCCGGCATGGTCTGTGCGCGGCGGACCGAATCCGCTTTTTGGGCGGCACATCTCATCTTCGTGTCGAGCTCTGCAACACGCGCATTCAACCCCTCGATCCGCTCCAGATACATCCGACCAAGTTCCCGCACTTCGGTCAGTAGAGGGGTGTCATCATCTGCGATTGCGTGAGCGAGCGTCTTGAGGTGGGCAGGCCCCCGGGCGGCAACCAGTCCATGTTCGGCAAGGTGGCCGCGCAAGGCGTTGATCATCTGGGTGCGCTGGCCCACGAACATCTGCCGCGTGCGAAACAGCATGGAACGGGCCTGCTGATCTTCCGTCTTAACTGCCACATAGCGCATGGTTGGACGCATTGCAGCCTCAACGATGGCCTCCGCATCGGCCACATCGTTCTTTTGGCGTTTGACGAACGGCTTTACATAGACTGGCGGGATTAGGCGCACATCGTGCCCCAATTTCTCAAACTCCCGACCCCAGCCATGCGCCGTCGCACACGCTTCCATGGCGATCAGACATTTGGGCTGCTGTGCCACGAACGAAAGCAACTGCCCTCGCGACAGCTTCTTGCGGAACGCGACAGAACCTTCGCTGCGCGCGCCGTAACTGGAAAACGTGCTTTGCCAAGTCAATACCGATGAGAGTAACTTCGGACATGGATGCTCATTCCTTTTGTGGTGGCTTTAACACTCACCACAATGGCACATTACGATGCCGTCGGGAGGGGCATCCACGCCATCAACAAAGCCTTAATGAAACTAAAAACTTCATAATTTTATCTCCGACATGACCGCTCTTCTTTTGTGGATCCTCGCAGACCTACATTGGCACATAGATGCCGTCGGGGGGCGGTTACATTATCAGCGCCCTATAATGCTTCCCTCGAAGCGTGAGAAAGGACCGCACCATCAAACCGTAAGATCAGACACCTAGCGCAAAACTTCACATCAAAACAACTATAAGTGGTATGGTCGTTTGTAAGAGTCGATTCTGAGGCGAGCAGTGTAGTTCAGAACTATTTGGTGGACCGCAACGAACTTACGCGAATTATTCTGGATTTTCTGACAACACACGAAAGACCTGCGCATGGTAAGCACAGCCCAACTGAACATCGTCAACCTTCAGGTCGAGGCGGCAGGTCAGATCGCTATTGATAAAGCGAACGGTTCCTATGCCGCCAATCTTGCAGCAAACGACAAGTATTACCTGTGGCAAAGTGATTTTCAGACGTTGCCCACTAGCATGTTCGGCGAACCTGAATTATATGCAGAGCGTCTGCACGATGCGCTTCCGGGCGTGACAACGCTACGTATCCCTTTCAACCTCAACAGCTTCAATGCTGACGGTACTCTTCACCCGGATTTCGAACGCTTTTTGGTTGCTGCGGCTAACGAAGGCTTCACCTTTATCATGGTCCAGATGGAGGGCGCAGCTCAGACTCTGACAGCTTCGGGCCCAAACGCGTTGGATCAGATGCGCGACGGCCTGTCCGTTGAAGTCTATGACCGGATGGAGCAGGGATGGACCATGTTGCTTGACTGGATGGATACTCATCCGTCCGTCAAGGACTCTGTCTATGCCCATGAGGTTGTGAACGAACCTGCCGCCTACAATACGGCGACGTTCTATGGCACATCCCGCCCGGCCGCATTGCAGGATTTCGTCTCCCTGTATGCCACGCATATGGTTCAGCTTGGTCAAATGATTCAGGATCGCGCCGATGGCACAAAGATCATGGTCGGGGGCTGGAATTATTCGGCTCAGTTCCAGCAATTGGCTGACATCAGCATGGGCGGCGGAAGTGCGCTAGATTACATTCGCGAAGGGTTAGGCGATAGCTTGGTATGGTCCGCTCATCTCTATCCTGGCTGGCTTGGCACAGGGGGCATGTCTGATCCTAATGCCATTCGCACAGTGCTGGATGAGATATATTCGTCGATTGTGGACGACTCACTGATCTTGTCGGAGACGAATGCGCAAGGGAACGAGGCCTACAATCTGTTTTCAGACCGACCAGAGGTGCAGGGGTTCACGCAGGTCTATGACTGGTTCGCAGATCGCGGCATCGGGATCAGTTGGTTCACGGGCAGCCAGTACGGCGGGTCGGTTCTGTCGCGGATGGATCCGGACGGAACGCTCAGCTTTGTCCAGCAAGGTAGCTTTGGCGCCGCAATGGACGCCTTTACGCTTGGGGGCGAAGATCCCGATCATGCGGGGGGCGAGGTTGTCGAGATCCAGCTGATCAGGGGGCGGATGCGCAATCAGACCACCGACCCAGATTATCAGGCTTATAATGAGATGGACATTGCGCAGTTCTTAGGCAGTGGCCTTGGCCATGGGGGCAACGACACGCTGACTGGCAGCGCTGTCGCGAACAATTTTCTCTATGGCGGGACCAGCAACGATCTGGTGACTGGCAATATCCTCGACGATTTTCTGTACGGTCAGGACGACAATGACACGATTGATGGTGGCCTGTCGGGACATGATCACCTGTTCGGCGGAGGGGGCGAAGATCTGATCATCGGCGGCGCCGGGATAAGTCAGATGTATGGTGGTACGGGCGGGGATACTTTCGTCGCCCACCCGCGGGGCCAGACAATCATCGTTGATTACGACTCTACCGAAGGTGATCAGTTGATTATCAACGAGGCGGACTTCACAGTCGAAGATGTCCGCAGACTAGCGCAGTCGCTGGATTGGGATCTTGATGACTCTAGGGATCTGCGCATCGCCTTGCCGGGGGGCGGCGAGATTATCATGCTCGGAATGGGAGACCGCTTGGAGGACGTTATCGCCTCCCTTTTTCCCGCACAGGGTAATGTTGAGCCAGCTGCACCGGCGCCATTTCATTTGCTGCTGCAGGGTCGCCCAGGGGTCGATATCCTTGCCGGCGGCGCGGGCAACGATACCATCTATGGCGACCCCGAAGGTGCAGTTGGCGCTGACCAACTATACGGAGGTGCGAACAGAGACCTGATCTATGGCGGCGGAGAGGCCGACTATATTGACGGCGGAACCGGCAACGACACGCTGTATGGTGGCGAAGGTGGAGACGCGATCCATGGAGGCCTGCACAACGATGTACTGGAGGGTGGTGGTGGTGACGACACGGTGCATGGCAGTAACGGCCAGGATGTGCTCAGTGGTGGCCTTGGATCGGATACCCTGTCCGGCGATGGCGGCCGTGACACGCTATACGGCGGGGATAGCAGCGACTTGCTCTTGGGTGGGGGCGGCAACGACATGATTTTTGGCGGTAATGGCAACGACACGCTGTATGGCGGCAACCGCAATGACCTGCTGTACGGGGATGCGTCGAACGATGTCCTTTATGGCGAAAAGTGGAACGACACCCTGTATGGCGGCGCTGGCCAAGACGACCTTTACGGCGGTACCGAGGATGACGATCTTTACGGCGAGAATTCCAACGACACGCTGGATGGCGGTAGCGGGAACGACATGCTGGATGGCGGCGGTCAGAATGATCTCCTTTACGGCGGCACTGGAAATGACGATCTGCACGGAGGATTCGGTCTGGACACGCTGTATGGCGAAAACGGAGACGAACTTCTGAACGGTGGCGGCATGGCCGACATGATCTATGGAGGGTCCGGCAATGACACCCTGCTGGGAGAGGCGGGCAACGACTGGATCCACGGGGGGCCCGGCCAAGACGTGGCCACCGGAGGCGGAGGGGCCGATACCTTTGTCTTCGACCTGGGGGATGGTAGCCTTCGCATTACCGACTTCTCGGTCAATCAAGGCGACATCCTGCGCCTTGACGCGGCATTACTGGATGGGGCCCCGTCCGTAGCCGCTCTGCAGGAGCGAGCTACGCTAACAGATGCGGGAACCTCGATCATCTTCACAGACGGCAATACTGTGCTGATCGCGAATTTCCAGGGAACATTTTCGGACAGCTTCGTAGATATCCTTTAGAAACCTTGCCTATTCGCAGCTTTGAACCTGCCAAGGAGTACCGCTTTCTGATAATTGCGTTAGCGATTGTGACCAGCCTTTTGACGGTTACATCATGTGTGGGTAGTCACGGTTTTAGCAGTTTTTGCCGCCGCCAGAATGATATGTTTGAATGTGTCATATGTGTATCCGTCGGGTGTCCCCGCTCTGACGGCGAGCTAGAGGGGCTGCTAGCGTCAGGACTTGTTCTTAATCAGAGCCAGAATAGGACAGTTGCGGCCAATGCGATTGCCAAACGGTATGTCTCCGGACACCTGTCGTAACGCGTTGCAATCCGCCTCCAGTCTTTCAGCCGGCCGAACATGATCTCGATGCGATTGCGCTTTTTATAGCGACGCTTGTCGTATTTCACGGCCTTTTTGCAAGAATTCCGACCGGGGATGCACGCTTTTATCCCCTTGTCTTGCAACGCTTCTCGCAGCCAGTCAGCGTCATATCCCCGGTCCGCCAATAACCAGTCAGCCTTTGGCAAGCTGCTCAACATAGCCGCCGCTCCCTTATAGTCGCTCACTTGTCCCGCCGACATGAAGAAGCGGATGGGTCTGCCTTTCGCATCGGTGACGGCGTGCAGCTTTGTGTTTATGCCGCCCTTTGTTCGGCCGATCTGGCGAGCAGGCCCCCCTTTTTCGTGCGCAGGCTGCGCGACGTGCGATGCGCCGTTAGATAGGTTGCGTCGATCATAATTTTCTTGGGATCCGTGCCCTCGGCAGCCAAACCGACCATGATCCGGGCGAAGATCCCGTTATCGCTCCAACGTTTCCAGCGATTGTAAAGTGTCTTGGCCGGTCCATATTCTCTTGGCGCATCGCACCATCGCAAGCCATTGCGATTGATAAAGATAATGCCGCTCAGCACACGCAGGTCATCATCACGCGGGCGGCCATGGCTCTCGGGCAAAAAGGGGCGAAGGCGCGCCATCTGAACTTCGGTCAGCCAAAACAGGTTGCTCATCAATCAAGTCTCCTTGCAGGAGCCTGAATCACGTCAAAAGGCTGAAATCAATGGGTCTGGAGCCTAACAAGATGTGCCAATTTTGCACACGTCTAACCGGCTTCAACCATCTTGCGTTCGTTTTCTCATAGGCGGATGCTTTCAAACGGTTTAAGATTTTTTATGATACTTATTGGGCACTTGGATCCGACACACGATTGGCGGCCCTCAAATAACAAAGATTGCTTAAAAATGTCCCAAATGCTCGCAAAAATAGGATCATTCTGGACTGGTGGTCCGCTGTCTTGGATTGAATACGCCTCAATCCAAAGCTTTGTAGATTTGGGTCATGATTATGCGCTCTATAGCTATGAGCCAATCGCTAATGTGCCTAATGGGGCGCAGATGCGCGACGCTCGCGAGGTGTGGAATACCGAGACGATCATCATCCATGAAAAAGCACAGAGCCCGGCGATTCATGCTGATATTTTTCGGGCTATTATGGTGCGCAACACAGGTCGGATTTGGGCCGATACCGATATTATTGCGTTACGGCCGATGCCTGTAGATTTGAATTGGTTTATTGGACACGAACGCTCAGACAAGGAAATGCTGGGTAATGCGATTATGGGGTTTCCACCTAAGTCCGCCACAATGATGAAAATGGTGGATTTTTTAACTTCAGATTTTCCAATACCGCCATGGTATAGCGACAATAAACGTAAAAATATGGCCCGCAGGCGTGATAGGGGTGAAAAACTTCATTTAGGCAGTCTGCCGTGGGGCACAACGGGACCTGATTTGTTAACTTATTTTGCCAATGAAACAGGTGAAATAGAACATGCCCAACCTCAAGGTGCGTTCTTTCCGGTGGCTTTTCCGAATCGAAAAATGCTCGTGCGCGCAGTTGATTGCGAGGCCACGAAAGCGGTTATTAATGAGGCGGATAGCTACTGCGTACACCTTTATTCACGCTGGTTGCGTAAATTCACTGCTGACAATCCAGGCGGTTATCCAGAGCCGGATAGCTGGCTTGGGCGATATTTAAATTCCAAATCCCTCGTCGACTACGCGGCTTACAAACGCACCCAAAGTGAAGCAAACCAGACCAATAATAAGCGCGAAAACTTGGCGTCGATTGTCGCTGACGATTTCTATCCAGACCATGCCACACGTACGGTGCGACGCCCACTTCCTGCGACGACATCACGACACGGTAAATTATTACTCGCCACCATGGTGAAAGACGAAGGACCTTATGTTCTTGAATGGGTCGCTTATCATTTGTCGCGTGGCTTTACGGATTTGCTTGTGCTCAGCAACGATTGCACTGACGGCACCGACGAGATGCTTTTGGCCCTGCATGACCTGGGACTAATTTCGTATCTCGCCAACGATCCTTGGCTTGGAAAATCGCCACAACAGCGCGGCATTGCCCGGATCATGGCCCATCCATTATATAAAAACGCTGATTGGGTGATGTTGATGGACATCGACGAATTCTTGGTCATCAAGACGCCCAACGCGATTGCTGATGAGCTCATTGACTTGATTGTATCTAAGGACGCGACCGCCATGCCTATCACATGGCGATTTTTTGGTGCCAATGGGTTAGATAAATATGACCCTAGCTTGGTGATTGAGCGGTTTACAATGGCTGCTGCTGATGATTTTCGCAAAACAGGCGTCAAGACATTGTTTAAACGTTCGCCAGATATGAAACTCGCGATACATCGCCCCCACCTGCTAAGAAAATATCTAAAAGCTAAAGAAAAAAGCTTGCGTTGGATTAATCCAAACGGCGCCATCTTGAATGGCCGTGAAGTGCGTTGGAAATACGAAAGTGATGAGGTTGGCTATGATTTTGCGCAAGTTAATCACTATGCGATCAAATCAGGTGAGGAATATCTGATGCGTCAATTGCGCGGCGACGTGTTGGATAACCATAGTAAATATAACCCCAAATACTTTTTGGAATCCAATCGCAATGACATCAAGGATACTGGCGCCCAAGCGCACGCAGATGCAGTGCAGCGGACCATGAACCACTTGCTTAACATACCCACCGTTGCCAGTGCGGACGCGCTAATTAAGGTCCGTACACAGGAAAAAATATCGCGCCTACGGAGCGCGGCCGATCATATGAACAAGCTCTCAAATTTGGGATTTGAAGTATAATCAGGCGACATTGCTAACCTCCGTATCATCAACACAGCCGCCATATTGGCGACCGTATTTGGAAGCAGACTGTTAGAAAACATGACGAAAAACCCCATAAAAAAAACATGGTTTCACGATTTTCCACTGCGCGGATCAAGAGACTATGTTCATAGCGCGAGCATATGTACTGCATTGGACAATATTTTGGCCTCTACCGATAGTTGTGGATTTGCCGTTACGATGAAGCAATGGATGAATGGTCGCGTTCACTTTGCTCCTAAAGGGGCGCTGGAATTTCCGATAAAGGGCAACATCATTGTAACCTTATCTGATGGATCACAACGTCAAATTGATTTTGGTGACGATCCAACTGTGTTAATATCGCAGCGCACACCTTATGATGAAGACGCGATTGTACGCCGCGCAAATGTCCTAAAAGATCGCATAATAGTACCTACTGACGCCCCCGGAAGCTTTTTTGATAAGATCATCGCAGCAAATAAAAAGCTAATTAATACAATAATCAATCCGAACGTGAAACTTGTTGCATCTAAAATATGCATAAAAACTATGATGCGGCCTGATACATTTTCCATACAAATGGATAGTCATTTAGGAATCCGTATTTTCAAATCTTCAATTTATGATTCATGTGAAAAAATCGGGGAAGTCGTCTTTTATGGTGCAAGATAAATTTGGAATTCGAGAAATTGGAACGTACATCCCGACGGATCGCATAGACAACTTAGACCGCATCAAGAGATTTGATTACAACGAAGTATCGTTGCGCGATAAAATCGGCATATTGAGCACATCGCGCCGGGCACCCAATGAGACCTCCTCTCAGATGGCGGCACAAGCCTTTGTAAACCTTGAGGCGAAACTCGACGGAGTACTAGACCCTAGCACTTTGGATGTGATTATTTTGGTCACTCAGCATCCTGATGGCTTTGGCCTACCTCATAGTTCAGCCAATCTTCACGGCGCACTTCAGCTTCCGGATAGTTGCTTTGCATTTGATGTATCACTTGGGTGTTCAGGCTTTGTCGCAGCCCTTGCTGTGGCGAAGGGATACCTTCAGGCGACAGGCGGAAAGAGGGCTGTTGTCTGTACTGCTGACCCCTATTCTATCTCTTTGGATGAGGGCGATAAAAACACCTCTATGATCTTTGGGGATGCCGCAACCGCCACCTTGATCGAAGAAGATGCGGATTGGGCAATTGGCGCGTTTGATATGGGCACACACGCCAGCACTGCGTTACAACGAGATGAACGCGGCACCTTGAGGATGGATGGCCGGACTGTATTTAATTTTTGCGCTAAAAACGTGCCTATAAGTGTTGATAATTGTTTAAAAAAAAACAATTTATTGATTGATGAGGTAGATGTATTCGCATTACATCCCGGCTCAAAGTACATAGTTGATACTATCCGAAAGCGGTTAGGAATATCCAGTATACGACAATTAGATTGTATGGATTACGGAAACACGATTTCCTCTTCTGTACCTCTCATACTCGCTCAGATAGACCGTTCTCAAAACCCTATTGTTCTAGTCTCGGGCTTTGGCGTTGGACTGAGCTGGGCAACCACAATCTTAATGTAGGAGTACAAATATGAATATCGAAGAAAAAATTCGCACGCTAATTACGCAAAACGTAGGCGGAGTCGATGGAAATGCGATACCGTCAGACGCAATTTTGTTAGAAGCTGGTTTAGATTCATTAGATACAGCAACTGTTTTGCTAGAAGTACAGGAAGAGTTCGATATTACGCTACCTGAGGGCCAAGAAAATGATTTTGATACGATCGCAAAAATGACAAAATTCGTATCTAACTTATTGAAATAAAAGAAAGACGGGCCCTTGGACACGTTACTATCAGATCTATTACCACGGGCCCGCGCCGTAACAGGCACGGGGGACGAGAGGCAAATCAGAGCTGTAAAGGACGATATTTTTCGCGTACTTTACGGCGAAAAAATAAAAATACCCGAAAAAATTCGCCTTCTTCTTCGATTACATCACGCGCGTCTTGGTTTTCAGCTTAGTGGAAACATGGAGGCCCCATTTACCTCTCTGCAGGAGGCCCAAGTTCAAGGTCGGGAGATCGAAAAAATCGATCACGGCCTGCCATTCAAGAGATTATTTAATAAAGCAGCGCTGGAAAAATTTCCTAATAATAAAGGATTCAGGCTGACGAACATCGTATATAAACAGATAGAATCTGATTTTTTCGACGATTTCTTAATTGATCCAGAAACAGATGATATTGTTGTTCGTCGTCGCCCGGGCGCTAGGATTACAATTATTGCATTTTCCTGTATTCGCCATCGCTGTAGTGGCCTAGGCTGGAGCGATTTTGACGCGTCTATTGCGCAAAATTTAAATGCTAATCTTATTATTCTAAAGGATTTTGAAAAAAGGCTATTCCTCAAAGGCGTGAAATCACTTGGCGATTTTGACGCAACGATTTCGGGGTTAAGGGCTATCCTTGCAGAGTTTTCAGGCACCCAAATTGTGGCTTTAGGGGCAAGTGGCGGTGTGTATGCCAGTCTTAATATAGCACCACACCTAGGAATAAATCGTGTGGTGTCTTTGGCGGGGCCTGCATCATTGACTATTGGCAATGATGTTGACGACAGGCAAATCTATGCTCAGATTGATGCCGATATTCAAGCAGGCCATTATAAAGCCGTTGATATCGTAGACCATATTAAGTCTTCAAGTGTATCCCGCGTAGACTACTTCGTGGGAGGCCAGAATGCCTTTGATATGCTACAGCTAAATTATCTTTCAGGTGCAGGTCCCAAAATCCATCCGCATGTATACGAGAAAACAGGTATGCACACAATTATATTCTACGCCCTGTCCGATGGTAGCTTATCCAAAGCATTACTAAATCAGATTTAGGCGGTGCTTCAGCTTTTAACAGGCTGCTGAAATAGTCCCGCTTCGACAGTAAGTTGTGAACATGATTCACTCGCCACATGACAATATCGGGGGTGAAGATGCGCGGGACGGATGAAAAGCGCGGGTCGCTGTTTGGAGCGTTTCGGCCTTAACCTGATACATACGCTGCCGCGTGGAAGTAGTTCCAGCACTCTTGGGGCGAGAACATGTTGCAGATGTCGCCGAGGGCTTTGAACAGATCACTGAAAGTTCGTGCGCCCATTTTGCGGAGATGCGCCGGGGTGACCTGCCACGGGTCTTTCATCCAGCCGCGACCGGAGTCCAAGGGTTGTTTACGCCGATTGGCGCAGGTTGAGCAATCGCCCGACGCGCGGAGCTTTCATCTCGCGC
>NZ_QQVY01000036.1 GCF_003590715.1 Paracoccus sp. JM45
TCCGGAAAGACGGTCTTGCACATAATCTCGCAGGGCCGGGTTACTCGCCAGCTTGCTTGGCTTTGGGCGCTGCGCTGCACGATCCGCATGCCATTGCGCCGTGATCGCGTGATAGTCGAAGTCCCCGCTGCGGGTTGCAGAATTGCGCCTGATCTCTCGCGATATCGTGCTGGGTGACCGCGAAAGCTTACGCGCTATTGCGCGGATACCTGTCCCCCTCGCACACTCCAAAGCAATTTCTTCTCGCTCAGAGAAAGTCAGTTTTCGGCGCGTCAGGGAAGTCGCCGAAGGTGCAAGATGTGTGGGAGGCATTCCACCAGAACTCCGAAACCACCGGATTCCGACAGGACCGGAAACACCTGCTTGGACGGCAGACACTTCACTGGAATGACCTGCGGCCACGCCCCGCCAGAACCGACACAGATTCTCACGTTGCCAGACTGGCGGCCTTCCTGGAGAATTTAATTTGCCCCGTGTCGAACGTTCGGATTTTCGTCTGCCTGTTTTTGTCATCTACACCTCATAAAATGGGGTGTTGCGACGACCGGTTGAATCCGCCGCGGCTGAGCCGCGATCCGTGTGATGAATGCAGCCCTTAGGCGGCTGTCGCAGGCCCACAGCCATATCCAATGCCCGGATCGCCAGGTCCCGCTTCATACGATTGCTGACCGCCCAACCGATGACGCGTCGGGAGTATAGATCGAGAATGACCGCAAGATACAGCCAGCCTTCACTGGTCCAGATATATGAAATGTCGCCTGCCCATTTCTGGTTTGGGGCATCAGCAGAAAAATCCTGATCCAACAGATTAGGGGCGATGTTAAAGGTGTGATTGCTGTCGGTTGTAGCCTTGACTTTACGAGTTCTGACAATCTTTATGCTGTTGTCTCGCATCAAGCGCCCTACACGCCGGTGGCCTACCGCCAACCCCAGTTCCTGTGACTCTTCAGTCATCCGGGGGCGGCCGTAGCTTTGCAGGCTGAGACGATGTTGGTCACGAATATGAGCTAAGATCACCATATCATCACGCTGTTGCTGACACATTGGGCGGACCCGCCACGCACGATACCCACGTGATGTGACCTGCATAACCCTGCACAGAAACTCAACCGGCCATTCTTCTCTCCAGGCGTCAATGAAGGCAAACCTCACCGACTTTGGCCTGCAAAGAAGATCGCCGCTTTTTTTAACACTTCCCTCTCCTCTCGCAGCAGGCGGACTTCCTTGCGAAGGCGTTCGTTCTCCCGTTCCACATCTTCATGAGGACCCGACATCAAATCATCATGCTGGTGTTTCTGAACCCATTTGTTCAGGGTCGAAAGCCCGACGCCCAAATCAGATGAAACCTGAGGGCGTGTTAAGCCGCTGGTTGTGGCGATGCGCACCGCATCACGTCGAAACTCGTCTGTGTATCTCGTTGCCATTCCCAATCTCCTTCATAGCAAACATTGCTCGAAAGAGACCGGAACTAAACCGGGACAAGACCAGAACTAGATGATCGCCAGATTGCCGGTAAGGGCCGCGACGCTGAAGACGATCAGATTTGCAGTGGCATGGGCTGCAATCGCATCCGAAATGCGCCCGCTGCGGCATGCAACGATTGAAAAGACAAGACCGGCAACGAAAGCTTCGGCCCATCGGTCGTGAAGCGCAGCGAAAAGCCCGGCAGTGATCAAGGCTGACATAACCAGACGGGCAACAGGGGCTGGCTGGTCCAGCGCTGTGCCACGCAAGCGATGTTCCAGATAATCGCGAAAGAACAATTCCTCGACCAACGGGACCAACAGGACTGTTCCTATGCCACGGAACACGAACCAGACGGTGACCATTCCGCCAGATAGTGTGCCATAGGGCAGCGGGCCGTTTGACGGTTCAACCGGTATGACGATCCACATCAGCCCCACAAGGCCACCGGCCAGCCAAGCCGTTGGTGAAATCCGCCAGACGATGCCTTGCAGGGCAGGCCAGACCAACGCAACTGCGGCCGTGAGCAAGATCACCCTGATGGGGTAAAGCATTGCCGGGTTTGTGCTGATCGCAGGGGCCACCACGGCGGTTAACATAAACACGGCAAACGGCAGGATGCGCGCAGCAACCGGATCGCGCCAGAGCGGGGGAAGGCTGTTTGTCCGCACCGCTTGAAGTGTCGGTGCTCGATGCAGGGCGGGCACGCGGCGCGCGATCAGGATAATACCAAGGGCCACGATCGTGAACATCATCCACCCCGCGTGACTGTGAAACCCCCCGACGGCCAGTTCGGGCCTGCCATGCAGACCGATCAACAGCAGCACAGCAATGCGCACGGCGTTCAGGATCATACTGGCGGCAATACCCGCCGGGAACAGCAGGAATGCACGGGGAAAGCGCAGTTCGGACCGGAACAGCCACAGATAAAGACTGACGAAGATCATGACCAGTGCAATCCCCTCGATCCCCGAACAGGCCGGCGCTATTGAAAGAATGAAATCGCCTTCGCCGATATGCTTGAGAACAGGATCGACATAGAGGTCATAGCCGAGAGGCTCTATCAACATGGTTACAACGCGGAACGTCATGTCCGAAATGCGTTCCATCTGCCATATGGGCTGCAACCGGACCGCAAGGGCAGGGGCCATACCGCTTGCGACCAGCGCGACTGCCAACGGAAGGCCGGTTTGCGCCAGAAAAGCGCGCCAACGCTGCCAAGGGGCAAGCCAGCCGCAAAGTCCCGCAAGGATCATTGCCATTCCGGGCACCCAAAGCGCGAAAGCCGGAATCATCATGGACGTCCCGCTTGCGCCTTGCAGCATCAGCACGGGGATCATGGAAAGAATGAAACCGGCCAGATTCAGCAGCAGGGGGCGTGCATCATGACCCGCCTCGGCCAGCAAATCCAGAAACAGATGCGGTCGCAGCATGGAAAACAACCCGACAGCGGCGATCATGCAATAAAGCGCCGCAAGGCTTTTGCTGGCAGTCCCGCAGGCGGCAATGCCCCAATTCGCCCTGCAGTCAAAGTCGATAGCGTGCTTGAAAATCATCCCAATGACCAGAAATTGCATTGCCAGCAGCCCTGCTGCCAGGGCGCAGGGCGTCACGCGCAGTCGAAGCGGGGGGGCGGGCATATTTCTCATCACGGGCCTTCAAACATAAGGTCATCTTTACAGGAACAGGCCCGCCGCAAGGCAGGCCTGTCACACTTGTCAAAGTCGCGATACGAGTATCAGTAGGCGCGGCGACGACGTTCCCAGGTCAGCAAAACAATGGCAGCCAGCGCGGCCAAAGCTGCGGTGCCTTCCAGGGCGCTGATTTCCGGAACCGGCGTTACCTTCGGCGGACCGAAGCCAGCGACAGTCGCATGCGCGACGCCAGTTGCAAAAGCCGAAATGCTGGCAGCGGTTGCGGCAATCGAGAACATTTTCATAATTTGAACTCCGAAACAATGAACGGCGGTCCAAGTCGCCGTCCTTTAAATGGCAGGATCACCGACAGGGCGATCCAATTCCGGTCCTTGGACGACCGGAATTCTGAGCCGCGTCCCCATCGAGGACGCGGCTGCGTGACGCATCAGGCGAAGCAGAAGCAATCCTGCTCCAGCGCGTCCCATTCGATACCGACGATAAGCGGCTGGCTGTTGCCTGCGGCTTCGGCTTCTGCGGTCGGGTCAAGGATCAGCCCGACAATGTCGCCTTCACCAACCTGGAAACCTTCGCCATTGGCCAGCGCAAGATCATAGATCTCGCGGGCATTGTCGTCGGTGCCCATGCTGCTGTTCACGAAGACGATGTCATCGGTCAGGCCCCAGATGGCGCCTTGGATTTCGGCCTCGGTATAGGTCTGGTTTGTCCCATCGCCGTTGTCCATGTCCTCGAACCCCTGGTTCAGGATCCAGTTGACCATGTCCAGATTTTGCGGGTTTTCGATGGTGCCGGACGGAACCGAACCTTCGTCGGCCAGATAGACGCTATAGGGAACCGTCACGTCCGGCAGGATCGGTTCATAGGCCGACACGCAGTAGGTGACATCGAAGAACTTTCCGTCAAAGCGTTCATCGCCTGTCCCGGACAGGGCCACGCCATAGAAGCCCCCGTCGAAAGACGCATCAGCGGTCAGCACCAAATTGCCAGTCGTGGGCAGGCTGTCCTTGATGGTTTCCAGCGTGTTTGTGGCTCCGCAGAAGGTCAGATCGACATTGGCGGTATCAAAGCCGCCTTCGCCATCGGAAACCTGATAGCTGTAGCTGGCGGTCGCCTTCTGACCGATCGTCAGGTCCGCATAAGCAGCCGATCCGTCAAAGACCAATTTGCCATCGACCAGAGCGATCGAGACACCATCCACGTCGACCGATCCGCCTTCGACAATGTCCATGCCCGCAACCTGCGTGATGGAAAGCATGTCGCCATCAAGGTCCGTGTCGTTGGCAAGCACATCGACCGTGACAGCATCGTCGGCGCAGGTATTCGCAACGTCGTCCATCGCGTCAGGGGCGCGGTTTTCGATCACAAGGCCCGCGTCGACATCAAGGTTGGTCTGACCGATGCCAAGCGTGATCGGGCCGGTCATGCCGGTGGCCGGATCGGCGTCGCTGTCCAATGCATCATTGCTGCCGGCATTTGCAGTCGTGAAATCGAAGCCCGCTTTTTCGGTGAAGCCAACGGTATATGTGCCCGCCTGCAGGCCGCTGAACAGATAGTTGCCGTTTGCGTCGGTTGTGGTGGTTGCCAAGGCAACGCCGCCGGCAAACAACGTGACGGTGACACCCTGAACGCCGGTTTCCGAAGCGCTCTGGATGCCATCTTTATTCGCGTCAAAGAAGACGATGTTGCCAAGGCTTGCCGTGGCCGGATCTTTCAAGCCTGCATCATTGTCCGAAGACACTTCGCCAATGTCCAACGAGATGGTGCCCGTGCGACCGGTCTCGGGGTTTGCGTCGCTGTCGATCGTATCGTCACTTCCGACATTTGCGTCGACAAGCACGCGGCCATCGACGGTCGTCGGGAACTCGACAACATAGTCGCCCGCGTCCAGACCCGTGAAGATGTAAGAACCGTCAGCTTCGGTCACCGTGGTCGCAACAACTGCGCCTGCGGCGCTCAGCAGGCGGACGGTGACGCCGCCGACGCCGGTTTCGGCATCGTCGATCGCATTGTCGTTTGCATCGATAGAGACGCGGCCTTCCAAAGCGGCAGTGCCGGGATCTTTCAGACCCGCATCGACATCCTTTGTCACCTCGCCTGCAACAACCGTCGCGGTGTCGGTGATGCCGGTACCGGTATCAGCATCGCTGTCGATCCGGTCATCGGTGCCAACATTCTGATCCGTCAGAACGCGGCCTTCGACTTCCGTAGGGAACACGACGTTATATTCGCCGGGCTGCAGGTTGTCGAAGCGATAGCTGCCATCGGCGGTGGTCGTCGTGGTTGCGACGACATTGCCCGCGCTGTCCAGCAACTGGACAGCGACGCCGGCAACGCCGGGTTCGGCAGTGTCGATGCCGTTCTTATCGGCGTCGATGAACAGCCGGCCTTCCAGCGCACCCGGCTCGATCGTCGGTTCGACAGGGCACAAGGTAATGTTGTCGATAATGGCGAATTCGCAGCCGACGCCCGCGCCTTTTAGGGTGATGACATCCCCCTTCGAAAGCTGCAGGTCGTCTAGCGTGATTTCGGTCCATTTGTTGGTCTCGGCGTTCAGACGGGCAACGCCGACCTCTTTGCCGTTTACCAGAATCTTGACGTATCCATCACCCTTGGCAGCATCCCAGAAACGCAGCGTCAGGTCGTAATCACCCGAGGCACCATCGAAAACCTGCGAGGCGCTGCCGTGATAGCCGGTCAGCTTGATGTATTCGCCACCCGAAGCACTGGAGGCGTTCTTGACCGTGTAGCAGGAAAGATTCATGTCTTCGGCTTCATAGACAACGCATGTCGGTGCCTCATCCACGTCTTTGACGCCAACTGACAGTTCGGTGTGGGTTACGCCACCCTTGCCGTCGCTGACCGCAACAATGACATTATAGACGTTATCGCCATCCTTCGAGCCGGGTGCCTCGTAATCCGGGGCCGCCTTGAAGCTAAGCACGCCGGTTTCGGCGTCGATCTCGAACAGGGCCGCATCTTCGCCGCCAGCAACCGAGAAGCTGAGCGTATCGCCATCCGCGTCCTTGGCATTCAGGTCGATAACCAGCTTGGTGTTTTCGTCGACGCAGAAGACGCCGTCAGCGGGGACGTTGGTAAAGGTCGGCGGCGTATTGGTCGGAGCCGAGCTGCCTGCACCAAGGCAGGAATAATCAATCCACGACCCTTGGACATTACAGGTATTCACCACCGAAAGGTTGACCCCGGCCGCGGGTTGGGCGCCATAGAAAGTGAAATAGCCGTTTCCGGCACCGGCAGAATTGTGACCCTCGATCTTCATCTCGATCATGTAATAGGTCTTGCCGTCCGAACCTTGCAGCACGTGATACTGTTCCGCGAACATCTTGCAGCCGACGGCCTTATCATCGATATAGCCGTTCTGGCCCGACGTATCCTCGGCCTTATTATAGCGGTCGTACCAGCTGTCACCTGACAACTTGCTGTCATTGTCATAGGTCGACATCTTGACGGTGGCTTGACCCATTACAAACGAGTCACCTTTGCCAAAATCGCAGCCGTTTTTGCCGTTCGCCAGAAGGTCGGCCTCTGTGAACGCGGTCCACTCGAATTTCTTGTAATAACTTGTCATGATCGTTGTCCCAAAAGCGCCTGTAAGGCAAACCGCAAACTTTGACCGGAACGCGGACCAGGGAATATCTGGCCAGCAGTTTCGGGGTCAGCTACACACCCAAAAAGCGCAGTAACCGACACTGTCATGCGTTTAAGCACATACATTTAAAATTTTATAAGTCTATACTTAACTCAAGCCGTCATCAAAATTTTGTGTATATTTTTCAAAAGCCTATACAAAAGGCTAGGTGGATTTGGGTGATTTACAGCTTGAAAGAAAGTAGTGGATAATAAGCGCAATTTTAGGTTGTGCTTGGTGTGCCTTCGCGACTGCAATAGCGACATCAGGGTCTTGTATCTGCCATTAGCCATATATCCATTGCGTTTCGGGAACGCTCTGCTGGGCAAACCCGGCGATTGTTCGGGCAACAAAATAGGAAAAATAATATAAGACGTTTTAACAGCGTCCGGCCTCGCATTGAGCATGACGATGTCGGCCTATGAAGCGCTGTGGGTAAGGCCATTGGCTGTCTTGCGTGACGTATCGGAGACATTCCCAGATTGTGATGCAAACGGACAGCAATCCGGCTGCGGTTTGACCTGTTCAGCTCGTTTGCCTTGTTTCACTGTCGTTTTGCTTGGGCCTCGGCAGGGATCCGGTATTTTCTCTTATCATTTTCGTTATAATGTTCGCATGTGGTTGCCGCTAATGCTGGCTAGCTAAGGATTAGTTTTTTGAAAAATCCAACCTGCCGGCTGTAGAACCAGTAACCATATGGTCTCTAATCAAGTTTTTGTTCGGACTTAATTGGAACGAGGGGCATTGGGGTGCTAGAACTTGAAATTATCTATCTCACTGACTTTGTTTATATAAATTCGGAACCATCCTTTTACTTTCAAGGTTGAGATGCAGAAATGACAATATAAGGCGCGCCAGTTGATCAAGGTCGCAGCGCAAGGTCAATTTTCTGATACGTCAATAAGGATATTTGAATGACACCGCTTCAGATTGCCTCGGTTATTCTTGTCCTTGCTGCTGCGTCAGGAAGCTTCAACTATTTCTTTCTTAAGCTTCCGCCTTCGATCGGGATTATGTTCACAGCGCTTCTTGGATCTTTTCTGATACTTGGGGTGGATCACTATTTTCCAAGTCTGCAACTTGTCGAACAGATGCGCGACCTTGTGACCGCTATGCAATTTTCCGGTTCATTGCTGGATGGCATGCTTGGTTTGCTTTTATTTGCGGGCGCACTTCATGTGCCATTGGCTGCCCTCAAGCGCGAAGCACTACCGGTTTTGCTGATGGCGACACTGGGTGTGGCCATTTCAACATTTTCTGTCGGCGTGGGGTTTTCGTGGATTGCTGGGATGCCGCTATTGATGGCGCTGGTTTTCGGAGCGTTGATATCTCCGACCGATCCAGTTGCAGTTTTGGGGATTTTGCAAGACGCAAAGATCCGCAAGAGTCTGGAAACGAAAATTGCCGGTGAATCATTGTTCAATGACGGAGTAGGTTATGTCGTTTTTCTTCTGCTCGTCGGGGTGGCTTTTCCTTCTAGCAGCGATCATGGCACCGCGACATTCGACCTTGGATCGGCAATCTCCCTGTTTTTACGCGAGGCCGTAGGCGGCGCATTATTGGGCGCTATACTTGGCGGGGCGGTGTTTCAGATCATGCGCCGGATGAATGATTACCCATTAGAGGTAACGCTAACCCTCGCGCTTGCTTTTGGTGGATACGAGCTTGCACTGGGGTTGCATGTATCTGCGCCAATTATGGCGGTTGTCGCTGGCCTTATGATCGGGAATGTCGGACGTCGTGATGCGATGTCCGAAGAAACGCGCACCTACGTCGATGGTTTCTGGCGTCTGGTCGATGAAATTCTGAACGCCGCCCTGTTCCTGATGATCGGCATGGAAATATTCCAGTTAAGTATTACCCGCGATATGGCACTTACCCTACCCGCAACCATTGTCCTGGTACTCGTTGCAAGACTGCTTTCTGTCGGGCTGCCAATATTGCTGTTGCGCCCTATCCGCCGCGAAGGGCGCGATGTGGTCCCCCTTATGACTTGGGGCGGTCTCAAAGGCGGAATTTCAGTCGCGCTAGCCCTATCTTTGCCTGACAGTGACTATAAGGCACAAATACTTGCCGCGACCTATGCGGTAGTGGTTTTTTCGATAATCGTTCAAGGTCTTACCCTAGGAAAGCTTGCGAGATGGCTTAGAAATGAGCGCGTCGAAATTTAGAAACGATCGGCTCTGTTGAAGGCGCGGATGCTCCTCCCAACGGCATCACAACGTGCCATTGTGGTGAGTGTTAAAGCCATCACAAAAGGAAGGAGCATTCATGTCCGAAGTTACTCTAATCAGTATCGATTTGGCAAAGCACGTCTTCCAGTTGCACGGCGCGTGCTGTAGCGGTTTGGTCGCGTTCCGAATGAAGCTGTCATGGGGGCAATTGCTCGCGTTCGTGGCACAGTAGCCCATATGTCTGATCGCTATGGAGGCTTGTGCGACGGCCCATGGCTCGGGTCGGGAGTTTGAGAAGTCGGGACACGATGTACGCTTGATCCCGCCAGTTTATGTGGAGTGGTTCGTCAAAAGCCAAAAGAATGATGTGGCCGATGCGGAGGCTATTGCTGAGGATCCGGTGAGAGTGTCCGATCTTCTTCTGTGGTTGCCGTCCTTGATGCAAGAAGCTTCTGACCCTTTGAGGATGTGATCGAGCGCGTTCTTCTGTCAGGCCTTTGAATGCGGCGTTCCAGAAGCCGCTGGCCGGGATGGTGATCCGCGGATTGGGTCCATATTTGTGTACCGAGCTGTTCTTGCTCCGGAAGATCGCCTGGTTTTTCCAATCCAGATCTATTCGATCATTCTGCCCATTCAGGTCATTGACTTGTCACACCCCCACTTACCGATCTCTGCGTTTCCGATGCAGCAGAAGCTTCACGCTACAGCGGCTTTCGCATAGACCGGATCTCGATAATCCTGGTTTTCCGTTAGCATCGCCCATACGGCACGAGCCATCTTATTGGCCAATGCGATCGCGACCAACATTCGCGGCTTTCTTGACAGCATTTCCGCGAGCCATGAGCCTTCCGGGATCGACCTGCGCCCCATCCAATTCAGCCGAGACATTGCGCCAATGATCAGCAGTCGCCGAATGTCGGTCTGACCGGCCTTTGAGACGCGTCCCAACCGCTCCTTGCCACTCGAGGAATACTGGCGCGGCACCAGCCCCAGCCAGGCGCTAAAGTCGCGTCCGCGCCGAAAGCTCGTCATGTCCGGAGCAAAGGCCTCGATGGCAAGCGCGGTCATGGGGCCGACTCCGGGCATCGTCTGTAATCGACGCGCCATGTCGGTCAGAGGTGGTCGCAGGAATTCGGACCAGTTGCTAAGCTTTAGCGATTGACGAAGGACTGACCTGAGATGACGAAACGAAAGCGCTATTCTGCGGAGTTCAAGGCGAA
>NZ_QQVY01000037.1 GCF_003590715.1 Paracoccus sp. JM45
GAGGCCCGCAAAGGGATCGGCGCGTGGATCACCTATTACAACGCTGAACGCCCGCACTCAACGCATGGGCTGCTGACTCCCGGCGAGGCCTATGATACTCACAATCAACGCCTGAAAGCCGCCGCCTGACATGAAACACATGCTATAGCTTAGCTTGGGGGAAAATTGGTCAAAAATTCCGGACCACCTCTGAAGGCCGTGGATTAGAGTACTGCCTAGCAATTGTGTTTATCAGGCAGCCTGATAAACACAATTGCTAGGCCGACCGGATGGCTGCCTGGTAACAGCCCGCACCGCCGAAATGATCGTGGCCCCCGTCAGCAGGTGGGGGTCTTTTTGTGTTGTGACGTGACCTTGGTTGCAGCGGTTTTTGAATGATCTGTCGGCCAACAGCCTCGACTCTTCGCACGTATGCCTCCCACGAAGGTGAGCTGCCAAGTTTAAATGATATTGTATTCATTTTATCCTGTAGTTGACCCGGCGTTTAACGCTTGGTAATAGCGAGCTCAAAAGGAGAACAAAATGCTCGACCGGATGTTGAACTTGGGAGCGTGGGTGCAGGCCAAGCGGGAAGGTTTAGGCTTGACCCAGAAGGCTTTTGCCGAGCTCTTGGGGATGCCCGAGACCGGCGAGCGCACCGTTCGCGGATGGGAGCTTGGCGAGCATTTTCCAACGGTAGCAAAACGCGCCCAGATTGAGATTCTGCCGGACACGGCACTTCTACGTAGCCCTTATTCGACTGATCCCGACAATGCTGATTTCACATTTATCGATCTTTTCGCAGGTATAGGGGGAATTCGTCTTCCGTTCCAAAAACAAGGAGGTCACTGCGTTTTCACGTCTGAATGGGACAAGTTTGCAAAGAAGACATATGCCGCCAACTATGGTCAGATCCCTCATGGTGACATCACGAAGATTGCAGCAAACGATATCCCCGAACACGATGTGCTGCTTGCGGGATTTCCTTGTCAGGCGTTCTCGCAGGCGGGGCTGAGACAAGGCTTCAACGATACGCGAGGAACCATGTTCTTTGAAATCCAGCGCATCCTTGCTCATCATCGTCCTAAAGCCTTCCTGCTGGAGAACGTGAAGCAGTTGAAGGGCCACGACCAGGGCCGTACGCTGAAGACTATTCTTTCAATCCTTGAAGGACGTGCTGTCCCCGAGATTCCCGATACTGTGCCAATGTCGGAAGAAGCGCGAAAATCCCTCCGGACAAAACTGAACTATCGCGTGGGCTATCGTGTCCTGAAAGCTGCGAATTTCGGTGTCCCCCAAAACCGTGAGCGCGTTTACATCATCGGTTTCGACCGTGATCAGATTTCCGCTGCTAACGAAGCGGATATTTGCACCCGAATTCTTGATCGACTGAGTAAGGTTAAATGCAAAACTCGTGTCGGGGATATTCTAGAAAACGATGCTTCGGTCGATCCGAAATATACGATTTCCGATCAGTTGCTGGCGGGGCACGTTCGGCGTCTTGCCGGGCATAAAGAGAAGGGTAACGGTTTTGGCTACAGCGTTTTCACGAAGGACAGCCCCTACACCAACACGATTAGTGCCCGCTACTACAAGGACGGCAGCGAAATTCTGATCGACCAGAGCCACATTGGAAAAAATCCCCGTAAATTGACTCCTCGCGAGTGCGCAAGGCTTCAAGGATTTCCGGAGAATTTCAACGTAGATGCTGTTTCGAACTGCCAGAATTACCGCCAGTTTGGCAATTCTGTCTCTGTGCCGGTGATCGAGGCGATTGCTGCCGAAATGAAGCCCTACATTTCAGGTTAGACTGTGACGGACATTGTTTCCCCCGAAAAGCGTAGTGCCATGATGTCGGGCATTCGGGGGAAGGATACGAAGCCCGAGATCATTGTACGGCGTCTGCTGCACCGGCTTGGCTACCGGTTTCGCCTGCACCGTAAAGACTTACCAGGAAAACCGGATATTGTGCTGCCGAAGTGGCGTACCGTGATCTTCGTGAACGGCTGCTATTGGCATGGGCATGGGGACTGCCACTTGTTCCGTCCGCCTAAAACCCGGACGGAGTTCTGGACGAACAAGATCGAAAGCAATCGGGCCCGTGATCAACGCAACCACGCCGCGCTGAAAGACGCCGGATGGAGGGTGTTGGTCATTTGGGAGTGCGCGGTTTCCAAGAAACTAAGCCTTACAGACAAACAGTTGGAAATTGCGATTGCTACCGCCCTTGCGTCATCAGAGAACCTGATTGAACTCAGGGGGTGATCGCCGGTTGGCGAAAGGCAGGTACAACTTGTAAGCTTTTGATGATTCTTGTTTTAAGGGTACTCAATGACTGACCCAGTTGTTCCGGCTGATGCCAAATCTGCGTTGTACACCGTTTGCTTGTTTCTGGCGCAGTCAGGGGACCCTCATGCTGAACTTGGATTTGCTACACGATCCACAGCGTTCGAAAGTATCGGGGCCAGGTTTGGCGTCCCGAAAAATACCGTCAAAAACATTCGAGACACGTTTGACCGGTTTACAGACAGCGGACGGGTCGGCTGGGAGAAAAAGGAACTTCCGCCACGTTTCAAGACAATTTTTGATCAATATACAGATATCGAACGAGAAGAATTGCGCGATATTTCCCGGAAGATTTTGAGTTCGGAATGGGAAAAACTTGGCAAGGAGGATGGCGAAATGGAAGAATTGGCCGAGCAGTTAGAAACCTTTCCAATTTCAGAAATACCCGATGCCCTACCTGATCTGGACGAGTGTCAAAGATTGAGTAAAGAGCGTGCCTCCAAGATTCCGGTTGAACGAATTTGTGCCCCTTCTCCCGAAGTTTGGGAGCAAATTGTAGCATTGTACAAAGCGGAAGTGCCGAACGATAAAGTCGTGGTTGTTGGTGACTCCTCTATGTCAATAGAGACCGGAAAAGACAAAAGCCTTACTATAAGCGCGCAGGAGTTTCCCCGGTGCTGGGCTGTGAGGCCTTATGTATTGGGAATTTTAAAATATGAGGAAAAGATAGACGATCTTGCCAAAGCATTGGGCTTTCCCAATCGCGGCTCAGGCCGGGGAAAGGAAGAGGTGTTTAAGAAGCTGCCATCCAACACTTGGGAAACAGATATCTCTCCGCAAGATGTCGCAGCTATCAAGAATACTGTAAGGAACAAGTTAGCTCTAAATGTCGAAGAACAAGAACGCTTCCTGAAATTTCTAGCTGATGATAAATGGTCCGGTGTTTCAAAAACACTCGAGCGCGGCGACTGGCCTGTTGCGGCAATCGTAGGCGTTGGGAATTGGTTGGCAAACGCTTCTACAAGACGTGGCGAGCTGTCAATTGCGCTCGCGAAATCGGATGCCTTCGAGGAGTTGATGCAACTTTCCGGCTCAACCGGTGAAACGACTGTTATGCCAACTGACAAAGCCTCCTTGCCTGCTTTGAAAGGCGGCGAGAACGTCATCTTCTACGGCGCTCCCGGTACGGGAAAGTCCAACAGGGTCAAAGAAAAGATCGAAGAAGCGAAAAAAAAACCTTTTAGAACTGTCTTCCATCCCGACCTCCAGAACAGTGACTTTTTCGGGTGTCTCAAGCCTCAGATGGATGGCAAACGCGTTCGCTACGGTTTTTCCCCCGGGCCGTTTATGAAAGCTCTCGTAGAGGCCTACAAAACACCTGGCGAACCTGTGTTTCTTGTAATCGAGGAGCTGAACCGTGCAGCTGCGGCGGCCGTTTTCGGTGACTTGTTCCTTTTGCTTGACCGGGATGATGACGGTAAAGGTGAATACGATGTGAGCTTCCCGTCAACGGAGAGCGAAGCGTGGTTCAATGCCCAGACGGGCGTAGCCCATCAGGAACTCTTGCTCCCGTCAAACCTCTTCATCTACGCGACTATGAACAGCGCAGATCAGGGCGTTTACCCGATCGACACAGCTTTTCGCAGACGGTGGCGGCAGGAGTATCTACCGTTGGATTACGACAAAGGGCCCGACGGTGATGTATCGTATGTCGATGCAGCCGGAAACCGACATGCTCTTGCATGGCGGGAATTCGTCAAGTTGTTGAACAAACACCTGACTAGTAGCCTCACACTGGACATCGCGGAAGACCGCTTGCTGGGACAGTGGTTTGTCAAGAAAAAAGAACTCGACGGGCATGGGGTTCCCGAGAAGGTTTTGCTTTATTTATGGGACGATCTGCTCCGTCATGAAGGTCGCGAGCATGTCTTCAACACCGGAAAGAGCGGCAAGGTACAGACCTATGGCGATTTGGTAATCGAGGCGGCAGAAGGGCGCAGGTTCCTATCGGATAGTTTCCTTGGAAAGCTGAACGCTGCGTCTGATGTCCAACAGGAGCAAGAGGACGATAACAGCGACGATGCGTCCTAACTTTCCTGTTTTCCTTTCAGACCGTGACCCCATAGCAGCTTTTGACCGGCATTCAAGCACAGTGCTTACGGCCATGCGCGAAAGAGGTATCGGCCGCGTGGACCAGCAGAAGACGGTCCACTATTGCGGCCTGATCCATCACCCGGAGCAAGGTGCTGTCGTATTTCTGCCGAGAGAGGCGAGAACGGGGAACCTGGCTAGTGATCTCGAAACCGCCTCCCTAACCATGCGGGCACTAGCTCGTTTCGGAGCAGAGACCTCGAAGCGTGATTTCGAAGATGATGGCGAGGCAGGCAATCCTGGCGCGTTATCCGTGATCAAACGGTTGGCTGACGATTTCAGAGACCACGGGCTCTTTTCCAAGCGTATCCGGCAGCCGACCAGAAATTCCGGAAAGCCTGACTGGGCGGGAACGGTCAAGCGCGAGCTCGCGATGCCTGGGTACAAAGGCCAACCTGTGTTTACCGACATCCGGACCAGCCGTGCAACCAGAAGTACCGATGCTATTCTGACGCAAATTCAGGCTGCGGTGGTCCGCGAGATCCACCTTGCTCATGGCTGGTGGCTGAGCGGTATATCCAGCAGGCGACAGGAGCTGCTCTTATGCCTGCACCCGCCATTTCCCCGCACAACATGGGCTAGAAAGCTTGATACCCTTCTTCCCTCGTTATATTCGGCCCGATCAATATTCCTGGCAGAATATCTGCGTTCCTATCTCCGTGAAACGCGCAAGTCGTCTGGCGGAGCGTTCGTGTTTGGTGTCAGCGACTTTCACGCGGTCTGGGAAACCATGCTTCGTGAAACGATCCTAAGGTCGCCACATGACAAGCGACGAAACTGGAATAGCGAGTTGCCCAAGCCGGTCTATACCCTCAAGGACAGCGGCATGTCTGACGCGCGTAGCCGAGGCATGCAAACCGACATTATTCTTGATAATGCAACTAACTATATGATTGTTGATGCGAAGTATTATGCTGCAAAAGATGCTGTAAGTGCACCCGGATGGCCGGATATAGCAAAGCAGATATTTTATGAGCATGCCCTTCGTGAAATTGTCGATTCAACCGACATGCCGCAAAGTATCATCCACAATATTTTCGCATTTCCAGCAAAAATGAATGAGGGCCCTCTGGTGAATGTCGAAGTGCGCCACGAGGATGGCAGGCCGGTTAGTGCTGCCTTCAGGCCGGTTTACTGTATATACGTTTCGATGCGGGAGGTGTTGGAACATTATGTCAACAATACCCAAGGCGTAACAATTGCCGCTCCCCTACATCAGCCGATAGGTGTCGCATGATTATGTAGTCACGCTACCGGCAGTAATAGACAGTGACCTGAGCCCCACGTTTTCTCCAGCTTTGTGCGGAATCCTTGGGGCAAAGCGTACTCGTGTCTAAGTAGCTTAGGTGTTGAGGAGATTCGGAAGCTATAACCCAAACATCGCCAGCTGTTGGGGCTCGACCCAATAGCCACGCTGACGCTTGGCCGCCTCTAACGTCATCAGCGCTTCTACAGCCATGTCTTCGCAGGTAAATAGGTCCATCCGCTTTTCACCCCGATGTCCGATCCGGCCCCATTCGTGATACAGGGTCCATTCCCCAAAGAGATTGGGGAGGATTTGCATGTGATAGTAGCGGGACTGATTGGTCGTCGGGTCGCGCTTTTCCAGATATGTTTGTATCGACATCAGAGGTGGTACTTCCGAGCAAGATCAAGGGCCTTGGCTTGTTCGGTGCCGATATATTCCTTGGTGCTTTCAATACTCGCATGACCCAGGAGTAGCTGTGCGGCCCGCAGGTTGCCGGTCTGCTGATGGATATAGGTGGGGAACGTCCGTCGCAGCGAGTGCAGCCCGTAAAGCGCCGGATCAAGGTGCGCCCGCTCCAGCCAGCCCTTGAACAACCGCCACAACTGGCTTTCGCTTAGATGGCTGTGTGACCAGCGCACGCCTTGTCCGGTGAACAGCCAGCCGTGGAGCGGTCGCGCGTCAGCTTCCAGATAGGCGCGCAGGCTGTCACGTGTGACCCCAGACAACCGTGCCTGAACCGGTTTGGCATGGCGGGTTTCGGTTTTCTTCTGACGGATTTCGACAATCTCCCGCAGCCCGGCGGGGGTTGCGACATCGGCCACCCGCAGCCGGACAAGATCGGATCCGCGAAAGCAGGTATCAAGCGCCACGTTAAAGAGAGCCAACCCGCGCAGGTCGCGATCCTGGCGGAGCAGCAGCCGGATCAGACTGACCTGATCCGGTGTCAGCGGCGGCTTTTTCCCCACCACTTTTCCCTTGTTCCAGGCCGGTTTTGGCGTGTCGGTCATGACCTCTGTCCTTGCGCGGTTTTCCGAAGCATGGCGGAAAAGCTCGCATGAAGGAACCCGTGTCAGGCAGGGGCCGGAACGTCATAAGTTTATGGCGATTTGCTATTGGGAGGCATGCGAGCTTCTAGAATAAAGCGCGCATGGAGGCATGAGCTTCGCGTCAATGTGCCCCTTTGTTTGACGCGACCTCTTTACTTGTACTTAATGTTGTACATATAAGGTTGCGACAATGAGGAGAGGCGCGATGGATGTTATGACCTACTCAGATGCACGCGCCCAGCTGAAGGGCGTCATGGATCGAGCGATCCACGACAAGCAGGAAGTTGTCGTGACGCGCAAGAAGGGCGAGTCTGTTGTTGTTGTGTCCTTGGACACTTGGAACGCTGTCAACGAGACGTTGCACCTCCTATCCACACCGAAAAACGCTTCCCGCTTGCGCGCGTCGATCGCGCAACTCGATGCCGGAACTGGCGAAGAGCGTGAGCTGACCGAGTGAAGCTGATTTTTTCCGATCAGGCTTGGGAAGATTATCAATACTGGGTCAACACCAACGACAAGGTGCGCGACCGGATCAACGAGCTGATCAAGCAGTGCAAGCGGACTCCCTTCAAGGGAACCGGCAAGCCGGAACCTTTGAAGGGCGATTTGACGGGCTGGTGGTCTCGGCGGATTTCTCAGGAAGATCGCATGGTCTACCGGGTCAGTGGAACTGGCGATGGCCAAAGCCTAGAGATTGCGCAACTGCGATTTCATTACTGAATGGTCGGAAAGACCGCTGCCGCTGCTTTGGCCGGACGAGTTGCGCCGGCATTGCCAAATTGTCTGGCTGGCTTAATCGGGCTATTGCGTACTCCATGAAAATACCAACCAGTCTGCCGCGCCTGAAGGGCTTCCGTTTTCCACGTGAGATCATCGCTTACGCGGTGTGGTCTTATCATCGTTTCGCGCTGAGCACGGCTGATGTCGAGGACCTTCTGGCTGAGCGGGGCGTGATTGTCAGCCGGGAAGCAGTCCGGTTATGGGTCAATCGATTTGGTCGGCATTTTGCGAATTGCATCCGGCGCGATCGTCCTCTTCCCAACGACAAATGGCACCTGAATGAGGTTGTGATCCCGATCCGCGGCAAGAAGCATTGGTTGTGACGCGCAATTGACGCGAATGGCGAGGTTCTCGATATACTTTGCAAACGCGGAGAAGCGGAAAGGCAGCGAAGCGGTTTTTCAAAGGGCTGATCACTCAGTTCGGCGCGCCGAGGGTCGTGATCACGGATAAATTACGCAGCTACATCAAGCCGATCAAAACGCTGGCACCGGACGCTAACCACCGCGCCCACAAGAGATTGAATAACGCCATTGAAGGATCGCACCGGCCGACCCGCAAGCCGGGAGAAGGTATTTGGCCGGTTCAAGTCTCACTTGCAAGCACAGAGATTCCTGACCGCACACGACCCGATCAACCTGATCTTCCGTCCCCGACGTTACAGACTCACCGCAACATCATATCGCCACGCCCGAGCCGATGCTTTCAGTCTCTGGGCAGATTACACCGCCGACATGGCGTGACCAGCCACCCAGCTACCATGCTGGATTCACGAGATGAATTCCCCGAACGGATTTGCGCAACAAAACCGGTCCTCAGAATAGCGGTTTTATTTTAGGAAAAGATTTTCTCCAAGAAACTTTCGGCACAGCGAAAAAAGCATTTCCAGGAATTTTTCTTAATATAGCTGCTAGTAGTAAAGAAAATATTATAGTAAATATAAAAATAAAAGTCAAAGGGAAAATGCCCAGTGTCGTTTCTGCAAAAGGGCGCACAATAATAAATAAAGCTGCTATAAAAAACTGATGGATAAGAAATAATTCTAAAGATCTTTGCCCTATATAACTAAAAAATTTACTAATTATGGGGAAGTTATCGATTGAGAATTGCAAAATGTAAACAGCAGAAATGGTGGCGGGAAAAGAAATTAAAAGCCAGCAAATGCTTTTCAAAAAATTATCACGCATATTAATATTTTCTATTAAAAAATAACATGAAATCCACACTACTACCGAAAGTAATGTGAAAAACAATCTAGTTTTGATAGGTTTAATTAAATTTGCTGAAAATAGGAATCCGATTGTAAAATATAAAAAACCGCGTTCACCCAAATTTTGAAGTATTAAGTTTATTCCGTTAGGAAATTTGGCATTTTCAATAACATACAGCGATAATATTGAAAAAGAAATAGTAATAAATATGGAATATATTATATTAATTTTACGTATTATCATGCAAAACATGGCAAGAAGCGCAATGGAATAAATAAACTACATATTTCCAACGGGATCGATAAGGCTTATTGTCAAAAAACTCAGCTTAGGGTTTCCCCATGGGTAAATATTAAATCCTAAAATAGTTAATCCCAAAGTTAACCATCCCCATAATGCCGCTATCCATAAACTCCATAACAAACGTTTTTTGAAAAACCAATTCCATCCGCGGGTGGCGGGAATTGCAAATAAAATACCGGAACACATAAAAAATGCAGGCATTCTAACAATAGATAAAAAAGCTTCTAATCTATAAAAAGGAAAAAAGAAGGTTTTATCCATCTGAGATAGCATAACTGACATTGCAAGGTACGAGTGATGAAGAATCACCAAGCTGATTGTGACACCTCGAAGGGTATCAAGCCACTCTTCACGTTGGACAGACATAATGAAACAACCAAATTATTGCGGATAATATAACCTGCTTTATATTATAAAATTTAAGCTATAAATAGCCCTTAAGTGTTTAGTTGCTACATGTTCCATCCCGGATGATCACATAGACCCTCGCCGGACCGCGTTCTTCGTGGCAAGATCTATCTTAGGCGAGTTTCGGGATGGGAGGCGAGGATGCTGATCTC